>CAVOVO010000008.1:0-143008 GCA_963699845.1 uncultured delta proteobacterium
TGTGGGCCGGCTGCACTGTGAACTTCGCTGAAAGTGTTGCAACCCTGCAGGAAGACCTGAAGGAGATCTCTCCCACGGCCTTTTTGAACGTGCCTCGCATCTGGGAAAAAATGCACTCCTCCATTTTCATCAAGATGCAGGACGCGGTCTTCTTCAAACGCTGGATCTTCAAGGCCATGATGCCCGTGGGCAGAAAGTTGGCCGAATATCGTTTGAGCTACAGGCAGCCTCCCCTGCACTGGCGAGGTCTTTACGCCATCGCGTACCTGCTCCTTTTCAGACCGCTCAGGAATCAACTCGGGCTCCTGGATGCAAGGATCTTTGTCAGCGGTGCGGCGCCCCTGTCGCCAGACATCATGCGTTTCTATCACGCTATCGGGGTTCCGATCCGGGAGTGCTACGGGATGACCGAGATGAGTGGCATCTCCTTTATCCCCCGGGACGGAGAGATCGGGGTCGGCGGCGTCGTCGGGAAACCGATTCCGGGGGTCACGTTCAAGATTGCCGAAGATGGTGAAATCCTCCAGCGCGGTGAGCCGGTTTTCGAGGGTTACTACAGAAACCCGGAGGCGACCAGGGAGGCGGTCCGCGACGGCTGGCTGCACACGGGGGATGTGGGAGAGGTCGATGAGAAAGGAAACCTTCGCATCACCGATCGAAAGAAGGACATCATCATAACGGCCGGGGGAAAGAACATCGCACCCTCGGAAATCGAAAACAAGCTCAAGTTCAGCCCCTTTGTCAAAGAAGCCATCGTTATCGGAGACCGCCGAAAATACCTGACCTGCCTCATTCAGATCGAGCTCGATAATGTGGAGAACTGGGCCCAGAGCCATCGGATCGCCTATACCAACTACAAAAGCCTGGCGACCCACCCGGAGGTGAAAAAGCTCATTGCCGAAGAGGTGGAGAAGGTCAACCGCCACTTCGCGCGCGTGGAAACCATCAAGAAGCTCACCATCCTGGAAAAGGAACTCGACCCGGACGACCAGGAGGTCACCGCGACCATGAAGGTGAAGCGGTCCATGATTGAAAAGAAATACCAGGACGTGATCGAGGCCATGTACGCCTGAATCGAAAGGAGCGCCGCGTTGGGTGAAGATCTCCAGTATTTTCTTCAACTGCTCGTCTCAGGCCTTGCGGTCGGCAGCCTGTACGCGCTGGTCGCCCTCGGCTTTGTTCTGATTTACAAGGCGACGGATGTCATGAACTTCGCACATGGCGAAGCGATGATGATCGGGGCCTTTGTCTGTTACGTGTTGATGTCCGTCTTTTCCCTTTCTTTTTTCTGGGCTGTCCTGCTGACCATCGGCTTTGCCCTTCTCTTCGGTTTCCTGACGGAAAGGGTGGTCCTGCGACCCATGATCGGCGAGCCCGTTTTCGCCGTGGTCATGGTGACCATCGGGCTGAGCATCTTCCTGAGAAGCCTTTCGGGAATCATTTTCGGTCATGACAACAAAATATTCCCCACCCCCTTTTCCCAGCCACCCCTCAACTACCACGGCATCGTGCTGTCCCACACCCATCTCTGGATCATGATCATCTCGACGGTTCTGGTCGTCCTCTTCTTCATCTTCTTCAAGCGCTCGCGGACAGGGCTTTCCATGCGGGGGGTGGCCAATGACCAGGATACGGCCATGCTCATGGGCATCAGTGTCAAAAAGGTTTTTGCCCTCACATGGGGCCTGGCCTTCGCCATCGCGGCCGTTGCCGGTATTTTCCTGGCCAACGTCATGGTCCTCAACATCTCCTTGACCTTCGTGGCGATCAAGGCTTTTCCCGCCGTAATCCTCGGCGGTCTCGAGAGCGTGCCGGGGGCCATCATCGGAGGGGTGACCATAGGTGTCCTCGAAACCTTTGTGGGCGGATATCTTGACGACGTCCTTCCCGGGGCCAAAGAGCTGACTGCCTTCGTGGTCCTTTTTCTGGTCCTCATGATTAGGCCTTACGGCCTGTTCGGGAAGGAGGAGGTTGAGCGGGTTTAGGAAGAGATACGGAAAGGGTGGTTCATGAGAAGCAAGACGTTCAGGGAATCCTACCGCGAGGATATCAAGCTGTTCCAAACCCTCTGGGTCAAATCGTGGCTCACCGTTCTCTTTGTGCTTCTCCTGGCCTTCCCTTTATGGGCGGATCCTTATGTGATCTATATGGCCAATCTGGCAGGGATCGCCGTGATCGCGGCCATGGGCCTCAATATCCTCACAGGCTTCACAGGACAGATATCCCTTGGTCATTCCGCCTTTGTGGCGCTCGGGGCCTATACATCGGCCATTCTGGCCACCCGGACGGGTTGGCCCTTCTGGCTCTCCATCCCTACGGGGGGGGTGGTCGCGGCGTCTTTCGGGATCCTGCTGGGGTTCCCGTGCCTTCGCCTCAAGGGCCTCTATCTGGCCATGGCCACCATGTCTTTCGGGGTCGTCATCGAATACACGGTCACCCACTGGGAATCTCTGACCATGGGGGTCAGAGGGATCTCCATGCCGGGTGCGGAGATCTTAGGCCTTTCCCTGAAGGACGATTCCAGGTTCTTCTATGTGATCCTTACATTTGTGGTCCTTCTCACCATCTCGGCCAAAAACCTGACGCGCACCCGTGTCGGCAGGGCCTTCGTGGCTATCCGTGACCGGGATGTGGCGGCTGAGGTCATGGGCGTCAATCTCACCCAGTACAAGGTCACCGCGTTCGCCATCAGCTCTTTTTATGGAGGAATCGCGGGCGGCCTCTACAGTTACTATACAGGGTACCTCCACCCGGAGAACTTCACCCTTCTCCTTTCGATCGAGTATATCGCCATGATCATCATCGGCGGCATGGGCTCCGTGCTCGGGTCCATCTTCGGAGGGATATTCCTGACCATTGTGCCGGACGTGATTAAGGCGTTCGCGGAATTTCTTGGGGAAAACCTCGGTGTTCTCAAAGGGCAGTATGACGAAGAATGGAACATCGCGGCCTTCGGACTCTTGATCATTGTCTTTCTGATTGTGGAGCCTACGGGCCTCAACGGGATATGGGGCCGAATCAAGACCTGTTTCAGGAACTGGCCTTACACGTATTGAGTGCTTCATTCGTCACTGGAAAAAGGGTTTAGCCGGCATCGGCCTCACGGTCCCAGGGGTCGTTTTCCGGGGACAAAAAAAGTGCGCCGGGAAAGGGGGGATGCGCTTCACGAATTTTCGTCAAGGGAAGAACGAATCTAAATCACATGGAGGAAGAGAAGGAGATGGAGATGGAAAGAAGAAGAAGCTTGCTGTTTCTCTTGGGTCTGGGGATCCTGGGCCTGTTTCTCGCGTCAAATGCCGCTTCAGAAGGTCGGGGCGTGTCCAAAGACAAGATCAAGATGGGGATGATTCTCGTGAAGACCGGTCCGGTGGCCGCCCTCGGTCTGCCGGAAGGGTGGGGCGTGGAGGACACCTTCAATGAGGTGAATCAAAAGGGGGGCATCAACGGACGAAAGATCGATTTTATCTGGGAGGATGATCAGTTCAAAACGCCGAACGCCATTTCGAGCTTCAAGAAGCTGATCTTCAGGGACAACGTGCTCTCCATCGTCACACCGGGGGGCACACCTCAAACCATAGCGCTTTTCGATGAGATCGACAAGAACAAGGTCGTGACCATCCCCAACGGGCTTACGGATGAGATGTACCAACCCTTCAAGCCTTACATATTCCTACTGGGGGCCACCTACGAGACCCAGATCGATTTGATGTTCGACTACATCATCAACGACCTGAAGGCGCAAAATCCAAAAATCGCGGTTGTCTACGCGGAAACCGAGTTCGGGAAAAAGGGGCTTTATGCCGCGCAGAAACGTGCGGAAAAATACGGAATCAAGCTCGTTTCCGAGCTGGTCCTCAATATCGGATCGGTGGATGCGAGCTCCCAGGTCCTGGCCCTGAAAAAGGACGGTGTCGAGTATGTCATCACCTGCAATCTCGTGCCACCCATTATCACCTTTCTCAAGACCGCAGAAAAGTTCGACTACTGGCCCACCACCTTCGGCATCAATTGGTCCAGCGACGACATGGTGGTGAAGGCGTGCAAAACAGCCGCCAAGAACTACATCGGAGTCAACTGTGTGGGGGGGTGGTTGGACAATTCCCCGGGCATGGAAAGGGCGAGGAAACTTGCGGAGGCGAACCAGCGGGATCCAAACAAGATGCTCACGTCGCTCTACACCATGGGGGTGGGTGTCGGCACCGTGATGGTTGAGGGGATGAAACGCGCGGGCAAGAACCTGACCCCTGAGACATTCAAGGCTGCCATGGAAACCCTGAAGGACTTCGACACGGGAGGAATCGTTCCCCCGGTCACCTTCACGAGCAAGAGCCACGCCCCGACGACCTTAAGCCGCTTCTACAAGGCCGACATCGAACGCGGAGTGTTGGTCCCCATAACCGATTTGAGGGAACCGAAAGTCCTCAAATAGAGGCAACCCTCTGATAATGTCTTCGGGAAGCATGACGCTCGGTTTGCTGTCGGGTTTCTCAGATCTCAGTTTCAAATCAGGCCGGGTGGAACACCCCCCCGGCCTGATTCTTTCTATCCGGCAACACATTCTTCTCATTCGACATGACAGACCTTATCAGCCGGCGCGAAAAGGAAAAACGGGGCAATCAGAAAGAACGGTATCCCAATAAAAAACCCGACGATCGGGAAAACCGTTACGCCGCTTATGACAAAGAAGGTTCCGATCGCAAGCATAATACCCCCGACGATGAGGTCAATCATCCTGGCGGATATGCAATTTGTATTGGCCATGCTCTCACCTCCTCTAAAGAAACCAGATTCTTCTCCAAGCTCTTTTTTAATAAACTATAACATGTCTCAACAAAATCAACCCAACCCGCGAAACCTCTTCACTTAGAACCTTCCGGAATCCCGAAACATGATTGCGTGGATTCAGGCTGCCCAACCCCGTCTACCGCTTATGCCCCACCGGCATAATGAGGAGTGGTTCTTGAGACTCAGGTCAGATCCATGAGGCAGACTTTCAAGACATGCGACTTACCGGTTCACCACGTAGATCCCCACACTCACAAGCACCAGGGAAAAGACCACTCCCCAGCTCACGGACTCTCCCAGCATCAAGGCGCCGGCAAGCGTCGCAAAGACCGGGGTGAGAAAGGTGAAGGCGGTAAGCCGACTGATAGGATAGAGGTGGACCATTGCGAACCACACGATATAGCTCAAGAAGGCGATGACGACGGATTGATAGGCCAAAGACAGGACGATGAGCGTGTCCAGGTGCTTGACCTGGGTTTCGCCGATCAGGAAGCTCAGCCCGAAGAGAACGGGAATGGAAAAGATCATCTGGTAGAAAAGCGTGTGGTGGTGGGAGACATGCCCCACCAGCCGCCGGCGGATGAAAAGGGTCGTGACAGCCCACATGAGAGCCGAGAGCAGGGCAAGGACATCCCCCAGGAGTTGGGTGGAGGAAGGCAGGTTGACGTATTTGCTGAGCAGCACCACGACGCCCACAAAGGCCAGGATCAACCCGACGACCTTATTGGTCGTGAGGCGGTCCCCCTGAAGGAAGAAATGCGCGCCGACGGCGTGCCAGAACGGGGTCGTGTAAAGAAGAATCCAGGCCGAAGAGGTCGTCGTGTAGAGCAGGGACGTATATAGAATGCTGAACTCGAACCCAAAAAGCAGCCCCACCCACAGACCGTCAACCACGCGGCCGGGAAAGAGCGCCATCTTCCTGTATTTCATCCAGAAGATCAAACAGATGGTCGCCACGACGGATCGAATTCCGGCCGCAAACATGGGGGCCACGCCCAGGTTGCTCACCTTGATGGCAGGTCCATTGAGCCCCCAAAGCAAACAAATGCCCGTAAGCAGCAAGACGGCCTTGAGGTCCAAGGCGTACCGATAGACTATCTTTTCCATGCAGTGCTTGTCTCCTCTGTCACCTTTCAGTCATTGCAGCGTAAAAGCACTTTCCGGAGCAGGACGATCACCTCTTCTCGTATCGGTCCTTTACGCGGAGCTTGGCGTCGATGAGCTGGCGGTGGGTCAGGCGGAGAAGGTTTGCAAGCTTGTGCACGAAGTAGTCCTCGTGCCTGTCAAGGCTGCCGTCCGCGTAAGCAATGTCCCAGACCAGCTCTACCACGCGAATTCGTTCAGCCTCCGTGTAGCGCTGATTGATCAGGTTTGTGAACTGCCATAAGTCGACGCTTTCCTTAAGCCCCCGGTCCTGCCTCGTGGATCAACCCTTCAATTTCTTCATGCGTCAACCCGTGCTCCTTTTCCAGGATTGACACGAGACGGTCCCTTTCCTCTTGACTGAGCGCCCCGTCGACGTTCGAGATCTCGAGCAAAAGGGCGCAGGTGGCCACCCGGATGTCATGGCCGCCCTGACCCTCGGCCGCTGAGCCCCGATCCTCTTCACCTTTTCCAAGAAACCGCTTCACCAGATCTATCATGTCCTGCGGACCCTCCCCTCTTCTCCGGCCTTTGCCTTGAACCAGGGACCTTGCAGCTTCGTACCTGTTCCCTTCAAACGTAACACAAACTTTTCCTTCTTGGCGCCGCAGACCGGGCAGACATCGGGAAGGATGCCATCCGAGATGTAACCGCAGACCGTGCACACGTAGTAGTCGGTGACCCGATCGCCCATCAGATCGTTCAGCGCATTCTTGTAGAGCTTCGCGTGCACTTCTTCCACGTCCCGGCTCTGGGTGAAATGCCAGGCCG
This sequence comes from uncultured delta proteobacterium, assembly GCA_963699845.1. Taxonomy (GTDB): domain Bacteria; phylum Desulfobacterota; class DSM-4660; order Desulfatiglandales; family Desulfatiglandaceae; genus CAWHLE01. Next base: position 6,700 of record CAVOVO010000008.1, read on the forward strand.
CACCCTTGTCGCCCAGGTCGTAGGCAAGACGGAGGAAATGGTCGTAGGCCACGTGGGCCACGTTTTCCTCGGACTCGAAGCTCTCCTTGAGGTTTTCCTCAGTGCTCTGGATTTCCCTGAGGACCCTAAGAGCCCGCTCCCCGTGTATCTCCTCTGAAAAGGCGATCACGCGGAAGAGCCTCGCGATCTGCGCAAAGCCCTCTTCCTCCGCCTTCTTCGCAAAGACCTTCAAACGCAGCGCCGCCTTGGCCTCTCCCGTGTATGCCTGCTGCAGCGCCTGTTTCATTCTCTCATCCATGTGTGCCTCCTAGAAGATTGGGGGAATGGGGTGATGGAGTATTGGAGAAATGGAGCATGGCTCGGATATGGGTGTTGCAGTGGCTTGGGATATTGGGGGATGACCTAAACGGATATTCTGACCATTTCTGACGTCTATCATTACCCCATCACTCCAATACTCCAATTCCCCATCATTTCTATCCCAGTATCCACTTGCACGCCACCACCGCCCCCGCAATCCCTGCCAGGTCCGCGGTGAGCGCGGCTGCCAGGGCATGGCGCATGCGTCTTATTTGGACCGCACCGAAGTAGACCGCAATCACGTAAAAGGTCGTCTCGGTTGACCCCTGAAGGGTCGAAACCAGGTAGCCTACGTAGCTGTCCGGTCCGATGGCCGGATCATTGATGATCGATGCCAGGATCCCATAGGCCCCCGAGCCCGAAAGGGGACGGAGGAGCGCCATGGGAAGGGCCTCGCCCGGCAGTCCCACGTGGCCGGTCACGGTGCTAAGCCATGTGGTGACCGCATCCAGGGCGCCGCTTGTGCGGAGCATGCCCACGGCCACCAGGATCGCCACCAGGTAGGGGATGATTCTTACTGCCACCTGAAACCCCTCCTTGGCCCCTTCCACGAACACTTCATAGACCCGAACGCGCCTTGCCGCGCCGAAAGCCCAGGAACCCGACCATGAGCCCGGGGATGATCCACGGCGAAAGTCCCTTCCCGAAAAGGATGGTAAGGGGTATCAGGCTCGCAAGGACCAGGAGGGCAATCACACTCACCCAGGCCGGGTAAGGACGCGCCTCCATGTCTTCTGCCGGCCCTTGTTCCTCTTCGTCGGCCTGTGCCTTTACAGGACGTTCGACCGCAGGGGCGATCCCATCCTCCTTTGAAAACCTGGAATAGAGCTTTGCTGCAAGGATGGCCACGGTCGTCGACAAAAAAGTGGCGAAAAGCGTTGTGGGCACGATGCCCGCAGGGTCTGCGGAGCCGGCCGCCGCGCGCAGGGCGATGACGCCTGTGGGGAGCAGCGTCACGCTCGACGTGTTGATGGCAAGAAAGAGGGCCATAGCGTTGGTAGTGGTCCCATGCCGCGGATTGAGCTTGTCGAGCTCCTGCATGGCCCGGATGCCAAAAGGAGTGGCTGCGTTTCCAAGACCCATGGCGTTTGCCGAAAGGTTGAGGACCATGGCCCCCATGGCCGGGTGCTCGGCGGTACGTCCGGAAAGAGCCTGACCATCAGGGGCCGGATGAGACGTGCGATGACGCGCAGAAGCCCGCCGGCTTCCGCCACCTTCACAAGCCCCAAAAAGAGCGTCATGACCCCGATGAGGCCGATTGCCAGCGTCACGGAATCCCCGGCAGATTGAACAACGGCCTTCGAGAGCGTTTCAAGGGGAGAGGCCTCCCCTGCCGCGCCCACCCACATGAGCTGCCGCACCGCCGCAGTCAAAAACGCAATCAGGACCATGCCGAAAAAAACGACGTTCATCTGCCCTCTTTCCTCTTCTTGAGCGCCAGCGTCGTCTTGATCCCTTTTTCCCGGATCACCTTGATCTTGAGCCTCGTCTCGTTGATCTTAAAAAATCGCTTTCCGTATTTCCTCAGGAGCCCCTTGTCGATCTCAAACCCCAGCCCGGGTCGCGTAAAGGGCTTAAGCATCCCGTCTGCACCGGGAAGGATGGGCGCGATGATCCCCTCCCTGAATTCCGGCACCCACGAGGGCTCCTCAAGGGGGTATTCAAGCGGAAGATTCGCTTTTCGGGTCTGCCAGGGCCATGTTCCAGTTCACGTAGAACCCGATACCGTTGGTCCAGGTGTGGGGCGAAAACTTGGAGATCCCGTTTGCGGCACTCGTCGATCACCCGTTTTACCTGGGCGATCCCGCCCGCAAAGGTAGCATCCGGCTGGTAGATGTCGAAGCATTCCTTTTCGAACATGATCTTGATCTCATCCCATCCGTAGTTGAGCTCCGCGCCCGAAATCTTGACTCGGGTCCCTTTCCTGAGGGCCGCGTTTCCGTCGTAGTCGCGGGAATCCAGCGGTTCTTCAAGCCAGACAATGTTGTGTTCCTCGCACGCCTTGGCAAAGGCCTCGGCCCTTGTGAGATCCCACGGCGGAATCTTGTCCACGATGGTCACGAGCCAACCCTGGTTGGCATCCACACCCAGGGCAAGCTTGCCGCCGACACCCTTGCGGATAACCGCCACGTGGCGGACGTCATCCTCGAGGGCACGATTTTTGACCCGCAGCTTGGCCGTCTTGAACCCCCTGTCCCGCATGGCCAGGAGTTCATCCACCCGTCTTTCCGGGTCGTGCATCTCGCCCGTCGAGCAGTAGACCTCCATAGGACGGGCCTTCCCGCCCAAGAGCTCGTAGACCGGTTTGTTCCGACTCTTCCCGATGATGTCCCAGCACGCCGGCTCGATCCAGAAGTTCCGCCATCCCAGATACCCCGCCTGTTTGAGCAGGGACTGGATCCCATCGATGTCGGTGGGATCAGCGCCCAGCAGATACCCGCCCATGAAGGTCCCCCAACCCCTGTCGCTCCCGGCCCATGGCCGAACCTGCGGAATAACCCTCGATCCCGTCATCCGTCACAAGTTTTACGAGCGTGAACCGGTTATGGGTCTGGGGATAGCCCGGAATCCATGTGGGCCAAAAGGTATGCTTCAGAGGGACAGACACATGGTAAAGCTCGATCACGGCGATCTTCATGAACCCTTCTCCCGGCTCAAGAGTGACTTGCCACTTGCCTTCCGGATTTAGGACTTATATAGTTTAAATCAGTCGTATGTCCAATGCATTCTTCGACACTTCAAGAATTATGGGATCATACGAAGCGCCCTATGCCAAAGATTCTGACGGTGATATGGCCCATATCTCACGCCCATCCGCCACAAAACGGAGGCCATGTGCAAGACGAAAAACCCCGGCCTGACGCTCCGCTGGAGGCACCCCGGGCTCAGTATGACCAGGCATACAGCGACGATGGTGTCGATCTGACCCTGATCCGATGGATGCTCTCCCTGACACCCACCGAACGATTGCACATGCTTCAGCAAAGCGTTCAATCCCTCGTGAGGTTGAGAAATGAATCCTCCCGTCGCACCTGATTTCGTGGCACTCCTCAGAACGATGGTGGAAAAAGGAATGGACTTCATTATCGTACGTGTCCAAGTCTTGGATCTTCAGACCCTCATCAAGGTCAAAGAAGAAGTAGGCCATGATAAAGATAAGGCCATGCTTCCGATCCTTCGACGCACATTGAAGGAGAGCTCCAGGAAATGAGCCAATTATGTCCCTTTCCATAACGCATGAGAGGACTGAAATGAAGATTGATTCTCTCGATCATCTGGTATTAACTGTAATGAACCTCGATGTCACGTGTACCTTCTACTCGAAGGTGCTTGGAATGCAGATCGTCACGTTCGAAGATGACCGCAAGGCACTCTCCTTTGGCTCCCAGAAAATCAATTTGCATGAGCGCGGAAATGAGTTTGAGCCAAAGGCCGAGAAGCCTACCCCCGGTTCCGGGGATCTATGTTTCATGACTTCGGTTCCGATCTCTGAAGTCGTTTCTCACATGGAAGCTTGCGGCATCAACATCATCGAAGGCCCCGTTCTACGCACCGGAGCGGTAGGTCCAATCATGTCAATCTATTTCAGAGACCCGGATATGAACCTTATAGAAGTATCCAACCAGATGCCGCGGGAAATCACCTGACCCGAACGCCGGCGAGCCGGCGGCCCCCACGCATCGGACCGGATACTCAAAACCATCGTTTTCCCGGTTACGCCGACACGAGACAAAAGGGAGGGAACAATGGGAGGATTTAAGGAATACAGCGCGTATGATGCAATGGGATTGGCCGAGCTCGTGAGAAAGGGCGATGTGACGGCAGAGGAGCTCTGCGAGGAGGCCATCCAGCGAATCGAGGAGGTCAACCCGAAACTGAACGCGGTGGTGACGCAAATGTATGACGTCGGCCGCCAAACATCCAGGCAACCGCTTCCGGGTGGGCCTTTTGCCGGTGTCCCTTTCCTGATCAAGGATCTGATCTTTGCCTTTGCCGGTGTACCCCTGACAAGCGGTTGCAAGGCTTATAAAAATTATGTGCCCGACCACGACAGCGAAATGGTCAAACGTTACAAGAATGGCGGCCTGGTCACTCTGGGGAAGACCAACACGCCGGAATTCGGCCTATTGGGCATCACGGAGCCGGCGCTTTTCGGTCCTTGCCGAAACCCCTGGAATACTGACCATACCCCCGGTGGCTCAAGTGGTGGAAGCGCTTCCGCTGTGGCTTCGGGCATGGTTCCCATGGCAGCAGGAGGCGATGGCGGGGGCAGCATCCGGATCCCAGCTTCATGCTGCGGCCTCTTCGGACTGAAGCCCTCCCGGGGGAGAAACCCATGTGGGCCACGTCACGGCAGGCCCTGGCAGGGCGCGGTGCAGGAACATGTGCTCAGCCGATCCGTTCGCGACAGTGCCGCCGCCCTCGATGCCACGAACGGTCCGGATGTGGGCGCTCCTTACGTGATCTGCCCGCCGGTGCGGCCTTACCTCGAGGAAGTCGAAACCTCTCCCGGAAAACTGAAAATCGGTTTCACCACCGCATCTCCCATCGGTACCCCCGTCCACCCGGAATGCATCAAAGCCGTCGTAAATGCGGCCAAGCTCCTCAAAGAGCTGGGGCACCATGTTGAAGAAAGTGAGACAGGGGTTGACGGAGAGGCGCTGGCCCGATCTTATATAACCATGTATTTCGGTGAGGTGGCGGCTGACCTTCAGGAGATGAAAAACGTATTGGGCAGAAAGGTCACCCGATCGGACGTGGAAATGATGACTTACACGCTGGGCCTGATGGGGCGGACCTTTTCTGCCGGTGACTTTGTGGAGGCCATGCGGTGCTGGGACCGCTCCGCAAGACAGATGGGGCTGTTTTTCGTGAAATACGATCTCTACCTCACGCCGACCACCGCCCATCCTCCGGCACGGGTGGGGGAACTGAAGCCTTCTGCACCGGAAAGGATGCTGATGAAGCTGGTCAACACACTGGGGCTGGGTGGGTCTGATGAAAGCCTCCGGCATCGTGGACCAGATGTCGAAAAAGGGCCTCGAGAAAACGCCCTTCACCCAGGTTGCGAACCTCTGTGGATTGCCGGCCATGTCCGTGCCCCTGCATTGGACCCCTGATGGACTGCCATGCGGTGCACAGTTCATCGGCCCCTTTGGTGCCGAGGCCACGCTGTTCCGGCTTGCAGGTCAACTCGAAAAGGCCCGACCCTGGTTCGATAAAAAGCCGCCAGTGTGGGCCGGGTAATAGGGTATTTCGGCCAGCGGACGCCGAATCTGGAGGGTCGTAAGCGTCCATGATGCAAAGGAGGGATGAGAAGAGAGACATAGCCATCCGGCTTTTCATCTTTTCGGTGTTCTCATCTGGTCGGGGACCAAGCCGAACGATCGCTTTGGGTAGGTACTTGTCGTTGCTTAAGCCATAATGGGGCTTATCGCTCTGCCTTCAAGTATGAGAAATTTCACGACAAGGCTATAGAACGTGTTGAAAGCCCGGATCGGCCTCGCCAAGACCACTCAATATGAACCGTCTGGTCTCAAGGTGTGGGAAAGTGTCTTCAGAGAGATTAGACAAGGCACTGAAATGGGTCCGTGTAAACAAAGCCACCCTCGGGGAAAGACGAAATGACTGCAAATGAGCAAAAATCATCACCCTATAACCCTGTGCCGGCCTCGGTTTTCCTATTGACACCCCTCGTGCATTTCCATAAAGATAGACTGAAATGCTGAAAGGGACAGGTTTTCGACAAGATATCCTGCCCTTTCACGGGCCGCATAGAACGGTTCATTCAAGAGACTCTTTCCGGTTGGCGAGAGCACTTCGACGATTCACATCCAATTTCTAATCACAAGAAGGGAGGGCCTGAGATGATTGAAAAAATCCGGAGTCCAAAGAGGAAAGGTTTGTTTTGTGTGATTGGATTGGTTCTGGCCGCATCTTTGTCCATGATACCCGTGTTGGCGGATGCGCGGAACATCAAGGTGGGAATTATCGACTGTTACAGCGGGCCCGCTGCCGTTTATGGGAACGATGCCTTGAACGGCTTCAAGCTGGCGCTTGAGGAGATCAACAAGAAGGGCGTTCTGGGCGGAAAGATTGAATTCACCACGAGGGATACCAAATTCAAGGTGGATATCGGTCTCAACATGGCCAAAGAACTCGTCATGAGAGAGAACGTCGACGTACTCGTCGGCACGATCAACAGCGGTGTCGCCCTGGCGGTGTCTGAAGCGGTTGCGAAAAAGGAAAAAGTGCCGCTTATCGTATGGATTTCAAAAAGCGAGAAGATCACCGGTGAGCTGGGGCATCGCTACGTTTTCTCCACGGCGGAAAACACGGCCATGGCGGGCAAAGCAGGCGGCGTGGGCCTGTCAAGAAAACCCTACGTGAAATACTGGATTGCAGGGGATGACTACGAGTATGGCCATGCCATCGCCGATGCGGTCTGGAGAAACCTGAAGGCCCTGAAGCCGGAGGTCGAAAAAATCGGCGAATCGTGGTGGAAAATCGGCGAGCCGGATCTGGTGCCCTACTTGACCTCCATCATGTCGGCCAAACCGGATGCCGTCATCTTCTGCACGGGCGGGGCGAGCATGACCAACTGCCTGAAGGCGCTGAAGACGACGGGCATGGCGGCCCAGATCCCTTCCTGGATTCACACCGCCATCGACCACGCGGTTCTCAAGCCGCTTGGCGCCGAGGCGCCCGAAGGGGTCATGGGTACGATCCAGTATCTCTTCTACTATCCGGAGACCCCTGAGAACAAGGCCTTTGTGGCTGCCTTCGAGAAGGCCTATGGCAATCCTCCGGGCTTCCCGGCCTTTAATGCCTACCTGACCGCCCATTTCATCGCCGAAGGCTTCAAGAAGGCGGGAAAAATTGACAAGGAAAAATTCATCGATGCCCTGGAAGGCCTCAAGGTCAAGAACCCGGTGGGCGGCATGGTGGAGATGAGGGCCTGCGACCATCAGGCCGTGTACCCCATGTATTTCGGAACCACGAAGAAGGTCCCTCAGTATGATTTCGTCATTGCAGGCGACGTCATGACGTTGAAGGGTGATGAGGTGATGCCCTCCTGCGACGAGATCACGAAAGCCAGAAAAAAGTAACCCAACCATGAGAGAGAAGGAGGGCATCCCCTCCTTCTCCGATTCACCTTTCTTGATCGATGGGAGGCGGTATGGTCGCTGACCTCGGCGCCCTGGGAAGTCAATTTTTCGTAGGGCTCAGCCGATCCATGATCCTTTTTGTCGTCTGCTCGGGGCTGAGCTTTGTGCTCGGGGTCCTCAGGGTCCCCAATATCGCCCATGGCTCTCTTTACATGATCGGGGCCTTTTCCGCCTACAGCATCACCAAATTCGTGGCCGGCCCCGCCGGTTTCTGGTTGGCCCTGGTCTTTTCACCCCTCGTGGTGGCCTTGGTCAGTTTTGTGGCAGAGCGGGCCCTGTTCTGCCATCTTTACCAGAGAGAGCACCTGATGCTCCTTCTGTTCACCTTTGCCCTCAGCCTCATCCTTGGAGATCTTGTAAAGATCGTTTGGGGTGCGGAATACAAGTCCATCATGGCGCCCCGCATTGTTCAACGGGTCCGTGCCCCTCTTTGGTGCTTCCATCCCCCGATACAACATCTTTCTGCTCATCATCGGCCCGCTGGTGGCAATCGGTCTGTGGCTGTTTACGAACAAGACCAAGCTGGGAAAGATCGCACGGGCCGCCGCAGTGGACCGAGAAATGGTGGGCGCGGTGGGCATCAATGTGAGCTGGGTCTTTGCCTTTGCCTTTGTCCTGGGATGCTTTCTTGCGGGACTTGGAGGGGCTCTGGTTGCGCCCACCGTCAGCATCACCCTGGGGATGGACCACAATCTCATCATCGAGGCCTTTTTGATTGTTACCATTGGGGGTCTGGGGAACATGTGGGGTGCCATGGTCGGCTCTCTGATTTTCGGACTGACCCAAGCCTTTGGTGTACTTTTCTGGCCTCAGTTTGCCATCGTCTTCCCCTATACGGCGGTGGTGATCATTCTGATGTGGCGTCCAAGGGGACTGCTCAAGTCAGTCTGGTAAGAGGAGTCGATTTTCGGTGAAACACCGTTACAACCTCAGAGTGATTTGGCCCCTGGCAGCCCTTTTCATCATCCTTCTCTTTCTCCCTGCCATCCTTCCCCGGTTCTATGTGTACATCCTGGCCGTGATCTTTGTGACGGCGCTCCTGGCCATGAGCCTTAATATGGTGGTGGGCCACGGCGGCCTTTTTCAGTTTCACCACGGCGTCTTTTATGGTGTGGGGGCTTACGCATTCGCCCTGATGATGACGAAGGCCGGGCTTCCCATGTGGTTCTCGTTTCATCGCCTCACCCGTCATTGCCGCAGCCGCCGGCTTACTCATCGGCTGGTTCTGTGTCCGTTTGACGAGCCTCTATTTCGGGATGCTCCAGATTTCTCTAGGTTCGCTCATCTGGGCGATCGCCTTTCGCTGGTATGGCCTCACCAACGGGGATGACGGAATCCACGGCGTTCCTGTCCCCGACCTTATCTCCTCCACATCAAATGCTTACTACTTTATCCTCGTGTTTTTCATCCTCTGCCTTATTGTCATGTATTTCATTCACAAATCCCCTTTCGGGACCACCCTTCAAGCCATCCGGGACAACCCGGCGCGTTGTTCGGCGGTAGGGATCAACGTGAGGCGACATCAGCTCACCGCCATCGTGATCGCCACCTTCTTTGCAGGCGTTGCAGGGGTTCTGTTTGTGGTGCTTGAACGTTCCGTGTTTCCGGATCTCCTGTTCTGGGTGCTGTCCCTGGAGATCTTTATCATGATCCTGCTCGGGGGCTGGTTTACTTTCGCCGGGCCCATCATTGGCGCAGCGATCACCGTGGCTCTGAGAACTTTCGTTGGTGTCTACACCGAGTACTGGACCATGATTCTCGGGATTCTCTTGATTCTCCTCATCTTTTTCCTGCCCGAAGGCGTCATGGGATTCATCGGAGAAAAGCTTGGTTCTCGAAGGACATGACAGGGGAACGCGGTGCTGCAGGTAGAAAAGGTATACAAGTCCTTTGACAAGTTCATAGCGGTCAACGGGGCAGACCTCACCGTCGAGAAAGGCCAGGTGGTAGCCGTTATCGGGCCGAACGGGGCAGGGAAGACCACCCTGTTCAATCTGATCACAGGGCAGCTCAAACCGGATATGGGCCGGGTGATGCTTGAACGGTGAAGATATCGCCAAGCTCCCCACCCACGAGATCTGCAGACAGGGGCATCGCCCGATCTTTTCAAATTGCAAACATCTTCCACCGACTCACGGTTTTCAAGAATGTTCAGGTGTCGGTCCTGTCCCGGCAGAGGAAAAGCAACAAACTGTTCCGGCCGGCCCATCGTATGGCAGTCGAGGAGACAAACAGAATTCTTGAAAGCGTCAGCCTTTTGGACAGCGCGGACCGCATCGCAGGCTCCCTCTCCCATGGGGATCAGAGAATTCTCGAAATCGCCATCGCCCTTGGAAATGAACCCCAGATCCTGGTCCTTGACGAACCCACGGCGGGAATGTCGCCGGATGAGACGGCGGCGACCATGGCCCTCATCCGGGGTCTTGCGGAGACCCAGGGGCTCACCATCCTTTTTTGCGAGCACGACATGGACTGTGGTCTTCAACACGGCACAAAGCATCATGGTGATGCACTATGGAAAATCGATCATTCAGGGGAGTCCCGAAGAAATAAGACAAAACAGGGAGGTCCAGGAAGCTTACCTCGGGGGCGAAGAAGATGCTTGAGCTGCAGGAAATCCACACCTTCTTCGGCCTGAGCCACATTCTTTTCGGGGTCTCCCTCAGGGTGGACGCCGGGCAGGTGGTCTGTCTTCTCGGAAGAAACGGCGCGGGAAAGACCACGACATTGAAAAGCATCCTCGGCCTGACACCGCCCAAACAGGGCCGGATTCGATTTAAGGGAGAAGATGTCACCGGACAAGCCGCCCTACGTGCTCGTAAGAAAAGGCATTGGCTACGTCCCGGACGACCGAAGGATCTTTGCCGATCTCACGGTGGGAGAAAATCTGGAGATTGCGTTCAGACAGGCGGAGGGGAGAGATCTATGGAACAAAGACAAGGTCTATGAGCTCTTTCCGCCTTTGGCGCGATTGGAAGACCGAAAAGGGGGGCTCCTCAGCGGCGGAGAACAGAAGATGCTGGCCATTGGCAGGGCGCTCATGGGAAATCCCGATTTCTTGCTCCTGGATGAACCCACGGAAGGAATCGCCCCCGTCCTGGTCCGTGCCTTCGGTCAGACAATTATGCGACTCAAGGAAGCGGGGCTCACCGTGCTTCTGGCCGAACAGAATGTGAAATTCACGCTCAAGCTCAGCAACTTCGGCTATATCATCGAAAAGGGACGAATGTCTCACCAGGGGACCACTCAAGGAACTGATGGAAGATGAGACGGTTCGCCGCACTTGCGGCATCTAAGGTGTGAACAACGCCCATTGTGCAAGGACTGGCCGAGACAGAAACGATGCGTCTCATCCCGAAACGGTTGTCACCATGATCATGAGAAACATGAGGGCCACTGCAGCCGTGATCCCAATCCAAACCAGCGGAGTCAGCCACATGGCACCGCCATGGACACTGTTCTCAACGTATTTCTCGTCCAGCCTATCCGAAAATTCAAACAGTTTCTGAAAGGCCACCCTGACAGCTCCTGCCGCTGACCACCTCCATGATCCTTTCTCTCGCGTGCAGCAAGAGGAGGAGAAACAACATTGGCAGAAGCGCTAAGGTGACTCCCAGGAAGCCATACCGAATCATCCCCTCGAAGACACTGCCGATCGACATGGTTCGTCATCCTCCCGATAATGTTTTGACCCCAAGGACTTCCGGCGAAGGATGCCGGGGTTCCAGGTGATTTAGAGTCATGCAATAGTGGTGCCGGGAGTCCCGGCTTAAGGAAGTCGAGACCGGCAAAGGAAGGCACTTTTAGAGATCAACGAGGTGTTCAAGACCCCTAATTCAGTTGAATAAGGTCGTTGCACAATCAAGAACGGTGTCCACGAAAGGGCACGAGCGAGGGCCTGTAAATACCCACGGACGCGGATCTTCAATTGAATATCATTGATTCATATTTATGTATAACTGATATAAATTTATGATATTGTGCCCGAACGCGAAGCTCACCCCGTCAGACAGGGTTTCCGGGCCGCAGCGGTTTCATCCATCCGTCGCACCTTGCACTTGTGCGGGGCCTCTCTCAGAAGGTCGGGACGCTCTTGGGCCTCGATCGCGACGGCCTTCATGGCCTCAACGAAGCCGATCCAGGTCTTCCATGGACTCCGTTTCCGTCGGCTCGATCATCAGCGCGCCCGTGCCACGACCAGGGGGAAATAGATGGTAGGCGGGTGAAAGCCGTAGTCCATGAGCCGCTTGACCATGTCGAGCGTGGTGACCTTCACCGGCCTTCTGGAACTTGTCCGACAAGACGAATTCGTGCATGCAGGGACGGTCGTAGGGGAGGTGGAACGTCCCCTTCAGCCGTTCCTTCATGTAGTTGGCGTTGAGCACGGCGAGTTGGCTGGCCTTCTTGAGCCCATCCGGCCCCATGGACCGGATGTAGGCGTAGGCCCGGACCATCACGGCGAAGCTCCCGTAAAAGGCGTGGAGCCTCCCGACGGACTGAGGGAAGTCCTCTGAAAACCGGTAGCCGTCCGCCTCTTTCAGGATACGGGGAATGGGCAGGAAGGGCTCCAGGTGTTTCCTGACGCAGACGGGTCCGGAGCCGGGCCCGCCACCGCCATGGGGGGTCGAAAAGGTCTTGTGGAGGTTGAGGTGCAGGACGTCCACCCCGCTCCTCCCCATGTCGACCATCCCCATCACGGCGTTCATGTTGGCGCCGTCGCAATACACCTGACCGCCCTTTTCGTGGACGATGTGGGCGATCTGATGGATCTCCTCTTCGAAAAGGCCGAGGGTGTTGGGGTTGGTGATCATGATGCCCGCGGTGTCCTCATCCATCACCTGGCGCACGGTCTCGGCCAGCAGAAATCCCCTCTCGCCTGATTTCACGGGCGACAGGCCGGTACCCGCACAGAGCGGCGCTCGCCGGGTTGGTCCCGTGGGCCGTGTCGGGCACGATGATCTTGGAGCGCGATTGCTCCCTTGCTTTGGTGATAGGCATGGATCAGGAGCATCCCCGTGAGCTCACCGTGGGCCCCGGCCGCAGGCTGAAGGGTTACCGCATCCAGGCCCGTGATCTCGGCCAGGAGCCGTTCCAGGCCATACATGAGCTCGAGGGCGCCCTGGCAAAGGCTGGCAGGCAGAAGCGGATGGGCCGCGGAAAACCCCGGCAGGCGGGCCAGCTTCTCGTTGATCTTGGGGTTGTATTTCATGGTGCAGGAGCCGAGGGGATACATGCCCGTGTCCACGCAGAAGTTCCACGAGGAGAGCCGCGTGTAATGGCGCACCAGGTCCACCTCGCTCAGCTCGGGAAACGCCGGCACCTCGCCCACCAGGTCGTCACCAAGCGGAAGAGGGCGCCACATCCCGCGCCGGCATGGAAAAGCCCTGCCTTCCCGCCCTCCCCTTCTCCCAGAGGAGCGGCTCGTTGAGCACGAGACCTGTGGTGCCTAAAGGGTCTTTCATGATGTCATCTCCCGGATCAGTGCATCCATATCCTCCCTCTTCTTGGTCTCGGTCACACAGAAGAGGAAATGGTTTGAGAGCTCAGGGTAAAGGGGCGCAAGAGGAAGACCGGCCACGATCTTTCTGGCGAGCAGTCGCTTGTAAGTTGATTCGAATCCTGCAGGTGCCTTCACCACGAACTCGTTGAACGTGGGGCCATGAAAGGGGACATGGAAACCGGCTCTCTCAAGCCCCTTTTTCAGATACTCCGCCTTGTCGTGGTTGAGACTGGCGAGCTCCCGGATCCCTGTAGCCCCCAGCGCGGCCATGTACATGGCCGCAGGCCACGGCGCAGAGGCTGTTGTTGGTGCAGATGTTGGACGTGGCCTTTTCCCTGCGGATGTGCTGCTCCCTTGTGGCAAGCGTCAGCACGAAGCCCCTCCTGCCCTCCACGTCCCTGGTTTCTCCCACCAGACGGCCCGGCATGGACCGGACGTCTTCATCCTGCTCGGCAAAGACCCCGAGACCCGGGCCGCCGAAAGACTGAGGGATCCCCAGACTCTGCCCTTCCCCGCAGGCAGATGTCCGCCGACTGGCTGCCCGGGTTCTTCAGAAGACCGTAGGCAAGAGGTTCCGTAAAGGATGTGATGAACAGGCCGTCCCGCTCGTGGGCCTTGTCCGCAATGGGGACGAAGGTCCTCGATGCAACCGAAGAAATTGGGGGACTGGATCACGACCGCGGCCAGATCCTCTGCAAAGATCCAGGGGGGAGAGGTCGGTCCTGCCGTCCTCGAGGTAAGGGAGCTCGATGATGCGGCAGCCCGTCGGGCAAAGGTATGTCTTCACCACCCTCTGATGGTGGGGATGGACCAAACGGGACAGGGCCACCGTCCGTCTGCCGGTGATGCGCACCGCCATGAGCACGGCTTCGGCCAGCGCCGAGGCCCCGTCGTACATGGAGGCGTTGGCCACCTCCATGCCCAGGAGCCGGGCAATCAGTGTCTGGTATTCATAGACGGCCTGAAGGGTGCCCTGGCTCATCTCCGGCTGATAGGGCGTGTAGCAGGTCACGAACTCGGCCCGGCTGATGAGATGGGAGACCACCTCCGGGATATAGTGCTCGTAGCTGCCGGCCGCCGACAAACGACCTGTATTCGGGTGAGACGGCCACACGCCGGGACAGATTCCCCATGTGCTCGCCCAATTCCCATTCCGTCAGAGCGGCCGGGATCTGAAGATCCCGCGTCCTTCGGCATGCATCCGGCACCATGGAAAAGAGCTCATCGAGGCCGCCGGCCCCTACCGTTTCGAGCATGGAGCGGATATCCGCTTCGGTGTGAGGGAAATAACGCATCTATTCCATTCCTCTCAGCATTTCCAGATAGGACTCCTTTGCCATGAGCAGGTCCAGCTCGCCCGGGTCGGCGGGCTTGATCCTGGATGATCCACCCTTCGCCGTAGGGGTGCTCGTTCACCAGGCCGGGGGAGGCCGCGAGCTCACCATTCACCGCGACGACCTCACCGCCCACCGGCATGTAAAGCTCCACCACGGCCTTGACCGACTCCACGGTGCCGAACGGATCGCCCCTCGAAAAGGTTGCTCCCCCACCTCCGGCAGCTCCACAAACACGATGTCGCCCATCTGATCCTGGGCATAGTCGCTGATGCCACATCGGATCACGTCTCCCTTCTGACCGCGCCCACTCATGGTCCTTTGCATAGCGAACATCATCTGGCAAAACCAGCTCGTTCAATCTCTTTCATCCATTCGTCTCCCTGTCCAGGAATTGGAGTAATGGTGCGGCGTTACGTCTGCGATTCTGTGGCGTGATGGATTTCAGGAATACCCATCATCGAGCAAATCGGACCCCAAGCACAAGGGCTCTCCATTGAAAACGGCTATGAATCCATATCAAAAATGGTGTCCAGGCCAAGGGCTTTTATGAATTGGGGGAAAGGTTCAGGGTTCAAGGTTCAAGGCCAAGGGATAGATATTTAAAAGAATTGAAAGATCACCAAACAGGCTGATATCCTCCCTGAGCAGGCCCCAGGCTCGTCCAGGGGTCAACGACAGGGTTTCCGCATGTAACGGGAGATGGGGAATCCATGAGCTCAGCCGGCGCAAAGGTAACGGTTATCGGTGGTGGTCCCGGCGGTTATGTGGCCGCCATAAGGGCCGCCCAGTCGGGGGCTGACGTCACGCTTGTGGAACAGGACAAGGTGGGCGGCAATTGTCTTCATTGGGGCTGCATCCCCAGCAAGGTCATGAAGACGGCCGCGGAATTGATGGAGCGCATAAGAAACGGCCCCGATTGGGGAGTGCGCACAGGCGATGCCGTCACGATTGACCTGAAACGGTTCATGGAACGAAAGCGGAAGGTGGTGCAGGACCAGATGGATGGAATCACGAGAGCTTCTGGCCCATCACGGGTTCATCTGGTCAGTGGATCGGCGTTCGTCCAAGCGACCTGGCCTGTGCCGGGTGAAAACGGCTGCGGAGAGGCGAAATGGACATCCCGTCCGACCGTTTGATCCTGGCAACCGGATCCCAGCCCTCGGCGCTCAAGGGTTTCCCCTTTGACGGAAAGAGGATCCTGTCCAGTGACGATGTGCTGGAGATGAGGAAGTGCCCGAAAAGAATCGTCATCGTGGGCGGAGGGGCCATCGGGTGTGAGTTCGCCTGCATCCTCTCAGCCATGGGGTCGCGCGTCCACATCGTCGAGGCCATGGGACGACTGCTTCCCGCTCGATGCGGTGGATGAGGCCTGCTCCAGGGTCATCCAAAGAGAGATGAAAAAGCGCAGAATCGATTTCACGCTCGATAGCGTGGTGGAGGAGGTCAGGGAGGAGGGGGGAAACCTCAGGGTCACGGTGGCGCCTTCGCCCTCAGCCGGCGCAAGAACGGGCCCAAGGGACCCCACGCATCATCGAGGCGGATCAGGTCCTGGTGTGTGTGGGGCGAAGGCCCCAGATCACTGCCCCCATGGATCGAAGGGCTCGGTGTAGGGAGGGATGACAGAGGGCTGGGTCCTGGTCGACGAAACCATGCGGACAACCGTCCCCGGCATCTATGCCATCGGGGACATGCTCGGGCCTTCAAGGCCCATGCTTGCCCACGTGGCCTCCCATGAGGGGATGGTTGCCGCTGAAAACGCGCTGGGAGGATGCCGGCGAATGACCTACGACGCCGTTCCCTCTGTGGTCTTCACCATGCCGGAGGTGGCCGGTGTGGGCCTCACTGAAAAGCAGGCCCGGGAACAGGGGCCATCCGGTGCGGGCGGACAGCGTTCCTTTTCCGCAACCTGGGGAAGGCACAGGCCATGGGGGAAATCGCCGGGGAGGCGAAAATCGTCTCGAATGCGGAGAACGGGACGGATTCTGGGGGTTCACATGGTGGGCGCCCACGCCGCGGATCTCATCGCAGAAGGAGGGCTGGCGGTTCGTCTTGGCGCAACCGTCACGGACCTTGCCGAGACCATCCACGCCCACCCCACGCTGTCGGAAGTCATGATGGAGACGTCCCTCAAGGCCCTGGGAAGGCCGGTCCGATGGGTGATCTTTCGCTTTTCAGAAAGGAGCCTTTCACCATGAGCGAGCTCAAGCGCACCCCTCTCTATGACCGCCATCTGGCCCTGGGGGCCAAGATGGTGGAATTCGGCGGCTGGGAGATGCCCCTCTACTTTCCCACGGGCATCGTGGGGGAGCACCTTTCGACCCGAAAGGGGGCCGGCCTCTTCGACATATCCCACATGGGCCGTTTCGTGATCCGGGGTTCGGGCGCGCGGAGATTCCTTCAGCACGTGCTGACCAACAACGCGGAGGCACTCGACGGACAGTGGATCAGCGGCCAATACACCATCATGGCCAACGAGTCGGGCGGCGCCGTGGACGATGCCTACCTCTACCTGCTCGAAAACGGTGACCATCTGCTGGTGGTCAATGCGGCAAACCGCGAGAAGGACCTTGCCCACCTCAGGCATCACCTGAAAGGCTTTGAGGATGTGGTGATCGAGGACCGGACAGAGACCCTGGCCATGCTGTCCCTGCAAGGTCCCATGTCCCGCGCCATCCTGGAGGGCTTGATCACGAAAGGCGCCGTTCCGGAACCCCTGCGAAACGCCATGCGGACGGTTTTCATCGAGACCATCCGGATCGACGCGGCCCGAACCGGCTACACGGGGGAACCCTTGTGCTTCGAGCTTTTCACGGACAGGGACAAGGTCGGACTGTTGTGGGAAAAATTAATTGAAAGGGGCGCAACGCGCCGCCGGGCTGGGGGCCCGCGACACCCTTCGACTTGAAGCCGGACTGACCCTTTATGGCCATGAACTGGGCGTTGACCCCGAAGGATTGGAAATCCCGGTCTTTGCCATACCCGGTGCCAGGATCGGCGTGAGCTTTTCAGCGCGAAAGGGGGATTTCGTGGGCCGAAAACCCCTCGAGACGACAGTTCAGGGCCTTTGAACGGATCGCATGTCGCGCGACTACTCCCTGATCAAGGATCTCCCCCGTCTGGTGCAGCCCGTTGCACTGACGGGACGGGGCGTTGCCCGCGCAGGCGCGCGGTCTTCAAAGAAGGCCGCCTGGCAGGCTACGTGACAAGCGGAACCATGGTGCCGACCTGGATCTTTGATGGACTGGGGTTCGATGCTCAAACCCATGGACCGTCATGAGCTGAGGCCCCTCTGTCTGGCCTACATCGACAGTCGAATCGTGGAGGACGATCAGGTCTTCGATCGACATCCGCGGCAAGCTCGTGGAAGGGGTCGTCGTCCCCTATCACCTCCGAAGCGAGGCCCCGCCGCACGCAAGACCCATCTTGGTGGGCCGGGAGCCGGCGCCCGCAGACCGTCTCCGACGCACCCGCTGCGCGTCAAGGCGCAGAACCTGGTGAAGAAGACCATCGAGAACACGCGCTGGCGTCAGCACGAATGCATCAACCTGATTCCCTCCGAGATGACCCCCTCGCCCATGGTGCGGCTGCTCTCCGTGATGGACCCCGCATTCCGCTACGCCGAGCATCGGGAGATCAAGGCATTCTATGAGATGGATGTGTTTTACTACCAGGGCACGGACTTCATCGCAGAGGTGGAGCGACTGGTGGAGGAGGAATTCAGGCGATTCCTCGGGTGCCCGGAAGTGGAGACGCGTCTTATCAGCGGTCAGCTGGCCAACATGGCGGTCTTCAGCGGCATGGTGGACTACATCAATCGTGCGGACCGCAAGCGGGAACCAAGGCGCATCGGCCAGGTCATGAACAACCACATCATCAAAGGGGGCCATTTGAGCGCACAGCCCATGGGGGCCCTCAGGGACTACGTGGCCCGGGACCCGCTCACGGACAGGCCTGCCGTGGTGAATTTCCCGGTCCTAGCCGACAACCCCCACAGGATCGATGTGGAGGCGGCCCTTGAGCTCATCGATCGATACAGGCCCGAGCTCGTCATCTTCGGCAAGAGCATGTTCATCCACAAGGAGCCCGTGGCGGAGATCCGGCGGTTTATCGACGATCAGGGGATCAATGGTGTCATCATGTACGATGCGGCCCACGTGCTCGGGCTCCTGGGTCCTCACTTCCAGCAGCCCTTTGAGGAAGGGGCGGACCTGGTCACCGGTTCCACCCACAAGACCTTTTTCGGGACCCAGAGGGGCGTCATCGGGAGTCGATTCGAAGCGCACGAGGAGCGCTACGATCTTTGGGAGGCCATCGTGCGGCGGACCTTTCCGGGGTCGGTGTCCAACCATCACCTCGGGACCCTTCTTGGCCTACTCATGGCCGCCTACGAGATGAATCACTTCCGTGATGCGTACCAGCGCGAGGTCATCACCAACGCCAAGGCCTTTGCCCGGGCCCTGAAGGAGAGCGGTCTCGATGTGGCCGGAGACCCGGCGATGGATTTCACGGAAACCCACCAGGTGCTGGTCAATGTGGGGTACGGCCGGGGGCCCGATGCGGCCAGAACGGCTTGAGGCCAACAACATCATCTGCAACTACCAGGCGGCCCCGGGCGACGAAGGCTTCACCGTGTCGAGCAGCCTCCGGATGGGAGTGGCCGAGATGACCCGCTTCGGCATGGGGCCGGAGGACTTTCGGTACCTCGCCGGGTTGATTCGGGACGTGCTGACAAAGGGCACGGATGTGAAGGAAGAGATCAAGCGGCTCAGGGGGAACTTCCTGGAGCTGCGATTCTGCTTTCGCAGGGAGGACTGCGGGGAGCTCATCGAAAAGCTTCACGAATGGGTATAACCCCTGTGAGAGACCGTCCAGGGGACAGAGATTGCCATTGCAAATCAGAGAGGGTGTGCTAACAACCCTGATCTGGACGAACCGGAACAATGGAATGGTGGAATGCTGAAATAGTGGGATCAGAATGGCTCCATTCCGTAAACCCATTATTCCAGTCCAATATTCCATCATTCCAGTTGGGGCGAAGCCCCTAAGTGTTTCCTGGGCGGATTTAATAGGTTAGCAGCTTCATTCAAACCCAAAACCTTATTTGGTGAAGGAGGAAGAAGCCATGCGCAAAGGGTCCCTGATGATCTTCTCCGGGCTGTTGGTTTTCCTGATGGTCGTGCCCCTCGGCTGGGGCAAGGCCAAGTCCATCAAAATCGGCATCAACGCCCCCATCACCGGTGACATCCCCAAGGTCGGCGAGGGGACCAAATTTGCCGCCCAGATGTGGCTGGAAGACATCCAGAAGGCCGGCGGCCTGGATGTGGGCGGGAAAAAGGTTCCGGTCGAGCTCATCATCGAAGACAACGAATCCAAGGCCGACTCCGCGGTCAAGGTCAACACGAAGACTGATCACCCAGGACGAGGTCCTGGTCATCGTCGGCCCCCAGGCCTCCAAGCAGGCGGTCCCCGCAGGCGAGGTGGCCAACAACTACAAGACGCCCATGATCAGCCCGTGGTCCACCAACCCCGACACGACCAAGAACCGCCCCTTCGTCTTCCGGGCCTGTTTCCTGGACCCGTTCCAGGGGCCGGTCCTGGCCAACTTCATCACGGACGAATTCAAGTTCAACAAGGCGGCGGTCCTCTACGACGTTGCGAGCGACTATCCCAAGGGGTTGGCCGAGTTCTTCAAGTCGGCGTGGGAGAAGCTGCACGGTGCCGGATCGGTGGTGGCCTTCGAGAGCTTTACCACCAAGGACGCCGATTTCAGCACCCAGCTGACCAAGATCATCAACTCCGGGGCCCAGGTCCTGTTCACCCCCCAGTACTACAATGAAGTGGCGCTCATCGTGCAGCAGGCCCACGAGCTTGGGATGGAAAAACCCCATCGTGGGAAGCGACAGCTGGGGCTCAGCCGAGCTGATCAACCTTTGCGGAAAGGAATGCCACGGCTTGTTCTTCAGCACCCACTACGCGGCAGCCGGGGCAACGGGCGCCACCAAGGCCTTCATCGATCGCTACACGGCCAAGTACGGTTACATCCCCGATGATGTGGCCGCCCTCACCTGGGATTCCCTGGGTCTCGTCCAGGAGGCCATCCAGAAGGCAGGCAAGCTGACCGGCAAGGTGGAAAAGGACCGTCAGGCCGTGCGCGATGCGCTGGCCCGGATCAAGGAATTCGACGGCATCACCGGCAAGATGACCTTCCAGGAAGGAAGCGGCGACCCCGTGAAGTGTGCCGTGATTGTCAAGATCAGCGAAAAGGGCGAATTCGCGTTTTACAAACAAGTCTGCCCATAGCTGAAACGAGATCGTCCGTTGACCTTTTTTCTACAAAACATCATCAACGGGTTGCAGTGGGGCAGCTTTTATGCCCTCATCGCACTCGGCTACTCCATGGTCTACAGCATCCTCATGCTGTTCAACTTCGCCCATGGGGACATCTTCATGGTGGGGGCCTACATCGGCTTTGGCATCGCCTCCGCCATCCTGGCCCTTTGCAAGATGGGGACCTTGATCTTGCCGGACTGGCTGATCCTGGTTCTCACCATCCTTTTTTCCATGTTCCTCACCGCCCTTGTCGGCATGCTGGTCGAACGGATCGGGTACCGGCCCCTCCGTGATGCGCCGCGGGCCTCCGCGGCCATCACCGGATTGATGATCGGCATTATTCTCGAGACCGGAAACCTCGCGCTCATGGGGGCGAGCCGTGTCAGGTTCCCTCCATTGATCCACACGGAGACCTACGACCTGGGTGGCGTCTTTGTGACCAACAAAAAAATCATGATCGTGGCGATCTCCCTCATGTTCATGCTGGCCCTCCACCAGTTCGTCAAGCGATCCAAATGGGGAATGGCCATGCGGGCCATGGCCTATGATTATATGGTCGTGCCCTTGATGGGGGTTTCCATCAACGCGGTGGCCCGGCTCACGTTTGCCATCGGATCCGCCCTGGCGGCCCTGGCGGGCATTCTCTTCGGCGTGGCCTACCCGGTCCTGGATCCCTACATGGGCATTCTTTTCGGCTGGAAGGCATTCGTAGCCGCCATTCTTGGAGGACGGGGCTCGATCATGGGCGCGACCCTGGCCGGCTTCCTGCTCGGGTTCATCGAAATCTTTGTTGCCATGGTCTTCCCATCCACGCTGAGAGACCTGATCGCCTATTCCATCATCCTGCTCATCCTGGTCTTTCGGCCCCACGGCTTTTTTGGCGAACCTTACAGCGCAAGCTTGAGACTATAAAACACCCATGAATAATGTGGTGACAGACATCTTCCACCTCGCATGGCGAGGCCCAATCAAGCGATGGTTCGGCCGGGTGCCGCTCTTATGCTGGCTCTTGGGGCTCCTCGCTGCAGTGATCATCGAGTATGCAGCAGGCGAGCCGCTGGCCGAGGCGCTGGGCCTCCCCAAGGTCCCGGTCCTCTTTGGCTTTCTGACCATTCTCAAAGCGCCGGCCCTCATTCCGGGCACGGTTCTGTACGTCTTCGTGATCTACATAGTGGTGCCATGTGTCGTGGCCAGACTTTCGCGGAACCTTGGTAACCGAATACTGACCAGGCTCCAGAGGTTTCCGCTCCCTCTTGCCGTTTTCATTCATCTGGTATTGCTCTACGCCCTCCTCCATCTCTGGTCCGACATCAGCGCCTATCGGCTTCTCACGCTCAAGTTGACCCTCATCGCCGTCATCATGACGTTGAGCCTCAATGTGGTAAACGGCTACATGGGGGAATTTTCCTGTTCCCACCCGGGATTCATGGCATTGGGGGCCTACGCCGCTTCGGTCTTCACGCTCGTCCTCTTTGTGGACGACAGGCTCTTCGGAGCGCCCTTCCTGACGCCGGCGCTCGCCCCCTTTCTCTTTCCCGTCGGACTCGTCTTCGGGGGCATCGTCGCCTCACTCGGTGCCCTCATGGTCGCAATCCCCTCCTTTCGAACCCGCGGCGATTACCTGGCCATCATCTCCCTGGCCTTTACATTCATCGTGAAGAGTGCCATCGAAAACATGGAGTGGGTCGGCGGTCCTCGGGGGATGTCCAGCCAGCCTGACCTGGCCTCGCTGCCGACGGTCTTTGTCTGGACGGTCATGACCATATGGATCATCAACAACTTCGTACGTTCTACCCTCGGAAAGGCCTTGAATGCGGTCCGGGATGACGAAGGGGCGGCCGATGCCATGAGCGTCAACACGCGCCGCACCAAGATGGTGGCGTTCATGTTCGCCGCCTTCTGGGCCGGCATTGCCGGGGGCTTGTTCGCGCACGTCCTCAGATACGTCAACCCGGCCGTATTCGGCGTGCAGCACCTGGCCGAGGGGCTCGCGATGGTGTACTTCGGCGGCCTCAACTCGGTTTACGGCTCCATTCTCGGGGCCGTGAGCCTGAGCATGCTCAGCGAGGCCCTCCGACCTCTCGAGCTCTTCAAATGGATCGTGATTCCGCTCCTGTTGATTCTCGTGATGATCTTTCGCCCCACCGGCCTGATTGCGTTCAAGGAATTCGACGTGAAACGGATCATTCGACCCAGGGGACGGGAGGAAGGCCCATGACACTTCTCCGGGTTGAAAACATGACTCACACCTTCGGGGGTCTGCGGGCCGTCTGCAATTACAGTGTGAACCTGGAACCGCGTCAGGTGAGGGGTCTCATCGGTCCAAACGGCGCGGGGAAAACCACCGTCTTCAATCTGATCACGGGCGTCTTTCACCCGACAGAAGGGAGAATCACACTCGAAGGTGAAGACATCACCCGGCTCAAGCCCCATGAGATCGCCGCCCGCGGCATTGGGCGGACCTTTCAAAACCTGCGCTTGTGGCGGCACATGACCGTCCTGGAACACGTGAAGATGGCCCACTATTCGAGAATTCAATACGGGCTCGCCGGGGCCTTCTTCGGCACCCGTCGGCGGCATGCCGAGGAAAAGGAGATTGAAGAAAAGGCCCTCCGCCTTCTCGAAATGATGGCAGTCGCCCCCTTTGCGGATCATCTGGTTTTGAACCTGCCTTACGGGGTTCAGCGGAGGGTCGAAATGGCCCGGGCCCTCGCCCTCGAGCCCAAGGTGCTCTTTCTGGACGAACCGACGGTCGGCATGACCCCCGAGGAGCTCAATCAGATGATGGCAACCATTCGAAGCGTCCGCGAACGGCTGGGAGTCGACCATTTTTCTGATCGAGCACCGGATGAAATTTGTCATGGAGCTCTGCGATGTCATCCAGACCCTGGTCTTCGGTGAGGTGATTGCCGAAGGCCCCCCCCAGCGAGATCCAGAGTGATCCCAGGGTCATCGAGGCCTACCTGGGCAAGGACGCGGTGTCGGCATGCTGAAAGTGGAAAATCTCCGGGTCTCCTACGGTCAGATCCGTGCCCTGCACGCCTTCGGCTTCCATCTGGACGAGGGCGAAGTCGTAACCATCATCGGCGCCAACGGAGCGGGCAAGAGCACGACCTTGCGCGCCATATCACGCCTGATCAAGGTGGAGCCGGGAACCCGAATGGTCTTCAGAGGCCACGACCTCCTCAAATTCCCGCCTGAAGAAGTGGTCAGCAAGCTCGGCATCTCTCACGTTCCCGAAGGGCGGCGGTTGTTCGGAAACCTGACGGTCCTGGAAAACCTCTCCCTTGCCACCTTCTCCCGAAAGGACCGCGCCATCGAGCAGGATATGGCCCAGGTCTTCCGGATTTTTGAAAGGCTCCAGCGAAAGAAAGGGCCAGAAGGCAGGGACACTTAGCGGCGGAGAGCAGCAGATGCTCGCCATCGGCCGCGCCTTCATGAGCGGGCGCCAGGTGATGCTGCTGGACGAGCCCTCCATGGGGCTTGCTCCCCTTCTGATGTTGAACGTCTTCGATGCCTTGCGAGAAATCAACCGGGAAGGCACCACCATTCTCCTTGTGGAACAAAACGCACGGTTGGCGCTCAAATTTGCCGGCCGCGGTTACGTGCTGGAAAGCGGCAAACTGGCCCTTGAGGGACCTTCGGAAGCATTATTGAATAGTCCGGAGGTCAAGCGCGCCTATCTGGGCGGCTGACACGGAAAGACCAGTGGACAGTAACAAGTGATCACATCCCCTCCCCACCAGGGCGCTTGATTCCATACCCAATCCAAGCCATAATCAAACCGCAATAGCGAAGAGCTAATCCATACCCGAATTCAAGGAGCAAGTCATGAAACGGTTGAAAACGCTGGCTGTTTTTCTTCGTCGCCTTTATTTCCACCGCAGCGCTCTCCTTTGCGGCGGACGCTCCATACGTCCTCAACCTGGACGTCAAGGAATTCTTTCTTGAAAACGGCATGCAGTTCCTGGTGGTCGAGCGGCACACGGTCCCCCAGGTGGCGTGCCGGGTCGCCATCCGGGCCGGATCGGCATTGGAGGAGACAGGCAAAACCGGCATCGCGCACATGCTGGAGCACATGATGTTCAAGGGGACCAAGAACTTCGGCACCCTCGATTGGAAGCGTGACCAGGAGCTCCAGCAAAAAATCGAGGCGGCCTACCAGGTGGTGTTGAAAGAGCAACTGAAGCGAAACCCCGACCAGGCCCTGATCCGGGAGAAGGTTCAGGAAATGGAAGGTCTCCGCCTCGAAGTCCAGAAGCTTTATGTGCCCCAGGCCTTTTCCATGCAGGTGGGCATGAACGGGGCGGTGGGCGTAAACGCCTTCACGAGCACGGATCAGACCCAGTATCTCATGTCCGTGCCATCCGACATGATGGAGCAGTGGTTCTCCATTGTGAGCGAACAGATCTTTGAGCCTGCCTGGCGTGAGTTCTACGTGGAAAAGGAGGTCATCAAGCGGGAGTGGGCCTTCCGCTACATCAACAGCCCTGATGGCGCGGCCTGGCTCGACCTCATGTCAACGAGCTACAAGGCACATCCCTACCGGAATCCGGTCATCGGCTGGAAATCGGACATCGACATGTTCAGCGAGACGGCTGCATCCGCCTTTCACCGGGAGTATTACAATCCCACCGATGCCGTCTGCGTCCTCGTGGGAGATATCACCCTTGAACGCGCAAAGGCCCTTGCCGCCATTTATTTCGAAAGATACCCGGCGGGCCCCCGCTCCCCTGATCGCGTGACCGATGAGCCGGTCCAGCAGGGACCGCGCAAGTCCATCCGTTTCCTCAAGGGCGCGAGGGACCCGGTGGTTTACATCGGCTTTCATGGAGACCGGATGGGGACGAACGACTTTTACGCGATCGAGGTCATGGGAATGATCTTGAGCCACGGCCGGGGCGCACGCTTAACCCAGGAGGTCGTAAACAAGGGGCTTGCCGTTGAGGCATGGGCCTACAACCCTGACAACCGCTACGGCACGATGTTCGTGGTGGGCGGTTCACCCAGGGAACCCGAAGGAAACGACAAACAGGCGCAGAGCGATGAGGAAAAGGGAGAAGACTACGTGAAGTCATGTGAGGCCTTCGAGTCCATTTTGCTTGCCGAGGCCGAAAAGCTGAAGAACGAACCCGTATCCGAAAGAGAGATCAATCGGGTGAAGAAGCTGGCTTATCGGGACTTGATAGATCGACTGCGCAGCAACGAATCCCTGGCTGCGGCACTCGCCACCATGGAGGTGCAGGTTGGATGGAAATACCTGATGGGTTATATGGAGAACGTGACCCGGGTCACCGCAGCGGACATTCAACGGGTGGCCGTCAAGGTACCTGGGGTCGGAGAAACCGACCAGTGTGTATGTGATCCCGGGCGGGGCCTACGAACATGCCCCCTGAGCCCTACGTGGAGGTGAGGTCCGTGAGTGCCGCGGCCGCCGGCTCGATAGAGAAACCCAAAGATCTCACAAACCACTCGATCTACCCGACACCTGCCGGCTGGAAACATCCCCTGTCTTTTCACCGCAAGCCTGAAAAAGTCCAATACCAGCAGGCGGAGCGCTTTTCCGTCGGCAACGCTACGGTCTTTTATCTGGCCTGACATGGAATTGCCTGTGATCGACTTGACCATCCTGGTCAAGGCCGGGGCGGTGGATGTGGCGCCACAAAAGCAGGGCCTCGCGGGAATCCTGTCTACCTCGTTGGTGCGGGGAGGGACCGAAAGCCTCCCACCGCAGGAATTCGGCCTGTTTCTGGATGAAAACGCAATCCGGCTCTCCGTGTCCATCAACGAAGAGGAAACCGTCATTGATCTCTCCGTTCTGAAGGAGGACTGGGAAAAAGGGGTGAAGGTACTGACCGAATTGCTGACCAAACCGAGGCTTGACCCTGAGATCATCCGGGTCATGAAGGAGAGCGCGCTCACGGCCCTCAAACGTCAGGGCGGAGACGCAGAGGCCGTGAGCAAGCGGGAGGCCATGATTTGGCACTTCAAGGGTCACCCTTACGGTCGGGACCCGCTCGATGGGTTGAACACCATCCCGAATCTCACCAGGGAGGATCTCCTGGATTTCCTCAAGGCCTATTTTGTTCCCTCCAACATGGTTGTCTGCGCCTCGGGGGATGTTGACCGTGGTTCGGTTGAACGGACATTGGCCGGATTGATCGGATCACTGCCGGACCACCCGGCTCCGAAACGCCAAATCGGAGAGCCTGCCAAGACCCCGCCCGTGGTTGCCTTGATCAACAAACCCGGCCAGGTCCAGTCCCAGGTCAACATGGTTCTGCCGAGCGTCCGAAGAACCCAGCCGGATTTCTGGGAGATCAGTCTCCTGGTGAACCTCTTCGGCGGAAACGATTCGCTTCTCTACACGCGGCTTCGCGACAACCTGGGTCTTGTCTACGCGGCCTATTTTTACCAGACCTACAAGTGGGAGGCGGGATTTCTGAGAGGCTACATCGGCTGCAAGGCCGACAAGACCGCGGAAGCCATCGACGAGACAACGGCCATCATGAAATCGCTTTCAGCCAATGTGCCGTCGCCGGCGCTTGAGCGAAGACGTTTGGATGTGCTCAACAGCTTCGTCTTCAACGTGGACACACCCTCGGCCCTCGTGGAGGCCTACGGCCGCTACTTCATGAGGGACGAACCGCTCAACACGCTCGAAATCATACAGGATGCCTACCTCCACGCAAAACGCGATGCGCTTGAAATACTGGCAAACCGATTCCTGGACCCGAAAGACCTCCAGGTATTCGTTGTAGCCGACAAGGACATCGAGTTGAAAAAGGAGGACGGGACAAAGAAGACATTGGAACAGGATCTCAGGGACCTGGCCCAAAAACTTGGACTCCCCTTTGTGGAAATCCCATTGCGTTGAAACGGAAGGGATGTTACGGGAAATGGGACCTGCCGCCCTGACTCAGGGGCTGCCCGTTTCCGGCCGGGCTTCATGGTGTTCACCCGATGGCGCGGTTTCGTCCTTGCCCTCAGGGGGGTGGATGGGCAGTGTGAAGATAAATTGGACCCACTTGCTGTGCTCGCATCGGGCCCATATGTCGCCACCATGCTTTCGGATGATCTCCTTGGTGATGAACAGGCCCAGCCCGGTGCCTTGTGTCAAACCCTCCTCGCGCCGTAGGCGGACAAACTTATCGAAAACCTGCGCCAGTTGCGCTTCGGATAGATTTTCGCCCTCATTCCACACCGCGAACTGCATTGCTTGCGCCGTGGACGTGAAGGTGAGTTTGATCGTTCCGCCTTGCCGCCCGTATTTGAGGGCATTGTCGATAAGATTCTTATAGACCACCTGGAGAAGATCACGGTCGCCCTTCAAGGCGATGGCCGCGGGTAGTTCGTTGGAAACGATAACCGCTTTAGATGCGATGGCCTCCCGGAACTCTTCCAGAAGCGGGGCCACCACATCCTTGATCATGTCCATGGGCCGCAAGGCCACCTTGAGCTCGCCCTTTTCGATGCGCGACAGATCCAGGTACTTGCGGGTCATGCTGACCGCCTTTTCGATGCTCTTGGTGATATTCAGGACCAGCGTCTCCTGGGAGGCCGACAACTGGCCGATGGCCGCCATGGTCAGCGCCTTGGCCGAGGTGTAGATCACTCCCAATGTGTTTTTCAGTTCGTGGGATACAAAACCGAGCATATCGAGGTAATTGCGATTCACCACGTGCAGGGAACGATTGGCCTGTTCGAGCTCATCGTTGGTTCTCTTCAGGCTTTCCTCTCTCTGCCGCAGGCGTTCGGCCATAAAGTTGAAAGCCTTTGTCAAGTCGCGCACCTCGTCATCGGTGGATGGTTCGGGCACCCGCATGTCGAGCCTGCCCTGTGCGATTTCACCGGCGGCGTTGGCCAGCCGGGTGATGGAACCGGTCAGACGGCGGGAAAAGATCAGTCCAAGGGCCAGAACAATGATTACGGCCCCCAAAGAGAAGAAACCGTAGAGCATCCACAGCTCCCGTTTCAGATCGTCGTACTGTTTGGCCAAAACGCCAACATAGAGGATGCCGATGACCTTATCCTCGACATCTCTAATGGGGTCGTAGGCGCTCAAATACCAGTCGTTGACCACAAAAGCTCGGTCGTAGTAGTTCTGATTGTTTTCCAATACCTTGTCATAGACCGCTTCGCTGACCCGCGTGCCTATGGCCCGGTTGCCGTTGGCCAAGGTGACGTTGGTGGCAACACGGCTGTCCCATTGAAATACGGTCACTGTCCCCAACTGTTTGTGACTGTAAAGCCTGTCTTCAAAAACGATCGATTGGATTTTGTCGACCAGGGCGTGGTTACGATTGAGAAGGATGCCGGCATAGAGGACACCTTTGCGGGCGCCGGTTTCGTCTTCCACCGGCGTGGCGGCCACCAAGGCCATTCCGGCGTTTTCAGAGCTCTTGGCCCTGGGTTTGGCCTTTGGGGTGGGTTCGAACACCATGAAGGCCTTCTCTTCAAGACCGCCGCCCTCGGCTTGAAGTCGGGCCGCATCGAGAATGGCGAAACCGCTGATTGTTTCGCCTTTGAGGGCCCTGCGGACGACGGGATCCTGGGTCAAGTAATCGCCGGTGTGATACGGCGCTGAAGTTCGCAGAATGACGCGCCCCTGTGTGTCGGTGAGGCTCATGAAATCAAAGCGGCTCTGGCGGCGTGCCACTTCCAGAAGCGCGCGGAACTCCGTTGACTCGGGCTGGTGGAAAGCTTCCTGCACCCGTTTACCGCCGCTTAAAGCGGTCACAAAGAGCTCTAAACCGTCCAACTCCCCCTGGATGACGCTCCAAGCCGATCTCAGGTCGAGGCTCACCCGCCGCTGCGCCTCGTTCAAGGTGGATCGATTGATCAAAATCGCCCCTACGGCCGCAGCCAGTAAGCCGAATAGGACAATGACCAGAACGAAATTGAGAAAGATGCGTTTATAAAGCTGGACCCTCATCGCCTTTTTCCTCGGACGCGAAAGACAAAGGTCGTTGGTTGAACGGTGCCCCAGGGTTCGACCCTCTGCACCCCAAGGCGCGTAAGCCAACAGTTCACAATGCAATATTCGTGCAAGACCAGACCGATCCCCTGCCCTGCGATTTCCATGACATGGCGCCATGCCTCGGGGTGTTTGCGGTGATGGTCGGAAAGGATACATTTAGCTGAAATCGTTAATATATAAGAAGACTCCCATGGATGACGGGGGTAGGGCCGCGGGCAGAGGGTTGGTTCACAAAAAGAGGCCCTTCATTCGAGGCGCACAGATGGAAGCGGACATCTGGGTCAGGGATTGTCAAGGTGTAAAAGGGACTGACACCGGTTGGGGGGGGGTTAGTCGATCCGCGCGGTTCGACCCGGGTTTGAGGGTGATGCGGGGACTGAGGATATGCGTAATCTTAATTTTCAGCGGGATGTCGTCGAGAGAATCTGGTCGGTGATCTATGAGGCAGGTCAGATGGTCAAGAGAGACTTCCCTGGGCTCAATACCGATAAATATCCGGATATACCAAAAAAGTTGGAATTTTATCACACGGAGGAAATCCTGGAACGCTATCCGGACTTCACCCGCAAACAGCGAGAGACAAAGATGGTGCAGGAAGTGCATCCGGCGATCTTTATCATCGGAATCGGCTATGTCCTGGAAGACGGTTATCCTTATGAGGTGCGAGCTGCGGATTATGATGACTGGATCTCGCCAACAATTAAAAAGAACGAAAGGCGGTTCCATGGACTCAATGGCGATATTCTGGTCTGGAATCCGGTTACGAAGCGTCGTCATGAACTGACCTCCATGGGGATCCGTGTGACTAAGGAGACCTTGGTGCAGCTGGTCAAAGAGGCCGGACAGGAATGTTTTCTACAGTTGCCCTACCACCAGGCGATCCTCAATGATGAGATACCAATTGGTATTGGAGACGGCATCGGTCAGTCACGTACATTTATGTACCTGTTAAGGACAGCTCACCTTGGCGAGGTGAGCACCTCGCTCAGTCTGGCCTGATGTTCTTAAATCGATTTGTAAAAGGAAAAACATCCACATATTGGAATAAGCGCGAATTTTGGTTTTTCCAATGTCGAGGCCGGACTTAGCCAGGGGAGGCGTAACGACCTAATGGGAGGAGGATTGATTCGCAGCCTTGGAGGATGGGCCGAAGTGAAGGGAGAAAGGAAAAAGGTTCGGGATCGCATCAAGGGAGATGACCGGATCCTGGGGGGAAGCGAATTTGTGAGGCAAATGCTTGCTGAGGCCCATGAAGAATTTGAGCAGCGGAACCTGTTGAAAAGGATGGGTTATGATCTTATTTCAGAGCTGAAGAAGCGAGGCCACACCGCGCATTTTTTCTCTGGCTTTCCCGGCCAGTTTGTCAGCCTTTTTTAAAACTTTGACCAAACTAAGCCCCGCACGGTTAAAAACAGGCCAACGTTGACCAGCACGGTAAAGGGTCGGTTTGGCCAGGGCACGTACCGCCCAGCGGGGGAAATGCTCCACGTTGATCAACCGCAGCAGGATTTCATAGTAATTGGTAATGCGCGGGATATAACCGTCGTAACCCTCCAGACGGCGATCCATCTCCAGGCCTGCTGCATAGGCCTGCTCGTTTATGGCAGTCCCTGGAAGCAAAAGCATGGGATGGTTGGCCAGTTTGCCCGGCACCCGACTAAGCATCAATACCGACTCCCTGGCCTCGTCGGGCGGTTGCAGAGGGTCATTGCTGATCACGTCGTACTTCGAGGGCAAGAGTCTGCCTTGGTAAGCGTTTATGATTTCAGTCGCCTTCAGCACGTGCTTTGGTAAGCCCGGGCGGCGGTAACGCTTGAGGGTGGCGACCGACCCGGACTGAATACCCATGGAGAATCGAATGAGCCCTGCTTCCAAAAGAGGATCGAGCCGCTCGCGAGTCGCATGGATGGGGTGGCCGACGGTATAGAACGGCAGGCCAATTTCCCGGCTGTACAGTTCAGCGAAACGGCGTATTTCATGCGGCGGGCGTGCCAGGAAGTTATCTTCGGTTATGCAGAAAAGTTTCACAAAATCGTTTTCTGCCTTCACCCGTTTCAATTCGTCCAAGAGGTCCTCGATGGTCCTCAGTCGGTAATGGCGTCTGGTGTAAAGCCGATGGTAGAGCTCATTGGAGCAATAGGTGCAGGACATGGGGCAGCCGCGACTGCTTACCGTTCGGTAGTACTCGAGGCGGTTCCCTCGCAGGTCCATATAGAGTTTCTTGCCCGGGCGGCGCAGATAATAATCTCGAGACAACTCGTTCACCTCTCCGCTGTCCGGGTCAACCGTGAAGTGTCCCGCAAAGCTGAAATCCTGGTGGGGAAGCGTGGATATGTCTTCAATCATCTGGCCGGGGCCTGTCTGTTTCAGGTCGCCATTGCGTTTGCTCCATAGACCGGGAATCTCTTCCGGTTGGTTCCCTTCCAGCAACGCCTTCAAAGCCAGCTCGCCTTCGCCAACGCAGACCAGGTCCGCGTACTCCAAGCACTCGATCGGCCGTGCAGTGGGGTGGATCCCGCCCCAGAGGATCCCGGCGTTGGTGTGCTGACGCAGTGCCCGGGAGATCTGGGCTGAAAGGTTGAAGTCGCTCGTAAAGACGCTCAACCCGACGTAGTCGCTGGTATTGCACAGGTCGGCCACGGCGCGAGCAGCTTGAGGCGAGGCCAACTTGCCTCCACCGGGCGATGGCAAAAAAACCAGCCGGGTGACATACCCGAGGCTGCGCAACCAAGCAGACAAGACCCTCGACCCGATGCCCGAAAAGTCGCGAGTAGTGGATATCAAAGTGAGTTGCGAGCTCATAAGCTTTGTCCGTTAAAATAAAATCCAATAATGAAAAACTGTTAAGAATTTCGACATAAATTGTAAGTATAGATAAACCAATCGTGGATGTCAAAGGGAGTTTTGTCTGAAGGCCTAGGGGACGCGAAGGTCTAGGAGACACCCTTAAATTATTCAATTGCCGGGTGGAACGTTTTGTGGCATAAGGGGTTTCATGCCACGACAAGCCCGATTAGACGCCCCCGGTGCTCTCCACCATGTGATGAGCCGCGGGATTGAGCGTCGGGCCATATTCAGAAGCGACCGCGACCGTGAAGATTTTTTGGACAGACTCGCTTCCCTCCTCCCTGAAACCGGGACCTTATGTTATGCGTGAGCATTTCTCCCAAATCACGCTCACTTCTTCTTGAGATCCGGTATAGGCATCTCCGCCTTGATGCGAAGGCTGCTCACAGGGTATGAGGTCAGCTTCAACCTGCGCAATCGCCGCCACAGTCAGCTGTTTCAGAACCGCTAAAATGGGCGGGTCCTGGGGGGAAGCGAGTTTGTGAGCCAAATCCTTGCTGAGACCCAGGAGGAACTTGAGCAGCGGTACCGGTTGAAAAGGATGGGTTATGGCCCGAATAAAGTGGCCGGCTAGGTCGCCGGGCTTTACGGTATGGGTGCGGCCGATATCATGACCAAGGGCCGCAAAAGCCGACAGGTGGAGGCCAGGAGTATTCTCTGTTACTGGGCGGTCAATGAATTGGGGATGTAGATAAAGGAGCTTGCGAGGGTTTTCGGGATGACCCCTTCAGCAGTAAGCTATGCGGTCCGCAGAGGGAAGGGTATTGCTGATGAGAAAGGTATTCACTGACGAACGGAACACCATTATCGAGTAATTGAAGGACATCCAGCGCCTTTCTGCATGAATAAGGAGGTACGCTATGCCGATCTATAGCACACTACGCATTGACAAGGACATTACCAATCCCCGAATCGCGCGCCTGCTGCTTAAACCGGCCCGAGCGGCTGAACGCCATCAACGACGACACCCCGCGAGAAATCCGCGCCGCCGTGGAGTGGGCCAATGGTGACGACGAGGTGCATGTCATTGTGGTGGAGGGCGCGGGCAAGGGCTTTTGCGGCGGCTACGATCTGACCCACTTTGGCGAAGGCAATATCGACCACCCCTGCCAACAGGAGCGATCGCCCTGGGACCCGATGGTGGACTACGCCTTCATGAAGCGGAACACCGAGGATTTCATGACGCTGTGGAAAAGCCCGAAACCCACGCTGGCCAAGGTGCACGGCCACGCGGTGGCCGGCGGAAGCGACATTGCGCTCTGTTGTGACCTGCTGGTGATGGCCGAGGATGCACGCATCGGCTATATGCCCACGCGCGTCTGGGGCTGCCCCACCACCGCCATGTGGACCTACCGTCTCGGCCCTGCCCGCGCCAAGCAGCTCATGTTCACCGGCGACACCATTGACGGCAAGACAGCCGCTGAATGGGGGCTCGCCAATGTGGTGGTGCCCGCCGACCAGTTGGAGGCCGCCACGATGAAACTCGCCGGCCGCATTGCCGGCGTGCCGCGCAGCCACCTGGCCATGCACAAGATGGTGGTCAACCAGGTGATGCTGACCATGGGCCTGGAGCAGAGCCAGATGATGGCAACGGTGTTTGATGGTATCACCCGCCACAACCCTGAAGGCTTGTGGTTCCGCCGCTATGCACAGACCGAAGGCTTCAAGCCCGCCGTGAAGTGGCGCGACAGCGGCAAGCCCATTCCCGAGGGCGACGAGGCCCGCGCACTGATCCGAGAGATGGAAGACCGGCGTGGCCGTGCGGGCTGAGGCCGTCGTCGCTTATCCGCCGCGTGTCGTCCAGCAGGGTGCGCGCTCCGGTATCCAGGTCCCATCAGGATACCAATCGAATTTATGAAATAGATCACTACGGCATTTCCGGACTTCGATGCCCAAATGTGCTAAATGCGATGGCTCTCCTGAAACGATGGTAAAATGAGAACATATTTCTACGGTTACAAGATCGTGGGCGCAGGCTTCGCAGTCCAGGCGGTGTGCATCGGGGCCATGTTCACCTACGGGGTCTTTTTCAAGGAATTCGAGGCTGAGTTCGGCTGGTCTCGGGCAATGGTATCCGGTGCTTCGTCTCTGGCCTTCCTCATCATGGGGACGTTCGGCGTTCTCATGGGCCGATTGAACGACAGGATCGGACCGAAGCGCCTGATCGTGGTGACAGCGATCTCTTTCGGAATCGGCTATCTGCTCATGTCCTTCATGCAT
Source organism: uncultured delta proteobacterium (assembly GCA_963699845.1). Classification (GTDB taxonomy): domain Bacteria; phylum Desulfobacterota; class DSM-4660; order Desulfatiglandales; family Desulfatiglandaceae; genus CAWHLE01. The sequence goes on from CAVOVO010000008.1 coordinate 41,443, forward strand.
GCGCCCTGGCACCTGTACTTGTTTTACGGCCTGTTTGTGGGCATCGGACTGAGTACGCACGATGTTGTCACGCTTTCCACGGTCGCCCGATGGTTCATCAAGCGCCGAGGCCTGATGACGGGAATCGTCAAGGTCGGTACGGGTGCGGGCCAGCTCCTGGTGCCCTTGGCGGCCACGGCACTGATCGCTGCTTACGGGTGGCGGACGTCATACCTCATCATGGGCGTCACGGTCATGTTGGCACTCATCCTTGGTGGCGCAATTCCTGCGCCTGGATCCACGGGAGATGGGCTTATTACCCGACGGCGAATCGGCTCTGCCCGGCGTCGGGGAAAAGGACACCCATGAAGATTGGCGGGGGCCTGAAAACGGCCATGCGCACGCGGCAGTTTTGGATTCTCTGCGGTGTGGAACTGGTCGTTCTCGGCTGCCTGCTGACGATCATCGTGCAGATCGTGCCGCATGCCATGGACCTGGGTCTGCCTCCGGTCACCGCGGCGGGCGTTCTATCGACCATAGGCGGCGCCAGCATCGTCGGCCGGTTGACCATGGGCGCGGCCAACGACAGGATGGGCGGCAAGCGTTCGCTCATCATCTGCTTCAGCATACTGATCTGCGGGTTTTTCTGCCTGCTGGCGGCAGGAGGCACATGGATGCTCTTCGTCTTCGCGATCGTTTACGGCTTTGCCCACGGCGGTTTCTTCACCGTCATGTCCCCCACGGTGGCGGAGCTGTTCGGAACAGACTCGCACGGCGCCCTCTTCGGCATCGTGTTGTTCTGCGGAACCATCGGCGCCGCCGCCGGCCCCATACTGGCCGGATACACCTTTGATCTGACGGGAAGTTACCAACCGATATTTATGGCGATGACCGGGTTGCTCGCAATGGGCTTCTTACTGGTGTTTCTGCTGCGGCCTGTGGCGGGTGGCAATATTGACAAGCCGCAGGAGGGGCTTCAGCCGCGAACCCGATAAGGGGCTTCGATTGGCGACACGCTGTTCGAATGGCCGCTACAGGGGCACTCGAACCTGGACTGACACTGACCTTGTACATGCCACCACCCACGATTCAAAGGCAATAAGGCTACCCCACAGACCCTTGCGGTTTCTTGGTGACGCTTTCTGCGCGATCGGCTGCAACCCGAAATCTTTCCGCTAAGATGCTGTCCAGGATCGTCTGGGTAAGGTGATAGCCGATGCCCGGAATCAGGGCCATGGGGTACCGGGAGGCGAAGTACCCGGCCCAGACCAGGTAGGAAACCGTCAGGGTCTTCTGGGAGACATGGATCGTAAAGGCCGTCGTGGAGGGTCTGTCGAGCTTCATGAACCTGGAGATGGAATAATTCATGGCAAGCACCAGCAAATGGAGAAAGACCATGAAAAGAAGGACTGCCACAATCGACGATCCTGCCTGAAGGATGCGGTCGGCGGAGCTCGCCATGGCATTGAAAACAATGAGCAGCACGATCGACTGCTGAAAAATGGAAAAGGCTTTCCTGTAGGGAGCCAGTTGCTTTTTCACAAGAGGGCGGAGCATCTGGCCGAAAATCGTGGGCACGAGCACGGTCAGGGCCAGGCTGGAGAACATCCTCAGCACCGGCAGCTCGACGTGGCTTCCAAAGCTCAGGAGGATGTCCAGCGAAACCGGGATGGTGAGGATCGCCAGTCCATTGCCGAGCACACAGATAAAGAGCGAGAGGGGCACGTTTCCCCTGCCCAGGTCGGTCATGACCGTGCCGGCCGCGACCGTCACCGGGGCTGTGGCAATGATGCACACCCCAATCATGAATTCCGCCGGGAGCAGCAGGCGCGCGAGAATCCAGGCCAGAAGCGGAATCACCACCAGTGAGGAAACCATGGCCGCGGCCGGCGCCCGGATTTGCCGCAACTGGGCCCCGATGTTGGAGGTTTCGAGGGTCAGGCCGGTGATGAAAAAGGCCAGAAAAATCCCGATCTTGAGAATGCCGTATTCCCGCACCCATTGCCCGAGGCCCGGAAGCCTGAAGGCCATGAGCACCACGACAAGAATACCCACGAAGAACCAGTTCTTTTTCAGGAACGCCAACATCCAGACCGCCTCACGCTAAGTTTCTCCTTGAAGAATCTTGAGCTCTTCTTCGCCGATCACCTCTATGAGGACCTCGCCGAGCACCCTGGCGCATTCACCCACAAACCGGGTGCACTCGTTTCGACGGCCGTCCACGCGCCTGGCCTTGACGTCTTCCGGGTCGTACCAGTTGCAGTGGGAGATGGTCTGGCAAGTGGTGTCCCCATATTTCTTTGTGGCGATCTCCTTGAGTCGGTCGTAGACCTTTCGTATGGTGGAGGCCAGCCGTGCATCTTCCATTTCGTCCAGGCTGGCCCTCCCCAGCAGACAGGCAACGGCCTGGGCTGCGCCCGATATGGCGCCGCAGAGATCCCCCCGGTAACACCCGCCGGTCGTCCCCGCCATGGCCCTGAGGGCAACCTCCCTCCCCTCCTCCTCGCCAATCATGTCCAGGCCCACGGCCAGGATGGCCTGCGCTCAATAGAAATCGTTGGCAAAGAGGTCCATGGCCTTTTCCTGCATCATCTCCGGTGTGATCATTGGACACCTTCTCCCGCTTCAAAAAATCAAGGCACAGATGGGCGGACAGAACGCACGTGTGACTGAGGAGATCACCGTTTCAGGGTTTCGTCCGACAATGGAAACATAGGGACAGTGACGCTTTGGTGTCAAGGGGAAAGGAAAAAATGGTTTAGAGGTTGACAGGAAAGAGGAATTGCTGAAATATTTTGTGTTTTGAAGCAATTTGACGCATTCTTATGCGTCGGAGGCAAGAAAAGTTGAATGTCTCAATCATGAAGGCCGTTTCTTGGCTTACCGCCCTGATGCTCCTCTGTATCTTCACCCCTTCGCTCGCCCTCGAAGAAGGGACAGGGGATTTTCCGCTCTTCACGATCGAAAGGAGCAAGAACGCCAATGTGGTTTGCTACGATATCCGATTGACCCCTGAAGGGACCCCCGACCCCGAAAGGCCGATCACCGCATACTGGCTCCGGATGGCGGAAGACGGAAGGAAAAAGCCCCTTAATTGGATCGAAAGACAGCTTGCTTACGGCTTCGAAGCGCGATACGACAGCCAACAGGACGTCATTTTCATGGAGATGGTAGCCGACACCGAACGGCCGATCCGGGTTTACCGTCACGACGGCCTTTACCGCGCTGAGACACGCATCGAGGGTCGACCGGCGTTCATTCATAGCATTTACGTCAAATCGACGGAGACCGGGCTCCTTCCCAGGGTGGATTTCATAGACTTCTACGGGATAGACGTGGAGACGGGAGCGCCGAGGCACGAGCGGCATGTCCCCCGTTGAAAGTGCGATCTGAAAGGTTCATGGACTTAATCGAGACCATCGAGAGGGTTTCTCAATGAAAGACACGCTGGCCTTCATCATGGCAGGAGGAAGGGGCGAACGGCTCATGCCCCTCAGTCGGGACCGCGCGAAACCGGCCGTCCCCTTTGGGGGCATTTACCGGCTCATTGACTTTACGCTGAGCAATTGCGTCAATTCCCAGGTGAACAAAATCATTGTCCTGCCCCAATACAAATCCCAGTCCCTCAACGACCACCTGGAGGCAGGTTGGAACATTTTCGAGCGACGGATCGGTAATTTTCTCAAAATCGTCCCGCCTCAGCAGCGCACGGGGCTTGACTGGTACCGCGGCACGGCGGACTCCATCCGGCAGAATCTCTTCCTGATCGAACGGTTCAACCCGAGACAGGTCCTGATCCTTTCAGGGGATCACATCTACAAAATGGATTACACCCGGTTCCTCCAATATCATCGGGAGAAGGAGGCAGACATCACCATCTCCCTCCTGGAGGTGGACAAAGGACTCGCGTATCAATTCGGCGTGGCCGAGGTGGATGAAGACTATCGTATCCTCGGGTTCCAGGAAAAGCCCAAGCTCAACCCGAAGACCATCCCGGGTGACCCTGAGCACGTCCTTGCGTCCATGGGGATCTACCTGTTCAAGGGCGAAACCCTGATCAAGCTTCTCAAGTCAACTCAGGAGGACGATTTTGGGGGCGATATCATCCCCAGGCACCTGAAAGACCTCCGGGTTTTCGCGTACCCTTATCGTCAACAGAACCAGATCGAGGACTACATCGTGGAGGTATCCGATACCGGCGAACGGAGGCTGAAGCTGGTCCCCGCCACGCGCGATTCCACTTACTGGCGCGATGTGGGAAACCTGGATGCCTATTGGAACGCCAACATGGACCTGACCGGTGTTTATCCATACTTCAACCTCTACGGCATGAAATGGCCCATCTTCACCTATCAGGTCCCCGCCCCGCCCGCCAAGTTCGTGTTCAGCAACAGCGGTCCCGGCGGTTACCGCGAAGGGAAGGCCGTGGACTCCCTGGTGGCGCCGGGCTGCATCGTGAGCGGGACCGTCCGCAATTCCATTCTCTCCTACAACGTGGTGGTCCGGAGCTGGTCCATGGTGGATGAGTCGGTGATCCTGGACCGGGTGGTGGTGGGTCGTCACTGCAAGATCAAGAAGGCCATCGTCGACAAAGACAACAACATACCGCCTCACACGGAGATCGGCTACAACCCCCAGGAAGACAGGAAGCGGTTCACTGTCACCTCCAGGGGGATCGTGGTCGTGCCGAAAGGGCATTTCGAGGGGGAACAACTCATCTGGCGGTGAGTCCCGGGGCGCATCCAGGTCCCAACCCGCCCGATACCATCGGCGCGGCGGTCCTTTGAGCGACTCATCAAACCCTATTCCTCTGCTGCCGGGATGAAGACCTGCAACACTTCGTCGATCTTCCTCAGGGCTTGGCTCACCCTCTGAACATCGGCCGAGCCGAGGCGCCCTTGAGCCTTGAAGTCAACCAGCTTGGCCATGGTTGATGTCAACCCGTCAACGGCCCCTTTCACATCCAGGTCGTCGTTCATCCGCGATTCGAAAGTCTCGATCAGGCTCTTGACAAGCCTCTCCGCAGCTGGGTTGGATGTATCGGGGCCTGGATCAGGGCCCGCGATCTCCCGGGCCATGGCCCTGAAACGGTCGAGCTTCCGGCTCGTCTCATCAATGCCATTTTGAGTCAGGTTTCAGGTGCTTCCGATAATGGCCGTAAATAAGGAAGAAACGGAGCTGTCCGGCGCTGTACCCCTGGTCCAAGAGCTGCTCCGTGTAGACGATGTTTCCCCTGCTCTTGGACATCTTGGCCCCATCCACCAGAAGGTGTTCTCCGTGAAGCCAGGTCCGGCAGAACTCATGCCCCGAGGCCGACTCCATGATGGCGAGCGTGTAATCGTGGTGCCGGTAAAGGTTGTCCGATCCCCCACAGCAGATATCCACTCTGAGCACCCAGGTGCTTGACAATCGCGGCCGGGTCCTGGATGTTCCAGGCGGGTCTTCCCCTTCCAATCCTGGTCTCCCACTGGGCGGCGCTGTCCCCCGAGGAACAGCCATGCCACAGGATGAAATCTCCGAGATTCCAGCGGCGTCCCGGATAGGTGTCCCGTCGAAAGCGCCGCCTTTCAGTCGGCCAGCGACCCATGTCCAGGCCGAACAGCTTGCCGAACCCCTTGACCTTGAGGGGGTCGAAGAAGATATCCTGGCCGTGACGGTAAGCGTACCCTTTACGGACCAGCGTCTCGATGAGGTCCACGGCCTCCTTCACGACCGTCGAGGAGCGGGGAATCTCCTCGGGAAGCTTCATCCTCAGGAGCGCCGACTCCCTGTAGAACCGATCGGCCACGGGCTCGGTGAGCGCCTCTACGGTCATTCCCTGTTCCTTGGCCTCTGCCAGGCTCTTGTCTTCCACGTCCGTGAAATTGATGACCCTGTGGACCTCGTATCCCAGATAACCCAGATACCGTACCAACACGTCCTCGAACAGAAAGGTCCGGTAATTGCCCAGGTGCGGGCGACGGTAGACGGACGGCCCGCAGGTAAACATCTTCACCTTGCGTCCTTGAAAAGGGCGGAACCGCTCCTTTTTCCTGGCAAGGGTATTGGTGAGATAAAGATCGCCGCGCTCTTCTCGCGCCTTTTCCATGCGCCAGACACCTCCCGATGAGACAGGCTCGCGCCTCAGCGCTGCGCTTTGCCCCGCCTGCCCGGATGCACTGCACTATATCACGCATCGAATGATTGACAAAGCAGTTAGAAACACCTATAAATGACCAGATGGTCATTTGACATTCAAGGTATTTATATATTTATTTTAAGATGATACATATGACCGACCAGTCATTCGTGAACAAAAAACCGGAAACCGCGGTAGCATGGATGGGGATTTCCGACCCGTGTCTTTTGGAGCTGGGCCGGAAGGTGGAACGCGGCGAGAGGCTTGTCCTGGAAGACGGGCTTCATCTCTACCGCAGTCATGACCTCATCGGCGTCGGAACGTTGGCCGCAATGGTCAGACAAAGACGGCATGGCCGAAAAACCTTTTACGTCTACAATCAGCACCTCAACTACACCAATGTCTGTGTGAACGGATGCGCCTTTTGTGCCTATTCCAGGACCGAAGGGGAAGCGGGCGCCTTCACGCTCAGCCTTGATGAAATCTCAGATCGCATTGAAGAACGAATCCACGAGCCCATTCGTGAGATCCATATCGTGGGAGGAATCAACCCGTCGCTGCCTTTTTCCTACTACACCGATCTCCTTCGGACCGTGAAGCGACTGCGACCCCGTGCGACCTTAAAGGCCTTCACCGCCGTGGAGATCGACGCCATGAGCCGGTGGTTCGGCATGACGGCTCAGGAGGTGCTCTCCGGGCTCAAAGAGGCAGGGCTTGAAATGATGCCGGGCGGCGGGGCGGAAATCCTGGACGACCGCATCCGGCAGCGCCTTTACCCGAAAAAAATAGGCCCCACGCGGTGGCTTGAGGTTGTCCGAAGCGCTCACGATCTGGGCATCAAGACCAATGCCACCATGCTCTACGGCCATATCGAGAGCGACGAACAGCGGGTCGCCCATCTCTTGAGGCTGAGATCCCTTCAGGACCAAACGGGTGGGATCCTCGCCTTCATCCCGCTTGCGTTCCACCCGGAAAATACCGGACTCTCGACCCTCTCCGGACCGACCGCCGTAGACGACCTCAAGACCGTGGCCGCGGCAAGGCTGATTCTCGACAACGTCCCACACATCAAGGCCTATTGGGTCATGATCACCCCCGCACTCTCACAGGTAGCCATGTCTTTCGGCGCGGACGACCTGGACGGGACCGTGATCGAAGAGCGGATCACCCATTCGGCCGGAGCCAGGACGCCAAAAGGGCTTGGACGTCATGAGATCCGCCATCTCATCGAGGCCGCCGGTTTCATGCCGGTTGAAAGAGACGCGTTCTACAATCCCGTTTAGAGACCGATAAATGCAGACACCAGACCACCCGGCGATCCGAACGCGCCGACTGAGCTTTGATGAGGCCCTCGAACTGTACCGAAAGGAAGACCTCCTCTTCCTGGGGGCGAAAGCCGACGCCATAAGAATGACCCTTCACCCGGGAAGGGTGGTCACCTATGTGGTGGACCGTAACATCAACTACACCAATGTGTGTGTGTCGGGGTGCCAATTTTGTGCCTTTTACCGGCCGCCGGGCCATCCGGAGGCCTTTCTCCTCCCCCGTGACCGGCTGGCCGAAAAGATCGTTGAAACGCTGCAATTGGGAGGCACCCAGATCCTGATTCAGGGAGGCATGCACCCGGAGCTGGGAATCACGTTTTACGAAGATCTGCTCCGGTTCATCAAGGCCGATTTCAACATCCACATTCATGGGTTTTCTCCTCCGGAAATCCACCACCTGGCCGAGAAGGAAGGCCTGACGGTCCAAGGGGTGATCCGCAGGCTTCAGGCGGCCGGGCTCGGGTCGATCCCCGGTGGGGGGGCGGAAATTCTCGTTGAACGGGTCCGGAGGCGTGTCTCCCCTGGAAAGTGCTCTGCGGCGGAGTGGCTTTTGGTCATGGAGACGGCCCACCAGTTGGGAATGAAGACTACCGCCACCATGATGTTCGGCCACGTGGAATCCGACGAAGACCGCATCACCCACCTCTTCCGAATTCGCGACCTGCAGGACCGCACGGGCGGATTCACGGCGTTCATCCCATGGACCTTCCAACCTGAAAACACCCGGTTGAAAACACCCAAAGCCACCGCCGCAGAGTACCTCAAAATGCTGGCCATCTCCCGGTTGGTGCTCGACAACATCCCCAACCTCCAGGCCTCGTGGGTGACCCAGGGTCCAAAGATCGCACAGGTGGCCCTTAGCTTCGGCGCCAACGACATGGGCAGCACCATGATCGAAGAAAACGTGGTGGCAGCCGCCGGCACCAGTTTCATGCTCAGCCGCCAGGAGATGGTTCGGCTCATTGAAACCGCCGGCTACGTGGCACGGCAGCGGGACACGTTTTATCGGGAAGTGGGATGAAACAAAGGTACAAGGTGCAAGGTGCAGGGTACAAGAGGGAAAAGGCCTTGTCCCTGGACCTTGTACCCTGCACCTTGCACCTTGTACCTGAACCCTGGTTGTTCTCAGTGATCGGCATCCATGCCCGGTCGATGGGTTGGACGTAAAAATGGCAGGTGAAGTACGCTTTCATAGGGCAAAATGGGTGATTCGGGCGCCCGATCGTGTCATTGAAAACGGATTCGTTTCGGTGTGCAAAGGGCGAATCCTTGATTGCGGCCCATGGGACGGCAAGGTCTCAGACCCCTTGACCGACCACGGCGTAGGTGTCCTGATGCCCGCAACCGTCAATGGACACACCCACCTGGATCTGACGCCGCTTGGCGGAAAAATGCACGGGCCCCAGGGGTTTCTTTCGTGGGTCAAAGAGATCATCCGTTCGAAAGAACACCTGGGGGAGGAAGACATCCGTAAGGGCCTCCGCGACGGCGTCTCGATGGCAAGAAATCAAGGCACGGCCCTTGTGGGCGATCACCGATCGCTCCCGTTTTCAAGCCCGAACCGAGGTGGGCGCCCGGTGATTTACGAATTCCGGGAATACCTCGGATCGAGAGAAGATTCCCCTGCTTGGGAAGAAGAAAAAGAGGGTCTTTTTTCCCTGGCTGCGCACGCCCCCCACACGACCGCGCCCTGGCTCATCCGGTCCCTTAAACAAGCGGCTGCATCAAGGGGACGGGTCTTTTCCATTCATGTTGCCGAATCAGAGGAGGAAGCCTCCTTCATTCGAAGCGGATGCGGGCCATGGGCAGAGCTCCTCTCGGCACGCGGAGTGGATTTCAGCCGATGGCGGCTGCCTGCCAGGAGCCCCCTGTGGCATCTGGACACCCTCGGCGTCCTGGACCATCTGACCCTGGCCGTGCACCTGGTTCAAGCCGGGCCGGAAGACCTGGATCTGATCGCGCGGCGAGGCGCGCACGTCTGTGTGTGCCCACGCAGCAATCACCGGCTCGTGGGGAAGTTACCCGACGTCCCCGCCATGCTCAAGCACTCCATCCGACCTGCACTTGGAACAGACAGCCTCGCAAGCGTGGATTCGCTGAGCATTTTTGACGAAATGACCTTTCTCTGGAAGCACATGCCGTCCATGGGACCCGAAGATATCCTGGCCATGGGGACCATCAACGGGGCCCGGGCCCTCGGCATGTCCGAGCATTTCGGCACCCTCGACCCGGGAAAGGCGGCAGTGGTCCTCTTCGTGCCGGCGGATGCCTCTTCCGCTTTGGGTCTGTTGGCGGCCGTGGTTGGGGGCCACTTCAAAACCGTTTCGGAGGTCTCGACATGAAGGTCCGAATGGGACAAATCAGCTTCGCGAACTGCCGTCCGGTATACTACGGTCTGAGCAACGGCCTCCGGCCCCCATGGCTCGACCTCACGCCGGCCCCCCCAACCGTTCTGAACGGTATGCTCTCAAATTCAGAGCTTGACATCAGCCCGGTCTCGTCTGTGGCCTACGCCAGGCATGCCGATGATTGGCTCATCATCCCCTCCCTTTCCATCGCTTCCCGCGGGGAAGTGCTGAGCGTGATCCTCGTGAGCACCTTGCCCCTTGGATGTCTGGGTGGAAAGAAGGTCATCACCACAACGGACTCTGAAACCTCCGTGGAGCTCTTGAAGCTCTGCCTTGAAAGGGAGGGGGCAAAACCTGTTTTCGAGCGCCGCATGGTCAGGGACACGGCCAATCTCGGTCGTGACGCGGCCGCGGCGCTTCTCATCGGGGACCCGGCCCTGCGCCGAAGACCGCTTGACGTGCTCGGGCAGCGCGTGACGGACCTGGGCCTTTACTGGCATGACTGGACCGGGCTGCCGTTTGTCTATGCCGTGTGGGCAGTGAGACGGGCGTTTGCCGAGAAAAACAGGGAACTGGTGCAGGAAGCGGCCGCGCTTCTCAAGTCTTCCCTCAGCCAGGGAATCACGCACCTCGACACCATTGTCAGGAGCGCCTCACTGGGGTTGAAAATGGAAAAATCGTTTCTCAGTGCCTACTTTCGCCACCTCCATTACCAGTTGAACCAAGAGGAAGTGGCCGGTCTGAGCAGTTTTTTCGATCGTCTGCACGACGGGGGTATCCTCCCCCAAAGGGTCAACCCCCAGTTCTTTCCTTGCTAGAGGGGATCATCGTGTTTTCCAAAACCTTTCATAACCTTGACCAGCGCAAACAGAACCGGATATTCAAAGCGGCGGTCACCGAGTTTTCCCAATACGGCTTTGCCAAGGCCAGCATCAACCGGATGGTCGAAAACCTCGGGATCGCAAAGGGCTCTGTGTTTCAGTATTTCGGCGACAAAGAGGGCCTTTTCACTTTCGTCTTCTCAAAGGCCGTCATCATGGTCAAGGCCTTTCTCAAACAGGCCAGGGACGAGTCAAAGGGCCAGGACTTCTTCATTCGGCTGGAAACGATCCTGGTCTCTGGCGTGGATTTCATTCGGCAACACCCCAAGGTTTACGCGTTGTACGCCAAAATCCAGTTTGAAGGGAACCTCTCCTTTTGTTCGCGGCTGCTTGCCTCCCTCAGAGCCGAATCATACGGGTTTATTGCAGGCCTGATCGAGGCGGGGATTGAGAGGGGCGAGCTGAGACCCGATCTGGATGCCCGCAAGACGGCCTTTCTGCTGGACGCGGTTCTGGACCGTTTTCTCCAGGCGTGTGTGGTGGAGCATCTCGACGCCGGGCAGGGCCTGTTTCACGCGGACGACGAGACCTTGCACCAGTGGACGCAGGCCGTTGTGGACCTGGTCCGTGCAGGGATTGCCAAGAAAGGTCCCTGAAACATGACGGCTACCGAATGTGTGTTGATCGTTGCGGCGGTCAAAGAAGAGATTGAGCGGGTGGCAGCCTGTCTCCAAGGGCCCCGGGAGATATCCCCGGGCCCAAACCGTGTCACGCTCGGTGAGTATTGCAACGAAGCGGTGGCCTTGCTCATTGCGGGCGCTGGGGTCGTCAACACGGCTGGGGCGCTGGGGGCCGTCATGGCCACGTTGAGGCCCCGTGGGGTCGTGCTCTGCGGTTGTGGCGGGGCCTTCTCCGGATGGGGACTGATTCAGGGTGATGTGGTCTTCGCCACTGAGGAGATTTCGCCCCAACTGGGTGTCGAACCGCATCGAAAAGGGGGCCCGGTCACCCCACTTTCCTTTCTCCCGAATCGAATCCAACTCGATGAGGCCCTTGCGCAGCGCGGCCGCGAAGCCCTTGCTGGAAACAAGGCCCTTTCCGGCGTCTCGGTACGTAGCGGGCCCTTCGTGACGGTCTCCACCGTGTCCGCATCTCCGTCAACCGTTGAGGGCTATCGACGCCTTTACGGAGCCATGGTCGAAAACATGGAGGGATTCGCCGCCGCGAGCGTCTGTCGACGCTACGCCGTCCCATTTCTGGAGGTGCGATCGATAAGCAATATGGTCGGCGAAAGGGATCGATCCATGTGGGACCTGGAACTGGCTTTCAAAAGGGCGCAGGAGGCCGTTTTGACGCTCCTCGAAAAGGAGATCATGCCATGAGGCTGTTGACTTTGGGTTACTCCCCTTGTCCCAACGACACGTTCATTTTCTGCTCCATCGCCAAAGGCATCACCGACACCCGGGGCCTCCAATTCGACATTCAGCTTCAAGACGTTGAACGCCTGAACCGGATGGCCATCGAGGGCACCATCGACGTAACCAAGATCTCCATCGCCGCGCTGCCATTCTGCCGGGAACGATATCAACTGCTCCCGTGCGGCGGTGCCATGGGTCGAGGCTGCGGACCCCTCCTGGTGTCGCGGCCGGGCTTCTCCCTGGAAAACGTGCCGGGAGCGAGGGTCGCCGTGCCGGGTCGAATGACAACGGCCCACCTTCTCTTTTCGCTCTTTCTGGGAACGAAACCGGACGTCGAGCCCCTTCCGTTCGAACGGATCATGCCGGCCGTGGCAAGGGGGGACTTTGATTGCGGTGTGATCATTCACGAAGGGAGATTCACGTTCCATCGCTATGGATTGGTCGAGCTCCTGGACCTCGGCAGGTGGTGGGAGGAAAAAACGGGTCTTCCCATCCCCCTTGGTGGGATCGCCCTCCGCCGCGATCTGGGCCATCTTTCGCAGCAGGTACGGTCGGTCATCCGTGAAAGCGTCGCCTTTGCCATGGATCATCCCGAGGCGACCCGTGCCTATGTGCGACAGCACGCCCAGGAGATGGATGAATCCGTCACGCGGGAGCACATCCGCCTCTACGTAAACCCTTACACGCTGGACCTCGGCATTGAAGGCCAGGCTGCGATCAAGCGCCTCCTTGAGCTCGGGGCATCCAGCGGCCTGCTTCCCGAACCGCTCGACGATCTGTTTGTTCCCTGAAAGGGCGCGGATGGACGGCGATCCGGCGAGCGACCTGCGGACGACTCCCATATCTCATCCCCTCCATGTTGTAGATGCATTGAGGGCCGAAATGTGCTAAATGGGAGACCATGGAGGCAACGATTTATGAACGAAAACAAGAATCTTCTCATGGTCACGGTCTCGGGCCAGGACCGTCCGGGTATTACGGCGATTTTTACCCGCGTGCTGATGGAGCACGAAGTGGAGTTGGTGGACATCGAGCAGGCCTCTCTGCAAAATCTGCTGGGGCTTTACTTCCTTCTGGATCTGACAACGGCAAAGCAATCCGCGGACAGCGTCATCAAGGATCTCTTGTACGAGGCAAGCCGGCTTAATTTGACACTCAACTTCAGACTCTTTGCCCAAAACGAGATCAAGGCCGTTCACCAGAAAAACCTCTATGTGCTCACCCATTTCGGCTCCACGCGAGCACTTGGGGAGTTGTCCAAGATCCTGGGCGAGGAAGACGCGAACATCGAAACCATATCGAGCCTCTCCCACCACGGGGCGCGATCCATTGAAATGACCATCAACGTCAACGGCGCCGTAAATCTGTCGCGCTTGAAAGAGCGGATCATGGTGAAAAGCCGCGAATTGGACATGGATCTGTCCCTTCAAAAAATGGAGGCCTACCGAAAGAACAAGCGTCTGGTTTTTTTTGACATGGACAGCACCCTTGTCGACATGGAAATCATCGATGAAATGGCCAGGAGGGCGGGTGTCCATCGTGAAGTGGCAAGGATCACGGAAAAGGCCATGCGCGGGGACCTCGATTTCGAGTCGGCGTTGATTCAACGGGTCGCCCTTCTGAAGGGGCTCACGGTTCGCGACCTGCTCGATGTCCGAGAGCACATTCCCCTTTCGGAAGGCGCGGAGGAATTGGTCACGACGCTCAAGTGGCTCGGGTACAAGCTTGGCATCGTCACCGGAGGGTTCGACTTTTTCGCCCAAGCCCTTAAGGAAAGGCTTGGGCTGGACTATGCCTTTGCAAATCGTCTCGACATAAGGGACGGGGTGTTGACGGGGCTCGTTCAAGGCCCCATCATCGACGCCACGCAAAAGGCAAAGCTCGTCAACCAGGTTGCCTGCAACGAAAAAATCCCGCTGGACCAGACGGTGGCCATTGGCGACGGGGCCAACGACGCGCTCATGCTGGGTCAGGCCGGCCTGGGCATTGCCTACAACGCGAAGAAATCGCTCCAACGCGTGGCCAATGCCAGCCTTGGACGGGCACGGCTCACCCATATCTTTCACCTCCTTGGAATTACGGAGGAGGACATCCGCGAGGCCCGGAGTTGTGAAACGTGATGCCCACTTGAACGCGTCTGGTCAGGACCCATCTGCCATGACGGAACAATTTTAAGCGATAGGAGCCGAGCGTGATCAAAATCATCGCCATATGTGGCAGTCCGCGACGAAATGGAAATACGGCCCTTCTCCTGGACAGCGTCGGTTCAGGGCGCCCGGGACGCAGGGGCGGACGTTGAGCACCTGGTGCTGCGGGACCTGAAAATCTCGCCCTGCCTCGAAATCTACGGATGCAAAGAAACGGGGCGCTGCGTGATAAAGGACGACTTTCAGCAGATTCATGACCAGATGGTCCAGGCACGTGGGATGATTTTGGCCTCGCCCATTTTTTTTTACGGGGTGAGCGCCCATACCAAAGCGTTTATTGATAGATTTCAGTCCTGGTGGGTCAAGAAGTACTGGATTGACAACGCCCCAATCGGAAAGCGGCAACCGACAAGAAAGGGACTTTTTATTTCAGTGGGCGCGACAAAGGGGAAACGGTTGTTTGACGGTTCGCTTCTCACCATCCGCTATTTGTGCGACGCGCTCGACATGGTATTATGGAAGTCGCTGCTGTACCGAGGACTCGACTTCGAGGGCGATGTGCTGCAATTCCCGGAGCGCTTGGCGGAGGCCTATGATGCAGGCAGAGCGCTTGTCAAAGCCATTGACGTCGGACCTTGATCTTGGTCGGCATAGCGCTCCTCAGAGGCCCTGCGCAAACCGCGATGATTGCTCACGCATTGCCCCGGTCGCAGTCTATGGCATTGGCCCACCCCGTTGAAGGCATGATCCATACGGGCAGGCACCATGCAACGCTCAAAATGGTTAACCCAGTTCCGTAAAAAAAATCGGATTCATCTCCTCGGATGGTCTTTCGTCCCCTCTCGGGAGGCATACGGCCTGCTCCGCATCCTTTCCGCTCACGATTTCGATTCCCTTCAGTCCGGCAACCTTCGTCGCGATCATCCCGATCCGCTTAACGAGGCGCGAGTCTTCGGACACGTGTGTTGTTGAGCTCACATAGATCATCCCGTTCTGACTGCACACTTTCACACTAGGTCCGAGGTCCGTGAGGTACGTCCTCACCTGGGCCGCCAATGCGAAATCTTCCATAATCGCTTTGCTTTGAGGGGTGATCTGAAACGGCTTCATCTGTGCCGCATCACAAAGGATGGATACCGCATCGTCGACGCTCATGGGGTCGGTTTGAACCACGAGATCATACAGGGTCGAATCGGATGGGTCGATACCATAGAGCTTGCGTGCCCATTTTCGCCTTTCGTCGTCCAGCTTTCTGATGGTCTCCATGGCCTGACTGCGTGAGACACCGTCCCTGTCCATGACGATTCTCAAACGGTCTCCCATGGATGAGCTGACCCTAACCTTTAGAATCCAAGGCAGATCACGGACCAGGTACTGGCCGGCAAAACCATGGTAGACCATGTTGTCCTCCTTCACTTGGTTGAAAAGCGCCGCCTGCATGTAGCCGATGTACCTGTTCCTGCCGTGTGTCAATCGATTCAAGAAAGAGGGGGCGTTTTCGACGGCCCGGGTCAGCTTTATCTCCTCGATGCTGAACGCCTCAGAAGCCCTGTGCAGCACCTCCCTCGAAAGGCACCGGTAGCCAAGTTTCTGGGCCACTTTCTCGGCCACCTCCCTGCCCCTGGTGTAAGAACCCCTGGAAATGAAAATAATAGCCATGTTTCACCTCCTGAAAGAGGGAGTAAACAGACAACATCTCCATTTTACCATTAAAGGCCTGCAGGAAACAACTCCGAGCCCATTGGTCACGGATGCATCGACCTTCAGATTGTCTGGAGGTAGGAGATCGGCTTTAAGATGGACTCACAAAGTCGCTGCCTATTGACACGGCGCCCGAACATGGTCTAAATCACACATATTTGAGGATCGATCGCTTCTTGCGCTTTAAACGTACCGAACACCCTTCGTTCACAGGATGAGGGGCTTTTCAAGGACCGATGAAGAGGCCGTTTATGAAGACGATCTTAATGATGGCGATGACCCTGGATGGCAGAGTTGCAAAGACGACGGCGCATTTCCCGGACTGGACCGAAAAGGAAGACAAAGCCCTATTTGCAAAGGTCTCCAAAGAGGCAGGGGTAGTCATCATGGGCTCAAGGACCTTTGACACGCTGGGAAAGCCGCTTCCCGGCCGCAAAAACGTCATCATGACCCGTCAGCAAACCAGAAAAACCGGATGGGACAACCTGGTATTCACAGACAAACCCCCAGCCGAGATTCTTTCAGACCTGGAAAAGGAGGGCTTTTCGGAGGTGGTCCTTGCCGGAGGCACGATCGTCAACACACTCTTTGCAGAGGCGCGGCTTATCGATGAAGTCATGGTGACCGTGTCGGCCCTGATTTTCGGGCGCGGTCTTTCGCTGTTCGAAAGCCACATATCCATGGAGATGAAGTTGTTGGAGGTGAGACGAATCGGGCCCAATACGGTGTTTCTCCATTACAGGGTCGTCGGGAGCTCACTTCAAGATGTCTGAGCCATCCCCGCTGAGATAAGCGTCACCAATGAACTACCCCGCAGCAAGCTACGGAGTATCAAAAAGGAATACCCCTATTCTTGAACGAAGCAAGCTTCGGGGAACTGACCCCAATAGGGATTAGAGCGAAAAAACTTCACCCAGTGCTGCCCGATTACGTTTTTTTTTGTTAATTATTCTTGACTTTTGAACCGAATTCATTATTAATAGCACATAGTTTGTAGCATGGGAGCGATGCGATCTTCATCAGAACGACTGATCGGAGGTCGTTTTTCGCAATGCGGCGTAAAGGCGTAGCACTTCATTTTAAACCACAATTGACGGAGGTGTTTATTGATGAAACAGGTGAAAAAGGATGTTCAGGCCGTGCTGAAGGGTCTCAAAGCCCTGACTCAAAAAGCTGAGAAGCTCGGGAAGAAGCTCGACAAACTCGAGAAGGCAACGGTCCAAAAGGCGGCGAAGCCAAAGGTCGCGAGAAAACCGAGGGCAAAAGCCAAGGCAACCGCAGCAAAGCCAAAGAGGGCAAAGGCTGCGGTGAAGACGGTTCAGCCGAGGGCGAAACGCTCGGCGAAATCGGCCGCCGACACGGTCTATGAGATCGTATCAGGCGCAAAAAATGGGGTCACTACAGCACAGATCAAGGAAAAGACGGGCTTCAACAACCAGAAGATCCGGGACAACATCTACAAGCTGAGGAAAAGGGGCATCATCAAGAGCGAGCAAAAGGGCACCTACGTAAAGGCATAATTGTGTGCGGTGAAAGATCGCTTCTTTAAACCTGAAACCCGGGTGGCAAGGAATCGACTCAACCTAGCGCGAGATCGTGCAGCTGGCGCCACTGGAAGTTTCGATCGGGGTGCAAGGGCAGATGTTGACGAACTTTTAATGTGAATTATCTTAAATCTAGATAGGAAAAACCCTCCCTATCGTCCAGCCTCCGGGCTTTTTCACCTCCTTTCAGCCCGGGGGCTTTTTTTGCCGGCCGCAGGCCCAGCGGTTCGCTTCACTCCCACTCAATCGTGCCGGGCGGCTTGGATGAGATGTCATAGACGACCCGATTGACGCCTTTGACGCTGTTGATGATCCGATTGGACATGGCTGCCAGAATTTCATAGGAAACCCGTGTCCAGTCGGCCGTCATGGCATCCAGACTGTCCACGATCCGAATGGCCATCGCGTTTTCATAGGTCCTTTCATCCCCCATCACCCCCACGGTCCTGACCGGGAGAAGGACGGCAAAGGCCTGCCAGACCTTCTCATAAAGACCTGCTTTTCTGATCTCATCCAGGACAATGGCGTCGGCCGACCGAAGGACCTCCAGCCGTTCCTGGGTCACCTCGCCCAGGATCCGAACGGCAAGACCCGGCCCTGGGAAAGGCTGGCGCATGACGAGCTCCCTCGGCAGTCCGAGCTCGAATCCCACCCGGCGGACTTCATCTTTGAAAAGCTCCCTGAGCGGCTCGACCAGTTTGAGCTTCATCACGGCCGGGAGCCCACCCACATTGTGATGCGTCTTGATCGTTGCCGAAGGCCCTTTGAATGACACGCTCTCGATGACATCGGGGTACAGGGTTCCCTGGGCCAGATACTTGGCGCGCCCGAGCTCTTTTGCCTTTTTTTCGAAAACGACAATGAACTCTTTCCCGATGATCTTTCTCTTCCTCTCCGGGTCCGTGACTCCCTTCAATTCTTTCAGAAATGTGGAAGATGCATCCACGAGATGAAGATCCATGCCGAATCGCTCCTGAAAGAGCTCCATCACTTCCCGGGCTTCGTCTCTCCTCAGAAGCCCGTTGTCCACGAAGATGCAGGAAAGTTGATTCCCCACGGCCTCGTGGAGGAGGACGGCCGTGACTGAGGAATCCACACCTCCCGAAAGGCCGCAAATGACCCGGTCCTCACCGATCGCCTCTCTCAGATGATCGATGGTTCTTCGAACGAAAGAGCTCATGGTCCAGGTGGGGGCGCACCCGCAGATCCGGTACACAAAATTTTCGAGGATTTTCTGCCCTCCGGGGGTGTGAATCACTTCAGGATGAAACTGAACACCAAAAATGCGTCTCGAAGCATCCGCCATGGCGGCCACGGGGCTGTTCCTGCTGCCCGCGAGCGCAGCGAAACCCTCCGGCATGCGTTCGATCCGATCGCCGTGGCTCATCCAGACCGTCTCCCCTTCCGGCTTGCCCAGACCATGAAGGAGATCGCCGTCGTCCTCAACCCGAATGAGGGCGTTGCCATACTCTCGATCGCTGGCCTTGGCCACACTGCCCCCAAAAACGTGTGTCAAGAACTGCATCCCATAGCAGATACCGAGCACGGGGACATCCAGATCGAGGATGGCCGCGTTGGCCATGGGCGCGCCCGTGTCGTAGATGCTGGCTGGTCCACCGCTGAGAATGATCCCTTTGGGCGCGAACGCGCTGATGGCCGCCATGTCGAGACTGAACGGATGGATCTCGCAATAGACCTGCGCCTCTCGAATCCTTCTGGCGATGAGCTGAGTGTACTGAGATCCAAAATCGAGAATCAGAATCTTCTGTTTATAAGGGCTTTCTGTCATACATCCTCTGCGATCCGCCGCGGCGGGTCAACGACGTTCATTCCATACGGTAGTTGGGAGCCTCTTTGATGATGATCACGTCATGGACATGGCTTTCCCTGAGCCCCGCCGGCGTGATCCTCAGAAAGTTCGGATTTGCCTGAAGCGTTTCGATGTCTCTGCACCCCAGATACCCCATTCCGGAGCTCACCCCCCCGACCAATTGGTAAAGGGTGTCTGCCAGCGGTCCACGATAGGGCACGCGGCCAACAATGCCTTCCGGCACCAGCTTTTTCTCGGAATCCGTATCCTCTTGAAAATAGCGATCTTTGCTGCCCTCCCTCATGGCCTCCAATGATCCCATGCCGCGATAGACCTTGTAGCTTCTTCCTTGAAAAAGGATGGTCTCACCGGGGCTCTCATCCGTCCCAGCGAAGAGGCCACCGATCATGACGCAATCGGCCCCGCCCGGCCAGGGCCTTGGTCACATCACCCGAGTATTTGATCCCGCCGTCGGCGATCACAGGGACATGGTGCTTCTTGGCCTCGGCCGCGCAGTTCATGATGGCTGTCATTTGCGGGACCCCCACGCCGGCCACCACCCGGGTCGTGCAGATGGAACCGGGACCCACGCCCACCTTCACCCCATCCACGCCCGCCTCAATGAGGGCAATGGTCCCATCGGCCGTGGCCACGTTGCCTGCGATCAGCTCGAGCTCCGGGAACTCCCGCTTGATGGCCTTCACGGTCTGGACGACCTTCTCCGTGTGGCCGTGTGCCGTATCCACGGCCAGGACATCCACCTTCGCGCTGACCAGCCTGCGGACCCGCTCTTCGGTGTCGGCCCCGACGCCGACCGCCGCGCCGACCCGAAGCCGCCCAAATCCGTCCTTGCATGAATTCGGGTACTGTTTGATCTTTTCGATGTCCTTGATGGTGATGAGGCCGAGCAATTTTCCTTCGTCGTCCACGACAAGCAGTTTCTCGATGCGTCGTTCATGAAGGATGGCCTTGGACTCCTCCAGGGTGATCCCCATTTTGGCCGTGGCCAGGTTCTCCTTGGTCATCACCGCATCCACCTTCTGATCGAGGTTCGTTTCGAACCTCAGATCGCGGTTCGTGATGATGCCCACGAGGCTTCCATCCCTGACCACCGGCACGCCGGAAATCTCTGTGTTCTTTCATTATCTTCAAGACGTCGGATATCTTCCGGTCAGGCGCGATGGTAATGGGGTCAATGATCATGCCGCTCTCTGATTTCTTGACCTTTTCAACCTCAAGGGCCTGCCGCTCGATGGACATGTTCTTGTGAATGAATCCCAGGCCTCCCTGCCTGGCCATGGTAATGGCCGTCGCGGCCTCGGTCACGGTGTCCATGGCGGCGCTCACGATGGGGATGTTGAGATGGATGTTCCTCGATAGCCTGGTGCGCACATCGACTTGGTGGGGCAGAATCGATGAGTAGGCCGGTACCAAGAGAAGGTCGTCAAAGGTGAATCCATATTCGAGGTTAGTCCCTGCCATGTCGCCCTCCTTCAATAGCGTCGAGCAGAATTCCTTCAAGCAAGTCAGACATGCTGACAATGACTTTGTTCATGCGGAAAAAATGGAGAATCGACAGGATCAAAAGGGTCCCGGCGATCATCACGGGCCCTCTTCCCCGGTCGAGCGCCCATTCAGCCAGTCTCTCCTCAAGACGCGTCCGTTCGATCGCGCCTTCATGGAGGATCTTCGGCCCGGGTTCATCGAAGGATCCAGGCTCAGAACGCAGGCCGGGTGTTCGAAGCTCTTCTTCCGGGTTCATAATCTTCGCCAGCGGGTGAGTTCTTTTTCGAGGGGCCGCTCCGGGCCCCGGACTTGGGCAATGAGGACTCTGGCGGTGTGGCTTCCGATGTCGACGGAGGAAAAAGTGGTTTGCATAGGTATTATTACCAGAGGACTGCTGCATTTTCAAGCGCCAAAACCACCCCCTTTTCCTCAAAAAGAAAGCGCGCCGGAATAATGTTCAGAACCTCTGGGGTTAAGGATTGGCGGCCGTTGGCGCCTTACCGCCCTGCGGTATCTTTCCCTTCCCTGGAAAAAAATCCTTGACGGAGCGTGTCGCTGGCGATTATAAAAATATTTTTATAACATTTTCTTACAGAGGAGGCATTGCGTTGGCCAATCATAAATCTGCGCTCAAGAGAGCCAGACAGAATGAAGTCAGGAGAATGAGAAACAAGGCCCGTAAGACGAGGGTCAAGAATGTGGTGAAGCAGGTGCTTGCCGCAGTTTCTGACAAGTCCGCTGAACAGGCGACCCAGAAGCTCTCAGAGGCCGTTTCCCTTCTCCAAAAGACCGCTGCAAAGAAGACGATTCACAAGAAAAAGGCGGCTCGCAAAATATCCCGTCTTTACAAACAGGTCAATGGGCTTTCGGCGTCTTGATCCGGTTCATCTGCAGAAACCGATGACCAGGGTCTCCAGCACCAGCGAGCGGGTCGGACCCTGTCTTCACCAACCCGTCGGCTTCGTAGAGCAGTTGAAGGGCATGGCGCAGCCCGCCTCGTCCCATCGTTTCGACCGCTCACAAACCTTCTGTGCCACAAACCCCGGGAGGCCGAGTCTCTGGATCACATCCGGGACTCTTGCCGCCCGCCTCCATGATGGATTTGGCCTGCCACAGCAACCGGATCTCCCGGCCCAGCATGCCAAGGATCCGCATCCACCCGTCTCTGCCCTCCTCTTCCAGAAACCGGTTTAACAATTTCAGGGACTCGGCAGCCCGTTTCTTTGATATCTGTTCGACCAGATCGAAGATCGTGTAAGTCCGGCTGCTCACTCCGAGCTCTCTGACCTGTTCCACGTCCACCTGATCCGTCCCATATCGGACATGGAGTTTTTCGAGCTCGTTGTACAGGTCACGCAGTCGGCTGCCGACCATCTCATGAGAGGTAGGCACAGCCCCGGTGCGTGATCCTTGAGCCCCAACGATTTGGCGGTCTGCATGAGCCAGGGGACCATATCCCTTTCCGAGGGGTTCTTGAATTGGATGGCCTTGCCCGCATCCCTTATGAATGTATAGAACTTGTTCCTGAAGTCCGCCTTTGCGCACACGAAAATCGAGACAGGTCGTGGGGCAGGGATCCTGGAGATAGGGGATGAGCGTCGCCAGGGCCGACGCGGGATATGCCTCTGTTCGCCTGACCACGATCACCCTGCGTTCCGACATGAAGGGCAAGGACTGGGCGGTTTCGATGATTCTCCCGGTGTCCGTGGTCTCCGACACGCTCTGCTTCCCACCGTAGAAGGTGTGGAGGTTGAAGGACTCGGTTCCCTGGCGCAAGAAGGCTTCGACAAAGCCTCTCGACGGCTTGTTCCATGAGGAAGTCGCATTCCCCGTGGAAGAGATAGAAAGGCTCCTCCACCTTCGCTGATGGCCATTGACAGAACATCCTTTGGCGGGGCCCTGCCATCGTCAGAATCGTTCCATGGTCTTGAGGTAGATCCGCTTGGCCAGACGTCTGGCGTTTTCCTCGAGCGCCTGTCGTTCGTTGTAGCGGTTGACGAGAGGGTCCTCCCCCACCTGAAAGGAGGTCTTCTCTTCCAGGTCCTTTTCCGTCCAGATGGTCTTTCCGGTGCGCCGGTCCACCAGTTTCGCTTCCAATCTCATGGTCAGCCAACGGCTGCTTGTCACCGGGTAATTGTTCGAAACGGAGAGGCTGTAGCCCAGCGGATCAGTCTTGATGGTATGGACCCGCCCTAACAGGACCATTGCAGCCTCCTCCCTCGACACGAGAGGCACCCTTGAGTGGCTGAGAAATTCCTGCCGAATCATCCTGGTGAAATCGCCCTCGAAACCCGCCATCGAGGAGGTGCTCTCCACCATGGGGATGGCAAGACTCTCGATTTCGATGCCAACCGGGCGGCCCACGGGCTGAACTCTGTAGCCGCAACGGGAAAACACAAGCAGAAAAACGCAAAGCACCACCCAGGACCATGCGACACCGCTTGCGGCCGATTTGATCACACGCCCCAGTTCCCGCTGTCATGCCATCTCCGTCCGGAAGGATCTATTCACGGACCGGCAGGGCTTGGGCTGCTTTACACCACCACATTGACCAGTTTCCTCTGAACCACGATCACCTTCTTCAGGGGTTTTCCCTCAATAAATCGTAGACCCGTTCATCTGCCAGCGCCCGTGCCTCGATCTCTTCCTCGCTCAGGGACACGGGCAGCTCTATCCGGCTTCTCACCTTTCCGTTCACCTGCACGACAACGACCTGGCTTTCCACCTCCAGGGCCTCCGGCCGGAAAGCCGGCCAGGAGACCTCCAGGAGGCACTCCGGGTGACCGATCATATTCCAGAGCTCATCGGCGATGTGGGGCACAACCGGAGAAAGAAGCGTGATGATCGTCTCCACCGCCTCCCTGACCACAGACCACAGCACCGTGTCTTTCTGTCTCTCGGCAGCTCAACAGGCGATTCACGTCATTGACCAGTTCCATGACCGCGGCGATGGCCGTGTTGAAGTGAAACCGGTCCTCGATGTCACGCGTGACACGTTTGATGGTCTCATGGGTCTTTCGATGAAGCGTCTTCAATTCAGGATCCAGATCGCCGCCCGGATCATAGACGGGGGCCTCCAGGATCTCCTTCAGGTTGTCAACCACCAGCCGCCAGACACGATTCAGAAACCTGTAAGCACCCTTCAACGCCCTGATCGCTCCACTCCAGGTCCCTTTCCGGCGGGGAGGCAAAAAGGCAGAACATCCGAACCGTATCCGCGCCATATTGATCGATCAGGTCCTGTGGATCCACCACATTTCTTCTTGGACTTGGACATCTTGACGGTGTTGCCCGTGATGACCTCCGACCCGCAGCGGACACAACGACCCTCCCCGACCTCTTTGGGATAGAGGTAGCCGTGTGTCGGGCATTCCTGGGTCTCTTTGCAGACCATCCCCTGGGTCAAGAGATTGGTAAAGGGTTCGCTCACTTTCAGATAGCCGAAATCCCTGAAGCACCCGGGTATAAAACCGTGAATAGAGGAGGTGGAGGATGGCATGCTCGATCCCTCCGATGTACTGATCCACGGGCATCCAGTAATCCACCCGCTCGCTGATCGAGAGGCCCCTCGCTCGTAGTCCGGGCAGGCATACCGATCAAAATACCAGGACGACTCCACAAAGGTATCCATGGTGTCCGTTTCCCGCCTGGCCTTTCCACTGCATCTGGGGCAGGGGGTCTCATAAAAGGATGGCTCAAAGGGGAGAGGCGATCCACCGTTGGGCCTCATGTCCAGATCCAAGGGGAAGGACGACCGGGAGGTCCTCCTCGGGAACCGGAACGGTCCCGCACTTGTCGCAGTAGATGATCGGAATGGGGGCGCCCCAGTAGCGTCTGCCGGGAGATGCCCCAGTCCCTCATCCGATAATTGACGGTCTTGTGCCCCAAGCCTCTTCGATTCCAGGTATTCGGCGATTACTGTCCAGCGCCTCCAGGTTGCGCTGGCCGTTGAAAGGGCCGGAATTCACCAGGATCCCCTCGCCCACGTAGGCCTCTGTCATGGCCTCTTCATCCAGGTCCCGGTCCGACGGGCTTGATGACCACCCTCAGCGGAAGGTCGTACTTTTTTGCAAATTCGAAATCCCTCTGATCGTGGGTGGGAACGGCCATGATGGCCCCGGTCCCGTAATCGAAAAGCACAAAATTGGCCACATAGATGGGTATCTTTTCTTCCGTGACCGGATTGAGGCAGTATCTTCCCGTAAAAACGCCTTCCTTGACGGTGAAATCAGCCGTCCGCATGTAGCTGTCCACCTTGAGGGTCCTGCTCGATAAACGCCAGCACCTCCTCTTCCTGGGGAAGCCCCTTCACCATGTCCTTCACCATCGGATGCTCCGGCGCAAAGCAAAGAAAAGTGGCACCATAAAGCGTGTCCTGCCGGGTCGTGAAGACCTCGATCACCTCATCGGAACCCACCAGAGGAAAACGAATGATGGCGCCGTAGCTCTTTCCGATCCAGTTTTTCTGCATGGTCAGGACCCGTTCGGGCCACCCGGCAAGATTGTCGCAATACTCCAGGATCTCTTCGGCATAGTCCGTGATCTTCAAAAACCAGCTATCCATCTCCTTGATGGATGACTTCCTGGTCCGTGTGGCGCCAGCAGCAACCGTTTTCGACCTGTTCGTTGGCAAGAACGGTCTGGCACTTCTCACACCAGTTCACATGGTCCTTTTCTTGTAGGCCAGCCCCTTCTCATACATCTTCAGGAATACGAGCTGCTCCCACCGGTAATAGTCCGGATCACAGGTGGCCAGTTCACGGTCCCAGTCGTAGCTGAAACCCATCCTCTTCAGCTGGGCCTTCATGGCCTCGATGTTCTCGATAGGTCCATCGGGCAGGATGGGTCTTGTTTTCAATGGCCGCATTTTCTGCGGGCAGCCCAAAGGCGTCCCATCCCATGGGATGGAGCACATTCTTGCCACACATCCTCTTGTATCTCGCAACCACATCCCCGATGGTGTAGTTGCGCACATGCCCCATATGGATCTTTCCCGAAGGATAGGGAAACATCTCCAGGAGGTAATATTTTTCCTTGGCCGGGTCTTCGGTAACCTTGAACAGTCCCTTCTCTTCCCAGTGTTCCTGCCACTTCGTCTCAATCTCTTGAGGGTTATACTTCGTCATTCCACACCTTCTTGACTGGATATCGTTCACACCCTTTCACAGACCCGTGCGTTCGGAGACCCCTCTCAGATGGAAGTCTCCTTCTCCGGCTCCGATCCATCCGAAGGCATGCTGCCCTCAAGCGGCAAGCCCCGTTTTCCATCGGCATGGTCCGCATGGCTCCGCTCGGCACCGTAGGTGTCGCTGTAAATGTGATCCAGCACGCCGTTGATGAAACTGCTGGACTCCTCGGAGCCGTATCGCTTTGCCAGTTCCACCGCCTCGTTGATGGATACCTTGGGAGGGATATCCTCCATGAAAAGGATCTCGTAGGCGGCGACCCGCAGGATGGAGATGTCCAGCTTCGACATCCTCTCCACACGCCAATTCCTGGACGCCTTTCGAATCACGCGGTCCAAGAGCCCCTTTTGTTCACTCACGCCCAGAATCAGGACCAGTGCAAAGTCCTTCAGGGACTCCCGCACCGGAAAGTTCGCACAAATCAGATCGAATGCCCTCTTCGGGTCACCCGGAGTAAACTCCAAATGAAAAAGGACCTGGATGGCCAGTTCCCGCGCTCGTCGTCTCAGACCCATTGTCAACCATTGGAACCCAAGTTGAGCGATTCACTACATTTGGAGCCAGCCACGGGGCCCACAACGAATACAAATCCCCAAAAAATGCGAACCTGGTTGCGTGCTCACTCCATTGTCTTAAAAAGGTTGACCATCTCGATGGCAGCCATGGCCGCCTCCCAACCCTTGTTGCCCGATTTGGAGCCCGCCCGTTCAATGGCCTGCTCGAGGTTGTCGGTCGTGAGCACACCGAAGGTCACCGGGACTTTCGTCTCAAGGGACACGGATGCAATTCCCTTGGAAACCTCCGCCGCCACATAGTCGAAATGGGGGGTGGATCCCCTGATCACCGCACCCAGACAGATGACGGCATCATAGCGGCCCGTTTCCGCGAGCCGTTTGGCCACCAGAGGAATCTCAAAGGCCCCGGGCACCCTGGCCAAAACCACCGCCTGATCGTCTGCGCCGTGTCGGATCAGTGCATCCATGGCACCTTCCACCAGCCTTGAGCTCACAAAATCGTTGAACCGGCTCACGATGATCGCGAACCGACACCCTTCGGCCGATAGCTTTCCTTCCAAGACCTTGGGCATAACTCCCCTCCTTTTCATCTGTCGCAACCAAGTTCCGATGTCTTCACTGACAGACGGAATAAGTGGTCCTCACAGTTTCGATGTCAATCACACGCGCAGCAACGATGGCCTGCATTCGGCTCTCTTCGAGCCCCTTTATTTTGATGAGGTGCCCAAGCTTCTGGCACTTGGTGAGAAGATATTTGAGGTTCTCGGGTTTGGGCTCGGTTTCGATGGGCACGCGGTCCGTGACCTTCAAGCCATACCCTTCGAGACCGATCATCTTCTTCGGGTTGTTGGTAATGAGCCTCATTTTCCGAACGCCCAAGGCAACCAGGATCTGGGCCCCCACGCCATAGTCTCTCAGGTCCGCCTTGAACCCGAGCTCTTCATTGGCCTCAACCGTGTCAAGGCCCTGGTCCTGCAGGGCGTAGGCCTTCAGTTTGTTGGCCAACCCGATGCCGCGGCCCTCTTGCTGGAGGTAAAGGATGACGCCCAGGCCCTCCTGCTGCACCATGGCCATGGCCTTCTGCAGCTGCTCCCCACAGTCGCAGCGGTAGGATCCGAACACATCACCGGTCAGACATTCGGAATGGACCCGAACCAGGACCTCCTTTTCAGGGTCGATCTCCCCCTTGACAAGGGCCAGATGTTCGTAGTCATCGATGTCGTTGACGAAAGCCATGGCCTTGAATTCACCGAATGGCGTCGGAAGGATCGTCTCGGCCGCCTTGTGAACAAAGGACTCGTTCCGCATTCGGTAGGCGATGATGTCAGCCACGGTGGCGATCTTCATGCCGTGCTTTTCGGCAAATCGCTCGAGGTCGGGCATCCGCGCCATGGTCCCGTCATCATTCATGACTTCGCAGATGACCGCCTGCCGGCTTCAGACCGGCCAGCCGCGCCAGGTCCACAGAGCCTTCGGTCTGCCCGGTCCTGAAAAGCACGCCACCGCGTCGGGCCCGGAGGGGAAAGACGTGGCCGGGCATGACCAGGTCTTCGGGTTTCGCGTCATCGGCGACAGCCGTCAGAATCGTGTGGGCCCGGTCGGCGGCCGAAATCCCGGTCGTCACGCCCGTTCTGGCCTCCACGGAGACTGTGAAGGCGGTCTTGAAGGGTGAACGATTGTCGTAGACCATCAGAGGCAGAGCGCAATTGCTCCACGATATCGGGGCTCAGCGCCAGGCAAATCAGACCCCGCCCGTATCTTGCCATGAAGTTGATGGCTTCGGGCGTCACCTTCTCGGCCGCGATCGTCAGGTCCCCTTCGTTTTCCCGATCCTCGTCGTCGACAAGGATGATCATCTTCCCCTGTTTCAAATCTTCCAATACGTCTTCAATGCTTGAAATTGGCATTCTAATCCTCGAACCCGTGCTTTCTCAGGGTGTCCATACTAATGGTCGATTTGTTTTCCTCATTTCCCTGCCCTTTGACGAATTTCTCAACGTACTTGGCGACCATGTCCGTCTCGATGTTGACCAGATCGCCGACCTTTTTCCGCTGCAACGTGGTCTCGGCCGTGGTGTGAGGGATGATGTTGACCTCGAAATACCGTTCCCCGCAGTGATTGATGGTGAGACTGACACCGTCAACGGCAACGGAGCCCTTTTCGATGGTGTAGCGGGACAGTGATCGATCGATCCCGATTTTAAGAAACCACGATCGCTGGCGTCGTTCTTTCTGAAGGATCTTTCCGATACCGTCCACGTGACCGGTGACCAGATGGCCGCCGAGGCGATCCGAAACCTTCAGGGCCCGCTCCAGGTTCACCACGTCGTCCTGTTTCAACAAGCCGATGGTGCTTCGAGAAAGCGTCTCCCCCGATACGTCAGCGGAAAAAAGCTCTCCGGCCAGGTTGGTCACCGTGAGACAAACCCCGTCTACGGCGATACTGTCTCCCACGCGGCACGCCGACGCCGGGAAAGGCGGCAGGATCATCAACTGCATCTCTCCCTGCCTACGCTGGATCGTCTTGATCCTGCCAACGCCTTCCACGAGACCGGTAAACATTTAACGTGACGCTCCTTCCGATCCCGCACCGCTCGGACCATTGTCCCAATGGTGGCTCGGGTACCCCACGATCAACGTGTCCTCTCCAAATCGTTTGCGCTCAATCTCGGTCAAGCGCAAACATTCATCCATCCTTTCAGGACCCCGGCCCCTCGCCAAAGGGATTCCGTCGTTTCCGCCAAGGATTTTGGGCGCAACGAAGAGATAAAACTTGTCGACCAGTTGTTCCCGAAGCAGGGACCAGACCAGTGAAGCGCCTCCTTCCACGAGGACACTCATGATCGACATCTTTCCCAATATATCCATAAGGGCCACCAAGTCAATCCTCCCGGAAACCTCCCGACACCGGATGACTTGGACCCCCCTCTCTTCGAAGATGGCGGCTTGCCCTGGATCTGCTCGTTCGCCTGCCACGAGAACCGTGGGGGCCAATGGGTCTGGACGGACCACCTGGGCGGCAAAGGGTGTCCTGAGATGGGTGTCCACGACGATTCGGATGGGATTTCTGCCCTTGCGCCCCTTGAGCCGTGTCGTCAGGGAAGGGTTGTCGCACAAGACCGTGCCCACACCGACCAGGATGGCATCCACACGGTCCCGCATCTTGTGGACAAAACCCCTGGACCGTTCATTGGTGATCCACGCGGAATGATTTGAACGCGTGGCCGTCCACCCGTCGAGGGTCAATGCGGACTTGAGAATGACGAACGGTCGATTGGAGGTCACAAACCGAATGAAGGCCTCGTTCATCCGCGCGCATTCCTTTTCAAGAACCCCAACCCTCAACGCCACGCCCATCTGCGAAAGATTCGCAATGCCCCCGCCTCTGACACTGGGATTGGGGTCCTTCATCCCCACCACGACCCGTTGGATGCCGCTTTTCAGGATGGCCTCAGTGCAGGGGGGCGTCCGCCCGTGGTGATTGCAGGGCTCAAGCGTCACATAAAGCGTCGCACCCGGCGCATACCCGTCGAGCTTGGCCAGGGCATCGACCTCCGCGTGGGGCGCGCCCGCCTTCCTGTGGTGCCCGGCGGCAATCACCCGGCCATCCTTCACGACCACTGCCCCGACCGCGGGGTTGGGCGACGTCCGTCCAAGCCCTTTCCGTGCCTGTTGCAGGGCCAGCTTCATATATGCAACGTCTTGATCTTCCAAGAGACCCCCAGAGGGGATTGAACCTAAGCCGGTTCAGGATTCGATCGGGAAGTGAAGACCGGGACCGGGAATCACTCCGAAAAGAAAGGATAGGACGCGCGGACGGTATTGGATCTAATGGTTTTCCTTTTCTTTCCTGGATTTCAAGATCTCTTCCAGCTCAGCCATGAACTCATTGAGGTCCCGAAACTGCCGGTATACCGAGGCAAACCGAACATAGGCCACTTCATCCCATTCCCTGAGCCTGTTCATAACTCTCTCCCCGATCTCCGAGCCTTCAATTTCTTTCTTGCCCAGGTCCTGAAAGTGAAGCTCCAGGGCATCGGCGAACTCTTCAATCTGAGTCATGCTGATCGGCCGCTTCTGGCATGACTTCCGGATCCCGGAAATGATCTTTTCGCGGTCAAAAGGCTCCCGCCTGCCGTCCTTCTTCACCACCATCGGGAGAGAATCCTCAAGCCTTTCGTAGGTGGTGAATCTGCGCTCGCATTCCACGCACTCCCTTCGCCGACGGATCATTCTCCCGTCTTTGCTCAGACGCGAGTCGATGACCTTGTTGTTAATCCTTGAGCAGTAGGGACATTTCAAATGCTCAACCTCAGTATTTCGACACCGGCCTCTTCCAACATCTGGTCCGCCAGTGGATCATCGTAGCCCTGATCATGGTAGATCGTCCTGATGCCCGCATTGATGAGCATCTTGGAGCAGATCACGCAAGGCTTGTTCGTGCAGTAAAGGGTTGACCCGGTGATGGGAATACCGTGATAGGCCGCCTGGATAATAGCGTTCTGCTCCGCGTGAAGCCCTCTGCAGAGCTCATGGCGCGTGCCGGAGGGCACGGAGTTGTCTTGCCGCAGGCAACCCACTTCGTCGCAGTGTCTCACGCCGGAGGGGGCACCGTTGTACCCCGTGGCCAGGATCCGCCTTTCTTTCACCAAAATGGCGCCCACATGCCGCCTTAGACACGTGGATCTCGCCGCGACCATTCCAGCGATGCCCATGAAGTACTCGGGCCAGGAGGGCCTTGGCATCAGATCTCCCCATTCAGATGCTTATAAACGGGGAAACGACGGCAAAGTTCGAGAACCCCTCTCTTCACCCCATCCAACCTCGCCTCATCGGTCGGCCCATCGAGCACGTCCCGGATCAGGCCGGCCACGATCTCCATCTCCTCCTCTTTCATCCCCCTTGTGGTCAACGCGGGTGTCCCAAGCCGTAGCCCGCTCGTGATCCTGGGGCCTTGGCGGTCACCCGGCACGGCGTTCTTGTTGGCGACGATTCCGGATCTTCCCAGGGCCCGCTCAGCTTCAAGACCGGTGAGATTGCGGCGGGTGAGGTCCATCAGGAGTAGATGATTGTCTGTCCCGCCCGTGACCAGATCAAAACCGTGCCCCATGAGCGCTTCGGACAGGACGCGGGCGTTTAACACCACCTGTTTCTGGTAGTCCTTGAAATCGGGCCTCAGGGCCTCCTCCAGGGCCACCGCCTTCGCGGCCACGACGTGCATGAGCGGCCCCCCCTGAATGCCGGGGAATACCCCCTTGTCGAGCCTTGCGCCGTATTTTTCCTCCGCCAGGATCATGCCGCCCCTTGGGCCCCTGAGGGTCTTGTGGGTCGTGGTCGTCACGAAATCCGCCACCCCCACGGGGGACGGATGGAGGTTCACCGCAACCAATCCTGCGATGTGGGCCATGTCCGCCATCAAGAAGGCGCCCGACTCGCCGGCGATGTCCCGTAGCGCATGGAAGTCGATCACCCGTGGATAGGCGCTCGCCCCGGCGATGATGAGCTTTGGCTTGTGCATTTTCGCGAGCGCCCTCGCGCCTTCGTAGTCGATCCGGTGGGTCTTCTCGTCAATCCCATAAAAGACGGCACGGTAGAGCTTCCCTGAAAAATTGACCGGGCTCCCGTGGGTAAGGTGACCGCCATGGGAGAGGTCCATCCCCAGGATCACATCCCCCGGTTCGAGGAAGGCCATGTAGACCGCCATGTTGGCCTGCGAGCCTGAGTGGGGCTGAACGTTCGCATACTGGGCGCCAAAAAGCTTCCTGGCACGCTCCACCGCGAGCCGCTCCACGACATCCACATACTCGCACCCACCGTAGTAGCGCGACCCAGGATACCCCTCCGCGTACTTGTTCGTCATGAGAGAGGCCTGCGCCTCGATCACGGCCCGGCTGGCGTAGTTTTCAGAGGCGATCATGACCAGAGAATTCCTCTCCCGGTCCACCTCCTTCCGGATCGCGCCGTAAACCTCAGGGTCAAAATCGCGCAAAGCGATGTCTTTCACATGATCCCCTTGCCCACTGCTCGTGGTACGATGGAGATGTCTCGCCCCTCTCCAATCACTCGCGGCCAAAGGGCTTGAACAACAGGGTTGCGTTGGTTCCGCCGAATCCGAAGGAATTGGACATGGCAGCCCTATCTCGGCCTTTCTTGCGACGTTCGGCACACAGTCCAGGTCGCAGTCAGGATCAACCGTTTCATAGTTGATGGTGGGCGGTATGAGACCGTGCTTCAAGGTCAAGGACCGTGAAGATCGCCTCCACACCCCCGGCCCCGCCGAGAAGGTGCCCTGTCATGGATTTTGTGGAGCTTACGGCAAGCTTGTGGGCATGATCTCCGAACACCGCCTTGATCGCCTTACACTCGGAGGCATCATTCAATTTCGTGGAGGTTCCATGGGCGTTGATGTAGTCCACATCCTCGGGTTTGAGGCCTGCATAATCCAGCGCCATTTTCATGCAGGAAATGGCCCCTTCGCCTTCGGGATCGGGGGCCGACACGTGATAGGCATCTCCGCTCAGGCCGTAACCCACCACCTCTGCGTAGATATTGGCACCCCTCTTGAGGGCCTGCTCCAACGCTTCGAGGACAAGAATGCCGGCGCCCTCCCCCATCACAAATCCGTCCCGGTCCAAATCAAAAGGGCGTGAGGCCTTCTGGGGTTCGTGGTTTCGCGTCGAAAGGGCCCTCATGGAACAGAAGCCCCCAAGCGCCAGGGGGGTCACCACCGCTTCAGCGCCCCCGGTGATCATGGCGTCGGCGATCCCCTCACGGATGTAGCGAAAGGCCTCTCCCACGGCATGGGCACTTGCCGCGCAAGCGGTTTCAATGGAAAGGTTGGGGCCCTTGGCGCCAAACTCAATGGCGATTTGACCCGGAGCCATGTTGGCGATGATACCGGGAATGAAAAACGGGCTGATCTTCCGCTGACCCTTTTCGAGCAGCACACTGTGATAGTGCTCGAGCATCGTCAGACCGCCGAGACCCGAACCCGTGATGCAACCCACCCTGTGGGCGTTGGCACTCATCGATTTTCAACCCCGAATCCTCCATGGCCATCCGTGCCGACGCAACGGCATAGTGAATGAACACATCGAAGCGCCGGATCTGCTGCTTGTCCATGAAATCTTCGGGATTGAAATCCTTTACTTCTCCTGCGATCTGACACGGAAAGTCCGAGACATCAAACTTGGTGATCGGGCCAATGCCGGACCGCCCCGCGCAGGCCGCCTCCCAGTTCTTCTGAACGCCGGTCCCCAAAGGGGAGACCATGCCGACGCCGGTAACCACTACCCTTCTGGTCATTTTATGACTCCTTGTTCAGAAAAGCGGCCCAAGGCAAAGACCGGAAACGCTTCTTCCCTCCGCCTAGATGGCCGCTCAAGGGCATATTCGCATCAACCGCGCGGAGGGAAAAACCTGACCCGGCCCACGGCCCCCTGCTCAGGAAATCAGAGGACGCCTGGGCGGCGATAACCAGCGAGGAATTAGGCCCCTATGGCTTTCTTTATGTAACTGACCGCGTCCTGAACGGTCCTGATCTTCTCCGCATCCTCGTCGGGGATGGAGATGTCGAACTCTTCCTCTATGGCCATGATCAGCTCGACCTGATCGAGCGAATCGGCACCGAGATCGTCCACAAACGAGGCATCCAACACCACCTCCTCTTCGGGGACGTTCAACTGATCGCAGATAATCTTTTTGACCTTTTCCTCAACGGCTGCCATAAACCACCTCCTCAATCATTTTGGTTCGTTCTGTAGCCCTCTTCTCGCCAAGGGCCTCCTGTGTTCGCTTTCAGGTGCATTCTTGTTCCGTGTTAGCGTCGAAATCGATCACATGTACATGCCACCGTTGACGTGGATGACCTGCCCGGTCACGTAGCCTGACGCGTCCGAACAAAGCCAGAAGACAACCTCGGCCACGTCTTCAGGCTTACCCATCCTGCCAAGGGGAATTTGCTGCAGGAACGCTTCCTTGACCTTGTCGGGCAACGTGGTGGTCATCTCGGTGTCTATGAATCCGGGGGCCACGGCATTGACCGTGATTCCCCGTGAGGCCGCCTCCTTTGCGACGCTCTTGGTCAACCCCATGATCCCTGCTTTGGACGCGGCATAGTTGGCCTGCCCGGCGTTTCCGATCTGTCCGACCACGGAGGAAATGTTCACAATTCGGCCCGCCCGCTGTTTGAGCATGGACCGCAAGACCGCCTGGGTGCAGTTGAAGACGCTCTTGAGGTTAACCCTCATGACAGCGTCCCAATCCGCCTCGCTCATCCGGATAAAGAGGGTGTCCCGCGTGATTCCCGCGTTGTTGATCAGGACGTCAATGCGTCCATGTTCTTCAAGGATTTCCGACGAAGCATTCGTCAACCGCCTCGCGGGAGGACACATCCAGCTTGCGGCTCTGGGCCTCGACGCCCTTTTGATCCAGGATCCTCAATGTCTCCTGGGATGCCACCTCGTCGGGATCATAATGTATCAGGAAAAGCCTTGGCATTTCCTCGGCAAACCTCACGGCCACTGCCCTTCCGATGCCCCTCGAGCCCCCCGTGATCACGACGACTCTCGAGACTTCGCTGGTCCACCATCTCCTCGATCTCCTTTATGAATCGGCCCCCCTGCCTCAGCCCGCCGGCGTGCGCCTCAATGGCTTTCAACGCCGCGAGCTGAGCCGCCATTTTGTCCAGAACACGATTTTCAACGTAAAGCGCCGCCAGGCCGATGGCGTTCTTGATGGCCCTGGCGGAGGACCCGCCATGACAGACCATCCCGACACCGTTGACGCCCAGCAAAGGCGCCCCACCATATTCCTCGTAGTCCAATCTCGTTTTCAACCGCTTGAGCCCGCCCTCGGCCGAGCAGGAGGGATGCCTTCCCTGCAAGCGATCGACTCAGCTCGCCCACAAGCATCCGTGCCATCATCTCGACCATTCCTTCGATCAGCTTAAGGGTCACGTTTCCCACAAAGCCGTCGCATACGACAATCTGGACCTCACCTTTCAAGAGGTCGCGCCCTTCGATGTTACCGACGAAATTGAGCGCACTTTGCACTGAGGAGCTCGTGGGCCTGGCGGACCTGGTCGTTGCCCTTGCCCTTCTCCTCACCGATGCTCAGGAGTCCCACTTTCGGAGAGTCGATCCCCATGCAGGAAACGGCGAATGCATGCGCCATGACCGCAAACTGAAGGAGATGAAGCGGCCTGCAATCGACGTTGGCACCCACGTCGATCAGGATGACCGTTCCCTTCTCCGCGGGGAAAAGTCCGGCGATGGCCGGCCGATCCACGCCCGGCAACCGTCCCAGCGTCAGCACGCCCGCTGCCAGCATGGCCCCTGAGTTGCCGGCGCTGACCACCGCATCCGCTTGACCGATTTTCACAAGCTCGAAGGCAACCCGGATGGATGCGTTCCTCTTCATGCGAACCGCCTTCAGGGGCGTTTCATCCATTCGGATTGATTCCGTGCAATGATGGACCGTCAGTCCCCGCGGGACGGTCTTGTCCCTGATCAGCGATTTGATGGCCGCTTCTTCGCCGACCAGCGCCACGTCAATGCCAAGGTCAAGCGCCGCCTCGATCCCGCCCCGGACCACTTCATCCGGGGCATGGTCCCCCCCCATGGCATCCAAAGCCACCTTCATCCTAGCTCTCTTCGGTCTCCAGGATGGTTCTCCCCCGATAGGTGCCGCATGCCGGGCAGATATGATGGGGGAGGACAGGTTCATGACATTGCGGGCAAGCCACGATCTTCGGCAGCTTTGCACGGTCGTGCGAACGTCGCATGTCTCTTCTGGCCTTTGATTTCTTTCTCTTTGGAACAGCCATTTTCTTCCTTCATTCTCCCTTAATTCTGATGTGTTTGAGCTTCTCAAAGCCGGAGGGGACCGTTTCCCGCTCACAACCGCAAGGTCCCTTATTCAAGATTTGCGCCGCATTTGGGGCAAAGGCCTGCACATGTCGGCCTGCAAACGGATTTCATGGGCAGTGCGAGGAATATCTGCTCCCGGATAATCTCCCCCAAGTCAACCTCTTCGCCCGTGACAAAGTCGGTCATCATGTCTTCGTCGGAAAGCTCGATTTCCTCTTCGGTCTTTTGAGGTGCAGGCATGGCCAGGAAAAGCCTGAATGTCGACCTCACACTCGAACCGATAGGTGTCGAGACACCTGTCGCAGGAAAGCCGCAGCGCCCCCATGCAACTGGCCATCCAGGACATATTTCCCACCAGCCCGATAGATGGTCGCATGAAAGGTCAGCGGCGTGTCCAGACCCTGGACCGCCGCATGATCACCCTCTTTTTCCCACCATCCGGGGTCCAGTTCCAATTGGTATTCCTTTGGCTCTGGGCCAATGGTTTTCAGATCCAGTATCACTTTGGGAAAGTCTTATTCAATGGGTTCGGTCACATGTTTCTTGAAACAAAATAAAAATGTTAGTATATAGTAGGCTTATCCTTTGTCAAGATAATTGGATACACGCTGCCATGTGGAAATATCGTGAGAGATTGACCTATTACGAGAAGCTGCGGAGATCCGTCTACGAGATCCTCAGGGACGAGTTGGAACGTCGTCTCATGAAGATATCCCTGGTGGATTCCTTCTACAACTATCAGAAGCACGGAATCGAGTACAGTTTTCTTGACAAAAGCGAACTGAAACCCACATCCAAGAAAAGCGAAAAGGAATCAGAGTTTTTTAACACCTTTCTGGTCATTTTTCACGAAGGAATGATTTCTTCTGAATTGAAGAACCATATCCGCTTCTTCCCGGAAAACAGGGTCGTCAAGAAGAATCTGGAGTATCTGGCCAACTTCTCCCTCTACAAACGGTTCAACCAGAACCTGCGGTATTTTGAGAGCCCTCGTCTTCCTGGACTTCATCCATGAACTGCTCAATGTGGATTACGCCCTGCTCATCCAACAGGACCCCACGGTCAAGAAAACAGAACCGGTATGCCTTGACCCATTTTCACGTGAAAATCGACTGGCCCATTGCCGACGCTGCCGAGGAGCTCGGAAAATGGCTTCGATACATTCAGAACAATCTCTACGAAGACGGAGACAAAAAGGCCAGGATCCTCCAGAATAAGCTTTTCGAGTTTTACGGTTGCCATCACAGCGTCGGCGGACGGCGGACCGCCGGGCTGATCGCGGCCCAACTGCTCCGAAAGCTGGATTTGATCAGCACCGTCTTCGTCTCCAGCTCAGAATCCCGATCCATGTACAAGTATTCCGAGAGGGGGATTTCAAAGTTCTTTCTCATCCAATTAAACGACAAACAGGTCGAAGCACTGGCTTCAAAGGAAGGGATGAGCGCTGAAGGCTTCAAGACCACTTATCTCTATCCCGCAGACGGATTCCACATAGGCATCGCCGAGGCCACCTATAGCCACACCGCCCATTCAAAACCGCCCGAGGACGGGAAGTTACGGAAAATCAGACCCGCATTCAGCTGGTTGAGGTTGCGTGACGAATTTCTTCATCCCAACCTCAATGCATTGAATGCAAAAGCCATCAACTACAGCTGGGTCTATGCAGTGACCGAGGAAAAGAAATCGGGGTCATGAGGATCCGGGGCGGTGATCCGTGGACAGCCATCAATGAATGCCCGCCATCTCTGATACCCTCACGAGGAACCAACGGTCTATGGATCGATTCCACTTGATGATGTAAACCTTGCCATCGTCGGTCGCGACCTTGAAATAATCGTCGTTCTCTCCGTACCACCGGTCGGCGATGCTTGTCACCGCGAGTCTACGACCTTCCACCTCAAAGGAGAGTGGCCGTTCGTTGGCCTTGTATCCGGAGTGGGCCGTTACAGTTATTTCCCAGGGCGTCATTTCTCTCTCCATCAGAACCTCTTGTCCTGTCCCCACACGATCCCCGGCTTCCCTTGTCTCGCGACGCTGCTTCTGTTATAACGTAACTCAAATTGAGCGATTCTTCTCTCTTGTGGGCCGAGGGAGGATATCTCTGCTTTTTGACACGAGCACAGCTCAATCAGAAAACCCAATCAAACAGGAAGGGCATCCCAAGTCATGAATCGTGAGACCGTTGTCACCCGATTTCCACCCAGCCCAACAGGCTATCTCCATATTGGCGGCGCAAGGACTGCGCTCTTCAACTGGCTCTTCGCCAGACAGAACAAGGGAAAATTCGTCCTCAGAATAGAGGATACGGACCAGGTGAGGTCCACCCGTGAAGCGACCGATGCCATCCTTGAATCCATGGAATGGCTTGGCTTGAGCTGGGATGAGGGGCCTTTCTTCCAGTCGGAACGATTCGATCTCTATAACCGGTTGATCGATCGTTTGCTCGCCTCCGGCCGCGCCTTTCACTGCCACTGTCCGCCGGACCTTCTGGAGGAAAAAAGGAAGACGGCCATGGCCCTGGGATTGAAACCCAAATACGACGGCACCTGTCGCGACCTGGGACTTGGGCCGGAGCCCGGTTCAGTGGTGAGACTCAGAAGCCCCCAAACGGGAACGACCCTCTTTGAAGACCAGGTGAAGGGCATCATTCGTTTCAGCAACGAGGAGTTGGACGATCTCGTTTTGCGGCGGTCCGACGGCAGCCCCACCTATCACATGGCCGTGGTCGCAGACGACATCACCCTGGGCATCACCCATGTGATCAGAGGCGACGATCACGTCAACAATACGCCCCG
Organism: uncultured delta proteobacterium; assembly: GCA_963699845.1. GTDB lineage: Bacteria > Desulfobacterota > DSM-4660 > Desulfatiglandales > Desulfatiglandaceae > CAWHLE01. Next base: position 80,525 of record CAVOVO010000008.1, read on the forward strand.
TCAAATCCTCATCTATGAGGCGCTTGGAGAACCATTGCCGGTATACGCCCATGTGCCGATGATCCTTGGTCACGACAAGACCCGGTTGAGCAAGCGCCACGGCGCCATGTCGGTTCTGGCGTACCGGGAAATGGGCTATTTGCCGGATGCCCTCTTAAATGGTCTTGCCAGGCTGGGATGGTCCTATGGGGACCAGGAACGCTTCACCAAACAGGAGCTCGTCGAAAAGTTCTCGCTCCAGAACGTCGGCCGATCCGCCGGTGTTTTCAACGCCGAAAAGCTCCTCGATACCAATGCGTGGTTTATCCGCGAAACGCCGAGCCTTTCACTGGCATCCGCGCTCATGCCGTTTTTGGGCCGATTGGGCATCCGCGACCCGGACCCGGAGCGGGTGGCCATGGTGGTGGAGACTCTAAAGAAGCGCAGCAAGACACTTGTGGATATGGCGGAGGCCGCAAGATTTTATTTCGAAGACCCCGTGGCCTATGACGAAAAAAGCGCCCCAAAGTTCCTTACCCCCGATATTTTGCCTCAGCTGGAAACAATGAAGGAAGTCCTTGAAAAGGTCGAGGGCTTCTCACAGCCGGCCCTGGAAAAAGCCTTTTCGGCATTTCTGGAAACCACAGGGCTCAAGCTTAAAACCATTGCCCAACCCCTTCGCATGGCGCTCACCGGAAGGACGGCAAGTCCCGGGCTCTTCGAAGTCATGGAGGTCTTGGGGAGGCAGAGGGTGTCGGCAAGGCTTGATCAGGCCATTTCTTACATCCGTGGGGGCCGGTGAGGATCCCCGATCTCATGTGGCTTCATCGTCAAGAATAGCCGTCGCATCTTTCAGCCATCCAGCCATCAAAAAAAACGGGCGGTGGTCAACCGCCCGTTTGTGGTTTTTCCTGCGCAAGAATCTCGCTACTTTTTCTCTTCTCTTCTCCGTGGACATACCGGCAATTCTGCGGACCAATTGCTTGCGCTCTTCGACGTCGTATTGGCTGGTGATGGCGATCTGTTCCATGATGGGGGATCCCCCGCCATGGAAGTTACCCATGTTCATGATGCCACCGGAGGCTGAACAGAGGATATCACCCATGTAACGCCAGAACTGGGCCTGATCCTCCACGGGCATATCGGGGTTTCGCTGCGTGTACTTCAACAGCAACTCTCCCGTCTCAGGGTTGGCGAAATCGGCCTCGTGGGGGAAAGTCGCCGGAATACCGCCTGAGATGTCGCAGAGGATCTCCGATTCCCGATACACCGCTTCACCGGTCAGGCATCGTCCCACATTGCAGTAAATGGAGTTGGGGATGTAGTTTCCCGGGCCATAAGGCATAAAACCAACCCCGGGAATGTAGACTTCCGGTTTTCCCTTGTCCGAAGCCGTGTAACCCGCGGCATACCCCAACTCGGTGGTCTGAATGATCTCAGCCAGCTTTCCTCTCACGTGCTCGGTCTTGTGGATGTTGTTGACCTCCGCAGCCAGTGCCGCCGTACCAAGAAGCAGGTCGCCGATGGCCGGCTTGCAGCCTGAGTAACTGTGCCGGTGGAACAAGGCGAAGAGCAAGGCCAGGATGCCGCCGTGTTGATATTCCCCGCACAGAAACACCCGCTCCCACGGGATGAAGCACTTATCGAAGATCAAATAGGAATCGGTGGAGCCCTGGACGAAACCCCGCGGGTAGTGGCTGCGCTCCCGCAGGTTGTGGATGGTGACCACCTGTTTCAGCCCTTCCCAATCACCCGGTATCGCAAAGGAAACCGCATAGTCTTTGTCTTCCTTGCGGAGGGCACGGGTCGGGACCACCAGAATCTCATCGGCAACCGATGCCTCTGAAATGTGCAGTTTGCAGCCGGAGACCACGATGCCGTCGCTCTTTTTCTCCACCACGCGCACATAGGCGTCCGGATTGGGCTGGTCGGCCGGCCTGCGCAACCGATCGCCCTTCACATCCGTCTGTCCGCAGCACCCCACCAGGTCCTCATCCTGAAAACGGATCAACCACTTCTTGAAGTTCTCATGATACTGGGTGCTCCCGTTGTTCTGCTTGTCGGCCTCGTAGGAAACCGCGTAGACCGCGTTGCTCGCGTCGATCCCCATGCAGCGCTGGATGCACCCGCCGACAATCCGACACAGGTGCCGGGTCATGTCCTGCTTCTTGTGGAGGTCTTCGGCGCTCTGGTGGATGTGGGTGAAACGGTTGATCGTGTGGCCGGTCAGATGGGACTTGGCCAGCAACAGGTCTGCGTTTTCAGGTTTGGCAGCCTCGTCGAAGGTGGTGCCGATCGTGTTGATGCAGCGCATCTGCAGTTCGTCTGCCCGATTGATCTTTTCGCCATTGAAATAGATGTTGTGGCGCATCTTCCCCAGGCCCTCAATGTATTGTTCCTTTGTCCTCATGAACCCCTTCTCCTTTCCATGTCTATCGAATTTCGTAAGCATTGCCCATCCCGCCCAACGGGTCTTTGCCCCAAGAGCGACGGATGATCCATTCCCATCTATCCACGCCCCCCGTCTGACTTTGACGCGACGGGCAAAGCGCCTTGCCAAGGTTAAGGGTGAAAACAATCGCGGCCCTTTCGGTCCAAGAGAAACCAATCGTTTTATCTATCCGGCCACCCTGAATAAGGCCTCATCGAACTCGGGCCTTCCCTGATAACGGCTCATGAAGAAACCGGGGAGCTCCTCCGCCTTTTCGAAGAGTGCCGGGTCCACCGGGATGCCGGCCTTATGGAGGGCGCTTACGATTTCTTCGGCCTTGGGGGGACATCCTTTTACGGAAATCATTTCCTGGATGTCCGGATTGTCCCTGTTGGCCAAATACATGCACTTTCCCATCAGGACCGTCTTTTTCCTGCCCGGTGTGGGTTTCATCATCTTGCCGGTGAGGACTTCCACGTCGTCGAAACGCTCGCCTTTCCATGCGGATCGAATGGCCGTTAGGATCAAGCCGTTGATTCCTGAGCAGTAGGTGCACATGGATAAATCGTATTTGTGGTAGTAGAGGCCCTTGATTCCTTGCTTGGCCATGGGCAGCGGCATGATGCCCTCTTCGTTTTGGCTGTACGTGAAATCATGCCTGTGGAAGGCGGCGACCGCTTCGATCTTTTCTCCCACGACTTCGATATCGGAAAAATCGTAAGGCCGATTCCGGTTCTTGGCGGCATGAACCAGGTGCGGGAACCTGGCTGGGCTCATAGCCCAGAACCCGCGCCCCCACCAGATCGGCGGAAAGGACATCGGCGGAAGCCACCAGCACATTGGAGCGGTGCATCTTGCCGTCAAAGCTGGGGCCCCGTTCGTTGGTAAAGATGCCGTCGAGGATCGAGAAGATGGGCGGCATTTTGTCGGCCAATCGGGCAATCATGAAATTGAGATCTTTTTCCGGATCGGCGCTGTGGCACTTCTTGCGGGACGGGATATCAATGGTGCCCTTCAGATTCTTGATTCCCAGGCTGACCACCGATTGGTTGTGGGCCTTCATCACCGGCATGTCCACGACGAAATCGCTGTGCAGGATATCCTGGTTGAAACTCAGGACCACGCCGTCACCGAGGTCCACCTTTTCAAAGGGTCGGTCAAAGATATTGAGGCACTTTACGCCGTACCGTTTGTTCAAGGTGTTGTAGCCCAGGGTCTCAAAGGCATGAATCGGCGTTTCCCTGTCTTTAGGGTCTCGCTGAACGATCCCTTCACCGATCACGATGTCGTCCACGCCGCGTTCTTTGAGCAAAACCACCATGTCCTCGATCACGCGCGAGGTGGTGATGACGCCCCATTTTGGAAAGTCCACCTTCTTGGTCCAGAAAACGATGTTGGGTTTGATGAAAACCCTGGCCTTCGGCGGCAGATGGTCCAGACCGCCGGAAAGCTCAACGGCCCTGCGCACCGACTCAAACGGTTTTTCGTATCGAACGATGGAAACGACGGATTTGCTCACGATGGCCTCCTATTGGTCTCCCATTCCCTCAGATCGCCGCGACTCAAGAATCCAGCACAGGAGGTAGGGGCAATCGGCTGCTGGAAGAGGGCAAACTGGTCATTTAAGAGTCACTATTAAACCTTTCATGGCCGTGCGTCAAGAAAAAAAACGAACGTTCGCTCTTTTTTCTTGACACCGTTCCGCTCTGTTTGTAAGGATCAGACCGGTCTTAACGTCTCACCACTCAGGGACAACCCCGGCCGATGTGGTCGGATGGCTGCAACGGATCCGTTTCGACGTTTGTTGACTTCCAACGGGACAAACATGAATTACGCCGAATTCACCAAATATCTCAACCTCTCCAAAGAAGATATCTGCCGACGTACCCTTGAAGAAAACCGCAAACGGATCCGCGTCAAGAAGGAAACAACCGTCATCAAGAACCTGGAGAAAATTTTTGACGCCACCTTGAGGATCGCCAACAAAAAGGGGTTCCAGGCCATGACCATGCGAGATCTCAGTCTGGAAACCGCAATGAGCATGGGTGCGCTCTATTCCTATTTCACCAGCAAGGAAGACCTCCTGGAGACCCTTCAAAGCCAGCACCGGGCCATGACGAGACAGATATTCGAGAAGTGCGTCGGCGAAGCCCAGGAGTGCTCGTTGAAGCTCAGGGCTGCGTTGAAGGCCTACCTTTTCATGAGTGAGGTCATGCAGCCGTGGTTTTACTTCTCTTTCATGGAGGCGAAGAACCTGGCCAATCCCGAACGTGAAAAGACCTTGGCGGGCGACATTTACAGCGACAGGGCGTTTGCGGAGATCCTGCGGCAGGGCCAGACAGAAGGCGCCTTCGCGCCTCACGATCCCCATCTCGTCGCAGGGGCCATCAAGGCGCTCCTGCAGGATTGGTTCCTGAAGCGGAAAAAATATGCCAAGCTCAATATCGCCATCGACGACTATGCAAAGCTGGTGCTGGACCTGGTGGAGGGCTATCTGACCCGCCCGCGGGTGCCTGCATAGACGGGCCTTTAATCGATAAAGACCGGCTCCCGGAGCACCATCCCAATGGCTTCCCGCGCGACCCCGGCAAGCTCGGCGTGGGTATCCACCAGGTTGGTGACCTGCCTCAGGTGATCGGCGGTCCTCATGATCAGAGAGGCCAGATCGCCTTCATCCACCCGCAGGGTATTCATCAGTTGTGTCCAATCCATGCCCGTGGCCCAAAGGTAAAGGGCCGCGGCGGGCCAAAAGAGGATCTGAGGTGTCTCAAAGCCGCGCTTGGTCATGAGGCGCCGCATCGGCTCAATGGCGTTGAGCGTGCGGTTGAAGACCGTTTCGAGCTTTGTCAGCTCCAATCCGGGTCTCAGGCTCAGTTCCACTTCCTGAACACGGTCCCACACAAATGGAGCGAGCCCGCCTGCCAGCATGGGAGGCGTTGCATCGCTCAAACCGCCTAGGCGAATGGCCTCGGCGATCAGAAGCGGCTGGTCGAGCCTGAGCTTCGAAGCCCAGACACCATCCGCAGTGAGACGATCATCGTGATCCACAAAGCCCGTCTCCTTCAGGAAGCGGAGATGTCGCTTGAAGCTCAACCACAGGCCGGCTGCCATCCACCTCATGTTGGGCGACAAGGAACGGAGGTCTTTCAGAAGTCTGCCCACCTGCCCTTTTTTCCCCTCCTGACAGACCTTGTGATGCGGACACACGTCACAGGGGAGAAGGACCGCCGCATCTTCACGATTCCCCTGAGGGGAAGGTCCCACCGCAGAGGCGGACACCGCGCTGGGAAGCGGAACCAGCGTTTTCAGCGGGACTTGGACGATCCACTCGCGGGTCTCCTGATCGGAATCATCTTCAGGAATCTCCAACCGGTAATCGAAGAGGGTATCGATCTGATCAAGGTCGACCCTTCTGAGCCTTATCCTCCTTTTCTCGGCCGTGACCCGTTTCACGACAGGATGGGCCGCGCAATAAACCCACCCGTTTTCTTTGGTCACATGGAAAATCACATAAACCTTTCCGTTCGTGTGTTTGAAGACCCTGCCTGGCTGGAGGTATGGGCCGTAGCTCTGGAGTCGTCTTTCATGCTCGACCCGCCTGAGGAAGCGATGGGATTTTCGGGAGAGGTCCCGCCTCTTTTGAATATTTTCGATAACCTCATAAGGGTCCGACACGTCGCACATCCCCTTCGGCAAGGTCTTTCTCAGCTGATCAAGAAGGGCCTCCCACTGCGCCTTCAAACGGTCACCGGATCGTTTTCTCTGGAATGCCGCAAAGGAGCGATCCAGAAGGTCTCTCACCTCCAAAGGGGCGTGAGAGAGCAGGAGATTCAAGGTCATTGAAAAATCGATCCGAATCTGGCTCTGGAGGGGCTCCGGAGGAGAGTCCCGCAACTCTTGAATCAGCTCTGGGTCTTGGTGGAGCCCCGGGATGACGAGCACGAAACCGATCTGGTCTTTCCCGCGCCTGCCGGCCCGCCCGATCATCTGGTGAAGGTCGGTTGCCGTCAGATCCATGAATTCACGTCCGTTGTAGCGGTCACTCTGTACCAACACAACGGTCCTCGCGGGAAAGTTGACCCCTGCCGCCACCGTGGAGGTGGAAAAGATGGCCTCCAGGTAGCCTTGGTTCATCATCTTTTCGATGAGGACTTTCCAGTATGGCAACTGGCCCCCATGATGTGACCCCACCAGAGACTCGGTGAGGAATCGCATCTGACGGTGTTGCTTCAAGTGAGGGTAATCGGCCACAAATCGGTTGACCGATTCATTCAATCGCCGGCGGACCTCACCGGCATCGGGCGCCGGGGAAAGGGTCAAAAGGGCCCGGTCGCATTCCACCCTCGACTTCAGGAAAAAGATCGCCGGCAGCAGGTCAAGACGTCTAAGGACCTCCAGAATTCTTCCAAAATGGAGCTTGCCGGAGCCGTGCCCTCGTCTTCCGGACCATTCCGTCATGAATTTCTTCACCCTGGGACTGATCCCCCGCTTGCCGGCCAAAGGTGAAATCAGGCCATCGGAAAACAGGAAAAGAAATTCAAGCGGCACCGGCCTTTCCTCCGACCTTACCACGACGATTGGTCGGTCCCTCGGATTTCCAACAACCAGCTGCAGACCTCTTCCGCGTTGGATATGGTGGCTGAAAGGAGAAGGAGCCTCACACTGGGCGGAAGGTAGATGAGGACCTCTTCCCAGACGACCCCCCTGTCGGGGTCGGCCAGATAGTGGGCCTCGTCCAGGACGACCAGGTCCGCCCGGATGCTGGTCCCTTCGTGCATGGCATCATAGAGTTGATTTCGAAGGATCTCCGTCGTCCCCACAACGACCGGAGCATCCGGGTTTTCCTTTCGGTCCCCGGTGATGATTCCGCACCGCCCTGGGCCGAACTCCGTTGAAAATTCCTGGTAAATGGAATTGGAAAGGGCCTTGAGGGGGGATGCATACCATACGTTCAGACCACGCTCAAGAAAGCGGTGGATCGCCTGGGTGGCGATCCAGGTCTTTCCTGAGCCCGTGGGGGCGCTGACCAGGACGTCCTGTGATTCGATGTGCCGAAGGGCCTCAACCTGAAACGGATCGGGCACAAAGGGTTGTGCTTCGGGGACACCGATTCTTCTTGAAGATCGATTTGAGGGCCGGATCGGCCCTCGGGTTCTCGTAAGGGGTGGGTCGGGCGATGCGTCTTTCCCCATGATCGACGGCCCTGCCGCCCCGGTGGGTTCGTCTGTCCCTTCGAAAGGTTGTCAACGTTTGAATCCGCTCATGGCGGGTCTCCGACATCCCGGCGGCGGGTCCAATTCGTCTTTCTCATGAAGTGTCCTTTCAGCCAACCAACGCCTTTGCGACCGCATCCATGTCCGAAAGCATGTTTTCCATGGCGCCGCTCATATCGAGGGCTCGAACCGATTCCTCCGGTCCCTGCACCGGTGCTCCGCAGCCCTTAAGGATCTTGAGACCGTTTACAAAAGCCTTTTCCACGGTCTCCCTGGCAAACAACCGGGCCGTGGCCTTCATGACATCATGGGTCCACCGGCCCTTCCCAGAGGCGTAGGATGCGGCCTTGTGACAAAGGGCCTCGGCCACCTCACACCAGGTCATCACATCGGCGAGCAGGAACATCACATACTGATGACGGTTGAGCTTGGTCTTTCTGGCTGTGACGATCAACTCGTTCAGCAGAACCATGGCCTTGGCCACCATGGGTCCGCCGGTGTCATTGCCAAGTCTTGTCCAGGCGTCTCCGCCTTGGCCCGGTAGAATCCCCCTTTGGATCGAACCGTTTCTCTGGTCCGGAAAAGGGAAATGATGTTTCGCTGGATCTCGCTCGTCCCTTCGTAAATGGTGAGGATCTTCACGTCCCGCTTGATCTTTTCCACCTCGTATTCCCGCGTGTAGCCGTACCCACCGAAGGCCTGAATGGCGTCGTTTGCGGCGGCATCTCCGGCCTCGGTGGCGAAGTACTTGGCAATGGAGCCCTCCACCTGCAGGTCTTCCTCATCCGTGTCCAGTCTTTCGCCGACCTGCTCGATGTAGGCCCTTGCAGCCTCCAGCTGGACTGCGTGCGGGACCAGAAGTCTGTGCGTGTAGCCCTGTTTCTCGGCCAGGGGCGTGCCGAACTGGACCCTTTCCTTGGAATAGCGAACGGCCCGCTCAAGCGCCGCCACGCCACCCCCCAGGCCAAAGGTGGCCACCATGAGTCTGGTATAGCCGAACACCTGGTTGGCCTGCTTCAAACCCTGGCCTTCTATGCCGCCCACGAGGTTCTCTGCGGGCACAAAAAGGTCTTCCAGCGTCAAAGGGCAGGTGTCGGAGGCCCTGATGCCGTGTTTGTCTTCGTGTTTGCCGGGGATAAGGCCCTCGGCGCCCGCCTCCACGATGAAAAAGGATGGCCCTTCGGGGGTGTCGGCAAGGATGGTGTAGAGGTCTGCAACCCCTCCGTTGGTGATGAACTGCTTCTGTCCGTTCAACTTGTAGCCCTTGACCCGTCCCGACTCATCCAACACCCGCTCCGCCTTGGTCTTGAGCGACTGGACATTGGACCCTGCCTCGGGCTCGGTCACACCGTAGGCCACGATCAGTCCTTCTTCCGCGATCTTTCGGATATATTTCGCCCTCTGTTCAGGGGTCGCGCCCACCCGGATAGGATCCATTCCCAGACAAATGGCCAGGAAAGAGGTCGCCACAGCCAAATCCATCTTGGCCATCCGCTCGGAGATGACCGCCACATCTGAGGCGCCGGCACCCAGGCCACCATATTCCTCCGGAATAAAGATGAGATGAAGGGCCATTTCCGGGCTCAGCATGAACCGAATCAGGTCCATGGGAAATTCGCCTTCGCGGTCCATCTCGATCTTCTTTTCCAGCGTTATCTTCTCTTTCTCCAGCTTGGCAATGGTGTCGAGCACCATGTTGAAGACTTCAGGGTCCATCCTTTTCGCGTCCGTCATGAAAGACCTCCGTTCATCATATCGTTTGAAACACTTCATTGAAATTGATATCATGATTTTAACTAAGTTGAAAGCAGAAAGAAAGATGTAGTGATGCGCGAGGTTTGGATCATGGGTGTGGGTCAGTTCGGGTTGCTGGCCGCACAACGCCTTTCAAGTCGTCTGGCGGACACACACTTTGTGCTGGTGGACCCCGACGAGAAAAACCTGTCGAAGGCGAGAGGACCCCGGCGGACATTGATCAAGGAAGAGGGTGTCCGCTTTCTCTACACGGCCCTCTCAGGAAGGGTCCCTCCGGACTGGATCATCCCCGCCCTGCCCGTTCACTTGGCCGCGGAGTGGTGCCTCCGCCACCTCTCTGAACGGGGATGGAAGCGCTGCGGGATCCCGGAGCACCTCCATCCGCTTTTCCCCGCCCCCCTGGTGGGCCCTTCAGGGGATGTCTATGTGAGCCACGCGGATTTCAAATGCCCGGATGACTGTGCGGAACCGCGTGACCTCTGCACGGTCACACAGGAGAAGCGAAAACGAAACATGTTTGAGCTGTTGGCCGACCTCCCCGTTTCTCCCTTCCACCCTGTGGTGATCCGGAGTCACCAGCTTGGCCCGGGAATCGGCGGGTATAGGCCGGACCACCTCACGGACCTCTTGTCCCGAATTGAGAGCGGCCCAACCCAGATCCTGGTCTGCACGGCATGTCGGTGTCATGGCGTGCTAACGGCGATGGAACAAAAGGAATGAGGTATCGGGCGGGCTTATTGCAGAGTGTGCGTTCAGGTCAGGATTCTCTGAAATGATCCCACAGTCGCGTGAGATGGGTCTCCGGAGTCCTCCTGGTACGCCTCGCGGCTGACATCGATAAACTCCGGTATGCGGCGACCTGACCCTTCCTTAAAGATCTGCTCCATCCATCCTTGTGTCGAATCTTTGGGCTCCAGCCCCCAATCCAACAGCCCTGCCTGTCCCAGGCCGGGTTTCTGCCTCCAGGGAGGCTCGGTTCGAAGCAGAGGCCTTGGGTCCGCGAAGCTCAGCCAGTTTACCCCTGCCAGGCCTTGCCCCGAGACGTATCGACCCGCCTCCACCACTTCTTCCGGATCATCCGCCGGTGCCAACAGTCCCCAGCCCAGCTCCACCAGGACAGGCCGATCCAACAGCCATTGGCAGAGACCCCCGAGATAGGCCATGACCCTCAGCTCATCTGAGAGGCCCATGGGGCTTCCGACCCATGGGGGAGGCCTCTCCAGCCCTGCGATCCGGATCCGATCCACTTGGGCCGCAAGTCTCATGACCGTGCCTTGCCGATCCAAAAGGGCCTGCCAGTCAAGCCCCAGACAGGTATCCCCAAGCTCATCCCGTTCCCGAATCTCCGCCAGATAGGACTTCATGACCAGATCCGCCACATCCGACGGAGGCTTGACCCACTCCAGTGCCCTGTCCATGATCAGCCAGCCCCCAATCCCCGGGTGGCCCGCCACGGCACCAAGGAGCTCCCGGAAGACCCTGATCCGCTTTTCAACGATCGAGCCATCCCCCCACCAGTCGTAGGGCCGGAGCGTTCTCATCTTTCCGGCCACGAAGACTTCCCGGGCCCCCGGACCCAGGCCCGGCCTGACGAGATAAGGCGGAGCCCAGTCTAACCCAAGAATCCTCTGTGCCGGAAGGATCAGACTGGCGGGAAGCCCTGCATCGTCCAGGCGGTCCAGGGCGGCGATCACCCCTTCCATAAACCGGATCTTCTGCCTTCGCTCCCCCATCAGGGGCTCTTCGAGTATGGGAAGGAATACCCTCTGAAGCCCCAACTCCCTGGCCGCGGAAGCCGCCCGCCACAGGGTATCCGGCTCCGGGGGCTCAAGGCCCGCGAGGCCCCGTACCGGGCATATGTAGGTGGCTGAATTCTCCATTTGTTCACCTGTGAATGGTCGTTACACCTCAAACCTGCCGTCGTATGATACGGCCCCGAAACGCTTCTGTAAATATGGATTCATCCGTCCTTCCCTTTTGGCGAGGGAAATGTGTGCACTACTTATGATCATGATTTTCAATCCATTTATGTACGAAAAATTGACTTTTGGTTAATTAAAGTGTATTTTCCGAACCCAAAATTTGAATGGGGAAAATGGAGCTCAGGAAGACCTGGAGACGACTGAAGAGGGCAGAAATGATTGTTGGACATTCGGTATTTGATGTTTGTTTTTCCATTTGATGTCGGATGTTCATCTTTAAATCGATCCACACCAATGAAGAATTTCAAAGAAACGATTTTTTCAAAGGCTTTTTCCGTCATAAAGGGCATCGACTACAATCGGGTTGCTCAGGAAATGCGAGCGGATGATTTCGCCCTTTTCTATGAAGTGGTGCTTACCGAAGATATGAGCTGGGAGCACCTCGAAGACCGAATCTATCCTTCGCTGATCCGGTACCTGAAGTGTAAGTCCCTGGATCCAGAATCCGGAAGCGGCTTGATTGTCTCGGTTTTTCATGGGGAGCGTTGTTATCTGATCGAAGCCCCGTCCTTTTTGGAGGCCTTCCGCGAGGTGAAAGGCATCGATTGCGCCGCTTTTGGCCTCCTTGTGAAGGCGTGGCTCGTAGGGACGGAAAAAAGCGATCCAAAGCTCCTCACCGGCTGAACGAACCAATCCCGTCGTTCACCCTTCCGGGAAACGTTATTTACCAAAGGCCTCCATCATGGAAATCGACGACCTTGAATACGAATGCCGCAGGTGTCATGGCACAGGGATGATCGGCGGCTACCCCTGCATCACCTGCGACGGCATGGGCGCCATCCTGACTGAGGACGGCCAAAGACTCCTTGCCTTTATCCAGAAATGGCTGTTTACTGAGGAAGAAGAGGCAATGGCGGAATAAGGTCGTTGTCACCTCAATGAAGACCCCATCCCTCTGCGCAACGGCTTGAACCCATCGGTTCAGAGTGAACCGGACGGATGATCCTTGTCTCGAAATCTCTTTTCCTTCAAAGTTTGATCAAATGAAACCAGTGCCGGAAACGCTTTTCAGACGTTTTCTTCGCCCTTTCCTTTGCGTTTGAGGACCACGTCGTTATAGGTGCGAAGAATATCCCCTCGGCTGATCACCCCCACCAGCTTGCGGCTGTGCGGGCCCCGCAGAACGGGCAGGATGGCGAAATCACCGGCTGTCATCCGTTCAAAGGCCGTGAGCAGGTCGTCCTCCATATTCACGGTCACCACCTTCCGGGTGGCCACGTCACCCGTCCTGGCACCTCCCGGCGGCTGGGTGGAATCAGTCCGGCTTCGGCAGTCGGACGGGGAGACGATACCGGCGATGTGGTCTTTGTCGTCCACCACGGGGAAGGAGTGAAACTTCGATTGAGCCATGATTTTTCTCAGACGGTCGACAGGGGTGTCTTCTCCCACTGTTTCCGCCCGCCCTCTCATGGCGCGCTTGACCGGGATCTGTTTGAGGAGGCTGATCTCCTGACCGGCCCGCACGCTCACCGTCTCGGCGCCGGACTTGATACGTTCCACTTCCCGGTTGTAGAACTGGATCACTTCGTAGCGCCGCAGCATTCCCAGGAGGACGGACGGGTCGTCGTCCTTGACCACGGGCAAACTGTCGATGTTGCGCAGGGTGAACTTGCGGAGCGCGGTGTTCAGATCCTCCGACGGCGCGGTGGTGATGATGTCCGAACGGGCGATGTCCTTCATCACCACGAGGTCGCCGATGTCCTGGCTGAACAGCACCTTGCGCACGTCATTGATGGAAAAAATGCCCGTGAACCGCCCTTCTCCGTTCACTACGGGAAAGTAGTGCTGTTCGATCGTGGAGAAAAGCCGCGTGAACTCTCTGAACGGCATGTCCTCGGGGATCATTTCCACCTTTCGCAGAAGCGGCAGCAGCTCGCGCACGCGGATGTTTTCCAGAATATCCACGAAGAAATCGCCGGCATGGGCCTTGGAGTCAAGCTTGGTGGGGACCTGTTTGCTGAAAATCGTGTAGCCCCGGGAGAATACGAACGCCATGGCGCACACCAGCAAACTCGGCAGCAGGAGGTGGTAGGAATTGGTCATTTCGCTGACAAAGATGATGGTCGATATGGGGGTGTTGGACACGGCGGTGAAAAAACCGGCCATGCCCACCACCACGAACGCGCCCGGTTCCGTGACCACCCCGGGCATCAGAAGGTTGGCCGTCCTGCCCACCACGCCGCCCAGACAGCCGCCGATGACCATGGAAGGCCCGAACACGCCGCCACTCCCGCCTGAGCCTATGGAAAAAGACGTGGTGAAAATCTTCCCCACGGCGATGGCCAGCAGCAGCAGAACGGGGAGCTGGTTTTCCAGAGCGAGCTGCACAAACCCGTAACCGAACCCCAGGGCCTGCGGCAGAAAAAAACCGATGATCCCCGTACACAGGCCTCCGATGGCGGGCTTTACGTGTTGCGGCACCCGAAGCCTGTTGAAAATCCCCCGCACCCCGTAAAAAGCCTTGATGTAAAGGATCCCAAAGGCGACCACCACTGCCGCCAGCACCAGGTAGGGACCCAGCTGCAACGGATTGGTGAAGGCGAAAGGGGGCGACTCGAAAAGGCTCCCCCAGCCGAAGACGAGACAGAAAAGGCAGTAGGCCACCACCGAGGACATGCCCGCGGGGATGATGATCTCCGATTCGAATTCCATTTCCCGGTACATGACTTCTGCGGCAAAGAGGGCCCCGGCCAGAGGCGCGCGGAAAATGGATCCGATTCCTGCGCCCATTCCAGCGGCCAGCATGATTCTGCGTTCACGGTCGGAGAGCTTCAGCTTGGTGGCGAGGAACGACCCGAAGCCTCCACCGATCTGGGCGATGGGGCCTTCCCGCCCTCCGCTTCCGCCCGTTGAAAGGGTGAACGCCGATGCGATCGTTTTGATAATCGGTACGCGGCCCCGTATGAAGCCGCCTTTCTGGTGATACGCGTCAATGGCGGCGTCGGTCCCGTGGCCCTCGGCCTCGGGGCAGAAGGTGTAGACCAGAAAGCCGCTGATGAGTCCCCCGATTGAGGGGAGGATCAGTAGCAGCCACCGATGAAACGAAGTGTCCGTGGGTGGGAATAAGTGGTGCTCACCTGACGGCATCGGCGGGCGGTAGCCTGCAATCAAGTCAAGAAAGACGTGGCTGCCCAGTGTGGTTAAAAGGTTAAATACGATGGCGCCTGCACCGGCGATGATGCCGATCAGGATAAAATAGACCATCCATTTCCACATCGAGGTTGCCTTGATCGAAGAGGTCTTCATCCGTCCCTTCACACCCCTACCTGACTGCACTCATCAGCAGCGACCATAAAACGGTGTCTTCCGCCAAGCGTTCATTGCCGGGATCCTCCTTCAGGCGAGACCTGATGAGTCGATTGCAGAAGCTCCTTTAGTGAATCGACCGTAACCATTCAGAATTAATCATAAAAGATCCAGGGCGAGGATCTCCTCAGCCAAGCTTTCGGCAATGATCCGATGTCCTTCAGGACTGGTATGTGCATCCAAAGGGAAAAGATACAATGTCTTGGGATCGGGGACACCTTCAAACCGGGTGGTAACATCGACCATTGCAATTCCGGCTTCCGCCGTCGCTTTCCTGAAAAATCGGTTCACATGCTGTCTGTCGCTTTCGTGAAGCTGAGAAGCATCCGGGATATATACCGCAATCAGAGGAATCCCCTTATTCCGGGCCACGTTTGCAAGGCCGCCCAACGCGCCGAGGAAACGATGGTATACGGACGCATCCATGTTCCCTGTCTGTATCTTGTAATAAGTGTGGTCGGGATGAGAGGGACCGACCGCCTGCTTTCTTTCGCTTATTCCCTGCAGGTACCTGTATCCTCGCTTGTACCTGTACTTTGTTTCTATCAACTGATTCAAATTACGAACCAAATTCCACAAATAAAAAACTTTGATTTCCCGTCTCGCCTTGAGTTCGTAGCGGTTCATGGGCTTCCAGTCTTCCTTCTCTTCGTAGGGCGGAATGGAGACCTCAAGGTCGTCCAGAAAGAAACCGACAACGATAAGATCCGGGTTGAAGCCAAGAACCCTTTGTTCGAGAACGATTCGGTACTGCCACATATTGTAACCGCCGACGCCGAAATTGAGCACTTCAACCGATATGCCCTGCCCGCCGAGTAGCCGCTCCAACTGTTTGACATAGGTGTCTTCGAGATCCACGCCCATTCCAAACGTAAAGGAGTCGCCGATCACGGCTATGCGTTTGACACCCGGTCGTCTGTCCTTAGCTACCTCATTATCCCTCATCCCCCACGAATTGATGGATATGAACTCTCCATCTTTCCCAAACCCTGTTGATCCCGGCACCAATTCATAATCGTAAATCTCTGAGGGTCGGTGAATTTGCACCAGATTGGGATGGGCAAGGGGTGTATCCCAAAGCCGCAGGACCCCCTCCATCACGACCATGCACACGAAAAGCGAAGCGCACAGCACAAGGAAATTCCTGAAGCCTGAAACCAACAGAACACGAAACAAGGACAGCAGACCCAATCCGCGGATCACCGACAGGATGCTGTGAGACTTGAGGACGAATCCACCCACTTCGATGCGATAACCGCCGCTCCAGAGGACCGCGATCAACCCAAGGAGGTGAAGCAAGATTAACAGATCCACGAAGGACCTGGTCAACTTGCCTAAATGGAAGGGTTTCATCCCGCGTCTATTTGGTGCTATCGTGGGCCTTGATCAGTAGGCACTGTCCGGTCTCCAGGTGAAACTTGATGAAGTGCTTCCGATCATTGAGAAAAGGTCCACGGCCTCTTTGGCCCCCTGACAGGTCTTCATACCATAGTCATCCACAAGGATGATGCCCCTTTCGCTGAGCCGGTCTTCGAAAAACTCCAGACAGTCACGGGTCACGGTGTAGATGTCCACGTCCAGATGGACAAAACAAAAAGTCTCTCCCGAAATAACGTCCTTACGGTCCTGAAACCTTCCCTTGTGAACCATCACATTGGGGAAGGGGGCAAGGTAGGCGGCCACCTCTTCAAAACTGGTGTCGGAGAATTTCCCGGGCTTGTGCGGCCCGTCGAGTTCTGGGGAAATGTCCACTTCGGCATGGCCCTCAAAGGTGTCAAAGGCGTGGATCGCCGGTTGGCGCTCGAAAAGCCTGGCCGAAGCAGAGGCCATGAAGTAGGTGCCGCCCCCTCTGTAAACCCCCACTTCCGCCATGCTCCCGCCAAGCACCGAACGGCTCACATTCCACAGGCCCTGGTAGAGCATGTAGAGTTTACCCTGGTCCAGACGGGTCCTTTGTTGTCCCAGAACCGTGCGGCAGAGATCCCCAAACCCGGGGATTTCGTCCGTGTCCATCAGCTTCATGGCCTTGACAACGAGCTTTTCCGGGCAGTAGACGTGGCTTTTCTGGTGGCGAAACACGGCAAGCCCGAGCTTTCGAAAAAACTTCTGAACGGGGTTCGACGCCTTCTGATATCCTTCCCTGACTCCCCTCTCCGACATGAGGCCTCCCATGGGTGAAGTGACTATGGTTTGGTGACGCCGCGCGTCATCGCCTGCAGATCCATCTTGCTCGCGACGGCCACGATAAAGGTCGCCATCATCTCCGAAGCGGGTGTTCTCGATCCCCAGAGGACGGATGAATTCGTTGACAAAGCGCCGCCGTTGCGCTTTCTTTTCATCTTTTCCGAAGACCATCTGCGCCAGGATGTCTGACGCCTCCTTGAAACTGGTGGCAACCTCCATGAACCCGGCATCGGTCAGATGTCGAAAGTGACCGACACCGCTCTGGGTTGCCTTGTAGTGCTCGTTCATGAGCGTCAGACAAGGCTTATCCAGATATCGTGGTCTCTACCATCGCACTGGTGTTGACCCCCATGACCGCCGAGCTGTGGTAAATGGAATCGTAGAAGTTCTGGCGTGCGTGCGGGACATCCACGTATTCGCCTCCTCTCGGCCAGATGATCATACGGTCATCCTCAAACCCGTCCCAGATGGCCGCGTTGGTGGGGTGAGGTCGGACCAGAAGCCCGATCTCCACCCTCCCCGTCCGTTCGTTGAGCGCGTCCGCGAACCGCTTCACAAACGCCGTCTCGTCCCGCGCGATGAAGGGGGACGAGCAAAGGTAAAGCACAAAGGGTTTGCGGGGATGAAGGCCCACGCGGCCGCAAAAGGCGGTCCGATCAACCGACGGCCCCATTTCGAACCAGAAGTCAAAGGGCGGAGCACCTGTCACGGCGACGCGATTGGGAGGGACATCGTGGAGCGCCACGGCCTCACGGGCCAGCGATTCATTCCAGACCAGCACCACAGTCGGGGATCACATGAAACGTCCCCTTAGAAGTGAGGTTGTCCCAACTCAACACCGCCCCCACGGTGGGAATCGACAACGCCTTTGCCGCCTTGATGTATTCGAGCTCCTTGGAAACCGGGAAGATGAAGGGAGAGGCGACCACCACATCGGGCCGATAGTCTTCCAGCCAGCGCGTGATCCCGGGGTCGGGCGGGACAAGCGTTTCTATGCGCTTCAAGACCTCTCATGGATCCGCGGCCGTGAAAGGAATCTCAGAACCCTTTGGTTCTTGATGACGTACCGGATGGGGCGGTTGACCTTGTTCCGCCACCGATTTGCCTGTCCCGGCGCCGGGTGACCCGGCCGGAGATAATTGGTGCAGTTGACCAATTCCCTTACATTGGCCAATCCGAGCCAGGTGGATCGCTCCAGCAGAAAACCTGTGGAGCATCCCTTCACTTCAGCCTCGCACGCTCTGAGTGCCCGGTCCACCGCGATAGGCTTGGGGACAACCCCGTGAAGCACCTTTACGTCATGGCCTTCTTTGCAGAGATGGCGGACCACGCCTTCGAAAGATCGAAACGCACCCGGCTGGTGAAGGGCTAGCAACCACCCTCATGTTATGGGGTCCTGAAAAATCGCTGCCCGACGAGTGTCTTGATCAGCGCAACCGGGTTCAGGTTTTTCTTTGCTGCGAGCTTTTGCACATAGGCCGATGAAAATTCAGGTTCGATGACGGGGTTCTCACTGAGCGCCCAATCATCACAATCATACCCCATCCGTTGCATATAGGGCAGATAGACGGGTCTCAGGAGCGCCACATCCTCCTCCGTGAACCAGCTCCGCCAATCCCCGGCAGACTTCTTCCGCACCACCTTAGCCTTTCCTGTGGAGGTGGGGACCTCCGTGTCCTCCCCCACCTTGAACCCGAGATATCGGTTCAGGGCCTCGAAATCGTTTTGCACCATGTCTTCGTACTTGTACAGAAACCAGTGGTCTCCGAGGCCTTGGACAAATTCATCCATCTGCTGATAGCGTTGTTGCTCCTCAGCCACCACGTCTTCGACGCTCATGGGCCATCCATTGTGGCCTGCATATTGACAGATCGTGCAAAAAGGGATGGACTTCGGATTCGCTTCCTTTCTGAGGATCAAATCAAGATAGGCGCGGTATTGTTTGCTCCTCCCAAGAGACCCCCTGTTCCATCTGTAAAGTGTGCGACTAACGGCCACATCCCTTGGGTCCCGAGCCATCCAGATCAGCCGGTCATAGTGCTCCCGACGCAGGTGATCCAGAAACACATCAAACGTCTTGCCCTTCCTCGCCTCGTAGGTGTGTTTGTAAACGGCGTTCTCATATTGGCCCAGGTATTTCCCGGGTTCCCCGCCTGAAAAGGCCCTGCAGTTTGGCAATCCGGTCGCCACTTTATAGACCAGGGCCGTAGTCCCTGATTTCCCTACCCCAAGAATAAAAATCCTCATCCCAGTATTCTTTCCTTCCGCTCAACGGGGTGCATGCAATACACTCCCAGTGTCTGTTAACCGTCTGCGTGGCCCCGGCGTTGGACGCCCCGTGGCCCTAACACTTTTCGAAACCGCATCCTCTGGCGCCCCTTCAGGCCGATATGCGATAGAAACGACCGCCCATCTCCTCCACCCGGAGGCGCGCGCTCTTCCCAAGGGCCGTCTGAAACTTATGGACCCGGTCCCGCACGTCTTCCAGGGTCACACCCGGATACCGATGTTTGTGGAACGCCGGCTGGTTAATGGAACCCGGCAGGGATGCGTTTGACCCTCTTCTTGGCGCCTCGAACGGTCGCCTGACACCATCCCTGAAACCTCTCATGGAAACGCGGTCTTCGGAGGGGTAACGGCCCCGCGACCATCTCCTCCAGCACCGACACGATCCGCTCACAGGCAAGCGGCCCTTCCCGCCCCGCCAGGTAGTGGTCAATCACCGCCCTGCGCGCCTCGCCCCCGGCAACCCCCAGCTCCCCCCTGAAAACCCTTTCCAGCGTCTCCCGAAGCGATTCAAAATCAAAACACTGATGGCTCAGGGCGTTGGGCAGCCGGTAAAACCCCTCGTCATACCGCTCATCGACCGTGGCACGGTAGCTCACGGCCGGCACCCCCATCACATAGGCCTCCACCCCTGTGGTGCACCCATTGTGAACCAATACCGTTGTGGCAAGCAACCACGGCACCACATTGCCCTCGTTCGTCACACGGACCCGCTCACACCTCGACGCCATCTCCCGATAGACCGCAGGATTCTCGGTCGGATGGGGCCGCACAACAATCACGTGGTCCGGAAAGGCCCGCTCAAGGGCCGGAATCATGCCCTTGAAATCCTCCAGCACCGCCTGCTTGTGATCCCTCAACCCTTCCGCGTAGGCCCGCGTCATCCCTCGGGCCGCTTCACCGAACACCGGTTCCCCCCCTGACACGTTGCTCGTTTGAAACAGATTCTGTCCGGGCGAAAAGGCATTGACGTGGTTGAAGTTGGTGTTCACCAGGATGAAGTCGCCGTGCGCTTCCCGAATCCGCGCCACCTCCTGCTCATAGAACCCGCGCATCTCCGGCCGCAGGAGATCCACCCTCGGGTTCCCGGTCACGTGGATCGGCACCTGACTGGGAAATTCGGGGTATCGCCGCCACATTTCCGCGTTGTCTTCCCCCCAGGCAAACAACCCCGACACGGACTCGAGGGCCGTCGGTGACAGCCGGCGGGAGTAGTAGGTCTCGTCGGGCAGGTGCACCAGGGCCTCTTCATCCCACGCAACCACCTCGTGGCCGAGCTTCCGGAGAATCTTGAACAACCTTCCGTTTCCGGACTTGACGCTTTTTGAAAGATAGACGCCCCGGGAAAACGACCCGATGTGCAGGTCCATTTCCCACCGGGACCCGATCACCGAGGGAAATCCATGCTCCGCCGCGATGCAGGCAAGGAGGAGCTTCGGGTCGAGCTCTCGAACCTGGTTTTCAATGGGAATGAGGAGCAGCATCTCTTTCAAAATCCGCGATCACCCTTTCTTTCGATCGAATCTCATGATGCGCTGATCCGAAAAAAAGGCCCACCCATGGCTTCTACCTCAATCCTGGCGCCACTCTTGAGGATCTTCTGGAATCGGGCCACCCGGTCACGAATGTCTTCGGGTGAAACACCGGGATATCGATGCCTCTGGAAAGCCGGACGATTGTGGGATCCGGGAAGGTATGCCTTGAAGCGTTTGATGAGGGTCCTTCCGGTGCAAAGCGACCAGCCATGAATCCGATCCGTGACACCGATTTCCTTCCCTGACCGGCCCGCCACCATCTGCTCCAGCACCGCAACGATCCGCTCACAGGCTAGCGGCCCAGTCAGTCCCGCCAGGTAACGGTCAATGACCGCCTTGCGCGCCTCACCACCGGCAACCCCCAGCTCCCCCTTGAAGACCCGTTCGAGCGTCTCCCGAAGCGATTCAAAATCAAAGCACTGATGGCTCAGTTTGTTGGGCAGCCGGTAAAACCCGTCGTCATACCGCTCATCGACCGTGGCGCGGTAGCTCACCGCCGGCACCCCCATCACGTAGGCCTCCACCCCGGTGGTGCACCCGTTGTGAACCAATGCCTTCGTGGCAAGCAGCCACGGCACCACATTGCCTTCGTTTGTCACACGGACCCGTTCACATTTTGACGTCATCTCCCGGTAGACCGCCGGGTTCTCGGTCGGATGGGGTCGCACCACGATCACATGGCGCGGAAAGCTTCGCTCAAGGGCGGGAATCATCCCCTTGAAGTCCTCCAGCACCGCCTGCTTGTGATCCCTCAACCCTTCCGCATAGACCCGCGTCATCCCTCGGGCCGCCCTTCCGAATGGCGGCGGTTCCCCCTCGCGTCCCGGAGGCTGAAACAGGTTCTGCACGGGCGAAAAGGCATTGACGTGGTTGAAGTTGGTGTTCACCAGTATGAAATCGCCGTGCGCTTCCCGGATCCGCGCCACCTCCTGCTCATAGAACCCGTGCATCTCCGGACGCAGGAGATCCACCCGCGGGTTCCCGGTCACGTGGATCGGCAACTTACGGGGAAATCGGGGTATCGCCGCCACATCTCCGCGTTGTCTTCCCCCCAGGCAAACAACCCCGACACGGACTCAAGGGCCGTCGGTGACAGCCGGCGGGAGTAGTAGGTCTCTTCGGGCAGATGCACCAGGGCCTCTTCATCCCACGCAACCACCTCGTGGCCCAGTTTCCGGAAAATTCTGAACACCAGTTCGCTTGCCGCTGTGACGCTCTTGGAGAGGTAGACGCTTCGCGGAAACGATGGGATGCGGAAATGGACCTCCCGCCGCGGCCCGATCACCGATGGAAACCCCTTTGCGGCCGCAACACAGGCAAGCAGGAGCTTCGGGTCGAGCTCCCGAACCTGGTTCTCCACGGGGATCAGAAGCGAGAGGTTTCGCTGAATCATACTATGCCCCAAAAACCATCGACGTTGATCAAAGCGTCCTATGTGTGCTTAGATCCAATCGCATCAGGCTCCGCGATCAAACGGCCGTCCAGTCGGTGGTATGCGAGCGCCTCCTGCGGGGTGCCGCAGGCCGGGTGTTCCCCCACGCCGAATTTGACCAGCGTCTTGTGCCGCATCAGGCCCGCGCCGGCCATGCCGTTAAGCAGGCTGTCGCCCAGGCCCCCATATGGGCGAGTGATTGTCCAGGGTGAAGACGACCGGGCACCCTTCAAGGATTCCAGCGAGCCACTCAACGTCCAAGCGATTCAGCCAGGGCATATTGACCACCTTGAGGGATACCCCCTTTGCCCTGAGCCCTTCGGCCGCAACCAGCGCTTCATGGAGCATCACCGGCCCGTAGGCGAAGAGGGCGGCATCATGGCCCTCATTCAGCACGACGCCGCGGCCGAAGGTGAGCTCGTAGTCTTCCGGCAGCGGGATGGACCTCGGGGACGGGCGAGATCACGAGCCGCATCATGCAGGTATCACGCGTCTCTTCAACGCACCAATTCAAAGCCTTTTTGACCTCGATGGTATTACAGGGCTCGAGGATGACGCAGTTGGGAAGCGCGCCAAAGAGCGACACATCCCGAAGGGACTGGTGAGATTTCCCGGGTCCTGCCGGAATGAGCCCTGCGTAGTGGCACACGTATATGATCTTGGTGTTTTCAGTGGCGTTGTTGTAGATCTGCTCGTTGGCCCGGGATGCCAGAAACACGCCGAAGGAGTTGACGATCGGCAATAGACCCTGCAGCGCCAATCCGCCTGCCATGGACACCATGTCCTGCTCCGCAATGCCGTTTTCGACGAACCGCTCCGGATACCGCTCCTGAAAGGGCCGCAAGCCGCAGTCCGCAGCCAGGTCCGCATCGAGCACCACGATGTCGTTTCGCCGTGCGCCCAGATCCAGCAACGCCTCCCCGTAGCCGTTCACCACCCGTTCCGCCACATCCTTGAGCCTGGTGCGGGGCTTCTCTCTCGTCTCCAGGATCTCCGTGCGCAACTTCTCCATCCCGAACCGATCGAGCGCGTCATTGATCCGTTGACGATCTCGTCAAACCCCGTCTCAAAGGCGTCGTCGTCCGGCGCACCCGCATGCCACCGATACAGCCCACCACCGGCCTCAAGGGCCGCCGGCCCCTCCATGAACGACACCCCTTTGCCCTTGATCGTGTCCGCGATCAGGGCCTTCGGCCTGTCGGTTATTTCACCCATTTTCGTCAGGGCCTGTTCCAAGGCGTCGAAGTCGTGTCCGCTGCACCGCGTGACGTGCCACCCGAAGGACTGGAATTTCCGCTCGATCTCTCCCAGACTGATCACGCCGTTCACGGGCAGGTCCGTCTGGATCTTGTTGAAATCCACAATCACGTTCACGTTCGAGATCCCCTGGTGGGCCGTGGTCTGCAGCGATTCCCAGATCTGCCCTTCCTGCAGCTCGCCGTCCCCGGTCATCACAAAAACCCGCCCACCCTGACCCCGATGCTTCTTGGCCCAGGCCATGCCTTTGGCCTTTGAAATGCCCATCCCCAGCGATCCGGAGTTGGCTTCGATCCCGGGGACATTGAGATCCGGGTGCCCGTGTGTGCCGCCAAACCGCCTCAGGTTCACGAATCGGTCCCTTGGGACGACCCCCAGGGAATAGAGGACAGCGTAGTGTCCTGGCACGTCGTGTCCCTTGGATGAAAAGTAGATGTCCCGATCAGGATGATTCGATACCCAGACGGACGGTGTTCATCCCGACGTAGTAAAGCATGGTCACGATATCGAGGGAGCTCAAGCTGGAACCCAGGTGGCCGGATCCGGCCTTCTTGACGGTCGAAAGCGCGTTGGCCCTGCACATGTCGGCGATCAGGGACAACCTGTGGCTTTGAGGCGCATCCGCCGCCCAGATGCGATCGAACTCTTCCTTGGGAATAATATGGATTTCCAGCATGATTTCAGAGGCTCCGTGAGGTTTCGGTTGCAGGGTAAGGGATCTGGGAGATCACCGGCAGCGAGGCGCGTCCTCTGTTGACGGTTTCCTCGGCCATCTGCCAATCATAGGGGTTGTTCACATCCAACCCCTCATGGTCACGTGTGAAAAAGGGGACGACGACACTTCCTGCAATGGTCCTCCCTTCGAAGACCACCCTGCACCAGGCGATCTCCAGACTGGCATTCTGGACATAGACCTCCGGAAGGGCCTGGTACTGGCTGCTGTGCCACGGCTGCTCAGCCGGGCTCAACGGCAAGAGGGGATACATCCTGCCCCCGCGGACGACCCACATCTTTCCGGGATGTTGTGTGCACTTCTCAACGGCCCGCAAGGAATCAACGCCCTCGGCCGACTAAAAACGTCTCCCAGGCCCGCCGGATCGTCTCCGGGAGACGAAAGGGGCTCGTGGGCCGGAGGATGCTGAAACAATCGTAGTGGTGCCCCTGTTCCTTCAAGCGTTTCAGGGTGTACTCCACCCATTCAATGTCCGGGGCAGAGATCTCCGGCAAACGCAGCCGGTCTCAGGAAGGGTACGTCGGCACCGTAGTATTTCGCGATCTCCGCGTAGAACTCGGAGTCAGTGGAAACCACGACCGAAGAAAACACCCCACTTTGAACGGCGGCTGCAATGCTATAGGCCATTAGAGGGTGCCCGGCCAAAGGCCGGACGTTCTTGTCCGGGACGCGCTTTGAGCCCGCTCGCGCCGGGATGAGTGCGACGACAGTGGGTTTGGATTCGTTCATCAGATCGTCCTAGAGCTTTGTGGGATCGATATTGATATAGATGTCCTTCAGCTCGGAATACACGTCGAGGGCTTCTGTCCCGGGCTCGCGCGATCCATTGCCCGACTGTTTGAGACCACCAAATGGCATGTGAGGCTCGCTGCCATAAGTGCCTGCGTTGACCACGGCAACACCTGCGTGGACCTTATGAACAAATTCCGTTGCCCGGTGGATGCTGCGGGTGTGGATGCAGGCCGTGAGCCCGTAGGGCGACTGGTTGGCCATGGCCAGGCCATCCTGAAAACCCTTGACCCGGTAAAGGCACGAAATGGGTCCGAAAAGC
This sequence comes from uncultured delta proteobacterium, assembly GCA_963699845.1. Lineage (GTDB taxonomy): Bacteria > Desulfobacterota > DSM-4660 > Desulfatiglandales > Desulfatiglandaceae > CAWHLE01. The sequence goes on from CAVOVO010000008.1 coordinate 105,669, forward strand.
TCCATCGTCGAGATCTCATCTGCCGGTTCAACCCCTTCGATCAGAGTGGGGGCCATGAAAAAGCCCGGTGCAAGGGTCGGACCCTTGAGCCTGTGCCCGCCTGAAAGAATCACCGCCCCTTTTGACCTGGCCCGATCGACCAAGGCCAGCATGTGGCTCAATTGCTCCAGGTTGATGACGGGACCAAAGTCGTCGTCATCGCCCGGTCCCACCTTCAATCCTTTGATCTCGCGTCAACAAGATCGCCCGGAACGGTTCGTAGATCGAGTCGAACACGATGACACGGCTGCCTGCAGCACAGCGCTGGCCGGCGTTGCTGAATGCGGAAAGAAGGACCCACTTGGCGGCGTTTTCCAGGTCGGCGTCGTCGCACACCATCAAGGGGTTCTTCCCGCCCAGCTCCAGGGAGACCTTGGCCAATCGCCTGCCCGCGATGGCCGCGATCTCCCGCCCCACGGCGGTCGATCCCGTGAAGCTGATCGAGATCCACGTCAGGGTGGGCAACGAGCGGCGCACCCGCCTCTTCGCCGTACCCCTGAACGATGTTGAGTACCCCGGCCGGCAGCCCGGCTTCCTGGGCGATCTTACCGAAAATCCATGCGGTGGCCGGCGTGTCCTCGGCCGCCTTGAGCACCGCCGCGTTGCCGCAGATGAGGGCCGGAAACACCTTCCACGCCACGTTGGCGATGGGGGTATTTGCAGCAATGATGAGCCCTGCGACACCCTACCGGCTGACGAATGGTCATGGCAACTTGTTTGGGACTGCGCTCGTCGTGGTCCGTCCGTAGAGACGACGGCCCTCCCCTGCCATGAATTCCCCCTGAGCGATGGCGCCATCGGTCTCCCCCAGGGCTGCCTTGAAGGACATGCCGGTTTCAAGGGACACGACCCGGCAATCTCTTCCTTGTGTCTACGTATGGCCCGGGTGATCTCGTAGAGAATTTCCCCGCGGCGCACCGGGCTCAGGCCCGCCCACGCCGGTTGGGCCTCCCGTGCAACCCGGACCGCACGGTCGATGTCCTCTGACCCTGACCTGACCGCCACACACAACGCGGCGCCACTCACCGGCGATAACTTCGTGAAGGTCTCGCCTTTTGCGCCCTCTTCTTGAGCACCGCCGATCCAGTTCAGTATCTTTTCAGGGATCGGATACTGAATCCGTGCCATCAAACAAATACCCTTTCGGTTACTTAACACCAACCACCTGACCCTCACCAAGCGGTAAAACCGCCGTCCACGGCCAGGTTGACCCCCGTCACGTACGATGACGCACTGGAGGCAAGGAAAAGAAGGGGTCCGCGCAGATCGGTCGGTTCGGCCATCCGCCCCATGGGCACCCGTTCACAGAACTTCCGTTTGAACGTCTCGTCCTGGTTTCCCAAGACACCGCCCGGGGATAGCGCGTTGACTCGGACGCCGTGCGGCGCCCAGAGGGTGGCCAGATACTTGGTGAGATTTACCACCGCCGCCTTGGAGGCCCCGTAGGCCGGGGGTTTCAGAAAAGGCGGATCAGTCTGGATATGTGCGTAAAATCGGGGATCGGGCGAAACCGACGCATAGAGGGATCCGATGTTGATGATCGAACCTCTGCCGGCCTTCACCATTTGCGTCCCAAAGACCTGTGTCGTCAAAAAGAGCCCCAGCGTGTTCACCTCGAAGACCTCAAGGTTAACCCCGAGCGGGATGTCCTCCAGACGGTATCCCTTTTCCTGCCTGCCGGGCGGCTGATCGATTCCTGCGTTGTTTACGAGAATGGAAGGGACCCCAAAGGACGCCAGGCACGTCGTGCACGCTGACTCAAGTGCTTGCCGGTCCCGCACGTCGGCATGGGCCATTCTGAAATCGCTTCTCCCCAAAGCGATCCAGAATGGCCTGAAGCGGATCGGTCACTTCCTGACCGGGACGGTCAATCGCCGAAGACTGTCGCACCGGCCTCAAGGAGCGTCTCGGTCCAAACGGGACCCAGTCGACCCGAGACGCCGGTGACCACAGCCACATCCCCCTCGAGGCTGAGCAGTTCTTTCAGCATGCGACCTCCGCCCAGTGCTCTGCCCCGTTGAGGGCCTCGAAAGTAATATCGTCATCCGCGCCGCAGCTCGTATCGGGTGACGCGGCCGAGGACCTTGTCGATCTCATAGGGCGGAAGCCCGTCCCCAGGGCGATTTGATGGCGATGTCTTCCCTGCGGATGGCATGGCCGGCTGGGAGATCACGCGCTGCCACCAGTTTCTTGCCCATCTTGATGATGGGGTTTCTTTCGGTCTCGTACACCCGCTTGACCCCATCGCCGATCGCCACCCTCACCCGTCTGAGGTCCCTGACCATCTTGCCGAATCCGATGGGCTCAAGCGAGAAGGCGTGGTCCGTGCCCTTCAATGTGTGGTTCAGCGTGAAGTGCTTTTCAAGGATCCTGGCCCCGAGCATATAGCCTGCAACCGCCATGGCGATCCCGTTGTCATGAGAAGACAAACCCACGACCACATCGGGAAAACGTTCCCGGTAGGTGGTGATGACCCGGAGATTCAGCTCTTCAAACGCGGCCGGGTACCCCGCCGTGCATTGCAGCATACAAAGCCTGGGATTGATGGGCATGATCGTGTCGTAGGCCCTGTTGACATCTTCCATGGTGCCCCCGCCCGTGCTGAGGACGATGGGCTTCTGAAACGCGGCAACGTGGGCAAGCAGCGGCGTGTTCTTGAGATCTCCCGAGGCGATCTTAAAGGCTGGAACGTCAAGCTTGGCTAAAAAATCGGCGCTCGGAAAGTCAAAGGCCGTAGCGAACATGGTAAGCCCGATTTCCTGGGCATACTGCTTCAGTTCCTGATATTCGACCCAGCCGAACTCAAGGGCCTCCCGGTGTTTGCCGTAGGTGGAACCGAAGCTGTTTTCGTGTTCATAAGGCTTTTCATAGGCCGTCTTGGTGTAGAGCTTCCGGTTGTCCCGTTTTTGAAGCTTTACGGCATTGGCCCCACAACTCTTGGCCACTTGAAACATCTCCATGGCCGTCTCAAGCCTGCCCTGGTGATTGTGACCCACCTCGGCGATCACGTAGCAATCCCCATCGTCCTGAACCACGGTGCCGTCAATGACGACTCTTCTCATGGCCATACCTCCTAAAGCTTAGCGATCAGTCCGCTCCTGAGGAATCGGCGGAAAGCCGATCCCCTCTACGGTTTTCAAATACACGCACAACTCGGCCATGGCCTTTCGCAGTTGGGATCCCTCTCCCCAACTTTTCCCCAAATCGCGTCATCTCACTTCATCCGGTAAATGCACCCGTCAATGGATTCGGAAAACACCGTCCAATAATTCCTCTACGGTCAAATCACCACCTTTGCGCCCCAAGATCCCCTGAATACGGACCAGTTTTTCACGCAAGTTGGCCGACGGAAATGCCGGGGTAGCGATGACGCTGAAACTCGGGCCGATTGTGAGAACCGGGAAGGTAGGACTTATAGCGATTGACCAGACGAAGACCTCCCGACATGTAAAGTTTGCGCCATCGCTCCCCCAGACCGCTTTCAGAAGCCAGTGGCGTCCTTTCACCCGTTTCCTCCAACACATCCACGATCCGTTCGCATGACAACGGCCCCTCCATGGCAGCCAGATGATTACTGGAGCAGGACCTTGCGCTCGTCCCCGTCTGCAGGACCCAGACGGCCGGAGAGTATCTCACTCAGCGTGGACCGCAGATGGTCATGGTCAAAACACTGATGGCTCAGGAGATTGGGCACCCGGTAGAAGCCGTGATCATAGGTCTCATTGACCGTAGCCCGGTAACTCAGCGCAGGGACCCCCAGGACATAGGCCTCAAGCCCGGTGGTGCATCCGTTGTGGACCACCGCTTTTGTTGCAAGCAGCCAGGGGACCACGTTGCCTTCATTGGTCACGTGGACGCGGCTGCAACGGGCGGCGATCTGCCGGTACGTGTCCTGGTTCTCCGTGGGATGGGGTCGTACCACGATGTTGCAGTGGGGGAATTCCCGCTCCAACGCAGGGATCGTCTTCTTGAAATCCTCGAGGACGGCCTGTTTGTGATCACGGAGACCCTCTGCGTATTCGAAGGTCATGCCCCTCGCAGCCCTGCCGAATTTAGGCCTTTGACCCGGCCTCTTGGTCGGACGAAACAGGTTCATGCTGGGGTAGAAGGCATTGACATGGTTGAAATTGGTATTGACCAGGATGAAGTCACCGAATCTTCTTCCTGATCCCCTCCACCTCCTGCCGGTAAAAGGAGCGCGTCTCCGGGCGCAACAGGTCAGCCCTTGGGTTGCCCGTGACGTGGATCGGGGTCGTCGGCGGCATGCCGGCGTAGCGTTCCCACAACGCCGCGTTGTCAGGCCCCCAGGCAAAGAGGCCGGAGACGTAGCGGATGGCGAGCGGTGAAAGCCTTCTCGAAAAATAGATTTTGGGCGGCAGGTGTACCAACGCCTCTTCGTCCCAAGTCACGATCTCGTGGCCCAGCTTTCGTGCGACCGTAAAAAAGAGCGCGCTCCGCACGGTCATGCTCTTAGACAGATAAATGGACCGGGGAAAAGTGTCGATGCGGAATTCGATCTCCCGTCTTGAACCGACGACACACGGAAAGCCACGGGCCACGGCTGCACAGGCAAGAAAGAGCTTCGGGTCCAGCTCACGCACCTGGTTCTCAACAGGGATGATAAGGGTTGGTTTTCGACCGTTCACGACCGCATCCTCAGCTCACCACGCGCGCCTTGTATCGCGCACCTGCCTGAAGCACCAAATCGCGGTACAACGCCGCATAGCGATCCAGGCTCTTTTCCAGATCCATGGTCTCGAGGGCCCAACGCCGGGCCCTGCTCGCCGAGTCGGGTCCTCAACCCGTTCCCGCTGAGCACCTCGGCGACCGCCGAAGCCAAGGCCTCCGGGTCCCGTTTCCACCAGCAGAAATTCACGGTCCGGCTCGCCCAGGTCCTTGGATAGTCCCACAAAGGGGGTCAAAATCACAGGAATGCCCGTGGCCATGGCCTCAAGCACGGCGTTGGGCATCCCTTCCCGCATCGACGGAAAGACGAAAACGTCCGACGCCCGCAGATAGGCCTCTATGTTGCGAACGACCCCTGTGAAATGGACACGGCCCGCAGCCCCCGAAGCGGCAAGGAGACCAGACAGTCTGGATCTGAAATCATCCAGCTTTGGGTACTGGAGATCCTTTCGCAACCCCACCATAAAGAGGTGCGCGTCAGGGAAGCGTTTTGCAAGGCTAACCCATGACTCAAGGAGAAGGTCACTGCCCTTGCGGGGGTGAATGGCCCCCACCGTCGTGATCATCTTGCTGCCACCGCCCGTGACGCCGAAGGAAGCGCGCAGGACCTTGCGCTCTTCTTCATTGGAAGCGGGCCGATACCTTTGCGAGATCCACGCCGTTTGGGATGATCTCCAGCCGGGTCTTTCCCATGAGGCCGAGGTCAACGACCCCATGACGTGATTGTTCGCAACCACGCAGTCCAGTTGACTATAGAGACGCTTGAGCCACCACTTTCGCATCGCTCGCCTGAGAGGGATTGGAGGGGAAGTTCGCCGGTATCGTATAGGCATAGACGACCGGTATGCCGTTTTGCCTGAGACGCCTTACCCAAGGAATGGACCGCGGCTGCAAGGATGAGACGATCTGGATCACATCCGGCTTTGAATCGGAGCGAAGACAAAAACGCACGATGGCCTGGTTGAACACGAATGAACGGCGCCATCCGGCCTGGTCCGGGATGTTGACCCGCTCAATGGGAACCTGTCCGATCAGATCCCCTTCCAATCCCAGATCCTCCCACTCTCGACCCTGCCTTTCCCGGAGGGCCATCATGGACCTGTTTCTTCTGCTTTGGCGTCCCCGCCAGGACGTGGGCAAGGACGTCGCGCTTGCGCAGTCCCGGAATGTAGCGGAGAAACCGCAGTTGGGCGCCACCGTGTGTGGGGAAAAAGTGTGTGGAGGCCAGACAAAGCCTGATAGTCTTATCCAAACCAGTCATCCTTCATATCAATGAGCAAATCCCATCCTATCAATAATGGAACGATTCTACACCGGACCGCCTCATGCCCTGCCTCCGAAGGCCTCCATCAAGGGTCTGGCTGCGGGATCTTCGCTGTCATGGCCCTCCAGCCTTCGTTCGAGATGATCGGGCCTCGTGACCAGGCTGAGCGATCCCTGCTCCAACCGATAGGCCTGGTCTGAAACATCGATCAGGGCCTGCCGGTGGGAGATAGCCAGAACCGTCAACTTCCCGCTCAGCTTTCTAAGTGTGGCGCAGATCGAGGCCTGGGTCTCCTGGTCCAGGGCGCTTGTGGCCTCGTCCAGGATAAGCAATTTGGGGCCTCGAACCAAAGCCCTCGCAATCGCAATACGTTGTCTCTGCCCCCCTGACAAGCTGTAGCCGTGTTCTCCGACGGAGCTATGCAGCTTCTTGTCCATATCTTGAACGAACTGCCCACGCGCCTGCATCGCGAAGCGCTTCCTTCACGTCCGATTCGGAGACCTCCGGGTCGCCGAGCGTGATATTGTTTATCACCGTGTCATGCAGCAACAGAGGCTCTTGGGGAACATATCCGATCATTTGCCGCCAACGTCTGAGATCCAACGACTGCATGGGATCGTCATCGATCCAGACGTCCCCGGACTTCGGGCGCAGCAACCCGGTAATGAGATCCACCAGCGTGGTCTTTGCCACTACCCGATGGCCCGACGATTGCCGTGAACGACCCGGCCTGAAAAGAGACGGTCACATCACGAAGGACCTGCTTCCGCTCGTAGGAAAAGCTGACCTGATCGAACCGTATGGCCTTTTGAAATAGCGGCGCAGCGCGGTGCCAAGAACGGGCTCCCGGTGTTCCTTCGCCTCTGCGATGGTCTTGCTGCAGGGACCAGTATGCGCTGTCCAAGGTCGCCATTTGCTGGTATTCATGCTGCACTTTTCCGATCTGAACCAGGAAGCGCGCCCAGGAGAAAAATCAACATCATGACCGTTGTGAACGGAAGACGCCACACCATCAGGGCAACGTAAAGGCCTGCCGCCAGAAAAGATCGTCCTCGTCCCTTCCTGAGAGGCTCGGAGCGCCTCCTTTACAATCACCTGTTTCTTGAGTGCCTTGTTGAGCCGGTTGGTCTCCTTCATCAGGACCGACTCCGCGAGGTTTTCGCGGCCCATTGCCTTGAGGGGCTTTATGGAATGCAGAACGTCGGTCAGATGCGTAAGCAGCGACTTCAGCAACTTGGTTTGCCGAAATCCGGCCTGCCTCGCTTTTCGGACCCAGTGGCCGAGCCCGTACAGGATGAGCAGCCCAATCCCCAGCGTCACCAAAGTGGCTTTCCACGACACCAGCAGCGCAACGCCCACATACACGACGGCCTGAATCAGCAAGACGGCCATCTGGGTCGCACTCAAGAAGGCCTTCGACGACCTCTGGGGCTCGGTGGCCATGGCATTGGCAAGCGCACCAATGGGCTGCCGCACATGGTGCTCCCAACGGGAGGCCAGCAGTGCCCTTAGCAATTCCAATCGCAGGTCGGTGGCCACATGCGCACCCATGTAACCGACCTGTCGATTGGCCATGAATACCAGGCCACACTTAAGCAAAATGGCGGCGACGATAAACAGAATGAGTGTTTCCACGGTTGGCGCCATGCCGACCAGCGAAAACACGCCCCTGACCATGTTTTCAGCCTTCGAGCTCACCCAGGGAGTGGCCCAGCGACTCCAGTCGCACCGCCTGTCCAGCCCTCAACGGCGGTGCCAAGCAAGCGGGATCAAGGCTGAAAGCCCGAATCCCTCAGCCAGTCCCGCCGTCAGTAGCGCAAAAAGTGTGAGCGTGCTCTGCCAGGGATAGGTTCGAAAAAGGGTGGTGAGAAAACGCGGTTTGATGGCCATCACCTCCAGCTCGGGTCCATAGACCCCGTTGATCCGCCTGAGGCGTAATCAACCTTTCCTTCTGCTCGGACCGTCGGCCGGAGGGAGGCGAACGCGTCGCAAATATAATCGATTTGCGCCCGACTGTGTCCCGCGCTCACGCTGCATCGAAGCAACGCCCCCCCGTCCGGGGTCGCAGGCGGCAGCACCATGTTCACATAGACACCCGTTCCAGGAGCTCGCGCCACAACAAGATGGCCTCTTCCTTTCCGGAAAGCCTCACCGCCACGATGGGCGTCGGCTCCGGACCCAGGTCGTAGCCAAGCTCACGCAACCTTGCGTACAGACGACGTGCATTGTCCCAAAGCGTGGCGCGAAGCTCCGGCCGATCTTGAATGATCTTGAGCGCCGCTCGGTTGAGGCGACGATCGAAGGGCTGGAAGAAGCGGTGAACATGTAGGGTCTGCTCGCGTAACGGATGAGATCCATTTCAGCATGGTTGCTGACACAAAAGCCGCCGATTGACCCCAGGCTCTTGCTGAAGGTCCCCACGATGAAGTCAACGCGATCTTCGACCCCGGCTTCCTCGGCCAAGCCTCGACCCCGCTGCTCCGAGGACACCCAGAGAGTGCGCCTCATCCACCAGCAGGTAGGCCCCCCTCTCCTGCTGTTACGGCCGCAATACCGGCAAGCGGTGCACGGTCGCCCATCATGCTGTAGATGCCCTCCACAACGATCAGGGTTTGTCTGACCTTTTCACCGAGCCGCCGCAACCGCTTGTCCAGGTCGTTCACGTCGTTGTGCCGAAAGCGGATCACCTCCGCCCCGCTCAGGCGACAACCGTCATAGATACTCGCATGGCAGTCCGCATCGATCAGGATGATGTCGTCCCGGCCCGCCAAAGCGGAGAGCACCCCAAGGTTCGCCAGATAGCCCGTCGAGAAAACGATGGCCCCATGACACCCGAAAAACCGGGCCAGTTCCCGTTCCAATTCCACATGGGCCCCATAGGTGCCGTTGGCCATCCTTGAACCGGTCGTCCCGGTCCCCTCTCCTTGTATGGCCTTGCAGCCCGCCTCGATGCAATCACGATCGAAGGTCAGGCCCAGATAGTTGTTGGTGCCCGCAAGGATCGTGCGGCGCCCGTTGACCATCGCCTCTGTGGCGGAGAGGACTTGATCCATCACCACGTGGACGGTATCGGTGCCAAGGCTTGCCATTTCCCGCCGGGCTTCAACGATGTATTGGAATTTATCAAAAATCGTCATCAGGCCCTTTTCCTTGTCAGTTCCTTCAGCTGCATCGCGAAATCGCCAATGGTCCGAACGTCGGCGATTATATTGAGCGGGATCGAAACGTCAAATCGATCCTCAACCTCCAGAAGCAGGTTCATGACGTGCATGGAGTCAAGACCGATGTCGGCCACCAAGTCGGTCCCTTCCCCGAGCTCAAGGTCGCCTTCCACATAGGGTCTCAAAATCCCGTAGAGCTCATCCAGAATGTCCTCATAAACACCCATCATCATCACTCTTTGTCGCAATCATATAAATTGGAGCCCCTTAGGTTCTCTATGCCTGCGTCCGTTTCTCTCACGCCATCATTCAAAAGGGAATTCCACTTACTCCCCCTTTCAGAAGGGAGTGGAGGGGATTTCAAGTGTGCGTCTGAGTCCTTCCTCCAGGGAGACGCGCGGCGCCCATCCGCATTCAGCGGTGATCGGCCCGTTGTTGCAGCACCAGTCGGGGTGGGTGATCTCTCGAAACTTTCCGCGCGTGAGCATTGGGGCAGTATCCGAAAAACCGCCCGGCCAATCCATTGAGCACTGCGGCCATGAAGACGGCGGCAACCGGCACCTTTACCCGAAGGACGCGCCTGGCGCAAAGACGTTCAATGGTGTGGATGACATCATCCCAGGTATAGCCACCTTCGTGACCGTCGTCCAATTCGTAGATCGAGGATCTCTCGGGGGGCAAGAATCCAAACACCGACAAACGGCCTCGGCCAGATCCTCCACGTAGAGGAGGGAAAACCTCCGCTCGGCACGGCCCACCCGGAAACCCATCCCACGGGAAGCCCATCGAAGCAAAGGCAGCAGCTCACGATCCCCTGGGCCGTAAACGGCCGGAGGCCTGAAGGCGGCCCATTCCATGAGCGCTTGAGCTTCGAGCACGTCCTCTCCGCCCCTCTTGCTCGCCGCATAAAGGGAGAGATGAGGCTGTCTCGCCGCAAGCGATGATATCAACAAAAAACGCGGCGCCGGTTGCGCTCTAGAAGCAGCTCGAACCAGGTGCGCCACGCCATCGACATTCACACGATTGAATTGTGTCCTCGAAGCCCCCCTGACCACACCGGCACAGTGGACAATCGCCTCCGCCCCGTTCACAAACGCCACGAGCCCGCGAGGGTCAGTCAGGTCGCCTTCCACCCAGACGCAATCGCCATAGGGCGGGCAGACCCTGTTTCGCTTTCGTCCGGATCAGTGCTCGAACGGTCCACCCGGCGGATCGAAGCCTTCTCGCCACAACACTGCCGATAAAACCGGTCGCCCCCGTCAGGGCCACCACACGGGTCATTTGAACCGCCAAGTCACCAAAACAATCAAATTCCACCACGGGGCTCCGCCTAAATGGCCTTCTTTCGCGAACGGTCCGTCGCCCGCTTTCTGCTTGGACAAACATCACCTGTCTGCCCGATGTCCGCTTCAGGAAATCGGCCCGCGCCCCCGAACGCGAGAGCTTTCCGGAGGTGGTGCGGGGCAACGTGTTTCGAGGCACCAACTCAACAAAGCAGTCGATCCCCAGGTCCTGATTCACCAGACTGCGCAACCGATCGGCGAGCGCCAGTCGGCTGTCCGGATCTGATTCACGGCATTCGATCACCAGCACGGCCCGCTCATCGCCGCTGGGGCTCGAAACGGAAAAGGCGGATGCGTCTCCCGTCCTGACCTCGGGCTGTTGTTCGGCCAGGTATTCAAGATCCTGGGGCCAGATGTTTCGGCCGTTGATGATAATGAGATCCTTCTCCCGGCCTGTTACGATCAGGCTCTCCCCAACACGATACCCCAGATCGCCGGTATTGAGCCAACCATCTTCGGATAACACATCCCTTGTTGCCGTCGCGTCTTCAAAATAGCCGGCCATCACGCTCGGGCCCCTGACAAAAAGCGTCCCGCAATGACGCTCCGGCAGAGGCATGCCGTCTTTGCCCCTCACTTCCAAATCAAAACCGGGCAGCGGCACACCACAATTGATGAAATGACTCATCCTCGGGAGACCCATTTTCTCCAACGTTTTCGGCCTGCACCGCCACTTGAGTGGCGGCAAAGCGGTCCCTGTCCACGCGGTCAACCTCCAGGCCCTTTCCAAGGGGAGCGAAGCTGACCGCCAGCGAGCACTCGGCCATACCGTAACAGGCCACGAAGGCCTTTCGGTCGAACCCGGCTCGGCGCCAAAATTCTTGCAAACTGCTCCAGAGGCTCAGTGACGAATGGTTTCAGCGCCGACGCCCGCCACGCGCCATGCGCTTAGGTCGAACTGATCCGTCTCCTCTCTGCGGAGACGTCGGACACAGAGCTCGTATCCAAATGGAGGACTTATCGACATGGTCGCCCGATTTCGGCTCATGATTGCCAGCCATTGTCTCGGCCTCATGGCGAAGTCCCGTGTGCTCAGATAGTCCACCGACATCTGGGAAGCCAGCGGCGAAAGGACCAGCCCAACCAACCCCATGTCATGATAATAGGGGAGCCAGGAGACGCAACGGTCCCCTGTCCTGACACCGACCCCGTGCTCGATGATGTCTGAGAGATTGCTGAGGACCGCCTTTTGGGTGATGACGACCCCGCGGGGAAACCTTGTGCTTCCTGATGTGTATTGAAGGTAGGCCACGTCCTCGGGCCTGGAGACCGGCAAGTCTTCATCGTCTTCGGAAAGCTCGCGAAATTCCGCGGGGCTGCCCAGGAAACGCAACTTTAGTCCCTCAGCGGCCTCCTTCAGAAAAGGCAAAAACGACACAGGCGAAACGGCTACCGATGCCTGGCAGATATCGAGCAGTTTCCTCAGTTGCTGGACGTAGGCATGGTGTCCGCCCAATCTGACGGAGGCGGGAAGGGGCACGGGAACGAGTCCGGCGTATTGGCATGCAAAAAAGAAGCGAATGAAATCGGCATCCGTTTCCGCGACCAGCGCCACCCTCTCCCCTCGATCACAACCCAGCCCTTGAAGACGTCGGGCAATCTGGCGGGCCTCCATGCGCAAAGCTCGATACGGAAGGGCCTCGCAAAGCTTTCCCCCGCCGCTGTAAAAGTTGCACCCCGTTTCTCCTCGAGCAGCATAATCCAGCGCCTCTGCCAGCGTTTGAAAAATCCCCCTTCCGCAACGGCAACTTGCTCAAGGTCGGTGTAGGCTCAATCGTCCCCAATGCTTCCAGAGTCAATTCAACTCCCTCCCCCAAATTTTCATGGCAGGCTCTCTCCTGAGCATCGGCACCCCCCGGAAGTGGCTCAGGGATACATTTGAACCGGATTGAAAACGTTGGCGCGGTCACAGGTTATCCCAAATAATCTGTAACTTTTACTTAATTTATATCCCGATGTCAAACCTTTATAATAATATTGCGATGCTGGGTCCCTTTTCGGCTCCTCCGGGTTCTCCATCAGCACTCCAGGGCCCCCCGGGTTGGAAGGTCCGGCCGCCAGCCTCACTTCTGAAATCAATATCAGACAACCGTCATCCAGATCACTCGGGGCCGCCGAAACAGCCGGCGGGCGGCCCTTGCTCCGCTGGGATGGGGCATCCCTCTATTTAGTGCGACCTCTTTACCCGACTCAACAAAAAAAATCAACCTTCTTCATCTGAGCTTTGCCACAGCTCCCAATTTGTCATGATCGAGCGGCGCGTCTTCAGAAATCCGACCGGCTCAGGGAAAACTTGTCCGGCCTTTTTCACTTGAGAAGTGATCTTTCCTAAATACACTTGAGCGCCACCAAGTTTCGACAAATCTGTTTATAAAATGCAATAAACATGCCCATACCCTAAGGCTTAATTTCTCCAACAGCTCTGCTCAGCCTTCGCAGTGGAGTGGGGGGCGGGATCAGGGGCAGCGCGCTGCCTGCCCGGTTTTTCTGATGGGCCGGAGTGGCAAATAAACCACATATTTCTTTCAAAATGTGTAAATTCAGACACACTTTTCAGTACCCAAGAGACCCGGCGGCCGGGTCAGCTCAATCCTCGACCAAAATTGCACTTGTCAATTTCGCCCTTTTTTGCGACAGTTACGCAACCGACCGATGAGGTATCGTAAAATGAAACCAGTCGTCAAGTCCCAGCGATAACAGTGAGCATGTAACTGTCGTGCCGGTTGAAGGGAGCCAATCCCTCAAGCGATTCATTTCTTTCCCGTGGAAAATCTATGCGGAAGATCCGCTCTGGGTCCCCCCATTGCTCATCGACCGGATGCAACAGCTTTCCCCCCGAAACCCTTACTTTCAACACGCCCGATACCGCGCATGGACCGCGCATCGGGGAGGAAAAATGGTAGGACGGATCAGCGCCCAGATCGACCGGCTTCACCTGGAACGGCATGGGGATCAGACGGGCTTTTTCGGACAGATTGAAGGGTGCGATGATCCAGCCGTGTTCCGCGGCCTTTTTGAAGCGGCGGAATCATGGTTGCGTGAAAACGGGATGACCACGGTGCTTGGGCCCTTCAACCTGTCCATCAATCAGGAGTGCGGTCTCCTGGTTGATGGCTTTGAGACGCCGCCGGCCGTGATGATGGGACATGCCCCCCCCTATTACAGCGACAGGATAGAGGAATTGGGATATTCAAAGGCCAAAGACACCCTCGCCTACAAGCTCAAGTCGGACTTCCAGATGTCCGGGCCCATGAAAGCGGTCGTGAAAAGGGCTGCGGAGCGAGTCCGCACTCGTCCATGGCGAAAATCGTCCCTTTCGGAGGAGCTGCGCGTTCTGAGAGAAATCTTTGACGACGCCTGGTCCGGGAACTGGGCGTTTATTCCTTTCACCGAGGCCGAGTTTACCCGCATGGGACAAGAAATGAAGCACTTGATCCCTGAAGATTTCGTCCAGATCGCTGAGCTGGACGGGTCCCCCGCGGCCATGATCGTTCTGCTTCCCAACGTGAACGAGGCGATCAAGGATTTGAATGGCCGGCTCCTTCCGCTGGGATGGCTCAAGCTCCTGTGGCGGCTCAAAGTGAGCTTTCCAAAAACGGGCAGGGTCCCTTTGATGGGCGTCCGGCGTCGCTACCACAACAGTCTGATCGGGGCCGCCCTCGCGCTGAACCTGATACAGGCCGTCCATTCCGCCGGGGCGAAGAAGGGGATGAAAGAGGCGGAGCTCTCCTGGATTCTTGAAGACAACGCCGGCATGCGGAACATCCTTGAATCCGTCGGTGGCGTGGCATACAAGCGATATCGGATTTACGAAAAGAAGCTGTCCCCGGAATCTTAGCCCGGGACTTTTGACCTTGAGCATGAAACCCTGCCGATTTCACCACCATTGTCCTTGCCGGGGACCGCAGACCGCAAGACCCTTTGTTGACGGCCACCGGCGCGCGCTGCAAGGCATTGATTCCAATAGGCGGCAAGCCCATGGTCGTCCGGGTCCTGGATGCCGTGGCACAAGCGAAGTCAACGGGGATGGTCGTCCTTTGCGGCCCGCCCTGGGAGGAGGTGAGCCTCAACCCGGTGCTCCATGAACGCATCGCCTCCGGAGAGGTGAAATGGGTCGAAAACGGGGCCACGCCATGCCGGTCCGTGCTCCACGCCCTCGACGACCGATGGTGCCCGGCCCCCTGTGCTCGTCACGACCGCGGACCACGCCCTCCTCTCGGCGCCGCTCATCGATCACTTCTGTACCGAGGCCCTCAAACGGCCGGCCGACGTGGTCGTGGGTCTTGCCCCTCACGAGCTGGTCATGAGCAGGTTTCCCGAGACCCGGCGCACGGCCTTGAGGCTCAGAGACGGGGTGTATTGCTCATGCAACCTCTTTGCCTTTCTGAGCCACGACGCGCGGAAGGCCCCCGAATTCTGGCAGCGCATGGAGCACAAGCGGAAAAAGCCCGTGCGGCTGGTATGGGCCGTGGGCGTGACCACGCTCGTGCGATTCCTCCTCGGGAGACTGTCTCTCCCGCTGGCGCTTCAGAAGGGTTTCGGACAAGATCGGCCTCCGGGCTGACGCCGTGATCCTGCCTTTTCCCGAAGCGGCCGTGGACGTGGACACGCCCCATGACCTGGAGATCGTCACCGGAGATTCCTGGACCAACCCCTGTCCAAAAACGACGGCCTGACGAAGGGGCTGAAAAACATTGCGTTGGGTTCTCGATCGCTACCTCATCCGAGAAATCACAAAACCCACCGTGGTGGTGTGCTCGATCCTGGTCTTTATTTTTGCTGGATACAAGGCGGCCGATTACCTGGACGATGCGGTCAGCGGTCTCCTGTCCAAGGATACGGTCCTGCTCCTCATCCTCCTCAAACTCGCCATCGCCATGGAGGTGCTCCTCCCCACCACGCTCTTTTTCTCCGTGGTCTTCACGCTCGGGCGACTGCACAGGGATTCCGAGATCCTGGCCCTTCATGCCTCGGGCATATCGACATCGAGGATCACCCGTTCCGTCTTTCTTCTCGCCCTGATTGTGGCGATGATGGTTGCAGCCCTCTCCCTGTTTGTTCGACCCTGGGCCTATCAGCGGGGTTACGAGCTCAAGGCGGAGGCCGAGGCGGATTTTGACCTCGGGCGAATGGAATCCGCAACCTTTTACCAGATCGGTGAGCAGGGCCGGGTCCTCTTTGCAGAGAAAATCGACCAGGGGAGACGCCGCGCGGAAAACGTCTTCATCCATTCCGAAGAGGGCTCATCCATTCGTGTCATATGGGCAAAAGAGGCCCGCCAACAGAAGGACCCGGCCACAGGCCGGAAGGTCATCTTGTTCATAGATGGCTACGTGTATGAGCTTTCGAGAGAGACTGAAGGGGGCAGGGTGATACAGTTCAGCCGCTCGACCGTATCCTTATGGCCCGGAGACATTTCGCGTGAGGACAAAATAAAGGCCGCGTCCACGGCGCGGCTCGCCGCAACCCCATCGCCTGAGGCGCTTGCTGAGCTCCAGTGGCGTATTTCCATGCCCATCTCTGCGCTGCTCCTGGCCCTGCTCGGTGTGCCGTTGAGCCGAACCGGCCACCGCCAGGGCAAGTATGACAAAATCGTTTTCGCCATCGTGCTTTATGCCGTTTACTACAACCTGGCCATCGTGGCCAGGACTTGGGTTGAACAGGGGCGGGTAGGTGGGATGCCCGGCGTGTTCTGGGTGCAGGGGATCCTTGCGCTGATCGTCTCGATCTGGCTCTTCAGGGAGGCCGTGCCGCTTTGGCGGCACCAGAGGGGAAATCATCGTGAAGACCCTTGATCGGTACATCTTCGTAAGGTTTTTCTGGGCCCTTCTGCTGGTGGTCGCTATATTGGTCGTGCTCTTCAGCCTCCTGGATTTCATTCGGGAAGCGGATGAAATCGGCTCCGCGAGATACCATGTGTGGAACGCCCTCAAGTTTGTGGCGCTGACGCTGCCGGGGAGGATGCTCGAATTGCTCCCCATGAGCGTGCTGCTTGGAAGCGTCCTGTCCTTGGGGCTTCTGGCCGATCGCGGCGAGCTTCAGGCCATGCAGGGGGCAGGGCTCTCCGCCTTGAGGATCTGCTGGCCTCTGCTTGCGGCAGGGATGCTCTGCATGCTGTTTTCAGTGTTCATGATGGAGCTCGTGGTTCCGCCGCTCGATCAGCACGCAAGGACCGAACGAACCATTGCGCTCTCAGATTCAGGCATCACCATGACGACAAAGGGCTTCTGGGCCCGTAATGGCACAGATCTCATCCACGTCCGAAAGACCCTTTACGGGCGTCTCCCTGTGGAGGTGGACGTCTTCCAGCGGGACGAGATCGGCCGTCTGCGCGCCGTGATCCTTGCAAGCGAAGTGGAGATCGATCCGAGCGGCCGATGGCTCCTCAAAAACGTACAACAATATGACATCGAGCCGGGCGGGGTCACCACCCGCCACATGGAGCGTCTCACCCTGAACACCCTCCTGGGGCCCGACCAGGTCCAGCTCCAGGAAATCCCTCCGGAGAGCCTTTCGCCCTCCGACCTTTATCGACACGCCAAGGCACTGCGGGCGCGGGGGCAAAACGCAGAGCGCTATGAGCGGGAGCTCTGGCGCAAGGCCACGATGCCCCTTGCCACCGGGGCCATGATCCTTTTGTCGTTGACCTTCGTCTTCGGACCCACCCGGAGCTCGGGTACGGGCCGAAGAATCGTGATGGGGCTGATGGTGGGCATCGGGGTGAAGCTGGGCAGCAACATCCTGAACGACCTGGGTCATCTCGCGGGAATCCACCCTGCCCTGCCCGCCGTGGCGCCGGCCGTTATGGTGGCCGTCTTTGCTTTGTGGCGTCTCAAGACCGCTTGATGACCGGTTGTCCGGGGCAAGAAAAGGGTTCCTCCACAAACGATCCGCCAAAGGCAGGGGAATAGGCCCTCACGTGCACACGGAAGGGCGCTCCATCCGGTCCTTCGGGGATCGAATACAGGTGATACCTGGCTCGTTTTTCCTGTGTTCGACCAAAGGTGGTGGATGAAGGGACGCCGATGACCGGAATCGCGCCTGACGGCCCTTTGAGCAGGCTGTAGGCGCCGCGATGGGTGTGGCCATGGAGCACGAGCTCCGCCCCTCGGAGGGTGAGCACGCTTCCGAGGGCATCCAAGTCCATCAGCCGCTTGCGCCAGGATATCCTCCCGCTGCCTGGAGGGTGGTGAATCAGGACGACCCGGAAAAGGGCGCTTCGGCCGGCCTCTTCCAACAATTGGTCGAGTCTCTCGATCTGAGGGATCCCAAGGCGGCCGATTGCCAGAAATGGCAAGCAGGGCCGGGCCGTTGAAAGCCCGATCAAGGCGACGTGCTTTCGTACTCTCAAGGTGGGAAAAGGGCAGGAGAGATCATGTGAGAGGCACTCTGCCCGCTGTGGCGCATCAGAGGCCATGTACGGAGAGAGCCTGCTGAGAGGGCCCCTCGGCCCGCGAACCGCGACGTAGGCGTCATGATTGCCGGGGATGATGGTGACATCCGCCGGCGGCCCGAGCCCACGGAGCATCTTTCGACTTCCGCGACCTCGCCGGCCAACCCCGAGTGCGTCAAATCGCCCGTGACCACGATGTGATCCGGCGACACCTTCTTGAGGTCGGAGGCGAGCGCCATCATAATATCGACGCGATGCTCCGTGAAACGGTGGATCCGCCACCTGAGATATGCGTAGATCCGCTTGTTCAGGAGATCCCGGACCCTGACCCCTTTCAATGAGAAGAGGTGAAAATCAGACAGGTGGGCAAGCGTGAAGCGTCTCTTTCATGACCTCTCGGTGCTTGATTGACTTAACGGGTCCGGGCTCCGGCTTTACAAACGGAACCCCGGCACTATACAATGGTGACGAAAGTTTTTCCAGGACCACGACTTGAAGTTAACCTTGGACCGATATAACATCCGGGTTCCGGGCCTCTAGGTTCAAGGCAAAGCCTCACCCTTGCTCTGACCTTTTTTCGATTGTTATTTTTTCTGTCTTTTAAGTTAACCGTGTACCTTGCACCTTAGACCTTGGACCTTTCTTTCATCTATGGATCCCAATAACATAACGACATGGATTCAGGCCTCCGGCCGACCCGGAGGTCACGGAGCCATCCTCCCGGGTGTCCTGAGCAATCCCCTGAGCGGCGGCAACCGCAAGGGCCTCGGCCCCGTCAGAGAGGTCCTCTCATCCTATCCGCAGACCCTCCATCGGGAGGTGCGCACCCTCGCCGACGTCCTTTCAGCCATGACTGAATTTGGCCGAAAGAAAGTGAATCTCGTCATCGTCAACGGGGGGGACGGTACCGTCCACGGGGCGCTCACCGCCCTTTTCAGCAGCCGAACCTTCGAAGCGCCCCCTCTCATAGCCGTTCTGAGGGCAGGGACCACCAGCATGATCGGAGGTGACGTGGGTCTGAAAGGCTCGCCAAGGCATGCACTCCACAAGCTCCTCCAGTGGGTCGCCAATAGAGAAGGCCGTCCCGAGATCCTCGCGAGGCACGTCATGAGCGTAAAATCGCCTGATCGCGAAAGACCTCTGTGCGGCATGTTCCTGGGCGCTGGATCCATTTACGAGGGGATCAAATTCTTTCACCGAAGAGTCAACACGCTGGGGGTGCGCGGAGAGATTGGTCCTGCCGTCACATTGTTGGTGTTCCTGCTGTCCCTTCTGAGACGACAGAGCAAGCTCCTTTCAGCAATCCCCGTGGAGACATCTTTGGATGGCCGGCCGTCAGAAGCAAGGATCTGGCTGGTGCTCTTTGTCACCACCCTTGAACGGCTCTTTCTGGGGATGCGGCCTTTCTGGGGGGACGGCGGGGGGAATCTTCATTTCACCGCCATCAACGATCACCCGCTCTGTTTTTGGCGATCCCTCCCCTTCCTCCTGAAGGGACGGAAAGGCCCCCACGTGAGGTCTGAGAACGGTTTTTTCAGCCAAGAGATCTCGGAGGGTCGGTTGACCATGGCCGGAGGCTTCACCCTGGATGGCGAGCTCTACCACCTGGGACAAGCGGCAACCGAGCTCGAGGTCGGGGTCGCGGGCCGTGTGCCCTTCCTGCGGGTCTGACCATGAACGTCCCTCAAGAAATCATCGGTCTCATTGACGCGCAGTCCTCAAAGGCCCCAACGGATGCGGTTCGGTCATTGCGGGATGCGCTCCTTTCCAGATACGGAAGGGCCGTACAGGCCGTCGTCTTTTATGGTTCGTGTTTGCGAACCATGGAAGACCGGGACGGCATCGTTGACCTTTATGTGCTCGTTGACCGATACAGGTCGGCTTATGACGGGCTGCTCAAACCGTTTTTGAACAAGGTCTTGCCCCCGAACGTCTTCTACATGGAAGTAGCACACGAAGGACGGCGGGTTCGTTCAAAATACGCGGTCATCTCCATGAAAGACTTCTGCCGCGGTGTTTCAAGTGCCTGGTTCCATTCCTACTTGTGGGGGAGGTTCTGCCAGCCTTCCACCATCGCCTTTTCGTCCAATGAATCCGTCAAGACGGAGGTCAACCATGCCTTGGCGCAGGCCGTTCTCACCTTCATGACGAGATCCCTCCCGCAGGTCCCCAAACGGTTTTCAGCAAAGGATCTCTGGCAGCGGGGCCTGCTCCTCAGTTACCGCTCGGAGCTCAGAACAGAGAGGCCGGCGAAAATCAAAGCGCTCTATGAGACAGCATCCGACCACTACGAACGGCTGACCCGGTGTGCCCTTCCCCTTCTGCCCTACGAAGTCTCGATGACGTCATCTGAGTCACGCGACAGATACGAAGCAAGCGTGTCAGCCGTTACGCGCCTTTGGAGCCGCGTGACATGGGCCGTCCGGGCCATTCAGGGTAAGATCCTTTCGGCCTTGCGACTCCTCAAAGGACTGTTAACGTTTGAAGGCGGCCCCGAGTACATCCAGTGGAAGATCGAGCGGCACAGCGGCGTCAGGGTGAGTGTGAGCCCGAAGCTGAAGGGTTACCCCATTTTGTCGTCTCTCGTCCTGGTGTGGCGGCTCTACCGAAAGGGCGGATTCAGGTAGGGCTAAAACGCGAGCTGCAGTGAGAAAGGAGCGTGTGATCAAGTGGTCCGATTTTGCTGGAGTCTGGTCATGGTCCTCGGGGTCGCGTATGTGACGGCCTGCGCCATGGCGGCGCCCCCCGCCCCTGACAAACCCCATCACACGACGAAAGGTTTCAGGAACGCCCGTGCCGATGAAAGGCCTGATTTTATGGATTTCCTCAGATGGCGATGGGAAAGGCTTTGGAAGGACATCCCGGGACCGGAAGCCTATCATTTCCCCTTGGCAGACAACGATCCCCTGTTCCTCCGGGAGAACCAAACGCGCACGACGCTCACGTGGATAGGGCATGCGACGGTGCTGCTCCAGGTCGCCGGCCTCAACATCCTGACCGATCCCCACTTCTCGGAGCGGGCATCCCCTGTCCAGTGGGCAGGCCCACGGCGCGTGGTGCCGCCGGGTTTGGCCATGGAGGACCTTCCCCCCATCCACGTGGTCCTCATCTCGCATGATCACTATGACGCCCTGGACAGACAGACGGTTCAAAGGCTTCGCCATCGTCCGGGCGGTGACCGAACCACCTTTTTTGTTCCCCTGGGGCTGAAGGCCTGGTTCGAAAATGAAGGCATTTCAAACGTGGTGGAAGCGGATTGGTGGGAAGAGCATCCCCTGGGCCGGTTCAAGATCATTGCCGTTCCCGTGCAACATTGGAGCAAGAGGAGTCCGTTTTCGAGAGACGACACCCTCTGGGCCGGCTGGGCCGTTTTGGCACCTGACTTTCGCTTCTTTTTTGTGGGAGACACCGGCTATTCTGCCCAGTTCAAGGAGATCGGAGAAAAACTCGGGCCCTTTGACCTCGCCGCCATTCCGATCGGGGCCTATGAGCCCAGATGGTTCATGAAACACCATCACATCAACCCGGAGGAGGCTGCCCAGGTCCACCTGGATGCGGCCTCTCGAAAATCGGTGGCCATCCACTGGGGCACATTCATCCTGACCGACGAACCACTGGATGAGCCCCCTGTGCGTCTCAAGGAAGCCCTGATGGGTCAGGGTATCCCGCCATCGGAATTCCTGGTTCTGAAACACGGAGAAACGATCACCCTGGATGGGGATTGAGTGCAAGAAAAAAGGAGTGGCTCAGTTTCGCTTATTCTTCAGGGGAATGCTCGATGGCCACGCTGACCATCGTGATCGGTCTTTGTCCGTCGTTCAAAGGGGCGTTCAATCTCCTTCAATCCAATTTGAAGGCCCCCATCTTCTCCCTCACCGCCTCCAATGCCTGGCGATGCTCCCCTAAGCTTTGGCGTATCTCCGGCCCAATGGCTCCCTCCGGGAAGGGGGGCATCAACCTTTCGACCCGATCAAGAGAAGTCAAGGCGACATCGGTTGCCTTCTGGACGGACCATAACTTCTCTGAAACGCTGTTGACCATGTCGTTGAGGGCCGACGCTTCAAGATGAAGAAAATCGTCCTGCCGGATGCGCACCGTGAGACTGAAGTCCCCCTTGGCGATCTCACCAAAGGCCCATCGAAACCGGAAAAGGGGGCCCACCACCCGATGGAAGATCCGAAAGAAATGGGCCCCAATGACGGTGAGGAGCAGGATCACGGGAATCCAGAGCCGTTGGTGTACGGCAAGGATGACGTCCGATGCCCTCATCTTTGATTGAAAATCCAGCGCTTCATCGGACAGACGCAAGAAATCGGGAAGAAAAAGGGCTGTCCCCAGGACCAGCATCGTAAGCCCGCCATAGGCGAGGATGATGGCCAGAAATCTGAATTGAAGGGACCGGTTCACCAGCGGGAACCATCTGCGCCTTCTTTGTCGTTTCATATCCCCTATCCTCCCCAAAGGGCCTCGCAGAAAAGTTTGGTGAACTCCTTCATCCTTCTCCTTAACCGGCTTGCTTGGTCCATGTGATGTCTTTCTGATTCTTGTAGACAATCACTTTGTCTTGGCCTTTTCCTCTTCTGACCTCTTTGAGATAAAAGGAGAGCACGAAACGGGCGCCCTCATCCCCTTCGTAAGAAAGCTTGCAGAGGGTCTCGTCGTTTTCCCTTTTCTTTTCAATGCCAATGATCCGGTTCACCCCGGCATAGCCCTTTCCGTCTTTGAAGGTGATGGTCTCCGCCGTGATCTCCATGGAGGCTCCCATATAACCCGGTGCCGACGTGAACCATGTCCCCAGGAGTTCGGCAGGAATGGGCTCGCGACCGCATCCTGAAGACGCCCAGACCAACACAAGAATAGTTAATGCTTTAAGCAGTGAACTCTCCCGAGACATTGATTTCTCCCGTTGCACCAAGCGTATGAATCTCAGAGGGTTCCACCAACCCAAGACCCGGAAATACGGAGTCAGATGCCATATCAGGGCTTTTCTCGATCAACCTGAGAAAAGCATCCACCACATCCGGGTCAAAGCCCATCGATCGCTCGGCCTTGATGATTGTCAGAGACACCCCCACTTCCTTCCCTTTGCGGTATGGCCGATCAGAGGTAACGGCGTCATAGGTATCCGCCACGGCCAGGATGCGGGCGCCCAGGGCGATCCGCGCACCTGAAAGGCCTTCGGGGTAGCCACGGCCGTCAAATCGTTCGTGATGTTGGCGGACCAGATCCACGACCGTTGCGTAGGCTGAAATGGGCTCAAGGATCTGGGCCCCGAGGGAGGGATGTTTCTTGACCCGATCGTACTCTTCTTCTGTAAGTCTGCCTGGTTTGTCCAGGATACTTGAAGGAACCCCGATCTTTCCGATGTCGTGAAGCAGCGCCGCGCGCTGAAGATTTGTAAGATCCGATGAACCGAAGCCCATCTCTTCTCCGATCTTCACAGCCAGGTCGGCAACCCTTTCGGAGTGGCCGGCCGTCCAGGCGGACTTCGCGTCAACAGTACGGGCCAGGGCCTTCAAGGTGCCCCAGTTGAGCTGTTCCAGCTCTTCCAGTAAGGATGCGCTAGACAGAGCGACCCCCACCTGATCGGCGATCTGCCGACTGAGGGCAACGATCTGCTCATCCCAAAGCTGCTCGTTTCTGCTGCCAAGGGAAAGCAGGCCGGTGGCTTGGCCATTCAGGCTAATGGGAAGGACCAGGAACCGCTCCACCCCGTGCGCCGTGTAGTCGGAGAGATAGGCGGGGAGGCGGCCGTCCTCTCTTGATAATAGCATCGTTTCCCGGCCTGCGTTGTTATAGAGCAGCTCTCTGGGAATGGGTCTTGTCACCTCAGCGGGCCGGTTTGGGAGCGCACCGCGGCCGGCCATGAACGTCTTTGGCCACGCACCGTTTTTTTCGCATAATGTTAGGGCTACCACGTCAATATGAAACCGATCCTTTACCTGGGAAAGGACGGTATCCACCAGCCGCTCCTGCTTCGGGAAGGAAAGGGCGGTGCGATCGATTTCCGCCATGGCCGTCAACGCTTGAAACTGCCCATCGAGCCGTTTTGCCATATCGTTGAAGGCATCGGCCAGCTCCTCGAATTCATCCCGGCTCGACAGCGTTACCCTGGTATCAAAACGCCTGTCCGCGACTTTTCGGGTTGCCTCTTTCAGCAGCTGTAATGGACGCAGATTCCGCCGCAGCTGGACCAGACTGAGAAGGAGGACGGTCAGAAAGGAGACGAACAAGACCTTCGGCAGCGACCGTCTGAAATCCGCCATGCCCGCGAGCACATCGTCCGCCGGCAGACTAAGGATCACCGTCCACTGGTGTGCCAGGAAATCAGGTTTCAAAAAGGCGGACCAGTGGTACGACAAAAAGGCCCCTGCAGGTCCCGACCATCGGATCTTGCCAGCAGATGATTCCCGCAGGTTGGCCCGAAGCTTCCCAAGAAAATCCGGATCCGGATCATTTGTGGCATAAAGCACCTGGCCTTCTTGATCCAGCAACATGAGCTCGGTCATGGCAGGAAGGGTATCCACCTCATTCTGGGACAGGAGAAAGGGTATGTTCATTTCCCCCCAAATAAGGCCTGCGGCTGGGTCCGAGGGATCGAGCGCCACCACGAGGTACGACCGACTGCCGCCACCGACCTTCCGCTGGCTAATGATCGCCGCCTTCCCGTGGGCCAGGTGTTCCCTTTGGGCCTGGGTCACCAGCGTGGGGGGTTCGGCCTTACCTTGAATGGAAAAAAACTCGGATTTTCGAGCCAGGGCCACGCCGTCGAAGTGGTTTCCCGGCGCACGGGCCAGGGAGATCGGACCAGGGTTCGGTTTCCCCTCCAGGTGGTCAAGGATGATTCGACGAAACGAAAAGATCTCGGCCTTGATGAGGGACAAACGTTCCAGGATGGCCATGCCCCTGGATTTGGTCTCCTGGTGGAGCCACCGCTCCGTTTGTGCGTTCAGTTGGGACCTGACCTGCATGAATGAAATGCCACCCAGCGCAGAGATGGGCACGAGCGCGCACACGAGAAAGAGGAGGACGATCCGTTTCCCGAGCTTGCTCTTTAAAATGGTGTAGGGTCTGTCCATAAACGCTTCAATCGGTCAAAAATTGGCTGCAACGCCGAGGTACGCGCCGTCGTTGGCCCGGATAATGTCGTCACGGCCGGCCTTGGCCGTAAGCGGTGCGCTGGTCTTGCCGTCGGCCCCCATGCTGTAGAGATCGTAGTCCGTATTGAGCGGATGCAGGAAGCGGTCCTTCCTCTGTTGTTCCTTTCCCCCGCCGCCGCTGTTGCTGCTGCAGTCACTGCCACCGCCGCCACCCTTCTCCTTCTCGCTGCCACCGCCGCCACCCTTCTCCTTCTCGACCTGCCACCGCCGCCGCCCGTTTCCTTCTCAGTGGCGTCGTAGTTGAGGTATTGATAGGGGTTGCCCCAGGGATCCAGCCGGTTGCCGCCGGGGAGTTCGTCGAGGCAATCCGGAAGCCTTCCACGGGCATCGCGGAAAAGCTCGATTTCCTGCTGGAGCGCTTTGAGGTCACTAACGGCAACGTTGCCTTTGGCCTCACCGAGCATCTTCCAGTAAAATGGCACCGCGATGGTGGCGAGGATCCCCATAATCGCTATCACGGTCAAGAGCTCCAGCAGGGTAAAACCTCTTTTGAGTCGCTTTCTCGCATGAACCATTCCGTTCGACATGCTTGAACAGCCGGACCTTTCCTTTGTGCGATTTCAGCCTCGGGCCTGCCGGAAAATGACTTTGACGTGGCCGGTATATCATTCAACCAACTAGAAACACATGCTTCTTGACCCATATACCTATTCGGCCCCAGCCTATCGGGACTTCAATAATATGGCTGGATGAGGGCCAACGGCCGGCATCTCAACCTGATGGCGTGTCCGCGGTGCAGGCCGTGACCTTCAACCCTGTTGACCGTCTCGTGATGGTTTTGCTATGGTGGACTCGACTTGCCTGCGGGGAGAAAAGGATCGATGGATTTAGTGGACCCACCTGACCGACTTTTGGACCGTCTCAAATCCGGCGAAGGCCTTCCCGTGCTCTCACCGGTGGCGACCGCGCTGGTCGAATTGGCCTCGGATGAAACCACCTCCGCAAGGGCGCTCGTCTCGCTGATCGAAAAGGATCCCGCCCTGGCAGTCCGCCTCATCCGGCTTGCCAACAGCGCCTTTTTTCAGGCCACCGTACCCGTCAGCACGCTTCAGCAGGCAGTCGTGCGGGTCGGGTTCGATCGTCTAAGGATCATGGCCCTGTCGGTTTCGCTGCGCGATACGTTTCCCATGGGCAAGGTGGGCGTCCTGGACTTCCGGAAGCTCTGGAAGATCTCCCTCTACCGGGCGATGTTGGCCAAGGCCGTGGCCCGACGGCTGAAGGGGATCAATCCTGAGGAGGCCTTCATCGCGGCCCTGATCCTCGAAATCGGGCTCTTTGTCTTGTATGACCTGTTCCTCAAGGCTTCGCCCCCTGCGGCCGGCATGGAATTGGAGCCGCTCGAAGACCTGCTCGCACTGGAAAGAGGGCGCCATGGGGTGGACCACCGCCAACTGGGCGAGGCCGCCCTCACGCACTGGCGCTTTCCGGCCCACATCGTTCAGTGCCAGAGACCCTTGCCCCCTGAAAGCCGTCTGCAGGATGCCCCCCCACTTTCAAGGCTTTGTCACCTGGTGAGGTCCTTTTCGAGGGTTACGTTTTACGATGCAGACTGGTTTCGCGGTCTCCACGAGATGGGGGACATGGCATTCGGGCTCGATTCACAGGCCATGAATGGTATCCTGATGGAAACGTTTGATCACGTTGAGGAGATCGCCGCAGCGCTTCAGGTCGAGGTTCGGAAGGAAAAGGACCTCATGGCTCTCCTGGAGAGCGCCAACAAGGAGTTGAGCAGGCTCTCACAGACGGTTTCAGGTTGCCAGGCGTTGGATGAGGGCGCCGGTCCCCCTTCCCTCAAATCCATCGATCAGGAGGACCAGATCGTCACACAGACCCTTCAAGCCGTCGCCCATGAGATCAGGAATCCCCTGATGGCGGTGGGCGGCTTCGCCCGCAAGCTGGCAGAGTCCCTGGACCCTGCCTCGAAAGGGGGAAAATATGTGCAGGTGGTTTTGGAGGAAGCCAGGCGACTGGAGGCCGTGCTGACGGATTTGACCCGGGTAAGACCACAGAGCCCGCACCAGGCACCCTCGTAGTGGGTTGGTGCCCTTCGATGGATGGGCGCTTGGCGCCGTCTTTCAGCTTGCACCTGTTTGAGCGCTCACGGGCTGAAAAGCGGCTTGACAATGGCCCAGCCTTTCGATTAAAAGGCTAGGGTTAATTTCTTAGCACTTTTTTAACTGATTTTTCACTGTGGGGGCCTCGAAAATCCGGTATCCGTCGATATCGCCGTCGAAGATCAAGCCATGATGGGTGCACACACAAGGCCATCCACGACTTTTTATCTGTCCGGCTCCCGGGTCGCACCACACATCCTCTCTGAACAAATGGCGGAAAGCTCGGATCGTGACGACGTTTTAGACCTTCCGACTGCGGAGAGTGAGCAAATGGAATGTTTTGAAAGGAAACGCCCATGGGCATGAAAAATGAAACCGCGCTCGCATATGTGATTGGTTTCGTTCTGCTGGCCGTCGGCATCGTCTGCTATGCCGCCTTTCCGGACCGGCCTCCGGAGGTCCCCATACGGATCATGTTCCCAAATACAGCAGGAAAGGTGCTCTTGAACCACAAGGGTCACGCCTCCGAAGAGGGGTATGGGATTGCCTGCATGGACTGTCATCATGATATTGAAGAAGAGGGGGCGAAACCCGAGGCCTGCAGTGCCTGTCACGACCCCGACGCAGAGATAAAACGTTCGGATGCATTTCATAAGCAGTGCGTCGGGTGCCACGAAGAGGGCGGAAGCGGGCCGGTTGAGTGTTCAGGGTGCCACGTGCTGCTGTGAACAGGTTGCGCAGCCCGGCCCGTTGAAGCGTTACCCTTTCGTTCATATCGAGGAGGTTGGTTGCCCCAAATGCAGAAGACACCTTTTCTTGGTTTGTGTAAACCGAAGCTCGCCCAATCCGTCCCCGCCTCGATCGGGACGGATGAGGTCCTGTCATTACCACTCCCCTCACGGGTGATCCTGATGATGAAGGGGCGGCTTGACGCGGACTTGGCCCTCACGGTGAAACCCGGCGACGAGCTGCGGACAGGGCAGCAAATCGCCAAGTCCGTCGTGCAAGGCGAATCGTGTTTTTCCACCGTCACCGGCGTCGTGGAAGCGGTTTCAGCGCAAAAGGGTTATTTCGAGCAGGCCTACACGGCTATCTCCATTGTGACCTCCGGTGAGGACAGGTGGGACGAAAGCTTGCCGGTCATCGGCGTCACGGCCCCGGTGGAGACGGTCATTCCCTTGGTAGCTCGACTGCCTGGCGCTTCAGAGCTCGGCGAGTTGCTGGCGATAAGGACCAAGCTGGAGACCCTTCTGCTTAACGGCCTTGACGGAGACATGCTGGTCTCCACCCAGCAACACGTCCTGGCCACGCAACTCGATGAATTAAAGGTCGGAATCCAACACCTGAAGGCCTTTTTTCCATCCGCCCGGTTGATTCTGGCGATTCCCCCCGCGCTCCGGTCCCTTGTGGAGGGGATAGGGGTTGATGTGACGGCCGTTGCGCCCTATTATCCGCAGACGCTGCCCAGACTGGTGGCCAAGAACCTGCTCAACAAGGTGGTCCCTGCCTACAAAAAGTTTGAGGAAGCGGGTCTGGGCGTCCTCAATGTTGAGGCC
Source organism: uncultured delta proteobacterium (assembly GCA_963699845.1). GTDB lineage: Bacteria > Desulfobacterota > DSM-4660 > Desulfatiglandales > Desulfatiglandaceae > CAWHLE01. The sequence goes on from CAVOVO010000008.1 coordinate 134,325, forward strand.
GTGGCGAGCCTGGGAGCGCTTTACACAACCGGCAGGCTTCCGGTGGACAAGCGCTTGACCGTCGTGGCTCAGGACCTCAAGGCCCATCTCGTGAAGGTTCGAATGGGCACGACCGTCGGGACCATTCTCGAACACCTCGGGATTGAAACCCGAGACGGCGACCGGATTCTTCTCGGCGGACCCATGCGGGGGCGGTCCATCTATTCCCTGGACACCCCCGTGGGCTGTGACACGGACGCAATCATGGTCCAGGATCGTGAACAGGTCAGCCCAAGCTCGGACACCCACTGCGTCAACTGCGGGAAGTGTGTGAGGGCCTGCCCGGTCAATATCCCCGTGAACATGCTCGTCCGATTGCTGGAAAATGGGCTCTATGAAGATGCCGCCCGCGAATATGACCTCCAGTTCTGCATAGAGTGCGGTCTCTGCGCTTATGTCTGCATCGCACACATCCCCATTTTTCACTACATCATGCTGGGCAAATATGAAGTGGCCCGCAGCAGGACCGCGGAGGGCACCCATGTCTGACAAAAAACTTTACATCGGTTCGCATGCCCCCTTCTGGCACGACGGGAGCAGCATTGCCGCCAGGAGTTATCACCTCATGCTGGCCGCCTTGCCGGCGGTTCTTTTGGGAATCTATCAATACGGCGTCCCCGCCCTGCGGGTCGTGGCGCTTTCGGTTGGCTCCGCCATCCTTTGGGAGCTTCTACTCAACCGGGTCATGAAGCGGCCCGTGACCATCGGGGACGGCAATGCCGCCGTGATCGGGCTTCTGCTCTCCATGCTTCTGCCGGCAACCACGCCCTGGTGGGCCGTGCTGGTGGGGACCTTTGTCGCGATCATTGTGGGCAAGCAGATTTACGGCGGCATCGGCTGCAACCCCCTCAACCCCACGCTGGTCGGCTTCGCCATTCTGATGCTCTCCTGGAAAGGGCTCCTTGACTTTGACGCGGCCCTGGTGAACTACGATCTGGGCTTTTACATGCTGGATCCCCTGACCGACCTCAAGGCCTTTGGTCCGGAAATCTTAAAGAATTACAGCCTGTCCGGACTCCTGCTGGGGCAACAGGTCGGGTGGTATCGGTTCCACCTTCGGGCTCGGGTTGATCGCAGGCGGCGTTTATCTGATCCTGCGGGGATACATCCGCTGGGAGATATCGGTCTCCTTTATCGTGGGCGTCTGTGTCACCGCCCTGTGCTTCCATCTGGCCGACCCTGAAAAGTACGCAGGACCCGCTCTTTCATCTGCTGACGGGCTACACCCTCATCGGCGCCTTTTTCCTGGCGACGGAGGACTCCTCCTCTCCGGTCAACTTCGTCCCCATGTTGATTTACGGCGCGTTGGGCGGGGTGCTTGACGGTCCTGATCCGAAACATCGGTGCGTTTGTGGACGGGGTGGTCTTCGCCATCCTGATGATGAACATCGCCAACCCGCTGCTGGACAAGATCAGGCCCAAGGCCATGGGAGAGGGATTGAACATGCGTGAGATGATCAAACTTTTTTTGTCGGTTCTCATATTCAGTGGTGTCTTCCGGAGGGCTGCTCGCGGCGCTCAAGAACGGCACCCAGGATCGGATCGAGTACCAGCAGCTCAAATTCGTCAAAGGCCCTGCCATTCAAGCAGATCCTGCAGGGCTGCACCAACGATCCCCTGGTGGATCGTTTCAAGATCACCGACGGGCAAGAAAGAGCGTAACGTTTTCGTCGGGGTGTTTGACGGCAAGCCGAGCACGGTGGCCTTCGAGACCTCTGGAAAGGGCTACGGCGGCGATATCGGCGTGATCGTGGCGGTCAATCTGGAAAACGACCAGATCGTGGGCGTCGGCGTGACCACCCACAGCGAAACCCCCGGCGTGGGATCCAGGGCCAAGACCGATCCCGCCTTTACGGCCCAGTTCAAGGGCCTGTCCATGAAGGAACCCTTTCAGGTGAAGGCCGACGGCGGCCAGATCGACGCCGTGAGCGGCGCGACCATCACCTCCCGCGGGCGTCTGCGGCGCGGTATCGAGTCCGGCGAGATCTACCTCCGGCTGAAACCCCAGATCGTGGAAAAGATGAAGACGATCAAGAGCTAGAGGAGATCGCCGCTTATGGCAAAAACCGTCGCTGCAGGAATTCACCAAAGGGCTTGTGGGCGGAGATTCCGCCGTTCCGGCTGGTCCTCGGGCTGTGCCCCACCCTGGCGGTGACCAAGGGCGTGGAGAACGGCATCGGCATGGGCGTGGCCACGACCTTCGTGCTGGTCTGCTCCAACATCCTCGTGTCCTCTGCTCAGGAACGTGATCCCCAAGAAGGTGCAGGATCGCCTGTTACATCGTGGTCATTGCCACCTTCGTGACCGTGGTGGAGCTGCTCATGCAGGCCTTTACCTACCCCCTGTTCCTCAAGCTGGGGATCTTCATCCCGCTCATCGTGGTCAACTGCATCGTCCTGGGCCGCGCGGAGGCCTTCGCCTCCAAGAACGGCGTGCCGTGGCCTCCCTGGCCGACGGTCTGGGCATGGGCATCGGTTTCACCCTGTCGCTGACCGCCCTCTGGCCATCCTGCGGGAGGTTCTGGGAAGCGGGACCTTTTACAAGATCCCGGTCTTCGGCCCTCATTTCAGCCCTTTTCGTTCATGGTCGAGGCGCCCGGGGCCTTCGTCTGCCTGGGCCTCATGCTGTGCATCATGAACCTGCTGGGAAAGAAATAGGCGAGACCGAACCTGCCTAGCCGTCGGGTTGCGGCAGGGAGAAGATCCATGGGTGATTACATTCTTCTGGTGATCTAGCTGCATCTTTGTCAACAACATCCTGCTGATGCAGTACCTGGGGAACTGCCCGTTTCTCGGGGTCTCCAAGAGGATGGAGACCGCCATCGGCATGGCCATGGCGGTGGTCTTCGTGCTGGTCCTGGCCGGCGCCATCACCTGGGTCGTGGAGATGTTCCTGCTGAAGCCCTTCGGCTTCGAGTACCTGCGGACCCTGGCCTTCATCCTGGTCATCGCCTCGCTGGTCCAGTTCGTGGAGATGTTCCTCAGAAAGAGCATCCCGGCGCTCTACGCCGGGCTCGGGCATCTTCCTGCCGCTGATCACCACCAACTGCGCGGTGCTGGGTGTCTGCCTCATCAACATCAAGGAGGAGTACAACTTTCTGCAGACCCTCGTCTCCTCCTTCAGCTATGCGGCGGGCTTCGGCCTGGCCCTGGTCCTGTTCGCCGGCGTCCGCGAGCGGATCCTCCTGGCCAGGGTGCCCAAACCGCTCCAGGACACGTCCATCGGGCTGGTGACGGCGGGCATGATGTCGCTCGCCTTCTTCGCGTTCAAGGGGATGGTCTAGATCGGACGCCGCACATCGACACGACGCTTGACCGGACCGGGAATCAGGTTGAAAAGGTCACGGCAGTCCTTTACAATTTATGTCACTGATTGATCCTGCTCATCCAATGAAAGTTCTATCCGGATGAGTGCTTATTTTGACCCTCTATAGGATTCCGGAGGAAAGAACATGATAGGTGGATTGTTGGTCATGGGAGGACTGGGCGTCGCTTGCGGCGTCGGACTGGCCCTTGCCTCAAAGATCTTTCATGTGTATGTCGATCCCAAGATCGAGGCCGTGGACGATGCCCTGCCCGGGTGCCAACTGCGGCGGCTGCGGGTTTCCCGGCTGCAGCGCCAATGCCGTGGCCATTGTCCAGGGGAAAGTCCGCTCCGTCGTCGTGCGTGGCGGGCGGGCCGGACTGGCCGAACAGATCGCGGCCACTCATGGGCGTGAAACTGGAAGCCAGGGAGCCGGATATCGCCAGACCGGGCTGCACTTACGGGATCCAGGATGCGGACCTCAAATACCTCTACAGCCGGGATCATGGACTGCCGGGCCGCGGCGCTGCTGGACGGCGGCTCCAAGGTCTGTCCCATCGGATGCCTCGGGCTGGGGACCTGCGCCAGGTGCGTGCCCCTTCGACGCCCTCTCCATGGGGCCGAACAACCTGCCGGTGGTGGACGTGGAAACGCTGCACGGGCTGCGGAACCTGTGAACGGGTCTGCCCCAAACACATCATCACCCTCACCTCCAATACGAGACGCATTCAGGGGGAGTACAAGACCGGACGAGTGCACCGCCCCCTGCCAACGGGCCTGCCCGGCCGGGATCGACATTCCCGGCCTACATCCGCGAGATCTCGGAGGGCGTTACCTTGACGGCGGTCCGGGTCATCAAGGAAACCAATCCCTTTCCGCTCGGTCTGCGGCCGGATCTGCGTCCACCCCTGTGAGTTCCAGTGCCGCCGGAACCTGGTGGACGAACCGGTTGCCATCAATCACCTCAAACGCTTTGCCGCGGACTACGAGATGGCCGGCGGCAAAGGGTTCAGGTCCCCCGGGCACCGGAAACCCACCGGAAGGTCGCCGTTGTGGGCGGCGGCGCCGAAGGCCTTACGGCCGCCTATTTCCTGAATCGACTTGGTCACGACGTAAAACTCTTCGAAAGCAAGTCTGTCCTCGGCGGGCTCCTTCGCTCCGGGCTCCCTGAAAACCGTTTGCCCAGGGACGTCTTGGACTGGGAGATCGAGGGCATCCTGGAGGCGGGGGTTGATGCCGGCACGGGAAAAGCCCTCGGGAAGGACTTTACCATCGAATCGCTTATTGGAGAGGGGTTTGAGGCGGTCCTTACAACGGTGGGCGGTTGGGACACCCTCCTTTCGGAACGATCGCGCGGACAGAAGCTCACAGAAATCCTCCCGGGCGTCCGACTGCTGATCGATGTGCTCATGTTTCAAAGGGCCGGAGACAAACCTACCGCGGGGAAGCGCATCATGATCCTGGGCGGTGGCAAGGCCGGGCTGGAGGCGGCCCTGACCGGACTCAAAGAAGGCTGCAGGAGCGCCACCCTGGTCCTTCGGGCCCCCGTGGGACAGTCATCTTTCTCCCGGGATGAAGTGGAGAAAGCGGAGGCACAGGGAGTGCGGTTTCGATTCCAGTCTGCGCTTTTGCGGATGAAGGGAGAAGGCGATCACATCACCCACGCTGAAATCGTGAGCCTATCCAGCAACGGTGAAAAGATGGGGGAGAGCGAATGGCTCGAAGTGGATATGCTCCTGACCGGGGCCGGCCGATTCCCGGAGCTCATTTACGTCCGGAGCCCCCAGGAAGGTGAGGCCGAATCAGGCCGCCAACCCACTTGGGAGACCGTCGCACCCTACGCGGGCCCCTTTGCGGAGCAGGACATCGGCATCTTCCGCCCGGGGGAGGCGACCACCGATTTCAAGGCGGTGGTCGAGGCCATCGGCGCCGGCAGGCGGGCTGCCAATTCGACTCACAAGGTGCTGACCGGGGCGAGTGTCGAACCCCCCGATCTCATGATCCGCAAACAGACCCAGATATTGAGCCTGGACCAACTTGAGCCTGTTGAGAAAGTAGCCAGAGAAAAAATGCCCGAGCGGTCATTTGCGGATCGTATCTCTCAACCATGTGCGGAAATCGCCTTGGGCTACACGGAAGAGCAGGCACTCAAGGAGTCAGGACGGTGCCTCCAGTGCGGGCTCATCTGCTATCGGAGGCTTCAGACGTCGATACACTGAGAAGGATGCGGGTCATGCGGGGTCTGAGTCCTGATGAGACCTGAGCGCGTCGGTCAAACCACCGGAGACCGAAGAAGGCGGTCGCCATGGCGACCGCCCCAAAGACAACCGAAATGACGGCCGAATCGCTGTGAAATACCTCGGTCCCGGCAAGGCGCCCAAGATATGCCCCCAGAATGAGCGCCAAGATGGGCAGCAAATAGACCAGCAGGGAAAGCTTCATGAGGGAGCGGGTCGGGAGACTGATCTCGACGCAGTCACCGACCTTCGCTCCCAGTTCATTCTCCAGGTCGATCTGCATGTCTCCGCCCCCGGATACGCCACACGCCTCCCGGCTTCCACAGCTCTTACACCGCCCCCCTTTTTGGATGCGCACCACGGCCTTCCCCTGGGAGACGCTCCCCACAATGCCTTCCTCCGTGACAAAAGAGGCCGTTTCGACCAACGTTTGGTCCATCACGCACTCCGGATCCCCTTGCCGACGGGCCCCATGCAGCATCCGGCCAGCGGGGTCAGTAAAAGGTTCGTTTTCTGCTCTGATATATTACTTCACCGGGCGCGCTTGGGCAAGTCCGATCCCGGTGGGCCTGGAAACGCAATTCGGATGAGAAAAAGACACGAGAGGACCAGGTGAAATCCGAAAAATCCACGGAGCGCTTTAACCTCACGCCCGCCTCCGAGATCGCCGATCGGACAAGACGCATTCAGGATTTACTCCTTAAAGAGGGTATCGAAGGAATGCTCGTGATCCAAAGAGTGGATCTCTTCTATTTCTCGGGAACCGCCCAGAACGCTTTCCTTTACATCCCGGCTGAAGGGATCCCCCTTTTGATGGTAAAAAAATACATGCCCCGGGCCGTCAAGGAATCGCCCATCGAAGCAATCGTGGAGATCCGCTCCGTCACGGAGATCCCCCAGAGGATCAAAGACCATCACGGCCGTCTTCCCTCAAACCCTCGGCTTCGAGCTAGACGTGATGCCTGTTCGGGAGTTCCACTTCTATCAGGGGCTTTTTAGCGGGCAGACGTGTTTGGATGCTTCCCCGCTCATTCACCGGCGCCGAATGATCAAGTCGGATTGGGAGATCACCCAGATGGAGGAGGCCGCCACCCGGTCCGCGAAGACCTTCGACTACATCCGATCCCATCTCCGGGCAGGCTACTCGGGAATGGAGTTCGCCGGCATGTTCGAGACCTTTGCCAGAACCCTGGGCCACGGTGCCAAGCTGCGTGTCCGGGACTATCAGACCGAAGGGTACCCCTGGCACATCCTGAGCGGCAAGAGCGGCGGCATGGTGGGGCTCCTCGACTCCCCGGCAAGCGGAGAGGGCACTTCGCCCGCATTCCCCTGCGGGGGCTCAAGCAAAGTGCTCGCGGCCGGAGAGCCCATCATGATCGACTTCGGTTTCGTGCTCAACGGCTATCACGTGGACGAGACCCGCATGTTCGCCATCGGCTCCATGCCGGAACGAGCCATGGACGCCTGTCGCGCGGCCATCGACATCCACGACGGGGTCCTTGATCCGGGTCAGGCCCGGCGTCACCACGGGCGAGCTCTTTGAGGCGTCCGTCGCATTGGCAGAGAGCTCGGTTACGGGGATTTCTACCTGGGCCCGCCCAACTACAAGGTGAGCTTCATCGGACATGGGGTGGGGCTTGAGCTGATCGAACCGCCTTTCATCGCCCAGGGAAGAAACGAGGGCTGCGCCCCGGCATGGTCTTCGCCCTGGAGCCCAAAATGGTCTTTGAAAACGAGTTCACCGCCGGCATCGAAAGCGTCTTCGCGGTGACGGAGACGGGGTGCCGCCTCTATCAGCCGGGTCCCGGCCGAGGTATTTGTGGTGCGGGACTCCCCAATATAGGAATCCGGGTCCAGAGGATTTTCAAATATCTCTGAATGGAAGATCCTGATTGGGTGTGGTATACATGCAATTGTGTACAAAGTGAAGGAGCCCTCTTTTGAAGTGGAACAGGACTATCTTGATTGGGAGCTGGCCATAACCAGGATGGATGAAGTCAAAAGCCAGTTGGACAGGTTGGCAACAATGAATGAACAGTTGTGAGTCTGTCCGAAAACCTCTCCTGAACAGCTCTCGATTAAGCCCGCAAGTTGCGGACACCATATCTTGCGCCCAGATCTTGCTCGACACACAAGTCAATACCAACCATAATCCGGACCCAAAAAAGGGACTTCTATCACCAAGACCAGGTATTATGCGAGTCGATGAGGATATTACAGACCTATCACAGGTTTTCGAGGTGGGTGATATCCTGTGAGTCACGGTACCAATCACAGTCTTGCTAGAACCTGTGATACGAAGTTCAAACCACAGGAATTCTCAAAAAATCCAACACCTTGGAATGATAGCAGTAATCGCAATCGGGGTAAGTGCCGATTTGTTGGAGATAGCACAAGTAAAGGCAGGGCCTTGAGATATGCATTAAAAACATATATCTATAACAAGACTATTCAGGCAACCCCGCCTTCTTCAAGGACTCGGCATACGAATCCTTTTGCGTTGCGTCTTTGAACGGCAGCGCCTTTGTGAATCGCTCCACGGAAAATTTCGGATTGATTTTCAGGACTTCCGCAACTTCAGCTCGGGCCTTATTCTCTCGGCCCAGGCCGGTGTAGGCTCTGGCCAGGTTTATGTGGGCCGATATGTTATCAGGACCATAGATCAGAAGCGCCTTCTTGCATGTGACGACCGCTTCCTCTATACTGGCCGAGCCTGATATATGAACCCGCCAATATATCAAGGGCACCGCTGTGTATAGGGACGGGGCTCAGTCGAAGGCATTTCTGTAAAATAGGGATAGCTTCCTGAAACCGACCCGCCCAAGAGAGAGCAAATCCTAAACGCAAAGTAGCCTGAAGCGGAATTGGGGCTGAGGGAGATGCTCTTTTCGGCTTCTTCGATGGCTTTATCGAACTTTCTGAAAAGTACATAAGGAAAAGCCAAATTGGCGTGAGCACTTGAATTGGATTGTCCAAGGCGACAGCCTTTTTCCCCAGTTCAACGGCTCGCCGCAGGGACTCTCTGGGCGAGTCGCTCGCGCCAATCATGACCATTCTGCAGTGGGCAGTAGTAAGCAATACGTAGACGAGTCAAGCGCTGCAAAA
>CAVOVO010000009.1:0-26495 GCA_963699845.1 uncultured delta proteobacterium
CACTTCCAAAATCGTGGCTCCCTCTTGACAGGCGACTTCAATCCCGTCAATCGTTCCCTTAATCTTGTTCATTTTTTTCACCAGTTCTATCCTTAATGGTTTGATTGACACACACAAAAGAAGACGAAGTTTCCTTTTGTTCTATTACAAGACCTCGTTCAATGACCAGGCATCCTCTCACCAAGCCATCCATCCGCCATCAACCGCCAAAATGGCACCATTGACGAAATCGGAGGCGCCAGAGGCCAAAAAGAGAACAGCTCCGGCGATATCCTCTGGTTCTCCCCACCGGCCCGCGGGTACCCGACCCAAGATATATTTCGCCCGCTCCTGATTGTCCTGCAACGGTTCGGTCAACTCGGTCCTAATGTACCCGGGCGCAATAGCGTTAATATTGATCCCGTTTTTCGCCCAATCATTGGCCAAGGCTTTTGTAACCCCCGCAACACCGTGTTTCGCAGCCGAGTAAGCGACAATATTGATCCCACCTTGGAAAGCCAAGACAGAGGCGATGTTAATGATTTTTCCTTTGCACTTCTGCATCATGATTTTGGCAGCAGCTTGAGAAAGGAGAAAAGTCGCTGTCAAATCAATTTCCAGTGTCGCATCCCAATCCTGTTCTGAGTATTCTACCGCCGGGGCTCGTGGACAGACACCCGCATTGTTGACCAGGATGTTTACATCACCCATGGATGCCACCACAGCTGGAATGACCCTCTTGATCTCGTCTCTCTGAGTAAGATCAGCACTATGATGGCTATATCGTCGCCCTAGATCCAGAATTTCACGCTCAAGCGCTTTGTTGGGCGTTCTGCTAACCGTTGCAATGTCACCACCTGCTTCCGCCAGGGATAGCGCTGCCATCCTCCCAATACCCTTGGTCCCGCCCGTGATCACCGCCACCTGGCCGTCGATGCGAAACCGATCCAGGATCATTCCTCGTTTTGACATGCAATCGGCCACGCTCCTTTCCTTTAAGAACATGCTGCTTGTGTTCAGTTAAGCAGTCCGTATTTCTTTATGTTTCTATCCGCCAATGACTGAAGGACTCGAATTTGTTCCATTTGATCATCCTCAAAAAGATGCTTGAAGCGCTTCTGTGCCTTAAGATATGGCTCCACTGGGATTCTCTTCTTAATTTTCCGAACCGCCGTGAGCATTCCATTTTCGATTTCAAAAAGGGGCACCAAACCGGACTGAACGCCGAGTCGAGCCACTTCCATCGTCTGATCCGAGGGAAAGCCCCAAACGGATGGGCAGGTCGTATCTATCTGGATGTAGCGAGGCCCATGTACATTCATCGCCTTCTTGACCTTTTTCTCAAGATCCTTGAGGAAACCAACTGAGGCAGTAGCCACATACGGAACGCCGTGCGCGGAAACAATGGATGGGAGGTCCTTCTTGATTTGAACTTTTCCATAGGATGCAGTCCCGGATGGATCGGTCGTTGTTGACGAGTAAAGTGGGCTCGCACTGCTGCGTTGCCCTCCCGTATTCATGTAGGCGCCATTGTCTACACAAACATAAAGGACATCGTCTCCCCTCTCTAACATACCGGAAAGTGATCCAAAACCGATGTCAAACGTAGACCCATCCCCGCCGATGACAATCACCCTGACTTTATCACGTTTTTGGGCCTTGAGTACCGAAACGATTCCCGTCGCGATTGCCGGCCCGTTTTCAAATAGATGATGGATCCATGGTACACGCCAGGGAGAAAAACCATATGGAGACGTAAAAGTCTCGAGGCAACCCGTCGGCGTAACAACAATGACATTCCTACCGGTAGCCTTCAAGATATGCCTGACAGCCAACGCCATTCCGCACCCATGACATGCCCTGTGCCCTGATATGAAAAGTTCTTCATCACGGGCGATTTGATTTGCATTCATCATTGACTCTCCTATGGCAAAATAGCTGGATTGAGACCGACCCACCGAGACGTAAGAGGCGGGAGACCAGACTCAAAAACCCTTTTAGATTCCTCAACGATTCCTTTCACGGTGTTCAGGTTGACCTCTCGTCCACCGATGCCAGCGATAAAATCAACGACCATCGGCGCGCCTGGTCTACCGCAGAGTTTCGCCTTCAGATCAAGCCCCACTGCCCCCTCGCTTCCCATAGAGAAATTCGCCTCAATGATTCCGATGACTTTCGCGTTCTCTGTGGCGGCCAAAATATCCTCATAAGGAAAAGGTCGGTAGCAACGTATTCTAACCAAACCCACCTTTTTCCCTTCCTTCCGCATCTCATCTATGGCCTCCTTCACAGTCCCCGCTACTGAACCCATTGCCAAAAGGATCACCTCGGCATCCTCTGTCTCGTAAAGCTCCACAAGCCCGCCGTATTCACGTCCCGTGATTCCAGCCAGCTCTGAAAAAACCTCCCTGATCCTTTCTTTGCCCTTTTCCATCGCGTCATGTATGGAATACTTGAACTCCATCAGGACATTTTCCTCAGAATAGGATCCCCAGGTCTTGGGATTGTCCACATCCAGATAGTTCGGCGGGTGAAAGGGTGGCAGGAAACGGTCAACATCTCCCTGCTCGATTAAAGACACGCGCTCGTAGGAATGGGTCAGAATCCACCCATCCATGCACACCATCACTGGAAGCAGGATCTTTCGATCCTCAGCGATCTTGAACGCGGCAATATGAGTATCGTAAGCCTCCTGACAGCTCTCCACATAAAACTGAATGACGCCAGAATCCCTGAGACTCATGGTATCCTGATGGTCCACTTGGATGCTGATCGGTACCGAAATGGTCCGATTCACACCCGTGATCACAAATGGGAGACGCATCCCGGCGCTTGCATAAAGCACTTCTGTCATGAGCAAAAGCCCTTGAGATGCAGATGCCGTATATGCCCGGCCACCAGCTGCCGAGGCACCACTAACGACGCTCGCAGCTGAAAACTCGGATTCAACTTTCACGTACTCAGCCTCTAAGTCCCCGTTTGCCTTCATCCTGGCAAGAGACTCGACGATATGCGTTTGAGGGCTTATGGGATAAGCAGAAATAACTTGCGGGCGACAGGCCTTTACAGCAAAAGCAACAGCTTCAGAACCCTCTATCACCATATTTTGATTCAAATTCACTTCTCCTCTTTAATCATTTTGATCGCTTTTGAGGGACACTCAAACGCACAGAGTCCACATCCCTTGCAGTAAACATAATCGATGAGATATGCCTCATTTTCCAAGTGAATCGCACTATCAGGGCAGACCTCCATGCAAATGCCGCAAACGTTGCAGACATCCAGGTCGATGATGGGCTTTTGATCCCTCCAGTTCCCTGTCTCATAATTGAGTGAACTGCCTCCCTGGACAACTCCACCAATGGTTATCTTTATCATGCTCTGCCCCTCAACCTTTCAAAGCTTTCTTGGACGACGAGCGCATTCTTTTCGCCCAGTTTTCCGGGAAATCTGCTTCGAACCGCACTTAGCACAGCTGGAAGGCTTAGCTCCCCTGTGACTGCCGCAAACGCTCCCAACAGCGCCGTGTTCATGATTGGCCTCCCGAGGATTTGACGAGCGAGCTCATCAGCTGAGAAGGTAAACAACTTAAACGAACCCGCCAATCCCAGTGTATTGGCAGATTTGTCTGTGTTTACGATAACCAACCCATTCTCCTTGATCCCCTGCAGGACATCAATCTCGTCAATAATGGTGGCATCTTGAACAATGACGTAATCGGGCTCGGCCACTCGACATCGCACCCTGATCGGCTTTTCACTCAGCCGGCAAAAAGCCATAATAGGTTTCCCTCTTCTTTCCCCCCCGCCACCAAGGAATGGGAAGGCTTGACAGTACTTGTCATCTTCAAGCGCTGCGATCGCCATAAATTGTGCTAACACGAGCGAGCCTTGCCCCCCACGACCGTGAATCGTTATCTCTTTCATAATATGAAATCTCTTTCCATTTTTTTAAAATCACCATTTCATGACCGAAGAAATTTCCTGGCCAGTCTTCACGACAAGATCTATCAGCTCCCGATGGATCCTTTCCATTGTCATACCAAAGACCGATCCAGAGATACTTAGCGCAGCAATCACCCTTTCACCGGATTTAATGGGGGCTGCCACACACCTTACGCCCTCATAGTATTCCTCATTGTCTATGGCGTATCCTTGTTTCCGAATGTTTTCCAACTCTTCCAGCAATTGTGTCATATTAGACAGCGTATTCCTTCCATAAACCTTGAGGGGTTTCGATTTATAAATCTCTATCGTCGCGTTTTCGGTCAGATCTGCAAGCAATACTTTCCCTGCTGCGGAGGCATGTGGGTCGGTCCTAAAGCCTATATATGTATCCAGCGTCAGTCCCCCAACTTTTTGGATTTTGTCGATCAGAGTCACTTCCCCTGCCCTCAGGGTCCACAAATTCACCGTCTCGGTGCATTTCTGATGCAACATGAGCAGATGACTATGAGCCGTTTTGCGGATGTCGATGTTTTCCAGGATGATGCTACCGATTGATAGGAATCGATAACCCAAAGAATAGCGCTTGGTCTCTGTGTCTTGTGAGATATAGTCGTGTGCGCGAAAAGTCCCTAAGATATGGTGAATTGTACTGGCAGGCAACCCGAGCATTTTGGAAATTTCAGATAGATTTAGACCTTTGGGGTTTTCGGACAGCAGATTAACGATTTGGAGGCTTTTTTCAAGGGAGGATAGTTTCATGGCTTATTTTCACATTATGAAACTAATTTTCAATTATCATTATCCATGTTTTTGGGTATGTCAAGAATATTTTTTTGGGATCCGGGAGTGATTAAATCATTGGATCGAATCGTTTCGATAACCGCCTCAGAGGGGTACCTCAAACGGGTCAAGTTTTGGATCTTGCTTTGCTGTTTTGAGAGTAATATGGTCTCTAGGAGCCTGTCGGCCTTACTTTGTAAGCAGCTGAAATCATTAAGTGTGCGATTTTGAGCCGAAAAAAAAGAACTTAACGATATCAACAAGTTGAACTCATGCCTGTCTGCAAGACCGACAGACTCCTGGATGTGAAATATTGAAACCAACCCCCCATCAAACGGAGAACTTTGCATTGACAATTGCTTTTTGTCCGCAAACTCCACACATGAATGATGGATACGCCCATGAGGATTAAGCACCATACACATGGAGATTGATCATGTTCAAACCCGAAGGTGTCTATGTGGCCATGTTGACTCCCTTTGGCAAAGACGGGGAGATCAACGAAGGTGAACTGCGGCGTATCGTCGATTTCTTAATCGAAGCCGGGGTCCACGGCTTGTTTCCCAACAGTTCCGTCGGGGAATCCATCCATATGTCGCGGGAAGAAAAAATACGCATGATGGAAATCGTCTTCGATCAGAGCCGCGGACGGGTTCCGGTGACCCCCGGGATCGGCAGCACCAACCCGAGGGAATCCATTTTTCTGGGTCAGCAGGCCAAGGCCATCGGCTGTGATGCGGTGGTGGTTATGCCACCGTACTTTTTCCCGTCCTCCCAGGGGATGATTGAAAAACACTTTGAAACCATCGCCGATGGTCTGGAAATGCCGATGATCCTCTACAATATCCCAAAGTTCACTCAGCCCTTGAGCTACGACCTCGTCGAGCGGCTAGCGCGACGAAAAAATATCGTCGGCATGAAGGACAGCAGTGGCAGCATGGTCGATTTTGCTCATTTTCTGGACAAGACCCGACTGATCGGCGAAGAAATGAACTTTCTCACAGGACGGGAGGAAACCCTGCTGGCTTGCCTGGCGATGGGGGGCCGAGGGTGTATGACCGCCACCTCAGGCATCCTGCCCGAAATCATGATCGGCATATACAACGCCTGGAAGGCCGGCAATTACGAGGAGGCGCGGTCACTTCAGTTTTCGATCTTGCTGGTCATTCGGGCCATGACGGCGCTGCCTTTCCCGCTGGGCTACAAATTGGCGCTTGAAACACGCGGTTTTCACATGGGCCCCCCCAAACAACCGCTTTCGGATGCCGAACAATTAAAGTTTCAAACGGTCAAGGCGCACATTGATAAATGCATGCAACCATTTCTTTGAAATACTCACGAATAACCGTATCGGTAAGAATGCGCGCTTGAGCGCTCAAAGAGTGGAGGAGTCGTTCCACGAGAATGGAAAAGGAATAAGAGATGTTGGAACCGGAAAATTGAAGGGGATGTTTCATAATGACAAGTTATCGTTTGCTGACTTATCAATCAACCAAAGGGCCTCGGGCTGGAATTGCTGTCGGGGTAACGGTGCACGATCTGGCGACGGTGTCCGCATGCAGTGATTACGTCACCCTTTTGGGCGTATTGAACGACTGGCAGGCGGCAGCAGCGCCTGCTGCCCAAGATGGCGGCGGCGATGGAGGGCAAGCCGGGCATGGCCCTGGGCGAGGTAGACCTCTTGGCTCCCTTGCTTTATCCCTCAACCATTTATGCTGCGGGTGCCAATTACCGTGACCATGCGATCAGGATGGCGAAAGCTCACAACATGCAATTGGGGCCGGACCCCCATGAATTGGGGCTGAATCCCTGGCATTTCATGAAGTCGCCGCGATGCGTGGTGGGAACAGGAGCAAAAGTCGCGCGGCCGTCCGAAAAACTCGACTGGGAGGTAGAACTGGCTGCTGTCATCGGCAGGCCCGCCAAAAATGTGCCGGTGGAACAAGCACTGGACTACGTGGCCGCCTACACCGTGGCCAGTGATCTGTCCGCGCGCGACCTATTTGTTCGCCCGCATGTGCCGGCTTCTTCCCCTTTCAAGTATGACTGGATCAGCCAGAAGAACTTTGATGGCGCTTGTCCGATGGGGCCCTGGCTGACGCCCAGTTCCGAGATTGCCGATCCCCAGGCGCTGGCCATCAAGCTCTGGGTCAACGACGCGGTCAAGCAGGATTCAACCACCGCGGAAATGATTTTTTCAACGGCCGAACAAATCGCGTTTCTTTCGTCAAGGATAAGCCTTTATCCCGGCGATGTCGTGCTCACCGGCACCCCAGCGGGTGCCGGTGCCGAGCAAGGCCAGTTTCTGAAATCCGGCGACACCGTGAAGGCCTGGATCGAAGACATCGGTGAGCTCGTGACCTATATCATTTAAATGGACCAAAAAAGGACACGGCTAAAACCTGCGTAGCCGATGCGTCTTCACTGGGTCGCCGTCTTGGGCTTTTTCCTCTTGGCGGGTAAGCCAATGAGCGCCTTGGCTAGCTTCACCTTCTTTTCCAGCTCCCCCTCCCGCAGGATCATGATCCGCTGGGCCTGGGGAGAGCCCGCGCCGTGCATGGATTCCACCAGCGCCGTGCCGCCGGTCATGGCCTCGATCAGGCGGGCGATCTTGATCCGGTGCTCCGTTGGGATCTCTGCCACACCGGAGAAATACTTCCGGACCAGGTGGCCCACGTCCTCGCTTTCGAGATCGTACTGGCTCGGCAGGGTGGCGATGAAGCCCCCGGCCAGATCGAGGGCCAGCCTGGCGACCTCGAAGTGGAAGCGGGTCACGTTCTGTTTGCAGACGTTGGCGAGCATGGTGTCGACCATATAGGCGCCCGAGGGGGTGGGGCAGCCCTCGGCCGAGCAGGCGATGGAGGAGCTGTAAAGGGTCTCGCAAAGGTGGATCATCTCGGTGATCTTGTCTTTCACATGGGACCCCTTGGCCGTGCCCTGGATCTGGGTGAGGTAGGTCACCGCACCGGTCAGCACGTCCATGAGCCCGGTCTTGCAGGCGCCGTAGTTGGCCCGGTGGTGGGCCGCAAAACGGTAGACGAGCGTCCCGGTGAAATCCGTCTGCCCGTCCAGGAAGACCCGTTCCTTGGGGACGAACACATCTTCAAAGGCGATCACGGCCTCCCCGCCCACCGCCCCGAACGAGGGCTTTCCCGAATCGATTCTCTCCCGCTGGTCCCTGCGGTCATCGCTCGCCTGCCGGCCGAAGATCATGGTGACCCCCGGCGCATCCACCGGGATGGCGCAGACCACGGCATAATCCTTGGAGCGCTCGTCCATGGCCGTGGTGGGCATGACCAGGATCTCGTGGGAGTTGACCGCGCCGGTCATGTGCAGCTTGGCGCCCCGGATGACCATGCCCCCGTCCTTCCGGTCGACGACGTGCACATACTGATCAGGGTCTGTCTGGTCTGCGGGACCCTTGGAGCGGTCCCCCTTGGGATCGGTCATGGCGCCCACCACCATCAGGTTTTCGTCCTGAATCCGGATGAGCCACTTCTTGAACCGTTCGAAATAGTCCGTTCCATACTTCTGGTCCACTTCGTAGGTCACGGAGTAGGCCGCGTTGATGCCGTCAAAGCCCACGCAGCGCTGAAAACAGGTCCCGGTCTTCTGGCCCAGGACCCTCAGGAGCTTCACCTTCTTGATCAGGTCCTCCACACTCTGGTGCACGTGGGTAAAGCGGCTGATGGTGTGCCCGGTCAGGTGGGAGATGGCCGTTGCCAGGTCCTTGTAATTCGGGTTTGCTTGCCAGGGCATAGGTCATGGCCGCGGCCCGCACGTGGGGGGCGGTGGCGGGATGGCGGGTCACATCCTCGATCTTCTCACCACGGTAGTAGATCCTGGGATGGATTTTCCTCAGGCTTTCCAGATACTCAGCACCGTTTTTGAGCTTCATCATTTCCCCTTTCAGTCATGCACATTGCTCTTGTCTTCTCTTCAGTTTTTCTCGGAGGACTGGGGCTTTCTCACGCAGGGTCCGCCGCAGGAATTTCCCCGTGAGGGTCTTCGGGATCTCATCCACGATTTCCACCTTTCGCGGGATACTTGTAGGCCGCCATGCGGCTCTTGCAAAAAGATATGATCTCCTCCGGGGTAACGCCATGGGCCATCCCGGGTTTAAGCGCCACGTAAGCCTTGACCGTCTCCCCCCGATAGGGGTCCGCCTCTCCCACCACGGCCGCTTCCTTCACCGCAGGGTGCTGGTAGATCACGTCCTCCACATCCCGAGGCCACACCTTGTAGCCGGAGGCCACAATCAGGTCCTTTTTCCGGTCCACCACATAGAACCAACCCGTCCTCATCCATCTTCCCCACATCACCGGTATAAAGCCATCCGTCGCGGATGGCGTGCCGGGTCTCTTCCTCCTTGTTCCAGTAGCCTGGGATCACGATGGGTCCCGAATCAACGATTTCGCCCACTTCGTTTGGACCCAGGGCTTGCGTGCCTTCATCGAGGTCCATGATCTTTATGACGCAGTTGGGAACGGGCAGACCCACGGAGAGGGCGCCGCTTTCAGGGTCCACCGGGGCCCGCTGGCCCCAGGGCACAAGGTGCGAGGGAGAGTTGGTCTCGGTCATGCCGTAGGCGTTGTAAATGTAGCGGCCCGTCAGCTTCTCGAACTGGTCCACAATGGCCGCCGAGACCGGCGCGCCCCCGCTGTAGGCCTTGACAAAGGAAGAGAGGTCCCTCTTCTGAAGGTCGGGATGGTTCATGAGGGCGATATAGACCGTGATGGAAGCAACCGTTGTGGTCACGTGCCATTTTTCGATCAGCCGCAGGGCCTCGCCCGGATCGAAACGATAGAAGAGCACCACCGGGATCCCAGCCAGCGCGGCCGAGGCCAGATGGGCCACCTCACCGGTCACGTGGAAAAGCGGGGCCACCCCGAGCACCACGTCGGCTTCACCCAATTGCAGCATGGCCTGGTACACCCGGGCGTTGAAGGCGATGTTTCCGTGGGTGTTCATGGCCCCCTTGGGAGGACCGGTGGTGCCCGATGTGTAGGTCAGATACGCCACATCGTCCGGAGACAGACCCGGGTCCGGGACTTCTTTATCCCTGTACTTCTCAATCAGGTCCAACATATCCAGGGTGTTTTCCTGCGGCCGTTTTTCCGTCCCTTTCAAGAGGCCGGGGACTTCCTTGTCCGGTGGAAGCATGTCCAAAGGAGACGTGGTGATCACCTGTTCGATGGATATCTTTCGCAGCGCTTCAAGGTCCAGCGATTGCGCGATGTCCTCCTGTGTGACCAGGACCTTGGCCCCGGCGTCCCGGCAAAAATAGGCCACCTCCTTGTCCTTGTACATGGGGTTGATGGGCACGATGATGGCCCCGGCCTTCCAGCCGCCGTAAACGGCCACCATGAACTGGGGCACGTTCTGGAGGTCAACGATGACCCGATCCCCCCGGTTGACCCCCAATGCCGTCAACCCGGCTGCAAAAGCGGTCGACAAACGGTCCAGCATGGAATAGGAGATTTCGTGGTCAAAGTAATAAATCGCCGGCTTATCCGGCCTTGCGGCCGCTGAATGCTTGAAATCCGCCAAAGCCGTGCTCTCAGGGATCTCCAGATCCTGAGGAACATGAGCAGGATAATGCCTTATCCACGGTCTCTGATGATAGATGGAATCCTTTGCCATCGTCCCCTCGCTACCAGGCGGTCCAGCCGCCGTCGATATAAATGGTCTGACCCGTGATAAAATCCGAGGCAGGCGTCGCCAGAAAGATCACCGTCCCTTCAAGCTCCTCAGGCTGACCCCACCGGCCCATGGGCGTCCTCTCATTGATGAAGTTGAACCGTTCCGGATCGTTGCGAATTTGCGTCACAAATTCCGTCTCAAAATACGTCGGCGCAATGGCATTGACCCGCACGCCCTTCTTGGCCCACTCAAGCGCCATCACCTTGGTGATCTGATTGACCCCACCCTTGGAGGCCGCGTAGGCCAGCTGCATCGGCAACACCACCTCACCAAAAATGGAGCTCATGTTGATCACCTTGCCGTAACCCCGCTCGAGCATCTGGGGCACCACGGCCTGTGTGACCAGAAAATATCCCTTCAGGTTCGTATTGATGACCAGGTCCCACTTCTCCTCCGGATACTCGAGCACCTCCACCCGGTGATTGACCCCTGCGTTGTTCACCAGAATGTCAATCTTCCCAAAACGGTTCAGGATCTCATCCACCGCCTGCACAATGGACGCCTTGGAGGTCACATCCATATGAAATCCCTCGGCCTCCCGGCCCAGGGCCTTGATCTCGCCGGATACGCGTTTCAGATCGGCCTCTGTGCGCCCGCAAACGGCCACATCGGCCCCCGCCTTTGCCAGGGCCTTTGCCGCCACCTCGCCGAGGCCGCGCGTCGATCCGGTGACCATGGCTGATTTTCCGTGAAGGTCAAAAATTTCTAAAGGCATGGCCCGAGCTCCCTCTCACTTCTTGGATCTGAATCTCAGCACATTAACGGTGGTCAGCCACTCGCGGTGCTGTATTCCTAATCCCCTTGAAACACCGCCCCCCGGTCTATCTGAAAAACCTTGTCCAACATACCTGTTGAATGCTGTAGGTTGGACTCAGAAAGAATCACCGAAAGCTCCTCTTTGATGAACCCCCCGACCACTTCCACGAGCCGCTGGGCCAGTACTGGGGCCACCCCTTCAAAAGGTTCGTCGAGCAGCAGGAGCTTATGGCCGCACATCAAAGCCCGGCCGATGGCCACCAGCTTTTGCTGCCCACCGGAGAGCTCCATGGCATGACGCTGGGAAAAGGCGCTTATTTCCGGAATCATCTCATAGATCTTCTCCAACCGCTCAGGCCCCCCCTTCGCACCGATGGCCCAGGTCGGCAAAAGGATATTTTCCGCAACGGTCAATTCCGGGATAAGACGCCGGTCCTCCGGCATGTACCCGATCCCGAGTCCGGTTCGGCCGTAAGCGGGAACTTCCCTTAGATTGACACCATCAAATTCGACCAGTCCGCTGCTGGCAGGGAGCAGCCCCATGATGCTGCGCATCAGGGTGGTTTTTCCAGCCCCATTGCGCCCGATCAGCCCGGCCACCGAAGCGGTGGGGAGCTCGAGGTCCACCCCCCGCAAGATCCTGACCGACCGGATGGAAACATTCAAATCCTTAATCTTGAGCATTTCAGGTGCTCCCCCTTTTCGCCCTCTAGTTCTATCCCCCTGTCACATACTGGCAGACTTTGCTGTCGGACAGGACTTCTTCTGGTCCACCGTCGGCAATAATCCGACCGTCGCAGAAGGCCAGGATGCGTTCGGAATAACGGCCGACGATTTCCATGTCATGCTCCACGAAGAGGATGGTGACCCCTTCGGCCCGCAGGGCCTTCATAATCATATCCATGATCTCGAACTTCTGATCGGCGTTGATCCCGCTGGTCGGCTCATCAAGCATCATAATCCGCGGTTTTCCCACCATGGACATGGCAATGTCCAGCAGTTTGCGGATACCGCCGGGCAGCTCGCCGGCCGGTTTGTCCCGGTAATCGATCAAGCCGAACCGTTCCATGATTGCCTTGGCCGCCTCCTTTTCGGCAACCGGATCTTTTGGGACCTTTTGCCGGGCCCGGGAAAAAAAGGATCCCCTGTTGATCCGGGATACGATTCCCAGCCCCACAATGATATTGTCTTCCACAGAGAGGGAATCGTAGAGTTGAGGGATCTGAAAGGATCGGCAGACTCCTAACCGGGTGATTTCCCTCGGAGACAGGGGGGTGATATCGTGACCCTGGAAATGAATCACCCCCGCACTGGGCTTCAAATAGCCTGTGATCATGTTGATGAAGGTGGTCTTCCCTGCACCGTTGGACCCGATCAGGCCGACAACGGTGTCCTGCCGGATGGCAGCGGAGACGTCCCAGGCCGCGGTCACGGCCCCAAAAACCTTCTGCAGTCCTTTGGCCTCCAGAATCGGCAGGGCTTCCATAATCAAGCCTTCCTTTGTCGAGTTTGAAAAACAGACCACAGCCCGGCCGGCAGGAAGAAAATGACGAGCAGCAGGGCCGTGCCCAGGATCATCTGCCAGGTGTTGGGCGAATACTCATAGGCGAAGCTCCGGATAGACTCGAAAATCAAGGAGCCGAGGAATGGGGCCAGGACGTTTCCGGTGCCGCCCAAAATGCCGATGAAGACAAATTCACCGGAGGTGGTCCAGTAGGCCAATTCCGGATCGATGTGGCCGATGGTGATGGCCGTCAGAGTCCCGCCCAATCCGGCCAAAACGGCGGCGATCACATATTTGATATGGATGGCCCGACGCGCCGAGGCGCCCATGTATTCCACCCGGAGCTCGTTGTCTTTGATCGCCGGGGACAGCCGTCCCAAAGGGGTTCTCAGATAGCGGTTCATGAGCGTGGCCGCCAGAAAGACCGTGAGGCAGGCCAGGGCAAACACCATGTATCGGGTCCAACGTTCTGAAAATGAGAGGCCAAAGAGGGTGGGCACGGCCACATTGAACCCGTCCGTGCTTCCCAAGGCCGCCGTCTTGACCAGCAGGCCGTATAGAATCATGGAAAAGGCGAGACTCAACATGGCAAAGAATATGCCCCGGTAGTTGGCAAGGAGGAAACCCAGGATGAAGGCCGCAAAACCGGCCACCGCCCCCCCGCAGAGAAGTAACACGACGGCATCCGTGATCTCCAGGGACAGGCCCAGACTCCCTGCGGTATAGGCGCCCAGGCAGTAGTAAAGGCCCTGTCCGAAGGACACCAGCCCTGTGCGCATGAGCAGGAAAAGGCCCAAAACGACCAGCCCTACGCCGAAGGAGACGGTAACAAGGAACAGGACCCATTGGGGCAGAAAAGGGCCGATAACCAGCAAGGCCGCCAAGATCCCCGCCGCAACACGAGCGGTATGATCAATCCTGTTCATATCTTTCGGGCCTCCGCGCCATGAAACAACCCCTGAGGTTTCAACAGCAGGACCAGGGCCATGACCAGATAGATGCTGAAAAGCTCTATTTCCGGGAGATAGTGGACGGCCGCGGACCTCACCAGTCCGACGATCAAGGCCCCCAATGCAGCCCCTTGCAGACTGCCCAGGCCGCCGATGACCACCACTGCGAAGGCCAGAACGATCACCTCCACGCCCATGCCGGGCACCACCGACACGGTCGGGGCGGTGAAGGCCCCTCCGATGGCGGCCAGCATAGCCCCGACGGTAAAGGTGATCATATAAAACCGATTCACCTTGATCCCCATGGCCAGGCTCACTTCCCGGTCATGAATCACCGCCAAAAGGAGCTTTCCCTGTCGGGTGTGCTGGAGGACCCAGAAAAGGCCTACACCCGTGAGAATCGAGACGCCGATCAGGATGAGGTTGTAGGCCGGGTAGATCAGGCCGGAAAACTCAATGGTGCCCAACAGGCCATAAGGTTCCGATATGAAGTAGGGGTCAACCCCCCAGATCAGTTTGATGACATCTTCCAGGATCAGAAAGAGGGCGAACGTCACGATGAGGAGGAGAATCTCATCTTTGCCGTACATAAAACGCAAAAGCCCCCGTTCGATCAGAGGCCCAACCACCACCCCGGCGATGATTGCACCCAGGGCAAGCATGGCATAACTGCCCAAAGGGAAGAACCCGTGGTTGAGCCAATAACCGGCCAGAGAGGCGGCGGAATAGGCCCCCAAGGCGTAGAGGCTCCCATGGGCCATGTTGAGGATCTTCATGACCCCGTAGATGAGGGTGAGCCCGACCGCGATAATAAATAGCCAGCAAGAATACAGGATCCCGTCCACCAGGACCGCCAACAGTTCACTCATGGTCAAGTCGCTCCCCGGCAGGCCGGGGGAAAGGCCCCCCGGCCCATATAATTTACTGAAAGTACTTGTTGTTTCACCCTTACGCTCCGGGTGCCTGGATGGGCGCTACTTGGTCGTCTTGAAGCCGGACTTGATCCAATCTTGGCTCTTGACCCCATCGGGGGGGTTGACCTTGGCAGCCGGGTAATGTTTGACGTCGACAATGGTGAACTCACCGTTAACATGTTTGACCATGCCGTAGGCAGTCCCTTGAACGGCTTGATGACCTTTGCCCAGGGACATTTCCACTTTCCCGCTCGGGGTCTCGTAAGTCAGATACTCCAAGGCGGCAATGATCTGGTCCTGATTGGGGGCCTTGCCGCCATTGGCCGCCTGGGCCTTTTCATAGGCGGCCTTCACCCCCAAAATGGCCTGAGCCATCTTGTAGGCCGGATAGGTAGGGGGCACTGCGTAGCGATCCTCAAAGGCCTTTCGGAACCAGGTGTTCAGCTCGCTTTCCGGGGCAAAAACCCCGTGCGGCCCGCGAGCGCCGATGACCGTCCCATCAGGCATCTGCTTGGCCAGGCGGTACATGGCAGGTTCCCCGGCGGTCAGGACGACCGTGCTTTTCTTGAACAAGCCCCTTGGAGCCGCCTGCAGAACGAAGGCTTCCAGGTCGCCGCCCCAGAAGCTGGAATGGACCACTTCGGCATCGCTCGAAATCAGAGAGGAAATCTCCGCGCCATATTGGCCGGCAAAGAGTTTGGGCATCTGGGAAACGGCCACTTGCACTTGAGGATCCAAGGCTTTCATGGCCGCTTCGAAGTCATTCCAGGAATCCTGCCCCCAGGCGTAATTTTGATTGATCCCGGCGATCTTATTTACCTTTTTTTTCAACTCGGTGACATAAAGGGCAGCGGCCACATTGTCCATGGTGGCATGGGCCCCGGTGCGGAAGACGTATTTATAACTGGCGTCCTCAAAAACACGGGGGGTTCCCGCATCGAAAATGATGGTCAATTTTTTGAGCTCCTCTGCCACAGGAGGGATGGCGATGGCATCCCCGCTGGAGATATAGCCGATCACCAAATCCACACCCTGACGCTGGACCAGGTTGCGGTATTCGGTCACTTGTTTGGTGACACCGCCGGCCTCGTCCATGAAAACCAGTTCAATAGGCGCACCTCCAAGACCCTTTGTGGCATAGGGGGCAGGCACCTTACTGCCGGCATTGAGGGCTTCGGTCAGCACTTCGGCCCCATTGCGGGCCGGCACCCCAAAAGGTCCGGCGGCCGCTCCGGAAAGGAAGGTGACGACACCGATTTTAATCGGTTTTTCCTCTTCGGCCATTGCGCTGAAGGTCCAACTCAGGATGAAGATCGCAGTCAGGAAAATGACCATAAATACCTTGGCGTCTCTTTTCGTAGCAGGCCTTTCTTTCTGTCCCATTGTTTTCCCTCCGTTTACGAACCAGTTAAATGATCGATGTTCTCTTCCCTTGTCAGTTAATGGATTTTTCGCTTGGTCATCCCCCGTTGATCACCTCCTTGCCTTCAATTCTTGAACATTTTCGGTCTCATGGCAGTGGAAGCCTACGCCAAAGGACGAAAACGGACTGATTATCGCCCACGATAATCAGTCTCATCCGACATCCTCATTGTCAAAGAGAAAATTTGGCACATCTCAGCCGCATTTACAAGATCTCGCCGGTTGGCCCGGCGCACTATTCAGTTTATGCCTTTCTGAAAGAGCTGATGTCAAATCGTTTGATGTCAGAATGGTTCATTAAGTTTTGAATACGTTGATCGATGCAACGGTCATCGTAGCCCGCCATCGTCATGCGCGGAGGCTATGAATCATGGAATGCCAGGTCTCCCCACTCATATTGGACGATCGACACAAAGGTGATCGCCGCCGTGTCCGCCCTGAGGATCCTCCTTCCGAGAGATACCGGAGAAAAGCCTGCTTCGGCGGCCAACGCCACCTCCTGGGTTTCGAAACCGCCTTCCGGACCCACGACGCCAACCACGGTCCGGGCTCTGGGCGGCTGGCGAAGCACGTCCTTCAAATCCTTGGTCCCTGCCCGCTCCCAGAGGATGACCTTGAGGGCCGCCTCATCGGCGAACAGTCTGCAGATTTCCCTGAAATCACAAAGTGCCCCGATGGCCGCGGGCGTCTCCCGGTCCGATTGCTTTGCGGCACTCTTCGCGATCCCTTCCCAGTGACCGCGCTTCCGCTCAAGCCTTTCTCCGTCAAGTTTTACGACGGTCCTCGTTGAATGAAAGGGAAGGATGGCGGCGACCCCCAGCTCGGAGGTCTTTTTCACCAGATCGTCCATGGCTTGTGCCTTGAGAAGGGCCTGGCAGAGCATGATCTTCACCTGGGAGGAAGGCGGGGAATCCATGGCCTTTTCAATGTCAACGACGACACCCTTCGGCCCCACTGAGTGAATCAGGGCCTCACAGCGTCTTCCCTTTCCATCCATGAGAACGACCCGGTCGCCTACCTTCATCCTGAGGACGCGCACCATGTGAAGCGCCTCTGACCCGCTAATGGTCATCTGATCCTGATCGGGAATGACCTCAGGGACCACGAATCGTCTCAAGACGCCCTCCGAATAACCAGTGCCGCCCACTCTTCGCGTTGAAGCACCATTGGTTTCAGCCCGTCGTAACGTGAAAGGGCTTCGATGACCGCTTCACACTGTTCCCTGAGGATACCGGAAAGGATGAGGGTGCCATCCTCTCTCATGATCCGAAGGAGGTGGGAGAGGAGGTCCAGAATGGTTCCGAGATTCAGGTTCGCTACTACAAGATGAAAGCGCTCCGTCACGGTCTCCACAGGTCGTGAGGAGAGCTCGATCCCTTTCTGGTGACCGTTTAATTCCAGGTTCTTCCGTGCCCACGAAAGGGCCTCGTTGTCCGTGTCAAGGGCCAGAATCCGGCCGGCACCGAGCAAGGCCCCATAGAGGGCGAGAATCCCGCTACCCGTGCCCACATCGATCATGGTCCACTTGGGAGGGAGGGAAACGCCTTCCATGGCCTCCAGGCACATCTTCGTGGTCGCGTGCTTGCCGGTGCCGAAGGCAGGGCCCGGATCCATCCGGAGCAGATGGCCCGTCACGGAAGGAGGTGTCGGTTCCCAGGGTGGTTGAATCAGTAGATGCGGGGTGACCCGCTCCGCGCTGAAAAACCGCCGCCAGGTGAGCCCCCAGTCCTCGTTTTCAATCCGTCTCGAATGGATCGTGGCGGACTCGGCCTCCGGGAATACATCGCTCAGCGCTGACAGGAATTCGCGTACTTGGTCAAGCACGCCTTCGGTATCCCCTTTGGCGGGAAGATAGACTTTGATGCAGGGGGGTGCGTCTTCGGTGAGCACACCGCTAAAGCCTTGTTCGAAAAGAAAGGCTGCCAAGGCGTCCTGGGCCGTCGGATGGATGTAGATGGCGATTTCGATCCAGCCAGGTGACCTATCCGGAGATCGGACCACAGGGGTTTGACGGTCTTCCATGCGCTGGGGCCATGTCTTGCCATTCCGTCGCGGCTCCGATTCCGCTTGCGGCGCAATGGTCGATGGGTTTATGGCTTTCGAAAGACGTAATTCAAATGGCCGTTTGGCAGCTTGTTCACGATGGTCTTCATCTCCATGCCGATCTTGATTTCTTCCTCCGGCGTATCCATGCCGATTCGGCCAAAGACCTTGTGGTCCCCATAGTCGAGCACCGCAATGGCGTAAGGGAGATCGTCGCCAAAGCCGGCCGGTGCGTACTCGAGCTTGCTGTAGGTGATGAGCTTCCCGGTCCCGGAGATCTCAAACCATGCCATGTCGGATTTCAGGCACGCGTAGCAGTCGGCCCTGGGAGGAAAGAACTTGAGCCCGCAGCCCTTGCACTGGGTGCCCATCACCTTGCCCTGTTCGAGAAAATCGATGAAGTCGTTGACCTTGGTGGTGGCGGTGAAGCTCACCGTCCCGAATTTTTTGAATCGGTCGTCTATGTCTTTGCTGCCCATTTTTCTACCTCCCGAGGATGGTCACGTTCCCGTAAAGGCCGACGCCGCCGATGTTGTGGATCAGCCCGATTTCCGGATCCTTGACCTGCATGGGACCGGCCTCGCCCCTGCAGCTGAAGCACGATGGTCCGGATCTGCGAACCGCCCGTGGCGCCGATGGGGTGGCCTTTGGAAAGGAGTCCACCGTCCACGTTGACCGGGATCCGTCCTTCTTTGTAAGTCTCTTTGGCCCGGATGAGGTCCTTTCCTTCTCCGGGTTTTGCAAATCCCAGGTTTTCATAGGCCATCATCTCGGCGATGGTGAAGCAGTCGTGCACCTCGGCCACGTCGATGTCTTTGGCCGTGACGCCGGCCATTTCGTAGGCCTGCGCCGCGGCACGTTCGGCCACCGCAAGGCCCGAGAAGAGCTCTCTTCCGGCCAGATTCACGCTTGCCGATGCCGCCCCCACGCCCAGAATCCAGACAGGTTTCTTGCAGAAGGCCTTGGCCTTTTCCTCGCTGGCGACGATGATGCATGAGCTCCCGTCCGCGTTGGCGCAGCAGTCGCCGACGCGGAGCGGGCTTGCAACCGGTCCGGTCATGGCGCTTTTCGGATCTGAGAACATCTCCAACGTCACGGCCTTGCGGTAAACGGCCTTGTCGTTGATCTGGCCGTAGGTGGCGGCCTTGACCCGGATAAGGGCGAGGTCCTCAGGGGTGGTGCCGTATCTTCTCCATGTGCGCCCTGGCATACATGGCATAGTAGGCCGGCATCATGGTCCCGAAGGGGCTCTCCCACTGAATGTCCGCGCCTCGTCCCATCCTCTCCTGGGAATCGGCGGAAGAAATTTCCGACATCTTCTGAAATCCGATGACGGCCACCACGTCGTGGAGCCCGGATTTTACCAGCGAATAGGCGAGCTTCACCCCTGTGCTGCTTGAAGAGCAGAGGGTTTCCACATAGAAGGTGGGCTGCGGCGTGAGTCCCCAGGTATTCCGCGAACACGCCGGCCGGCGAGCGCTGCTTGTCATATTCAGGTGCGGAACACACCACGGAAGCATCGATATCCTTCACGGTCAAATGGGCATCCAGCATGGCATCCTTGAACCCCTCAAACGCCAACTCTCTGACTGAGCCGGCATAGCCTCGCACGAAGCTGCTCTGCCCGACTCCGATAATCGCCACTTTTCCCATCACACATGACCTCCACATTTGATCAGAAGGCAAGTCCCGGTCTCGGGCAGCTATTGCAGGTCTGCCCGGAAGAACCTTGCATCCCTTGGCAGAACCCGCTGGGCCGGGACCGTTTTCCGCCCCGCCGCCCCATGCCAAAACAAGACGCTGGAACTTCAGCCGAAACGGAGTTGGAGTATAGGAAAAGGGCCTGATACGGTCAAGGGAAAAGGGGGCAACGCCCGGGTCTCATGCATCAGCCATCCGGTTATGATATGATTCCCCTGCCCAGCGCCACAAGATGGAAAAGAGACGGTGTGAAGGGGCTGATACGGAACTGAGTGAGGGAGACGCATGGATTTGAGAATGGTGTACATGACGGCAGGGGGATTGGAAGAAGCCCGGCGCATCGCGCGCGAGCTGGTTGAAAGCCGGCTTGCCGCCTGCGTCAACATCATTGACGGGATGAGCTCGGTTTACTGGTGGGAGGGGAAGATTCAGGACGACCGGGAAACGGTCCTCATTGCCAAAACGAGAGCCGCCCTGGTCCCGAGCCTGATCGAAAAGGTCAAATCCCTTCACAGCTACACGGTTCCCTGTATCGTCACGCTGCCGATCCTGGAGGGGCACGCACCCTTTCTCAAATGGGTGCATGAAGAAACCAGAGAGCCTTAAGCCGATAATTCTGCGGTTCGCTTTTCAAACCCTATGAGCGCCCCTGTCGTTGACATGGCCCACCCCTGTCTCCTATACTCCCCTGGCCTTCGGCCTTCTGCCGAGTACGAACCGGAAAGGGTCCCTCATGTTCAAGGCCCTCCTTGGGGAGGAGATAGCCCGTTACGCAAGACTCCACAAAGGCTCATTGCCTGGTCCCTGGTCTTGTCCCTGTTTTCCTCTCTCTTCGTGGTGATCCCCGCTTATCTCCTTCAGCCGTTTGTGGACAAGGGCATGGGGATGGGCGCCGGCCCGGTCACGTGGAAGATCCCCTGGATCAGCATTGGCCAGGAGGGCCTTTTTTCGTGGCATCGAACCGACCTGGTCCTTGCTGGAAAACGTCTCCTCCAACCAGCTGCTCGTCGTCCTTACCGTGGTTGCCTTTGTGGCGGTGTTTCTGAATTCGGTCACAGGCTATTTGAGCAAGCTTGCGGCGGTGGCCTTTTCCAACCGGGTCATCCGCTCCCTGCGGGTGGACCTCTTCAGGAAGTTCGTTTCGCTTCCGATCAGCTTCTATCACAAACGCAAGTCAGGCGAATTGGTCGGCACGGGCAACGTCCGATCTCGGGGTGATGCAGGGCCAGATCTCGAATGTCATCATCGGGCTCATCGAGCATCCGCTCACCGCCGCGGTCTTTCTGGCATTTCTTTTCATCAAGAACTACAAGCTCACGCTGCTGCTGTTTATCATCGGTCCACTGATCCTGGGCCTGTTCCGTCTTTTCGGTCGAAAGGTCAAGAAACACGCGGGGAGGGTGCAGGAGGCCAATGCGGCGGTTGCCTCCGCTTACCAGGAGACCATCCTGTGCCTCAAGGTGGTTCAAGGCTTTTCCCAGGGCGATTTCGAGGTCGAAAAGTTCAAGACCCTCGCAAATCATTCTTTACAAACGGGTCATTCGCTGGCGGGTTTGGCACCTGGGTCTGAGCCCCATGATGGACGTGGCCGTGTTTTTGGTGCTTCCCGGCGTTCTGATTGCAGGAAAGGTCTTTTTCCACCACTCGCTCGGCGAGATGGTCTCCATGCTCTACGCCCTTTCAAAGGTCTATCAGCCGGCCAAGCATCTGGCGAAAGTGAACAACGACCTCAAGACCCTCCAGGGCGCCACCAGGAAGGTCTTTGACATTTTGCTCACGCCGCTTCAGATCCAGGATCGAGTGGGCGCTGCAACGTTACCCAGGCACAAGGAATGGATCGAATTCCGTGACGTCCACTTCGGTTACGGAGGAGACGGCACGGTCCTGAAAGACGTCTCGTTCCGGGTGAAGTCCGGTGAAATGGTGGCCTTTGTGGGCTCAACGGGCGCCGGAAAGAGCTCCCTCTTGAGCCTGATCCCACGCTTCTACGACGTCACGAAAGGCGGCGTGACCGTTGACGGCTGGGATGTGCGTGACGTGACGCTCGAGTCTCTCAGACGACAGATCGGCATGGTCCATCAGGAGACCATCCTCTTTCACGACACCATTGCCAACAACATCCGTTACGGTGATCCCGCAAGGAGCCTGGAAGAGGCTCGTCTCCGCCGCCAAGGCGGCCCACGCCCATGAGTTCATCCTCGCTCAGCCCAAAGGTTACGAGACCGTCATCGGTGACCAGGGGACGCTGCTCTCGGGAGGGCAGCGGCAGCGAATCGCCATTGCCAGGGCCATCTTGGTAAACCCTTCCATGCTGCTCCTCGACGAGGCCGCCTCTGCCCTGGACGCTGAGAGTGAGCGCCTCATCAATGCGGCCATCGATGGGCTTCGCAAAGAGAGGACCATCATGGTGGTCGCCCATCGTCTGAGCACGATCCTGAACGCGGATCGGATCTTTGTGCTGGAGGAGGGACGCATCGTTGAATCCGGTTCCCTGGAAGCACTCCTTGGGCAGAACGGCCGGTTCCGGCAGCTTTACGACATGCAGTTCAGGGATCACGGGGGAAATGAATGACCGGACGGAGGCCCGCATTAGGAGCGTTGCATGGAGAATCGACAGAGAGAAATCCTTGAGCAACTGATCCGGAAAGGGGTTTCCATCCCCTGTCCTGAGACCGTGGAGATCGGTCCCGACCTGGACCCCACCCGGATCTCGGGCCGGGGCGTGACCCTCCATTCTGGGTGCCGGCTGCTGGGACCAAAGACGCTGATTCTCCCAGGCGTGGCGCTCGGGGGCGAGGCGCCTGTGACCGTCCACAACTGCCAGATCGGAAAAGACGTCAAGCTTCAGGGCGGCTTTTTCCAGGAGTGCTGCTTCCTCGAGGGCGCGATCGTCGGTTCAGGGGCTCAGCTTCGAGAAGGGTGCCTCATGGAAGAAAGGTCCCGGGCGGCCCACACCGTGGGGTTGAAACAGACCATTCTCTTTCCTTATGTGACCCTCGGAAGCCTCATCAATTTCTGCGACTGCCTCATGGCAGGCGGGACGAGCGAAGAAGACCACAGCGAGGTGGGCAGCAGTTACATCCATTTCAATTACACCCCCAATCAGGACAAGGCCACCGCCTCCCTGATCGGCGATGTGCCGAGGGGCGTCATGCTCAGGGAACGGCCTATTTTTCTGGGCGGGCAGGGGGGGATGGTGGGCCCTGTGAGGATCGGTTACGGCGTGGTGGTGGCCGCTGGGACCCTCGTTCGGAAGGACCTCCTGGAAGAGAACACCATCCTTCTAGGAGAGTCCGCGCCGGCAAGGAAATTCCGCTTTCATCCCGGGTTGTACACAAATCCCAGGCGCCTCATTGAAATGAACACCCTTTACATCGCCAACCTCATGGCACTGAGACGGTGGTACCTGGATGTGCGCGCACCCTTCGCGGCAGGCAGCGAAGAGGACCGAGCCCTGCACCAGGGGGCGGTAGACAGGGTCCAGGAGGGGTGCCGCGAGAGGCTCAAGCGATTCGGTCAGGTTGCCGGCCGCATGGAACGATCCATTGAGATCTACCAGAAGGTGACCTCCGGCCGCGCGCCCACGGGTGCCATTCGGCTCAAGAGGGCGTTGGCCTAAGGTTGGCCGCAGATGGAGCGGGCCTTTCTGGAAGGGATGGAGGATTCGGGGGACGCGTCCCTGCGGGAGCGGTTCCTGGACGGTTTCAACGAGGCGGCGTCAAAGGGCCGAGGCAACTATTTGAGCGTGATCAAGGGATTGCACCCGGAGGTCTCCGAAGCCGGCACCCGATGGCTCCAGGGCTTGGTCGATGGGATCTCCGGCGGGCCCTCCAGGCCCTGCCGGGCCTTCCATTCAAGAGGAGGTGAACATGGAAAAACTCTTCGGCACAGACGGGATCCGGGGTCGGGCCAATCAGGACCCCATCACGCCCGGAGATGGGCGTGAGCCTGGGGCGGGCCGTGGTCGACCCTCTGCAGAAATCGGGGCCTTGCGGCCGGTTGTCGTGCTGGGGCGGGACACGCGCGCATCCGGCGAGATGCTGGAATACGGTATTCTTGTCGGGGGTCCTTGCATGCGGCGGAGAGGCGCTTCGGGCCGGGCGACATCCCGACGCCCGGGCTTGCCTTCCTCGTGCGGGAACAACAGGCAGGCTTCGGGATCATGATCTCGGCCTCCCACAACCCCTATGATTACAATGGCTTCAAGGTATTCTCCCATCAGGGGTACAAGCTTCGAGGACCGAGAGGAGGCGGAGCTGGAAGATCTCATCCGCACGCGCGGTTCCAGGGAAGCCCGTGGCCCCTGGGACCGCGGCCCATGTGGCCGATGGTGTCGAGCGCTACGTGTCGTTTCTGGCAGCCACGCTCCCCGCCGGTGTGGATCTCAAGGGCCTCAAGGTGGTCTTGGATTGCGCCAATGGTGCAACCGCCGAGGCCGCGCCCATGCTGTTCAGACGGCTCGGCGCCGCAGGTCCTTGCGATCTTTGATCGGCCCGACGGAAAAAACATCAACCTGGACTGCGGCTCGCAGCACCCCGAGGCCCTCGGGCAGAGGGTCCTGGAGGTCCACGCCCACGTGGGCCTGGCCTTTGACGGGGACGGGGACCGTCTGATCTCGGTGGACGAACGAGGGACGCCGCTCACAGGCGATCAGACGCTCGCCATCTTCGCCAGAATGCTCAAGGACCAGGGTCGGCTGGAAAAGGACCTGGTTG
Organism: uncultured delta proteobacterium; assembly: GCA_963699845.1. Taxonomy (GTDB): domain Bacteria; phylum Desulfobacterota; class DSM-4660; order Desulfatiglandales; family Desulfatiglandaceae; genus CAWHLE01. The sequence goes on from CAVOVO010000009.1 coordinate 24,415, forward strand.
TGAGCACCGTCATGAGCAACCTGGGCCTTCGCCTTGCGCTCGAAGGGTTCGGGGTGAGTCATGCGGAGACCCAGGTGGGGGATCGCCACGTGCTCGAGGAGATGCTGAAGCGGGGGGCCATCCTGGGCGGGGAGGACTCCGGTCACATGATCTTCCTCCGCCATCACACCACCGGGGATGGTCTGCTGTCGGCCCTTCAGATGGCCGTGGCCCTGAAGACCTTTCGTGAGCCCCTCTCGGCGCTCCGTCACCTGATGAAGGTCTTTCCGCAGAAGACCGTCAACGTGCCGGTCCGGTCCAAACCCGACCTCTCCATCGGTCCCGGCGATCACCGCGGCCGATCAAGTCCGTTGAAGGCCGCCTGGGGGACCGGGGCCGGGTCCTGGTTCGCTACTCCGGCACGGAACCGGTGTGCCGCGTCATGGTGGAGGGGGAGGACATGGCGCAGGTGACGGCCTTTGCCGACGATATCGCCGGTGCCGTGGAGGCCTCCATCGGTTGAGGGTCACTCAAACTCCTCCGACTCCTCCACCGGGTAGAAGAGGTACATGCTTTCCGCTTTGATCCGTTCGAGGATCTTCCCGGAGCAGATAGGCCTCGGCCTCCTCCCTGAAGGCCCTTGCCCTTTTTTCCAGCTCCGTCAGTTTCGCGATGACCCCATGCTCACGGAGCAGGCTCTTGACCTTGAAGAAGAGGGACTCGCTCCCGGCCAGGAAAGTCCCCTCCTGCATGATCTTGCACGCCACCATGTGCTTGAATGTGTCGAAGCCGAGCTGCTCCTTTCACCCGGCTCAGGTTCTTGACCACGTAATCGATTTCCTCCCGGATGTGAGGCGTAATCAACAGTCGATACTTCTCCTCGAACATGGTGTCATCGATCCTTTTGAGGAGACCCTCGCGGCATTCATCGTCCACGATGACGACCACATCCATGTCCGACCCCCTGACCAGCTTGCCGGTGGACCGCTCGGGACGGTCCACGTCGTGCGCCATGTTGTAGACGATGTCGCCCGCGATGATGAAACAGGCCCATTCCTCAAGGGCGACCTCGCTGGCGAGACGGTTGGAAAGACCCGAGACCACATTGTAGGCGAGGGCGATCTTTGCCCTGCTCACCCCTTCGATGTGGCCCATGACCTCACGGGACCTCTCTGTTCAATGGCGTCTTTCTCCGCACTCAGGCCCACGAGGGAGTAGGTCAGGAACTCCCGCAGGATGGAAGGCGAGAGCCGGGCATAGCCGTCCACCCGCCGATCGAGCCTCAAATACCTCGTTCCGATGGTCCGGATGACCAGGTCTCGGGAACGCTTGCAGGTCCGCCACAGGGTCAGACCGTCTTCGCCGGTCAGCCGTCATGATGTCGGCCCCGGTCAGCGGCCCGGAATCCCTGACGATTTCGATGATCTCTCTTTCGGTCATCACGCCATGCTCCTTCCGGAGAAAATCCCGTGTAAAGCCCTCAATCTCCCGGTCCACCATGGTCTTGATGCAGACGGCCTCGCTCAAGGACACGCGCTTGATGCCGCAGGAAAGCCTCAAGAAGTCGAGAAAGGCGCGGTCCAGCGGAATCAGGTGGGTGTAGGTGGTTTGGTTGCCGCTAGGCGGGCGTTTCCCCCAAGCTTCGGACAAGGCACGCTGCGAAATGGTTCAAAACGGCCCCTCAAGGATTCCGATGGCGTGAGTCCGCTGCCCTGGGCTGGTCTGGAAAACCTGCGAAAGGAGGTAGGCGTGTCCCCATGGGTTGAGGGTCGTGCGAAAAAAAGCGTATGTCTGAAAAAAGGCATCGGGTGCGGAACAGTGCCCATTCCGTGCGACCCATTCAAGGACCTCCCGGCCCCATCCCATCATGTTGAACAAGGGATTGTGTTTTCGACTCGAGTAGGCGAAGGCGTCGAGTCCACCGGCCAGGCAAAGCCAGATGCGTTTGGCCTCCGGGGTAAGCCCGTCAAAGACCTTGGCCTCGGGGCAGGTCTCCCGACTGCATTTTTCACCGAAGTCCACCCGGTGCCGGAGGTCCTCGCCGCGATTTTGGGCCGGGTGAAGCAGGCACCCGACCAGACGGTACCCCGAATCGAGATAAC
>CAVOVO010000010.1:0-80824 GCA_963699845.1 uncultured delta proteobacterium
GCATGTAGATCATCCAAGCCCTCTCGCTCTTGGGGGGCATCTGTTCGCGTCCTCCCTCGAAGATATCGCTCGTAAACTTTCCCACACTCTCTTCCACGATCTTCCAAGGATCCTCCTTCGGGATGATCACCACGTAGTTGCCCATCTTCTCTATGTAGCCCTCGCTGCCTCTGAACTGAAAATCCTTGGAGAGACGAATGGCCTGGCTGTTTCCACTCTTGAAAACCTTGGCCGTCTGCATCTGATTACTCCTCCACAGGTATATACATAGGTGTATATACTATGGCTTATTTCTGGTATTTCACGTAGAAATAGCCGCTTAGGTTCGGGGCCTCGGCGACGGCCACCGCCCATGGGAGCCTTCCATCGCACAAAACCACATTCGATGACTCTCCTTATTTCTTGAAAATCGGCAGATTGACATGAGGAATTTCAAGGAATAATATGATTAAATGATTCCCAGATCAGAACCCGTCCGTCAAATCGAAGCTTCATTCCGGGTCCATCCCGTCACTGCCCTTCTCGGACCGCGCCAGTGCGGCAAGACCACGCTGGCGAGGTTCCTCGCTGAAAAAGAGCCGTCAACATTTTTTGACCTGGAAAACCCCATTGATATCCAGCGTCTTCTCTGCTCCCAATGCAGACGCTGAAAGATCTCTCCGGCCTTGTAGTCATAGACGAGGTCCAAAGAAAACCGGAACTGTTTCGAGCTGCTCAGGGTACTTGTGGATCGATCTGGTCAGAATGCCCGATTTCTTCTGCTGGGCTCGGCATCGCCGCATCTGGTTAAGGGTGTTTCGGAATATCTGGCCGGCAGAATTGGATTCGTAGATTTGGCAGGTTTTCAACTTTGGGAAGTCGGTTTGCAGCATCGGCGATCGCCTGTGGATAAGGGGCGGTTTGCGAAATCCTTTCTTGCCGCTTTGATTCTGACAGTATCCAATGGCGTGTAGACTTCGTCCGACCCTTTCTTGAAAGAGATATCCCTCAGCTTGGCATCACCATTGCCACGGAAACCCTCAGGCGATTCTGGACGATGGTAGCCCATTTTCATGGTCAGGTGTGGAATGCGGCTGAGTTCGCCCGATCTCTTGGCACTGCTGAGAACACGTCACGGCGATACCTCGATATCCTTTGCGGTGCATACATGATTCGGGTTCTGCCGCCGTGGGTGAAAATCTGAAAAAGCGCCAAGTCAAAGCCACCAAGATATATATCGGCGACCGTGGTCTTCCACAGTCTCCGCAGTCCCAACCCTTTCCCGATCTGCAGGGGCATCCTTAAAATCGGCGCGTCATGGGAAGGTTTTGGACTGGAGCATGTTGTTCATCATTTTCGAAAGAGAGATATGTATTTCTGGGCTACACACGCAGGCGCTGAGCTTGATCTCATGGTGACAATCGCCGGGAGGCGGTTCGGTTTTGAATTTAAATACACAGATGCTCCCGGTAAGAACCGGTCCATGCATATCGCCATTGAAGACCTGGGGCTTGAACATCTGTGGGTCATCTATCCCGGTGACCATAAATACGCCCTTGACGATAAAATGACCGCCTTGCCATTGGAGGAGATCACGCAACTTCGGGAGCCTGCTATCAGCATTTGAGGTGGCACAATCGCCTCCACCCCGGGGGAGTCCCTTCCTATGAGCGATCAGCGACCGTAGCCCGCCCCTGCCCGGTCCGATCCCGAACCGGTCAAAAAGGAGCGCTATTTGGGTGCGCAGCCCCAGGTTTCGGCTGATGATCAGTTCATGATTTCGCTGGTCCCCGCAAAAATGGATAGCGCCCGGACATCCCGGAATATTCGGCAGATCCGGTATTCCTCCATGTAGCCGTAGCCGCCGTGGATCTGAACGGCCTGATAGGCCACTCGGTTGACCATCTCGCCCAGCCAGTATTTGGCCATGGAAACCCGTTGGATGATGTCTGCCCCTCAATGTGCTGCGAGAGAGATCGTCGAGAAAGGGCTTCCCAGTTCGACCTCCGTGGCCATTCTCCGCGAGTTTGAAGGCGGTATGCTGGAATCGCCGATGGGCCGCCCGAAGGCCTCCCGCACCTTGGCGTAGTCGAGACCCTCCTTCAGGGCCTCCTCGGCGTTCACCTGGCATTTGATGCAGACCTCCAGCCGCTCCTGCTGGAGTTTTTCCATCATGTACTTGAAGCCGGCCCCTTCTACGCCCAACAGGTGGGAGGCTGGGACACGGCAATCCTCGAAGAAGAGCTCGGCCGTGTCCTGCATGTGGTACCCCATCTTCTCCAGCTTACGGCCTCGATGAAAAGCCCGGGGCGTCCTTGTCCACCAGGATCAGGCTGACCCCCCGGTGACCGGCTTTGGGGTCGGTCTTGGCGGCCACCACGATCAGATCCGCGAAAAAGCCGTTGGTGATGAAGGTCTTCTGCCCGTTCAGGATATAGCCGTCGCCGTCACGCCGCCCGTGGTGCGGATAGCGGCCAGGTCAGACCCGGCGTTGGGCTCGGTCAAGCCGACGGCGGTGATGACTTCACCGGTGGCGCAGCCAGGGAGCCATCGTTTCTTTGTCTCGGGGGTGCCGTAGGAATGAATGTAGGGGGTTGCCACGTCGCTGTGGAGCGGGACGCCGACGCCGAACCCGTCGCCACGGATGAGCTCCTCGTTGATGATGACCGAGTACTCGAAGCCCAAGCCCAGACCGCCGTATTCCTCCGGCAGCCAGGGGCAGAGGTATCCCTGCTCACCCATTTTGATCCACAACTCCCGTGGTACCGCGCGTTCCGCCTCCCACTGTGAAACATTGGGGGTGATCTCCCTTGCAACAAACTTCCTGAACGTTTCACGGAAGATCTGATGTTCTTCACGATAGATTGATTCCGTCATATGGCTTCCCTCCATGGTCGTTTATCTCGCCTCTGCTCAGGCATCACGCCTTCAGGTTGCTTATCTGGTTGAGCAAAGTCTTTCTTATTACACGTCCCAGCATTTTGCCGGCGATGCGCTTGGGGGTGGCGCCCCCGGTAACGATCGCCGTGAACTGAAAAATCCCTGGAAAAAGTCAGTCATCACCTTCCTTTCTTCCAGAGCCCTGCTTCACCAGAGTCGCTATCAGCGCAGGTGATCGACGATCTCACGCACTATACTATATAACGGTTGTCGGTCAATGACGCCCATATTCGGGAACATTCCAGCGCGGAACTCAGCGGTGATTTATGTCCCGGCTGCGCCACGGATGATTCCCCTTATTTCTGCATCTGCGACGATTGACCTTTCACGGGCCATCCAAATGCTTCGGAGCTTCCCTTCGTCCACGCCTTTTTACACGATGGAAAACCTGCCGACAGCGCTGCCCGGAGGGAGATCCGATTAACGAACCAAATGGGATTGAAAATTGCCATGATTCAATGGGTTATACGTGATCCATTTCCTGGGGCGGTTTGGCATGTCTTGTGCTCCGAACATGAACAGAGAGACACTCCGAATGCTTAGAGCCTCTTTCGGAGCCATTTCAATGAACTTGATGCCCAAGCTACATCCTTTCTGTTCCCGGGAGAAGACCTTCGGGTTGGCTCCGGAAAGGGATGGGGTGGCTGGGGCTGTGTCATGAATGGGGGATAAAATGGGCGTAAAAATCGTTAGCAAGAGAAACGTGACCAGAGAAAAAGAGGAAGCGGTCATGCCTCTAATTATTCAATTGCGAAAGCTGGCCATGATCCAGCCGGGCTTCGAGTATGAGGAAACCTGGAGGCATCTTGATCGGCCGGAGGAATACCTTGTTGTTAGGGCATGGGACTCAGAGGATGATTGGCACAGCTGGCATTCAAACCAACAAAGGATCGAGATCCAGGAAAGGATAGAGGCGGTGCTTGACAGGAAAACCGAATACAGTCCTTATGCAATCATCGATAGGATAGAAAAAAAGCCGGTTAAGTTTGATTCGGGAAGCATGTAGGCGATGTTTTAGAGGCAGAGGCGTTATTTTCGGTGTGAGGGGGGCTTGGAATCGCATGGAGGACAAATCTCGGAAGCAAAACGATTCCCACGGTATTGAGACGCTACGACCGAGATGATCTCTGCAATAAGAAATGGATGGGATAGGTTGTGACAGTGTGAAACTATGCGGCGGGGATCCGGTCAGGGCTGGAAAAAGGATGTTCGCGAGCCATCCGAAGAATTCCCCGGTCCCAGAGTAATGTATGGGGCTGCATAACCGGCCTTGACATTTATGCGGAGTTATTGCAAAATATCCGCATGTGGATAAATAGAAAATATGAACAGACCCTAATGGCACTGGCCGCCCAATTCCCGGCCGTGGTCGTCACAGGCCCACGGCAGGGTGGTAAGACTGCCCTTGTGCGACGTGTATTTCCCGACCACAACTACATATCCCTTGATCTGCCGGCTTCCGCCGAGCAGGCGGAAAAAAGCCCGGATGTTTTCCTGAGCGCCCAACCACCGCCGCTCGTCATCGACGAGGTGCAATACGCTCCGGCGCTTTTCCGCCATCTCAAGACCATCATTGACGCAGACAGGCAACCGGGCCGCTTCATTCTCACGGGATCGCAGAATTTTCCCCTGATGCTGGATATTTCCGAAAGCCTTGCCGGCCGTTGCGGCGTGCTGCGAATAATGTCCCTTTCGGCAAACGAACTGGCGGAATCCGCAGTTGAATTCGAAGAAAAAGGATTTCTGTTCAAAGGCGGATGGCCTGAGTTGCACGCCCGATCCGACCTGGACCCGCACTTCTGGTATGCCGCTTATCTGAGCACATACCTGGAGCGGGATGTGCGAAATATCCTCAACGTGGGAAGCCTTCGGGATTTTGACCGCTTTCTGAGGGCTGTCGCGATCCGTACAGGCCAGATGCTTTCTTATTCCGACCTCGCACGGGACGTGGGGATCGCTCCTAATACCGCAAAGCAGTGGATTTCGGTGCTTCAGGCCTCCGGGCAGGTCCTCCTGCTTGAGCCCTACCACCGAAACCTGGGCAAACGGCTGGTGAAGACACCCAAGATTCACCTCACCGATACCGGGCTTGCTGCATTTCTCATGGGCTTCGACCACCGGGAAGCCATTGAGCGGTCGCCCATGGCCGGACCACTCTGGGAAACCTACGTGGTGATGGAAGTGGTCAAGCACTTCACCTCGGCCGGCAGGTCGGTCCCCCTTTGGTACTGGCGCACGGCTTACGGGGCCGAGGTGGATCTGTTGATCGAACAAGGTGGCCGTTTCATCGCGGTGGAGGCCAAATTCGCTGAAAATCCGGATCAGGCCGACTTGAAGGGTTTTCAGGCGCTTGAGGGTTTCTATGGAGAGAAGAGCATGATATCCGGATGGCTCGCCTGCCGCACGGCACAACCTTACCCGATGGCTTCCAGGATCACGGCGATCCCTGAGCCCGGATCGCCCATTTCATCGAATCCATCAAAGCGGGTGAATCGATCAAACCTCACCGTCATTTAGCTTGAGTCATGAAAGGGCTTTCTATAGCGGTTTTGATGTGACCCTCGCAGGCACCGGGATCTGGAGGGATATGCATGAGATCGTCGGTTTCAGTCGACAGATCGAGTGTATCATGTGGAAACCCAAGGCCTCAAGGCGGCAGGAAGCCATGAGAACGTGGCACCCGGATTTTGTGGAGGGTGGCGGCCGAGTTTTTCACCCATCTCTGGCCCAAGTCGGCCGATTCCTCTTGACAGAAATCCGGTTTTGCGTCCTAATCGGAATGGTTCGGCTTCATTGCGGTTAACCCAAGTCAAACCAACAGCATAACACAAACTTTCTGTGAGGAAACCATAAAGAGAGTCCCGAAAAGCGGTAAAAAAAGCCCCAGTGGATTGAGTACGGCCACCAAATGCTCCGATTGAACTTCGGTCAGACCCTCGACGGTGTTAAGTCAAGAAGCAAACGTGGAATTCCTGCGTGGAAGCGAAAGGGACATTTGGGTGGCGATGATTGGTTGACCTTTCACATGGTTCCCGATAGGCTCTAAAATTGAGATCGCAGGGGAAGAAAGACCTATGACGACTATTACGATTAACTGCCCGGACTCGATACTGATTTCTTTGAAGGAAACCCCTGATGGGTTCGCCGACGAGGCTTCAAGGTTATTGGCAGTCAAGCTCTATGAGATGGGCAAACTTTCTTCTGGAAGAGCTGCGGAACTGGCTGGTATTTCAAGAGTCAGTTTTTTGCAGTCCCTGGCAAGATACGGTGTACCCATTCTTGATCTGACGAGAGAGGAAATCGAAAGAGACCTTCGAAATGCCTGAACCTGTCATTGAACGAGCGAGTGGGCCATTTATTCAGTTGCCTCAAGCTCATCCTGGAACCTCCCCACTCGTTTTTGATTTCTGATCTATCTTCGTTCGCATGGTTTCTTCATCAAGTTCGATCTTTTCAAAGCCACTATCAGGACATCCTCGCCGCCCTAAAGAATCCTCTTGATGATTTCAAAGGTAGCCTCGACTGCTTTGGCAGCTTTCGTCTTGGGGAGATCCAGCCGGCTGTGTCCTTCCGGCAAGGGTGCATGAAATGACGTGAAGGAGATGGTAAGGTCGGTCATCATGTAGAGGAAAGAAGGATGGCCGATGGATCAACTGCCTGTATTGAAACCCGCCACGAAGACGAGCAATCCGGCCCCAAGACCTACCCTTGAAGAAGTCAGCCATCGATTTGAGACCTGGCGCCGTGGCAAGAAGGGCGGAAGCCGCATACCGAAGGCTTCTCACGGGGTATGCGGTTCGCTTCAATCGCCGTCACCGGAGGCATGGTCATCTCTTTCAGAACCGATACAAATCCATTGTGTGCCAGGAAGACATCTATTTTAGAGAACTGGTGCGCCATATACACCTTAACTGTCAAAGGTTGAAAAGAAAGTTGGTCGGATGTTCGAGCTCGAAGTCTCACAGATCTATGCAAAAGGCCGGGAGAAGACGCGTGCTGAAGCGAGAGGGTTATTGTGCTACTGGGCGGTGACGGAATTGGGATATAGATTGACCGACCTTGCCAGGAAGCTCGGGATGACCTGAGCTTGATCGGGCGTGGGGAGAGGATCGCGCTGGAGAAAGTCTCACCCTTGAGGACTAGTTAATTACTTATTTATGGGCGACCCTACTGCACCCCAGCGGCCACGCCGCTGCACAGATACATCCGCTGCCGTGTCGAAGCAGCCTGATTCGCGGCGCGTTTGGCCGACTAGAGGACTCCCCCTTATCGATCAATTGGCGAATATCACGGAGAGATATATTCCGACCCTGCCCATGGTTTACGCTGCATACCCGAATTCTGTATAATCACCACAGCATGAAACCATCCCCTCAAAATCAGCCGGCTGACAATCTTATCCGCCTTTCCGGAATCGTGGAACGGGTCACGTTTCACAATGCGGACAATGGCTGGTCAGTCCTTAAAGTCAGCCCCTTCAATGAACCTCATAAACTCGTGGCCGTGATCATCCATCAAGCCAAGGTTTTCGCCGGCAGCTCTATGGAATTCTATGGGAGCTGGAGTTATCACCCCAAGCACGGTGAGCAGTTTAAAGCGGAACGGGCCATTGAAAAGAAACCGGCATCCAGTGCAGCCCTTGAAAAATACCTTGGTTCAGGACTTATCAAGAATGTGGGCCCCAAGACCGCTCACAAAATAGTTGCCTTCTTTAAAGAGCAGACGCTGCAGGTTTTCGAGGAGAACATTGATGAACTTCTGAATGTGCCGGGAATCGCTGACAAGAAATTACTGGATATCAAGAATAGCTGGCAGGAACACAGGGCAATACGGGATGTGATGATTTTCCTGCAAGGCTACGGAATATCCACCCTATTTGCCGTCAAGATATTCAAAACCTATGGCAACGATGCAATCAGCAAGGTTTCAAGCAATCCCTATCAGCTGGCAAGGGATATCTACGGCATAGGGTTCTTTTCCGCCGATAGGATCGCGCTCAATATGGGCTTTGAGAAAGATGGCGTTCCCCGCATGGAAGCTGGAATAAAGCATGTCCTGGCCGCTGCCCGTGATAACGGGCACTGTTATCTGTTGGAATCGCAGATCATCAAGAACACGCAGGAACTGCTTGAGACTGGAACGCCCGAGCAGATCACATCCATTCTCCAATCCCTGATTGCTGCCAACGAGATAAAGAAAAGGGTTCTACCGGATGAAGAGGGGCAGGAAGTCGTTGCCTATTATTCCAATTCCATCTATTTCGATGAACAGTATGTTGCCAAGAGAGTCAAGCAGTGGGTTAACCAATCCGTATCTGTCGATATACATCGTGATCAGTAGCTGGCTTGAGCGGTATTGTCGGAAGCAAAGCATTGTCCTTTCCGATGAGCAACAGGCATCCGTGGCGGGAATCGCAGGCAAATCGTTTTCTATCCTTACGGGAGGACCGGGGGTCGGCAAAACCGTGTCAACTCGAGTTCTGGTCAAACTTCTTCAAGCCATGAAAAAGCGGGTTGTTCTCGCAGCGCCAACAGGAAGAGCATCCCAACGGATGAGCGAGGTAATCGAATATGAGGCAAAGACGATCCATCGCCTTTTGGAATGGGCACCGGATAAGAACGGATTCAAGAAAGGCGAGGATGACAAGCTCCAAGTCGATTTTCTCATTATCGATGAATGCTCAATGCTCGATATCAATCTGGCGGCGTCACTGCTCAAAGCGGTGCCTCAGAGCTCACAGGTGCTCTTTATAGGCGACCCAGACCAATTGCCGTCAGTTGGGGCTGGCAATGTCCTTCATGACTTGCTACAGGCATTCTCAGTGCCCAGCTTCAGGCTCACCAAGGTATTCCGTCAGGCTGAAGAGAATCTGATTATCCGCTATGCCCATCAAATCAACAAAGGACAAGTTCCAAGAATTGAATCCCCGTTCCACAAGCCTGAGTTATGGAAGGATAAGGCAGGTTGTCTGTTCATCGATGCTGAGGAAGCCACACAGGAACAGCTTCAGTTCTTGGGCAAGGGCAAAGGGGGCTATCAAGCATACTATTGCCACCGGAGAGGAAAAAGTTGTCCAAACCGGGGATAAAATCACAGGGGTTATGAAGCGCGAAGAGGATACCTTCATAATTGATAGCCTTCTTGTACAGGAATTCAGGGATGCCGAGGAAATCCATGCCCCCATATTCACGATTCCTGAGAAATTCAAGCACGTTGATCTGCTGAAGCTCAATCAGGCACAGGGGGCCATTGCAGAACTAAAAGCCCTTGTTAAGTCCATTCATCCCTGGTCAGCCCTTCATCATGGCATGACAGGGCTCGATATGGTTCTGCGATTATATACCAAAACCATCCCTGAATACTTTGGGAAGGATACTGAAATCCAAATCTTGTCGCCTCAAGTCAGGGGTAGTCTTGGAACGCTCAACCTCAATAATGCGATTCAACAAGCGGTCAATCCTGAGAAGCAGGGCAAGAAGCAGATTCAAATCGGAGAGCGTGTCTACCGAGAGGGCGACAGGGTTATCCAGACCCGCAATAACTATGATTTGGGTGTATTCAATGGTGACATTGGGCGGATAAAGACGATTGATTTGGAAAACTATTCCTGCCTCATCCAATTCGGCAAGCAGGCAATCACTTATAAGCGGGAAGACTTAACGGAAATCGCCCTTGCCTACGGGATAACCATCCATAAATCGCAAGGGAGCGAGTTTGATGCCGTGATCATCCCGGTTGCCACTCAGCATTTCAAGATGCTGTTCAGGAATCTCATCTATACGGGATTAACGAGAGCCAAGCAGTTATGTGTCTTTGTGGGCAGCAGGAAGGCTCTTTCAATGGCTGTGAAGCAGGTTGACAATAGGAAGAGGCAGACGGCGTTGAGCTATCTGATTATGGAAGGTATGGACGGCCATATTCACCCGGCGGGAGGATCAAATCAGGATCATATCCGTAAGACGCGCAAGAAACAAGTAGACCCGATTGTATGAAACAAAAGGCCCCAGCCAAGAGTGAAGAGGAATTCGATCGAAGATTTGACGCCGGTGAAGATATCCATGACCTCGTTGACATGAACAAGGCCAAGATCATCAGGCATGGGAAGAAGGTGCGTATTGCCCTCGACGTGGTCGAAGATCTTGTCAAGGATATAGACCGCATTCGTCAGGGTATCGGTGTCGACCGTGGATCAAAGATCAAGATATGGCTCCACGAAAGGGTTCAACAGGAAAAAGTAGGCGAATCGACATCATAGCTCTTCAAGGGGCAATCTGATCAGGCCTGCTGCAGCACAACTCATCCGCAGATTACGCCGTTTGCACCGATTACATGGCCGGATTGGATGCGATCGACGCAAGGACTTTTTTTTTGAAAATGGCCTTCAGGAACTGTAGGAGATCGCCGATGTGGTCGTGATAAATTCTGTAGGCTTCTTCCAGGTCGACCTTGGCGTATTCATAAACCGGAAGGCTTCCAAAACCGAGCGCTGCCACAATCTTTTCTGTCACCTCATGATGGATGTAACCGTTCACCTGAAGCATGCAGAATATTTCGTTTGTGCTTCCAGGCACTAAACTGATGCTCAAGAAAAGGATTCCTTGCGTTCAATCATTCGAGGAAGACAATATGATCCCCTATTTCGCCCAGAGCCTGGCCATATGCGCGTGTATGTTGCTCGTGTCGTTTCCCGTTGATGCTGAGACCCCGACAATTCACCCCATGGAGGCTGCGGACCACTTCCAGCATCCACTGGGCGGAAATTTTTACGCTGAAAGCTGGAACTATCAGTTCATGACGAATTCACATGAAATGATTTACCTGATTTTTATTGTATCCAGGGTTGGGATTTTTTCAGGTTCGGCAGGGGTCGATTTCACCTGGGCCATGAGCGAATCCGGTGAGATTTCATCGCATGACGAACGGGCGCTTTCAGACTTCAAAGAGGACCGACTGAAGGGGTTGATCACCATCGGGCCTAACACGATGGCGACTCGAGGGCTCTCGACGCAGCTGACCATTTCGTCCGGACGGATCAAGGCCGACATTGCGATTCGCGCGTGGATGCCAGGGTTTCAAATCAAAGACGGCAAGATCGACGTCAACCCGAAAAATGACGCGTTTCACTTCTTCTTCGTGGAGGTTCCCCGGGGCGATTTTGAAGGGACCCTCTTCATTGACGGCGAGAAGGCTCGACGTCGCGGGATCTGTCTACATGGATCACTCTTACACCAACGTGCCGGCCACGGCCTTTTCGAGCCGCTGGTACAGCCTTCGGGCCTTCTACCCGGAATACACCGTGGCCCTCACAGAGTTTCAGTATCTGCCGGATACAGGCCAAAGCAGATGGGCACTCGGATATGTGACCGATTCCAGGAACGTCATTGGGGTCTCGACCGAATACACGGTTGACCCATCAGGGTCTTACCGGGATGCCAACGGTTGCGTGATCCCTCTAACCTACAAAGTGAATATGGATTTCGGCCGCACGCAACTGGAAGGCACATACGAAATCCAGGCCCTTTTTTGCAGGAAACCCATCCTCGGGGACCTGAACTGGGTCGCCCGCAAATTGATCGCGACATTTGCCGGTGACCCTGTGGCTTACCGGTTCCGCTCAAACACCTCCTTCATTTTGAAGACACCCGAAAAGGAGATCCCGCTTGTGGGGCCTGGTCTTGACACAGTGCTTGTCCTCAGGGAATAATCTTCCTCAATCAGTCTCCACGGTCCGGTTGATATAGGATTCGTAGTCCTTCATCTCGGGCATGTAGACTTGATCCATCAAAGGGGAGGATATCAGGAAATCCGCCGTGGCGCGATTGCACGCGATGGGGATGTTGTAGACAACGGCAATCCGCAAAAGGGCTTTCACGTCAACGTCATGGGGGTGGGGGGTCATGGGGTCCCATAGAAGAATGATCAAGTCGATCTTCCCTTCGGTGATCATGGCGCCCAATTGCTGGTCGCCCCCGAGGGGGCCTGATTTCAGCTTCACGATCTCGAACTCGGACCGCTCTTTTAAGAGTTTCTTCTTCAATGCATCCTCAACCATTCTTCCGGTCGTGCCTGTGCAGACAAGCCTGTGCCTGATCATTGCCCGGTAATTCCATTCCACCCACTCGATCACATCCCGCTTGCGGTTGTCATGGGCGACGAGCGCTATCGTCTTCACTTCCTTCATATTGCCTCCTGCAGGCCTCCTGCTCCTTTTGCATTCGATGCAGAGCGCGGTGGTGGGGTGGACCCTCAAACGTTCGGTTCGGATTTGTTCTCCACAGTCCTCGCAAATCCCGTAGGTCCCCACATTGATCCGATGGAGCACCTCAAGGATCTCCTGACAGCGTTCCCTTTCCCGCTCCATGAGTCTTATGTTCATTTCGCGGTCCTGGTTGGCAGATGCCAAATCAAAGGGGTCGGCCAGCCGCTCCATCGGGTTTCCCTGCAGTGGGTAATCACCCACCTTCCTGGTCAGCCCGCTGATGATTTCCATGAGTTGGTCCCTGATCCGGCTCTCATTTGTCAGCTCTGTCATTTTTCTGCGTCTCCTTTCATTTGTGCTTCAGACTGCAGCGGAAGACCCCTTTTGTTGGCACGAACGGCAGACGGCTGGACCCCAATCAACCTATCTATAAATGGTCCATTTTGGATGATGGAACATTATTAGACTAGATTTATTAGGAAATGATTAGAAAGAAGATAGAAGTACGTTAGCGCCAAATGCCCCCGCAAAACGAGGTAGATCGGGACATCCGGGCCTTCTTGGAGTGACTGGTCGAAGGCCTCGGCTGGGAATGGAGCATTGCAGCTTTGCGAAATACGGAGGCTATTTACAAGGCATCAGGCGACTCTGAGCGCCCCTGTTGAATGCGTCGTCGGGGATCGGATTCCATTTTGTAGCGTTCGTAGAGGCAGCGGACGATCCCATCCGCCAATCCCATTTCCGGGACGTTGATGGAGGGGATCTTCCCCCATTTCAGAATGGACAAATAGATTTTGATGGCCGGCAAAATGACATCGGCGCGGTCCGGTTTGAGACCGAGTTGGGTGATCCGTTCCGCCACGGTATGGGCCTCCAGTTTGGTACGGATCTGTTTGATCTTTGCGGCGGAGATGGAAAGCCCGTCCTTGCTCTTGGCCAGGCTCAGAAGCTTGTGGATGTTTCCGCCGCTGCCGACGGCTGAGACATTCCGGTAAGGACGGGTCTTCTCCTGCACCCAGGCTTTCATCTTGTCCCAGTCGGAAGAGGTGACCATGTCCTGGAGCAATCGAATGGTGCCGATATTGAAAGAACGGGTTATGCGCTTGTCCCCTGAGAAGAGGGTAATTTCGGTGCTGCCTCCGCCCACGTCCACGTAGACCTGTGCATCTATTCCCTCCTGCAACAGGTTGTTGCCCTTTGAAAAAATGATGCGGGCCTCCTCCTGGCCATCGATGACTTCAACCTCAATACCGGAGCTCTGGTAAATCCGTTTGCAGATGTCCGCGCCGTTTTGGGCCTCCCGCATGGCCGAAGTGGCGCAGGCCCGATAGGCCACGGGTGCGTAGGCCGCCATCAAATGCTTGAACCCGGTGAGGGCCTGATCAAGCCTTTCGGCCTTTTCCGCGCTGATGGATTGAATGGTGAACACATCCTGGCCAAGCCGGATAGGCATGCGAATGAGTGAGATCTTTTTGAAATAGGGGCCCGCCTCCGTTTCAAATACACCTGACAGAAGGAGCCGAACGGCATTTGAGCCGATATCGATTGCAGCGAACTTGAGGCCATCGATCATATAGATGCGTTGTGTCCTTTCCTGAAACCCACCCGGCGCAGCCGGAAGAATTGAGAGCGACGGTGTCGGCTCTGAAGGCTGAAGCGTGAATGTTGCGATCAATACCCCACCACACTCAGGCATACGGGGTCCCTCTTAAGGACGCACCCGAGAAAGAGAATGAAGCCCCGCACCCCGTGTCGCCAGAGATGGGATGATTTCCATTCGACTTCAGTTTCTTGTCCATAGCGCCTCGCTTTGACGGTACGGATCAAACGCTCTGCCTTTGTCACCCGTCCCAGGGCGGTGGGGTCCTCACCAGTTGAGCCCGCTCCACGGGTCGTGCGCAAACAATATACCACGGCTCCCCGTGGGACTCAACAGCCAATCATCCTTACAGTAATGAAATGCCTGAGGTCCAAACTTATTTCTTGATATAATCCTAACAAAAATCTAATCCATTCGACCTATAATACCACCCGATTTTTGTTGTTGAGGCTATGGAGAAGGGCAAAGCCTTCTGACACGCCTTCAAATGTCCGGACTTTTTCGGCCCGTTATGAAGCCAAACCGCTCAGAGGCCCCCATTCGGAAAGGAAGCCATGTCAATGACCGTTGGACGATACGGATCAAACGCTCTGCCTTTGTCACCCCTCCCAAGTCGGTGGGGTCCTCGGCAGTTTAGCCCGCTCAACGGGACTTGCGCAAACAATATTTCACCGTGCCCCGGGACTCAACAGCCAATCATCCCTACAGTATAAAATAGCTGACGCCCAAACTTATTTCTTGATATAAGCGCGGTCAATATCGCAAGGGGTCTTTCAGATATCTCAAAACGGGTTCTGTTGATCGATGCAGACCCGCAGGGGAGTGTGCTTCAGTGGCATTCCCTGGGCAAGAATCACCATTTCAATGTGGTTCATCACCCGGCACCGATCCGTCCTGCCGACCTTGGCTCCCTGACCGCCGGCTTCAAAAGAGAAGGGCCTTGAAAGAGGCCGCACAAGACCCTGTGGCCAAAAAGGAAGCACCACCGCCCAAGACCCCCGATCAACCAACCCCGCCCAAGTCTTCGGCACTCAAAATCCTCGGTGCCGCACTTCTTGGCATCGCCATCGGAATCGTGGGGGGGCAGTTTCATCCGGCTTCGCTTCTAGGTAGTGCTCATCCAAGAACGGCTGTTCTGGGATGAGCGCGATCGGCCATCAGCGATCAGCTGCCAGCAAACGACCAATAATAACAGAAGATTCGCTGACTGCTGATGGCCAATCGACTCTTATCAGCCGTTGGAGGCAGCCAGAAATGGCAGGGAATCCCCTTCATCGTGATAAGCCATGAATGCCAGATAACCCTCCTCGCCCATATAACGCCGTAACACCTTTGGACTGGTATTGACCAGATCCACCATGATGAGCCCGTCCAGGGTCTGGCCGAATTTGGGGTCTACCGTGAGCCCCATCAGCTTGCCCCCAAGCTTGAGATACTGCTTGAGGAGAATGGGGACGCCCTTGCGGTCCGGCTCCAGTACCGAGACGCTGGAGGAAAGCGTTTCGATGTCAACCAGCCAGCGTTGGACCTGTTCCTTTTCACCCTTTCCCAACACCTTTTGTTTGAATGCCCTCCGTGGTTTCACCAGGCCTGACAGGTGTGAGAGGCACGACGGGCCGCTCAGAAATTCAGCCATCAGGTGTCGGGAATGATCTCCGTAATCCCGGGTGATGCTCACCGGCACCAAAGAGAATCCTGTACCATGGATGAGTTGTCGACGTAATGGCCGATGGCCTTCCAAAGGAGAAGCAGCGGCGCATAGTCTTTCTGATACTCCGGCTCGGACAAAGGATCGGCCCAGCTCAAGGGCGGGACCCATCTTGGCCAGCAGGTCACTGCCGTACTTGAACAACGTGTGGGTGTAAAGGCCGCTCTTCCCGTATCTCGGCACAATCCGATCGGTGAGCCCCATGCGGTAGGCGCCGACCACTTCGGATCGCGCCCGATTCCACACGAAGAGATGAATGTATTCACGGTCAAAGCGGTCCAGGTCAAGGGCTTTGCCGGTCCCTTCCCCGTTCTTGCGGAAGGTCTCCTCCCTGAGCCGTCCGATCTCTTTGAGCAGCCCCGGGGCCTGGTCTGCCGACGCCTCATAGGCATAGAGGTCGCCGGATTTGGCTAGCATCTGCTGGACCGGTAGCGAATCGACCTCCTTTTTGAGGAAAACCGGCGTTTGAGCGGACGCGAGGGCGGCGAAACGCTGAACGGCTGCGGGCGGTCTGGTCTTGTCCGGCACCTTCTTGGCGGATTTCCAAAGGGCGAATCTAAGCATGTAGGTCTGGAAACGAAGATAGGTGGTAAGGGCTGAATCCTCACGGATGGAATCCATCCTGCCAAGGGGGATCAACGTGCCGATCTTGAGCCTGATCCGGGTGGACTGTTTCTTGAGGATCTCTCTTGGCAGCAAAACGGTCCTGACGCGCGGATGAAGGAGGCCGGCGGCCTGAAACAGGTTGCTGTTCCTTCCATCAAAGTAGACAGGGAGAACCGGGGCGCTGGTCAGCCGCACGAGGTGTGCGAGGCTGTCATTCCATTTCGGGTCTTCAATCTTTCTCTCCCTGAGTTTCAGATGGGACACCTCCCCCGCGGGGAAAACCAGGAGAAGCCCGCCGTTGCGCACCCACCTGATCGGCGCTCCGAAGCCCCGCGATGTTCTTGGACGTGGAATCCTTCCCGCCGAACGGGTCAACCGGTATGAGAATCGGGCGGAGATCCGGGATTGAACCCAGCATGAAATTGGCCATGATCCTCACATCGGATCGTACAGCGCAGAGAAGCGCCCCCAGGAGGATGCCGTCTATGCCGCCGAACGGGTGATTGGCAATCACCACGACGGGGCCGCTGGTGGGGACGGACGCCAACTCGCTCCGGTCCATTTCATATTCGATTCGGAGGAGGGTGAAGACGTTTTGAAGGAAGCTGCGAGGATTGCTGCTCTCCGGAAGGGCATCGTATACTCTCCCGGATCCTGGTAAGAGCGGACAGCTTTTCGAAAACATGCCAAAGCCCGGCTGAGATCATCCCTTTCGAGGGTCCCTCACCAAAGGCGAAAGGCCGCATCAAAGTCAGCGAGACTCATGGATATTTTCCAATTGATCAATAGGCCTCCTTTCACACGCCGTCTGGCGTTCCACACTGCTCCGGCCGTGGGCGGACTGAGCTCCCCGAAGGTGGAAACGCAGGTCTTTGGGGGGCTGGTTGTGTTTCTTCATGACACCACCACATTAATTGCTCTTTGTAAGCATTACTGTTATGGTGGGACTAAATCTATGTTAAGAAGGCAAATGGATTGCTTCGAAGCGTTCTGAATGCCTCCGGAAGGCAATTGAATGACCGGTGAGAAAAGACCGGCTTTCTAACAAAATCCTAACAATTCGGATCTAAGAGTTATGGCTCAAACAGGTGCACAGGACTTCTCGTGAATCGACATGCCGAGCGGGAAGTGATTTTTGGAGGGAACCATATGATCTCACCCAGTTGTGATTTCAAGACATTCGTCGAAGAGGTCAAACACAAGGACTATCCGGATATCATTTATCTGGCCGAACAGGAGGCCGTGGAGGCTTGGCGGCTTGCCCAGAGGCGGATCCGAAAGGGTTCGCTGAACCACCAGGAAAGCATGAGGTACTCGGATACGCTGAAGGAATTGATCTTCTTCTTGCGTAACGGCAAAAAGCCGAGGGAATCAAGGAGAGAGGATGTTGAGTTGTTTCAGGTGGTCTGCGGAGGCCTCCTGAGTCGACGGCATCAATCCCGGTGCAGCGATCTGCATTGATCCCTGCCCCCAGGTCCCGCAGCCGGACCAGACGCACCGCCCAGTGCGAGAGGAAATGTCGAAAGCCCATCTCAGGAAAAAGATCCTCTTTGAATGAACTGGACGCTCTCGGCTACGTTCTTGATGTGGTCTCCGATCCGTTCGCAGCAGCGCGCGGCGAACATGAGGCTCGTGTAGGCGTCGACCTTTCCCGGTTCCGCCGCCATGTAAGTTTTGATCTCGCCAAGGAGGTCCGAGTAAATCGTGTCGATTTGCTTGTCCGCTTGCCAGACCGATCGAGCCTTGGCGTCATCTGCATGCTCGTAGGCCTCAAGGATGTCTCGGAGCATGTCCTGAGCCATGGCCGCCATCCGGAGTATGGATTCAACGGGCTGGTCCAGGGCGATGTGGTTCAGGTCCTCGACGCACTTGGCGATGTTGGCGGCGTAGTCCGCCAGCCGTTCCAGGTCGCCCGCTATCTTGAGTGCGGAAATGATGAATCGAAGATCCACCGCCATGGGTTGGCGGGTTGCCAGGACTTGAAACGTGAGCTGATCGACTTCCCCATTCAACGCGTTGACCTTGGTATCTCCCAAGACCACGTCCTCCGCCAGTCTGGTATCCCGCTTTGTGAGGGATTCAATGGCCCTGGACAACTGGCGCACGCAAAGCTCGCCCATTTGGGTGATCTTTGCCCGGAGCAAATCCAGCTCCTCGTCGTAGGTCCTCATGATATGCTCTCTTGGCATGGCCAACGTCTCCGAATGTTCGTTATTTATCCAAAGCGGCCCGTGATGTAGTCTTCGGTCAGCTCGTGGAGGGGGTTCGTGAATATCTGGGCCGTTGGGCCGATCTCGATCAGGTCCCCCAAATGAAAGAAGGCGGTCCGCTGAGACACCCTCGATGCCTGCTGAATGGAGTGGGTCACTATGGCGATGAAGTAGTTCTCCCTGAGCTCGAACATCAAGTCCTCGATGACGGCCGTGGCAATGGGATCGAGGGCCGAGCAGTGCTCATCCATCAGGATCAACTCCGGGCTTACCGCTATGGCCCTCGCGATGCAGAGACGTTGCTGCTGCCCGCCTGAAAGACCGGTGCCCGGCTGCTGCAACCTGTCCTGAATTTCCTTCCAAAGCCGGATCCTGGCGCCGTTGGCGCGCGCCAACCCGGAGCATGCCAAGGCTCTTACCCGGACCCTTTCACAAGACCATCTCTCCACTGGGGAACTGGAGGCGTTGTTCCGTCATTACCAGAAGGCCAATCGCAAGCAAAGGGAGACGATGACACTCGATCCGATCCTTTTTGAGCCTGGTCAGGAGACGCAGCACGACACCTCCCCCCCATCAACTGGAGGTGGGAGGGAAAAAGATAAAGGCCCAGTGCGCCAGTCTGGTCCTTGCCTACTCCAGAAAGCTCTTTATCCAGTATTACCCAAACTTCACCCGCTTCGAGGCCAAGGTCTTTCTCCGGGAAGCCTTCCTCTTCATGGATGGCGCATGCCCCCGGTGCACCATCGACAATACCTCTGTGATCGTGGCCCATGGCAGCGGTCCCGATGCAGTGATCGCCCCTGAGATGGAACATTTTGGAAAAATTTTTGACGTCAAGTTTATCCCCCATGAAGTGGGCGATGCAGATCGAAAAGCACGGGTGGAGAGAAATTTTTCCTATGTAGAGAAAAACTTCCTCCCAGGACGCACCTTCACGGACTTCCACGACCTCAACGCCCAGGCAAAGGCATGGTGCATCAAGACGGCCAACAGCAAGACAAAACGCTCTCTCGGCATGAGCCCGGAGGCAGCCTACGTGATCGAAAAACCCTTCTTACAAGCACAAATGGGTCAGTCTTAATGAGCGGCGGGGGTGTTGAGACTGAGTGGTTGTTGAGCCGGGATGAATCGGCGAGCGGTCCGCAGTGCGCGGGATAATGGGTCACGACAATCAGCTGAGGGGTCTTCTATTCCGATGGGGATTCGGTTCAATGGTCCTCTTGCTCGCTTCGAGGTTCAAATGATATCCATAAGTCGCCCCCGCCGGTTAGACGCGCATTAGCGCTTCGTTAGAAGTTCATAAGGACCACGATCGTTGGGAAAAAGGCTTTTCGATGGATCACGGCTGGAGGGCGATCCCGGAAGGTCCCAGTGGAGTGCTGTCTTGATGGGAAGATTTCACCGGCGGGGTTTTGGGAGGATTTTCTTGAAACGATTGGGGGCCTTAATGCGACTGCATGGATGAGGGGAACCCCCTGGACGCCTTCTCATGACCGGTTTTCAGCCCTTCTCCGACGACTATCCTGATTTCACAGTCCGGGAAGACTTTCTCGAGGATTTCGGCAAGCTCGGTACATTTGGACATCTGGTCAGTGGTAATGAAGATCTGTTTCACGGTGGACCTCCGTTCTCCGCGGGATGACACCGCGTGTGCGACCGTCCGGACCCTGTCAGTTCAGGCCGTAGAGTGGTTTCATACCGTTCCAGGTGTGACTCCAGCCAGGCCCTGATTTTGGTGTTCATCTCTTCCGAGATGCGCTTGTTGAGGATTGTGAACTGTTTCTTGTTTTCCTTCTTGTCATAGACAAACATCACGCGCGTTGAAAGGTGTTGCGGCAGATCGAGCTCGTCATGCCCCGTCAGGGCAAAAACGGCCGCCAGCTTGTCGACACATCTTTTTGACATGGTTTTCTCCATAAGATTGGGTTTCTCCTTTCTTTTTCCTCGTCGCGGGTTGTCGTGAGGAAGCTTTCGTTTCTCGATAAATATGCAATATACGGGCCAACTTTCGGTTAGCTCGTTTCGGACCGTTAAATTTAGCCCGGAACCGCTTGATCGTCATTAAAAAATCTTCGTGTTAGCATGTGATTTCCTTTTTGTTAGTTTTCGGTAAGCGGTGCCTTTTCCACGAAAAAATCCCTCCCCTCTGCCATGGCTCGCTCGCTGTCATTTTCTATTGACTTACACTTAAACTTACAGTATACAGTTTAGGTGTAAATTTTCCGACCAAACCATTGCCCTAGACATTCCCGATTTGTGGACGGACAATTACCCTAAAATTTGTCCTCCATTCGGGCAGAGTCCGGGATGACAACGAGAAGGAGAAGACATGAAGCTGACAGAAAAACAGAAGGCCTTTCTGGCCTATATCTCGCGATACATGACGGAGTGGGGAAAGGCCCCGAGCTTTGACGAGATCCGCGCACATTTTCGGTTCAGCTCCTATAACACCGTCACCGCCTACCTCAAGGCCCTCGAACGGAAGGGCTATATCCGCCTGCCCCGGGAAAAAAACCGAAAACGCGCCATGGAGATCGTCAGCCCCGTGGAGACCCGACAGTTCGAATTTCCCCATCCTTGGAAAAGTCGCCGCCGGCAAACCCATCGAGGCCATCGAGGACATCCGAGCCATCGAAGTCCCCCCCTTCATGGTAGGGAGCGGAGACCATTTCGTGCTGCAGGTCCAGGGGGATTCCATGGTGGAAGAGGGGATCCTCGACGGGGACTACGTGGTGGTCCGAAAGCAACCCACGGCGGAAAACGGCGAGACCGTGGTGGCCCTCATCCGCAACGAGGCCACGGTCAAGAAGTATTACAAACAAAAAGACCACGTGGAGCTCAGGCCGGCCCACCAGGGCATGGCGCCCATCCTGGTCCGGGAAGACGACCTCCGGATCGAAGGCAAGGTCGTGGGGGTGGTGAGGAAGTATAAATAAATAAAGGGTGCAAGGTACAAGGTGCAAGGTACAAGGGGTAAGACAAGACCAATAACCTTGGACTGCTTGATCTTCCTTAAACCTGGTCGTTATCTCGGTGCAAGGTACAAGGGGGGAAACACAAACAACGATGAAAAATCATGGGGCCAAAGGAGGGAGAAAAATGGGAAATTTTCAGAAGCTTAAGGTTTGGGAGCGGGCAAAGGAACTGGCGATTTTCCTGTACAAACTGACCGCGCAAGGGGAATGGAAAAGAGACTATGGGCTGAGGGATCAGATTCGACGGGCGGTCGTCTCCATCCCAAGCAACATCGCAGAGGGAGACGAACTGGACACAAACCGCCAGGCCATCAAATATTTCCACCTGGCAAGAGGTTCCTGCGCAGAGGTCCTTACCCAAGCTATCATCGCTTTCGAGATTGGTTATTTGAGTAAAGAGCAATTTGATCATATTGACAAGGAATGCCGAGCTGTTTCCAGCATGTTGACGAAACTCATTCAGGCCAGGTCCAATGATAAAGACTAGGTGCAAGGTATAAGGTACAAGGTACAAGGGAAAAAAGGGAAGGCCAACGGCCTTGAACCTTGCACCCTTTTTTTATCCGGTTTTAGTCTTTCACCTTGGACCTTGCACCTTGTACCTTGCACCCATTTTTCACCTATGCCTTCCATCATCCACATCCATATCCCCGCCTTTGCCATTGCCGTGGCAAGGGTACGCGAGCCGCGGTTGAGGGACCGGCCGGTGGTCGTGGCCCCGCCCCAGTCGGAGCGAAGCCTCATCCTTTCGGCCTCCATGGAGGCGAGGAAAGAGGGGGTTTACAAGGGCATGCCCCTTGGGAGGGCCGTCCGGTTGTGCCCCGGCCTGACGGTTTTGGCCCCCAAACCCGGCGCTCATGGAGAAAGCCTCTCGAGCCCTTTCGGACGCCGCTTCGCAATTCACTCCCGTCTGGGAACCGTTCCGGCCGGGCCACATCTACCTGGATGTCACCGGTACGGAGCGACTTTGGGGAAAGGCCAAAGACACGGCATCCCGCCTCAGGCGAGAAGTGCGCGATCGATTCAGCCTCGCGGCGAACCTCGGCGTCTCGGAGAATAAAATGGTATCCAGCATTGCTTCCCGGGTCATCCGCTCCGAAGGGGTGCTCGACGTGGACCACGGCCGGGAGGCATCCTTTATGGCCCCCTTCAAGGTGGACGTGATCCCCGGCATCGGCCACGTGCGCCGAAAAATTCTCATGGAGGAGCTGAACATCACCCTGGTCCGGGAGCTGGCGGCCCTGGACTTGGCGGCCTCAAGATCCTCTTTGGCCGGGAGGCGTACGTGATCCACCAAAGGGCCTTGGGCATCGACCCCACACCGGTCTTTCCCGCTCCCGCCAGGCCCACGGTCGGCGAGGAGATGGTGCTCACAGAGGATGAAAACGACAACCGCAAACTCTTGGGAACGCTCTACACACTGGTCGAAAAGTGCGCAAGACGGCTGCGGGAGAAAACGGCTTTTCCCAAAAGGGCTGCCATCCTCATCCGGTACTCGGACCAGATGGAAGCCAGACGCCAGATGCGGCTTCCAAAGCGCAGCTTCTGGGAGTTCGACCTCTACCGGCCGGTGGAGGACCTGTTCTTGAAGGCCTGCACCCGGCGGGTGCGGGTCCGGTTCATGAAGGTCTGGTTCTGGGATTTCGCAGCTCCAACCGGTCAACTGTCGCTTTTTCAGATCCCCGATCCATCCAAGGAAAAAGCGTCCCGGGTCGTCCAGGCCCTGGATCGGATTCGTGAACGCTACGGAGGCAAATCCATTCAAGTCGGCAAGGGGAGCGCGATCATAGCGATCAGGTGTCAGCTGTCAGCCAAGACCAAGAAAAGCAAAAAGTTGGCTGAACGCTGAACGCTTCATATCCCTTGGACCTTGTACCTGACACCTTGTACCTGTGCACCCATTATTCATCATGTTTTTCCACCTCAACACCCACTCCCACTACTCCAAAGGCTGGGGGATCCCGACCATCGAAGAACTGTGTGCTGCCGCTTCGGAGATGGGGATGAAACAGCTTGCCCTGACCGACACCAACGGTCTTTACGGGCTGGTCTTTTTTGTCCAGGCCGCCAGGGAAGCAGGGATTTCGCCCATTGTGGGAAGCGAGCTCGTATCGGGTGAAAGGCGGGCACTCCTCCTGATCAAGACCAGCCAGGGCTATGCCAACCTCTCCTGGTTGATCTCGGCGCGCCAGTGTCACCAGGACTTTCGACCTGATCCGGGCCCTGCGGGAAAGACGCGATGGGCTCATGGTCCTCTCCGACGACTTCAAACTCCTCAAGGCACTCAAACGGGACAGCATGGAAGACCTCTATGTGGAGATGTCCCCCGGGTACCGAATGGCCGCGTGCTACGCCTTTTCCCGAAAATCCGCCATCCCGCCCGTGGCCACCAACCGGGTCTATCTCGTCACGAAGGACCAGTTCCCCCTCCACCGCATCCTCAGGGCCGTATCCATGAACACCAAGCTCTCCAGGCTGACCGATCAGGACACCTGCCGGGAGCACAATGACCTCAACGCGCCCCGCGCCATGATCGACCAGTTCCCCCACGCACCCGAGGCTGTCTCGAACACGCTCAAGATCGCGGATCACTGCTTCACGGACTGGGATTTCAACCGGGTTGTCTTTCCCCGGTTTGAGAAAATGAGTGATGAAGAGGCCTACCATCGTCTCTATGAGGCCACCATGGAGGGGTGCAAACGCCGCTACGGGGAGATCACTGAGGTTGTCAGGGACCGGGTGGCACACGAAATGCGGATCATCCGGGCGAAGAACTTCGCCCACTACTTCCTGGTGGTGGCCGACATCACCCGAAGGGCCCAGCGCTCCTGCGGCCGGGGGAGCGCGGCGGCATCCATCGTCTCCTACGCCCTGGAAATCACGCACGTGGACCCGATCCGCCACAACCTCTTTTTTGAACGCTTTTTGAACCTCGGCCGGAAGGACCCCCCCGACATCGATGTGGATTTTGCGTGGGATGAGCGCGACCAGGTGATCGACTACGTCTTTGCCAGATACGGCAACCGGCGGGCCGCCATGGTGGCCAATCACAACACCTTCGCCGCCCGGGCCGCCGTGCGGGAGGTGGCAAAGGTCTTCGGACTGACAGAGAGGGAGATCGGCGAGGTGACGGGCCGGATCGGTTTTGGTTGGCATCTCGCGGGGTGGCGGGAGATTTTTGCCCGTCACCCCAGGATGCGGGGGATCGAGTTCAAGAAACCCTGGGATGAAATCCTGGAGGCCGCAGAAAGGCTTGAAAGCCACTTCAACCACCTCTCCACCCACTGCGGCGGCCTGGTCCTGGTCCCCGACGAGATCCGGCGCTACTGCCCCGTTGAGATCTCCGCCGGCGGGGTCCAGGTGCTCCAGTGGGAAAAGGACTCTGTGGAGGATGCGGGACTCGTAAAAATCGACATCCTCGGCAACCGGAGCCTGGCCGTCATCCGGGATGCGCTGGATCTCGTCCGGAAAAACCACGGTCGCCGGATCAATACGCAACACTCAACCCCATCGACGACCCAAAACCGTGCGGGTCTTTTATGAAGGCAACACCTTCGGCGTCTTCTACTTTGAAAGCCCGGCCACCCGCCAGGTCCTGACCAAGGTCCGCTACGGTATCCCTTTCGAGACCTATCTCCGGATGGACCACTTTCTCCTAAACGTCGTGGTCACCTCCATCATCCGACCCGCATCCAACCAATCCATCCACACGTGGGTCTCCCGCCTCCACGGCGAGCCCTGGGAGCCGCCTCACCCGCTGCTCCGGCCCGTCCTGGAGGAGACCCTGGGGGTGATGGTCTTTCAGGAACAGTTGAGCCAGGCGGCCATTCATCTGGCCGGCTTTGACCCTGCGGAGGCCGACACCCTGCGGAAAGGTCGTCAGCAAGAAGCACAAGCAAAAGAAGCTCAGGGACTTCTGCCGCCGGTTCGTTCAGGGGGCCGGCGAGCGGGGGGCAAGCCCGGAGGTCATCCGGGAGGTCTGGCAGATGATGATGGGGTTTGACGGCTACAGCTTCTGCAAGCCCCATTCGGCCAGCTACACCATGGTGGCCTACAAGTCCGCATTTCTAAGGGCCCATTACCCCGCCGAGTTCATGGCCTCGGTCATTTCAAACGGCGGGGGCTACTACGCCACCTTCGGCTACATCTCCGAGGCCAGACGCATGGGGCTCCAGGTCCTCCCCCCCCATATCAACCAAAGTGAAATCAAATACACGGGAAAGGACAAAGCCATCCGCATGGGGCTCATGCAGTTGAAGGATCTCTCAAAGGAAGGCATGGAGGCCATCATCCACGAACGGGGCAAAAACGGTCCCTTCGAATCCCTTGCGGAGCTTCATGAACCGGACGACGCCCCATGTCCATCTTCAGGACGTGCGGGTCCTGATCAGGGCCGGCTGCTTTGACGCCATGGCCGGACGGTCCGGCAGACCCGGCCTCGTGTGGGAGGCCCTCCGCTTCTACAACCGTGCGCCCGAACCCGACCAGTATTCCCTCCCCTTCAAGGAGGCTTTTCCATCAACGCCTTCCAATCCCGCGCCCGGCAAACGCGGCGGGAAACGACCACCGGGTGAGCCAGACGGTGATTTGAAACGGGTCAGACTGAGACATGAGCTGGAGACCTTCGGGTTCTACCTTTCAGCCCATCCCCTCGATCTCTACGCCCACACCCTGAAAAGGGTCCGCCACGTCCCTGCAAAGGACCTCCCTGCCTTTGTGGGCAAGCGGGTCACGACCATGGGCTGGATGGTGACCGGCAAGACGGTCCACACCAAGGATGGGGATGAAATGAAATTCGTCTCTTTCGAGGACACAACGGGGATCTATGAAACGGTCTTCTTCCCGAAGACCTACAGCCGGTTCTGCCACATGCTGAAGGCATTCCGGCCCTTTATTCTGAAAGGCCAGGTGCAGGAAACGTTCGGGGCCGTCACCCTGACGGTGGAAGAGGTGGCTTTCGCGCCTACTTGTTAGACCGGTGAGATAGAGTCTCGCGGTTGTACTTCTCGCGAGATCTCATCCAAGAGTGCATCTTCGGCGAGATCCATATCGTAGCGGGCCTGCAGATTCAGCCAGTACCGTGGGTTTTGCCCGAAGTATCTCCCGAGCCTAAGGGCAAATTCTGCCGTCACGGGCCGCCGGCCGTTCACGACATGATTGATACGCATTGCGGGAACCCCCAAATCCTTTGCAAGCCTGTACTGGGAGATTCCCAGCTCATCCAGCAACTCCTTCAAATAGACCCCTGGGTGCACGGGTGCGATCTTCTCGTTCTGCATGCTAAACTCCTCAATGATAGTCGACGATTTCGACCCCTTCCGCATCCCCTACTTGCCACTCAAAGCAGATGCGCCAGCGATCATTTATCCGGAGACTCCATTGCCCCTGTCTGTCGCCCTTGAGGGCCTCAAGGCGGTTAGACCCTGGCAGCCGTAAGTCGTCTATGTCGATGGCAGAGTCTATCGCGTTAAGTTTCATGAATGCGCGCTGCTGTATGTTCCTCGGGAATCTCTTTGAAAACACCCGACGAAACACCTTCTCTGTCTCTTTGCAGCGAAATGATCGAATCATTGAAATATAATAACCAATTCGTTTATTATGGTCAAGTTCAAAGCGAGGAACCGAGGTCGCATTTTAAGTCCTTGACGCCGGGGCAAGAGAGGACTGAGGTATTCAAAAGGAATCCGGCGCCACTTCCTCCATGACTGAAGACTCCTCTCCCAACTGAGCCACCGCGCCTGGGAATCACTGAAGACCTCATTGAAATGCTATTGGGCCGGCGGCATTCCGGGTTCAATGTGTATTGTGGGCCAATAATTCAACACGGTGAGGAGGAGGCCGTTGAGAACCTGGCTCGGTACATAATTCGCCTCCTTTTCTCAAGAAAGAATGACCTATGTCCCTGAGGAATTAGGGGTTCTTTATCAATCGAAGGGTGTAAAGAAGAAAAGTCTTTGAAGCTTTAGAGAGGTTGGTCCGCCACGGCGGATGCTCTCATGTCCCGAACAAGGGGGAGCAGATAGTCAGGTATTAGAAAAATCCTCAAACACTTGGGATTATGGGACCGGAAAGCAAGGCCGCCACCCAAGGCCACCGGGCCGCCAAAGGTCCAAGAATACGGCATCGACCATTCCGTGTCCCAGCTCCCAGAGTTTACCCGCCATCTGTCTGGCGGGTCCGATAAGAGGCTTTATGCCGAAGATCACGTCTTCAGCGTGATTGACCCGGAGCCTGCCTATACACAGACGGCAGGTAAATATCCGGAGGTTTACCCGCGTGTGGAGGGCCACGCTGCTTGATTTTTGAAGAAAAAGTCAGGGTCGAGGGGATCCTTCACCCAAATTTCCTCTCCGCCTGAGGCGAACCGTCCTTCAAA
The DNA here is from genome assembly GCA_963699845.1 of uncultured delta proteobacterium. GTDB lineage: Bacteria > Desulfobacterota > DSM-4660 > Desulfatiglandales > Desulfatiglandaceae > CAWHLE01. The sequence goes on from CAVOVO010000010.1 coordinate 27,594, forward strand.
GACAGTCGAGACCCCCCCGCTAAAGACGGGATCTACGACTGGCACTGTCTCCACCTCTACGCCTCTCCGGCATCCAATGCCCATTTTTGCGCCCGCAAGTTGCGGACACAACACCTTGCGCCGAGATCTTGCTTGACACACTAGCCGAACCCTCCCATAATCCGGACCTAAAAAAGGGACTTCTTATCACCTCACCTCACCCCTTGCCATGGATTAGCTGGCCGGTTTCGCGTGCGATTCAAACCAATACTGGAGATCCCATGAATACAAAGCAACTTTCTGCCATAGCACTTATCACCTTGATTTTCTTTCCAATCGCCGTTCTTGCGGGTGATCCTCAAGAAGACACGCCAAAGGGATGGAGGTTTACGGTCGGTGCTGGCGGTATTTATGCTCCTGCCTTCGTAGGATCTAAAGATTACCAAATTATTGCTTACCCTCATTTGAAAGCTGAATTCAAAGACCTGTTTTTTGCGTCGGTGAAGGATGGGGTTGGCTACAACATCATTAGTACTAATGGCTGGCGTGTTGGTCCATTAGTGAAATACGAATTTGAGCGCAAAGAGAACGATAGCAATCCTTTCCGAGTTGCGGGTAAAAAAACGACTGCACTAACGGGTCTAGGCAATGTTGATGCGACTCTGGAATTTGGTGGCATTGTAGAATACAGTTACGAGTTATTCACCTATAAATTAGAGCTTCGTAAGGGCATAGATGGCCATAAAGGAATGATTGGTGAAGCTAGCATTAACTACTCAGGTGCAATCGAGCGTTTCGGACCTCCAGTTATTTATGCATTTGGCCCGCGTGCAACATTTGCAGATTCTGAATACAACAATGCCTATTTCGGCATTAACCAAACTCAATCGGTCCGTTCTGGTCTGAACCGCTACCATGCCGGTAGCGGTTCAGTTTCTTATGGCATCGGAGGATTTGTATCTCTGCCCGTTTCCGGCCCGGTTTCGGTTTCTGCGTTTGGTGGATATGATCGTTTGGGTAATGATGTTGCTGATTCACCGCTTATTAAGCAGCGTGGTAGCGAGAACCAATTCGCAATCGGTTTGAGCGTTACCTACAAATTTGATTAGTGTCGGAACGGGGTCAGGCCTTGACATTGGACACCGACCCTGTAATTTTCTCAACCGTCTTCCTTAAGTCCCTGTCTTCTGACATTCGCAAAGAGAACTTGTGATTCGCCTTGGATACGCCGGAATAGGTCAGCCCTTGAAAAAGCTCCCCTATCTGCCGAATCATGACGGAGGTGTGGCGTTTGATCAAGTAAATCGCCATGTCTCTCAGCGCAGTACCCCACTCACCAAGGCTATCCGCAGGAACCCTGAAATGGGAGCAAATGGCATCGATTACGTCTTCACTCATCAGTTTACAGGAAGCTAAAAGGCAGTCCTACGATCCGGTCTTCGTAGAGCCTGGGAGCCACGTCATTGTTGATCACCATGCCCAGTCGCGCTCTGTGCTTGAGGATGAAATCACGCAGACTGCGTAAATCGTGCCCCCCAATGGTAGAAGTATGCTTGATTTCTATGGCTATGAGACCAAAACTCCCTTCTATCACCAGGTCCACCTCCGCACCGCCGCTGGTATGGTAGAAGGCATATTGATACCCAACCCCGAGAGCGTTCATCCGGCGGAGCAGTTCTTCTACCACCATTCCTTCCCAAGACGCTCCCATTTGGGGATGGGTCAACAGCGCGTCTGCATCCGGAATCCGAAGCAAGGTGTGCAGCAACCCGCTGTCTCGCACGTAGCCCCTGGGATGTTTCACTACCCGCTTCAGAGTGTCACGGGTGTAGGCTGGAATGGTCCTCCAGATGAATGTTCCATTGGCGATCTCAAAATAGTCGCGGGCAGTTGGTTGGGAAACACCGAGGGCACGAGCCACCTCGGCAAAGTTGATAATGCGACCGGACAAGCCTCCAAGCAATTCGAGGAATCGTCGGTAACGCAACTCGTCGAGTCCTGGAAACAATCGTTTCACATCTCGGAAAAGATAGCTTTGGACATACTGTTCAGTCCAGCGGGAGCGGAACGAATCCCCAGGGTTGAGCCATGGTTCGGGGTAGCCTCCTCGGAACCAGAATTCGTGGGCCAGTGCCAGGTCGCCGCGCAAGGTCAGCCCCTTGATGAGATCCTCCGGGCCGTGGTTGCGATCCTGTAAACGCTTGAAAAAGCAGTCGCGGCCAACGGTTTCGGTGATTTCTTCCCAGGAAAAGGGCGCCATTTCGATAACACCGATTCGTCCGGCCAGGCTCTCGGAAACCGACCGCATGAGAGCTGGAGAACCGGAACCGGTGATGACGAACCGACCCCGTTCCCCGCGATGTTCATCGATAGCCACACGAAGGGCCGGGAAAAGATCCGGCAGCACCTGCACCTCATCGATGGCTACTTGTCGTGGGTTGAGGCGGAAAAACATGTCCGGATCGCGCGACACCAACTGCAAGTCAGCACGGCGCTCGAGGTCGAAGCGCTTCCATCCCTCCGGCAGTATGTCAAGCAGGGTGGTCTTCCCGCACTGGCGCACTCCGATGAGGGCCACACAGGGAAAGGTGCCGAGATAGGAACGCAGAAGTTTCTCATAGGATCGCTTCATACCATGCAATTATAAAGAGAAGGTTTTATTTTGCAAGGTAAAAAGTGACAAGAACCCCCGATTCTCGCACCTGTGTTCCCCGGCATCGTTGCGTTGAGGAGGGGAGCCTCTAGAATATGCGCGTATGCGAGCGAAGAGGTGGGAATAAGCTGGGCGGAGCAGGCCGTGCGGTCGAGTATTCTGCCAGCATCCACCAGCATACCAGTCCAGCGTGGACGCCAAAGGTCCAAGAATACGGCACCGACTATTCCGTGTCCCAGCTACCAGGGTTTCCCGCCTCTGGAGGACCACCCTGCCTGATTTTTGAAGAAAAAGTCAGGTTCAAGGGAATCCTTTACCCAAATTTTCCCTCCGACTGCGGACCGCCCTTGCAACATAATCAAACCGCCTGGCAGTGTCTCCACCCCCTCGCCCTTGCTGGGCGCAGGCCCCCATTTCACGCTGGCGAAGTGCGCAAACAACATCTTGCGCCCAGATCTTGCTCAGCACACAAGCAAAACCACCCAAAATCCGGCCCTAAAAAAGGGACTTCTTATTACCTCATCTCTTGTCCCCCACCGACGTCGTGTCCTGCAAAACTTCTTTGAGCCGGTCAAAGGATGCAAGCCAACCTTGTTCATGACCTTCTTTAGACTCCGCGCTGGCAAACTCGCCTTGCTCCACTGTGACTTCAGTCCCTTTGCCGGACCGGTTGATTTGCACCTTTACGAGGGTCTCTTTGGCATCCGGTTCATCCCACTGCCAGGTGTACGCCAAGGCGATTGGTGGATTGACGACGTTGTAGACCCCGTGCAGCCTAATTATTTCTCCTTCTGGTGTTTTCATTTCGATATGATACTTTCCGCCGACGCGGAGGTCCCCTTCCACCACCGGGCAAGTATATCCATGTGGGCCAAACCATTTTTTGATTAAATCAGGATGGGTCAACGCTTTGAAGACGAACTCCGGATCCGCCTCAAAAGTTCTTGAAAATCTTAATTCCAATGGGTCTTCATGAGATTTCTGATCAGCCATTTTTGTCCTCCTTTTCTGTCAAACAACCGCTAACACTGTCTTGCAAATTGGATTGCTTAACCATGGTTGCACACCACCTAGCTTGCCGATACGTTCAACGTTCTCCAATAGACGTATTCTGCAGTTCAGCCAGTATCTCTCCTTGAATTCGGTTTTCGCTTCCAGTATGGCAGCTCTGATATTCCAGCATGGGTAGGTCTCGAAAAATTGCACATCTCCACAAAGTTCTGCAGTTCTTCTGTGCTGATTTTCTCCTTTGATCCAGACCTCTTATCAAGAAATCGGTACATCTCATTGAAAACGAGACAGGGTGGGTCGTCCATCAGTGTTCTGCCCACAAGAACCTGAGAAGAGGACTGAGAGTAGAGTTTATTCTTCGCGTTGGAGGCCGAATCGTCGAATTTTTCTTCGAAGCGTGTTCTTGTCAATCTTCAACTCCCGTGCGGTCGCCATAGCGCGCCAGTGATTGCGTATCAGGGCGTTGAGGATAACCTGCTTTTCATTGTCTCTGAGGCCCCTCACGGGAGAATCTCCCGACGCGTCCTTCCGGGGTCTGACATGCTCCGGCAGATGGGGCATCGCGATCAACCCATCCCGACAAAGCACAAAGGCGTGCTCGATTGCGTTTTCCAGTTCCCTCACGTTTCCCGGCCAATCATACAGGGCAAGGGCTGCCATGGCCTCCTGGGTAATGCCGGCAATGCTCTTGCCTGTCAAGGTGTTGAACCGTTCCATGAAGTGATCCACCAGGAGAGGAATGTCTTCCTTTCGTTCCGAAAGTTTCGGCAAAACCAGTCGCACGACATGTATGCGAAAATAGAGGTCTTCACGGAACTGCTTGCGTTCTACCATCTGATTGAGGTCACGATGGGTCGCGGCGATCACCCGTGCCTTCATCTCCAGGTTTCCCGTGGAACCAAGAGGCGAATAGGTCCGGGTTTCAAGGACTCGCAACAAGCGAACCTGCATGGCCGGTGAGATATCCCCGATCTCGTCGAGCAGGATGGTCCCTTTGCCTGCCAGTGCAAAGCGGCCCGGCTTGTCGCGCTTGGCATCTGTGAAGGCCCCTGCTTTGTATCCGAAGAGCTCGGATTCGATCAGTGTATCGGGGAGGGCGCCGCAATTGACCTCCACGAAGGGCTCCTTTCTCCATGGCCCCTGGTTGTGGATGGCCCTCGCGATGAGCTCTTTTCCGGTGCCGCTCGGTCCCTCGATCAAGACCGTGCTATGGCTCTCGGCGACTTGCGGCAGGATGCCGAAAAGCTGCATCATCTTGTGGTTTTTGCTGACGATGTTTTCAAAGGAGTGTTCTTTCTTGAAGGCCTGTCGGAGTTTGTTGATCTCGGAGAGATCCCGGAACGTTTCCACGCCACCGGTAACCTTGCCCTGCCTGTCGTGCAGCAAACTCGTATGCACACTAATGGGGATTCGCTTGTTGTCAGCCCTCACAATGTAAACCGGCACATTTTCGCAATGCTCCCCGCTTGTGATCGTCCGTTTGAGACAGCACCCCGATTCGCAGATTTCAGCTCTCATGACCTCGAAACATTTGCGTCCGATGGCCTCCGCACGCGGCACCTGGGTGATGACCTCAGCGGCCCGGTTGAAGGAGGTAATCATCATGTCTTCGTTGGTCGTAAGGACGCCGTCGCTGATGCTGTCCAGAATCGCTTCATAGTCAGCCACGAGGATCCTGGATTCGGTTTTCATGGGGATCCTTCTCCTGGGGTCTGATGATGGGCTGCACTTTGGCCCCATTTAGAAGAGACCTGGGTGCATTTTGCTCCCACTTAAATCCCGATCCATTTCTTTGTCAATCCCCTATTTAAAAAAATCAAGACATTTAAGCAAGATATAAAGATAATCTGGTTTTAGAAGCCTTGGCACATTTATTGCCTTGGAAGAATGAATAGGCATCCCTGTTTCCGGCCGTTATTCGCTAACCTTAATCGGTTCAAATGAAAGGAGGTCCCCTTGAGTTCCCCAAAAATGCTGAAACGTGCCTGTCTCCTGGTCGGGTCAATGGTTTGTGCAGTGGGTCTTCTATTGATGTTCCAGAGCCCTCAGGCAGTGGCCGAACAAAAGGCCGAAAAGAAAAGGATGGATTACATGAAGGCCTATGCAGTTTATCGAAGCAAGTGCCTGGGGTGCCATGAATCGGTGGCAGACCCTGAAAAGGCGGGGCGCACCCGCGATGACTGGTTCATGGTGGTAAACGTCATGCACGGATACGGAATGGCCTTGACCAATGAGGAGGCGGAGTCCATCACGGACCTGCTCTACCGTTTACGCAAAGGCCTCGAAAAGGAAGCCGGCTAGGGTGCAAAATGAACCCAATTCATCAACCCCAAATCAAGAGAGGAGAAGCCTAATGGAACGTCGGAAATTTTTGAAATCGATCGCCGCCTCCGGTATTGCGGCCTCCATGGCCGGTTCTGCCAACTTCATGCTGCCCCGCAAAGCCCATGCCGCAAAAAAGGTCGATCTCGGGCAGATCAAGAGCGTCAAGGTCGATGTCCTGACCGAGACCAGCTGGTTCAACAACGACATCTTGAAAAAGAACATGATGGCTTACGGGGGGGCGATGACCAACCAGTACACCGTTCCGTGGGACTGGGATAATGCAGGAGGCTACTCGGCCTTGATCACGGTCACGACGCTTGAGGGGCAGGAACGCAAAATTTTGATGGACTCGGGCTGGAACAACGGTTGGATGGATTACATCTTCGAGGAAAAAAGCCAAGTCGCCAATATGCTGGAAAAAAAGGACATCGAGCTGTTCGTTCTCTCCCACTGGCACCTGGACCACCTCTGGGGGATTGAGTCGACTCTCAAACACAGGCAGGACATCAAGATGTATGCCCCGAAAACCGCCTATCCGGAAGACATGGCCCTCCTGAAAGAAAAGGCCCAGCACAAAGCCAAGGACAAAGAAACCGGAGAAATGAAGCACGTCGCCAAGAACGATTATCCCCATACCGGCGAATTGGTCCTCTGTGAACCCGACGGCGAAAACGGGGAGGGGATCTACAGGCTGATGCCCGGCGTCGCAGTCCGTATGTTCGATGTCCCGATCCTGCTCAGAGTCAGAGGTGAAAACGTTCTCTACTTCAATGTGAAAGACAAGGGGATCGTGACAGTCACCGGATGTTGCCATCCGGGGATTCTCTCCCTCTTCGCATACGCCAGAAACAACTTCGAGGGGTATCAGCCCTACGGGTGCTACGGGGGACTCCACATCACCCTCTTCGAGACCTGGGAGCCTAAATTCGACGACATCATCAAGGGGGTCAAATCCTTCGGAATCCAAAAACTCGGCTGTAACCACTGTACCGGGTGGGTCTGGGCCGAGAAGGCTGCGGAGGCGGGGGTTCCGATCGTCAAGGGAACGGACAAGTACAAGAGCTACAAGAAGACGTCGACCGTTGCCAAGGACAGCAATGTCTTTCTCACAAACGGAGACACAATCGCTTTCTAATAACTGTCTGACGCACGCTCGAGGCGCTCACCGGGAACCACTGGAGCAAACAGACCTCGAGCGTGCCCTTTATGACAGCCAGGCCTGAACTGCGGAACAAAGTGTTCGCATTCATTCTCAGGAAAGGTGATGAAATGAAAAACATAAAGCGCGAAAGGCATACGGTAGTCTCAGGCGCCGGGGTGAGCGCATCTGCCAAGGAATTCAATTACCTTTTCGGATTGATAAATTTTGTCGCGGTGTTCTGCATCGTCTGGTTTTTGTGGTACATCTTCATGAATCCCAATACGGTAATGAAGCTCTACACGCCGATGTACGGCTTTGCACTACTGGTGGTGATGCTGTCAAGCATCGTCCTGATCACCAACGTTGCCGATTATTACCCGTTTTCACCTCCCTCAGCGGAAGGCAATCGAATTGGAAAGGGAATCCTCCTCACCATTATCGCATTTCTGCTGATGCTTTTTATCCACTATGTGGTCTTCTGGGGATTTCTCGGCAAACTCGGGATTGCATACTTCAGCCCCGATTCGATTGTGGCATCGGGCGGCACGGGCGCCGAACCCTTTAATGCCCGGGAAAACGCGTCTACGGCCATTCTTTACTTTTTCACCGCCTTTCTCTGGGTGGCGCTCTTCTGGAACCTCGGTTTCGGCCGATGGCCCTGGCAGGACGCGAACCGAGGCACCCTGGCCTTTTCCCGTCTTTTCACCATCCTGTTCTTTGTCGACATCATCTACATCATTCTCTTCCATCCCCATATCTGCTATCTCTTCTACCCGGCCCAGGACAAGGCCGGGGTCGCTCCCTGGTGGGCGGGTCTCACCCAAACCGGCAGCGCCTTTTTCGGCCTGGGCCTGGCCCTGTGCAGCCTAGGCTGGATCATCGCCTCTGATCTGCTCTGGGAAGGCTATCCTTGGAAATTGATGAACAAGCACAATGAGGGGTCCTTTTGGAAAGGGATCGTTGTGTTTGCCGTGACCCTGGCGATGGGCGCGATCACGCTCTGGGGGCTTCTCCAAATATTCGTTATGGTCTGGAACGAGCCCTTCATGGGTGGTCAATACACCGACGGACCGGATTTTCGGCTCATTCATGCCGGAGAGGTCGCAGGATTTTTCATTTTGGCCGCCTTCATCCTGAAGACCTATTTCAACAACTTCCCCAACCTGTCCGGCATCTGGTCCAGGGCGGTCCTCCGGACCCTGATTGCAGCGGCAGGCGGGCTCCTGTTTTACTGGTTTTATTACTCACCGCTGGCGACCTTCTTCCTGGCCAAGGTTCCCGGCTTTGCCCAGCCCGGAGACACGCCACTGGTTTACACGATGCTTTTTCTCAGCGTGATCCTGATTCAATGGGACTTCTTCTTCGGATGGCCCTTAAAACGGCGGGACTGATGCCATGGTCGACAAGAGCAAACGGATCTTTTTCAAGCAGGGACTCCTGAAGCAGGCCGCCGGAATTGTGGCCGGCTTCGAGGAAGGAAAGGCCGCCATCGAGCGGAGAAACGAGTTCGACAAGTTTTTCGAATCAGACGAGTCATGCTACGCCCTGACCATGGCCTACCCGGAAGAACTTCTGATCGAGACCGCCCGGCTGCACGGCATTGAAACCGAGGGGCGAGACAAGAAGGAAATCGTCAAGGAGCTCTTTCTGAAGCAGGGAGGCCATGAATACCGATTTTGACAGCTTTTTTAGGAATCGGATCGAGTCCATGATCATCAGCGCTTCATGGGTTTCGACCGTCCGGTCGGTCCTGGGTCTGGAGGGAGTGAGTCAGGTCTGGAACGGAAACGCGGCGTGGACCTTTTGGCTCCATCACGCCCCAGGCGCTTACGCCTTGGCCTTTTCGGAGGGCGAACGCCTCGAACGGCTGGGAAAACGCCTTTACGATGGCCGATTCATCCTGAAATGCTATCCCTATCCGAACCACCCCGCCTTCGCCGGGTTTTCACCGGAGGAACGCCTGCTTGTGAAGAGCGACCGTTTCGATTCGACCAACACGCCGCGATTCGAAGCCGCACCGGAGATCCCGGATTCGCTTTTCACCATCGGGGGCGTTTCTCTCCTGCTTGATCCCGAAGATGCCCTTGCCCTCCTCACCTTTGAAAGCCTGGATGCCTTGAGGACCACGGTATGCGAGACCCCGTCGGCCGGTTCAGCAGGTGAGTATCTCATTCGGGATGTGGCGGGCTGGCGGATCGGCTATCCACTTTTTGACTGTATCATCGGTCTCTCCTCATACTATCGGAAGGAGGCCCCGGTCTTTCTCGGCGCCACACGTCTTCCGGGATTCGAGCACACCCTTGCTCCCGACGGTTCCTTAGACTGCCGGCATCGAGAAGGGATCTTCCACAGGCGCTTGACCCTCGGATTTCTAAAAGACAGACGCGACGCAAGTGGGATAGAAGCCCTGTGGCGAGGACGGCTGGAGGAGGGGGAGGAAGTTCTGGAGACAATGAACCTGCCCTTTTCAATCGAAGACGCCCCCTCCTCTCCTCTTTCTGAGACTGCCGCCCCCAATTCTCGCTGGTGGAAAGTCGCGTATTCGGATTTTCGATCCGAGCTGACCTCGATCTGCGGCTGCGGTGATCACCATTGCCACCACAACCATGAGGGACGGCCGGAACCCAGTCTGAAACCTCTCACTTAACGGGCGAAGATAAGATGAAAAACTGCGGTAAGGCCTATTGATTGTCTCTCTCGATGGCCGGTTGTTCGCTAAGAGAACATGGAAAGAGTCGGCATTCCCATATTTGAATCCCGTATTTCGCCCGTTCTGGATGCTTGCAAGCATATGGTGGTGGTCGATATTGATGGGGGCCGCGAAGTCGAGAGACAGGAAATATCGCTCGAAAAGACGACGCTCTCCGAGCGCGTGGAGGCCTTCACCCGATGGGGCATCCGCAAGATTATCTGTGCGGGAGTGAGCGATCTCATGTGCAAATACCTGGCCGCCAAGAACATCGTCCTGATCAGTGGGATTGCCGGAGATCTCGAAAAAATCCTCGACGCCTATGTCTGCAACAAGCTCGATGATCCCTGCTTTGTCATGCCGGGCAAACGGGACAAGCAAGGCCCATCACCTGAGACGGTCTGAATTTTCCGCCCGATGAAACATTGAGGTGCTTAGGGGGCGTAAGTCGCCTAATCGTTACCAGGCTGCAGTATCGGAGTGGTGGAGCATTGGATTATTGAAGAAAGACGATCGATCACCTCTTTAAACCGTTATCCCACACCACTCCATTACGCTAATTGTTAATCCTCGGGCCAGGGATCCTAAACAGTGTTTTTGCCCGGGGATACAACCAGAGATCACTTCAGGGCACTTTGAAGCAGACCCATGATCTCTTTACCGCCCGTCTGGTCCGCGTATTTCATCACGATATCCGTAAATTTGCCGACCATGTCGGGGCTTAGTCCCAGGCTTGAAAAACTGTCGGCCAGCGAAGCAACGCCCTGAACCGATCCCGATGATCCGCCCAACATGGATGAGGCCCCTTTGCTGAGCGAACCGGTCAGGCCGCTGCTCTTCGGAGCGGCACTGATCAGGGAATCGATACCCGGCAGCCCGTCCGAGACTTTCATGAAGTCACCGGGTGAAAGGCTCTGTTTGGCCTGGTTAAAGATGGCACCGGCACCGCCGGTTGCCTGCGGTTGCGTCACCCCAAGGTTGTCCACGAGCATGCCGACGAGCGCGGACGCATCCGCAAACACATAGCTGGTGCTTCCTAAAATTCCCAGGAAAAATACGGTGAAGACGATTTTGGTTAGTTTTCGGATCATGGTGTTTATCCTTCCTTTCAACTCAGCTGTGACGTACAAAACGCACAGCGGACGACCTCGATTGGAATCTTTGACAGACACATGGGGCACTCCTTTTCAGTGGATGCGGGAATCGCGTCTTCCTTTCTGTTCATATACCGGTTGACCAGCGAGTTAATGAATTTTAAAACGCGGTCCCCGACGATGATTCCAACTGTCATGTCGAGCACAGGGTCCTGCATGGCAACATCCTTAAATTATTTGTTTATTCCTATTGCTGACCTCCTTTCATGGTTGCGGCAACACAGTTTAACGAACGAGGCGGATCGCTTGTCGCATCACGCGTGGCTCCTTCTGAGGAAACTAATAGATACGAAATGGGCAATTTCAATAGACGTGGTCCATTTCGATAGGGCATCAATTACTTCTTCACTCCTCAATTTAGAGTGGTTGGTCCACCAAGGCGGATGCTCCCATGTGCCACTCACCTGCCCGAAGTGCTCTGGAGCCATGAAGGTCATTGACTTATTGACTCGAATAGATCGATGATGTGAACCGCTCTTTGAGGCATGCCGTTCTGGATCAGCGCGTCGTTTAGCTGGGCGATGCATCCCGGACAGGCCGTGACCACCAGATCGGCGCCCGAGACCTGGATGGCACGCGCCTTTTTCTGGGCGATTTTCCGGGAGATGTCGTAGTGATGGATGCTGAAACTTCCTCCAAACCCGCAGCACCGATCCGCATCGGGCATCTCAATATATTGAATATGGGAAGTGGCTTTCAGTATGTGGCGGGGCTGTTCCTTGATCCCCTGGTATCGAACCAGATGACAGGGATCGTGCCACGTGACGCTTTTTCCATGATAGACTTTTCGTGCTTCCAAATGGAGGTCCGAACCCGATAGAAAATCGATCAGGTATTGATTCAAGTCCACAACACTTCTGGAGAAAGATTCAAAGATCTCCCTGTTCCCTGAAACCGACTGGAAACGCTGTGCATAGTCCTTAAGGGTGGCGCCGCAGGTGGCGCATCCGGTGATCACCGTGTCGTATTTCTTAAACGCTTCGGCGTTCTGTATCGCCATTTTTTCTGCAGTGGCCAGATCTCCCCTGGCATGCACCGGTATGCCGCAGCAGCTCTGATCCTTAGGAAAATGGACTTCAACACCATGACCGGCTAAGAATTGCACCATTCGCACCCCAATCATGGGATAGAGGTATTCCATGCCGCACCCGGCAAAAAGCGCAACGCCGGCGATGGTCTTTATCCCATTGGGAGGTGTGGTCGTCTCAGGTAACAGATCCCGTAGAAAGGTGTTGGATAGGCTTGGAATCTGTCTTCCTTTCCGTATTCCCGAAAATAGTTGGGGAAGATGCCGAATGCTCCCGGAAGGGCCGGACCCCGGAAGGATTTTTTGCAGCCTGGAGGCGGCTTTGACCACACGTCCGAACGTCTTTCGCCTGGAGAGAATGTGGCGAAAAAGAATTTTCTCGAAAAGAGAAAGATCTTTCTGTGATACGCCGTCTGCCCTGGCTGCCAGTACCATGGTGTCGGTTTCTACCCGGGTTGGGCAGTTTTCCACGCATGCCCGGCAAAGAAGGCAGGTATCCATATGCTCCAGTAATCCTGCCTCCAGCAACCGGGCGCCGTTCATCACATCTCTCATGAGTGCAATTTTGCCCCGGGCGACAAAGCTTTCATTGAGCGTTTCTTGATAAACGGGACAGAAGAAGGTACAAAAACCGCATCGCGTGCAACCCTGCGTGATCTTGTCGCGAATCTTCTCGAGCTCCACGTTTTTCTTTTCTTTCTGCATGCTGATTCATGTTGTTCAGTCTTTGATACCGGCCTGAGGTTTAGAGAGCGTGGAAAACGGCAACGGCTTCATAATCCTTTTTGGATCCAGAGCCTCTTTTATTCCCCGCACCAGATGCCCCATATCTGTTTCCTCATGCGCTTCGATATTTGGCCATTTCTATTCCAAGGCGCCTGAAGGGGCCGGCTCCGTTGCCCCCTGTGGAACGGGCGAATCGTATCAGTTCCTCGAAGGCCGCCTGTGCATTCTGTCGTTGGGATTCGTCATGGTCGGGAAGCAGGGCCACAGGATGGAAAACGCCATTTCCGTAGTACCCTCCATGGACCAGGTTCATCTGCCGCCGCCGGGCCGTTTCTTCGCATTTTTCCATCATGGCAACGGACTTGGAACGCGGTACAATCATATCCCAGGTCATGAGCGATGACGCGGCCTCATTGATGGAAGAGAGGCAAACCCCCTGCGAATGCCAGATTGCCGCTGTTTCAGCGGAATCTTGCACTACCTGGATGACGGCGCCGCCATTTTTTTCCAGCCGTTGTAGAAAGGCTTCGGTCTCCGATTCCACCACCTCTTCCAGCCCGGCAACCTGGCATAGGACCGTTGGGCCTTGGCCCCAGGGAATTCCCTGCGGCGCAAAAGACTTCCATCTCCCTGGTCATCCAGGTGTCCAGGAGGCAGATCCTTTCCGGCCCGCGTCCCGCATCCAGGGTCTCTTTCATGGCGGCACAGGCAGACCTGAGGGATTTGAATCCCATGATCAGCAGTCTCTGATCACGGGGTTTCGGCTGAAGTCGCAGGGTGAGGTTGGCGATAAGGCCGAGGCTCCCTTCAGATCCGCAGAAGAGGGAGGTCAGATCGTATCCCACCACGTTTTTCAACGGTCTGCCCGCCGATTCGGGTCGTTTCTCCCGATGGCAGAACCACCTCCATTCCCAGGACGTACTGTTTGAAAACCCCATGCCTGCGGCTTGCCGGGCCTCCGATCCCATCGGCCGCGCAACCGCCGACCGTTGATTTCTCAAAGCACCAGGGGGAGGGCGGGAAATAGAGCCCCTCCTGATCCAGGGCATCGTGCAGCATCTCCAGCGTGGCTCCGGCTTCCAGGGTTACTTTCAGGCTTTCTTTGTCCAGATCCAGAATATGGCCCATTTTCGAAGTGGAAAGGACCACGGTTCTTTCGAGAGCAAATGGAAGGCGCCGACGGGACCCTGCCCCTTCCGGCAAAACATTAATGCGCTCCCTGTTTGCCAGGGCCATAATGGCGGATATCTGACGGACTTCTGAAGGAAATAAGATCGCATCCGGCACCAGCCCCTCTTTTTCCCCCACATCATAGCGGTAGGCGGTGCGTTGGTCCGGGTCCAGGAGCATGCCTTCTTTTCCAACAATTCCTTCGAGCTGTTCAGCGGTATCGGGCGTTAGCATGGGCTTATTGCCTTTTCACCTCTGCCGGAATGGTTCAAAAATCCCTTTATTTACTCAGGGGACCTCAAGGAGTGTCATGGGGGCCTTGGGGAGGATGCCGACACGGGCGTTCATGCCGTAACGTCTCAGCCCCTCCGAAATGGCTTCCTCCACATGCGCATAGGGTCTTAATCCCATTGCAGCGACCGTCTCTTTTGAAATTCCAGTGGTTACCATCCCAATGGTTATTTTTCGCACATCCATAAGGTAGCGAAGACTCAGACAGATTTCCCCTGCCACCTTGTGTCGGCTGTCCGGTCTTCCAAGTTCTTCTTGCCAATGGACGAAATCGTGTCCGCTGGTGATCATTTCATCAAAATAGGGAAACGCGGAGATCCCCTTGTCACAAGGGCTGACCAGGACAATGGTTCCACCATCCCTGACGCCGAGACTGGCCGCGGAAATGGCCTTGTTTGCCTGGTAAAACTCAAAATCGTAGGGGCTTGACCCTGCCAGACACCAGTCAAAAGGGTCTTCGAGCGGGAACCGATACACATCGTTGAAGAACCGAACCCCCTCCCTGAAAGCGGTGAAAGGATCTCCCGCCACCAGGCGGCAGATCTCATCTTCCTCATTGAGGATGGTGTTGATGATGAAATCCAGATGTGCCATCCGGCCTACTTCTTCAATTTCTTCACGGATGGGGTTTCCGTTGATGCGTCCGATTTGATTGGGATGCCGGCAGACTTTCCCATGGGAACCGTAAATGGTTTCAGCCCCGCATACCCCCGGCATGAGAATTTTCGCGCCCCCGCCGTACCCGGCCTCTTTTGAAAGAGAAATGTTGCCCAGTCCGATCCTGAAATCCGCATCCATTACCGCCCGGTTGACATAAACCGGCGTTCCGGAAGCAGTGTATCCCAAGAAAGCGATGTTCCTTTCTTCATGGGCGTCATGGTGGCAAATGGGAAAGCGGGAAAGGATCTCTTTTCCAAACCGAGCCTCCAGTTCTTCTTCCTTCATGGGCGGATGAAGGCCGTAGGCCACAAAAATCTGGATATGGTCCCTTGAAATGCCCCATGAAAGGAGTCGATCCAGCAGAGCCGAGAGCATGCCACGCATGGGCGTCGGCCGGGTGTGATCGTCGCAAAGGACCGCGACGCGATTTCCCGCCCTGATCAGATCCTTCAAGGGAGCAACCCCTATGGGATGATCAAGGACGCCATGGACCGCATCCGCCACAGAGGGAATGGGTGGATACGACCGCGGTTTGATTTCCCGAACAACAGACCTGTCAGGAAAGGTGAACGAAAGCTCTCGGACGCCGAATGGAATAGAGAAGGTATTCAATGTTCTGCAAGATCCCCGTTATCCCGAAAATCCCATCAGTTCCGGCAGCGCCATGCTGATCCAGGGCATATAGGTGACCAGCGCCAGAACCACCACCTTGGAGATCCAGAAGGGCAACATTTCCCTGACGATGTCGGGAACGCTTTCAAAAGAGAGCTCGGAGGTGGCAAACAGCACGATTCCCAAGGGCGGTGTGATGTTGCCGATGTTGACATTGATTAAGAAAATCATGGAAAAATGGATAGGATCGATGCCGATTGCCGTAATCAAGGGGGCGAGGATCGGCGCAAACAGAAAAATATTGGCGGTCAGGTCAAGCCACATCCCCATAAACAGAAGGAAAAGGTTGGCCAGGAGCAGGATCAGCCATGGACGGTCCATCAAACCGGAGAAAAGGGTTGAGATCTGTTGAGGCACCTCCTCCATGGCAAAGGCCCAGGAGAGGATGCCCACGCAGGCAATGATAAAAAAGAGCTTTCCTGAGCTCATGGCCGAATCAAAAATCGAATGGAGGACCTCCTTGAAGGTAATCTTTCGAAAGACGACCGCCCCCACTATGAATGCGTACAACACGGCCACTGCGGCAGCCTCTGTGGGGGTAAACGCCCCAAAAACGATCCCTGCCAGAATGATCACGGGCATCACCAGCGCGATGACGGCATCCCGAAGACATTTTGCCGCGTCCCGCCTGGAAATGGATTCGGTTCTTCTGGGATAATTGCGTTTGACGGACAGGATGTGCACGATCACCATATCCGCAAGCACCATCAAAATTCCGGGAATGATGGCGGCCACAAACATGGCGCCGATGCTTGTATCCATGACGGCGGCATACAAAATGATGATCAGGCTGGGTGGAATGATGGGGCTTACAATGGCGCTGGCGGCGGTGACGGCTGCGCTGAAGCGGCCTGAATAGCCCTGTTTTTTCATGGCGGGAATGAATACGGAACCGATAGCGGCCACATCGCCCAGGGCGCTGCCGCTGATGCTTGAAAAGATGCCGCTCGCCACAATGTTTGCCTGGGCCAGACTTCCCGGGAGGCGGCCGACCATGAGGTTCGACAGGTTTACCAGTCTCTCGGTAATGCCGCTTCGGTTCATCACGTCACCGGCTAAAATAAAAAAGGGAATACAGATGAGCACGAAACTGTCGATTCCGCCGTAGATGCGGTTTACGATCATGGGAAAATAATCGATGCCGCCGGTGAGAAGAAAATACACGATCCCGCTGATGCCCATGGTCAGGGCAACCGGAAATCCGAAAAAAAGCAGCAGCATCAGTATGGCGCAGACCATCATCAGATTCATGATGCCGTCCACCTTTTCCGGATATCTCCGAACTCTCTCGATTTGTAATTGAAGAGAGTGTAATCGATTTGATTGATCATCATGATTCCCGCTGCCACCGGGACGCTCAAATAGGGGATGAACAAAGAAATGTCCAGGCCGGGAGAATGGGTGAAGTTTCCAAGGATGGCGTTGGGAATGCCGTAGATAATCAGAAGCGCCTGAAAGGACAATGCCAAAAGGTTGAACAGGACCCACAGGAAACTTCGGATCGGCCTGGCGCATTTGAAGAACAGGGCGCCCAATCGAAGATGCTCGTCATTTCGAAAGGCCCTGGCAATGGCCAGCAGCGTCACCCACACGAGAAGGTATCGAATGGCTTCGTCGCTCCAGGGAAGGGGCCATTCCAGGATGTATCGCCAGACAATCTGCATGAGCACAAGGAACAGCAGGACAACGAAGCCCAGCAGGACGGCCCACTTTGTCAACATATTTACGAAATCAACGAAATGAGTCCAGAATCGGATCATTTTTTCTCGTTCCAGGAAGCATTTCATCCGGGCTCCCGTCTCGGAGACGGAATCCGTGGTCGATGGAGGCGGAAACTGAGTCAGGGACTGGGCAGTTTCCGCCTCCATTTCAAAAGAACAACCTATCTGGTCGATGACTGATTATTTGTATCCCAGCTGTTTTTCAGCTGCGGCTACCGCCGCGTAAAACTCGGGAAACCAGTCCAGGCTGACGCCCTTCTTTTTGAAATCTTCCTCCAGAAATTCCACGACCGGTTTTTGCGTCAGCATCTTGAATTGCGCTTTTTCTTCGGGTGTGGGAGCATAAATTTTCATGCCCTTCTCTTCCATCAGCTTGATCCCTTTGCTTTCCAATGCGGTGCAGATACCCCTGTTCACGGTCTGGGAAACAATGGCCGCCTGATCGATCGCTGCCTGCAGGTCTTTGGGAAGCGAGTCATACCATGCCTTGTTGATCAAGACGCTGTTGATACTGTAGAAATGGCCGTCAAGGATCATATATTTCTGCACTTCATAGAGTTTCGGCACCAGGAAAGTGGCCACGGCGTTTTCCTGACCGTCGGCGACCTTGGTCTTGAGTGCGGTATAAAGCTCCGCCCATGCAATCACTACGGGCAGGGCGCCAAGCGCCTCAACGGTTTTCTGGTGGGCCGGGTTGGGCATCACCCTGATTTTCATGCCCTTCATGTCCGCCGGTACTTTGATTTCTTTGATATTGTTGCTGAAATTTCGAAATCCGCCGTTTTCCGTGAAATGAAGGAGTTTCAGGCCGGTCTTTTCGTACTCTTTCTTGAGTTTGTCTCCAAAAGGGCCGTCCAGGACCGCCCAGGCAACTTCCCTGTCTTTGAAAATGTAGGGGATGGAGATCAACTGTACTTCAGGAAAATGGTTTGCGATCCAGCCGTCCCCTACCTGGACACCCTGGATGATACCCTTTTTGGTCTGTTCTGTTGCGGAAGTCATGTCGCCCAGCATGCCGGCCGGGTAAAGCTTCACCTCAATTCGGCCTCCGGATCGTTTTTCAATTTCATCTTTTAAGACGGCGTACGGCTCATTGAATTGCGACCACTCGACCATAGGACTGGGCAGAGAAATTTTCATGGTGTATTCAGCGGCATTCACGCTATTGGCGCCACTGAAGAGAAACAGACATGCGAAGACAGCCAATGCAACAGAGAAAATTCTTTTTCTTTCCATAGATACGCTCCCTATTTGAGTTCAATACAATTTATTCAGGGTGAACATCCAAAGGCCCCGGCTACGCCGGCAGGGCGTTACGACCATTTCCTTTTAATCTTTCATCACCTCCTTTTCCATTTGAAATCTACCCCGATAAACGGAACAGAAAAGGCTAGCTGATTCACCACTGTTTAATGGGACCATATTTTTTCCGGATTCAAGATGCCCGTTGGATCAAGGCAATGCTTGATCGCTTTGGATACCGCGATGGCGGCCGGGTCCATGGATCGCGCCATATATCGCTTTTTTTCCAGCCCGATCCCGTGTTCCCCTGAAATGACGCCATCCAGCCGGATGGCCAGGTCGATGATCTCTTCCAAGGCATTTTCCGCCCTTTTAAACCATTCCGGGTCATTTCGGTCCGTGAGGATATCCGGGTGCATATTGCCGTCCCCCGCATGTCCAAGCACCACCGTCACAACCCCATGTTTTTCAGAGATTTCCTTGATCCCTGTCAACAGGGCGGGTATCTCTCTCAGGGGAACGACGATGTCTTCCGTCAGAATGTTGGGGGCAGAAGAAAAGGCCGCGGCAAAGCCCGCCCGTCGTGCCGTCCAGAATTTATCGGCCTCTTCGGGTGTTCGAGCCCGATGGGACCATGTGGCCCCGCAGGTATAGCACAGTTTCTCAATGGTCTCGGCTTCCAGCAGTGCGGATTCCTTTGTTCCGTCTGTTTCAAACAGAATCACCGCTTCAGCGTTCGAGAGGAAATCCCACCGGGCTCAAGCGTCTCGCTCTTTCGTATGATCCAGTTGTCCATCAGTTCACTTTTGGCCGGGATAACACCATGGAAAATGACGCTATGGACCGCCTGTCCGGCCGCCTGAACGCTTTCAAAGGCTGCGGCCACCGTGCACCTTGCCTCGGGCAGAGGCAGGAGCCTTACTCTCGCGCGGGTGACCAACCCGAGGGTCCCCTCCGACCCGACCATCAGGGTCGCCAGATCGTAACCGCAGAAATTGTTCATGGTGTGGCCCCCGCACTGAACAAGTTGTCCATCGGCGAGGACAACCGTCAAGGAGAGAATATACTGTTTGGTCACGCCATATTTGACGCAAACGGGCCCCCCTGCATTTTCAGCGATAATGCCGCCCATGGTGGCGGCAAAGAAGCTCTGAGGATCCGGAGGAAAATAGAGTCCCTGTTCTTTAAGGGCCAGGTTCAGGTTCTGCAGGACAACGCCCGGCTCAACCAGCGCCGTGCGATTTTCCCGGTCTATCTCAAGAATTCTGTTCATACGTGAGAAACAGAGCACGATTCCCCCTTGAATGGGGATCGATCCTCCGCTCTGGTTGGTGCCGGCCCCCCGTGGCGTTACGGGAATACCATGTTGGTAGGCAATCTTCATGATTTCCACCACATCCCGTGTGGACCGGGGAAAGAGCACCAGGTCCGGGGTGTGCTTCCAAAGGGTGCCTGCATCATAGGAATATAGCCGGCGGTCAACGCTCCCCCGTAAGGATGTCTTCCCGGGAAAGGAATTTTTTCAAATCCCTGATGATTTCTTTAAGAACAGGCTTTGATTGCCAATGTGGTCTTTGGTCCGTCAAAACACTATTTCTCGAGAGCGTTAAAAAATGCCCTCAACGCATCCACAATAATCAGGAGAGCGTTTCGTTTTCCTTTCAGGGAAACCGTGAACTCCCTGATCATGGCGGATCGGGATTGAAGTTCCTTGAGTGCAAAAGAAAAAAGCCGTTCTCTATCCACCGCAGGTTCGGCCAGGCTCATTAATACCTCTTTTTCGGTTTCCTCGAGGCGAACGGGCATTGGGGCCACGGCGCCCACCACGATTGCCAGGGATGCGCGTTCTCCTTCCTTTGTCTTTGGCGTAAAGCGTATCCCTACATTGGAAAAGGCAAAATCAATGGCATGGCGAACACCGTATTTCATAAATATTCCGCATGGACCCGTCAGACCTGTGGGGAACCAGGATTCCCTCGACCAGACATCCGCCCAGGTTGCCGTGACAATGGCGATGGATCAGGTCCTCGATGGGCTCTTCGCCATGGGATACGCCATCATAGACCACAGCTCGGGCTTCATAGGCCATCAATATGGGCGCCAGGTCGGAATAATAAAGGGCCCGGCATTCCCCTGCCTTGGGGATCTGGTAGCAACCGTTCCCGCCAAGCCGATGACAGGGGTCGATGTTCTCTCTCCAGAATTCGCTCTGATTAAGATAGATACACCGTCTTTCCTGGAGAAGGTTGCCGCCGATGGTGGCCATATTGCGGATCTGCGGGGACCCGACGCTCCTCGCGGCGTGGGCCACCGAAGGGAACAGACGGTTTATGGTTTTCTCTTCGGCCACCCGGGCAAGGTCAGCCATGGCGCCGATAAACAGCCCGTCCCCCCTCTCTTCAATCTTCTTCAAGTCATGAACCTTTTCCAGATCGATCAAACAGGATGGTCGGCAAAGCCCGTTTTTAAAAAGTGGCATCAGATCGGTTCCACCGGCCAGATATGCAGCATTTTTTTCGGTGGCAAATAAATCCGTGGCCGATTTGACGGAATCCGGCGACATATATCGCGGATCATCTGCTCTCATATGAACCTCTCTGCATTCCATTTCTGTGCTCACAACGACTTTCCAATATTGAAATATTTTGAAAGGGGCAGCCGGGAGATATCTTCACCGGTCGCGGCAGCCACCGCATTGACAATGGCGGGGGCCACCGGAATGACCGTCATTTCTCCCACACTCTTTGCCCCCAGAGGACCACTGGGCTCAAAGCTCGAAACAATATGGGTATGGATCTCCGGCATGTCCATGGTAGTGGGAATCTTGCAAGGCCAGCAGATCATTGGTGAGGGGCTTTGACAGCCTCTGGTCCATTTCCAGATCCTCCATCAGGGCATAACCCAGTCCCATGGCAATGCCCCCTTCGATCTGCCCCGTCACAATGTCCGGGTTGATGGGGGTTCCCACGTCCGCAACCTCAATCACATGGCGCACCTCGATACTGTTTGTGAGTCGGTCAAAAGCGACCTTGGCCCAGCAGGCGGCAAACGGCGGTGCGCTGTGAATGGCTTTGAAGCTGGATCTGCCGATCACCACGGTCCCGGTTTCCCCGAAATGTGTTTCTGAAATGGCTTCCTTAAATGATAGGGAAACGGGCTTTCCCTCTTTAACAAATCGAAATTGTTGGTTTTCGTGGGTAATGTGGGATGCTTCCACCCCGTAGCGGGCAGCCAGAGAAGCCCTGGTTTGTTCGATCACCTCCATGGCGGCGGCATGCACGGCATGCCCCGCCACATAGGCCTGACTGCTGGCGAAAGAGCCTGTTTCGTAGGGCGTATGCATGGTGTCCGCAGCGGTGACGCTCACGTCGGCCAATGCAATTCCCAACACCTCGGCCACAATCTGGCTGAGGGCCGTCTCGCTTCCCTGACCCATATCGGCGGAACCGGTCAGCAGCGTTGCGCTTCCATCGTAATGGATCATGATGACGGCGGAGCTCATGCCGGTATTGTTTGAAGGGCCGGACGTATGCATGGCCAGGGCCATTCCCCAGCGTTCCACAATGTCTTTGCCGCGCCTTTCCGGATCGGCATTTTCTTCCCGGTCAATCCTGTTTCGGATTTCTTCACCTGCCTCAATACATTCTTTGATAGCGCAACTCTCCAATACAAGGGGGGAACCGGGAACGGTGTCTCCGGGAAAAATCCGGTTTTTCATCCTGAATAGGACAGGGTCCATGTTCAATTTGCGGGCCGCTCGGTCCAGAAGGACTTCCCTTGCAAAGGACAATTGCGGATTGCCGTATCCTCTCATGGCCCCGGCCACAGGATAATTGGTGTACACGCAATATCCATCGTACCGGTAATGGGGAACCCGGTAGGGAACCTTGCGGCTCTGGGCCGCGAGGACGATGGGGCTGTGGGTGGCATAGGCGCCGCAGTTGTGGTGTACTTCCGCCTGAATGGCCTGGATTCGGCCTTCCTTTGAAACCCCCAGCTTGACACGACATTTTGACGCGTGCCTGACGCAGGTTCCTACCATCTCCTCTTCCCTGGTATTTACGATTTTAACGGGTCGTTTCACGAGTCCGGAGAGGAGGGCGCCGACAATCTGGTTGTGAAGCTGCTGTCTCGAACCAAACCCGCCTCCCATCATGGGCTTGATGATCCGGACCCTGCTTTCGGGCAGTCCGAGGATCTTTGAAAGGATTCGCCTCTCCTGAAACGGGGTCTGCGAATTGCTCCAGACGACGAGACCTTCTCCTCTGGTGAAATCGCAGATGCAGGAAACCGTCTCCATGCACGCGTGAAAGATCCCGGGCGTTTCAAAAACGTCCTCCAGTACCAGATCCGAGTCGGCAAATCCTTTTTCCACATCTCCCAGCTCCGCCTCGATTTTATTGAAAATATTGTTGGGACTGATTTCCGGATGAAGGACGGGCGAGTCCTTGGAAAGCGCCTCGTCAAGATCCAAAACGGGAGACAGGGGCTCATACCGGACGGAAATAAGCGAGAGCGCTTCTTGACACAATTCGTAAGATGCAGCGGCCACCGCTGCAATGCGGTCCCCCACATGCAAGGGGAGAATCCGTGAGAATCCTCTCATCCTGTTTGGCTAAAGGGGAGGGGGGGTTCCCGGAACAGTTGTACCGTTTTTGAGGGACATCCCCGGGCAAAAGAACACCAAGCACGCCGGGGAGGGCCTTGGCTTTTGAATCGTCGATTTCCAGGACACGCGCACGGGGATAAGGACTTCGAAGGATGGCGCCGTAGGCCAGGTTGGGAAATTCCAGATCGTCCGTATAGACCGCTTTTCCCCTGACCTTGTCTCTGGTCTCGTGTCGTGGATGGCCCTTGCCGACCACTTTAAATGTCTGTTTCATCAACGCACTCCGGCTGTTGTATCCAAATCCCCTGGTGACGGATTGCAGGTTCGGTCAAACCCTCTTCGATGCAGCCTCCACCGCTTCAATAATCTTTTTGTAACCGGAACAACGGCACAAGTTGCCGGACAGGGCTTCTTTGATCTTTTTTCTGGCCGGGTTTGGAACGGAATCCAGAAGGGCTTTTGCAGACATGAGCATCCCGGGTGTGCAGAACCCGCATTGAACCGCGCCCTTGCTCTCAAATTCCTTTTGAAGTGGATGCAGACCGTCAACCCCTTCAAGGCCCTCCACCGTGGCAATCTGCTTCCCGTCTGCGCGAACGGCCGGAACCAGACAGGCGTTTACAGCTTTTCCGTTCATCAGGACCGTACACGACCCGCATTGACCGGCGGAGCATCCCCGCTTCACCCCTTTCAGGCCCAGCTGTTCCCTCAACAGATCAAGCAATGTCGCACCGGTGAACGTATGCACCCGATGTTCGATTCCATTCACCACCAACTGTATCAGCACAACGTGCCCGCCCATGTTTGGAACCCCTCCTCATGCACCACTGCCGCAACCAAAAAGACACCTTCTTTCGATATTCGCTTTTCACGTTTCACACGAGAATATAAACCGGCTTTCCTTTTATCAGTGTCTCAGTGTTTCCTTTTCGAGCCCCGAAGGTCAAAAATTTTTCATTTCTACTGAACTTCCTGTTCGTTGTCAACCTCTGATAGCTCCGAACAGCAATTCTCATTTTAGGTTTTGATGAGCCCATTCGTCTATCCGGTCGAAAGCCTTGTGGATCTCCTTTTCGGGAGCGCCAAAGGATAATCGAATATGGCCGGCGCCCGTGGGACCAAACCCACTTCCGGGAATAGTGATGACTTTAGCTTCATACAGTAACCGTAAGGCCAGTTCCATATCATTTTCATTATCCAGCCTGATTCTTGGAAAGACGTAATAGGCGCCTTTCGGCCTCTGATACGAAAAAAGATGGGAAAGGCCATCCAAGCGGTCGCAGATCAGATCTCGCCTTGCGTGCAGCGCTTCCACCAGTTTTTGGATGAAACGGTCCCCCTCTCCATCCTTTCCGTTGGTGGCTTTCAGGGCGGCCAGGGCTGCATACTGAGAGATGGTTGGGGCACAGATGGCAAAGGCGTCATGGACCTTCAGTACCTGGTCAACAATCCGGCCTGCGGCGACCATGTAGCCCACCCGCCAGCCGGTCATGCAATACATTTTTGAAAAACTTTTGCAGGTAATCAGTTGTTCCTTCAGCTCCGGAATAGACGCCAGGCTGAAATGGGGAAGGCCATCGTAGAGCAAAAAATCGTAGGCCTCATCTGAAATGATAAAAAGATTCCGTTCCAGGGCCATTTCCGCCAGGGCCTTTAAATCCTCTTCAGGAAAGACCGCGCCTGTAGGGTTCATGGGGTTGCAGAGCAGAATGGCTTTCGTCTTTCTACTCATGGCCTTCCTGAAACCTTCCATATCCAGTCGCCATCCTTCTTCTTCAATCAGGGGGACAAAAACCGGTTTTCCTTCCGCAAACAGTATCTGTTCAATATGGGAAGAGTAGTTTGGAGAAGGGATGAGAACTTCATCGTCCCGCTCCACAACGGTGGAAATGACTGCGGCAAGGGCCTCCATGGCCCCGCAACTCACAAAAAGCTCGCTTTCCGGATCCACGTTTATCCCCCTGTCCCGGCGGAGATATCCGGCGATTTCCCTTTTCAGCTCAGGGATTCCCGGCTGGAGAGAATATTTGCCGATAAGGTCGTCATCCTTCAGGGCCGCGATAATGCTTTCTCGAATAAAGGAGGGGGTTCCGAAAGATGGGATACCCTGGCCTAAGGAAATGCAGCCTTCAAGTTTGCTTGCAAGAACGGGCATCTGCTTGATCGCCGAGACGCTGATCTGTGCCACTCTTCTGGCAATACCCGTTGTATCTTCTCTTTTTCCTACACTTGAATAAACCGATCTATCCACTATTTCAGCACCTCTTGGAATTTTGAAAACGTTTCTATCTACCCAACTGCACGGAACAGAAAAGGAAGACAGGATTTGGATTTGAAAGTACGGGTTTCGATATCACAAATCCCCTTGGAGGGCAAAAGAATTTCGATATAGACATGATGTTCTGAGCTCCCCTTGACACAGAAACGCACAATCCCCTATACTCCGTCCCGCTGAAAACGAATCCTTATCCCCTCAAAAATGATACGAACAGCCTGGTTTCTTTACTTTTTATTACTGGTCGAAGGCGCGTCATTGATGGCCGTGGAGCTCATGGGAGCCAAATTGCTGGCGCCGTTCTACGGCAGCTCTTTGTATGTATGGACGGCAGTCCTGGCTATAACGGTACTGGGCTTGACAGCGGGGTATTATCTCGGTGGACGACTTGCCGCAAAGCAGGCATCAGAAAAACGGTTGGTGCTGATACTGGGAATAGCGTCAATACTGGTGATTGCCCTTCCGGCCGCCGCATCTGCTTTTATTTCTATTACTTCGCATATGGGGTTGATTACCGGAATCTGCATCGCCTGTCTCCTGTTGCTGGCGCCGCCCATGCTTTGTTTCGGCCTGGTCGGCCCCCTGGCGGTTCGTTTGATGACCCAAAACATGGAGACCGTTGGGAACGCGGCCGGCACGGTCTATTTCACCTCTACCCTCGGCGGTATAGCCGCCACTTTCTTGTTTGGATTTCATTGGATACCCGAATTGGGGCTGAAAGCTTCGGCGATGATCACCGGCATCGCATTGGCGTTATTGCCCGCTTTATACGCGATTAAAACCTCTCTTTCGTCCGAGAAACCCGAAATGCTTCCCTCGGAGTTGCCTGCAGCACAACCCGCAAAAGTCATTGCCCAGGCAAGGAAAAAGGGAAAGACGCCGTTTCCCAAAACGCCCCAGGTAAAAAGATCCGTTTACCTGTTTGCCGCCCTCGAAGGTGCCACAGTGATGGCCGTTGAATTGATGGCTGCCCGCATGCTGGCGCCCTATTTTGGCGCTTCTTTGTATGTGTGGGTTGCAATCATCGGCATTACGCTGTTGAGCCTTGCCCTGGGGTATTACGTTGGCGGACGGCTGGCCGACAAGTATCCGCAGATCGAAACCATCCATTGGGTATTCCTGATTTCGGCCACACTTCTGCTTCTCATGCACTTCACGTCGCAGCGCATCACACTGGCTCTTACGGGGATGGATATGCGCATCGCCGTAGTGTTGGTCAGTCTTCCGCTCGTTTTACCGCCCCTGCTATTTCTGGGCATGGCGCCTACCCTGCTCATCCGTTACGTGACCGCCGGGCCAGATCGCGCCGGCGCTGCCACCGGCAGCAGTCTTTACCATCTCTTCGGCAAGTGGCATCGTGGCCTTGCCGGTCATGGGTTTTTTGGTAATTCCCCAGTTTGGGCTGACGGGGCCCTCCATCTTCATCGGAATGGTGGTTGGAACCGTCCCTTTCTTACAACTGCTTTCCAAAAAGAAATATGCCGCGCTCCTTTTCGTCGTGTTCCTGCTTTTCTCTTTTTCACAGAGAAACGTGGCGGCCTCTTCAGCCAATGTAAAAATCCTGGCTTACTCCGAAGGCCTGCTCGGACAGGTGCTGGTGGCAGACGTGTTCAAAACCGCTGCCGGCAGTCCGGCAAACGACCGGGTGTTGTTTGTGAACAGGATGGGGCAGACCATCTTGGATACCTATACCGGTGATGCGAGGCTGAGCTATGTCCCCTTCGCAGCTTCCGCAGCCAGTAAATTGCCGGCAAGCTCCAAAGCGCTGCTGCTCGGTCTCGGAGGCGGATCAATGGCCAATGTGCTGCAAAACGATCTGAAGCTCAGCGTGGATGCGGTGGAGCTAGATGAGCGGATCGTAAAGGTCGCCCAAGAATATTTCTACCTGGACCCCAAGGTAAAGGTTATTATTGACGATGCCAGGCATTATCTGGAAACGACCGGACAAACCTATGACCTCATATTCTTCGATGTATTCAAGGGCGACTTACCTCCGCCGCACGTGCTGAGTCTGGAATGTTTTAGGAAGGCAAAATCCCTTCTGAACAAAGACGGCCTGATCATCGTAAACTTCAACGGGTTCTTGACCGACAACATCGGAGCTCCCGGCAGGTCCGTTTACGCAACCCTGAGGGCTGCCGGCCTTGAAACCAAAATATTGCCAACACCAGGAGTCGAAAACGAACGAAACACCCTGTTCCTGGCAAGCCTAAGAGCCCTTGACTTCCAAACGCTGCGTTCGCCCCTGTTTCAAGGCGGCCAATCCGTTGCCTTAACCTCCCTCTTCCTGAACCCAGACGCGCTAGACTTGAAAGACGCCGCTGTTTTCATTGACGACAAACCCACCTTGGACCGCGTGAATCTCGAGGCGGCCAATCTCTGGCGTGAAGACTACCACGCAACATACACCCGGCATTTCCTGAAAAACGGCATTCCGTTATTTTGGTAGTTTTTGGTGGCTTCATGGAGTGGCTCCATCCTTGACCTACAAGGCCGGCTCCTGTATGATAGCAACTCGAAAGATGAGTTGGCACCCTTTGACACCGATCCGTTAACCGCACACGACGAAAGGACCATCCGATGAATTTCCTGCTGCAACCGAAAAAGCTGAAAACCCTTCTGGCCGACGCGGGCTCACTGGCCGTCATGGAAAAGACTGTCGCCTTCTTCGAGAGCATGGGCAAGACCCGGCTCACCGAGGACTTCAACAAGAAGGTCTGGTACCGGGAGTTCGTCGACTTCATCGCCGCGGAGCGGATCTTCTCCAAACTGCTCACGCCCCGGGCGTACGCAGGCGGCGACCCGGACTGCCGTTGGGATACGGCCCGCAACAGCGAGTACAGCGAGCTGCTGGCCTTCTACGGGCTGGGGTACTGGTACTGCTTCCAGGTGACCATCCTGGGGCTGGGGCCGATCTGGATGAGCGCCAACGAAGCGGCGAAACGCAGGGCCGCCGAGCTCCTCCGGCAGGGGGCGATCTTCGCCTTCGGGCTCTCGGAGCGCGCACACGGCGCCGACATTTACGGGACCGAGACGGCTCTGACGCCCGCCGGCGACGGGGCCTGGAAGGCCAACGGCGAGAAGTACTACATCGGCAACGGCAACGAGGCCGAGATGGTCTCCACTCTGGGCAGGATCAAGGACGGCAGCGACGACTACGCCTTTTTCGTGACCAACTACCGGCACAAGGCCTACGAGCTGAAGAAGAACGTGATCTCCCACCAGGAGTACGTGGCTAACTTCGCGCTGCGGGACTACCCGATCGGCACGGACGACTTGCTCTCCCGAGGCCCGGACGCCTGGGACGCGGCGTTGAACACCGTGAACATCGGCAAGTTCAACATCGGCCCGGCCTCCATCGGTGTGGCCGAGCACTGCTTCTACGAGGCGATCACCCACGCGGCCAACCGCGTCCTCTACGGGATGCACGTCACCGACATGCCCCACGTCCGCAGGAACTTCATGGACGCCTGGCTGCGCCTGGTGGGCATGAAGCTCTACCAGCGACGCGCCACCGACTATTTCCGCAACGCCTCGGAAACGGACCGGCGCTACCTGCTCTACAACCCGACGAGCAAGATGAAGGTCACCCTGCAGGCCGAGGAGGTGATCAACCTGCTCTGGGACGTCATCGCGGCCAAAGGCTTCGAGAAGGACACCTATTTTTCCATGGGGGCGGCCGACATCCGCGGGCCGTCAAAGCTCGAGGGCACGGTGCACGTCAACGTTCAGCTCATCCGCAAGTTCATGCAGAGCTATTTCTTCAACCCTGCCGCCTACCCCCCGGTGCCGCCGGTGCTGGACGACAGGGACGATGTGTTTCTCTTCCGTCAGGGGCCGGCCAAGGGCCTGGGGTCGATCCGGTTCCACGATTATGAGCCGGCCTTCGCGGCCAATGCCCACCTGCCCAACGTGGCGGCCTTCAGGCGCCAGATTGCGTTCTTCAAGGAGATGCTCGCCTCGGCCGGCCCGGACAAGCAGCAGGACATGGACCCCTCCTTTTCCTTGCCGCTTGGTGAGATGTTCGCGATCGTGGTCTACGGCCAGCTCATCCTCGAGCAGGCCGGACTGGACCAAATCGACCCCGACATCGTCAATCAGGTCTTCGATTTCATGGTGCGCGACTTCGCACATTTTGCCTTGCAAATCTATGGCATGCACGTTACCCGGGAAGACCAGCGGACGTTCTGCCGGGAGATCATGCTCATCAAGGCCGTTCCGGCCGCCGAGCAGTACGAGCGCATCTGGAAGAGCTGCGTGCTGGCCCTGAACGGCGAGTACCGCATGAACGACTGAAGTTTCCAAAGAAAGAGCCCGCCCCTTGAAGGGAGCGGGCTCTCAATTAGAGCGAATGACGAGCTATGGGGTGAACGACGTCTACTTCTTCTGGTCTATGGCCTGATAGTAGTCGATGAGTATCTGGGCCACTTCCGGACGCGAGAATTCCGGAGGGGGAGACTCCCCATTGCCCAGCATTTCGCGCACCTTGGTTCCGGAGAGCAGTACAAAGTCGTCCTTGGTATGATCCGGGGCATCGCGCATCATGACGACCTTACCCAGTTTCTTGGACCATGCGGTATGGTCCGCCCTGTAGATGTCAATCTGCAGGTCACCCTTGGGGACATCGTCAAAGATGGTCTGGGCGTCGAAAGGACCATAATAGTCGCCTACGCCTGCATGGTCACGGCCGACGATCAGATGGGTGCAGCCTGTATTTTGCCGGAAGACCGCATGAAGGATCGCCTCTTTCGGGCCGGCGTACAGCATGTCAAAGCCGTATCCTGTGATGAGGACGGTGTTGGGCTCGAAATATAGCTCCACCATCTTTCGGATGCAGGCATCGCGGACGTCGGCAGGGATGTCGCCGGCTTTCAGTTTTCCGAGCAGCATGTGGATCAGGATGCCGTCGGCCTTTTCGTCATTGTAGGCCATGCGGCAGAGTTCCTCATGGGCCAGGTGCATGGGGTTACTGGTCTGGAAGGCCACAACCTTGTTCCAGCCCAGCGCGCTCATTTCATCGCGGATTTCATATGCGGTTTTGAAGGTGCTCGGGAAATCCTTTTCAAAATAGGAGTAACTCAGGACCTGAATCGGACCGGAGATGGCGATATTCCCGACGGTGTTGAATGCATTGACACCGGGGTGATTCGGGTCATCGGTCCGGAAGATCGACTGGGTCATGATCTTCATCTGGTCGGCTTTGATTTCCTCAATGGCTTCGACTTCCTGAATCGCGAGGACGGGGTTGCCGGCCACATTGGGATCCTTGAGGGCAATCTTCTTCGCGCCCTTAATGGCGGAGGCGTCTTTTACCATGTTTACGATGGGCGTCGGCCAGAAAAGCCCCTTTGTGGTTTTCATGTCTTTGGCCACGCTCATGGCGTCTGCCGCATTCATGTAGCCGGTAAGGGGGTTGAAATAGCCGGCGCCCATCATTACGGCATTAGCTGCCGCTGCGGAACTAACGACGATGGAGGGCAGACCTTCTGCTTCCTTGAGCAGTTTGGCGCGCTTCTTATCGTCCAGGACGTACAGCGGATTTAGTTTGTCAGATCCATGCGGTTTAATCATAGCTTTCCTCTCCTAATTAATTGTTTAGATGGCTGTTTCTTCACACGCAGGCAGATGAGACGAATTCGACTCTCCACCCTCAATTTTCAAGAATAAGACCGAAAGCTCGCGCTTGTTAGCCGGTTATAGGTTCGATGCCCACGCTCTTGCCCTTTACTTTGGCCAATTATTCAGCAGAGGAGCAATATCAGAACTTCTTGTAAGTGTCAAGACCGTTTTGCAACTTTTTTCACAAGAAACCGGGTCCAAAGCGCAATTTCATACTGACAGGGTTCAGAATAGGCGGTTAAACGGAAGCATATCGAGTGGAACGATTCTCACGGGATGATGCCATGACCCAATCCAAAGCAGACAAAGGGAGCGCCAAGCGAAAGGCCAAACAGAAAGGGAGACGGGTCCAGATGGAACAGGACCTGCCAAGCACCTTGTTACAATTTATCCGTTACAAGATTATTGTAACGAAATGACAATGGTCAAGAAAATTTGCATCTATAGGGAGCCCTTCGCCAGGATGCCGGCAAAGTGCTCAAAAGGAAACACATCTATGCCGTCCTGAGTGCGCAGCACAGGTCCTGTGGGGTAGACAACGATGCGGCGTTTCACCGGTCTTGCCTCCGAAATTGCCCGGAGCCCCTTGCACCAGGACTCGGTGAAATTCCTTCCGGATTTTGCCTCGATAGCCACCATTTCGCCGCCGCGAATCAGGAGAAAATCCACTTCGGTGCGTGACCCGCCCGTAGTCGACCAATAGCAGATCTCGTCGCAGATCCCTCGGTAATCTTGGTAGGCCCGCAACGTTTGTGCGACCAATCCCTCGAACAATGCACCCCGTTCTTCCGCAAGGACGTCTCCAGTTGCGCGCTTCATCGCACGAACGATGCCGGGGTCGCACCAGTACCATTTCGGCAATTTTCGTTCCCGCACTCGCGCCTTGGCCTCATAGGCCGAGAGCCGGAAGCACAAAAGCGTTTCTTCCAGGATGTCGAGATAGCCTGATACAGTGGTCCTGGCGACCTCCGCTTCCCGTGCGATATTCGTCACATTCACCGTCTGGCCGTGAAACAGGGCGGCCAGAGGCAGAAATCGGGCAAACCCGCCGAGATTTCTTACCAATGCCTCGGCCTGTATCTCCTCTTTCAAATAAAGCTGGGCGTATGCCTGAAGCACTTCATTTCTGGCTGTCGAATCCCAAACAATGGGCAATGTCCCGACCCTGAGCGCCTCCTCAAGATCGAAATGCACCCCCAGCTCTTCGGGCACGAACGGATGCATGAACCGGCGAAGCGCACGCCCCGCAAGCAGGTTGATCCCGGCCCTTCTCAGCTTGCGAGCGCTTGATCCGCAGAGGACAAAACGCAGTCGCTTTTCCTCGATAAACCGGTGCACTTCGTTCAGAAGATTGGGCAGCCGTTGGATCTCGTCAATCACAACCCACGAGCCGGTTTGAAGAGGGCGCAGCTCCTCGGCGAAAAGCCCTGGGTTGGCCAGCAGCCGCTGGTAGATGTGTTCGGCCAGCAGGTCGATCCAGTGAGCATCCGGGAAAGCACCCCTTAGCCATGTTGTCTTGCCGCATCCCCGCGGCCCCATCAGAAAAAAGCTTAGATCCGGGGCCTTGAAAATTCTCTCCAGCATACCTGCCTACCATGTCGTCATTTTCGTTGATTTATGACGACATGGTAGACAGGTATCTCGAACCTGTCAACCCCCTTCATGGCAAGAGAATAATTCCATATTGACAGGATGCAGAATAGCCGGTTAGAGAAAATCATCTCTGGTGCGACGATTCTCGCAGGATGCTGCCATGGCCCAGTCCAAAGCCGACAAGAAAACCGCCAAACGAAAGGCCAAACAGAAAGAGAAGCGGGTCCGGAAGGAACAGCTCCTGCGGCGGGACAAGCTGGACTTCCTCCTCTACGAGGCCGAAAGCCTGAGACAGGACGAGGCGTACGACAGCGCGCTGAATGCCCTGACACGTGTGCTTCGTCTGGCTCCCTTCAACCGCGAGGCCCTCGCAGAGATGGTGCTTCTGGGTTCCCTTATGGGCCGGGACGACGTCCAGCTGAAGGGGCTTCTGGGCCTTTATGAACAGGGCCAACTGCCCATAGACCATTACCCTCCCCTTTGCGATCTGCTTTTCCGGTCCGGCCGGATCGAAGAGGCGCTAAAGGTTGCCGACAATGGGCTTCACCGAATCCCACAGTATGAAAACCAGGGGAAAACGGACGACAAAGACCTTTTTGACCCAGATGCAGGCCGTGTGCCGAAGCCGCTTGGAGGGAAAGGATGCGCTGAAACCAAAACAGGAGGCCAAACCCGTTCACAAGGCATCCTCGGTAAAAGGGGCCACCCCTGCGAACAAGGCCGATTCGCCGCCTGCCTGCCCCACCTTCCCCTGTCCCGAAACCGGATATCCCCCGCATACCCGGTCATCCTGGAGCTCGACGATGGTGCCTTCCGTCAGGCACTGGAGCAAAGCCTCCCATCTTCTCCGGAAAGGTATGAGCTTGCGATCCAGGCCCATCAGACACGGCTCAAGGAGACCTTCGACCGATTGATCTGCTTTGGCTCGCTCCGAAACGTCCAATCCCTCTGGTACCAGGAGGAGACGGCCCGCAAGGTGCTCAAACGATATCGCGGGCGCGCGCTGCTGGCAGACGAAGTGGGCCTGGGAAAAACCATTGAAGCCCTGATCGTCTTAAAGGAGTACATTCAGCGGGGAATGGTAAAGAGCGGCCTGATCCTGGTCCCCGACGCCGCTGGTCAGCCAGTGGCGCGATGAGCTCCGGGAAAAATTCGCTCTGGCGTTTCCCTCCACCGATGACCCCGGCTATCGTGCCAGGGGAGACGGTTTCTGGCACGAACCCTTCCTCGTTGCCTCCATCAACCTGGCCAAGTCCAAGAAAAACTACGACATCGTGGTCGACCGGGAATACGACATCGTCATCGTGGACGAAGCCCACCACCTGAAAAACCGCAATACCCAGAACTGGAAGCTGATCAATGACCTGAAGAAACGTTTTTTGCTCCTTCTGACCGCAACCCCGGTGGAAAACAACCTTCTGGAGCTTTTCAACCTCATCACCCTCTTGAAACCCGGACAACTGAAAACAGCATCCGCCTTCCGCAATGAGTTCATGACCCGGGGGGACCCTACCGATCCCGAGGAACCGGGAAAAGCTCAGGGAGCTTCTTGGAGAGGTGATGATCCGCAATACACGGGCGGTTGCCAAAATCGACATTCCTCCCCGCTTTGCCCGCACCGTGCGGGTGGATCCCACGCCAAACGAAAAGGAGCTCTACGCCAGGATAACGACCCTTGTCCAGGAAGCGGGCCTCGCTGACGGCAAAAGCCGGATGCTGCTTAAGACCCTGCTGGAAGAAGCAGGATCATCGCCGCGTGCGGTGGATCTCACACTTTCACGGATGATCGAAAGGGGAGGGCTTGGAGCAGATCAGGGTCAAGAAATCCAGGCCATCCGAAACCTGTGCCGCACCATGGCGGATACCCGCAAGAATCAGGTTCTGCTGGAGCTCATCAGGGCTTCGGAGGACAAGGTGATCGTCTTCGTCAAGTATCTGGGGACCCTGGAATACCTCTCCGACTTCTTTGCCTGGGAGAAAATTCCGGTCGCCCTGTTTCACGGCGGAATGGCCAATGCCCAGAAGGAGGAGCAGATCCGGCAGTTCCGGGAGGAGAAGAACCTTCTTCTCACGACGGAGATCGGAGGAGAAGGGCGAAATCTTCAGTTCTGCAGCCGGATGATCAACTATGACCTTCCGTGGAATCCCATGAAGATCGAGCAGCGAATCGGCCGCATCCACCGCATCGGCCAGCAGAAGGAAGTATTGATTTATAATCTCTGCACCGCCGAGAGCCTGGAGGACTACATCCTGGAAATCCTGGACAGGAAGATCAACATGTTCGAGATGGTGATCGGCGAAATCGACATGATCTTGGGCCGGATCAAAGGCGAACAGGAATTTTCAGAGATGGTATTCGACATCTGGGTCCAGGCGAAAACAGAAGATCAACGGCAACGGGCCTTCGGTAACCTGGCATCCGCTCTGAAACGGCTCAAGACCGGCTACGAAAAAACCAAGGCCCTGGATGAAAAGCTTTTCGGAGAAACCTATGAGATCTGATCCGCAAAACGGGCAGCCCGCATCGGTGGAGATCGAGGAATTCATCCTCCGCTTTTTCGAACATCACCATGCCGCCGTGGAAAGGGGGCCTGGGGGCCTCGAAGTGCTCATGCCGGAAAGCCTCTCCGCCAGGCTTGGGACGGCCGAACATATCCACATGAAAAGCGGCCCGGATGTTCAGCCGGCCTCCGAAACCGCTCCCCCAGGGGACAGCCTTTACGAGCTTTCCTTTGGTTCCGAGCTGCTGGAGAAAATCATCCATGCGGCCTCTGCGGGGGTCCCTCGGGTGGCCTACCAACTGGCGTTTCATTACCTGAAAAGCCAGGGTTTCGAGGCCCTGGTTCGCGGGTCTTTCAAGTTTTCAGGGTGTGTGGTGCGGGTGGAACAGTGGGCGAAAATCACCAGCCATTATTTGTTCTTGACCTGCAGGTACATTGCCCAGAGCGACGAACAAAAAGAAGGTCTGATCTCTTTGCCCTTTCATCTGGAAACAGGAGCCTGTGTGCCGGCCATGATGGAATCGTTTCATCTCACGAACCGAACCTTCGTCCCCGATTCCAAGCTCTCGCCCTGGTCCGAAGAGCGGTTACGCAGGCTGATTGCTTCCATCAAGAAAGAAGCGGGATCCGCCTTGATGCGGGAAATCAGCCTGTTCGAGGAAAGCATGAACAGGAGATTCCGACGGGATGTCACCCACCTGGAGGAATACTACGCCGGACTGGGAAGGGAAATGAAGTCGAGTCTCGAAAGAAGCGGGCTTTCCGACCAACTCATACGGGAACGGCAGGAAAAAATCGACCTGATCCCCGGTGAGATGGCTCGCAAAAAAGACGACCTTCAGAAGAAGTACAGCATCCGGTTGAAGGTCATCCCCTGCGCCCTGATGATCGTCTCGATGCCGGCCGTCCAGGTGCTTTGTCGCGTGTCCGTCGGAAAGAAGCAGAAGTCGATTCCCCTCTTCTACAACCCGGTCACAAAGGGCATGGATCCGGCGGTCTGCGACGGATGTTGCGCCAGTACGACCCGTATCACCTTCTGCGACCGATTCCATCTCCTCTGCCCCACCTGCGCCGAGCGATGCCCGGTATGTCACGGATCGTAATGGGCGCAGGCCGACACTCGTATCTGAAAGGCAAAAGGCCAATGAAGAAATTCTCAAAGCCCTGAGCCTGGAGGAGAAGGTCCTCCTCAAACGTCTGCTGAAGGATATCAAGGATTAAGTGTTGTGCCGTGAGTCTAATTTGTATGCGAAACAAATTATCCCGATAAGGAGAAAACCATGTCTGATCAGTCCGGAAGAGAACCATACGAAAAGTTGATTGCCTGGTTGAGAAAAGCGTGGTGGGGCTTGCCGGATTCCGAACACCTGATGCCGACCATCAAGGCCTTTTTCAGCCCGGAGGAGGCAGAGCTCCTGACAGGCATCCCCTTCTCGGGACGAACCCTGGAGGAA
Source organism: uncultured delta proteobacterium (assembly GCA_963699845.1). Taxonomy (GTDB): domain Bacteria; phylum Desulfobacterota; class DSM-4660; order Desulfatiglandales; family Desulfatiglandaceae; genus CAWHLE01. The sequence goes on from CAVOVO010000010.1 coordinate 64,106, forward strand.
CTGGCCCAAATGAAAGGGGTGGCCCCGGCTGAGCTGGCACCCAGGCTCGATGCCCTGGCCCGGCGGGGGGCGGTCTGGCGAAGCCAAAAGAAAGACTCGATTCGCTACAGCCTGAACGATGCCTTCTTTCGTGTTCATGCGGGGGCCCTACTGGGCAAAAGATCCGGATGAAGCCACTACGGCCGCGGCCAAGCCTTTCAACAAGTACTTCTACGACGGGTTCATGGACCAGTTCGCCAAGGCCCACACCAAGGGGTTGCGGGCGATTCCCATTGATCGCACCGTGGAAGACCCCCGCAGGATCCTCCCATACGAAGACGTGGTCAAATTTGTAGACTCGCAGGACTATTGCACGGTCTCCTATTGCCCCTGCCGACAGCGCAAACGTCTCGACCCGGATTCCGAGGTATGCGACCACCCCATGGAGGTTTGCCTCCATTTCGGACGCTTGGGCCACTACATCGTGGAAAACGGCCTCGGTCGGGAGATTACCCGGGAAGAGACCAAGGAGATCCTGACGCAGGCGGCTGAATCGGGTCTGGTGCACGCCATATCCAACTGGCAGGAAGGGGCCGACACCATCTGCAACTGCTGTCAGTGCTGCTGTCTCTTCTTCGAGGCCTACCACGTCCTGAACCACGCAAAGAGCCACGACGTCTCCAACTACCAGGTGCGACATCCCAAGAGACGTGCAAGGCTTGCGGTCTCTGTGTCGAGCGCTGCCCCGTGGACGCGCTCCGACTGGAGGATTCGCCGATGGCCACCAACAAAAAGGGCAAGGCCGCAAAGGCCTATATCGAGAAGTGCATCGGCTGCGGGGTGTGCGTTTACAAGTGCCCGACCCAGTCCCTGGTGCTCGTGCGGCGCGAAAAGACCTCAGAGCCTCCCAGGGATGTTCGGGAATGGATGGAACGCTGGTACTCGGATACAGGGGTTCGGTGAAAAACCGGATGGGAGGGACCCATGAATGATCCGTTGTCACAGTTGGTCATGGATTTCGTGAAATGCCAAGGGGCCACGCTCGCCGGCGTCGCTACGATCGAGACCCTGGAGGGCGGACCGCCTTCGGCAGATCTGACTTACGTCCTGCCTGAGGCCAGGTCCGCCGTCACGTTTGCGGTACCACTGGATCAGGCGCTCATCCCGCCGTTTCTTTCAAAGAAGGACTTTCTTTCACACGAGCAGGACAATGTGCTCAAGAACACCCTGGCAAGCGGCATCAGTCTCCTGTTGGCCGATTTCCTGGATCAAAAGGGATACCCATCGCATCCGCTGGCCGCAAATGTCAGGTATCGGTCCGATACGCCCAGGGGCATTCGGGACCTGATGCCCCCCATCTCTCTGAGATACCTGGCGGTGCGCTCCGGGATCGGATGGTTCGGGCTGTCGGGCAATGTGATTTCCAGGGACTACGGTGCGGCCATCATTCTTGGCGCAACGGTGACGACCGCATCCCTTTTGCCGACTGACCCACTGCCCCCGAGCTGAAAACTACTGCGACGGCTGCCGCCTGTGCATGGCCTCCTGCCCGTCAGGGCTCATGGACCCGAAGGAGATGACCCACATCACGCTCGGCGGTGAATCGTTTGCCTATTCCAAACGGCGCGCCTACAGCCGCTGCGAATATGTCTGCGGAGGCTTTGCGGGCCTTCACCCATCCGGCAAGTGGTCCACGTGGACCCCGGCCCGGTTCCCGATCCCGGAAAAGGATGAGGACTTCCGCACGGTCTTCAAACCGGCGGCCAAGGCCTATTGGGAGCGGCCGGATTGTGGCGGAGGGTTTTACCATCCTCTGATGAAGACCAGGCTTCACCAGACCTGCGGCTCGTGCCAGATCATCTGCTGCCCTGACAAGGAAGAGCGAAAGGCGCGCCACCACATGCTCACCCATAGTGGGGTGGTGGTTCAAAACCCCGACGGGTCGCTGGAGGCCGTATCGCCGCAAGAGGCTGCCGATCGGCTTGAGGATATGCCCCCGGACGTGCGGGCCCGCTATGAGCTTTTAGCCTGATTTAGAAGCCGCCATGTCTACAACGATATGTCGGCCATTGCAAAGCGTCGTGACTGACGGTTATCGGCTCTAACCTGTTGACCCGAAAGCCCTTTCCGTGCTAACTTTGTTCTTGCAGGGACAGGTGGGCTCTTTTCGGTCCACAAAGCGGCGACGCTTGCTTGCTTTTGTTTGTCAATGGTCAGGAGGGAAGTCGCGCATGGGGATCAAGGAACGGTCACGTATTCGACGAAGCCGTATTGTTGCGAATTTAGCCCCAGACTTTGAAGATGCTGAGCGTTGGGATTTGGACTTCTGGCAAAGCCAGACACCAGAAGAACGCTTATCAGCCTTAATCGCCTTGCGAAAAGACGTCGAAAAAGTCATGAAGGCACGTCTGAAAGCCACCACAACCGCCCAAAAGGCCTCCTGAAAATGGACACCATCCAAGATTTCGAGGACATGCTTCAGCTTCTGCCCTCTCGCCGGGCCTTCAGTCTATGGTCAAAACACCATAGAGCTCTCCTATTTGCCTTCCCATTTCCGACTGCCGACGGGCAGGATGCCCGCTGCCACCTTGGCCATTTCCTCATATCGCTTCAGAGGGGACTCGTGGAAAATCATCATCTTCTGGGCCGCCATGGAGCCCTCGGCGTGGACGGTGGTCACCTCATGGAACGCCGAGTCATGGGAGCAGACATGCCGCATGGTTTCGTGAATCATTTTCATTCGATCGAGGGTGCTGTACTTCTCTGACCCTCCCAGGTAGTGCTCCAGGTAGCCGTGGATGTCGGGGTTCTCCCAGTCCTTCCTGTCCGGCGTGGTTGCAATGATGCCGCCGCTGATGTCCTGGATGAGCTCAATAAATGCATGAAACTTGCTCGCGAAGTGGAGCTTCGCCATGTTGGCGATCAGCGGATTGGGGACCGCGATGTCCCCGTACATGACCGGATCGTTTGCGGCCGCTTTGGTCAGTGCCCGAAGGGTCTCCACGTAGGCCGCAATGTCCGCCAGCTTGTCACGTATGTGGCCGACCTTGAACAGCCCGTTGTACTTGGCCATGGCAACAGCGCAGCCGGCCAGCACTTCGACGGACGGGATCTTGTAGCTGATGGCCGTGAAGCGGTGAAACGTGGCAAAGGTGTAGGCCAGGAGCATGGAGAACTGCCACTCCCCGCACATGAACACCCGCTCCCAGGGGACAAAGACGTTGTCGAAGACGATCATGGCTTCCGTCAGCTCCCGCACAGGCCGGTCGGGATGAAACTCATGGTCCGTCCATGGCCCCCGCCCGTTGCGACAGATAAACGTTATGCCTTCGGTGTTCGCCGGAATGGCAAAGCTCACGGCGTAATCTTCCTCGCCTTCACGCATCTGACGGGTGGGGACCACAATGATCTCGTTTGTGGCAGGCGCACTGGTAATGTGAATCTTGGCACCCTTGACGACAATCCCGTCCTTTTGCTTGTCCACCACATGAAGATAGTAATCCGGGTGCTTCTGTTTGGAGGGTTCTTTTGACCGATCTCCCTTCACACAGGTGACCGCGCCGCAGGTGTGAAGATCGTTTTTCCGTAAGTGTTCCAGGAAATTCATGGCATTTTCCTGGTACTGCTTCTTTCCCATTTGGCCTGCCACCACGAACGCGGCATTGAGGCAGTCGGTGCCGATATCCTTTCCGAAGGGAAGCCCTCCCGTCATTTCAATCAGACACTGGATCATTCGCGTGCGGTTCGCCAGGTCCTCCGTGTTCTTCGGCGTGATGAAGAAGCGGTTCACCGGCTCACCGGTTACAGGGTGAGGCGCAACCAGGAGATCCCGCACCTCCGGCTCCCCCGATGAGGCCAATTCATATCCCGCACCGATGGTGTCGCACGTGACACCCAGGACCCGGTGTTTTGTTACGTCCTCCACTTTCTCGCCGCCAATATACACCCTTCTTCCATCCCGAAGGCTCTGTTTGTATTCCTCAACTGTACGGATTCCCATGACTTTTCCTCCTATGGTTGCCCTAAAGGTCCTTCCCAAATCCGAGAAAAGGTTAACACAGGACCGTAGGAACATCCAGGTCAATTCCCGAATGGGTCGGACATCAATGAGTTGACACGAAGCTTGTTCTGTGGGAGTGAATCGATCATGGAATGCGGCCTCGCCGGAAGGTTACCTTCAGAAAAGGAGATCCAGGATGAAAAAGGATATCGATGCACTCAGTCTGACCAGGAAGCTGGTGACGTTTAACACCATCAACCCGCCGGGCGATGAGCGAAATGCCGCCCGCTATCTCGGCGAACTGTTGAAGGAATCCGGATTCGAAGTCAAGCTTCCACGACTTTGCCACAGACCGAACCAGTGTGGTCGCACGACTTCTCTCCGCCCCTGACCGACCGTCACTCTGCTTTACCGGGCATCTCGATACCGTGCCGCTCGGGTCCGTGGCCTGGAGCAGGGACCCTTTTGGAGGGGAGATCGAGGGGGACCGGATGTACGGGAGGGGGACAAGTGACATGAAAGGCGGGGTCGCCGCCATGGTGGCGGCAGCCCTCCGTCTGGCCAGGTCCGACAAAAAAGGCCCATCCCTTGTCCTTTTCCTGACCGCCGGGGAGGAGACCGGTTCCAAAGGGGCCGCGCACCTCGCAACCCTGAAAGACCTCGGCCGGATCGGCGCGATCGTGGTGGGCGAACCCACGTCCAATTACCCCTTGGTTGGCCACAAGGGAGCGCTCTGGATCGAGGCTCAGTTCAAAGGCGTCTCTGCCCACGGTTCCATGCCCGAAAAGGGCGTCAACGCCATTTACAAGGCGGCACGGGCCCTTGTCCAGCTGGAAGCGTTACCAATTCGGGGTTGAGCCTCATTCCTTGCTCGGGTTGCCGTCCCTCAATGTGGGGACCATTTCGGGAGGGACAAACGTCAACCTTGTTCCCGACCGTGCAACGATCGGGATTGACATCCGTACGATTCCCGGGCAGGACGAGGACGCCATCATCGAGCGCATGCAGGCGATCCTCGGGTCTGATTCGGAGGTCAAAAAGATTCTCTCAGTGGAGGGTATCGCAACGGACCCTCAAAACGAATGGGTCCGGCAGGTCTTCGACATTGTGGCCCCGTCTTTGGGTACCCGACCCATTCCGCGGTCGGCCACATACTTTACAGACGCCTCTTTCCTAACCCCGGCCTTTGGACGTCCGCCCACCGTCATCCTAGGCCCCGGTGAACCGGAGATGGCCCACAAGACCGACGAATACTGCCTTGTCAGCAGAATTGAACAGGCAGCGGAGCTCTATTACGAAATCGCCAGGAAGTGGACCGAAAGTACATGGTAGGTGCAAGGGGCGGCGCTTGTCTATCTTATGGTGATGTTTAAAAATATTCCTGAAACATTATCAAATGGTAATGTGACGGTAATGTTATTATAATTCTTTAATGATAATCTACGCCATTGGGGTTATTGGCACTGAGCATGAAGAGGTCAGGGCCTTCCATTCGAGTGGCCGACATTGCAGTCATAGCCTCTTTGGCTTTCGGATTCACAATTGGACGCTTGGGTTGTCGGCGCTAATCGGAATCGGTCGCAGCATCGTGTCTCGACTTGGGATAAGAAACAGATCACAACTACCCGAACACCCGGCTTATGTCTGGCCGACACTCATTGTATTTCTGGCTCTATGCCTGTGGCCGGTTTGTCGGGCAAAGGCCGAAGAAATAGGTGAAAACCGTGAACCTGGACAGCTACTTCAGGAAAGCGAGGAGACGATTGAAGAAGAGGGGGATGAACCCTCAGAAGGCTCGATCTTCCCGGAGAGCCTAAGAAAGAGGCTACGATTGAATGCCTTTGTCGATTTCAACTACGAGTATGCCGACGTATCCGATGTCGGGAGACAAGGACAGGGGCAACAGCTCCGATTTTTTCATCAGCACTGTTGGGCTTGACCTCGAAGTCTTCTTTGACACCCAAAGCAGTGCCAGGATCGCAATAGAGGCAGAAGACGTGGGCAGGCAGGGAGGGTCCGGAAAAATAATCATCGATGAAGCCGTTCTTTCCCTGAGACCCATGCAGACTGCCCCTCTACGTGATCCTGGGCAAGAGGCAGCTGCCCTTCGGCGTATTTGAAAACCATCTGATCGACGGCCCGCTGACCGAGGACCTTTACGAAATCAATGAAATCGGTGGAACGGTCGGCCTCAACCTTGATTTCTGGCGGCTGAATGTTTCATGTTCGATCTATAAGGACTCGACCATCCCAAACAACCTGGAAGATTTTAACACGTTTGAGCCCAAACCCGGTCCGGATCATGAAGGGACCTTTCAGTCTTACATTGCAAACGTCACATTTGTGCCTTTGCCGGGAAAACTTTTTCTAAGCGCCTTTTACGACAGCGAACCGGGCCGCGGCAGCCGAAACCAAACGTTGGGGGGGGCAATCACCCTCGCCTCATGGGACCTCAAGCTGGATGTCGAATACATCGCCGCCCTGGACCGGGAAAAGGATGAAGACGAACAGGAGGCCAAAGAAAGCGCCTGGGTCGTGGGGCTCTGCTTATGAGCTGCTGGACACCGTCGAGTTGGCAACACGTTACGAAACGTTTGATGACGACCGCGCCGGAGACCAGGACGAAGTGATTAAATACCGGATGGTTGGGGGGTTGAACTTGTCCTTTTGGGACTTTGCCACCTTGTCCTTTCAGTACAGCTTTTCCCGATACGAGAAGGAAGAGGACAGCAATGCGGCCGACGCGGAGAACCTGTTTCAGGTTCAGTTGACGCTGGAGCTTTGAAAGCCGCTCCGGCCCTTTTTTGGTGATGCCATGCGTTTACTGTTAGTAGAAGACGACATCAAGATTGCCCAGTTTGTTGCCAATGGCCTCAGGGAAGCGGGCTTTGCCGTTGACCACGCAACAGACGGCGAGGAAGGACTCCACCTGGCCTTGACAGAGCCCTACGACGTGGCTGTGGTTGACCTGATGTTACCCAAGCTGGACGGCTTGACCTTGATTGAGGAGGTTCGCAAGAACCAGATCGGCACACCGATCCTGATCCTGAGCGCCAGAAGATCCGTGGATGACCGGGTGAAAGGTCTCAAGACCGGCGGTGATGACTACCTCGTTAAACCCTTCGCATTCTCCGAGCTGCTTGCCCGGGTTCAAGCCTTGATTCGCCGTGCGACAGTCCCCACCACCGCGTCGGTGCTTGCGGTGGCCGATCTGACGTTGGACTTGCATACTCGAAGGGTCTCCAGAGGCGGCAATGAGCTTCTTCTTCAACCCCTTGAATTTGCGCTCCTCGAATATCTCATTCGCAATGAGGGCCGGGTCGTTTCCAAGACAATGATCATGGAACACGTCTGGGACTATGACTTCAATCCTCAGACCAATGTCGTGGAGGCCCGCATATGCTGCCTGCGTGACAAGATCGACAAGAATTTCGATGAAAAGTTGATTCATACGGTTCGCGGTGTTGGATATGTTCTTAGGAAGACTCACTAGTCTTAGACGTTCCTTGCTCTTCCGATTAACGCTACTCCATGCAGTGGCATTTACAATTCTTGCATCTTTAAGCTTTCTCGTTCTTTACTACCGCCTCTTTTCCCTCACAATGGATCGGGTGGACAAAGACCTTTTGGAAAAGACAAAGCATTACACCACCGTAATGGCGGAGGGAGGGTTGGAAGGCATCAAAGCAGCAATGATCCGGGAAGTGGAATCGGGAGACGCACCCGAGGAGTTCCGCCGTGTTCTAAATCCGAAAGGAGAGGTTCTTGCCGCAACCGATATGTCCTCATGGGGATCCGTTGAGACGAATACGCGACCCTGATGAGACTGCACGACGAAGGAGTCGATTACATTGCGGAAACCATCACGGTCCCTGGGCACGAGTACAAGGCGCGAATGATATCTACCTTTATTGGCAAGGACACCGTCATGCAGCTGGGGGACACGCTTGATGAGGCAGATGAGTATCTGGGCGTCTTCCGAACGCTGTTTCTAATGCTCATCGGTTTGCTGATATTGGCCTCAGCCGCTATCGGATGGTTTCTCGCCCGGCGCGCGCTGGGTGACATGGAAGCGGTCACTGAGACCGCTGAGGATATCTCCAAAGGCGCTTACGATCGCCGAGTCAGAGTCAAGGGCCGGTTCAGGGAGGTTGAAAAACTGGGGGCCGCATTCAATAGAATGCTGGACCGCATCCAGTTCCTTATCAAGGCCATGAGGGAAATCAACGACAATATTGCCCACGATCTTAGAAGCCCGCTTGCGAGAATTCGTGGGGTGGCCGAAATGACGCTGCTCAAGGACAAGTCTCTGGAGGATTACAAGGACATGGCCGCCAGCACCATCGAGGAATGCGATACCCTGATAGACATGATCAACACTATGCTCGATATCACCGAGGCTGAGGCCGGCGTGAGTGAAGTCAAAAAGGAAGTCATTGAGGTGGATAGTCTTATTTTGGAGGCATGTGAGCTCTTTCGGCCAGTCGCTGACGGCAAAGAGATCGATCTGAGGACTCAATTGCCTGATGCCCTTGGTTTTCAGGCGGACAAGAAGAAGCTCCAAAGAATCGTCTCTAACCTGCTTGAGAACGCCATAAAGTATACAACAGAGGGAGGAACCGTCACCATTTCCGCCGTGTCCCGCAACGGAGAGATTCGAATCGATTTTCAGGACACGGGGGTGGGCATTTCGGAAAGCGACCTTCCGCACATATTTGAACGTTTCTACCGCTGCGATCGGAGCCGCTCTTACGGGAGCGTGGGGTTGGGTCTCAGCCTCGTCAAGGCCTACACGGAATCCCTGAATGGGACGATTCACGTGGAGAGCGTCCTGAATCAAGGGAGTACCTTTTCGTTAAGGTTTCCAAATTGAGCTTTGTTGCGTCATTATTTGCAGTGTCCATCCATGGATTTCTGTTGCTCCCCTTCCCTTTTCTCTCCGCCATTTCTCTTATCACGCCACTGGCGTCTCCAAATTCCTCCAGCTCTTTTCGATTCCGAAGTTAACGGTAAGCCGGCCGTCCGATGTTGCTTGTCCCAATTTCCAAAATAGTAATCCAGCCGTAATATTCCGGTAATCTTCCGGTTAACTTCAAGCAATATAATCGTCACAAGTTGAGGCGATATGTCATCCTCACAATTCAACTGACGACCATTTCGAGAGTGCTCAGTCCCGAAAAAGGGAACAGTTGTCTTAAATCACTTTAATCTTTAGCTGGAACGGAGGTCTCGCCATGAAAACGATGCGTCGATTTAGTGAGAAAATACTGGTCTTCACCGTCATTTCTTTCGCATTCATCCTGCCTTTCGCCTTGTTTGGACTGCCAGGCACGCAGGCCATTGCCGCCGATGATGATTCCCGCTACACCTCGGAATTTCCATTGGAAGAGTGTACCTTCGAGACAGTGGGCGCCAACCGCTACTTTGTCCTCACGCCCGGTCGCCAGTTGGTCCTCGAGGGGCAACAAAAAGACGACGAAGGGGACCTGGAGAGCGTCCGGCTCGTGATTTCTGTCTTGGACGAAACGCAGGAGATCACGCTTCCCGGTATTGGTACGATCCAAACAAGGGTCATAGAAGAACGCGAATGGGCGGATGGAGAACTGGATGAGGTTTCAAGAAACTTCTTCGCCATATGCAAGGAAACTAATGATGTCTATTATTTTGGGGAAGATGTGGACATCTACGACGCCGGGCAGGTCATTTCCCATGATGGGGCCTGGCGAGCAGGGGTAAACGGTGCGATGCCCGGCATTGCCATGCCTGGGAGTTTCCTGTTGGGTTCAAGGTATTTCCAGGAGGTGGCGCCCGGTGTGGCCATGGATCGAGCTGAGAACCTGTTGATGGGCATTGGGCCAGCAACCATCCAGGCAGGCACCTTTGACCGGTGCGTGGCGGTCCTTGAGACCAGTTCCATTGAAACAGCTTTGTTCGACTATAAGTTTTACTGCCCCGGGGTCGGGCTGGTGGCGGACGCAGACCCTGACGGTCTCATTTTACTGGTTCAGTATGGAATGGACATCTTCGACATAAGCCAGTGATGCCTCTCCGCTCTTTTGGGTGAACCATTCGCGGTGAGTCAATCGCAGGTCTGCATTCAACTCGCCTAAAGGTTTTCTCTCAATGGGATAGATCCATCGATAGATCTGCTCCGGAGACCGGGCGCCGTTTGAGCTGGCGCCCGGTCTCCGGAGCGCCTCCGTGCTTTCATGAACTAACGAATCCGGTAGCGAGATGGCCATGTTGCCCTGGATGGCCCTGCGACCCCCGTATTCGGAACCGATTCTTCAATCTCCGCGCAAAACGTCGATGTTCTGGTTGCCGATTTCAGCTGCTAGCGTGGGTCTGCCGACCTTGTCTCTCCCTTTCTCTCCGGATTGATCCCCCATTTTACGCTCTCTGCTACATTAACAACACTTAATGTTCAGATAATCTTCTCGTAAGATTCATCTGATATGGTGCGACCATTAATAAGCCAGGAGAAAGGAGGCAGCTGGCACTCTTTAATAGCGATGTTGACTAAAGAAAAGGAAAGCGGTTGTCTTAGGTTTGAATACTGTTAACCATAACCAGAAAAGGAGTTTCTTTCAATGAGAATTATAAGTCGCTCTAGTAAGAAGATATTGGGTATAATGTTCCTTTCATCGGCATTCATTATGGCAGCTGCCTTGTTTGGGCTGTCCTGCTCGCAGGCCATTGCCGCCGATGATGATTTCCGCTACACCTCGGACTTCCGGTTGGAAGAATGTACTTTCGAGACAGTAGGCGTCAACCCCTACTTTGTTCTGACGCCCGGTTTCCAGCTGGTTCTTGAGGGACAATCAAAAGACGACTCAGGGGACCTGGAGACCTTGCGTGTCGTAGTTTCCGTTTTGGACCAAACGCAGGAGATCACACTTCCCGGTATTGGCACGATCCAAACGAGGGTCGTAGAAGAACGCGAATTTGGAGATGACGAACTGGATGAGGTTTCAAGAAACTTTTTCGCCATATGCAAGGAAACCGGGGATGTCTATTATTTTGGGGAAGATGTGGATATCTACGATGCCGGCCAGGTTATTGCCCATGACGGCACCTGGCGAGCCGGAGTGAATGGTGCCGGCCCCGGTATTAAGATGCCGGGGACCTTCCTGTTGGGTTCAAGGTATTTCGAAGAAAATGCAGCCCCTGTGGCCGCGGATCGCGCCGAAAACGTGGCCATGGGCATTGGAGGAACCATTCAAGCGGGCACCTTTGACCGGTGCGTGGCGGTCCTTGAGACCAGTTCCGTTGAACCAGGTTTGTCGGGAGGTAAGTATTACTGTCCTGGCGTCGGCCTCGTGGCGGACTCGGATGTTGACGGCACGATTATTTTAGTTCAGTACGGATTGGACATCTTCGACACAAGCCAGTAATATCTCTCGTCCATTGGAGAAAGCATTCGGGCCGAGTCAATAGCATAACTGCATTCAGTGGTCTGCAAGTTTCCTGTGACGGATCGATCCATCAAGGGATATGCTTTACGAGACCGGGCGCCGTTTCAGCTGGCGTCCGGTCTTTCAAGATTCCCCACCATCGCCCCTGCCGGGCGGACGATCAGCTTGTCAGGGGCTGCTGAGACCTTCCAGCACTGAAGCTGGGGAGCTAAATCCTTCAAAGAATGGTGGCGGAATGACGCAGACCTGAATAGGGCACTTGATTCTAAAGTTTTTCTTATCTGCTACTTACCGATGCCCTATGGCTTCGAGACGGATCAACCGCCGAGTCGGACAGGGTTGAGGGCAAAGAAACCAATGATCGGGTTTGCATTCAGTCACTCCAGAGAGGAAGACACTGAGTTATGCGGAAAAAAACCAACTTTTTGTTAATCGTATGGGTTGCCGTAACCCTATCCCCTTTTTTCGCATCGGCACAGAACTCGAGCAGTAGCTCAGTTGCGGCTGATGCAGTTGCGGACCCCATTCCCGTTCCTGCCCAGGGGATGGTCATTTCATGCCCACCGTCAGAGACTCCCGTCCTGGGATCTGATCCGTATCAGGCAGTGCCCATCGGTATCGGGCCGGTTGCAAGCGGAGGAGATATCTTGCGCCTCCATTTAGGCCTGAATGCTTTCGCGGGGCCGGTGGACCTGTATTTCGGCATCCTCATGTATGAACTAGACCCGGTCAACCTCTATATCCTGACACCTGACCTCACCTTTCAGCCCCACTCAGAGGGGATTGTTCCCTGGAAAACCAATGTTACCGGCTCGATCGATCTACCCCTGTTCGGAGATATCCCTGTTTCCTTGCTTCCCCCGGCCACATACTCGCTTTATCTCTGTGCAACGCCGGCGGGTCAGGGCTTTTCGGGAGGTTTCTACCTGTGGTCTACTGCGTTTGAAGTCAAACAGGCGACGGTTTCTTACGCAAGCGATATTGAGCCACTTTTGAAAGCCAAGTGTTCTGTCTGCCACTTTTCCATATCTTACGCTTGGGCCAAAGCCTTTAGCCGGAAAGCACAGTTTACTCAGGGTATGAGTGGTGCATTTTGGAGTACCGGCGAAGCTTCTATTATTAAGGAGTGGGTCAGTGGTGGTGAGTTGCCATAATTTTTCAATAATTAAGGGCAGTGTTAGAAAGTTCGTTGGCAAAAAGAACGCCTCCTGCTGATGATCAAGCGCCGTTGTAATGTGGAAGGTAGATGATCAATGGATCATTCTTCGTACATTTTGGCCTTGAAGGCGGAACCGAACCCACTATCCATAGAAGGCCCCTTTTCCCCCAGGGAAAAGGTGGGGGCATGACCGGAACCAGGGTGATGTGCGCTCTTGAGCTCCCGCCAGGAACGCAGATCCAGGCGCCGTCTGAAGAGCCATAGGACGGCCCCGAGGAAGATGTGAAGCCAGTAATCAATCAGCCGATTGACTACGGTAATGGAGCCGGCCAATGATGCCGAAATGCCCACTGCCTGCAGACAGTTGAACAGGGTGACCTCCACGACGCCGGCGCCGGAAGGCGTAAATGGAAAGACCGAGGCCAACAGGGGGATCATTGTCAAGAAAAGCAGCCCGCTGGGTGAAAATGTCTGACCGAATCCGAGTCCCAGAAAATAGATCCAGAGGGCTTCAAAGGTCCAAATCAGGGCGGTATACCCCAAAATGAGCAGCAGCTTGCTGCTTCGCGGCCACATCCCCCTTCGAAAGGCCTGGATCATTCCCTTAATTTTTTCCGGAATCCAGTCGGGAAGGGACCGGTCCAGGAAAAAAGAGACCACTATGATCGCAGAAGTGCTCAGAGCGATCACGCCGCCGCCGATCATAGCCCAAAGGACGGAACCGGGAAGATGGATGGATAACAGGCTCAAGGAGGCGAACAGGCCCACGCACAGGATGACCCATGCGTCGAGCATCCGCAAAAAGACAATAGACCCCATGGCCTCGGAGCGGCGAATGCCGAAATTGATTCGGGCCATATGCGATGCATAGATATCGCCCAGCTTGGCCGGGACCACATTGTCTATAAAATTGTAGAAAAAAACCACCAGCCCGAATTTGGTCCGGCTTCCGCTGATGGGCAAGTGGGAAAGACAGTGACGCCACCGCAGTCCGCGCAACGGATAGGTCAGATAGTGAAACATCGCTCCAAGCAATATGTACCCTGCTTGGCAGGCAAGTAGTTCTCGCCAGATGGACTGCCAGTTGACGAAAGTGGCCAGCACCGCAAGGAGGATCAGTGTCCCCGTGCCGCTCAGAAGGGTATGCCAGCCCCAGAGTTTGGGAGGTTTATCCAGGCCGTTTGGGGGTACAGGGCCATTGGGGTTGTGCTCGTCATCAATCAGCGCTTTTTCCATCAGCGCTTATCCTTTTCCCGGCCCGTGATAGCCATAAACGACCCTATAAAAATAGTGCCCGGTGACGCTGCCGTTCTTATGGGCATAGATTTCTTCTATCGGTTCTGCCCGGTCCACGTACCCCCTGACAATGTCGTCTTGCACCTGGTCGGGCTTGTAACCGACCAACAGCATGGGCTTGCCTACCTGTTGATCGGGAGGGAACCAAAACCAATACATATGGCTCTCCTTTCCGAACAGATGCCGGCCGGCCGTATCCAGGGCCCCGGCGCCGACGTTCTTGCCGGAAGGGCTCGGCATGGCCATGCTGCGGTAAAAGGCAAGCCAGCTGTTGGTTCGGTCGGTATCCATTCCCACCACCAAGGGCCGTTGTCCGGTTTCCGACTCAACACGGTCCGCCACCTTCTCAATTCGTGCAGCCAGATCGGGCCAGCCGAGGCCAAATGTGTTTATGGGATATGGAATTCCTGGAAAACCCAGCACAAGATAGTGCAGCGCGGCGCCATAGATCAGAAGAAGAATGAAAACGGTGGCCTGCATGGGATGGTGGGCCCATGCGCGCAGCCGCCCTGATCCGGTCAGCGGGGGTTTTACCATCAAACGCGCAACATAGGGAATCATACTCAGCCAAAGGGGTCCGGTCCAGTTAAGCTTGACGGTACGCGAAAGGCTGAAAAACAGAAATACGGAAAGGGGAATAAACGTCAGAAACATGAACAGACCATAGGCCCGGATCCGATCCGCGCGGCCCGGTTCGGTCCCGTTTTGAGCCACCAGCGCTTCCCGATTAAACATTGCGGCAATGACCGCCACCAATCCCACGGGTGTCAGTAATATCAAAATTGCCCCGATCATTTCGGGAAGAGAAAAATTAAATCTGGCTGAAAAGCGGTCAGGCCCCTGGAATATAAATGAGGCCCACCCGTTTTGGGCATTCCAGACAATGACCGGCGAAAACAACAGGATGGCAAAAAGGAATGCCAGATACGGCGCCGGGTGCCGAAGCCACTGCCGCGCTTTGGAATCAAACAGCAAAAACGCCACTGCACCGGCACCCAGCAAAACGATGGTATACTTTGATAGCATGCCTGCTCCCATAAAAAGACCCACGCCGAGCCAGGCCCAACGGGCATTTTCAATGAAGGCCCGATAGAAATAGTAGAGGGCGCCGGCCCAGCAGGCAATCAGGGGTGCGTCCGGCGTCATCACCAACCCAAATCCGAAGTAAGCGGGAATCACTCGCAAAAAGCAACACGGCACCAGCGGCCGTGCGAGTATCGAACATTTTGCGGCTCAGTTGAAAAACAAAATATGCGCCGATGATCCACATGCAGAATGCGCCCAAGCGCACGGCCAACTCCGTGTGGCCCATAAGACAGGTAAACAGCCAGATGAGGCAGGCCACCATCGGGGGATGGTCCAAGTAACCGATATTCAAATGCCGTGCGTAGTTCCAGTAATAGGCCTCCTCGTGAAGCAGCTCAGGCAGACCCAGATAGACCATTCTCAGCACCACCGCGTAAACGAGCAGCGCCTTGGTGAGTTTCGGCCATGATCCGGAATCACCGGAAAAGTCATTGGCTTCGGGATCAAAAAAAACCGCCATGAGGGCACAGATAACCAGATAGGCGGCAACCGCCACCCCCATCATTTTCAGCCATTCAGGACATTCAGGTATTCGGTTGAGCCAGGCCAGCACAGCGCCTCTAATAAAGAGCGCCGCCAGGACAGAAAACGCGAATTTTTTCGTCTGTCCGTCAATGGGCACCGTGGCAGATAACCGCTGCTGATAACGCCACAGCCCATAGGCGGCGGCTGCAGACACCAGCAGACTGACCATATGGGCGTTAACCGTGGATATCCCTATTGAAGTCAGAGAATAAAGCAGTCCCAGATCTAAAATCGGCCCGGCAAATCCCAAACATGGGAGTCCCCTGGAAAGTGAAAAATTCCGTAGGCCGGTAAAACGGCAATGAACAGCTTGGGTGGCATGCATCCGTAAACCCCTTGGAAATTCCGGCAACAATCCCCTCCAATCCCTAATCAATGGATTCGGACATACCCGCCCATTTCCGGATGAGCCCTCCGATTCGTTTCATCTGCCGCTCTGAAATAATTGGATAGACGCAGATTTCCAATATGGACGCCTCGCGAGGCGCATTGAACCTAGACCGTGGATCCGTGTCGGCACGAAAGCATTCAAGGGCCGTGCAATCGCTCATGTCGCTCGGTTTCGTGTCAACCCCGTGACGCAACAGAAACTCGCGAAGATCGTTCCGCCGATCAGGGGTCACGGTGAGCGGATAGTAAACGTAGACATGGTCCTCCCTCAAAACTCGGGGCGGTCTGACGTCCGGCACATGCCCCAGGCTTTCCGTCAAAACGCGCGCATTGCGGCGTGCTCCCTCATTGAACGCTTCGATATGCTGGAGCTGTAACAGCCCCAGGTCCGCCTGGAGATTGGCCATGCGGACCGTCCTCGGATTGGAACGGGCAAACGCCTCTAACAGATCATCCCCGACTGCCGAGTCCATCAGCGGCTTTCTCAGAGCAAGCTTCATTCTGAGAACCGGATAGGCGGTCAGGCCAAAGAGGAGGGGCCGGGTCAACAGCCATTTTGCACAGATGGAAAAGGCCTTGCTCACGATTGAACCCGTATGGGGTATGGGGGCGTCATCCAGTATTGCTTTGGCGCGTTCGGCAATCTCAATGTCGGCTGTGGCAATGGCCCCGCCGCCAAAGCAGGGCATGTTCTTCCCTTCTGCAAAGCTGAATATCCCAACGTCTCCGAAGGTACCCGCCTGCTGACCGTTTACCTTTACGCCACATGCGTGGGCGCAGTCTTCAAGCAGTCGGATTCCCCGGCCCCTTAAAAGGTCTGCAATTTCACGGATGGGACAGGGTTGGCCGAAAATGTGGGTTGCAAGCAC
>CAVOVO010000011.1:0-132406 GCA_963699845.1 uncultured delta proteobacterium
CTTCGTAAAGAGAGGAGTCATTCACTTGCGTGCCGGCTTCCAGGGCTACCGTCGTGCCGGTCGGGAAATATTGCTCCAGAGAAATGATGCCTTCGGCGGCATCGGTGGTGAAATCCTCAGTTTCAGATCCGGATCTTGCGAGGTTTTCTCCTTTCATCCGGCCGGCGAGGACGTCCGCGTTTATGGCCGGATCAAAAACCGCTCTTTCCTGGTCCTCAAAGGCTTGCCGGATCGAGGGATTTAATCTTTGCACCACAAGTGAACGGTTGTTTTCAAGGCAAAGCAAGATGGCCTCGCTGATGGTGACTTTCAAAGGCCCCGGCGGCACCGTTCGCGTTGCAATCTCTGCGGGCGGCTCGGTAGACTCCAGACCCATGTGCACCACTGTGTCGGCAGGCACATTCGGCCCTCCCGCCGCGCGGTCAATTCGTTTTTCGACCAGCGTACAGGACGCCGTCACCAGCAATAACCCGCACACGGCGACAAACCCCGGCAGACGATGATAACATCTTGCAAGCATCATAACGTTTCCTCACGAATCCCAATCCCGACCCATGGCGGTCAATTTGGTCCGATTTGTAGCTGTTTTTAAAATGCGTTTCCTGGACTATATAGTTTTTTACCTCACGATGACAACCAAAAACAGCTTCGAACATGTAACGCGTCTTCCTATGCGCTTGACAGGGGAAAACAGCGCGAACTGATCGCCACATGGATCCTTGCATCCAACATTTTTTCGTTGCAATATTTGCCCCAAAAGTGCGATATAATCTATTTAAAGTCAAAGGGCACATATTTTTTGGCAAGTAGCCATTTTAATGGACAACGGCGAAGGTAATTTATCATGAAATCGGGCGGTCCCAAAATTTTTGTTCTGACGATTGTTGTGATTGGAGCGATGATGGGATTGGGCTGGGTAATTTTCGGTCAATTTCAGGAGCGGACCGGCTCGAGCAAAAGAGGATAAGGCTTTACGACCGGTGCCGGTGGAAGTAGCTCAGATTCAGCGTGGGCCGATCGCGTTACAGCGGACATTCAGCGGGGAGTTGGAAGCCCTGGCTGAGTTTGTTGTTGCGCCGAAAGTCAGCGGCCGCGTGGAGCGTGTGCTCGTGAATATCGCCGATACGGTAAAGCGGGGTCAGGTCGTGGCCGAACTGGACAATGATGAGTATGTCCAGGCCGTCGCCCAGGCCCAGGCCGATCTGGCAGTGGCCAGGGCCAATCTGTCCGAGGCCAAGAGCGCCCTGGAAATTGCCAATCGCGAGTTTAAACGCACCGAGTCACTTTTAAAGCGCGGGATCGCATCGGATTCCGAATTCGATGCTGCCAGGCAAGATCAACTGGCAAAGCAGGCTCAACTTAAAGTCGCTGCGGCCCAGGTAACGAAGGCCGAATCATCGCTGGAAACCGCAAATATCCGGCTCGGCTATACCAAGGTAACAGCGGGCTGGACCGGCGGCGACGAGCATCGCGTCGTGGCTGAACGCTATGTGGACGAAGGCCAGACCGTTGCCGCCAACGCGCCCGCTGCTCTTGATCGTCGAACTGCATCCCATCGTCGGGGTGGTTTTCGTCACCGAGAGAGACTACGCCCACCTGAAGCCCGGACAGTTCGTTTCGTTGACAACGGACGCCTATCCGGGTGAACAGTTTACGGGCCGCATCGATCGCATTGCCCCCGTCTTCCGCAAGTCCACCCGGCAGGCACGGATCGAAATGACCATCGATAATCCACAGCATCGGCTCAAACCCGGCATGTTCATCAGGGCCACGGTGGTATTGGCCCAGGTGCCGGAGGCCACCATCGTTCCGGAGCAGGCGTTGACCATCCGTGATGACAGGAGCGGTGTTTTCATCGTCAGTGAGGATGGGCGATCGGTAGCCTGGCGCGAAGTAAAAGTGGGCATCCGCGAAGGCGACCGGGTGCAGGTGGAAGGCGAGGGGCTGTCCGGTCGGGTCGTAACCCTGGGACAGCAACTGGTAAACGACGGCTCCCCGATCACGATTCCTGCCGAGCAGAACAAAACCGCTGCCGACCGCGAAAAGGTTGACACCCAATGAATCTGCCGAGTTTCAGCGTCAAGCGCCCGATTTTCACGACCATGGTGACCCTGATCCTGGTCATCCTCGGGGCCGTCTCTCTGAGCAGGCTGCAGATCGACATGCTGCCCAACATCGAACTGCCGACGCTGAGCATCCGAACGGATTACGAGGGCGCCAGTCCCGAGGTTATGGAGCGGCTGGTGACTCAGATCATTGAAGAGATCGTTGCCACGGTGCCCGGGGTGGAGGAAATCACCTCGACATCCTCAGAGGGCCGCAGCAGGGTCCGGGTCAGCTTCGTGTGGGGTACGGAAATCGACACGGCGGCGATTGACGTTCAGGGCAAACTCGAAGACGAGATCAACGAGTTGCCGGATGATATCGTCAGGCCCCGCATCCGAAAATTCGACATCGCCAGTTTTCCGGTCGTACTGTTGGGAATTTCCAGCAACCTCGATCCCGTGGAACTCACGGAACTGATCGAAGTCCAGATCCGTTACCGCTTTGCCCGCATTCCGGGTGTTGCCCAGGTTGACGTTTGGGGAGGCTTCAACCGCGAGGTCCGGATCGAACTGGATCCTGACCGGATCAAGGCCGTGGGTCTGCCGCTGGACCGGGTGCTCGAGGCCATTCGCGACGCCAACCTCGATCTTCCCGCGGGCAAGATCGAACAGGGACGCTATGAGGTCACGCTGCGCGCACCGGCCGAGTTTATCAACCTCGATCAGATTCGAGACACGGTCATCGTCCAGCGTGACGGTGCCGCCATAACGCTGGGTCAAATCGCCGAGGTCAAAGACACCTATGAGAAGCTGACGCGCATCGTCCGCGTTAACGGCGGGCGCGGACTGCGCGTGGCGTATTCGCAAACAGGCCAATGCCAATACGGTCGAAGTGTCCAAACGCATCCTGGCTGAAATTGAAGCGGTCAACCAGGCCTTTCCTCAGATCAACATCGTCCCGGTCATCAACCAGGGCAATTTTATCGAGCGGTCCATCGCCAACGTTGCCCGCTCGGTACTTTACGGGGGCGGGCTGGCAATCGTGGTGTTGCTGTTTTTCCTGCGCAACATCCGAAGCACGGTGGTGATTTCCCTGTCGATTCCGATCTCAATCGTGACCACTTTTGCGTTAATTTTCTTCGGGGGATTCACGCTCAATCTGATGACCCTGGGCGGGCTGGCCCTGGGGGTGGGCATGATGGTCGACAGTTCCATCGTCGTGCTCGAAAACATCTTCCGCCGCCGCAGCGAGAATGGCGAAGCGCCGGAGGAAGCATCGGTGGAAGGTGCCCGGGAGGTCGGAACGGCAATCATCGCCAGCACCATCACCACGCTGGTAATTTTTCTGCCGTTGATTTTCGTCCGAGGCGTCTCGGGCATCCTCTTCAAGGAGCTGGCGTACGTGATCATTTTTGCGCTGATCTGTTCGCTGACGGTGGCGCTGAGTCTGGTGCCCATGCTGGCCTCCAGGCTCCTGACCTCAACCCAACAGCGTCTCAAAGAACCGGCGTCTCGAACGAACCGCTGGACCGCCGCCGCCATTTCCGTCTTTGCGGGTCTCGAAAACGCTTACCTGGATTTGTTGCGTTGGGTCTTGGGCCATCGTCTGGTCACCGTCTTTGCGGCGGCTGCCGTGCTCGGCGCAAGTCTGCTGCTCTTGCCCCTGATCGGCAGTGAATTTTTGCCCCCCAGCGATGAGGGCGAGGTTCGCGTCACCGGTAAGATGGAAATCGGCACCCGGCTCGAACTGGTCGATCGGCAGACACGCCGAATGGAGCAGATCATTCAGCCGGCCGTGCCCGAGGCAGTGTCGTCGGTGGTCAGTGTCGGCGCTTCCGGCTGGCGGGCGGACGCGGGCGCTGAGGGTGAAATCAACATGTCTCTGCTGCCGGCCGCCCAACGCGAACGCTCCAATGTGCAAATTGCCCAGGACCTGCGGCGCCGTTTGGACGGCAAGGTTCCCGGCATGGAGATCCGTGTCCGGGCACCGCAGGGTCAGTTTTTGCTGGATCGACTCCTGGGCGGTGACGAGGGGCTGACCATCGAGATCCGCGGCTACGAACTTGCGACGCTCGACGCTCTGGCCGGGCGCGCTGCGAAGGTGATTGTGGATGTGCCGGGCATCACGGACGTTCAAACCAGTCTCGAAGCCGGCATACCCCAGCAGGAAATCCGCGTGAACCGTGACAAGGTCGCCGATCTCGGTCTGAGCGTTCGCGACGTTACCCAGCTCCTGCAAACCGCGGTGGCCGGCTCCAAAGCCGGCGAATACCGATCGGGGGGCAATTCCTATCGCATTCTGGTACAGCTCAAGGATGCCGAAAAACGCTCCTTAGACGAAATTCTCAACCTCACGTTGACAACGGCATCCGGTGAAAAGGTGGCGCTGCGCAACGTCGTCGCGACCGAACCGAGTCTCGGTCCGATTCTGATCGACCGCAAAGACCAGCAGCGAAGGGTAACGGTCAGCGCCAACGTCGCGGGACGCGATCTGGGTTCGGTGGCCTTTGACGTGCAGGCTCTGTTGGATCAAATTCCACGCCCCGTCGGCTATGACCTGATGGTTGCCGGCAATTTCGAAGAACAGCAAAAGGCCTTCAGGGAACTTGTCATCTCGCTCGTGCTGGCGTTGGTCCTCGTATATATGGTGCTGGCCTGTCAATATGAATCGTTACGGGATCCGCTGGTCGTCATGTTTTCCGTTCCTTTGGCGGCGGTCGGCGTGCTGGTGACATTGTTTATTACGAAAACGACGCTGAATTTGCAGTCCTACATCGGCTGCATTATGCTGGGAGGGATCGTGGTCAACAACGCGATTCTGCTGGTGGACCAGGCCGGTCGCTTGGTTCGCGAGGAGATGCGCACCCGCGATGCCCTGGTCGAGGCCGGTCGTCGCAGATTGCGGCCGATTCTGATGACAACCTTGACGACCATCCTCGGCCTGCTGCCGCTGGCACTCGGCATCGGCGAAGGATCCGACGCCCAGGCTCCGCTGGCGCGGGCGGTTGTCGGTGGCCTGACCGGATCGACGCTGATCACGTTGGTACTGATCCCGGTTGTCTATTCCTTGTTTCATCCCGAACCGCAAAAAAGTCACGATTAAAGTTTTGCGATCCAATTGGAAAAACTTTGCGGAAGACGCGGGGATATATATGCAGAGCACGCAATTCAACGTGAGCATCGCAGATTTGATGTTGTGCTTCAATCATGCCAGCCAGAGGCAAACCCTGGATTACCTCTGTCCCACCCGAGGTGGTTTCCTATTTCCAGGCACAACAACAGCATGCTCTGAAACCATCGGCGAGCTGACAAGTTAAGCGGCCCGTTTTCTGCCCATTCGACCTTTGGTTGCGGAGGATAACCGAACGCCAACGCTTGAATCCTTCCATCGCCATACGCTCACCCCCTAAAATGCAAAAGCCCCCGAGCGGATCGAGGTATCCACCGGGAGGCTTTTCTTTCGACCACCCTCTGGAAACGCTTTTCATGACTTCATCCCAGAAGGTTAGGGTTATGCTGTTGATTTAATTGATCTATACGAAATGAAACGGACTCATCCGGATTAGGAACCAAAACCAGGCCTCTTTCAAGAGGAATCAACTGACCTGGTATAGAGACGGGTTATTGAACTCGCCCGCTCCAGTTGACAACTTGGGTCTTTCTTGCCGAAGGACCCAAGTAGCCGAAATCAAAATATAATTTCCGATATGAGGTTGATAGACCAACCCTTTTAGGTCAGGGAGGAGACCCAGCGGAATGGATACTACAGGCTCAATGATCTATCCACTCATCCGCCTCAGGGAGTTGCTCCCGTACCAGTGGCAGCCTTCTCCAAAGATGATCACGGCCTGTTCATCCAATCTCGTTGAAGCGCAATACGCTAGCTCCTCAAATCTATTCATGTCTGAGAGCAACCGCGCTTTTGTTGCAGCGTGTCACATCCTATCATTTCTAGCAGCTAGTCCAGGCAAGCTGGTGGGAGGGGAAATCTTCATTTTCAATCAGAAACTGATTTGTTGTTATTCATTTTTCAAAAAGTAAACCTTTTGGCGGGTTGAGGTATCTATTGAGGTGTGGTATAGAACAAAAACGATGCACTAGGCGATTTCTCATCAAATTCTATGCTCCAATCATGATCGAAAAGAACATATACAGGCTGGGAGATTATCAAATCACCGAGTACGAGGGCGGCGATCTATGGTGGAATGCTCATTATGGATTCGGGGAGCATCAG
Source organism: uncultured delta proteobacterium (assembly GCA_963699845.1). GTDB lineage: Bacteria > Desulfobacterota > DSM-4660 > Desulfatiglandales > Desulfatiglandaceae > CAWHLE01. The sequence continues at coordinate 6,280 of CAVOVO010000011.1, forward strand.
AGTGGAAGATGCTTTATTTATGAAAACATCCTCATGTTTGGGCCATCCAGCAACAAAGAAGACGGATTCTTGAAAAGAGAGTTTCTGCAGAGATTGGAGAAACTGCCCATTTGGAACAAAACGAAGTTTTATTGCTTCCTTTCGGACCTTTTAGATGTTTCCTCAGGACGAAACCTTGGCCAGGCTTGGGGAAGTCAGATACCCCCAATGGCGAGCGAAAAAAGGAGCCGTGACCAAGATTCACAGGATGAGGGTCCAGGGACTTTCCGACTTGCCAAATATAGAATCACAGTCTCTGCCAGCAACCAAATCTCATGGCAATCATTGGAAGCAATGGACAGAGTCGTAGGTGGACAATGCATTATCCACTCAGGTATTCTTTTAATTGGCCCCAAAGACCATGAAGCCGGGACGCAATCCAGCGGCGAATTCCATAAGGGACTAAAGGAAATAGCCCCGTGGAAAAGAACCAAGTTTTGGGGTTCCAGTCTTGCCCTTCGGCCTTGCGAGTCTCCTCCACAAACGGGGCGGCCATATAACATTGGGGAGAAAGCGAGGTGCCACGATCCCAAGTATAGCGAAAAACTCCTCACAACCATACGGAAAGAATGCCAAGAAGCATTTAGATCCCTATGGCCATCAGGCAGCAAGTTCAAAGAACCATCAGGACGTCAACCACACCTTAAGTCAAGATTCAAATTGCAAGGGCTATCATCGTTTTTTGATGGGCAGCTGAGAGTTCGGATATTCGAAATCCTTCCACCTCTTATGCGGCGGCTGATTGGGTTTATACGGAATTTATACTTGTGGAGCACAGATCACATCGCTAGCATTCCTTTGAAGAGGATCATGGTAAACAAGAATGACGGGAAAAGGCGACACAAGAGCATCATGGAGGTGTTTATGCGTTTAAAGAGATACTTGCTTCCAGCATTGATCCTTATCATGCAGGCCGGCGGTATTTTCGATGTGACGATTGCTAAAGGTGACGACTTCGATCGCCGACACCGGAACAGATACCGCGAAAGACACGGAGATGATGCCCGTGGCAGGGGCCAGCTGAAAGCTGTGGTTGACCCAATGTACAAGGAACACTGTGGTGCCTGTCATTTCGCCTATCAGCCGGAACTGTTGCCTTCTGCCTCCTGGGTAAGAATTTTGAATAGCTCAAACAATCATTTTGGTGAGTCTCTTGAGCTTGATGAGGAAACCAAGAAGGCGATGCTGGATCATTTTCAAACAAATGCTGCCGAACATTCCAGTGCGAAGCGGGCGGTCAAAATAATGAGGAGTTTAGACGGCCAGGTGCCGACGCGAATCACCGACATCCCATATATCAAGGAAAAGCATCACGAGATCTCTGTTGCGATTACTAAACGTAGATCAATCGGCTCGTTATCAAATTGTACGGCATGTCATGGGAGAGCGCAGGAGGGGATTTACGACGACGACTTCGTTGTTATACCAGAGTAGTATCGCTTGCGGCTCTTTGCCGTGTCATAATGATCACAGGTAACCCATTGGTTGGGTTAGCTCGTTCTCTGCCATTTTATTTCTCCTCATCCGTGTACTAAAAAATTCTCCTCATTAGTATCTGCTCTTTCTTGCCACATACCACGGGCCTTGCGGGATTTTGTGGCGCCAGATAGGCAGAACATATCACAGTTCCATTCGAACCTGTGATAAGAAGAGTTTATCTCATTAAAATGAGGCCTACTAAAACCTGTGACTACTTGCCAGCGGCCAAGGTTCACACGCCATTTCGAGAACCTTGCATATCAAGACCAACCCTGTAGGTCAGATAAGCGTCCGAAATCATCCGCTTGTTCGCCTCGGCGGCAATTGAAACGTCATCCACCATGCACGCCCCACCGGCCGGGTTCTTCTCATCCAGGTCGACGCGTTTCAGAAACGACGGGGCCCCGCGTGCGAGAAAGTTAAAAAGTTAACATCACCATACTCCTTTTAGACCGCCAGCACCGATTCCTGATATCGGGCAACGGCGGAATCGGCGGTAACCAGCAGCAGTTTCATGAGGACCTGCCTTCGAAAACCGCCCTTATCTCCTTTCGGTGGCGCCAAGTGAATCAAAATCGTCCGGGACCGATATTTCGCCCGCCATGAATCCCAGCTTTTCGGTGCTCTTGACGTCTTCTTCGGACAACGGCGCCACCTTGACCAGAGGTTTCCCCGCCTTCGCAATGATGAAGACATCTCCCTTTGCCGCCTCTTCAACAAGCCGCGAAAGGTGTGTCTTGGCTTCATGGATATTGATGGTTCGCATCTCGCCCCTCCGCTTGGTCTGGTTTCTTGAACTTGATTTGAATCTACAAGCAACGTATGTCAAGGTGGAGACAGGCCTGTTTGTAACATCGGACGAAAGACAATTCATGCCCGCCAGGAAGTCAGGTCTTCGTGCCGAATATGCGGACTGCCCCGGCAGGTTCGTTTCGCACCGATTCGTGCACCATGTGGTGCAGCTGATCGGTTCCGTTGTCGGGACATACGCATATCTAATTGATTTTATAATATTTTTTTACTTATTGTCTATCGGCGTTCTTTTTGCTAAATTCGAAAAGGGTGCCTGAATCCAGACCCGGAAGAGCCGGGACCAAAAGGCATTTTTTTCTTTCCAAATGCAGCACATCAAGGGGGTGGCATGCTGATCATCGCCGAGAGAATCAACGCTTCCCGCAAGTACATTGCGCAGGCCATCGCTTCGGAGAAATGCGGCCTTTATCCAGAACGAGGCGAAGGCCCAGGCGGAGGCGGGTGCCGACTTCATCGATGTCAATGCGGGGGCGTTTGTGGGGGAGGAGGCGGACCACCTTCGATGGGTCATCGAAACGGTTCAGCAGGTGACGGACCTGCCCCTTTGCATCGACAGTCCTGACCCGGCCGTGATACGCGCCATGATGCCGTTTGTCAAGAAACCGCCCATGATCAATTCCATCACGCTGGAACCCTCCCGACTGGAAGGGGTCCTGCCGCTGGTGGCCGAGCACAAGACAAAGGTCATCGCGCTCTGTCAGTCCGAAGAGGCCATGGCCGAGACCACCGAAGCGAAGATGGATTTTGCCGGACAGCTCGTTGAAAAGGTGAAGGGTGCAGGCGTGGCGCTGGACCAACTCTACATCGATCCCCTGGTCTACCCCCTGGCCACAAACCCCGAATCGGCCCTTGCCACCCTCAATGCCATAGAAGGGATCATGAAAGCGTTTCCGGGCGTCCACACCACCTGCGGGCTCACCAACGTCTCCCACGGGCTGCCGAATCGGAAGCTCCTCAACCGGACATTTCTGGTGACTGCAATGGCCCGGGGCCTCGACTCGGCGATCCTCGACCCCACCGACAAACCCCTTTACGGGGCCCTCCGGGCGGCGTTGACGGTCATGGTAAAAGACGACTTCTGCATGGATTACATCGCCGCCTTCCGTGAAGGCCGTTTGGAATAGACCCCTTTTACTTTGAAGAAGCAAAGGAGCAAAGCGCATGCAGCCAAAACCCGATTTTGAGCGATACATGACCGCCCTGAAATGCGAGGAACCCGACCGGGTGCCGCTCGGCGACTGGCACGTGGATCAACTGCCCAAGGAGGGCTTTCTGGGCAGGAAGATCGTGACGCTGAAGGACCAGGTCGATTTCTGGTACACGGCCGGATTTGACTTCATTACCACCTCGTCGGGAATCCTTGAGCCGGTGCGCGCGCCGGAAGGGATGACCACCAAAGGCGAGGCCGTCCGCACCGAGTACGGGGACCGTGTGTCGAGGGAATGGGCTCACGAGCACGAAGGCGTGATCACGAACTGGGAGCAATTCGAGAAATATCCCTGGCCCTCGGTGGATGATTTTGATTTGTCCAAATGGGACACCCTGGACAAAATGCTGCCTCCGGGAATGAAGGCGATGCTGCTCCTTGGAAAAATCTACACGCCGGTGTGGATGTTCATGGGCGCGGAGACTTTTTTCAATGCCCTCGAGACCAATGAAGCGCTCGTGGAGGCCATCTTCGAAAAGATCGGCCGGATTCAGTACGAGACCTTCTTGCGGGTCGTCGAGCACCCTTGTGTCGGCGCGACCCTCCACCCGGATGACATCGCCCACAATACCGGTCTCCTGGTTCACCCCAGGCACCTTAGAAAATATTTGTTTCCGTGGTATAAGAAGATGGGCGACGTGAGCCGGCAAAAGGGGCTGGGCTACATTTTTCACAGTGACGGAGACTGCACCGAGGCGTTGGATGATCTGGTCGACTGCGGTTTCCACGCCTTCAACCCCATCCAGCCCAATGCCATGGACATCGTGGCCGTGAAACAAAAGTGGGGAAAGAAGCTCTGCCTCATCGGCAACCTCAACCTGGATTCCACGTTGACCTTGGGGACACCGCAGGATGTCAGGGCTGAGGTTTATGAGCGGATTCGAACCATCGGCCCCGGCGGTGGCTACATGGTGGCTTCCTCCAATTCCGTGACAGACTATGTCCCGCTCGAAAACATGAAAGCCATGTTCGATGCCACGTTTGAATTCGGCCGCTATCCCATCGCGCTGGAAGAGGGGGGGGTCAAGGGCAACATCTCGACGTTTCAGGCCAAACCCAGGATGGAAGCGGCCCGCGAGGCTACGGAAATCGATGTGGGGGCCTACGTCTCCGCGTTGCTGAGCAACAAGCCCGCCAAGGTCCTGGAGATCGTCAAAACGCATCTGGATGCGGGGACCGACGCCTCGGACATTGTTCGCAAAGGCCTGGTCCCTGCCATGGCGGCCGTCGGCACAAGGTTTCAGAACGGTGAGATCTATATCCCGGAGATGATGATTGCCGCCAGGACCATGACGGCCACCATTGAGCAAATGAAAGGGAATCTGGTGGGCAAGGCGGAAAAGACGCTGGGAAACGTAGTCGTCGGGACGGTGAAGGGCGACCTCCATGACATCGGAAAAAACCTGGTCGTGATGATGCTTCAGGGCCAGGGTTTCAAGGTGAAGGATTTGGGGGTCTCCGTCTCGCCTCAGAAATTCGTGGAAGCGGTCAAGGACGTCGGGGATGAAAAGGTCATTCTTGCCATGAGCGCGCTTCTGACCACAACCATGATCGAAATGAAGGCGACCATCTCCGCTGTGGAAGCAGCGGGCATGAGGGACAAAGTCAAGATTGTCGTGGGCGGCGCACCGGTGACCCAGAAGTTCGCAGACCAAATCGGCGCGGACGGCTATGCCTATGACGCGCCGGGGGCTGCCGAGAAGTGCAGGGAGCTTTTCGGAAACCAAGGCTAGGTTTTTTTGAAGGCATAAGGTGTTTTGACGCCACGTTCGACCTTCTGCGGACCCCGAGAGGGTTGAAAAACATTTGTGAGAAGACATCGGCCCACGGGATGTGGCATAACGGCGACTCACGGGCACGAAAGGAATTCGCGAATCACGCAAATAGGTGGTTTTTGCGAGGGTTGACCAGCCAGTGGGGCTGGTGCGCGTTTTGGATGAGGGAAGGAATCATTTTCGTTAACCGCTTTTCAGGGAAGGAGGACACTAGCATGACGTCAAAAAAGATGGTTGCGATTCTGTTCGTATGTGCTCTGGTCATGGGCTCGATGGTGGCGGGGAGCCAGGCCTTGGCTGCGGAAAAGGTTTTCAAGTGGAAGTTGGTGACCGCATGGCCGGCAGGGCATCCCGCTTTACACGGATATGGCGGAGGTGTTTGCGAAGAATGTGAGGCCTGTCCGGCGGGCGAGTTGAAGATCCAGGTCCTTCCGGGCGGCGCCATCGCCCCGGCGCTCGAGGTGACCGACACGGTCGCAAAGGGGATTGCCGAGATGGGGCATTCCTGGCCCGGCTACGATATCGGCCGTGATCAGACAACGGCCATCCTGGGCGGTTATGCCGGCGGCATGGAGTCGGTGCCGATGATGCATTGGCTTTACACGGGCGGCGGGAAGGAACTGTGGACGCCAGTTCGGCTGGAAAAGTTCGGCGTGGTTGCCTTTCCGCTGCGGCATCCGACCGCCGGAAGCGTTTGCCCATTCCCACAAGCCCATCCGGACCCTCGACGACTTCAAGGGGCTGAAGATGCGGACGGTCGGCGCCTGGGCCCAGATCCTGCCGAAGCTTGGCGCCTCGGTCGTGTCGCTGCCGGGCGGTGAGGTCTACCAGGCCCTTGAGCGCAAGGTGATCGACGCCACCGAGTGGGCGACCCCCGGGGAGAACGTGATCAGCGGTTTCCATGAGGTGGCCAAATACGTGATCGTGCCGGGCGCCCATCAGCCCAGTGCGCCGTTCGAGCTCGTCGATCAACAAGGGCAAGTGGGATTCCCTGACCCAAAGACTTCAGGGCATGATCGAAGAGGCGGCCGAGTTGGCGACCTATGAGTCATGGCTCAGGATCGGCAAACTGGACATGGGGGCCATGGAAAAGTTCCGCAAGAACGGAAACGAGATCATTTTCCTGTCGCCTGAAACACAGAAGCGGTGCCATGAGCTCGGCCAGGAATGGGCCGCTAATATCGCCAAGGAAAATGCGTGGTTCAAGAAGGTCATGGATTCCCAGGATGCGTTCGAGAAGGAATGGATGGAGGTGGGCACCATACAGGTATTTCCAGTACAAGTAAAACCCCAGGGGTCAGGCCCTCCCCTCCAAGGGGGAATCTGACCCCTTTTGAGCAGAAGGCCGTGTCACATGAAGCTCAAACCGATTCTGAAAGCCATCGATACCGTCAGTGACTACACGGGCCGGGTGGTTGGGTTGATTGCGGTTCCTATGATCATCGCCCTGATCTATGAGGTCTTTGCCCGGTACGTTTTCAAACGACCCACGATCTGGTCCTACGAAATCACCTACATGATTTACGGCACCCACTATCTCCTGGGGGCCGCCTACACCCTCTACGTGAAAGGGCACATCCGGATCGATTTGGTTTACATGAAGTTACCGCCGAGCGGCCGCGCCCTCATCGACGTGGTCGGCTACCTCGTCATCTTTTTCCCGGTCATGCTGGTCTTGGTCTTCTCGGGCTTCGACATGGCAAAGGACGCCTATCGGATCAAGGAGGTCTCGCAGTTTACGCCCTGGCAGCCCGTGCTCTGGCCCTTTAAGAGCATGATGTGCGTGGGGTTTGTCTTGCTGGTGCTGCAGGGCGTGGCCGAGTTCATGCGCAGCGTGATCCTCCTGGTCCGAGGGAACGAAATATGATCGAAGCATTGACGAGCTCTGAGTACTTCATCCTGCTGATGTTCCCGGGGGTCCTTTTCTGCATCTTCCTGGGGTTCCCCGTGGCCTTTTCGCTCATGGGGATGTCGCTGGTTTTCGGGTTTTCGGGTTCGGCGATGCGGTGGGTGCCATGCTGATCCGGCGCGTGTGGGACGTGGCCAACAACTATGTGCTGGCGGCCGTCCCCCTGTTCGTGTTCATGGGCTCCATGCTGGAGGCATCGGGGATCGCCTCAAGGCTTTTTGAGGCCATGATCCAGTGGACGGGCAGGCTCCGGGGTGGGATGGCCATTGGGACGGTGATCATGTGCACCATCTTTGCGGCGGCAACCGGCATCATCGGGGCATCGGAGGTCGTGATCGGGCTGCTGGCCATCCCGCCCATGCTGGCAAGAAAGTACAACAAAGGGCTCATCTGCGGGACCATCTGTGCGGGCGGGTCCCTCGGGACGATCATCCCGCCCAGCGTGGTGATCGTGGTTTACGGCCCCGCAGCCGGCCTGTCGGTGGGGCGGCTTCTAATGGCGGCCGTCTTCCCGGGGCTTCTCCTCTCAGCCCTCTACATCACGTACATCCTGCTCCGCTGCCTTATTCGACCGCAGGACGGTCCCGGGCTGCCGCCGGAAGAGTTCGGTATGCCTTTGCGGCAGAAACTGAAGCTGACCGCCACCTCGCTCGTGCCACCGCTCGTCCTGATCTTTGCGGTCATGGGGACCATTCTTCTCGGCTGGGCGGCGCCGACCGAAGCGGCGGCCCTGGGGGCCTTTGGGGCGGTGATCCTCACAACGATCTACGGAAAAATGAGCTGGCCCACCTTCAAAGACGCCTGCATCAACACCCTGCGCATCAGCGCCATGATCATGCTGGTCCTGACAGGCGGCACCATGTACACGGGGGTCTTCCTGGGCATGGGCGGCGGCGTCGTGACGGAACAGATCCTGATGGGCCTCAACATGACGCCGTGGATGATGCTCTTCCTGTTCCTGGGCGTTGCCTTCATCGCCGGGTTTCTCCTGGACTGGATCAGCGTGCTCCTGATCTTTGTCCCGATTTTCGTCCCGATCGTCATCAAGATGGGGTTCGACCCCATATGGTTTTCCATCCTTTTTCTCGTGGTGATCCAGACCAGCTATTTGACGCCGCCCATGGCCCCGGCGATCTTCTACCTCAAAGGCATTGTCCCGCCCGAGATCCGCGTGACGGACATGTTCTCGGGCGTGGTTCCGTACATCGCCCTTCAACTGATCGGGATCGCGGATCATCATGGCGATGCCCCAGATCGCACTCTGGCTCCCTGAAATGATGATCGGATTTAACAAATAGCGGGCGCTTTCATTTCCCGGTCCGGGCCGCCCATTGTATCCACATGCGGGAGAGGCCCCAACGCTTGCGCCCATTCTTTAAGGAGTGAGACATGCTGACCCACAAACAGAGAACCCTCATGGCGGCAAGAGGCGAAATGCCGGATCTCCTTCCCTACGTTCCGAGGATCGATCTCTGGTACAACGCCAATTCACTTTTCGACACACTTCCCGGGAAACACAAGGGGCGCACGCAGGATGAAATTTCAAGGGCCGAGGGATGGGCCCTTCACAAGGTGGTGCCGGAGTTTCTGAAAATCCAAAAGCCGGAGGACACCCTCCACCGCGCCCTTGGCATCTACTCTTTAAAGGAAATGGTGTTCGACTACAAGTTCTCCCCTGAGATCGAAATCGAGGTTCAGAAAGAAGGGGACTACACAAAGGTCATCTACCACACCCCTTTGGGCCAAGTGAGCACGAGGGTCATGTACTCCGAGGAGATGAAACGGTCGGGGGCATCGATCACCTGGATCGACGAGCACGTGCTCAAGAAACCCGAGGACTACAAGGTGGTGGGATATCTTTTCGAGAATCTGACCCTCACCCCCAGTTTCGAGGACTTCAGGAAATGGCAGGACTACGTGGGGGACGACGGTGTGGCCTGCACCATGGTCGGTCTTGCCTCTTCCCCCATGCACCACATTCAGAAGGAGTTCCTGGACGCGACGGATTTTTATTTCCACTACAATGACAACGCAAAGGAGATGCGCGCCCTTGCCGAGTCCGTTTCGCACTTCTTCGATCAGGCTTTGCAGATCATCGCGGACTCCCCGGCTGAAATGGTGCTCTGGGGAGCCAATTACGATGACATGATCACGTACCCTGCCTATTTCGAAAAAGAGATCGCGCCCTGGATCCGCAAGGCTTCAGATGTGCTTGGAGAAAAGGGCAAACTGGTCTTGTGCCATTGCGACGGCGAGAACCTGGGCCTCATGGATCTCATCCGGGACTCAGGCATGCATGTGGCCGAGGCCATCTGCCCACACCCCATGACCAAGGTGCGGATCGACGAGTACTACCGGAGGTGGGGCGACATGTTGACCATTTTTGGCGGCATGCCCTCCAACATGCTCCTGGCCGAGTCTGCCACGGACGAGGAGCTCGAGGCATACCTGGATCACCTTTTCAAAGTGATCGCACCCGGCAAACGGTTCATATTGGGCGTTGCGGATACGACCCCGCCCAACGCCGTCTTCGATCGGTTGATCCGGATCGGGGAGCGCGTCGAACGGGAGGCCAGACTGCCGCTTGAGGGCGGGGCCGCCCGCCCCCTTTCCGAGGCACAAGTCGCTAAGGCAGCGGCGCGTGTGACGCCCGGAGCCGTTGGGTCTGCCGAGTACGAGGCCGTGCGAGAGGATGTCATCCGGGGTCGACACAAGGAGATCGGCGGCCATGTGCAGCAGCTACTTGACAAGGGCTTCAATGCCAAGGATATCCTGGACCACGGCATGCTTTCCACCATGGAGGCAATCGGGGCCAAATTCAAGACGGGCGAGGTGTTCATTCCCGAGGTGCTCCTATCGGCTCGGGCCATGAACGAGGCCCTCAAGGTGCTCGAGCCTTATCTCGCAAAGGGGAAGCGGGAGGCAAGCGGCAAGGTCATCATCGGCACCGTACGCGGGGATTTGCATGACATCGGCAAAAACATGGTCGTCACCATGCTTCGGGGGGTGGGGTTCGAGGTGACAGACCTGGGCATCAACATGCCCGTTGAGAGCTTTGTCCGAGCGGTGGCGGACGCTCGTCCGGATATCCTTGGGCTGTCAGCGCTTCTCACCACCACCATGCCGGAGATGGCCAAGGTGATCGAGGCGCTGAAGGCCGGCGGACTCAGGGACAATACCAAGGTCATCGTGGGGGGTGCGCCCGTCAACGCCAAATTCGCCCGGGACATCGGGGCCGATGGGTATGCCGCCGATGCGGGCGAGGCCGTGGACCTGGCTAAGGAGTTGATTTCGAAGGGCCGTTGAGGGGATAATCGCTGAAAGGGAAAGGAACGCACGAGATGAAGTCAACGCCTTACAACCTGGTTATGTCGGGGCTCTTTGACGGCAGGCGCGGCGAACGACCGCCGGTCGGAAACCCCACTTCCATTGTGTGCCACGGCCTCATGGATGCATGCGGGGTCTCTTTCCCTGAGGCCCACCTGGATGCCCTGGCCATGGCGGACCTGGCACTGGCCGGGCACGAAGTGGTGGGCTTTGACACGGTCATGCCCGAATACAGTGTCGATCAGGAGGCTGCCGCCCTCGGCTGCGAGGTGGATTGGGGAGGGCGAGACCGGATGCCGGATGCCAAGACCTTTCCCTACGCGGATTTCTCCGATGTCCGTGTCCCTGAGGCCCTGTTGGAAAAGCCCTCCATGCGGGTCGTTCTGGATGCGATCTCGATCCTCAGAAAGAGGGTGGGAGGAAAGGTCGCCATTGTGGGCAAAGTCATGGGGCCCTGGACCCTGTCTTACCACATGGCGGGCACGCAGAACTTCTTGCTCCAAATCGGGCTCGGCGAGACCGACAGCGTCAGAAAGATGATCGACCAACTCATGCCGGTCACCATCGCCTTTGCCAAGGCCCAGTTTCAGGCCGGCGCCGACATCGTGGTGCTCGCGGATCACGCGACGGGCAATCTGGTCGGCCCCTACCACTACGAGTCACTTCTCCTGCCGGTTCACAAACTCATTACGGCCGAGGTGGAAGGCCCCCTCATCCTGCATGTCTGCGGCAACTGCAGCGACCGGCTGGAGCTTTTCGCGGAGGCCGGTTTCGACGGGTATCATTTCGAGTGGCAGGTGGACGCAAGGTCGGCAGTTGAAAGGGTCGGCGCCCGCATGTCGCTCGTGGGGAATATCAACAACCCCCAGACCCTTTACCAGGGGACGGTGGAAGATGTACACAAACAGGCGAGGTACGCCATAGAGGCCGGTGTAAAAATCATCGGCCCCGAGTGCGCCATACCCCTTTCCACACCGCTTGAAAACCTCAAGGCCATCGTAGCCGCAGCAAGGGAGGGGTACTGAGAGGGAGTCATGGAGTGTTGGAGTAGTGGAGTGTTGGTTGGCGGAGATTTTTCCGAGAATCATTACTCCATTGCTCCAGTACTCCAGTTCATGGATATGGAGAGAACATGAAAGACTATCTGGCAGAGATCAAGACGCTCGTCGTCGGCGGCAAGCACAAAGAGATCGAGTCCCTTGTTCAGCGGGCCATCCGGGATGGCTTCGACCTCGACCGGATCGTGAATCAGGCGCTCATTCCCGCCATGGACGTGGTGGGAAAGCGTTTCGAGGAGGGAGTCATTTTCGTGCCGGAAATGCTTGTCTCCGCCGTGACCATGAAAAAGGCCCTGGCCCTCATCAAACCGTTGCTTTCCGGTTCGCAGACGGGGTCCAAAGGCACGGTTCTCATGGGAACGGTCAAGGGGGATCTTCATGACATCGGCAAGAATCTGGTGATCATGATGCTTGAAGGGGCAGGATTTCAGGTCATCGACCTGGGGGTGGATACGAGCGTCGAAAAGGTGGTGGAGCAAGTCCGGGAGGTGCGCCCCCAAGTTCTGGGGCTTTCCGCCCTCTTGACCACCACCATGCCGGAGATGAAACGGGTCATCGAGGTGCTCGATGGCGAGGGCCTTCGTCAACGCGTCAGGGTCATGGTCGGCGGGGCCCCCATCGACCACAAATTTGCTGAGAAAATCGGCGCAGACGGTTATGGAAAGGACGCTGCGGAAGCCGTCCAGCTGGCCCGCCGGCTGATGGAAAAGGCATAAACCCTTCCAAGAAAAACATGGAGTGAAGTGGGCAAGGAAGGAAACGGTCAGCTGAAAGTGGTCATCGCCTGCCGGGTCATGGAGCCCGAGCTCGAACGGGTGCGAATGGGGGATCCCAGCGTCGAGATGCGATACATCGACCAGGGTCTCCACCGGACCCCCCAGAAGATGGCGGCCCTCGTTCAGGGGCATGTGGACGAGGTGGCAGGGAGCGCCTCGCAGGTGGTCATCGGCTACGGGCTTTGCTCGAACGGCATCGTAGGCGTCATTGCGCGGTCCCAGGGCCTGCTCGTGCCTCGGTGCCATGACTGCATCGCGCTCTTTCTCGGCTCTCACGAGGCCTATCGCAAGGCCTTTGAAGCGAAACCCGGCACCTATTACCTCACGCCCGGCTGGATCGCGGAGAAGAAAGACCCCCTGGGGATCCTTCAGGAAGAATACACCCCGAAGTATGGGGAAGAGACCTCCCTTTGGGTCATGGAAGAGGAGCTGAAGCACTACACGCATATCGCTTTCATTAACACGGGGTTCGGTGACCTCGAGTCGCTTCGGGCGCGTGCAAGGGAGAACGCCGCGTTCTTCAAGAAGGCCTACGAAGAGATCCCTGGGAGCCTCGACTACTTCGTCAAGCTGGTCCGTGGCCCATACGAAGAAGGGACGTTCTTTCATCTGGCCCAGGGTCAGCAGATCACCCAGGAGATGTACCTGGAAGATGCCATGGCGTGTCTGGCCGAGCGCTGAAGGCAAGGAGGAAAGCTTGAGCAAGAAGAAGATGATCCATGATTTCATGACCATGAAGGCGAAGGGGGAAAAGATCACCTTTCTCACGGCCTACGACTTCCCCACGGCGCAGTTCGCGGAAACCGCGGGGCTTGACATGCTCCTTGTCGGAGACAGCCTTGGGATGTGCGTCTACGGGTATGCCGGCACGGTGCCCGTGACCATGGAACAGATGATCGTTCATGCCGAGGCGGTGCGTCGGGGGGCTCCGAACACCTTTGTCATCGGGGACATGCCCTTTATGTCCTATCAGAGCTCGGTTGAAAAGGCCGTTGAAAACGCGGGGCGTTTCCTTAAGGAAGCGGGCTGCGACGCCATCAAGCTGGAGGGCGGTGTCCGTGTGGCGGCCCAGATCCGAGCCATCGTCGGTGCCGGGATCCTGGTCATGGGCCACATCGGCCTAACCCCCCAGAGCTCCGGCCAGTTGGGCGGGCACAAGGCCCAGGGAAGGACGCTCGAATCGGCAAAGCTCGTCCTGGAGGACGCCCTGGCCGTGGAAGAGGCCGGGGCACAGATGATCCTGCTCGAGGCCGTGCCGCCCGAAGTGGCGGCCCACATCACCAAACGCTTGAGCATCCCGGTGCTCTCCATCGGCGCGGGTCCCCATTGCGACGGACAGCTTCTCATCGTCTCGGACATGATCGGGCAGTTTCAGGCTTTCACACCAAAATTCGTCAAAAAATACGGTGATGTGGCGGGTATGGTCGTCAACGCCATGAAGGCCTACGCGGCCGAGGTGAAGGAAGGGAAATTCCCCGAATCCGAGCACTGCTACGGCATGCTCCCCGGTGAAAAGGAAAAATTCGAAAAGGCCTTCAAACGCTGATCTTCTCTGCTTCCTCACGCAGGACGGTCTTGAGCACCTTCTGCATGGCGTTCTTGGGGAGCGAATCACGGAATTCCACGACGGACGGCTTCTTGAAGCTTGCCAGCCGGTCGCGGCAGTATTCGATGATCTCCGCCTCGGTGGCCTCTCCACCCGGCTTGAGAACCACAACCGCCTTTACAACCTCACCCCAGTAATCATCGGGGATACCGACCACCGCCGCTTCCGCCACTTTGGGATGCTTGTGGAGGACGGCTTCAATCTCCACGGGGTAGATGTTTTCCCCACCCCGGATGATCATATCCTTCTTTCTCCCCCTGAGATAGAGATAGCCGTCTTCATCCATGCCGGCCAGATCCCCCGTGTGGAGCCACCCACCCCTCATGGTCTCGGCCGTTGCCTTCTCGTTTCGCCAGTACCCTTTCATGACCTTGGGACTCCGGACAACGATTTCCCCCACTTGACCGGCCGGAAGGTCGCGGTCGGCATCATCCACGATGCGGACCACCCCTTCTGGGATGGAACGACCGATTCCCGAAAGTCGATGCGTCCGTTTTTCAACAGATTCCCCTTCCCTTTCAAGGTCGTGATCCTCCGGTCCAAGGACCGCCACGATGCCGGTGGTTTCGGTCATGCCGAAAAAATTGGTGAATGCGGCTTGAAGGGCGCTTTTTGCCCTTAAGAGCAGGTTCACGGGCATGGGGGACGCCCCGTACCCGATGTGGCGCAACGAGCTTGTGTCCCGTTTCGGAAAGTCGGGATGATCGAGCACGGCCTGTAGCATGGTGGGCACGAGGTAGGTGGTGTTGACTTTCTCCTTTTCAACGATTTCGAGAAAGACCCCCGGATCGAAGGCGGGCAGGATGATCATGGGGTCTCCCCGGTAAAGCGGTATCAGTATGCTGCAGATCCCGGCGATATGGTACATGGGGACATTGATCAGCAGGGTGCCGGGATGGAACGTGTAGGTATCGGTAAGGGGCGTACGGAGATTTGCATGGGTGATCATGGCCCCCTTGGGCAGGCCGGTCGTCCCACTCGTGTAGAGGATGCAGGCCACATCTCCATCATTCATGGAAGCGGCGTGGAAAAATTCGTGGGGTTGTGAGGACAACGTTTCTTCGTAGTGCTCCGTGCCGGGCCGTCTTTCCCCCATGCACAGGATCCTCTCGATGGAAGGGGTTTCCGGACCAATGGCCTGCATCATTTCCGCGTACCGGTCTCCCACCATGAGGACCTTCGCCTCTGCGTTGTTGAGGATGTATTTGGTCTCCTCTTCCCTCAATCGGTAATTCAGCGTCACGATGATGGCACCCACCTTCTGGATGGCGTAGACCATTTCCGCGAACTGAACGCAGTTGACCTGAAAGATGGCCACCCGGTCGCCCGGCCCGACGCCGACACTCACCAGATAGCGGGCAAGCCGGCTTGCCCGTTCCTCAACCTGACGGAACGTCAGCCGGTGACTGCCTTCAATGATGCAGGTCCGACCTGAGAAATCTCGACAGGTCTTTTCAATATGCACCGCTATGTTCATGATCGTTCCCCTTGCGCTGGAACGGACTCATATCTGTTTCCCTTATCACCGCTTCATCTACGCCACGTTCTCTGGAAGAAAGGAGGTGTCCATGAGATACCGCTTGGGGTTTGCGAGATCGACCCGGACATGGATCTCCTTTCCCTGGACAAAGGCCGTGGGGTCATAGGGGATATTCCTGCTCCTGAAGGTGTAAACCTGACCGTCGGTGGGGTTTGCCCACTGGGTGAGGATAAGGTAGGGCCGGCGCCTGCCCATGCGATAGCCCATTCGATAGTTCCTGTTTTGGACCACGGATAGAAGCTGGGTGGTAACGAGCTGCCCGGTTTCCCGGAGCGCTTCCTCTCGGCGCACCTTCTGCCGGCGTACCACCAAGAAGGCAACGGGAATCGCCGTAAAGACCGCACCGAGTCCGCCGAGTATCCAGGTCGCAAACCACATGGTAACAGGCGTGTCGATCCTGGCTTCTTGAGGGTCGGCCGGGTCATAGCGGACCGGCACGCGCTCCCCTTTGCGGTGGGACGGGGGGTTGCTCCCGAAGCTGGACCCGAAATTCGATGACCGCTCCCCCCTCGGTCCTATATTGAACGACCGGATAATACACGGTGCGGGATGTTCCTTCTCTGGAACTGGATCGCCCCTGAATCAGCTCCATGACGGTCCCCGTGGCGGTCCGGGATCGGCCCACGAACTTGACCGTTTCCTCATGGACCCAGGCGGCCGCGCAGAGCAACGAGATCCCCACACAGAAAAAAACGATCAGCACGATCCTCACGGCCTTCATTGCCCCCCCCGAGATGGTGGGTTCACCCGCTGCTGATTCAGGAGCTCCGGATAGACCTTCTCCCCCCGGCCGGCTCATTGAAAGACCCCATGGCCCCATGGGGGGAATCGTTACGGTTCGATTTTCGTTCCCAGGACCTTCAGAAACGCCGCCAGCCACTGGGGGTGAGCCGGCCACGCAGGGGCCGTGACCAGATTGCCGTCCGTGTGGGCCTTGTCAACGTCCAGTTCCACCCATTTGCCCCCGGCACGCTTTACGTCCGGCCCCACCGCAGGGTAGGCGGTACACCCCTTCCCCTCCAGTACCCCCGCCGCGGCGAGCACCTGCGCGCCGTGACACACGGCCGCAATGGGTTTGTTGGCCTGGGCGAAGTGGCGGACCATGGCCAGGACCTTATCGTTGAGGCGGATGTACTCAGGGGCACGCCCCCCCGGGATCAGCAGCGCGTCGTACGCCTCGGCCTTCACCTCATCGAACGTCCCGTTAAGGGTGAAGTTGTGCCCCCGTTTTTCGCTGTAGGTCTGGTCTCCCTCGAAGTCATGGATGGCCGTGCGCACCTGCTCACCGCCCTTTTTCCCGGGGCAGACGGCATGGACCGTATGACCCACCATCTGCAGGGCCTGGAACGGGACCATCACCTCATAGTCCTCCACGTAATCTCCCACCAGCATCAGGATCTTTTTTGCGCCCATAGTGACCTCCTTTTCAGTGTGATGCGTTGGACAAAAGGCTTCCGTCCGGTATTATCCCGCTTTTGGTGCATGCCCGTCAACGCTGGGATTCCTTTTGACCCAAGTCCAGCGATCCACCCAATTGGGAGTCGGCCACCGGGGATACCCATCGCTCAATTCAGGTCTTGAATTCAAGCGCACACACTGTGCCGGCGGGCGGCCTTTCTGCTTGACAAGGCTCCAGGTTTCCCTATAGCCTCCACTGCACAAACGGGCAGCCACCCACCGGGCGGCGCGGTCAAACAGGGGCTGAGAAAGGAAGCCGTTTTTCAATCCTGACGAGGATGGTTATGGATGTTTTTTTCAACCCCGGCTCCATCGCCTTTGTGGGAGCCACAAAGCGCAACATCGGTTATTTCGTGGTCAAGAACCTTCTTGCAGGGTTCAAGGGCCCCATTTATCTTGTCAACCCCAACTACAAAGAAATCGAGGGGCTGACCTGTTTTCCCTCCCTGGATTCAATCCCCGACCCCGTTGACCTGGCCATCATCCTGGTGCCCGCACCATCGGTCCCCGCCGTGCTGGAGGCATGCGCGAGGAAAAGCATCCGAGGCGTCATCATCGAAAGCGCGGGATTTGCGGAAACGGGCAGCGACGGTCTGGCGCTTCAGGCGCGGTGTGTCGCCATCGCAAAAGCGGCAGGCATGCGTGTCTGGGGCCCGAACTGCATGGGGATCGTCGATTTGAACCGAAAGCACTTCTTCACTTTCATGCACCCGGGCGTCCGCGATGAAGGGCTGGTTCCGGGCCGGATCTCACTGATCGTCCAAAGCGGCATGATGTCGGCCATTTTCCTCGCGGAGCTGGCCCGTCGGTCCATCGGGGTTGCCAAGGCCTGCTCCATCGGAAACCGGGCGGACGTGGACGAATGCGATGTCATCGAGTACCTGCTGAAGGACCCCGACACGGATGTGATCGCCCTCTATCTGGAGTCCATCCCTCGTGGGCGCCTCTTCGCCCGGTTGGCCGAGCGGTCCCCCAAGCCCATCGTCCTTCTCAAAGGCGGAGAGAGCAAGGCCGGCGCCCTTGCCGCGAAGAGCCACACTTACAGCCTCTCCGGAAACGCCCGCCTTGCGAACAGCGTCCTCGAGATGTCAGGCGTCACCCTGGCCCGTGGCATCTATCAGATGATGAATCTGGCAGAAAGCCTGGCCATGATTTCCTCCGTCAACCCTGCCGCCCGCACGGCCATCCTGACCCTGAGCGGGGGGGCAGGCATTCTCGCCTGCGACGCGCTGGAAAGACGAGGGCTCCCCGTGGCAGAGCTCTCAACGGAGACCAAAAAGGCGGCGGGCGAGGTTTTCCCGCCGTGGATGCCTGTCTGTAACCCCATCGACCTTTTTCCTGCCGTGGGCTTGCACGGCCGGGACATCGCCTTTGACCGCACCATTTCAGCCGTGATGAAAGACCCGAACGTGGATGTGCTCCTGGTGCATTTCGTGGCAGGCCTGGACGAAAATATCCCGGATCTGGCCGCATTGAAAGAAATGGCCGACCGTCACGGGAAGGCGGCCGTCTTCTGGTTGATGGGCCGGCAGCAGGGGAGCGCGCGGTTCCGGCAAGAGGCCCGGACCCTCTCCATCCCGGTGCACGAAGACGCCGCCATTATCGCCGATTGTCTTTGGGCCGCCGCCCGGTTCAATGAACACAAATCAGCGTCCAAGGAGGTCCACGAGGGCTCGACGGTTTCGGGACCCGTCTCTCTCCACCCCCCCCTTCCCACTCTTGAAAAGGTGTGGGATGAGCTCGACAGCAAGCAGTTCCTCTCCGGCTGGCGCATCCCGGTGGTTGAAGAAAAGTGGGTTCAAGGCCTTGAGGACGCGTGGGAGACTGCCGACCGCATGGGCCTTCCCGTTGTTCTCAAGGGGCTTTTGCCGGGTGATCCGCACAAGACCGAACGTGGCCTCGTGCACATGGGCCTCACGGATCGTTCCCTCATGGAACGCGCCTTTCATCACCTGCAGGAACAACTGAACGGGCAAGGCAGGATCTTGATTCAGAAACAGGTCAAAGGCGACTATGAGCTGATTGCCGGATTTCTCAGGGACGATCAGTTCGGCCCCTGTGTCATGTTCGGCCTTGGCGGCACCCTGGCCGAGCTCGATCCGGATGTGGTTTTCGCCATGGCGCCCCTCGACAAGGCCCGTGCGTTGCGACTCATGGACCGGATCCGCGGCAGGGTCCTTCTGAAAGGCTTTCGAGGCATGCGGCCCCTCGATCGAGATGCCATGGCGCACATCCTGGTGCGCTTGGGCGCGCTGGGCATGGCCTGCCCGGAGGTCCAGCAGATCGATATCAATCCCTTCGTGGTATCAGGAGGCATCCCTTTGGCCGTAGATGCCAACGTCATGCTCAAGCCGTAGCAGGCAACACGTTGAAACGGGCACCCGTGACCTGGAGGTTTCAAGCGGATACGGGGCCAGTGGGAAGAGATGGGAGGTAAGCGTCACATGCAGATCATCGCCATCAATGGGAGCCCTCGGAAGGAGGGAAACACGTCCATCATTGTCCGCACCATCCTGGAAGGGGCCCGTTCAGCCGGCGCGGAGACGACCGAGGTCCGCCTCCACGACATTCATTTGAAGGGGTGCATGGGCTGCCTGACCTGCCGGAAGAACCCCGGGGTCTGCAAGCAGGAAGATGACCTGAGCCCTTTTCTCGAGGCCCTCAAGACTTGCAGGGGCTATGTCATCGGAAGCCCCATCTACATGTACCATGTCACAGGGCAGATGAAGATCTTCGTGGATCGGGCCTACTCGCTTTACATCAGCCGCGAGAAAGAGCCCGGGGGTTACGATGCGGCCCTGGCCCCCGGGAAGGCCTATGCGCTGGTCACGTCACAGGGACACCCCGACGCAGATCGTTTCGATCGGGCCATTCGATGGCTGGCCGGCATGACCGGAACCGGTCTCGGGGTCAAAGAGGTGGGTCGGATCATCCATACGGACAGCCACAAAAGGCCTGCCCGAAACGACCAGGCGCTGCTCGAAAAGGCCTTAGAAATCGGAAAGAGCATGGTAAGATGAAACCCGTCTAACCGCAGACAAAGACGGACCAAGCGATGACGAATCTTGCGAAAAATACGTTTCCGGACCACAGGGCTAAGTCCAGACCACCGGGAGGACCCATCAGATGACCGACGCGACCTTGTATCAGAAATTGGCAGAGGCCATAGGGGCAGGCGATTCCAAATACATTCCGGGGATCTTCGAAGCGCTGGCCGACGAAAACGAGGCCAAGGTTCTCTTGGCCGCCGCGCCTCCTGCCTCGGTTCAGGAAATCGCTCAAAAGACCGGGCTTGAGGAGGCAGCGGTTGAAAAGATGATCGACCCGCTTTTCAGGAAGGGGCTGCTCTTCAAGTCAAAAAAGGCCGACGGGACCCGGTATTACCGCGTTCGACACCTGCTCCAGATGCATGACTCAACCGCCGTGATTCTGAACGCTCCAAGAAAGATGCTGGACCTGTGGAAGGCCTTCATGGCCGAGGAGTTCGACGAATACAGCCGACAAATCGAACAGGTCCTGCCGGGCGCGGTCGTGCGAGTGATCCCGATCAACATCTCCATCACACCCGAAACCCGGATCCTGGCCTTTGACGACATCAAACAGATTGTGGCCAATGCCCGGAACCTGGCGGTCACACCCTGCTCGTGCCGCGTGATCGACGGCAGCTGCGGCAAACCCAAGGAGGTGTGCGTGCAGGTGGACAAGGCCGCGGACTACGCCATTGAACGCGGTACGGGACGCAAGCTCGAAAAGGATGAGGCCCTCAAGCTCATGAGGATGTGCGAGGAAGAAGGGTTGGTCCACGTGAGCGACAACAAGCGGGCCCCGGGCCACGTGATCTGCAACTGCTGCAGCGATTGCTGCCTCAACTGGCCTTCGCTCCGGACGGGGCTTGGCAAGTTTGTGGTGCCGAGCCGATTCCGGGCGGAAGTGGACCCGGAGAAGTGTTCCGCCTGCGAGACGTGCCTGGACCGATGCCACTTCGATGCGATCCAGATGACAGGCGAAGAGGAAACCGCCGCCGTGAACCCGGACAAGTGCATGGGCTGCGGCGTCTGTCTGGTCACTTGCCCCGAAGAGGCCATCACCCTGATGGAAGTGAGGCCCGCCGAGTTTGTTCCCTCGTAGCCCGTTTGGGAGCAGGTGGCCGTCGGGCGCCCTGGGGGTCCATGAACCGGGAGGGAACATTTTCCCCGCCCCCTCCCGATTTCAAGTCATCGATTTCCTTCGAGTCCTAGAACAGCTTGTTCTTGCCTGTGAGCAGCCCTCGGCCCGCCACAATGCGGTTCACCTGGTTGGTGCCCTCGAAGATCTGCGTCAGCTTCGCATCCCGCATGAGCTTTTCCACAACGGACCCTTTCATGTAACCGGACCCTGCCAGGATTTGGACGGCGTCCGTCGTGACCTTCATGGCCGCATCGGTGGCGAAGCACTTGGCGGAGGCAGCCTCAACCGTGCAGGGGATGCCCTGATCCAGCATCCATCCCGACTGGAGGTACATGGCCCTCGATGCCATGATCAGGGCGCTCATGTCGGCGAGCATGAAGTGGACGGCCTGGAAGTTGCCGACGGGCTGGCCGAACTGTTTGCGTTCCCGCGCGTGGCGGACGGCCTCGTCAAAGGCCTTCTGAGAGATCGCCGTCCCAACGGCGCCCACATTCACACGGCCCCGATCAAGGGCCATCATGGCCAGCCTGAACCCTTCTCTTTCCTGGCCGATCAGGTTCTCCTTGCCGAGCTCAACGTTCTTGAAAAAAAGCTCCGCCACATTCAATGGCCCGGTGGCCCATCTTGTCTTCCACCCTGCCGACGGAGATCCCCGGCGTGGTTCGTGGCACGGCAAAGCAGCAGATCCCTTTGTTTCCGGCGCTCCGGTCAACCGTCGCGAACAGGCAGAGGAGATCCGCGTGGACCCCGTTGGTGATGTAGCACTTCGAACCGTTGATCACATACCCGTTCCCGGTCCGCTCTGCGACGGTCTGCATGGCCCCCACGTCCGATCCGGCCTCCGGCTCGGTCAAGCAATAGCAGGCGCTGCGATAGCTCTTGGTCATGGTGCCGATGAATTTCCTTTTCTGTTCGTCGGTGCCGGCAAGGAGGATCGCGGCGGTGGCCAGGTGAGAGATCCCCATGGTCTGCCCGATGGCGCAACAGTCGTAGTTCAACGCCTCGGTGACCACGTAGTGGGTCACGTAGTCCATTCCGGACCCCCCGTAGGCCTCGGGAATGTTGGTGTACATGAGCCCCAGCTCGTGCGACTTTTTCAAAACCGCTTCCGGATAGGTGCCGTCGCGGTCATAGGCCAGGGCAACCGGCATGATTTCATTGGCTGAAAACTCCCTGGCCAGCGCCAGAAAGCGCTTCTGTTCCTCTGTAAGGCTGAAATCGATCATTGCTCCCTCCTAAATGTTTTCGACGACTTCAAAGGCGCTTCAAACGCGCGGCAAGCCCCTTCCGTGCCCGGCTTCCGTCGTTTGACGCCTCGTTTATCTGAATCATCGTTTTGGTTTGATCACGACGGCCGGTTTGGTCCGCTGGGAATACCTGAACCCTTCCCCTTCCCTGAGTGACCCGTACCGCTTCTCCAGCACCTCGAGGGGGCCCGCGTCCAGGGCCCGCACGGGGCAGGCTTCGATGCAGTCGGGCAGCTTTCCCTGCAGATGGCGATCGAGGCAGAAGTTGCACTTCCGCATCTTGGCCCCCTTTTCCGGGCCGAACTGGGGCGCGTCGTAGGGGCAGGCCTTCAGACATTTCTCGTCGCACGCTGCATTGCCGAGGCACGCCTCGGAATCCACCACGACGATGCCGTCCTCTTTCCGCTTGGTGATAGCGCCGACCGGACATGCGGCGCCGCACACCGGTTCGTGGCAGTGATAGCAGGGGGCGGCCAAGTAGCTGACAAACACATTGGGAAATTTCCCCTTTTCCGTGTACAAGACCCTCATCCAGTTTTCAGGTCCTGCAGGGATGTCATGCCAGTCTTTGCAGGCCACCCGGCAGGCGCCGCAGCCCGTGCAGCGGGTCTGGTCGAAGTAAAAACCGATCTGCATGCAATCATCTCCCCTAAGCCTTTTCCAGCTGAACCAGGCAAGTGTTCATCACACACGCCCCGCCGGCGGAATAGTCATCGTTGGTCAACGTGTTGGCACACCCGCCACGATCGATTCCCTGTTCATCGGGTGCATACCAGGCCCCTTCAAAGATGCAGACGACCCCTGGAATGATCCGCTCCGTGACCCAGGCGGTAATGGCCACCTTGCCGCGGTCGTTGAAGACGTGAATTTGGTCCCCATCCCTGATCCCCCGGGGCGAGGCATCGACCGGGTTGATCCAGGCCCGGTGAGGCTCCACCTCCCTGAGCCAGGGGACCTTGTAGAGCTCTGAATGGACCCGGTTCTTGGGGTGGGGGCTCACGAGCTGAAGCGGATACTTTTTGGTCGAGCGGATCGCTGCGGTCTTCAGGTCTCGTCATGTGCTTGGGAATGGCGGGACAAAGCGGGTCTTGCATGTCCGCCACACGCTGGGAATAGATCTCGATCTTTCCGGAAGGGGTGGGAAACGGGTTTTTTTCGATGTCTTCGATCTGTTCCCGGAAGGCGACAACGGGCTCCGGAAGCTCGACCCGGTGGATGCCTTCCCGCTTGAACGTCTCGAAGTCCTTGATCCGGGGGCCGGTGTCCGGGTTCTTTTCCACGAACATCTTGAGCCATTCGTCTTCCGAGTGGGGGTTGAAATCCTTGAAGCCCAACCGTTCGGCAAGCAACGTGACGATATCGAGATCGGACTTGCATTCCCCCAAAGGATCGATGGCCCGGTTTACGAAGGTGAAATAGGGACCCGACGGCCAGGGACGCGTCAGGTCATTTCTTTCGGCGGCGCTCGTCACCGGCAGAAGCAGGTCGGCGAACCTGGCTTGAGGGGTCAGGAACAGCTCGTTGACCACAAGGAAATCCAGTTTCTTGAGGGCCCGGGCCGCCTTGTTGCTGTTTGCCGGTCTGGTTCAGAAAGTTGTTGCACATGGACCACATCAGCCGGATATCGGATGGATAGCCCCCTTCCTTCCCCCGGAGGATGGCATCAAAGATCTTGTTGATGTGGACCCGCTTGATCACGCGCAGCCGGATGTCAAGGGTCCCCTTGACCGACGGGCCGTCCAGCTCAAAGGGGTTCTTGCCCGGCGGGATGGCCGGCATTCGGAACATGTGGGCCACAGGGATGCCCATG
Source organism: uncultured delta proteobacterium (assembly GCA_963699845.1). GTDB lineage: Bacteria > Desulfobacterota > DSM-4660 > Desulfatiglandales > Desulfatiglandaceae > CAWHLE01. The sequence continues at coordinate 30,491 of CAVOVO010000011.1, forward strand.
AGCCCTCCGCCTGCACTTCCGCCCGGCCGGCCCACATTGCCGGTCATGGCGCAAAGGGTCGCGGCGCAGCGGTTGTACTGCTCGCCCATGCCGCTTCGAGCAGGCCCCTGGCAGTCCATGAGCGCGGCGGGCTTCGTGGTGGCATACTCCCTGGCCAGCCGCTCGATGGTTGAAGCACTGACCCCCGAGATTTCCTCCGCCCAGGCCGGGGTCTTCTCGACACCGTCCTCCCGACCCAGCACATAAGCCTTGAATCGGTCAAACCCCACCGTGTATTTGTCCAGGAAGGGCTGATCGTGCAGGCCTTCCCGGATCATCACATTGGCCATGGCCACCATGACGGCCGTGTCGGTCCCGGGCCGTACGGGGACCCATTCATGGGCCACGGTGGCGGCCGTGTCGTGGTAGCGGGGATCCACGGCAATGACCCTGGCGCCGTTTTCCTTGGCCTTGATCAGGTGGTACATGGTGTTGGTCCCGGAGATCATCCTGGCAGGGTCCCAGCCCCAGAGGATGATCAGCTTGGAGCTCAACATGTCCTCCCGGCTGTGGCCGACCATGACGGAGCCGTACTGCGTGAGCGAGGCCCAGACCGCTCCTTCCGACGAGATGTTCCCGTAATGGGTCACGTACCCGCCAAATTGGCCTAGAAGCCGGGATGCCGCCAATCCGCCGCTGTGAAGGGCAGCCAGATAGCCTCCGCCCGACTGTGCCAGAAAGATGGCCTCATTGCCGTAGGACATCCCTGGTCCGCACAAGCGCCTGGGCCAGGGTGTCCAGGGCCTCGTCCCAGGAGATGCGCTCAAATTTGCCTTCGCCCTTCCGGCCCACCCTTTTCTGAGGGTACATGAGCCGCTCCGGGTGGTGGACCATCTGGCGATAGGCCCGGCACCGGAGACAGGTCCTGAGCTGATCGGGTTCCGGCGCGTCGTCGCCCTCCACCCGGATGATCCGGTTGCCTTTCACATGCATTCTCAGCGGGCACCGCCCTCCGCAATCGAAGGTGGATGTGGCCCGGACGATCCTTACGTCCCCGTCATCTCGACTTGCGTTTCCAAAACCCATGTCACTTCCTCCAGGTTCACTTGGAGTGATCATTATGGCCGGTATTGGACGAGTGTTCAATGACAAATGATGGACGGGTCGGCAAGCTGCGCGGCAGATATCCCCAGGCACGCCCTGCGTTCAGGGTCAAGGCCGGCGATCATTAACGAGGGAAAGACGCCCTTTGACCGGGTCACACACCTGGGATCTCGGGAAGTCATTGAGAAAGCGCCTCCCATGGCGGTGAAACGATTCGGCCTGACGGCAAGCGCTCTGGCATTTTCTAAGCAAGCCGCTTCATACCCCGCTCCTCATCCGGAGCCGAATAAGCCTCAGACGCACCGACAAAGAACAGGATGACCCCGAGGAGAATCATTCCCCATTCCGATAGCGACGGAACTGAAACCGCACCACTTAGGTTACTGTCACTGGCGCTGTTGTTCCCAGGCACCGGGTCCGTTGTCCCAGCAGGCGCTGTCACCGTGGCCGTGTTCGCCAAGTTGCCCGTCGTTCCGGCCGGCATCGTTCCCGTCACGGAAAAAGTGGCCTGTGTCCCGGCAGGCAGCGTCACCAGCACGTCAATGTCGCCCGTGCCGTTGGGCGTTCCACACGTTGCCCCTGCCCCGCTCGCCACACAGCTCCACGTGAACGCAGATAAAGCTGCAGGCAGTGAGTCCTCAACCTCCGCATTCGTCACATCCCCCGGCCCCAAGTTGGTCACAACGATCGTGTAAGTAAACGGCGCGCCAGGTACATACGGGTGAGGATTACTCGCCTTGGTGATCGTCAGATCCGCTCCACTGCTCGGCGTGTTGCCATCCGTCGGCGTGTTGGTATCCGTCGCCGTGTTGTTCCCCTGGTTGCTATCCGTTACCCCTGCCGGCGCGCTCACCGTGGCCGTGTTCACCAAGTTGCCCGTGTAAGACGGGGGAACGGCGACGATGATCGTGTACGTGATCGATCCCCCTGATGGGATATTCGCAAGCTCACTGATGTTGCCTGTGCCGCTTGCCATGCCTGAGGCTCCGCCCCCAAAGACGGCTGTCCAGGTACCCGTGGTCCCCAAAGGCATCGTGTCTGTCACGGTGGCACCCACAACGTTACTCGGACCAATGTTGCCGACCCGGACCGTGTAAACCAAACTGCTTCCGGGCGCATAGGTCAGACCGCCGTCGTTCTTGGTGACCCATAAATCAGCAGTCCGAACAATTGTATCCGTGTCCGTCGCGCTGTTGTTTCCTGGATTCGGGTCCACCACCCCGCCGGGCGCTCCCACACCGGCCGTGTTCACAAGCGAACCGCTTGCACCTGCAGAGCAGCATCGCGTTTACGGTAAACGTTGCACTTCCACCCGAAAGCAAATTCACGGTGGTGTTGATGTTGCCACTTCCGTTTGTTGACTCCACAGCTTGACCCTGCCGTCGCTGCACAGTTCCAGCTCGCACTGGTCAGAAACGCAGGGAATGTGTCTGTCACTGATGCACCCACTGCATTGCTCGGACCGGCATTGGTGACCACTATGGTGTATGTAAGATTTCCCTCCCGCCGCAACAGAACTGACCCCATCTGTTTTCGTGATAGAGAGGTCAGCGGCAGGTGTCACAGTCGTCGTTCCTGTGGCAGCGTTATTCGCCGGGTTCGCGTCATTGGAAGTGGTGGTGACACTGCTATGGAGTGGCACTGATCCTGAAGCCGGCGCAGGATAGTTGAATCCAAAGCTCAAAATCAGTCCGCTCCCAAAGGTGCTCGGCATACCAGTAAGCGTAACCTGTCCACTAGCATTGTTGTAACTTGCGGTTACCCCGGTCGGCAGGCTGGTAAAGGTAACGCTCGCCGGCAAGTTGCCTGCACTCCCGATGGTTGCGCCATAGGTTACCCCGGATGCAGCATTGACTCCAAGATTGGCGAACGAAAAGGTCCCGCTAACCGTGGTGCCGGCAACGGCGGTAGTTGGCACACTCACCGTTGTGAACACGTCTGTCGCACCAATGCCGGTACTGGAAGTAGCTGTGTTATTTGGCAAATAGGATTCTTGTGGAGAGGCTGTGTCGATGCTTGTATTAGCAATTACAGGACCTGTGGCAGGAGCTGTGTAACGAAACGTCATACCGGAAAAAGTCTGGCCGGCAGCGAGCGTCGCAGGCAATCCACCGAGGGTGACGAAACCGGTTGCATTGTCATAGGATGAAGTGACACCACCCGGGAGATTGGCAAAAGTTACCGCCCCGAGACCGGGTGTCATCGTCATGGTATAGGTCACATTGAGGGCGGCGCTGTTCCCGTTATTGGCAAAGCTGAAGGTACCCTGAACAGTGCTCCCCGAAGTCGCGGTGCTGGGTGCGCTGACAGCCGTTGCCACATCCACAATGATCGGGTCGATGATCAGCGTGGAAATCTCCTGGGGTGTTGAGTAGAACGTCCACAGATTGAGGCCTTTGGCATCACCCCAACCTGCAGAGCCGGCGCAATCCGTATTTGAGTTGCCCCCTGCCTGCCATAGCCTATAATTGATCGAGGAATCTAACCCCAGGAGACTGACAGGCGGTGCTGGTGCAGCCGGTGTCCCGGTTGGACACAGGCTACCGTTGAGATTGCCCACAAGCGTGCCACTGCTGGTGCGGTAACCTCGATCGTCGAAATAGACCGTTCTATCGCCCGGGTCCAGACCGTTCAGCCGCGTGATGGTCGGCCCACCACCAGGGTTGTTTTCCGCATCAATGATTGGAAAATGGACGTCCCCATTGTGGCCGAAGATGTGGAAAGGGTAAGGAGTCACGCTTGCGGGAAAATTAGCCCCTGAGTTGTCCTTCCCGTCCCAGGGCACCTGTGAGTCCCGGTCAAGGCAATGCCAGTCAGGGTTCGGTTATTTACATTCTCCGGGTTATAGTCCGCACCGTCGCGACTGATGGTGATCATGTAGCTGATGGTATCGGTTGTGGTAAATTGAAAGATCCCGCCGACTCCTGGCGTCGTCCGTGATCCTCCGATATAACCAGTGAAACTTACCGCACGTCACAGTCGGCGTGGGAGGTGTCAGTGGAATGGAAAGTGCACCAAGGACTCGGTTGATTTCCGCGGCATTAGGACTCGTCGGGCTCACGTCGGTGAAAAAGATAGGAAACTGAGCGGTTTGTGTCGTGACTCCAGGTGGAAGGGTGGTGACCAGGGCTTCGCTTCCTCGAAGGTCCTTAAAGAGGGGTTGGCCGTTGTCAAGAAATCCGAAGGTGTTGGCGTATAGCGCATAACCGTTTGGATCTAAACCGCGGAGATCTTGTGCGTAGCGGTAGCCGTCATTTGTGACGTAGTAGTGAGTAGAATACACGGGACGGGAGTTTCCACCAGTAAAGCCTATGAAGGCATAGGTGAACAGGCGCCCATTGATGTCGGTCGTAGAAGTCGCGTCGGAGCGCACTGTGACATCCCAAACAGAAACAGAGTTCTTCGAAAGCGCAGGGGGATCAATCACACCGTTTGGGCCCTCTCCAACCGTCGCCGGATTGAATAAAACGCCATAGACGCCACTCACGGGCGCCTGATACGCGCAGGGTGCGAAACCGTTCGGAACGGTCACCGTGTCGTCTGCGCTGTTTGGACCGGCCAACTCTTGGGCGCGTGTTGAGACCGTCCCCAGAGTTCCGCCCGAATAGTGCGTGCCCGGCTGTGTTGAGCCGGTGGAACACCTGAATTCAGGGGTTCCCGGAGTCGTCGCATTGTAAATTTCATCTCCGGAGCGTTCCGAAATCCTGCGGATTGTAAATAAAGATGTCACCTCCATCGGATCGGTTGCGGGAGCCAAGTACGATGTACTCTCCCGCCTGGGCATAGACATAGAGAAAGCCACTCCTCCTTACCTTGCCGATGTACAATTGTCCGGGCTGGAAATCGAGATTGGCCCGCCAGCCACCTCCTGGATAGGTGGACGGATACAAAGAACGGCTACCCTCTGGATAAGCGTGCTCGGGCCACCCGAACCACCCTAAAGCCGCACACACCATGAACATGAGCGTTATCCTGACCCGTGAACGCCAAATGCAATCCCATATGTAACCCGCCGATACTTCTACCAGGCAGGATTTCATAAACCTCATTGGTTGCGGAAACAGGGCTTGGTCCATGACACCTCTTCGTGAAACCTTTTGGTCTTACCAACGGAATGGCCATTAGGGTCGTTCCCTTAAGCTATAATTTGGCAAGAGTCAAGATTTTTTTAGCTTATTCATCAATTGAGATCGCTTGTGGTCGCCCATCATTTCGAAGCTGGTCCCGTGCAGGATTTTCGAGAATCTATCATTCCGATTGAAATGGCCGAGGGAAAGAGGAAAAACAGTGAAGACTAGGTACCTTTCCTAGGTCCGCAACCAAGAAAGTCGCTACCGAACAGGTCTGAGGGTTCTGGTGGTTCATGAACGTTTCATCGCGCCTTTGCTTATGAAAAGATCTTTAGGAAAGGATAAGGCAAACCCTTTGCCAAAGACAGGGGCAACGCAAATAGAGGTTCGGGCATACCGGTACAACCATTTGTATTTAGACTGATAGGTTTGGCATCTCTGTGAAGATTTCTACTGGGGTTCGCAGGATTTGCTTGACATTTCCCCACCGGCGGATATGTAAGTGTTGAGAAAATAATTTGACTTAGCAACCTGATAACGGGTTCGTCAGGATCCGATCCAAGAAATGCTGCGATGCTTATCCGTTCGCCCTTGTCCAGTAGGCCCAGCCAGCTTATGCCCTCCCGACACCAGGGGAGAAGGGTGGTGTTTATGGAGCCAAGGGAGAGAGGTCTTGAAGACGGAAGAACGCCAACGTCGTTTAAATCGGCGGCTCATTCTCAGATTTCTGCTTCTCTACCTGGGGCTCACCGGCCTCTCGCTGTTCCTGATCGGATATGAGCCCGCCAAAAGGATCCTGGATGTCAACGGGGCCTATACCGGCATGGTGGTCAAGCTGACGGCCATGGCGCTCAAACCCTTTGGGATCGTCAAGGGTGTTTCAGGCTCCATCCTGTCGCTGGAAAACGTGGCCCTGGACATCCGATTCGGGTGCAATGGCCTGGAGGCCTTTGTCATCTATACGGTAGCGGTCCTGGCATATCCTGCAGCCTTTCTAAAGAAACTTCAGGGGATCCTTGGCGGCTTCCTGGTGCTTCAGGCCATCAACATCGCAAGGATCGTCGGGCTTTCGCTCTCTGCCATATACTTGAAAGCCTACTTTGAGACCCTGCACATTTACGTCGCGCAGGGCATGATGATCGCGGTGGCGATCGTCATGTTTCTTTTCTATCTTTCCTATGCCGCCGAAAAGTAAGATTGCCCTGGCATGTGGTGTTTTCCTTGTCAGCTATGGTCTTTTCCTTCTGGCCTGGGTCCAGGTGAAGCCTTATTACGGCCAGGTCTTGACCCGTTTTGTGTCGCAAATGATCGCCGGGACAACGCACTTTAAGGTGGACAAGATAGGGCATGACAGGGAAAAGGCCGAGATCACCTTTTCACGTCCCGTTTTGACAAAGCAAGGGTTCGGGGACATGGTCTTGGAGCTTACGATTCCCGTATCCAATTACACCTTCAACACGCCCCTGACCTTTGCGCTGCTTGCCGGGCTCTTCGTGATTTTCCGGTGGCCCCTGCGACACTTCATCGGCGTTTGTCTGATCCTGCTCGTGATCCACGTGATGTACGTCTACGCCTATTGCATTTTTCAGCTCTTTTTCTACCTGGCACAAGGGGGCTTCAAGGTCCTGTCGAGACCCGTGCAGCTGTTTGTGGAGTTCCTGTGGAGCTTCACGGATAACATGGTGGTCCGCTTCGAACCCTTCCTTGTCTTTCTTTACCTGTGGCTGATGAACACGCCCCTGATGGGTATGAGCCCTGAGCGGCGCAAGAGGAGAAAAACGGGTGAATCTTTCCCTGCACCGGGTTTGCCCCGGAAGCCCGACAGAAATTAGTCGCGCCCTTCGGCAGCCACCAACCTGTTCAACATCCATCCGTCCATTGAGTTGCGAAGCCCCACTCTCATGGACGTTCTTTCATGTGCCTTTCGCTTCTCTCTCAAGCCGATATCGCTTTTCGCTCTTCCTGCAGAGCTCCCAAATCACGCACTGGGGCCTGAACGTGCAGTAAGTGCAGGGGTCGGTGCACGCCTCGCAGTTTTCCAGACACTCCCGGCAATAGCTGACCCCCATCTTCTGACAGGTGATGTAGGTTTCACGTTCTGGATGATATCTGCATGTCATGGCTTTATGCTTCCCAAGATAAGAGGTTAAGCCCTTTCAGTCCACCCCGACTTCATAAGGAGAAAAACCAGTGCTGCCATGAGATAGCACATGGTGAAACCGAGATGGGCGATGTCGAAGAAGAGCGTGAACCCCGGGGAAAACACCACATCGGGCAGATTCTTGAGAACCCTGAAGATCCCCGTCAAGACAATGCCGGAAAGCAGGGCGATTCGAACATAGGCTGACCTTGTCAGGTTGTATTCTCTTCTCCCTGAAAGGAAATAATCGAGTATCACATAAGAGAGGAACCCGATCAGGAAGATCGCTCCGAGGTAGTGAATGGTGTGGGTCAGATAAAAGTCGGACGACCAGCCCATGCCAGGAATGTCCGACAGATAATAGCGATTATAGATGGGCATCTGGCCGAATCCTGTAAATGCCATGACGATGAAGGCGGCCACAAATAATCCGCCCAATGCCTTTCCTTGTTTTGACATCATCTCTTTTCTCCCGAAGCACTCATTTTTTTGCCGTATCCGATAGAACTTCGCGAGCCCGGCCGCGATGCCCGCGAACGGCGCAATCACCATTGCTTTTGCCAGGTTATCGGCATGGCCCATGGCGTCTTCAACCGATTGAAGGTGTGGTTTTCCTGGGCCCTTTTCTATGGCCTTGTTCAATTCTTCGAAAGGGACCGGAGACACATATAGGGTATTCGTGCCGCCGTTTTCGGTTTCTCCGTAAATATATCCGCCCATTTCTTTGGCGAGAGCGCGGGCCTCTCGAACGATGGCGCTTCTAGGGCCAATCTTCTGCACTTGTTCAGGGCACACTTCGATGCAGGCCGGCAACTTTCCCGCTTCAATTCTGTTATAGCAGCGATCACACTTGTACATCACGCCGTTACCCGCAAGAGAAGGGAGGATGTCCAGGTACAACCCAACGCCGGTCTGTCGCTGAGGGATGTGCCACGGGCATACCGCGCTGCATTTGGAGCCACCCAGGCAGACATCCGCGTCAATTCTCGTGATCCCGTTTTCCAGCTTTCGAGCGGCGCCCCATGGGCAGAGATCGGCACAAGGGGGATTCTGGCAATGCATGCAGCGCCGAGGAAACGTAAGGCCCATTTTACGGCCGTCAACCACAACGGTTGCTTCCTGGATGAACACCCAGTTATATGGCGTGAGACGATCGTCGACATCTCGCTTTTCGGACCAATCCGATACCTTGACCTTGCTTGGGTACATCTTGGGAAAAGGCTTTTTGGGATCGGGAAATTTCGCTTGATTGACCTCTTTGCACGCCTCGACACAGGCCCCACATCCGACGCATTTCGTGATATCGATGAGGGTGGCCAGTTCCTCCGTGGAAGCGCCCCGGACAGCGGCAGGCAGACTGAGGGAAGAAATGAGCGCAGCCCCTGCAGTCGCAAATCCACCTTTGATGAAAGATCTTCTTGATATTCGAGTATTCATGTTTCTCTCATCCAATTCAGATGTTCTTTCTAAAAAATATGCGACAAAAAAGGCGATCTTCCTTGATATCGATCAGCTCGTAAAGAGAGGCGGGCACGGTTTTGAAAAGATCCTCTCTCGTATCCGGATCATCCACCAGAATCTCCATCATCTCGCCACGCTTCATCTCTCTCAGTGCCCTCCTAATCACGAGAAGCGTGACTGGGACGAAACCGCCCCGCGTATCGAGAAGGTGATCGGATTGGTGTTCCAAAGGGCTCCCCCAAAGACCGAAAATTATTGTTTTCCCCTGCAGGCCTGAAGCCTCCACCGCCCAAAAGGGATCTGGAGGGCACGAACCAGGGGACATTCAAACGACTCAAGAGAAGAACTTCTCAACGAATTCGATGGATGCCCGGTCGAATTCGCTGTACAGCTCCTTCAGACGCTCATTGGCCAACTGCACCATGGGCCCTTTCTCTTCCTTTTCTCGGTCCGCCTCATAACAGGCCAAACAACGCTCCACCCGGTGTATCCCTCCCAGAACAGTTACGACGAAAGTGACCGTCAGGAAGATATGCGCGTTTTTGTAGTTCGAAAAGTGTTCCACGGCAGGCACATATTCGGGTTCCACTACCAATGAAACCCTATTGCCTTCCTTTGCCATGTAGACATAGTCTTCAATGGTGAGGGTGGGGTCATACTGGTCCCGATACCCTTCGAACTTGATGATCATGTCTTCCAGGGTGAACAATTTTTCTTCAAGCGCGATGCCTGCTTCTCTAAGCAGTCGGTAATCCCTCTGAAGGTATCGATTGGCGATCATGACGGCCTGGGAGACGTGTGGGCAGAGGTTGTGCGAACAGCCCCTGGCGTAGCATTTCCTGAAGCGATAGGCTTCTCCGTCCACGTTTCCTGTGAAATGGCACATGAAGACGTGGGCCTGATATGGATTCGTACGGTGCTGAAAATCCACCGGAACCACTTGAAACTCCGTATTGCAGGTGACGACGGCGCCTCTCTTCTTAAAGGCCACCAGGTCACGGATGCGATTGGGCATGTTTCGAACAGGCCTCTGCTCCATTTGAATCCCTCTTTTCCCTCCCACCGAGCCCATCTGATCTGGACCATTGGCTCGGTGGGGATCCTCAATGACTAGTAGGTGAAAACCGCGTCGGCCTTTAGAGACTCGGTAATCAGGCGGCCGGCAGCGGTGGTCGCGGCCCCCTCAATCAGGTCCGACTCCTCGATGTTCCGCGACTTGATGCAGGGCACGCACACCTTGAGCTCTCCGCCCAATCCCTTGAAATCAGCCATCAGCTTCGTAAGGGATTCAAATCCCCCAGGCTTTAAGAGATTCTCCGCGTACCCTTTTTTGGCCAGGTAGACACCGTCTCCCTGAAGCACCACCATGGCCTTCACATCCATGGCCAGTGCTGCGTTTGCCATGACAAAGGGCATGGCCGCCTTCTCAGGGTTATCCGCTGCATGGGTGCCAATGATTACGACCTTCTCTTCCTTTTCCGCCATAACGTTCTCCTTTCATAAATGGTTTGAGGTTTCAGTGAGGGGCTGCACATCTCGCCATGACCGCGGAGAGATCCTCCACTTGAGCCCCGGACTTACGAAGATTCCCGAGGCAGATGGGACACATGGCCACGATGGGCGCCGCCGTGGACTTTAGCTCTTCAATCCGCCTTTCCATCACTTCCCTTGCAAGCTTGGGAGAGATCGACTCCGCGGGTCCGCCACAGCAGTTCGTGAAATTCCCAGAGCTTCTGACTTCGACGCACTGCACCCCCAGCCTCTCCAGGGCCTTGCGAGGCCCATCGGATAGTTCCAGGTACCTCCCGTAGAAGCAGGGATCATGGAGGGTCACCTGCGTTGTCACCGTTGTTCGACTGGAAATTGACCAGCTCAAAATAGGCCTTCACCTCAAATTGGACGCCCGTGTACTCGGGATAGAGCACCTTCAAGGCATAGGTCGTGTGGGGATCGACGGTGATGATTTTCTTCACTCCCGCCTGTCGCAGTCTTTCGGCCACGAACCGGGCATGTTCGACGAACCCTTCCTGGTCGCCCAGGTCGTAGAGGAGGATGCCGCTGTAGAAGTCCAGCCTCGGTTCGTAGTAAAAGTCCACTTGGGACTTCGTCAGGACTTTGGCGATGTTCTGGAGGTTTTCGTTGGCCTTTTTCTTTTCCTCCCCCGGGGTGATCAAGGCAAGCCCAATGCCTGAGAGCCGCTTGGGCTGGTATTTTCCAAACCGAACAAGGGACCCCAGCTTCGTGTCTTCAAGTTTGGCCATATGACGCGTGGTCATCTCAATGTATGGCATGAACTGGTACATCATGCCCGTGAAAAGGAGCGCCTCGCCTTCCCGGCGAAGGCCCATCTTTTTCCACCAGTTGTTCACCAGGGGCCTCGGAATTCCGAAAGGGCTCCTGGTCTTTTTGACGTTGCCTGCGATGACTTCTATGATGTCCTTCGGGTTGTACATCTCACCCCCTCCTCCAATGGGCGACCACAAAGCGCTTGAGACCCAGGATGACCTCGCCCGGGTCGGCCTCCCTCGGACAGGTCTCGGTGCAAAGCCCGCAGTGGAGGCAGCGCCAGAGCTCACTGGGCGATTCAAGGATCTTGTCTTTGGCCCCCAATTGGATGTAGCGGACCATTCTCCTGGGGAAGTGCTCGTAGATGAGCGGGCAGATGGCCGTGCAGGTCCCGCAATTAAAGCAATCGAGTGCGGTCTTAACGCCGAATCGTTGAAGCGCTTCGGCAAAACCGGGATCAACCATCGTCATCTCTCATCCTCCTCCGGCGCAAGTCCTGTGTCTGCAACGGCCCCTTCGGCCAATTTGTAGCGGAAATAGCGCCCCTCTTTCTCTCCTTCTGCGACTTCCCCGTATTTGCGAAGGGCCATGATGGTCCAGAGGATCTCGGATGTCGTCATGCCTGTCTTTTCGGAGATCTGCGGCACAGTCAGGCCCCCTTGTTTGAGGGTCTCCTTGATGGCCTTGATGGCACGCTTCTGCTCCTTCACCCTGGCCGCGGCTGACGCGATCTTTTCCTTTCGCGCCTCACGAAGCTTTTGGATGGCTTGTTTCCGTCCATTTTTTTCGAGTTTCGGGTCCGTCATTCGCACTTCCTTCCCTTGGTTCCTTCGTCTTCCAGGGCATCATGCCGGGTGAGCACAGTGCGCACGAAGTTATGCCGCCAAGTCGTCGGCCACGATCATGTCCACCATGTCTTCATACTGCTTCAGGGTCCATCCTTGAACGTTTATGGCATTTTCAGGACAGACGGCCACGCAGGCGCCGCATCCCCGGCACAAGGCCGGGACGACCTGGGCCCTTTGGACCTTCCGGCCGTCCACTTCCACTTCCACCATCTGCAACGCGCCCGGGTTCAAGCAGGCCTCAACACAAGCCCCTGTTCCCTTGCATTTCCGTATATCCACCTCTGCGACAAAGGGATCCAGCTCCACGTGTCCCCGCGCCAGGATGGCGGAACATTTGACGGCGGCAGCCCCTGCGGCGCTGCACGCCTCGCCCGTATCCATGGGCGCCTGGCAGGTCCCGGCCAGGAAGACACCAGCCACGGAGAGCTCCACGGGGCGGAGCTTCGGGTGGACCTCCAGGAGAAAACGATCCGGGCCCACAGGAAGCTTCATCATCTCCACAAGCTCTGGAACGGGACTTGGCTCCATTCCTACCGCCAGGACCACAAGATCCACCGGCACTTCCACCTCTTCGCCAAAGGTCAGGGTATCTTTCACCGTGACCTTGAGGGGGTACCCATTGGGTCCTTCATGGGTGGATACCGCCGGGGGTTCCTCCGCCACAAAACGGAGGAACACGACGCCGTTTCCGGACGCCTGCTCGTAGAGCGCTTCCTGCCCGCGGCCGTAGGTCCGGATATCCCGGTAAAACTCGTAAACCTGTGTGGACCGGTAGCGCTCACGTATTTCATTGGCCGCATGGATCGTGGCCGAACAGCAGGTCCGTGAGCAATACTCATTCAGGTGCCCTGATTCATCTTCTTCATGGATCCCAGGGATCTGGCGGCTGCCCACACAGTGGATCATGGCAAGACTGCGGATGGCTCTCCCCCCGATCTCGAGATATTTTCCCCCGTTGCCATTCTCGCTCAGGGCCTGGATAAATTGGGGAAGCGTCATCACCTTGTCGGATTCCCCGAAACCATATTCTCCCCTCCTGGGGACATAGGGCTTGAAGCCCGTGGCAAGCACGACGACCCCCGTGTGGACCGAACGCTCTTGGGACCTTTCCGGGATGGCTTCCGGGGTGATGCCCACGAAAGGCACAAATTCCCCCGGTTCTGCTTTCGAAGGGCCCAAACGGTTGATCTTTGCTTTTTCCTCCTCATCACGCGGCGGTCCGGTCTTGATTCTGAGCTGGAAATTGCCTATGTAGCCCTCGAAACCCACCACCTGAGAAGCGCTGTGGACGGTGATGGCCGGGTGGGCCAGCACACCTCTTGCCAGCTCAGAAACCAGGTCTGATGCCTTCTCTCCGGTTGGCGCCACACGGTCCAACAGGGCGGTCCTCCCCCCCAGGAAGGGGGATTTTTCAATGAGGGCCACTTCAAACCCTCGTTCGGCCAGATCCTTGGCCGCACGAAGCCCCGCGATGCCGGCCCCGATCACGGTGGCATGTTTCTTGGCTTCCACGCGGATGGGCTCAAGCGGCTTCAACGATTTTGTCTTGCCTGCCGCGGCGGCGACAAGCCTCGTGGCCTTGTCAGTGGCCGCGTCCCCATGGTGGACCCAACTCACCTGCTCCCGGATGTTGGCGTGCTCATAGAGGTACGGGTTGGCACCAGCCCTTGAAAGGGTCTCCCGAAAGGTGGCTTCGTGGAGACTGGGTGCGCAGGATGCAACCACCACCCGGTCGACGATCCCCTTCCTGAGATCCTCAGCGATCAATTCCTGGCCGGGATCCGAGCACATGAACATGTTGGTGCGGGCCACCACCACGCCGGGGATCTTTTCCGCCTTTTCACGGACCTTTTCCACATCCACATGATCGGAGATGTTCCCCCCGCAGTGACAGATGTACACACCGACCTTCTGCTCTTTTTCTTTCGCCTCTTGGGCCTTGCCGTTCTCCGTCATCCCCTTGTCTCCAAATCATGCGGCGTCGTGCGGAAACGCCACGACTCAAGCGGCCAGGGCCTTCTTGGCCGCCGTGGATGCCTCCAAATACTTGGATGCCTCCATGGCCGCCGCGCCCGCCTCGGCAATGGTATCCACAATGTCCTTTGGGCCGGCAGCGACGCCGGTAACGAAAATCCCTTCCACATCGGTCAACGTCGGGGCGATCTTGGGCTTGACCGTTTTGACAAAGCCATCCGATCCCTTTGACACCGCGCACCGCCCTTCCGGGTCCCACCCCGGGATCATCCCCAGAGAAAGCACCATCAGGTCGTGATCCGCGGTGGTGACCCCATCGCCGTCCTGGGCCTCGTAGCGCACCTTGACCTTCCCATTTTCAGATTCGCCCAGGGTGGCCACTTTCGCCTTCACGAACTGGATCCCCATGGCCTGGGCATTTTGGAAAAACTGCTCGTAGCCTTTCCCAAAGGCGCGGATATCCATGTAATAGACGGTGATGTCTGCCAGCGGCAGGGAACCTGAAAGGAGCATGGCCTGCTTGATGGCGTACATGCAGCAGACCCTCGAACAGTAAGGAATGCCCATGCTCTTGTCCCTGGAGCCGGCGCACAGGATGAAACCGATGGAATCCGGCTCCATGCCGTCAGAGGGGCGAAGGACCCGGGCATAGGGCCCATGGGGGGCAAGAAGCCGCTCCATTTGGAGGGCGGTGATCACATTGGGGATCTTTCCTTCCCCGTATTGTTTCTTGTTCTCCATGGGCGTCAGCTCGAACCCTGTGGCCAAGATGGTCGTCTTCGCCTCGATCCGGAAATCACGTGGCCCCTGAAAATAGTCGACAGCCCCCGTTGGACAGACCTTTTCGCACTTTCCGCAGAGCATGCAATTTTCCACATCCATGAGGGCAATCTGGGGAATGGCGTTAGAAAACGGTATGTAGATGGCCTTTCGGGCCGAGAACCCTCCTTGATCCTCGTCGGGGACATGGACCGGGCATTGGTATTCACACTGCCGGCAGCCGATGCACTTGTCCGCGTCCACGTAACGGGGTCTTTGGGTGAGATGTGCCGTGATTCCGCCTCTGACCGGCTCCATGCCGTTCAGATCACAATAGGTAAAGAGGGTGATGTTTGGATGGTGGGCGGCAGCAGCCATTTTGGGCGTGGTAATGCAGCTTGCGCAATCCAGCGTGGGAAATACCTTGGAGAGCCGGATCATCTTGCCGCCGATGGATGCGTCTTTCTCCACAACCGCAACTTTGTAGTCCTGATCCGCCAAATCAAGTGCCGCCTGAAGGCCGGCGATGCCCCCGCCAACTACCAGCGTGTCAAAGCGCATGGTTTCAATCGATCCCATCTCTTCCTTTCTCCGTTCTCATGCGTGGCCCAAACGGGGCGGCCCGAGCGTTTTAACGAGATCGTTCATCTCGTTGACTTCCTTCAGGAACGCCCGGTTGCAGACCGTGCAGATGGCCGTAAGCCGTAGCCTCCGGATGTCCAGGTCCAGCGCTTTCATCTGCGCATAGACCCCGTCAATACGCTTTGCCAGGGCCGGATAGGCGCCTTCGTAAGGGCACTCTGCCCCGCAGGACATGATAATGATCCCGCTGATCCCCTTCCTGAAACAATCCAGGTAAAAGTGCTCCGGGAAGAGGACCGGGGCAGGCACTCTGAGGATGTAGGTGTTGGCCGGGTAGGAGCTGTGCGCCTGGCCCACAGAGTTGGCGCCGGGATAGGCGCAGTGCTCCGTGGCCAGGATCAGGATCTTCCCTTCGTCGGGTCGCGCCGTCATCTCTTATCCACCTATTTCTTTCTCCTGACATAGAGCCTGTCGTATCCATCCCCTTTCATCACTCCCAGAAACTCGTGGCCCACCTTCTCAGCCCATGCCGGGATGTCATCCCGGGTTCCAGGGTCGCCGGAGAGGACCTCCAGGATCTCTCCCACCTTGACCTTGCCAATTCCCTTTTTTGCCTCCAACAGCGGTCCCGGGCAAGCGCTGCCACGCGCGTCAACGGTTGTTGCTGCCTTGACTGTGTTGAGATCTATTCCCGACATCTCGATCCTCCTCGGTCTATGGTTACGGCCTCCCCGTCCGCCGGAGGCGGACCCTTGTTTCCGGGAAGGTCTTTGCCGAAGGATAAGGCAAGCCTTGTGCCAGAGACAGGGCCGAGGTCGATGAAGGATTGGGCCTATCGAGACAAGCATATGTATTTAAATGAAAATTTTTGGTATCCGGTGGAAAACTTCCTTTTGGGATCACAGGATTTGCTTGACATTTCCCTGCCGGCGGATATGTTAAATGTTAAGAAACTCATTTGACTTAGTGTAAAAATTTAACAGGGTATCATAGATGATTGAACAGGCACTGAATCTCTACTGGAAGACGGTGGTGGACACGATCCAGGAGGGTGTGATGATTGTCGACCAGGAGGGTGCCATTGTGTCTGTCAACAGGGCCTTGGAAGGCATCACAGGATACAAGAGGGATGAACTGATCGGTGAGTCCTGCGCTACCCTCAACTGCAGCACCTGTGCGCAGGTGCGCCACAAGCGGGGAGAGAAGTGGTGTCACCTGTTTGCGTCCGGGAGCGTCAGCCGGCAGCAGTGCGACATTGTGACAAAGACCGGAAGACGCATTCGTGTGCTGAAGAATGCCTCCGTTCTCTATGATGGGGAAGGCAATGTCCTCGGCGCCGTTGAGACGTTGACGGACCTGACCGAGATCATTGAAAGGGACACCCAGATCGAGGCCTTCCGGCGGGAGCTACGGGCAAAGGATGGCTTTCACGGGATGGTGGGTGTTTCCGCTGCCATGAAACAGGTCTTTGACCTCATCTCCAATGCGGCGCCCTCCGATGCCCCGGTGATCATTCACGGAGAGAGCGGTACGGGGAAAGGAACTGGTGGCAAGCGCCCTCCATGACCTTGGCCCCAGAAGAGAGAAGCCCTTCGTCAAGGTCAACTGTGCGGCCTTGACCGAATCCCTGCTGGAAAGCGAGCTCTTCGGCCACGTGAAGGGCGCATACACCGGGGCCTACCGGGATCGGAAAGGGCGATTTGAAGAAGCCAACGGAGGGGACATTTTTCTGGACGAGATCGGCGACCTGCCGTTGGCCACCCAGGTGAAGCTCCTGCGGGTCCTCGAGCAGAAGGTCATCGAGCGCGTGGGGGACAACCGGTCCATAAAGGTTGATGTGCGGATCATTTCCGCCACCAACAAAGACTTGAGGATGTTGGTCGAAAAGGGGGTCTTCCGGGACGATCTCTTTTTCAGGATCAACGTCATCCCCATCATCCTGCCGCCGCTGCGTGAGCGGCCCGACGACATCTCCTTGCTGGCGGAGTCCTTTTTCAGGACGAATCAGCTGAAGAGCGGCAAGGACATCAAGGGGATCAGCAACGATGCCATGGCCCTGCTGACGGCGTACGAGTGGCCGGGTAATGTGAGGGAGCTCCGAAGCGCCTTCGAATATGCCTTCGTCACTTGCCAGGAGTCCTTGATCCAGCCTCACCATTTCCCGCCTGCCATCTATCAGGGAAAACCAGGGAAGGACTCCGGTCAGGAAGCCGGCCCTCAACCGAAAGGAAAACAAAAAGAGCGACCTGATTCACGCCTTGAAGCAGGCTGGGGGCAACCAGTCCGAGGCCGCCCGGATTCTCGGGGTATCCCGCGTGACCGTGTGGAACCGAATCAGGCAGTTCGGGATTGATTTGAAGCGTAGTGTGGAGATCTGAGATCCGTTTGCCGCATCTGAAGCTTCAACAATAAATCCGTCATCTCGCGCTCAGCCCACCGTGTAGAAAAAGGGCAATACCCATGAAAGCGTGAGCCACATGATGACCAAAAGGGGGACGCCGACCCGCGTGAAGTCAAGGAAGGTATAGCCGCCCGCGTTCATGACCAGAAGGTTCGTCTTGTAGGCCATGGGCGTGGCGTAGCTCATGTTGGCGCCAAAAAGCACTGCGAGGACGAAGGGCTCGGGGTCCACACCCATCTGACCGGCGATGGATACTGCAATGGGGGTTCCGATGACCGCCGCCGCGTTGTTGGAGACGATGTTGGTGAGGACGGCCATGAGGAGCATAAGCCCGCCCAACATGATACGAGGCGAAGCGTTACCGGTTGCCGCCAAGAAGAGCTGGGCCAAATAGTCGGCTCCGCCCGTCTTGAGCAACGCCATGCCCAAGGCAAGGCTCGCAGCCACGATGAGGATCACCTGGGTGCTGAGGGCACGGGTTGCGTCCAACCAGCTCATGCACCGGGTCAATATCATCAGGACCACGCCACACGTGGCGCTTACGGCAATGGTCATGATCCCCAGTGCGGCCGTGAGGATAATCCCGGCCATGATGACGAGCGCCCGTGGCGCCCGCTTCGTGAAGGGGAGATCGGCCGTTGCGTCCAGGACCAGGACTTCCCTTGCCTGTTTAAGATTCGTGATTGTCTTTCGAGACCCCTGTACCAGGAGCACGTCGCCGGCCCGGAGGGTCACATCGCCCACTTCGTCGCGTACGGAATCCAACGGTTTTCCGGCCCTGTGCAAGGCCAGCGTGATGAGCCTGTATCGATCCGCGAATCGGATGCGGCTTAACGTCGTGCCTTCAAGCGGTGAGCCCTCTACCACAACCACCTCCGCGATCTGCTGATCGTCCGCCCTCAAGGGATGGTCCTTATCCACAGGCGAATCTTCGGAATCTTCCGGGTAAAGGGCCCCATCCAGCGCCTGTTCATACTCCTTCAGACGATCGGGGGTGTCCTGGATGACCAGGTGATCGCCGGCCTTCACGATGACGTCCGGAAGTGGGGTGATGAACGTGTCGGGCCCGCGCTCAACGCTTTTTACCTTCATGGAACCGCCCGTCAGAGCGACCACGTCCTTAATCCGTTTTCCTTCCCCACGCCCCCCGTTCCGGATGGCCAGGTGGGCCGTGAAGACCCTGGGAGAGGAGTCGGCCAGAGGCAAATCCCGTCTGGGTGCAATCTTTGGCGCCACGAGCCATAGATAAAGGATCCCCACGCTGCCGGCGATGGCAGCCGGCCCAAGAAAGTCGAACATCCCCATGCGCCGCAGTCCCATGTCCGCTGCCACTGAGACCACCAGCAGATTGGTGGAGGTGCCGATGGTGGTGCAGGTCCCCCCCAACAGGGTGGCGAACCCCATGGGCATGAGGATGGCGGAGGCCGGCGTCTTGGTACGCAGCGACACACTGATGAGTATGGGAAGCAACAGCACGACGATGGGTACGTTGTTGATGAAGGCGCTGATGGCCGCGCTCACAATGAGCGTGAGCAGCAGCGACAGGCTCGGACTCACCTGCCAAAGGCGACCGAGTGCCCGGCCCACCGGCTCCAGCGCACCGGTGCGCACGAGGCCCTGCCCGGCGACCATCAGTGCACAGACGGCCACCAGGGCCTCATGGCCAAAGCCCAGGAATAAGTCCACAGCGTGCATTGTTTTGCCGCCTGAGGAGAACGGGAAAAGCTCGAAACCGGCTGCGAGCGCCGCCAGGACCAGAAGGCTGGACGTCTCCAGCGGTATGCGTTCCCGCGTGAAGAGAAAGAGCGCCACGAGCGTCAACCCCAGGACAGCCGCAGCATGCACATTGGGTGGTGCAGGAAATACCATCGTGGTTACCTCGGAAGGGCACCCCTAGACGTGAGCAAAGGTCAGGTAAAATATACTAGAGGCACAGACAAGGTGTCAATTTTTCCTGTGGTTCCTCATTGCCCTTGGCCCGCTCACTCAAGTGAATTGTCGAAAGCGTCTTGGAGGGTGCCAACCCGGCAGTCTTTATGGCATGGAATCAACCGTCGGTTCCATTGTGCTCTGGATGTTTGGTGGGTTTTTCACGCCTTTGACCCTGATCATCCTCTGTATGACCCGTTGCAGCCTGTCGGGTTTCGGCGCTGCTTGTGTCTTAAAGCGCTAGGTCATCATGATGGGCAGGAAAACATGAAATGTGGAGCCGCCATTCGGATCGCTTTCCGCCCTCACCGTGCCGTGGTGCGCCTCCACGATGCTCTTGACGATCGCAAGACCAAGCCCTGTGCCTGAGATGTATCTGGTCTTGTCGTTCTTTACACGGTAGAACCGGTCGAAAACGCGTGGTA
This sequence comes from uncultured delta proteobacterium, assembly GCA_963699845.1. Lineage (GTDB taxonomy): Bacteria > Desulfobacterota > DSM-4660 > Desulfatiglandales > Desulfatiglandaceae > CAWHLE01. The sequence goes on from CAVOVO010000011.1 coordinate 50,449, forward strand.
GATCATCCTCAGCGATCCCGATGCCATTGTCCTTCACGCTGATGTGCACGTAATGCCCTTCCGGCGCTGCGTACGAGCGCGACGTTTCCGCCTTCCGAGGTGTATTTGATGGCATTGGTCAAAAGATTGGAGATCACCTCCTCGATGGCGCGTTTGCTGCCGAGGATGGGAGGCAGTTCATCGGCAGGTTTCAGAAGCAGGGAAATATCCTTTTTCATCGGCTTTCCCCCGATAGAAATCCGTCTGTTCGCTCAGAAGCGACTGCACATCGATCCTCTCCTTTTCAAGGCTGATCAGACCCGATTCGATTCGAGAAAGATCGAGGAGATCTTTCGACATGTCAGCCAGCCCTTTGATCTTCTCTGAAACCCTGCCCAGGATCTCCTGTTGCTTTTCGGTGAGATCCTCCCGCGAGGCCGTCCTGAACAACCTTGACCAATGCAAGGACGGAGCCCATGGGATTCTTGATTTCATGTGCCACCATGGAGACAAAGTCTGACTTCAGCTTGTCCATTTTCTTTAAGGGCGGTAATGTCATGCATGACGGTTACCGTGCCCAGGTTTCGGTGCAATCTGTCCCTGAAAGGCACACATCGAACAGCGATGACCGTTTCCGGCGTATGGCCAAAGACGCCACCATCGAACTCCTCAGTCACTTCTCCAAAGGTCTCAGCAGGCATGGACAAGCGCCTCGTCGATCACTTGGATCAGCCGCTCGTTCTGGATGAGATCCGCCACGGACTTGCCGATGGGGCTCTCTTCCGTATGCCCGATCATTTTGAGAAACGCCGGGTTTGCAAGGGCCACTTTTTTCTGCATATCCGTCGCCATGACCCCGTCGGAAATGTGATTGATAAGCACACGCATGCGGGATTTTTCGTAGGCGATGTCTCCCAGGGTTCGAATGTAGTCGATGGCCCTTCCGATCACCGATCGCAGATCATCCGGGGAAAAGGGTTTGGAGATGAAATCAAAGGCCCCCTTTTTCATGGCATCGATGGCGTGTTCGAGGGTCGCGTAACCCGTGATGACGATGACAAGGGTGTCCGGGTGTTTGGTCTTCACGTGACTCAAGAGATCAATCCCCCGAAGACCCGGCATCATCAGGTCCAGCAGGATAATGTCGAAATGCTCTTCATCGATCTTCTTGAGCCCGACAAATCCATTCTCAGCAACGTCAACGTCGAAGCCGTCCCCGTTGAGCATGGTGCAGCAACCATCGCGAATGCGCTTTTCGTCATCCACAACCAGGATCCTGGTTGCGTGATGACCTTGCATCACAATCGTTCTTTGTCATTATAAGACGTTCCTCTCGCTACCGAAATCGCCTTGCATCATGGCGTCATCGGGGTTTTCCGAAGGGATGTAAAGAGGCAGTTCGACCAGGAATGTGGTCCCATGCAGGGCTGGTCTCTTTGACGACAAATACGTCCCCCGTTTTCCTGCACGATGCCGTAGGAGGTGCTCAGTCCCAGGCCGGTTCCCTTTTCCGGTCTCCTTGGTGGTGAAAAACGGGATCGAATATTTTTGTAAGGTGCTCTTCCCGGATGCCGCACCCCGTGTCCGAGACTTCCAGAAAACCCTTCTTGTCCTCTTTGTCCCGGTAAGTCCGGAAAGTAAGGATCCCCTCTCCATCCATGGCTGCACAGGCATTCATGACCAGGTTGATGATGACTTGAGCCAGTTGGTTCCTATCCCCGTGAATGAGCATCATCTCTCCGGAGAGCTCTTTCGTGATGACAATATTTCCAAAAAGCTTGGGGTCTCGAATCAGGTTCAGACTTTGCTCTACGAGCGTATTCAGGGGAATGATTTCTTTAGTCGGGACTGGATTGCCGACTGTAGGAAAGGAGGTTTTTAACGATTGCCTTGCAGCGGTTCACGTCCTCCACAATGTATTGCAGATGTTCAGTCAGGGGGTTTTCCTTTTCCAGCTTTTCCAGAGCCAGGCTCGAGTAAAGGAGGATTCCTGTAAGGGGGTTGTTGATTTCATGGGCGACCCCTGCTGACAACTGACCAAGAGAGGCCATCTTCTCGGATTGGGCAAGCTGCACTTGTGTCTCTTTCAATGCCTTTTCCACGGCGAGCCTTTCTCTGAGGTCGTTGTAGATGCCCATGGTTGCCACCTCGTCTTCCCCTTCATAAATGATGGAGGCGGATAGCTCTACCGGAATTTCATCCCCTTTCGCGTTGACAATCGTCACTTTTGTGGTGTGAAGCTTGCCTTTACCTCCCTTTTGTTCATCTCTCAGATCGCGCATGATCTCCCTGGCCTTTCCGGACGGATAGAGATCCTGGACGTTCTTGTCGCTCCTTGCTTCACGGACAGAAAAGCCGAAAAGATCTTCAGCGGCCTGATTCATGAGCAAGATGTTGCCGTCCCTGTCTGCAGCAACGATCGCACTTGCAGAGCTTTGAATCACCTTTTCAAAAAGCGCCTCAGTTTCCTTCAGGGCCTTTTCCAGGGTCTTGATCTTCGTCACATCCCGGATGCTCTCCAGGATGTACGTGACCTGCCCGCTCTCGTCGAGAATCGGCGAAAAGACCCGGTCTTCCCAATGCTCCCATCCTTCGGCATCCTTCACCTGGCGGAGGACGGAATGTCCTTCCCCATCAGCCAGAACTTTTGCAAACGGGCAGCTGTCCATGGCACATGGTGTCTTGGAACGGTAAAATATCTCGTGACAGGTCTTGCCTACAATTTCTTCCAACTGAATGCCGAACTTGTCGAGACACTTCTGATTGGCCGTCACAACAACCTTGTCGGGTCTAAGGATGAGCGTAGGGAAGGAAAGGGAATCGAAAACCCGCCATCGCCAATCCATTTCTTGAATGGTTTTTTCGTTCATGGCTTTGTTCGGCTTGCTTCAGAAGATTTCCTAAGCGAGACCTTCGGGATCTCGAAGGTATCGGCAAGAACCAGGACGGCTTCATCTGATTTGCCCTCCGGCAGCACGATGTAGATGCAGGCCCCGGAGCACACGACCGCCATCACTTGGACCCCTCTCACCTGCCAAGGCCGCAACAGCGACGTCCGCAATACCGTATCGATCACCAAAATGGGGACCCTGGAAAAAGAGGAGCTCCGCATGAGACGTTTGATAGGTGAATGTTTGCGACATCTTGCCGTATGGCTTGTTCAAGGCGTTCTCCTGCCACAGGGTCCAGATCGCGTTGGATTAGGAAACAGACTTCCAGCCCTTCACAACAAGGCCGCGAAAAGGTCAGATGAGAATTGGATGCCTTTCTCGCCCATTTGAACCAGCGCGCGCCCCAACGAGGCCATGCTCCTTGGATCGATGGTGACCTCCAGTAAAGAGAGCCCCGTCACGGTCTGAAACCCGTAAGTCTTAATTCGGGGTTCCCAATATGTTGCAGTTGTCTCCAAAGTCCTGGCCGAGAATGGATTGGTGTTTCTGTTCAGTCCGCCATTCGAGGTGGGTTATTGTGGAAATCGAAGGTGCGCCTGCAACGCGGTGAACACCTCTTGGAGGCGGGCGTGATCCGTGATGAATGTGAGAGCGGACAGGGAAGAACAAAGGCCATGCAGAGGAAGCCCGGCCTCCGAAAACGCCATCAATGCGAGCCCAACGGTCTTCAAGTTGAATCGGTGTGGAAAGATCGAAACCAGGCCGACAGCCCCCTGAAGCTCGGCGCATCCCTTGAGATCCGGGGTTGAATCCAGCAATTGTTTTCACCCGGATGCCATCCGCATCCGCCACACAACAACGTCGCTTGAACCCCGCGATGACTCTCCGCACCGATCGAACAACCGCATGTTAATGCGCTTTTGAGCCAGGCTACGGAGAAAACCCGCCAGAATATCGTCGGACGCCAAACCATTCACGATGTTCACCCGCACGAGCGCTCCGGTGCCGTTCATGCCTTCCAGGTGGACCTTTTCGACCATTGACCCATCCGCTCCCAGTTTATCACCTACGCTCACTTTACCGAGTGTAATCCCTCACGATCTCCATCAAGCTGTCCAGGTCGACCGGTTTTGGAATGAATTCGTCTGCCAAGGCCGTCTTTCCGTCCATGTGGGTGTACTTGGTCGAAGTCACGGACTCGCCCACCGCCGTCAGCAACACAACGTTGATCTTGGCATACTGGGGATCCTTTTTCAGCTCATCACAGACCTGGTACCCATTTTTGTTCGGCATCATCACGTCCAGGATGATCAGATGGGGTCTTTCCTGCTTGATCCTCTCCCAGGCTTGAAGGCCGTCGTAGGCCTTGGCCACACGATAGTTTTCGCTTTCAAGTTTCATGGATATGGCTTCCACCAGATCCGGGTCATCATCCACCACCAAGACAAGTTTCTTATTGTCCATCGGTTTTCCTCCTTCGTGTTTTTCACCGTCGGCCATCCAGTTCCCTTCACGGGGCGCCGGTTGGCAATTCAGTATTTATCACGTCTCATGCAAAGGGCCGCGGATGGAGTCCTGCAGCTTCCACGATCTCAGGGACCTTTTGTTCCCATTCGATCGCCATGATGTGGAAACCCGCTCACCCCCTTCACTTCCTTGAGCCTTTGAATGGTCTCTACACAGATCTTGATGCCCTCTTCCGGCTGTTTTTCTTTGGGAACGCCCGCCATCCGCTTGATCAGGTCATCCGGCACGCTCATCCCCGGGACCTTGTTCTTCATGTACTTGGCCATCCCCGCCGATTTAAGGGGGTAACCCCGGCGAGAATGGAAACCTTTTCATGAAGGCCCCGATCCCGAACGCCCTCCATCCACTTTTCAAATTTTTCGAGGTCATAGATACACTGGGTCTGGATGAAATCCGCACCCGCTTTGACTTTTTTGGCCAGCCGAGCGACCCGCAGCTCAAAGGGGTCGGCAAAGGGGTTGGCTGCAGCACCGATGAACATCTTCGGAGGATTCAGAATGTCATCCCCGCCCTGGAATTTGCCATCATCCCGCATGGTCTTGACCATTTGGATGAACTGGATCGAGTCCAGGTCGTAGACATTGGCGGCCATGGGATGGTCCCCGAAGCAGGGGTGATCCCCTGAAAGGCAGAGCATGGTGTTGACACCATGGGAGTAGGCACCGATGATGTCGCTCTGCATGGCCAAACGGTTTCGGTCCCTTGTGACCATTTGGAGAATGGGGTTGAGCCCCATTTGCTTGATGATGAAACAGGCGGCAAAACTCGACATGCGGACCACGGCCGTCTGGTTGTCGGTCACATTGATGGCGTCCACATAGCCTCGAAGCATTTCGGCCTTTTCCTTGACCTTTTCAGGCACGGCCCCACGAGGAGGGCCGCATTCAGAGGTTACCGCCAGATGCCCGGCTGCCAGTACTTTTTCAAGTGTGCTCTCCGTTTTCATCATGCCAGATCCTCTCTGATAATTCTTCTGGGACCGCCATCCCGGCTGGTTCGCCAGTCTTTTGCAGGGGCAATATCTTCGTAGCGCCTTTCGAGCCCCAGGGCCTTTAACCGGTCCCAGATCAATTGCCAGGCGCAATCGATCTCGGGGTTGATTTCGCACTTCCCACGGCTCGAACCGCCACAGGGACCGTTCAACAAGCGTTTGGAGCAACGCGCAATCGGACAGACGCCCCCCGTGGACCCGAGCACACAATCACCGCAACCCTGACATCGTTCGGCCCATACGCCCTGGCGCTCCGATGCGCCCATGAATTTCGTGTTCACCGCCGGGAATACCGGTTTTTCTTTGAATCGCCTGGCCACTTCCTGAACCCCGCACCCGCATGCCATGGACAAGACCGCATCCACCTGGTTGATGGAACCTGCAAGCTCTTCAACATATTCAGGATCGCATTGGCGTTCAAGGGTCATTTCCTTCACATCCAGGACCTTGCCTCCCTGCATGCAGGCCATCTGCAGGGCGGAGGACAATAGCCCCACTTCCTTTCGGCCGCCGGCCGCACACACGGTCACACATTCATTACAGCCCAGGAGAAGAATCCGGCCATAGGGCTTTACGTATTCCATGATCTCCTGGATCGGTTTTCGTTCGGCAGTGATCATTGTTTTCCTTTCTCCTTCGGTACGATTATCAATCGCAAGCCACTTTGCCCTTCAGGGCCCTTTTCACCGAGCTCGCGCCAAGGCGGCGAATCTTTTCCGTGAATTCCGATGCGGTCTCGGCAAACCGCTCACCCATGCCGGCCGACATGGTGATCATTTCAAGCCGATCCCCACCCACGCCGATCTCGTCGAGAAGTCTTTTCAGATAGGTCACACGACGGGCCGCCTGAGTGTTGCCGTTCTTGAAATGGCAGTCTCCCTCCAGGCACCCGGCCACGTAACGCCGTCTGCGCCCTTTTGAAAGGCCTTCATGATGTGAATCGCATCCACCTTTCCCGAGCACGGCACCCGTATGATGTGAACATTCGGAGGATAGCATCGCCTCATACTTCCGGCCATGTCCGCCGCAGTGTAGGCACAATAATGGCAACAGAACGCCACAATGACAGGTTCGAATGGTTCCATTAGCAATACCCTTTCTAAGAGACCAACGAGCTTGGCCATAATGTGGTCATCTTCATACTGCATGAGCTGAATGGCCTTTGCCGGACAGGCCGCAGCGCAGATGCCGCAGCCGTGGCACTTGGCCGGATCGATCTCGGAGGTGCCTTCGGCATTGATAAATGGTACGTCAAAGGGACAGGCCCGAACGCATATGAGACATGCGGCACATTGCTTGCCGTCCACCCGTGCAACGGCCGCCCCCAGATTGATCACATTCTGACCGAGCATGGTCCGGGCACGACCCGCAGCCGCCTGGGCCTGGGCGATGCTTTCACGAATCGTCTTGGGCGCGTGCGCGGTCCCGGCCACAAAGAAGCCCGGGACGGGAAGGTCCACCGGGCGGAGCTTGACGTGGTCTTCGAGGAAATAGCCGTCAGATGGTCCGGGGCAAACGGAAGACCATGGCCAGATCTTCAGTCCCTTCATCATCCGCAATCAACCCGGTGCTCGAGGCAAGGCAGTCGGCGGCGATGCACAGGGGTTTCCCAAGAACTTGATCGCTGAAGGTCACCATCACCCTGGCGCCGTCTCCCTGCACAACGGGTTTCTCCGCTTCGCTGTAACGGAAAAAGGACACACCCCGTTGTCGTGCCTCCCGATAATAGTCTTCCTGAAAGCCGTAGGTTCGCATGTCCCGGTAAAGGACATGCACCTGGATGTCGGGATTGAGATCCAGCAGTCGTAGGGCGTTCTTGATGGCCGACTGGCAGCAAATGCGGGAGCAGTTTGGGTTGTCAGGACACCGGGAGCCGACACACTGGATCATGACGACCCTCTGCCAGCTTTTCACCTTCTCCGGATCATCTTCGATGATCCTGTCCAGGTCGAGCTGGGTCACGACCGCTTCGTGCTCGTCCAAGAGGTATTCGCCAGGGTCGGTTTGGGAGGGCCCCCGTTGCGAGGATTGTGACACCGTGGGTAATTTGCCGGTAGAACATCTGGGGACCCGCCTGGATGCCCGTCTTGAAGAGGCCCGGCATTCCGCTGTGATCAACGATCACCGACCGCGTAAGAACTTGGATGTTTTCATGATGCGTGGTTCGCTCCACAAGGTCGGTCAGGTAGGCCCGCACATCGTCGCCTTCCAGGGTCCTGCGGAGATCGCGGGACACCCCGCCGAGTTGGCTTGGACTTTTCCGCCAGATACACCTTGAACCCCTGATCCGCCAGGGCCAGGGCCGCGTTCATTCCCGTCACCCCTCCGCCCACGACCAGGATATTCTTGTTCATGGGAAGGACGTGGTCCGTCAGAGGTTGCGCCAGCGTGACGCTGGATACGGCCATGCGGAGAAGGTCTTTGGCCTTGTCCAGGGCTTCGGCAGGACGATCCAGGTGAACCCATGTGTCCTGATCGCGGATGTTGGCCATTTCGACCAGGTACTTGTTGAGCCCTGCCTTTCGAACCGTGTCCTGAAAAAGGGTCTCATGGGTCCTCGGCGAGCATCCTCCGATGACCACTCGATTCAAGCCCATATCAACCGTGACCCTCTGAATATGTTCAAGGGATTCGCGGGAGCAACCGCGGCCGATCATCTCCGAGACAACCACCTGAGGCAGGCGGCGGCCATATTCAACCAGCTTTGCGACGTCGATGAGACCGCCGATGTTGTCCCCGCAGTCACAGACAAAGACGCCCACCCTGGGCTCCTCCAGGCTCACGTCCCGCTCAGGCGGGAAATCGTCCTCTGCTTCTTCCGGTTCCTTGTCCTGGACGCGACGGGAGGCCATGCAAGCTGCGGCACTGGCCTGGACCATGGTTTCAGGGATATCCTTCGGGCCCTCAAATAGACCGCACACATAAATCCCCGGTCTCGATGTGGCCACGGGATTGAACGCTCCCGTTTTCACAAAATGATGCGCATTGAGCTCAATGCCCAGCTTTTCTGCAAGCGTCCACCAGGTCCGGAGGGATCAGAAAACCCGTGGAAAGCACCACCATGTCAAAAACTTCCTTTGCGGGCACGCTCTCTCCGTCATGCATGTACGTTATGGACAGGTCGTCCGACCCGGGCTCCAGTTCCACGGTGTGGGGTCGGGAACGTTCAAAACGAACACCGAACTCGTTCTTCGCTCGATTCAGGTAAAGCTCATAGTCCTTGCCCGAGGTCCTCATGTCCATGTAGAAGATGACGGTTTCGATGTCGTCCCGGTAACGCTCCTTGGTCACCATGGCTTCCTTGAGGGCATACATGCAGCAGGCGCTGGAGCAATAGGGAAGGCAGGGTTCTTTGACACTTCTCGATCCCACGCACTGAATCCAGGCGATTCTTTTCGGGCGTTTTTCCGTCAGAGGGCCTGACCAACTGCCCGAGGGTAGGGCCGGAGGCGGAAAGGATTCTCTCATATTCCAGGCCCGTGACGACGTTTTTGAATACGCCATGGCCATAATCATCCAAGACGCTCGGGGTCAAACACGCTGGCGCCGGTCGCAAGCACGACGGAGCTCACTTGAAACGCCACGACGTTCTCTGTGTCTTCCGGAAGTATGGCCCCAGCGCGACACACACGAGTCAATTGATCCACGTCGGGACACTTCTCCATGTCGATGGAATAGGCATGGGGGGTTGCCCTTGGATAACGCATGCAGGTGGGCGCCCTGTGATCCAGACCCGGGGTGAATCGAACACATTGCGGAAATGCATTGAGGCAGTCCCCGCATGCCGTGCACTTGCTGACATCAATGAACCGCGGGCTTGTTGTCAGGGTGACTTTAAACGATCCATCTTCCCCTTCCAGCGACGTCAACGTTGTCAAGGGCAAAAGTTGGATGTGGAGCTGCCGACCGCTTTCTGCAAGATGGGGTGAAAGCGTGCACAAGTCGCAGTTGTTGGTGGGAAAAGTCCGGTCCAGTTGGGTCATCAGACCCCCGATGGCCGGTGCCTTATCAATGAGAATGACATCCCTTCCCGCTTCAGCCAGATCCAGCGCCGCCTTGATGCCACCGACGCCTCCACCGATCACGAGGGTCCTGTTGTCTGTTTGAATCATATCTTGATCATCCCATTTTCTCATCCGTATTCCGACTACGCTTGCTCATCCGTTATCTATCGCTTTGTTCAAAGCCACGCATGCTTTAAAGGCCCGCATAATCCAGGATGGTGGGCAGACGGTGTTCCCACCCGAGCGTGACAATTTGCACGCCTTGTGCAAGGCCTTTCAGATTCCTGATGATCTCCCCTGCAATGACAAGCCCCTCCGTTTCGCGATCGGCCGCCTGCCGCATGCGCTTGATCATGGGCTCCGGGATGAACACGCCCGGTTCATACGTGGCCATGTACCTTGCAATGCCAACCGTCTTGAGCAAGAAACACGGTGGGGATCAACGGGACCCCCAGACCCCTCGCCTTTTCCGCGAAAGAAGCAAAACGGTCGATGTCAAAGACCGCAGGCGTTGAGAACGAAACTGGGCGCCCGCTTCGACCTTTTGCCTTGCTTTCTCCAGCTCGGCATCCAGCGCCTCGTCGTTGGCGCAGCTTCCTATGGTGCAACCGACCGTGAAACTCGGGACTGCCGTTCAGCTCGAAGCCCGCCATGTCCGTCCCTTTCTGCAAGGGCGTTTATGGCCTTAAGCAGACCCACTTCATCCAGATCGTCCACGGTCTTGGCATCCACATGATCTCCTTGAAGCATGTCTTCACCACGAACCACCACCAGGTTCTGAATCCCCAGGACGTGGGCCGCCAGGATGTCTCCCTGAAGGGCCATCCGGTTCTTGTCCCTGCCGTAGACATGGACGATGGGCTCTATTCCCTTGCTGTCGCATGAGAACGCCCGCCTGCAAGCGCACTCATCCTCATTACCCCGTTGTCCATGTCAGGGATGATGACCGCGTGGACGCGTTCTTTGATGCGACGAGCGTTGTTGACCATTTCAGAGATATTGACACCTTTGGGGGTGTTCATCTGAGCCAAGATTACGAACTCGCCTGATGACAATCGTTTCTGGAAATCCATAGGTCCCCTTTCCGTCTTTCCTGCTTTCCCGACTAAAAAAGGATTGAGTAAGAAACCATCGGTCCGGAAAGCCAATTTATGATCCACATGCCGTAGTTTTCCGGTCCTTGTTCGTCGGAAAAGAATCCTTCCGGTCATCATCTGTTCAAGGCCAAAATCCCAGCTGAAATGGAAAAGACACCAAACTCATAACGGCAACAAGGCCCTGATGGTCCCGACCTCAATCGAGCATCTTCCAGGGCTGAAATGGTCCAGAAGGATCCAATTGAGCGTGATGGGCTTTGCATAAGACGTGCCATGTATGACTCCGATAGAGGTCTTTGAAATTTACTATGCATATCGAGGCGTTGCGATTTCTGCCCTCTTTCAGGTTCCCGATTGCGAAAGCCAATGAATTGCAGATACGCAAATTGCAGATTGCGTGATGGCTGCAAAAATGCAGCGATTGTTTTCAATCTTCATAGGACTCGCAGGGCCGAATTCCGTCGCCTCCCTCGGCGACCATGTACATCATTTCGAACCAATGCGCTGCATTTCAACTGCTGATCGGGACAGCTCGGTAGCGCTGGGCGTCGAAAATCGAGGACAATGGATCCTCTGGCACAGATTTCGCTTTCCGATGCAAGACAGTTTGTGAAAAGATTCTCTTGATAACATTCTGCTAAATATTATACGACAGTAAATTATGATGCACCCGTTCAGAAGGCAGCCCCTTTGGAAGGCCGATCGGCTTTTCGGGACGGCGTTTGGAGGTTTCAGGCATGCTTTTCACCTTTTCACTCTATGCCTCTTTGACCATATTCGTCGTCGGTTTCATCTACAAGGTGGGCACGTGGTTCACCCGATCCGTGGGATTTGGGCACCAATCGCTTCACCGCTCCAGAACGGATCATTGCGACACTTAAAGGTATGGCCGGTGTCTTTTCAAGCGGCAAACTCCTCGTTCTACTTGAGGCCCTGGTGATGGATGTTCTGTGGCAACGCCGCACGCTCAAGGAGGACTTCCTCCGCTGGCTCATGCACATGCTTGATATTCTGGGGATTCACGTTGCTGCTCCTCATGCACGCCCTTGGCAGCATCTTGATGACGCCTGTCTTCCCCGAGTATTACGCCACCCTCAATCCCTTCATGTTTCTGAGGAGACCTTTTCGGCCTGATGGTCATGGCGGGCGTGGCGCTCGCAGTCTACCGCAGGGTCTTTCATGAAGATCCCGCGCCTCAGAACCAACGCAATGGACAAGGTACGCACTTGCCTTGGTGGGGGTGATTCTCCTGTCGGGTCTGTTTCTGGAGGCCGTCAAGATCACGTCACACAGCACGTTCCAGGCCATGGTCGAGGATTACTCGGATTCAACCGACCCGGAAGCGGTCAAGCCCCTGGAGAGCTACTGGGTGCAGAACGTTTCGGTCTGGTCTCACCGGATGTGAAAGGTCCTTTTGACGCCGAAACCTTGACCCAAGGGAGAGGATCTCCATGAAACAAGCTGCGCGGCCTGCCATTCCTTGCCCCAATGGGCCTTCACCAGCTATCCCATCGCTCGGGCCATTTCGCCCATCGCCACCGGTCTTGATCGAACAGGAACCGCCACGATCCTTTGGACCATCCATCTCTGGGCGTGTTTCGTGGGCCTCGCTTACCTGCCCTTCAGCAAGATGTTCCACCTGATCGCAACGCCCGTCAGCCTCTTGGCCAACGCGGTCATGGACCCGGAACGATCCAATCCGGCCAACATCCAGACGCGGCAGGTGATGGAGCTTGATGCTTGCACCCACTGTAACACTTGCAGCCTGCGCTGCTCTGCCGTGGGGGCCTTCACGAGCACCGGCAATGACTGCATTCTGCCCTCCGAAAAAATGGTCTTGCTCAAGACGCCTCGCGTTCCGGAAGTCCTCTGAGCCCTCAAGACGCCAAAGCACTGATGGAAGGAATCTATCTCTGCACGAGCTGCGACCGCTGCACGGTGGTCTGCCCGTCGGGGATCAACCTCAGAGAGATGTGGCTCAACTTGAGAGGGGAACAGCTGGATCAAGGCTATGAAGCCCCCTTGGTGCTTTCGCCGCTTTCCTTCGTGGTGGGGATGAATCACAAGAACCTGGCCTCGGACGATTACCCGGAGCGGAGCGAGACCGCAAAAAGGGCGATGGCCAAAGCGCTCGATGCGATGACCGCCCAAAACAAGCCGATCGTTTTCAAGGCCGGGATGCTGGAAGATCCAGGGACATTGATCCGGGCCAACACCTTTGCCAATTGTTTCGGCTGCCAGAACTGCTCAACCGTCTGCCCGGTGGTCGGAAGCCATGAAGACCCTGAAAGGGAACTGGGGCTTCTGCCCCACCAGATCATGTGTTGCCTGGGCCTTGGCCTGGTGGACATGGCCGGCGGGAGCCGGATGATCTGGGACTGTCTGACCTGTTATCAGTGCCAGGAGCACTGCCCGCAGAACGTACTGGTGACGGATCTCTTGTATGCACTGAAAAACCTGCTGTAAAGAAGCGGGAGCAATCCGATACTGGAAAAGATCACGCCCGCAAGCGTCGGCTTGATTCATGCCCGATCGCAGCCAGGATCGCCTTGGCCGATATCGGACGAATCGTTCCGGGCCAGGCCCGGCGCGATGCCATCAGGGCCAGGCGACCTTAACTTGCCGGACCTGAATCGAGGTCATCGTCATGAAATTTGCATTTTTCCTGGGATGTAATATACCGGCGCGCGTGCAGCAATACGAAACCGCCGCCCGCGCGGTGCTGGCAGGTCTCGGCGTGGAGCTGGAGGATATCCGCCAGTTCAACTGCTGTGGATATCCGATGCGAAATTTCGATCAGCGCTCATTCCTGGTGTCCTCGGCCAGGAATCTGGCCCTGGTTGAAAGGTCCGGCCTCGACATGCTCACCCTCTGCAAATGCTGTTACGGAAGCCTGAGGAACGCACAGCACATCCTCAAGGGCGACCCAGCGCTCATGAAAGAAGTCAATCGGATTCTTTCCATGGACGGGCTCCACTATGCCGGCAACCGTGAGGTCAAACATTTCCTGCCACTGCTCCACCGCGAGATCGGCATGGAAAAGATAAAAGGAAAAATCAAGACCTCATTCAAAAATTTGAAAATCGCCACCCACTACGGGTGTCACGCGTTACGGCCCAGCAACGTGACCCAGTTTGACGATCCGGTTTCTCCCAACCCTCTTCGACGATCTCGTGAGGCTCCTTGGTGCAGAAAGCGTTGACTGGCCCACCCGACTGGATTGTTGCGGGGCGCCCTTGCTGGGCATCAATGACCGGGTCTCTCTCGACATCACCAGGAAAAAACTCCTGGACGGAAAACGGGCAGGCGCCCATTTCCTTTGCACGGCATGCCCCTTCTGCCACCAGCAATTCGACACTGTGCAGAAAATCATCATTGTGGCCCACAACGGCGAAGGGGACTACCTGGGCGCGATCCTCTATCCTCAGCTCCTGGGTCTTTGCATGGGAATCGAAGAGAAGTTGCTGGGAATCGGACGAAACAGACTTGATATCAACGAGCATCGTGTCCTTCGTGGATACCGATAAAGAGGAGTAATCCATGTTAGATAGTAAAGTGGGCGCTGTCATGGTGGTCGGGGGCGGCATATCCGGCATGCAGGCCGCGCTCGATCTGGCGGATTCCGGTTATTTCGTCTACCTGGTCGAGAGGTCGAGCTCCATCGGCGGGATGATGTCCCAACTCGACAAGACATTCCCGACCAATGATTGCGCCATGTGAATCATCTCGCCGAAACTGGTCGAGGTCGGCCGGCACATCAATATCGAGCTGTTGACGCTTTCCGAGGTGACAGAGGTCTCCGGGAAAGAAGGGGACTTTCATGTCAAGGTGTTGCAGTATCCGCGCTACGTGGATGTGGACAAATGTATCGCCTGCGGCCTTTGCGCCGAGAAGTGTCCCAAAAAGAGTGGACAATGAATACGATGAAAACCTCAACAAACGAAAGGCCATCTACGTCAAGTACGCCCAGGCAGTGCCTCTCAAATACGCCATCGATGACAGGCATTGCATCTACCTGACCAAAGGCAAGTGCGGGAACTGCAAGAAGGTCTGTCCGGCAGGTGCCATTCATTATGAAGACAAACAAAAGACGTTTGACCTGCGGGTGGGTTCCGTCGTGCTGGCCGTCGGAGGTCAGACATTCGACCCCAGGTGCACGATACTTACGGCTACGCGAAACACCCCAACATTGTGACCAGCCTCGAGTTCGAGAGGATTCTTTCATCATCCGGGCCTTACGGCGGCCACCTGGTCAGACCGCTCGATCGCGAGGAGCCCAAAAAAATCGCATGGCTTCAGTGCATCGGGTCGCGAGACGAACATCTGGGGGCCAAGGGGTACTGCTCCGGTGTATGCTGCACCTACGCCGTTAAAGAAGCCATGCTCGCCAAGGAGCACAGCAAGGAAGGACTCGATGCCGCCATCTTTTATATCGACATGCGTACGTACGGCAAGGACTTTGAGCGCTACTACAATCGGGCCAAAAACGAAATGGGTGTCCGTTTTGTCAAGTCTAAGGTCACCAACTTGACGCCTATGGATGACGGCCGGCTCCTCCTGCGTTACGTGAGCGAAGCCGGGAAACGGGTAGAAGAACCGTTCGACATGGTGGTGCTTTCCGTCGGGTTGGAGGTGCCCGGGGAGACAGTGGACCTGGCGAAACGTCTCGGTGTCGAGTTAAATCAATACCATTTCGCTCAGACCAGCAGTTTCGCGCCTGTGGAAAGCTCACAGCCGGGCATTTATGTCTGTGGCGTCTGCCAGGCACCCAAGGATATCCCCACGTCGGTGGTGGATTCAAGCGCGGCGGCCGGGGTGGTCGGCGGCCGTCTGGCAAAGGCACGCTGGTCCTTGACCAAAAAGAAGGAGATTCCTCAGGAAATCAATGTGCGCGGGGAACCGGCCCGGATCGGGGTCTTTGTCTGCTGCTGCGGGACCAATATCGCAGGGACCGTAGACGTTCCCGCCGTGGTGGCGTTCGCCAAGGGTCTCCCTTGCGTCGCCTATGTGGAGCAGAACCTGTTCAGTTGCTCCCAGGACACCCAGGAAAAGATGAAGCAGATCATCAAGGAGCAACGCCTCAACCGGGTGGTGGTGGCTGCCTGCACGCCCAAGACCCACGAACCGCTGTTCCAGGAAACCCTCACGAGCGCAGGGATCAACAAGTATCTCTTCGAAATGACCAATATCCGTAACCAGTGCTCGTGGGTCCACAAGGATGATCCCGCAGCCGCAACGCTGAAAGCGAAGGACCTGGTGAGGATGTCTGTCGCCAAGGTGGCCCTTCTGGAGCCGCTCCCTGAACCGATGCTGGAAATCAACCAGTCAGCGTTGGTCATCGGTGGTGGGATCGCCGGCATGGCTGCAGCCAAAAACCTGGCCCAGCAAGGGTTCAAGACCTTTCTGGTGGAGAAGACGGCGGTGCTGGGAGGAAATGCCGCAACCCTGCTGGAAACCTGGCGGGGAGAGGACATCCAGGGGCAACTTGCGCGGATGGTCCATGACGTCACCATCCGATGAGCGCATCCGAGGTCCTCAGAAACACCGAGATCACGCAAGTGGACGGATATGCGGGAAATTTCAAACCACCGTGAAAAGCGGGCGCGAAAGTCGCATGATCGAGCACGGGGTGACCATCGTCGCCAGCGGGGCCTCGGAGCTGAAGCCCGACCAGTATTTATACGGCGAAGGACCCGCGTGTCATGACCGGGCTGGAGCTTCAGCAGCGCTTCCTCGACCGAAGCCCGGACCTTGAGATGGCAAACACGGCGGTCTTTGTCCAGTGTGTGGGATCCCGGATTCCGGAAAGACCATACTGCTCGAAGATCTGCTGCACCCAGTCCATCAAGAGCGGACTGAAGCTCAAGGAAATCAACCCGCAGGATGGATGTCTTCATCGTCTATCGGGACATGCGTTCTTACGGTCTGAGAGAAGACCTATACCGGGAAGCTCGCCGAAAGGTCCATCCATTTCATCCGATATAACACGGAAAAGGGCCTGGACGTGCAGGTGAAGGAAGGGGACGCTTTCGGTCGGTTTCACGGACCGGGTTCTCAAGCGTCCCATGGAGATCCGTTCTGATCTCCTGGTCCTTGCCTCGGCGGTGATCACGGAGAAGGAAAACCCGCTGGCCCAGTTCTACAAGGTGTCCCAGAATGCAGACGGGTTTTTTGCCGAGGCCCACGTGAAGCTACGTCCCGTGGATTTCGCTACGGACGGTGTTTTTGTCTGCGGTCTGGCACACGCGCCAAAACCGATCGATGAATCCATCACACAGGCTCAGGCGGCAGCCGCTCGCGCGGTCACTTTGCTTTCGGCAAAGGTGATCCCTGTGAGCGGCACGGTGGCCGAGGTAAATGGCGCTCACTGCAGTCAGTGCGGCACCTGCTTGTCCGTGTGCCCGTATTCCGCGCCGCGAGTTCAATGAAAAAAGCGGGAAGGCCGAAATCCAGTCTACGCTTTGCAAGGGCTGCGGATTGTGCGTCGCGTCTTGCCGGTCTGGTGCCATTCACCTGAAGGGCTTCGATGATTCACAGATCATGGCCATGATTGACGCCCTGCACTGATCCACATTTCGCGTTTGTGGTCGATCACCTGTCAAGGAGCTTTTGGCCGACATATTGATGGCGGACATTCTAGCAAGTCTCGCTCTTTTGATTTGGCTGACCGCTCGATGGTCTGATGGCTGAAAGCCCTTCTTCGTTTGACAGCGCTGATTGAAGAGAGATATAAGCAGCTACGATGGATCCGCGGCTCTGGGCGTAAGACAAACCAATGAAACCTCGAAGGAGAAAACCATGTTCGATCTAAGTGACCTGAAAGGGATTATCCTCTTAAGTCATCTCACAGACCCGATGCTGAAAAAAATCCAGACCGTTACCCATGTGAGGGATTATGTGGCGGGGGAATACGTCTATAAAGAAGGAGAGTATGCGGAGCACCTCTTTTCGGTTGTTGATGGACGCGTGGGTCTTGAGCTCGAAAAGACCACTTCGAACCTCGTCCGGATCACCGAAATAACGCGGGGGATGACTTTTGGTCTGCCTTCTCTTGTGGATATGGAACGCAAGCGATATCTGCTTTACGCAAAAGTATTGGTCAACACGAAGGTTTTTGCATGGAGAGGCGCTGATCTGGAGAAGCTTTTCTTTGAGGACTTCGAAATGGGATTTTATTTCATGAGACGGATTGCTAAGATCCTCAATACCAGACTGGACACAACTTACGCACAAATCGCCGAAATCTGCAAATGAAGCCGTTGGATCCGCAATGATGTGCTAACAGATATGACCCATGGTGTTGTTAGCCAGCCATTCTGAGGCAACGCCGGGACACATTATAGATGACAAGACCCAGTGATGATGATAGGGGCAGTCGGCTGTGATCGGTCCCGGTTCCCTGAGTCTCAGCGTCTGCTCCGGATATTGACATTGCAATTATGCAACCCCTTCCCTTGATTTGATAGCAGATAAGCGACCCAATCTTTTCGCCCCAAACCCTCGCCCCATTCCCCATTCCAGATTAACTAATTGATAACTATATATTTAGTGTCCAATATGGATTTGTTTGAATGATGGCACACCCCTTGCTGATTATCCGACTGGGTGACTGGCAATGAAGCCAGCTTCAACCGCGGCCCACAAATATTTAGACCCCAACGGTTTTCACGATATTTGGCTGATATGCTTTTCATCCGGGTCATGACACCCCACGGGGAAGGGCGGAGGGGGGACTGAAATACACCTGAAATTTGAAAAGGAATTGGGTCGTTGCCATGGGTTCTTACAAAGTCAAATTCCTGCCGAATGAAACAACCGTTGAGGTGGAGGCCGGGACGACCGTGATGGACGCTTCGGAAAAGGCAGGAGTCCACATCAATAACCTTTGCGGAGGCAAGGGGATCTGCGGGAAATGCCGCGTCAAGATCACCGACGGCAAGATCCGGGCGGACAGACATTCCATTAGCTCTTTATCTAAGGAGGAGATTACAGACGGGTATGTCCTTGCCTGCCGGATGAAAATAGATTCAGATATGGAGATCCTGATACCGCCCGAGTCCCTTTTGGATGAAGCCCAGATCCTCCTGGATGTAATACCGGTTGACTACAGTGAACCTGAAAAGATCTCTCTCCGCCGGGGGCCTGGTGACCCCGTAAGCCTTTATGAGCCCCTGGTACAGAAGGCTTACCTGGAGCTCAAAGAACCGACGCTTCAGGACAATGTCAGCGATATTGATCGCATCATAAGGGAATTGAGGAGAAAGACGCAATACCGGGATTTTGAGATTTCCTTACGCTGTCTTCAGGGTCTGGCCTCGAAACTTCGGGACAATGACTGGAAGGTGACGGTCACCCTTGCCAAACACGGTGATATCTCGCGCATTTTGCAGATAGAGGTCGGGGACGCCGCCGAACAGAACTTCGGTCTGGCCGTTGACGTTGGAACGACAACGGTGGTCGCTCAGCTCATCAATCTGAAATCCGGAAAGGTCTTCGGAGTTGCCGGGACACATAACATGCAGGCAGGCTACGGCGAGGATGTCATTTCCAGGATGATTTATGCATGCAGCAAAGAAGGCGGGACTCGATCCGCTGCACAAGGCAGTTGTCAAGAACATTAACCAGCTCATCCGCGCACTGAACGAAGAAAAGGGAATCGAATCCTGGGGAGATCACCTGCGTCGTGGCTGCAGGAAATACCACCATGAGCCATCTGCTCCTCTCTCTGATCCCCTGTTCGATCCGTCTGGATCCTTATGTGCCGACCGCAACGGTCTACCCCCAGGTTCCGGCGAAGGATGTGGGTATAGATATCCACCCTGAAGCGATCCTTGAGGTCGTTCCCAGTGTGGCCAGCTATGTGGGAGGCGATATTGTCGCAGGAATCCTGGCCTGCGGAATCGCCGATGGACCGGAAATCAAGGTCCTCATCGACGTGGGGACCAATGGTGAAATTGCGATCGGCAACAATGAATGGATGGTCTGCTGTTCGGCCTCCGCAGGGCCTGCCTTCGAGGGCGCAGGGATAAAGCACGGCATGCGGGCCGTCCGGGGGGCGATCGAAAAGGTGATGATATCCAACGGCCTTGTAGAGTATAAGACCATTGGGAAGGCGAAGGTGAAGGGAATCTGCGGCTCCGGCCTGATTGATTGTCTCCACGAGCTTGCGCGAAACCATGTCATTGATCACGAGGGAAGGTTTCATCTGGCTGGCGATCATGGACGAGTCGTGGATAAAGACGGGGAGCTCGAATTCGTTTTGGCCTATGGAGATGAGACGGAGACTGGGCGGGAACTCGTGATAACAGAATCAGACATCAGCCATCTTATTCGATCGAAAGCCGCGGTCTTTGCCGCCATGAAGTCCCTTATCAATTACGTTGGTTTGAATTTCGAGGATATCGCGAGCCTATATGTGGCAGGAGGTTTCGGGAGTTACCTGGATATCCGAAAGGCCATCGGCATAGGGCTGTTGCCGGATATTGATCCAAAAAGGATCCGATTTGTTGGCAACAGTTCTCTCACGGGCGCCCGTATGTGCCTCCTGTCCGTTCACACCATGGAGCGAGCCGTGCAGATTGCAAGAAGCACAACCAACATCGAGCTCTCCAATTATCAGCCTTTCATGGATGAGTATGTGGCAGCCATGTTCTTGCCTCACACCGAAAAGAGGCTTTTTCCGTCCGTTGACTACTTGAAGAAACCAATGGAGACCTATTTTGACTGCACCCCCTTCTCGCGAAATGACGAATGATACTAATTGTTAATGGAATAGATAGAGATTTGGGTGTTTTTCCCGCCCGGCACATGATTTGCTGTATCGGACGGCAGAGGGGGAGGCTGTTTCCAATGAAATTGGCGTTGACCGTCTGGGAGGGTCGCATTTCACCTCTTTTCGACTCCGCTCGCATGCTGCTCATCGCAGATATAGAAAACCGCCAAATAGCAGGAAAGCACTTTGAGCGGTTTGACGGCGGTTCCGCCTTTTCACGGGCTGAGAGGCTCAATGATTTGGGTGTGAATCTTCTGATCTGTAATGGCATATCCACCGCTTTCGCGAACCTCATCGAGGCATATCGGATCAAGATTATCCCTTTTGTCGCAGGGCCGCTTGACGAGGTCCTTGAAGCTTATCTGACCGGCAAGCTTTCAGGAAAGAGGTGCGCACCCCGGTGTGGGCGGATGTTCGAGAAAAGAAAGAAACCAAACATTGGAGGAAATGGATATGAAAATCGCTGTAAGCAGTAGCGGAAAGCATTTAGACTCGCAGATCGATCCACGGTTTGGGCGGTGTGCCCATTTTGTCATTGTGGAGACCGATGATATGAGCTTCGAGGTCTTCGATAATGAGAGTATCGCCTTGGGCGGCGGGGCCGGAATCCAGGCGGCCCAGTTTGTGGCCAACAAAGGGGCCAAGGCCATTATAACCGGAAATGTTGGCCCCAATGCGGTGCAGACCCTTTCCGCCTCCCATGTTGAGATATTCACAGGACAATCCGGGACAATAAGAGAGGCGGTTGAAAAATTCAAACGGAAGGAGATCAAACCCACCGTTGCGCCCAATGTGGCCGATCACTACGGCATGAAAGGCGGCGGTGGGATGGGCCGAGGAATGGGCATGGGTCGGGGAGGAGGTATGGGCCGCGGCCAAGGTATGGGACGAGCAATGGGCGGTTCACAGCGGGGCGTTTCAGACCGGCCCGTCCCTCCCGTTTCCTCAAAGGAAGAGGCGTTAAAGAGTCTAAAAAATCAGGCGAACGCGTTGCGTAAACAGATTGACACGATTGAATCGAACATCGACGCCCTCGAAAAGCAATAGGCGCCATTTTTATTGTTAAACGCAAAGTGTAGTGTAATGTTTGAAGATGATGCCGGTATTGAAAATAGGGATATTGTGTCGGAGGGGGCCATTTAATGGAATCCGCAAGCAGAGATAGACCGAAGGAAGTGGATCATCCAGCTGTTTCTCTCTCAAACGGGAAGACCTCTCATAAGGAATCTGAAAATGCGAGGTTCGTGAAAAGACTTCTAAGAAGGATGAACAAAGCGGTGATTGAATCCGGAATGAGCCGGGGCAGTTGTCCGACTTGAGGAATCAAGCGTTAAGGACCTGCCCAGGTGGGTATGGGTGAGAAGCGCATTTACTGTTGTCTTGGTGGACTTATCATACATGAGCCAACTCATGTGGATCATTGTCGGGGGAACGGCGATGAGCGCGATCGCGCTTGTTGGAAGCCTCACCACGATTCTCCGACCTGCCACGTTGGATCGTCTGGTCCTCCCTCTGGTCTCCCTTGCAGCCGGTACTTTGCTCGGTGGGGCCGTCCTCCACATGATTCCCACGGGGTTCGAGGCGCTTGGTTCGACCAAGGCAGGGGCCTGGCTTCTAGGTGGCTTTGCCACGTTTCTCGCGCTTGAGCAGTTTTTCCACTGGCACCACTGCCATCGCGCCTCGGCGGAATGCCGGAATCCGATGACCTACCTGATTCTGCTTGGAGATGCACTGCACAACTTCCTGGGCGGCCTTGGCATTGCCAGCACATTTTTAATCGATCCAAAGGCCGGGATCACAGCTTGGCTGGCTGCGGCAGCCCATGAAGTGCCACAGGAGTTAGGCGATTTCGGCGTACTGGTCCACGGGGGTTGGAACCGCCGCCATGCGTTGCTCTGGAACTTCCTCTCCGGCTTGACCTTCCTTTTGGGTGCACTGGTGGCATTCATGGTATCGATTCGGTTTAATGTGGCCGGCTTGATTCTGTTCGGTGCCGGCAACTTCATTTACATCGGAGCCTCGGACCTCGTGCCGGAGATCAAAGCACATCCCGACATCGGCAAGGCTGCGCTTCACTTCCTTTGCTTTGCTGCCGGCGTTATATTGATGGCGTATTTGGCATATCTGTTTCGTCCATGATGGTCCGGTCCTTGCGATCTTCCGGGATATGTGCTTTTTTCGTTGTGTTTCATTCCTTGCCTAAGATGTGGTACACGAAACGGATGCGGAAATGGGGAAGTGATGAAAAGAAATATCAGGCGGATTTATTACGATGCGTTCGCCAAGTTCTACGACGGGTTCGTCGCCCTTCACTCCTCTGATTCCCAGGGAGTTGGGAGAGAATACCTTTCCAGTACGGTTCCGGTTACAGAGGGGGACCGGATCCTGGACATGTGCACGGGCACTGGCGTCTTGCTATTACGTCTTCGAAATAGGGTGGGAATGACGGGCTTGTGGTCGGGGTCGATTTTTCCCGGGGGATGCTAAACGTCAATCGGAAAGAAGACAGAAATATATGAGAATATATGTCTTGTTGAGACCGATGTGGCATCGCTTCCCTTCCGCGCGCAAAGCTTCGATGCAGTAACGTGCTCTCATGCCTTCTACGAGCTGAAAGGTGAGGCACAGGAACGATCGCTGCAGGAGAGTACTCCGGGTTCTCAAACCGGGAAAGGCCTTCCTCATGATGGAGCATGACCTGCCGGAGAAGCCGTTGGTGAGAGTCATGTTCTATCTGCGTCTTGCATCGATGGGAGCCAAGAGGGCCATAAACATCCTGATGCACGAGAAGACCCTTCTCGGGCGCCACTTCAGAAGCGTTGAGAAGGTCATAACGCCCACCGGCCGATCCAAAATCATGATCTGCCGGAAGTGAATTTTCCGTGTTTCACAGGGCTTTTTCTCCCCCGCGGGCGCGCCGGTCATCAGTCCGACGCGCCCGCTTTGGATTGCCAGGGGCCTATTCTCGTGCACTGCCTTCAATCTCGCTGAGCCTTTTCCTCAGGAGCTCCAGCTCGGACTGCAAGGCCTCGGCCTGGCTTCTGAGCGCCTGTTTTTCTGACTCCGGATCGCTCCTTTGAAATGAAGGGGTCGACCCGCCGAAGCGCATCCAGCCCGGGAGGCCGGTCGCATGGAACCAGTTTCGCCAACCGCGTCCACCACTGCCGAAACCGCGGCACCAAAGTCCGCGGCCCCAATTGAAGCCTGCTCCGAAACCACGTCCGGGTGAAACATTGCTATACCCGGTCATTCCCAAACCTGCGCAGTATCCTGCTCCACGGCCCGTCATTGGGCCCTGGCCCATTGGCCCAGTTCTGTCTCCTCTTGGCATGGCTTTGTTCTCCTTTCTCGAGATGCTTCCAGAGGCAATCAAATATCCTGCTGGGTCCTCAAATTTGAATTAAACCTCAATGAACAAGATCTTAGAGGGAAAAAATCACGGTGTTATTCTGTTTCGTTGCCTTACCGACTTCCCTGAGGGTTTCCATCCACCCGGCCATGCCTTTGCCGGCCGCGCGGAGCGATTCCCCCTCGTTTTCTCGCGTTAACAACGCTTTCTTGCTCTTCAAAGGCGCGACTGTCCTGAAATCGGTGCCTCCTCCCATGGCGACAGCACCCCGGCATGGCAAAGAGCCCGCTCTCAAGGGTTCCAGCAAGCCACGCATGGGTGATCTCCTGGAGATCGCCGGCCACTAATGCGATCACTCGAATCCCATACCCTGCCACCATAGACTGCAAAGGACGGGAAATCGCCCCACACACAAGGGCAATGGCAGCAAAATCGGTATTTGCGCGTCGGCCGGTATCGCTTCAACCCCTATGTTCAAGGCCACTTTTCAAATCTTCTTTACTGGCAGCGTCACTTCAAAGGATGATCCCTTTGCCAGTTCGCTGGTCACTACAATCCTTCCGCCATGGGCCTCCACAACGGCCTTTACAATCGCGAGTCCCAGACCGTACCCCTTGGTTTCCTCCCTGGCGCCAGACCGGTGAAACGCATCGAAAATATAGGGAATTTCTTCAGGAGAAATACCCTTCCCTTGATCCCTTATTCCTATTTGGATTTCCCTTTCCCCGCGCCGGGTCGAGACCGTGATGCCTTTCCCTGCTCCGGAAAACTTGATGGCGTTGTCCAGTAGATTGTTGAAAACCCTTCGTAACTGCCTGGCGTCTGCCTCAATCAGGGGCAAGTCCTCTTCATTTTGGAGATGAAGGGCAATCCCGAGACTGTTCGCATCAGGTTCGTAGGCCTGGCAGAGCTCCAACAGGATCTTATCGATAGATGTGACGCCGAAGTTAAGGTTCAGTTTGCCTATCCGGAGCCTGGAAAACTCCAGGAAGTCATTGATCAACCACTCCAGCTTTTCCACCTCCTCCTTCACAATCCCAAGATACTTCTCCGTCTTTCCCGCATCAATATGGTCCGCCCTTTGCAAAAGCCGCAAGACAAACCCGCCAATAATGCTGACGGAAGATTTCATGTCATGGGCCAACATGGAGATGAGATTGTCCTTTTCCCGTTCCAGCGCCTTCAGGTAGGAGATATCCTGAAAAGACTCCACACCGCCGATCAGCATGCCATCGTCATTCAGCAATGCCGCCGTGTTCATCGTGACGGGCAAGATCTCGCCGAGTCGGGTCTGAATGGTACTCTCGATCCCCAAGATCGGTTCTTCACTGGACAAAATGGCCCTAAGAGGGCAATGTGTACTACACTTTGCACCGCGCAAGATGTCACCGCAAAACGCTCCTCTTGCCTCTTTGGCGGTGTAACCGGTCATCTTTTCAGCCCATGGATTGAAGCTGCTGATGCGTAGCTCGGAATCGACCGTCAGAATTGCCACAGGCAAGCTGTCGATGATGAATCGATAAAATTCCAGGGCCTCCTGAACGTTGGATCTTGGGCTGCTTCCACTATCTAACGCCATGGCATCCCTCCCTCTTTCAAGACACTGTCCCCAGGCTTGTCGGACCCTGAAATCAGCCAGGATTTCCACCAACTGGCTCGCTTCCGTTTTTTCCGTTATAACGCCCGCTTTACCCAAAACGTACCCAGGGCCCTTGTGAGAGAGGTCTTCCTTCATGAACACCCGGTCTACCTTGTGCTGGACCAGCCACTCGGCAACACGGATGCCCTTGGCTGTTTCAACGTCTCTGTGTGGGTTTGCGATGACTTCCTGCTCTTCAACTTGGCCGTCAGAGAGGCGCAGCGTAACGAGCGCAAAGTAAGGGGATTCGCCAAAATGGTCGCTGACACTACCTGCAGGGTCTGTCAGGGGAACGGCGATTCGTGAATGGGTCCGGGGCTGAGGCTCATAATGGATCATCACCCTTTCCACATGCGGCACCTTTTTCCGGATCTCGATCTCCAGGTCTTCGCTGATTTGGTGCGCTTTCTGGAGGTCGTCTGTCCTTATGATAATGCTTGCCTGAAGGAAGCGAAATCTTCCGGCATTCCGTCCCATGAGGGATTGAACCTTGACCACCATGGGGTGACGCGCCAGGATATCCCTGACCCGGTCGAGCGTCTCAAAATCAACGGATGCGTCCAGCAACACACGCATGCCGTCAGAAAGCAATGCCCATCCGGCCCGACCGATGAAAATCAAGACCACACCAGCTGCGATCTGGTCGATAGAGATTCCGTGGATTTCGGCATCCCATCCCAAATAGGCGGGCAGAACCGAGACAAGCACCACGATGGAGGAAAGGACGTCTACCTGCCGATGCCTGGCCTCCGCAATAAGCGTGGGAGATTCCGTTTTTCGCCCAGCCAACATGGCGTACCGACCAAAAAGATAGGTGGCCACGACGCAAAACACGAGCAGGATCACCACACTCACCGAGATCTCGGTCGGAGAAGCTGCCGCAGCCAGAATTTCCCGGGCGATTTCATATCCTGCAAAGAGAATGGAAAAGGCCACAAAGACGGAGATGACGTTTTCGATCTTGTAGAGACCCAAAGGAAAGGAGGGCGTCTTGCGCGTCGAAAGTTTGAGCCCTCCGTAAAGAACAAGGGAGGCCGCGGCGTCCGTTCCTGAATCAATGGCCCCTGCAGTCACGGCGAAGCTGCTGGAGTAAAAGGCAAGGACGCCTTTCATGACTGCGAGACCCAGATTCAATAAGAACGCGTACAACGCGGTTCTCCCGATCAGTCTGGTCTCCTGATCGACACTTGCATCTGAATGTTGAGCAAGCTTGTTCTGGCTTGATTCATAGGGAGATTTCTGCACGGGTTTACTGTCTCCATTTGGTCATGGTAAGCTTCTTTACGCCTTTGATTTGGCGGAAGTTTGCACCCTGGCTGACACATCTCAGGGCAAGATCCGGATCAACGACCCTTGTCCCTGAAAGGGCATCCACGCCGTAGTCAAAGAGAACAGGGGACAGGGGGACCGTATCGCCCAACATGACCACATAGGCCTTGGGCGGACAGAGCCTCAGCAAATGTTCAAATGTATGATTGGTCAAGGACGTTCCCGTGATGGCCACGACGTCTGCTTGAGGGATGAAGCGGTCTGCCTCGGTTTCCGGATGATCGCCTTCACCGGGGTTTTTCTCAATCACCCAAAGCGTCTTCGCCCTTTCGCGAACCCTGGGAAGAAAGGGGAAATGACCCACGATCACCACATTCCTGCCTTCACCCTTTTCCAGAATGAGGTCTGCGGCATTGAGCTCCGTGCACGAATGAAGATCCACTTCAAGGAGGGAGTTGATGGTGGCCATTCCAATAGACGCCTCGAGGATGCTTTCCGAGTAGGCCATGCGTGCAAGCGCCTCCGGCGTCTTGTCCAGCAGGAGCCCAGGCTCCGTGACGAGGGGCGGCTTCTGCCGAAGCGCGTCTTTTGGCAGCGTAGCGGCCAAGCCGCAATGCCTCGTCCAGTACACCGGTGTGGAATATCCCCTGACGCACGTCTTTCACAGGGGCATTGAAGTCGAGCGTCGAAATCAATTCATCGAGTACCTTCATTTCAGACCTTCCTGGACATGATGTTTCTTCCTTTTTGACTTTCTCGACCCGGTTTGTTTCACCATGTAATCGTGAAGCGCTTCCTGAAGGGTCTCCGCTGCAAGAAAGGCGCAGTGGGCTTCTTCTTTCGGGAAACTCCCTGCGGTGTTCATAATGCTTTCGGCAGTAATTTCCAGGACCTCTTCGGGGTTTTTCCCGATCGCCATTTCGGCGGCGAAGGAACCGCACACCGTAATCGCGGCGCAACCGTCTGTCATGAAAGCGGCCTGGCTGACATGTTCTTTTTCAAATTTGAGGCTTATTTCGATCGTCTCCCCGCACTTACCGGTCAGCCGTGCTTGGCCGTCCGGGTTGTCTATGCTTCCCCTGTAAAGGGGATTCATCCACCGTTGATAGGCCCTTGGGCTGAAGAAATCCTCTTCCTCCTTAAGCCTCTTGCCCCTTAGCTCTCTCTTTCCGTCATCTACAAGCGTTTTCATTTAGATGAAACCTCCTCACCAAACCGCTTCCACCGGTCTCCTTCCCCTGAAAAAACCCGACAAAGAAGAGCTGTGGGAGCCTTCATTCACGGGACGCATCAGTGATCACAGACGTTCTCTCCTGTTACGAGCATACCCGCCAGCCACTGGTTGACCAGCGACTCTGGTGCATCCATGGGTGCGCCGCAGATCACCTTGATCCCGCTTTCGACAAAAAGCTGCTGAGCTCTGCTACCCATCCCGCCAGCTATGATGACCTGAGCACCCAGGTCATGGAGCCATTTCGGCAATACACCGGGCTCGTGGGGCGGAGGGGTATGCATCCTTTTCCCTCTGATCTTTCCATTTTCCGTCTCTATAAGGGCAAACTGTTCACAATGGCCGAAATGGGAGCAGAGCTTTGACCCAGCCAAAGGGATAGCGAAGACAATCCTGTTCATGTCGCTTCCCTCTGTGCGCTCTGGACACAATTCCGTGGCGCTTTGTTCCGGTAAGACAGCGCTGCCGGGATCGTCCTTGGTCAAATGGATCACCTGATCCACCACGGCATTGAAGGCCTTATTGAATGGAAGGTGGTCATCGTCCAGACCACTTACGTTTCCTGCGTCTCCTTGCCTGACAATTTCAGGCTCCAACGGCAGTCTCCCAAGAAAAGCAAGATTTTCTTTTCGAGCAAGGAGTTCTCCTCCCCGCGTGCCAAAAAGCTCGATCTTCTTTCCGCAATGCGGACAGTGCATCCCACTCATATTTTCCACGATCCCGAGAATTCGCATGTTTACCTGCCGGCAGAAATCGATGGACTTCCTCACGTCGGCAAGCGAGATCTCTTGCGGCGTAGTTACAATGAGCGCTTTTGCATCGGGTATCGTCTGTGCCACGGTCAAAGGCTCATCCCCTGTTCCGGGAGGAGAGTCGATAATGAGATAATCCAGGTCCGGCCACTCTATATCCGAGATAAATTGCCTAATGACGCCTATTTTGATAGGGCCCCTCCATATGGTTGCCAGGTCTTTGTTCTCTCCCATAAGTGACTCGATGGAAATGACGTGCAGGTTCGGAGAAAAACAGACGGGCATCGCCTTTTCAGGATGAAATGACGGTTGTGTCCCTCCTTTCAATCCCAGTAGCCTGGGGATGCTCGGGCCGTGGAGGTCCACATCCATGAGACCAACCTTGAATCCCCGGCCGGCGAGTATCACCGCCAGGTAGGCCGCCACACTGCTCTTGCCCACGCCGCCTTTGCCGCTCATAACAAGGACTTTGTGTTTGATATGGCTCAGCGTCTCCTTTATCTCCGCATCCTGTATTTTGTGCTTTTCATCGTGGCTCATTGCTAAAACTCCTGACTTTGCTTTGGTTACTTCATCGCGTTAAGGGGTGTCGTACAGGCATCCTATCATTTCAAATAGAGCAACGTGTATGCCATGGACACGGGACAACCCTTCGTGGAAATAAAACCTCGAATCGTCAAAGACTTATCTTGTGGCGGGGAGAAGGAAGGGCGCCTGAAGATTGCACATGGTGTAGCATTTCTGCAATTGATCCACCAAATGGAGTTGCACAAATGCGACCTCCTGGTCTTTGCCTTCAGCTCGCACGGCCTTTCTCACCAGAAAGATCCATGCCCAGCGCCTTGATTTTCCGAAACAGGTTGCCCTTGCGGATGCCGAGGTGCTTTGCTCAAATGGCAAACTGGCTTTTTGATGAATGCGATCAGCCATCAGCGTTCAGTCCGCTTAGGCGGACCAAAACTAAGGAAAACAAGAGGTTGGCTGAATGCTGAAAGCTGACGGCTGAAAGCTCCATCCATAAATCCCCGATTTATGGATGGACTACCTCGTCAGGGTAAGAACAGGTCGAAAGCATAAGGTTGGCCTTTTCATGGCGCGTCCGGTTCGGTGTGTGGATGGGATGCGCACACGCCGCGGAGGGTGGGGGTCAATTCGCCGTTATGACGAACTCAGGCGGATGGACCAGGTGCCTTTTCACGCTGCAGAGATCCATTGATCTCACGATGGCCTTCTTGTATTTCTCTGGGAATCCGGAGGGCAGTTTCAGGTCGATGCTCAGCCTTTCGCAAAGATGCTTCTTCTCGTCAAACTCGCAGCTCATGGTCAACAGCATGCCATCCGTTTCAATCTCTCGGAATTTGCAAAATTCGAGCGCATAAATCCCTGCGCAGGTCGCAATGGAGGCAAGAAAGAGTTGAAAAGGCTCGGGCGCCGTTTCCTCTCCCCCGTTTTCTTTGCTCTGATCCGTGGGCACAAGCATGCCGCCTATTCGGGCATCTACTCTTTTCCCGCCCGAAAAAGAAACGTCAATGGCCATCTTCATAGTCGTTTAACCTCCATTTTTCCAGTCTTTTTTTTCAGCGCATCCAGAACTTCATCCTGTGTCATTTTAACGGGCCGAACCCTAAGCCTTTTCTTTATCTTGGGCGTTGGGGCCTATTCCCCCGCACCGAGCTTTATGAGGTTTGAAACTTTCTCTTCCAAGGTCTTGACTTCTTCGAAAATGATTTTCAGGTCTTCTCTATTATGATCATCCTTGGTCGATTTCTCATGGAGCCTGCGCGCAATACCTCCTACCACTGTGAGCGAATTTCTGAGCTCGTGGGCTATCCTTTTTGACATTTCGCCTACGGTGGCAAGCCTCTCCGCTGCTATCAACTGTTGCGTTCTTTCTTCCAGCTCTGCCGTACGTTCCCTGACCTTTTGTTCCAGTCCTTGATTTAAGCCGTGGATTTCCTCATAGAGTTGGGAAATCCTTATGGCGATAGCCGATCTGGTTAGATATGACATAGATCAGGTCATTAAAACGCTCGTGGAAGTGATTCTTTTTCTTGGAAGACGTCACCAAAACTCCAATCGTTTCTCCTTCAACTTTTATAGGTGTGACCGCGAAAGACTTGATATCCTCGCAGACGATGCGATTCGTGGAGATGAGTTTCTCAGATTTGGTCGGCATCGTTGATAATGACGATTTTGCCCGTAAGAAAACAGTCCCCCGAGTAGCTGTCAACAGTGGGTTTTCTCGTCGCTTGTTCAACGAATGCCTTGCTCAAGCCCTTCTGACTCTTGATTCTTAGGTTGCCATCCCTTTCCAGCAAGCGGATGGAACAAGCATCCAACTTGAACTCATCCACAAGCAGATTGACAATGGCATCAAGGACAAGCTGTGTGTCGAGAAGAGAGGAGACATACCTCGTAATCTCATAGAGAATTCTGATCTTCTGTTCAGCCTCTTTCGTTCGTCTGGACGCTGGATCCATATTCCCTTCAAAGAAGTCTTCGAAGCTCCTTCGACCCCTTTGCCCTGATCTTCGGTTTTATGACCTCTTTCAAGAAACGTAAGGCCTCCTGGGCATCATCGTCTAATAATATGGCTTCTATCCTCATTAGATCTTCATCAACGAAATCAAGGACAATTTTGGTCATGTTCCCTCCCTTTTATCTCAGATCACATCTACCATCATACCCAAATCCACCGCCTGTTCAAGTAGATATAAATCAGTGGGTCTGGGGACATGTCTAATCACCCGCAAGAGGCAGGACCCAAAACTTCATTTAGCGGCAACGGGGCATAGAGAGCGAAACGCCACAAGGAAAACACGGCGCTGGCCCGTCCACGGCGGAAACGAAATGTAGCCCTTTATGTCTGCCAGGAGTGTGAGCTTTTCCAATGGCAGATTATTCGCAAAGGGGCTCTGTGCCGGAATGGTTCGCCCATAACATCTCACCAGCAATCTGCCGGACTTTGCTTTTAATTCATTGAAATCATTGAGATTGCGATATCGCGGTTAAAACGTAATCACCTCAAAGCCTTCTTCCTGATAACGGGCCATATCGGGATGCCCGCTCAGTCGTCTAAAAGGTTGAGACCTTCATTTCTGGCCGCATCCAGAGTGCCCATCTTGTTGGAACAAGTCCTGCATACCCCGGCAATGAGACCGCGTTCTTGGGGCTTGATATACAAGGAATACAAGGGGTTCCCTTCTTTGGCCAGCTCCGGAATAAGTTTCGTTGCTGACCCTTCGATCACAATCCTCACATCATACCCTCTTGCCTTCATGTCCAAAGCATTCAAGAGCACATGAATAAAACACATGAATTCGCCATTGAACGCAAAAAGCACCACTTTTTTCATGACCCACTCCTTCACTCATAGATCGATGGCAAAAAATGCTAGGCTTTTATCCCATAAGCATCGTGACTCGCCTGGTTCCTCCAATTCGCCTGAAGTTCATGCCGGGGGCGAGATCTCTGTCTTTTCAGCCACGTTCACGGACTCAAAAGACGGTTCAACCACAAGGATAGTTTTGTCAATAGCTCGTCGATCCCTCTCCCGAAATGCTCCATGCCCGCTTCCATATCTACAAACGCGATCCAATTTTCATTGAGACGGAGTTTTTCAAAAATTCGCGGCTCAGCACCCCCATAGCGCAGGCACATCCTTCGTGGGATTGGAGGATCTTCCCAATGCTGACCAGCACGAGTCCATCTCTGCTCTGGATATAGCGAGAAGGGGTCTGTTCAATAGTGATTTGAGGGG
The DNA here is from genome assembly GCA_963699845.1 of uncultured delta proteobacterium. GTDB lineage: Bacteria > Desulfobacterota > DSM-4660 > Desulfatiglandales > Desulfatiglandaceae > CAWHLE01. The sequence goes on from CAVOVO010000011.1 coordinate 82,710, forward strand.
CTCAAAAATACTGGGCGTCTGGATGTTTTTCTTCAGAGCGGCTTTGCCTCCCACAAGCTCCATGAGGGGCACGGGCGGACTTTTGAAACCGAGCATCCTGAAAAGCTCGGAGTTGGATTCGTCGGAGTCGACGATCAAAACGGGAAATCCTCTTTCTTGTGCCGCGTTGGCCAGCAAAGTGACAATAGTGCTTTTAATGCGAAGCCGGAAACCAGGCAACAGATCCACGGCTATTTACCTGTTGACATGATACATGATGGCCTCCAGTACCCCCCCCGCCGATTGCCCTGGCTTTATCCGAGATACTGTAGCAGTTCTCCCTTTTGCCAGGCGTCGCTGATCTTTCCAGAAGAGGCAACCAGCATTGCCGTCACACTTTCCACAGCTTTCTCACCATCATAGACTGCCTCACAGAAAGAAACCTCGCGTCTCACTGCCTGCGGCTGGGCAATATCCGTAAGGCAAATCAGAAAATGCGAGGAATATAGTCGATGAGCCACACCGCTGGCCAGTTCACCTGCCCCCTGATGAGAACCACCAGATCGCTCAGATTTTTCATGCCAACCTCCAACGCATGCTCTACAGATTTCATCTCCTTTAGATCAAACAGGAGTCGTGTCCGCCAGTATGTTCAAAATGCTCCCTACAACAACGCATTTAAAGCCCCCCGGCTCATGCGGGCAGCCGAACTCATTATCCCTGTCGAAATATTCATCTTTCGAACCCCAAGCTCCTTAAGAAACACAACAAAGGTAGCGATACACGGAAAGAACATCGCAAGAACCACACCGGTGACGACCAGTTGTTTGGCGCTCAATCCAAGAGGAGCCAGCATGCAAAGAGCAATATCTTTGCGCAAAAAGCCGATGATTCAAATGGGACGTCAACATCTTTCGGTCTTTCCTTCATCGTATAGCCACAAAAAGTCCCTTACCCTAACCGGCTTGGCGGGTTCATCTTCACTGGTTTCGGCCAAAGTTCCGAAAATCGTCCGGTTGAAGATGAGATTTCATTCCAGGTTGTAGCTGGATTCTGGGGGGATGCACAGCACTGGTCGTTTGATAAACCTCAGCACCCTTTCAGTGGTGCTCCCGAAAAAAATCGATTTCATATCATCGGAATTCCCCTTGCTTCCCATGATGATCATCTCGACATCGTTCTCAACCGCCTTCCTATTGATTTCCATACATGGGATCCCCTCGCAGATGATCATTTGGGTGCTGTTTTCATCCATGTCTTCTTTACGGAGAAACTCGTGAAGCTTCTTTTTCGAATTGACGAACAATTTCTTCTTGACCTCTTCTTCAGTGCCCAGATCTTGATGAATGCAATGCCTCACGAAACCCTGATCAATGACATGCAGGACCAGGATTTTGCCGCCGTTTATTGCAGCCCAGGATTTTGCCCTTCTCAAGGCCAGCCTCGAACAGTAGGAGAAATCGACGGCTACAAGAACAGTGGGATCTTTTGATTTCCCTTTCCCCTGGTTTGCATGCCCTTCTTTCATGATCGGAGCTCACTTTTCTTTAAGACGATTCGTCTGCCTTCTTGGACGAGCCGGATCAGCATTTCTCCTTTGATTGCTCTTTAACGACTGCATTTCGGAGTATGTTGATCGAGACGTGCCCCAATCGCCTGAGCCTTTGCCTTCAGTAACGGCAGTTCCCCCTTTAAGCTCATACCATTTCTTTTTGCTTAGCTCTTCCAACGGTTCGTATTTCTGCTCATGGCTGCAGGTCCTACTCCCGTGTCATGGCCGTTCCGCACTTGGGGCATTTCTGCTCATAACAGGGGCTCCCTAATTGATGGGTTGCTCTTTCACCACAGTTGGGACAAACGCAATAGCCGCCCGGGACTGCTGCAAGACCGCTTCCTTGCCCTTGTCCACCACTTCGTCGGCCTCGGCCACCACCACCTTTACCCATGCCCCTGCCTGTTCCTGGGCCTTGGCCTCTCGGGCCTGTTCCGTCTCTTCTCGGCATTTCGCATCCGGGCTTATGCCCATGATTTCGTAATAGTCCTTCATGATCACCAAACCTCCGGGTCAATCCCTTCTGCACGTTCCTCCGTCGGAGCAGGGTGGACGCGCACCTCGTTGTTCGACGCCGTGTAGTACAGAGAATGATTCATGCGTCTAAGGCAAACGCGACCCTCCCGCACAAGTTTTCCAAGGTATTTCGAAACCTCGTTGATATGCATACCGAATATGTGGGCGATCTCGTCTGCGGTGCAGGGTCGCCTTAACAGCATCCCGTGGATCTTTTCCAAACTCCCATGCCTTTCTTCCCCTTGCTTGCTCTGGAATTCTGAAATCACCTCGGCGGCGGGATGAAAAATTTGGGTTAGTAAGACCAATTCTTCGCGGCCGAGAGGTGCTGCAAACTCCTCTGCAGGAGGCCTGGCGGCGGTGTTGAGATGGATGCGATCCGGCCGGATCTTTTCTGCCAGCCTTGATATCCTGACCACATCGGCAGAACTCGAATTCATGCCGGCGACCAGAAAAACCTCCATCCAGATTTTGCCCCGAAATTCGTCGCGGAAAGCCTTCTGTCCATCAACGATCTGATCGAATCGCAGATCAGGATGGGGACGGTTTACCCACACATAGGAGGCGTGGTCCCAGGCACTCAGCGAGACTTTGACAATGTCGGCGTGACGGGCCTCGTGCCGGACCTCCGGCAGGTGAAAAAGAGACCCGTTGGTCAGAAGCACCGCAGGAAGCCGGCTATTTGATCGAATGAACTCGAGCACTTGCCCGAAACGGGCATGGAGGGTAGGCTCACCGGAACCCGACAGGGTGATGTAGTCTGCGTCCCCATCGGTACTGAGCCATTCTGATATCTCCTCCAGCACGCTGTCGAGAGGGGCGTATTCCTTCCGGCGAACCGTCTTGTGTGTGGTTCTCCCAAGCTGGCAGAAAACGCAGTCCTGGCTGCACGTCTTATAGGGCGTTAAATCAACTCCTAGAGATCGGCCAAAACGCCGTGACGGCACAGGCCCGAACAAGTATTTGTATTTTTTCATCACACTATGCGTCCTCTCTCATTGCATCAGGCAGATCGCCTCTCATGACAAATCGCGGATTCACCAAAGCGTTATTGAAGTAAGCGTCCAGCACCTCATCGACCTTACCATGCACAAAGGGAATCAAGCGTATGCCATAGCCTTCGACAAGACCGCTATTGAAGTCGGATATGGCGCCGCAAATGAACGTTTTCACGCCGAGATCATCCAATTTCCTGGCGCGATAAAAGAGAGAGTCATCGTTGAAGCGCATGATGAGGACTGAGTATGCTTTGGCCCCCTATGTCGACCACGAACAACTCTGAGGTCAAATCCGCAACCGGAGATATCCGGCCTTTCCATATGGTGACTGCGACCTTCATTGCTCATCTCCTCACACATTCCATGATAAAGCAACGTGTGTGCCACGGATACGGAAAACCTTACAAGGAAATAAAACCATGAATCGTCAAATACTTACCTAACACGGTCAACTTCACGGAGCTCCTTTGCGGCAGATTATCCAGGCCATCTTGATCCGATATATGCCATGATCTTTCTTGCGGATTCCTTGGGAGACAAGACATCGGATTGTACCAGGACTTCGGGGTTTTCAGGCTCTTCGTAAGGGGCAGAAATACCGGGGAGCCCTCCCTTCAACTTCCCTTCGACTGCGCGCTTGTAGAGGTCTTTTTGAACGGGCTGACCGCGGCGCGAGCCTTCACGCGCCTTGCACGTCTCCAGGGGGCATTTCACATAGATCTCGGCATATTCCGGGACCAAACGTCTGGCAAAGTCCCTGAACTCTCTCCGGTTCCCGGTTGCATCGATGATCACATTTTTCTCGCCATGTTCCACCAGGAGTTGAGCCATCAGGACGAGTGAACGATACACAAGCGCCCGTTCTTCATCCGAATATGTCGGCTCCGGGGTGAGCACTTTTCTTATATGGTCGAGACTTAGATTAACGATCTTAATCCCCGATGCCGCCAGCAGTCGCGAAAGCTCATTGAGAATGGTACTTTTGCCGGAACCCGGCAGTCCTGTCAGCCATAAACAAAAGCCCATTTTCCCTCCATATAATCCGAAATTTTTTCTGGCTCGAACCTCTCTGTTCCGAGGACCGAATGACCGAACTTGAGCAGCTTTCTCTTCGTCTCGGCCGTGTCGTCCGGATAAAAGTTTGGATTGGCAAGGACCAATACCCTAAAGGCGAAAAATGGCTGCGTGATCTCAAAGAAGCCATCATCGGCTGTCTCTTCGAGATAGGTCCTCAAAAAGAGTCGAAAGAGCTCTGCAAAGGGTCCCTCAAAGGTCCCCCTGTCCTTGATTGCATAATAGATATAGTTGATTCCCAGGCACGATAGATCGCATGCCGGTTCTCCCCAGCTTCCCCTGGACCGGTCCAGGAGGGTGAAATCATCTCCACAAAACCATATATTGCCCGGGTGATAATCCCCATGGACCCTGCATAACCTCTGGCTGTTATTCCTGATCCTTCCCCACCAGGAGATACATTTTCCGGCGTAATCAATCAGCTCTTGATCCGTGGTGGCTTCTGCCCGATCATAGGCGTCAATGATCCCCATTATGCACTCTCCATGACCTATCAACTCACGTATTCGTCGTCTGTATAGCGTTTTGGCGTCTTCTCCACTATACTTGACGGCATGAATTTCCGCGAGGCAATGGGCGAGCGCTTGCACCCGCTTCAGATCGACTTCTGTCAACCCTCCCCGCTCCAGAATCCTGTTCAGATCCTTAAAGTACGAATCTCCTTCAGCCTCCTCCATAAAAAGGTAGAACTCCCGGGCCTCTTTCAGGGATATGAGCCGGTCCGGTGTCTCTCCTGCAACATCGATCGCCTTTATATGCCGCGGCATGTCGTTATAGTTGGCGTTTGCGAGAAGACAAACCTGGGCACGGTCAGAGAAATGATCATGGCCGAATCCGGACGGGAAGAGTGTCTTCATGATGAGACGCTGCTCTTTATGGGCATGCATGAACCTCAAGAGATAGGCCACGCCATGGATGCCCGCGCCGAGGCGGTCGATTCCCAGGAGCTTGGTCATTTTTCCATAGCGACTTTCTAAGTACTCTTGAATTTTCGCTTTCGTGGGCATGATCCATTCCCCAATAGTTGCTCTATCCTGTCACGCGTTGTACCGTTAATCTCCTCTTCAGATAGAACCCCCTTAGGGCAAGGGCCTCTGAGAAATGCCGATAGGGCCGTCATTGTCGAAACATTGGCCGTCGCCGGATGGGGCAAAAAGCTGCCCCGTATCGTCATTTTCCGAACGACGGGGGATGAATTCGTGGAGAAAAAAAGTTGCATATTCTTGTTACCCCCGCGACGGCATCCCATGATTGAACAAACTTGATGGCATCCAGCGGGAGCTACCCATTCTTCCGGATCTCATTCGGCTCCTCAATGCAACCCAGGTAACGAGGACCCTGATAGCGTTTTCGGTGGCTAAGTCTCCAGCGAACTGACCCAAAGCCCATGGATATTGCAGTAGGCCAGGGCATGGAACGCCTTGAAATCATGGATATGGTTAATCTGGAAACGAACATTTGGGTTTGAGTAGACAGGGGCCCATGCCGCGCGACCCAGGTTGATGACCTGATCCCCGGTCTTCTTGACACCATAGAGCTCGATCCAGGCGATGTGATGTTCCGCAGTATTGGGGTGAGCCACCTCGTGGCCCACAACGACGCGCACAATGTCCCTTCCCTCCTTGTGTCCCTTGTCAATCGTGATGGTGGGAATATGTTTCTCCCTGCCCTCGTCCTTCCCGGTTTTGATGATTCCCGAAAAGCTCACATTAGCCTCCTTCTGTAAGCAAACAAAAGGATCTTCCGTTCCGATGATTTGCCTTACGCCGGCCGTTCGACTTGCATCTAAAGGCGGGGATCTATTTGACCGAGTCCTCCGCACTCCGGTGTATAACAAGTAATGTTGCGAAAGTTGCACCTCTCCCCGCATTCCGGGCAGACGTCCGGGGATATTGCAGCGGTGATGGTAAAACCGCAATGGGAACATTTCCAGTAGGTCAGGCCGCACTGTGGGCAGATATCCCCTTCAAATCTGCCATCGGCCGTGAAGCCGCACTGTGCACAGGCCCATTTTTCTTGTTCGTTTTGCATGTTCTCTAACTCCTTGCACGGAGAAATCATTTGACCTTGTAGGGATTAATGGTCAGTACCGGAACGGGCGATTTTTTTACCACATTCTCGGCCACGCTCCCGAAGAAGACAAGCTCTAATCCCTTAAGACCATGGGTGCCCATGATCACAAGGTCTATCCGTTCTTTCTCAATAGTTTTCAGGATCTCTGTGGCAGGGTCCCCGAAAAGGAGCATTTTTTGAAAGTTGGCGCAACCTCGCAGTTGTTGCTCGCAGACCCTGTCAAGCGCCATTTCAGCACCTTTCAAGGCCTGAGCGTGGTAGCTATCGAAGCGAATATGGGGAATGTAAAATCCGCCCCATTGGGAGAAATCCTCTATCACATGGAGCAGGTAAATCGTGGCATCATATTTCCCGGCAACGGATAACACATAAGGCACAATTTTTGACGAGTTTTCCGAAAAATCGATTGGAAAAAGGATGCGTTTTATCTCTACCATTATTTTCACCCCCTGCCCTTTTAATGCTAAATGGTTCCTATGACTCGAAACGAAGGAATCGAAAGACTTAAACCATGCTCATCATCATATCCTGAAATGCTGCCCGGGGAGGGCGAACGGATTTTCACTTAATCTTGACCTCGATCTTCTTTTTCTTGGCTTCCTCTACCTTGGGTAGCGTCACCTTCAGGACACCCTTATCAAAGGTCGCTTCGACTTTGTCACCTTTAACGGCAGTCGGAAGTTGAAGGGTACGCTGGAAAGAACCGCAATATCTTTCTACGCAATAATGGTGCTCATCCTTTTCTTCCTCTTCCCTTTTTTTCTCACCCCGTATGCTCAGGACATCCCCAGACATGCTCACTTTCACATCGTTGGCGTCCATACCCGGCAGCTCGGCCTTTACAACGAAGCTGTCTTTGGTTTCAGCGATGTCCACCGAAGGGATCCATTCTTCGGTAAATGCGCCGATAGATGGGGTTTCCTGAAGAAACCGGTTCCAGAACCTGTCCATCTCTCTTCGAAATGTACTGAGCTGTCCAAAGGGTCTCCAGGGTACTAATTCCATTTATATCACCTCCCTGTTTGACCTTAACTGTTCCCTCCTCGCGCTGAAAACGAAGGAAATGCCTTTTACTCTGTTTTCGAGTTGTCCATTGTCTCTGACGCTTACATGGCAAATACAAAACAAAAAAAGCAGAAAGCATAAGTGAGTAAGGCCATGGTAACCAATATGACCAGGAATAGTTCGGCTTCTTCTGTCATGATTCATCGCCCTCCCTTCCATAAAACAGGGGACATTGTTTTTTGGGAGCCTTTCTTACCCTTTTGGACTCAATGCAACGCGGCCCGATCCGGAGCCAGTTCCTGAGCGTAATCACCCGTGAACTCCAACACCATACGCTTACAATGTTTAAGCTCACCGAGATGACTTCGAAAGAGAGACGACCCAAAAGGGTGAATGCGTCTCAAGCCATTCGTGTGGATGAATGCTTTTGATGCAAACCGGCAACGCTTTTCCATGATGTTCAGTAGCTCACATGCCGAGCTTTCATCAAAATCGCCGTCCAACCTGAGATGAAGGTTGTCGGAATTTTGGTGTAGAGTAATCCTGAAGTGCGCCGCCATGACATGCCTCCTTTCCGCACCTCTGACCAGTTTCGGCAACGCGCCCAGTCACCAAAACAGGTTTTTCGTGACATGTCTATTTCATTGTCAACGCATTTCTGAACAAGATCCTCCTCAGCAATCATTCCTCCCATCTATTTTCCCGATCTTCCTTCGAGGCCCGTGACAATCTCCTCTCCATTTCTAACTCATGAGCGACCCATGCGGAGAAACAGTCCTACTCCCGTGTCATGGCCGTTCCGCACTTGGGACATTTCCGGTCATAACAGGGTCTCCCCAATTGATGGGTTGCTCTTTCACCACAGTTGGGGCAAACGCAATAGCCGCCCGGACCTGCTGCAAGTCCGCCTCCTTTCCCTTTTCCACCACTTCGTTGGCCTTGGCCACCGCCGCCTCTACCTATATCTCTACCCGTTCCCGGGCCCTGGCCCCTGGGGCCTGTTCCGTCTTTTCTTGGCATTTTGCGAACCTCCGTTCCATATCGCGCCTGTGTAAGGTTTTTAGCTCGGAAAAACAGTGACTCATCATTGAAACGCTCCAATTCCCGACTGCGTATGCTTCCTTTTCCGATATCCGCCACGAGCACTGTCGGGCTGAATTTGCAACCGGAGAGATCCGGTCTTCCCGGATTGTCGGCGCCATCTTCATGGCTCATCTCCTCACACATTCCCTAGTAGAGCAACGTATGTGCCATGGATACGGACAGCCCTAAAACGAAAAAAAACTTCGAATCGTCAGATACTTATCTTGTGGCGGGAAGAAGGAAGGGTGCCTGAAGATTGCAGATGGCGTAGCTTTTCTGCAATTGAGCCAACAAGTGGAGTCGCACAAATGCGACCTGCTGTTCTTGGCCTTCGACACGCGCAATCGTTCTTCCATGAAAATAATGAGCATATGCTTTAAAACATTTATTGACATTTAAGTAATATAATATATATTTCGAGCGTAAGCACCAAAATAGGAGATCAAATGCCCAGACCGCGAAAACTGAGATTTGTCCAAGGACGGCCAATCGTAGGGGCTTTTGTTCCTGATCGCATTCCTCCATGGGGGAGAGAGGAGGCCGTCCTTCCCGTCGAAGGCCTGGAAGCGATCCGGCTCAGTGATCTCCAGGGAATGGATCAGGAGACAGCAGCCAAGATGATGAACGTCTCACGTCAGACTTTTGGAAGGATTCTTTCTGATGCCAGGACTGTTATTGCGGATGCCCTTGTTGGGGGTAAGGTGTTGAGAATAGAAGGGGGTCATTTCGAGATTCCTCCATGGGGCAGAGGAAGGCATCGCCGCGGTTGGCGCGGCGGATTCTGAGAAGAGAGGAGGTGGCTCATAACTCATTATCATTGAGAGGAGGTGTTCAATATGCCAAGATTTGATGGAACAGGCCCAATGGGTGCCGGTCCCATGACCGGGGGAAGGCGGGGATTCTGCAACCCTGCGCAAGCGGGGTATGGTTCGTCCTATGCCGGAGGTTTGGAGTTTGGTAGAGGCTTTGGTCGCGGCCTCGGTTTTCGGAGAGGATTCGGCCCCGGCTTCGGAAGGGGCTGGGGCTACGGAAGAGGTTTTGGATGGAGGGCCTTTCATCCAGCTTGGGGAGAGGGTTACCCTTCAGCCTACGGCCCATACACCACGAACCCGCAAGACGAGGCCGGCATGCTTAAGAACGAGGCTGAATACATGAAACAGGAGCTTGATGCCATCAACAAACGGATCGAGGAACTGGAAGCCAGATCAGCGCAGTCTTAAGATTCAAATTCCTTCTCAGCCGAATCGAGCGTGGGTGGGGTAGCATCGGACCTCTCCTCCAGACGGAGGGGAGGTCGAATTTCTCAGGAAAAATCATCGTTCGTCCGTTACCGGCAGTCAACTCGCCCCTATGACGAACTCAGGCGGATGCACCAGCTGCTTTTTCACACTGCAAAGATCCATGGATCTCACGATGGCCCTCTTGTATTTCTCGGGAAACGCCGGGTGCAACTTAGGATCGATGGTCAGCCTTTCGCACAGATGCTTCTTCTCGTCAAACTCGCAGTTCATGGTCAAAAGCATGCCATTCGTTTCGATCTCGCGCAATTTGCAGAACTCGAGCGCATAAATCCCTGCGCAGGTCGCAATCGAGGCAAGAAAGAGTTGAAAGGGTTCGGGCGCGGTAGACTCTCCCCCCTTTTCCTTGCTCTGATCGGTGGGCACGAGCATGTCGCCTATTCGAGCATCTACTCTTTTCCCTCCTGGGAAAAAAACGTCCATGGCCATTTTCATTCGGCGAAAACCTCACTTCCTGGACCTCCATTCACCTTTTAAAGGGTCCAAAAGGAAAACCGAGCTTACTCCCGTGTCATGGCCGTGCCGCACTTGGAGCACTTCTGCTCATAACAGGGGCTCCCCAACCGATGGGCCGTTCTTTCACCACAGTCGGGACAAACACAATACCCTCCCGGGCCAGCTGCAAACCCCCCTCCTTGCCCTTGTCCGCCACTTCGTTTCCCTAGGCCACCGCCGTCTCTGCCCATGCCTCTGCCTGTTCCCGGGCCTTGTCCTCTAGGGCCTGTTCCATCTTTTCTCGGCATGTTGTTCACCTCCTTTGCCCATGATTTCATAATAGTCCTTCATGATCAATGTCCCTTCGGATCAATCCCCTCTGCGCGGTCCTCCGTCGGAACCGGGTGGACACTCGCATCGTTGTTCGACGCCGTGTAGTACAAAGAATGATTCACGCGTCTAACCCAAACCCGACCCTCCCGCGCCCGCTTTCCAAGGTATTTCAGAACCTCGTTGATGTGCATCCCGAATACATGGGCAATCTCGTCCGCGGTGCAGGGTCGCCTCTCCAGCATCCCGTGGATCTTTTCCAGACTCCCATGCCTTTCCTCCCCTTCCTTGCCCTGAAACTCTGCAATCACCTCGGCGGCGGGATGAAAGATTCGGGTCAGCGCGCTCAGCTTTTCATGGCTGAGAGGCGCTACAAATTCCTCTGCAGGGGGTCTGACGGCGGTGTTAAGATGGATGCGATCCGGCCGGATTTGCTCTGCGAGCCTTGATATCCTGGCCACATCGGCAGAGGACGAATTCATCCCCTGGATCAGGAAAACCTCCAGCCATATGTTCCCCTTGAATTGGTCGCGAAAAGCCCTCTGCCCTTCGATGATCTGATCGAATCGAAGATCGGCATGGGGACGATTAGCCCACACATAGGAGGGCTGGTCCCAGGCGCTCAGCGAGATCTTGACGATGTCGGCACGGCTCGCCGCGTGGCGGACCTCCGGCAGGTGAAAGAGGGACCCGTTGGTCAGAAGCACAGAAGGAATCCGGCTATTCGATCGAATGAGCTCGATCACGTCCCCGAAAAGCACGTGGAGGGTCGGTTCACCGGAGCCCGACAGGGTGATGTAGTCGGCTTCCCCATCGGCACTGAGCCAGTCTGATATCTCCTCCAGGACGGCGTGGAGGGGGGCGTACTCCTTCCGGAGGACCGTCTTGCGCGTGGTTCGGCCCAACTGACAGTAAACGCAATCCTGGCTGCACGTCTTATAGGGCGTTAAATCAACCCCCAACGATCGACCAAAACGCCTTGAAGGCACAGGCCCGAACAAGTATCTGTATCTATTGGTCAAATCATGCGTCCTCTCTTGTTGAAGCAGGCAAATACCCGCTCATGACAAATTTCGGATTCACCAATGCGTTATTCAGGAAAGCGTCCAGGACTTCATCGGCCTGTCCATGGACAAAAGAAATCAGGCGTATGCCGTAGCCTTCGACAAGTGCTCCGTAGAAGCTGGATATGGCGCCGCAAATGAGCGTCTTGACGCCCAGATCATCCAGCTTCTTGGCACGATGAAAGGAGAATCGTTTTCAAAGTGCTCATGATGCCGACTGAGGATGATTTGGCTCCCTACGTGGACCACGAGCAGCTCCTGGCTCAGGTCCGCAACCGGTGATATCCGACCTTTCCAAATGGTGACTGCGACCTTCATAGACTACGCTTCTCCACACATGGAGAATTAGCAAGGAACGTGCCGTCTATGATGTAGCCGTTTAGGGTCACAAGCAGCCTGATTTTATAAAGATTGAATCAAAACAAAAAGCCGGAAACGGTCTAAGCAAGAAAGGAAAGAAGCACGCCGGCGACCTCAAGAGCAGCAAAGGTTGCAGGGATGCGACCCCATCATCCCCCCGAGACGAACACTCGGGACGTCAGGGCAACAAAAAGCAAACGGTTCGATGTCGGCCATTCCGGGCGTTATTGGAACATTCCTCATCAAGCGGAGCATGCCCGAGGAGCTCGCTTTTCATCTTGCCTCCGGGATCGGCCATTGGCTCACAGGCGCACTGGTCGGGCGGGAGAGCCACGCATTTGAGCTTGACTATTCCTGGTTGCTCGGCACAATATTTTCAAGAAATCCCCTTTCCTTGAGGGCGATGGACAGCGGGATAAACCGAATTCAATCCTGTTGGACGCTTGCACATTGCTGAAGAGAGATATCGAAAACCAGATGTGAACAAGGGGGATCATGCCGGAACTTCCTTCTCAGGAAAGCCTTCGCGAAATGGCTTCGCGCTGGCTCTCCCCGTCTCAGGTACCTAAGCGGTTTCGAATCCGGGGGGATACGACCGATTTTTTTCGTGTGGAATATGACGATGTGGTGGTGCTCAAAGGATCTCCCTATCTTATTCGGCACAACGCCAAGGAGCAGCGCTTCGGGCTCGAGGACGAGGACAAGCACTGGGTCAAGCGGGCCATTGATTTGGAGAGCGGGGATCTAAAGATCTTCAAGCTCGTCTTTTACGAGAAGTTCCTGTCCCACATCGGAGACATCGAGTTCTGCGCTTCAGGAGCCCCAGAAGGAGGCCCGAATCCTGGACCTGGTATCCGGAACAGGAGCTTCATGCAGGGACATTCAGTCGAGGATGAGAAGGGCAACCTGATCCGCGTGCTGGATTTTATTAGGGCGATCCGCTTTCCGAATACATGGGACATGACGATCGATCACGAACCTTACTTCTACGAGCCGGCTTCCCGGTGTCTTGGACCACTTCATGTCATCCATCCAGGCCATCCGATTTCTGCACGAGCACGGTGAAAGGCACGGCGACATAAGGCGCGACCACGTCCTCGTAGACAAAGATGACGGGCGGTATCGCTGGATCGATTTCGATTTCAACTACCGCCACAGGGAAAACATTTACGGGTACGACATGTTTGGACTGGGCAATATCCTGGCGTTCCTCGTCGGCAAGGGAGACGTCCTGACGGCAGATCTCGAGAAGCAGGGGCACCCCGGGTTCGCGGATGGCTGCGGAGGAGGATTTCAATATCGTTTTTCACAACCGGGTGGTCAACCTGAAAAGATCTTTCCCTATATCCCTGAATCCCTCAACCGCGTGCTCATGCATTTTTCGGAAGGGGGCGAATGTTTTTTACGAACATACTTCACAATTGCTGTAGGACCTTGGTGAGATTCAAGGCGCTCATTCCCTTTCGGGGAAATAGACGTGACGCGGGCCGGAGGATGACGAGTGAGGAGAAGGTATTCAACAAGAATATTCTGATTGCGGTGGACGAGTCGAAAACGCCAGCCGGGCGGTCTCTTACGTGGGAAACTGCTCGGAGGGGTGGGGGGCTTCAGGGTCACGATTTGGGGACGTCGTTGCGGAACCGGACGAAGATTATTATGCGACATCCGAGGAAAAGGAGGAGTGGTCGGAGAAACGGAAAAAGAAGGTGGACGGCATGCTCGCGGACTTATCGTCGGGTGTTGATCAAGGCGGGGTTTGATCGGGAGCGGTTCGTTCCGTTCCACTTTCCGCTATTGTCCTTCCATGGCGCAGTGTATCTTGGCGGAGCGGGATGAAAACCGAATACAGTACGATCGTGGTTGGAAGGCAGGGACTTTCACGGAGGGAGGAGTTCCTTTTTGGAGTATTTCGAGCAAGATCGTCAACCACGCTCGGAACTGTACGGTATGGGTAGTGGGGTGATCAAAGGAGATTTAACTGATTCCACTTTCTGTAGGTGCGACCGGCTCTCTGGGCCGGTTTCATGCCAAGGGCTTTCATTTTTCTGAACAGGGTGCTCTTGTGAATGCCGAGATCCGTGCCGCGGCCAGCCGATTGTTCCGTTCTGTTCAAGCGCATCCAGGATCACCTGGGCTTCTGTCGATTTCAGGGTGTATCCATGGTGCCATGCGCACCGGCCGGGGGCTGGTAATCCTCAGGTTTTCCGGCAGACAATGGATTGCAATCTCTCTTTCAGGGCAAAGCACAAAGGCATGCTCGATGATGTTTTCAAGTTCCCGGATATTTCCCGGATAGTTATGAAACATGAGAAGCGAGAGGGCCTCCTGGCTGATTCCCGTGACTGACCTGCCCCGCAGCCGGTTAAATCGCCCGATGAAATGCTTCACGAGCATCGGGATATCTTCCTTGCGTTCCCGCAGAGGGGGGAGGTCCAACCGAATCACGTTGATGCGGTAGAAAAGATCCTGCCGAAAAACGCCATTTTTTACCAGATTCGTGAGGTCCCTGTTTGTAGCAGCGAGGATGCGGACGTTTGCCTGGACAGGCTCTGTGGCGCCGAGTGGCTGGTACGTTCGATCCTGAAGCACCCTCAGCAGCCGCACCTGGAAGGCGGCACTGAGATCTCCTATTTCATCGAGGAAAATCGTTCCACCTTCAGCTGAAGCAAGATAACCCGGGTTTATCCCTGGTGGCATCGGTGAAGGCGCCTTTTTTATATCCAAAGAGTTCCGATTCCAGAAGGGTGTCCGGAAGCGCCCCGCAGTTGACCGCAATGAAGGGTTTTTTGCGCCTTGGACTTAACTCGTGGATGGCCCTTGCAAGAAGTTCTTTCCCGGTCCCTGTTTCGCCCTGGATCAATACCGTGCTGTCACTCTCCGCCACCTGGGGGAGAATCCTGAAGATCTTATGCATGCCTGGATTTCTGCTTACCATATCGCCTACTTGGAAACGCCCTTCCAACTCCTTGCGCAGTTCTTCCACCAGGCTCATATCGCGGAACGTCTCGACTCCGCCGAGAACTTCACCTTTCGTGTCCTTGAGCAGAGACGTGGAGACAACTAACCGGGACACGGCGACCCTCTTTGGTAATAATATAGGTCGAGGTATCGATGAACGATTTCCCGTGTTTCATTGTCCGCCGCAATGCGCAGTCCTTTTCGCACATATTGGATCGAAAGATCTCCCAGCAGTATTTGCCGACAGCCTGTTCGCGAGGGATCCCGGTGATCACTTCGGCGGCACGGTTGAACGAGGTAATGCGCCACTCATGATCCACGGTGAACACCCCATCGGAGATGCTTTCAAGAATAATCTCCGTGACGTGGTGAGGAATCTGGTAATGCCTATCTTCCATTGACGTCTTCGCCAAGGACAGATTTTGGTCTCTTCGTGCCGTTCTTGGGTTACGGGCTCAGGAATAGGCGCTTCGAAACGAAAGGGGTCTGTCTCGCGTCTTCAAAGGCCCGGCGCTTAGCCGAAAGCAACCGTCCGATTTGTGCCCCAAGTGTGATAAAGTTTGATCCAGGATGCCAACCGGTTCAACGTCTGACCGGTCTAATTTCATCACCCCCTTCCACCGGCACTGTCACGGATAGAGATGGAATCGGAACGCATCTTCGATGTCTTCCCAGAGTCTCCTAATAGCCACGGATCCAGGGGATGTCTCGTCATATTCGATGATGGCCTTTCCTTGGACCATGGATTTGGTGAAGGCGGTGTCGAACGGGATCCGCTCAAGGACACGCAAGCCCTTTTCTTCGGCGAAACGCTCCAGCGCGTGTGTGATTTCGGGATTCAGGTCGGACTTGTTGACACAGACCATGGCCGGGACACTGAAATGGGCGGCCAGTTGCGCCACACGCTCCATGTCGTGACGTCCGGAAACCGTGGGTTCCGTCACGATAAGCACGGCCGCTAGCACCACCAATAGACGCAATTACCGGGCACCCTACTCCGGGAGGCCCATCCGTAATAAGCAGATTCGAGCTTCTTTTCCTCTGCCAGTTTTTTTGCCTCCTGCCGTACCAGGGTCACCAGCTTGCCGGAGTTTTCTTCTGCAATGCCCAGCCTGGCGTGGACCATGGGACCGAAACGGGTGTCGGAGATGATACCATTCCCCACAGGTATTCACGGGAAATTCAATGGCCTTTTCAGGGCAGAAATAGACGCAGACGCCGCACCCTTCACATTCGATGGCGTCCACTTCAAAATCATCGTTAATGGCGTTCCATTTGCAAAGCTCCCGACACAGACCGCATTCAGTACATTTTTCCGGATTAATGAACAGCTGTGTTCCCGGCCTTGAAATCATGTTTTCTTCCCTGATCGTGGGGACGCATGATAAGATGAAGATCGGCTGCATCAACATCGGCATCACACAGGACCTTGTTTTGTGCCAGGGAGGCAAAGGCGGCGACCAGGCTCGTTTTGCCGGTGCCGCCTTTGCCGCTTATGATGACGAGTTCCTTCATGAAACAGCTCCTTTTTATGCGCTATTTCCTCAATACGATGATACAATTCGAGAAATTTCTCCTTCCATTCGGGCATCGCTTCAATAATCATCTCGCCCCTTGAATAGGCCTCTGCAATACGTCGGTCAAAGGGGATTTCCATCAGAACCGGCAGGTTTTCCTGTTCGGCATATGCCCTTACCTGGTCATCTCCCATGTCCGAGCGGTTTATGACCAGTCCGCAGGGAATACCAAGGATCTTTACCGCCCCGACAGCCAGTTTCAGATCGTGCAGGCCGAATGGTGTGGGTTCGGTGACCAGCAGGACAAAATCTGCGCCCTTCATGGCAGCGATCACCGGGCATGAGGTCCCCGGCGGGGCGTCGATGATGGTGAGATGTCCGGCCGAGTGAGATTCGCACTTTTCTGATCAGGGGGGGCGACATGGCTTCCCCCATCCTTAATTTTCCATGCACGAATTCCAGGCCATTCCTGTGTCCCCTTTCGATAACGCCCAGTTCCCGGCCGGTTTCAGTGATGGCCTTTTCAGGGCAGACCTCCATGCAGCCGCCGCAACTGTGACACATTTCGGGAAATGGCAGAATGGTTTCGCCGATGACCATAATCGCCTTGAACTGGCAGATTTCGCCGCATTTACCGCACAGCGTGCACTTTTCCTCATCCACCTCGGGTACAGGGGTGGTGATGGTTTTTACCTCTTCAATGACCGGGTGGAGAAAGAGGTGTGCGTTCGGTTCCTCCACATCACAGTCCAGAAGCTGGACATTGGACCGAGAAACGGGCCAGATTGGTGGCCACGGTCGTTTTTCCTGTTCCCCCTTTTCCGCTTGCAATACTGATAATCATTCCTTTGTCTGTCCGTTCATGGTGGACTTCTTTCAGGGGTTGATTTTTTTGTTCTGTCCCATCATGTAGTCGTGAAGGGCCGTTTCAAGGGTCTCCGCTGCGTAGAAATGCAGTGCTGTTGATCCTCCGGAAGGCCGCCCAGCTCCTGCAGGATCGACTCCCCGCAGATCTCCAGGATCTGGTCCGGGGTTTTTCCCCTGGCCATCTCAGCGGCGAATGACGCGCAAGCAATGCTCGATCCGCAGCCGTCGGTTTCGAACATAGGGCCTCTTTGACCTGTTCCCCATCAAACTTCAGAAAGATCTCCATGGTGTCGTGGCACCGACCCGTGACACAGGCGTACCCATCGGGATTGTCCATGGATCGTTGTAAAGAGGATTTTGCCATCGCTCAAGGGCTACGGCGCCATAGGCAAGTCTCGTTTCCTCCAGGATCCGGGTCTGCAAGTTGCGCACAGAAAGACGATCCAAATCGTTCTCCATGAAACCTTCTCCCCTCTCAGAACTTGGCTCAGGCGCAGGCCATCGGACTCCCGCACTTCGGGCACTTGGTCTCGGAGCAGGGCTGACCTCGCTGGTGGGTCGACTTCTCTCCACATTTGGGACATACACAGTCACCGCCTGGGCCGAGGGCACGCCCTCCCCCCTCGGCCACGCTTCTGGGTTTGACCAGACCCTGCTTTGCCGCCGCCTGGATATCCTTGTCCGGGGTTCATGATGGCCTCCTTTTTGATCCAGTGATGGACTAATTGAGTGGTAGAACAAAAAATCCGAGTGTATCCACCAAAACCCAATCGATGTTAACACTTGATCCGGACCGCCGGCTGACCGCGAACGGGCCGAATCGTTCATCAGTGGTCGCAGATATTTGCGCCGGTCACCAACGTATTACTCATGTATTTCCGGGCCAGGTCTTCAGGAGAATCGGATTGAGCACCGATGACGACCTTAATCCCCATTTCAGTGAAAAACTGCTGGGCCCTTGCCCCCATCCCTCCTGCGATGATCACGTTGGCGCCTTTTTCGTGAAGCCACTTGGGCAAAACCCCCGGTTCGTGGGGGGGAGGCGTGTGCAGGAGGAGTGGTTCTTGATCTGTCCCTCTTCGGTCTCGATGATAGCAAACTGTTCGCAATGCCCGAAATGGGAGCAAAGCTTACCGCCTGAAACTGGAACTGCGAAAACGATTCTTTCCATCTTTCTATCCTCCAACGGCTTTTTCCTGAGTTATTCTTTCGCTGATTCCGATGAAATGATCTTTACGACCTCATCGACCAACTTGCCAAATGCCTCCGTGAAAGGAAGGCGATCATCCCCCAGGAAGGCGATGCTCCCCTGGTCAGCCTGTTCCACCACCTTCGGGTCCAGAGGAATGCTGCCAAGGAGGCGGAGATTTTCTCTCTGCGCGGTGACCCGGCCTCCGTGGGCTCCAAAAAGCTCAATGGATTTTCCGCAGTGAGGACAGGTGAGGCCGCTCATGTTTTCCACCAGACCCAGGATATCCATATGCACCTGGCGGCAGAAATTGATGGACTTTCTCACATCGGCCAATGAAACCTCCTGGGGGGTCGTCACGATGAGGGCTTTTGCACCAGGAACCGTCTGGGCCACAGTGAGGGGTTCGTCCCCTGTGCCGGGGGGTGAATCGATGATCAGATAGTCAAGGTCTGACCACTCAATATCCGAGATAAACTGCCTGATAACCCCTATCTTGAGGGGCCCGCGCCATATGGTGGCCGCGTCCTTGTTTGCGCCCATGAGGGATTCTATGGAGATGACCTCCATGTTGGGCATAAAGTTTACGGGCAATGCTTCTCCCGAATTGGAGGACGGCCGGATGCCCCCTTTAAGGCCCAGCATTCTCGGTATGCTCGGGCCGTGGAGGTCCACGTCCATGAGCCCCACCCTATGCCCATTCTTAGCCAAGCCAACGGCGAGATAGGCGGCAACGCTGCTTTTGCCGACCCCACCCTTGCCGCTCATGACCAGGATCTTGTTGGCGATGTGGCCGAGCGCCTGCGTGATTTCTATTTGTTGATGATCTTTCTTCTCCGAGAAACTACAACCCTGGTTTTCCGTTTCCATTGATTTTTCAATCCTCCTCAATGATTCCCTCTTAAATTGGACGATTTAATGGTCATCCGCACGCTTGCTGAATCGCTCCATTCAGGTCCTTGTTTTCTCTCCATATCCGTGATCGTCTATTTTCTGGGTCACCGCCCCTTCGCTTTCCTTTACCCAGGGCGTCCAGGCATCGAAAATCTCGACTGGGCGAGGGTCCCTTCCAGGTAGGCCTTCAAGACCTCGTCGGCGGTCCCGGAAACCCAAGAGATGACCTTAATTCCGGAGGCGGCAAGCAGGTTATGAAACAGCCTTGATATGGCCCCACAAATGAGGGTATCGATGCCCAGGCCTTCGATCCGAGAAGCACGTCTTGTCAGGAACTTTTCATCCAGGCATGTCTCGAACCGGGCGATCTCATTCTTGTCCCGCAGCTGGCAGACCATCAGCGTGGTCGCAGCATCGAAAAGGGGCGATACTCTTCCTTCCCAAACTGGGAATGGCAATCCTTTTGGACGACGAATCCATCTCATTCCGAGGAAGACGACTGGAGTGATTGGAGTGGTGGAGCAGTGGAGTGGTGGGCCGTCGAAGGCTCCCACATGCTATTGCGCCTATACCACTGCTATTGCATCACGCTCGCAGGCGTGACCGCAACGCCCCATTCCCGCAATACTCCATTACTCCAACACTCCAGTCCTCCAGTCCTTCACCAGTGTCCCTCCACGTTGGCGGCCTTAGCCGGCTCATATTGACCCGCCAAGAAGGCCTGGATGGCCTCCCTGGCCGTGCGGCCTGCACCGCCAAGGATGACATCGACGCCCGCCGCCGCCAGGACCTTGAAGGCCTTTGGACCGCAATTGCCCGTGAGAATCACACCGGGGCGATGGCTGAGGATGTTCTGAGCGGCCTGTATCCCGGCGCCCTGAGGCAAGATCCTGGCTCTGGGTGCTCCCGATGGCCTCGTATCCCATGGCCTCCGTCTCTACGCACGAGGAATTGTGATGCCCTTCCGAAGCGGGGGTCCACGTGGGCGTCCAAGGTCGCTTCCCTGTGCCGTGATGGCGATTCGGATGATTCCTTCACCTCTACGATGATTTGTTGGACTCTTTTTCCTTCAGGTTCAAGGTGTTCTTGACCAGTTCCTTGTCACGCCCGTAATCGATGACCCGCTGGAGCATGATCTTCTGGGCCATGACCGGTCCGGCGCCGTGCCAGGTGCCCACGCCGTGCAGCCCGGCCGTCCAGTTCTGGAGCAGTTTGTGGACCTTCATGATGTTCTCGGTGGGTTCGTCCGAGCCGAAGCTGTAGAACTCCTCCACGTATTCCTCGATTTCCGGGTTCTTGAGTTCCTTGATGGAGGGCATGGTCACGATCAGCCCGCCGCCGATGTCCCCGGCCAGGGCCATCACCCGCCAGAAGGCGTTGCAGACGTTCAGCTTGGAAACGTTGCCCATCATCTCGTCGGGCAGAAACACCCCGGACCCTTCGGCTCTTCCGCCCCCTTGTGGGCCGCGGCCATACCGCAGGCCCGGCCGGTTTCCCTCAGCACCACCATTTCCATGAGCTCGTCGTTGATGTGGGTGGCCTTTTCCAGGCCCTTGTACTCCTGGATGAGCTTGGACGCGCCGATGATCTGGTTCATGAAACCCACCTTGCAGGTGCCGCCGCAGGTCATGCGATGCGTCCTGGCATACCGGCTGACGATCTTGACCGAGTAGGGGTATTCACCGCAATGAAAGACCCGTTCCCACGGAACAAAGACATTGTCGAAAATGACCATGGCGGTTTCTCGTTGCCCGAAAACGGGATTGCCCAGTTCCTCGGGGTCGTCCGCAAGATCCCTTTCCGCCGAGTAGGGGGAGTATTGACAGACAATAGGTAATGCCTTTCGCGTCCGTGGGCGTGGCAAAGGCGACGGCATAGTCCTCTTCCCCTTCATAATGAGCGGCCTGGGGCAGGACCACCAGCTCATGGCTGGCATAGGCGCCGCTGATGTTGATCTTGGCGCCGCGGACCACGATGCCGTCCTTGTTCTTGTCCACGATCTTCAAGGAGAGGTAGGGATCCGGCCAGTCCAAGCGTCTTCTGGTTGCGTTTGCCCCTGGGCTCGGTCAGCGCGCCGGCCACGGACAGGTCTTTCGTCTGGACCATTTTCAGGTATTCCGTGAAACGCGGGTGATATTCGGTGCCCAGGTCCTGGTCCATTTCCCAGGTGGTGCTGGCCAGGGCGTGAAAGGAGTCGTAGCCCACGCATCGGTAGATGCAGGTGCCCCAGCATCTCGGCGGTAAAAGTGCCGGCCTCCGCCTTTTTGACCAGGTCATCCGGTGCTGGCGCTGACATGGGTGTACCGGTTGACCACATCGTCGATGAGAGGAGAATAACAGGACATGATGTCTTTGTACTTCGGGTCCAGGGCCCATGCGTAGCTGGCCTTGTTGGCCTCCACCACGGTTCGGGTGTTTCTGTTTTCGAGAATGTTTTCAACTTTCTTTCCGTTCATGAAAATCCGCGGTTTAACTTCTTTCAGGCTCTCCTCAAACTGCTCCGGCGTCATCAATGGCATGGTCGTCCTCCCTTTCACTGTCTCAGTAACTCGGCCGAGTTAAGAATGCTGACCCACAGGTGGCGGTCACAAGAGGCCTCTTCAACGATCATGCCAGTTGGCACGGAGAGACGTTGATCATTTGTTGTGTTGTGAATTTATGTATTTATAATTGATTCGCCGTTGATGTTGTGCTATTCACGAACGGTCAGGTCAAACAAAAATGCAGCAGGGGCAATCAAGGATTGCAGTTTTACAATGGATTGGCATCAATCGCCGAGCCTCAGGCCCACGTACCACAGCCGGCTAGAAGGCGCTCAAAAAAAGCTCATTCCCTATCACTCGTGGGGGGTTGGAGGCCGAGACGTTTCATCTTTCGCCAGAGGGTAGTCGGGTGGATCCCCATTTGATTGGCAGTGGCCCAGCGGTTCCAATGATTCTTCTGAGGGTCTCATAGAGCAGTTGCTTTTCCGTTTTCGCCCAGGAGGACCACTTTTAGCCATCCTGTCTTGTGAAACCGTCTTAGTCGATCGCTTTATTAGCCCGCAAATGGTCGGGAAGATGCTCTGTTCCCGGATGATGTTTTTGCATACCACCATCGCGTATTCGATGACGTTTTCCAATTCTCGAATGTTTCCGGGGAAATCGTAGGACATCAGAATAGGCATCACATCGGGCTAAGTCCCTGGATCTCTTTGTTTTTGAGTCGGTTGAACTTTCGTATGAAGTGGTCCGCAAGCAGAGGGATATCTTCTTTTCGCTTTCGAAAGGGGGGGAGGACGAGCCTGACCACATTGATGCGGTAATAGAGGTCCTGTCTGAACTTGCCCTCGTTTACCAGTTTTTCCAGATCCCGATTGGTGGCCGCCACAATCCGTACATCGGCCTTCACGGACTTGGTGCTGCCCAGAGGTTCATATACGCGGTCCTGCAACACCCGGAGGAGTCCTACCTGCAGGGCCGGGGAGATGTCTCCCATTTCGTCCAGAAAAGGTTCCCCCTTCTGCCAGGCGCAGTCGGCCGGGTTTGTCCTTTTTGGCGTCCGTGAAGGCCCCTGCCTTGTATCCGAAGAGCTCGGATTCGAGCAAAGTATCGGGCAAGGCCCCGCAGTTGATGGTGACCAGGGGGCGGTCTCTTCTGACGCTCAGAGATGGATGGCCTTGGCAAAAAGCTCCTTTCCGGTACCGCTTTCGCCCACCAGCACGACGGTGCTGTCCCCTTCGGACACCCGTTCCATGATGCCGAAAAGACGCCGCATTTCATCGTTTTTACTGATGATGTCAAGAACGAATGGCGGCCCTCCAGTTCTTTTCGGAGTTCCTCCACCACGCTCAGGTCGCGGAATGTCTCCACCCCGCCGATGACCTCGCCTCCCCGGTCTCGAAGCGGCCGTCGATATGCTGATCGGGATCCGGTCTCCTTGGGAATTTACGATGTAAACGGAATGGTTCACGATGGCTTCCCCGGCTTCATGGTCTGCCGCAGGGTACAGCGGTTTTCGCAGATGCTTGTCCTGAAAACGTCCCAGCAATGTCTGTCAATCGCCTCGGACCGCTTGATCCCGGTGATCTTCTCGGCGGCGCGATTAAAAGAGGTAATCTTCCAGTCGGCGTCTACCGTAAAAACGCCTTCGGCAATGCTGTCGAGGATGATCTCTGTCTGGCTGTTAGATGTTTCCACGGATAGATATCTCTAACCTTTTGGATTTGTAACGCTGCAAAAATGCAATGATTTATCTCATTAAAGAGATTAAGCCCGGTTTGGAGATCGTCAACCCCTTAATTTAGGAGCCCGTTAAAGAATGTACAAAGACTTTATACCACGGGGTTATTGAGGTCCCGAAAAAGGGCCTGACGAGATTCTCACCTCACTCGTATTGGAATCGACGCTGCACTTGCTCGGATGGATCTGGTGGTGTGCCTAGAGCATCAAGCGGGGCATGTCGCGAAACAGCATTTTATCGCTGATTTTTTACCACGCCGGCCGCTATAGGTCAACTTGGCCAGTCAGGTTGGCGGGAGGACGATTGGTCAGGTGGGTCAAATACACGCCACGCTTCAATATCTCTGATGATTTCCTTAACGATTTCGGCTTTCTTGTCCATTAGCCTGTCAGACAACGCTTCTCCAAAAGGACATTCGTGGCCAATTTCTATGCCATAAATCCCTCTTACTTCCGGCATCCGGTACCCCAGGTCTTTCCCCAGTTGGAGGATTTCGAAGAAGTGAAGCCCATGCGATGAGAAGAGGTGCAAGGCTCCCTCTCCTTTGTTAAGTATTTTCACAGTCCCTGGCTGATTCTTTCCCGTCTGGAGTGCGTCAATGATGAACACGTTGTCAAAACCTGCCACCAAGTCGAGCAAGTGAAGTCCGATCATGCTTGTGGTGCGCACCTCTGCGCCCGACACGCGCCTCCAGGGCTCGGGCAACGTGGTGCCCCACCCCGTCGTCACACAGGATGGGGTTACCCATTCCGAGGATGAGTGTTTTCAATTCATGGTCTCTTCACGGTCTTAATGAGAAGCCCTTCCGGGTCTCTAATATTCAGCGTCAGGGGAATCTGGCCGGGCAAAGCATGGGTGGCACATGACAAACAAGGGTCGTAGGCACGAAAGGCCATCTCTACCCTGTTGAGGAGCCCTTCTTTGACTTTATCCCCCTTAATGAAACCCTTAGCCGCCTTTTTGACCGACAGCGAAATGGGGCCCGCGTTGTTCTGGGTGGCCACAATCAAATTGACTTTCGTGAGGATGCCCCGGTTATCGGTTTCGTAGTGATGAAACAGGGTCCCTCTGGGAGCTTCGACACAGCCGATGCCGACCTTTTTCAAACGCAAATTCATATTGCGGATGTCTTTGCTGGTCAGCAGGGGGTCATTGGCGATCAACTGGTTGTGTTCGGCCGCCTGAAGAGCGCAGATCAATCTGGCCCAGTGCATGGCCAGTGTCTGGTGGGCGGGCTTTCCCCCCAGGGTTTCAAACATGTGCTCATACTCAATCTGTGCGAGAGGCGTAGCCATACCGTCCGCCACGTTCAGTCGGGCCAAAGGCGCTACTCGGTAAAGAGAAGTCCCCTCACCCTCGATGAGTCCTTTCCAGCCAAGCTTCCTCAAATGACTGAATTTGATGTAACTCCAGGGTTCCACCCATTCTCCAATGTGTTCAACGTAGTCACGGGGCTGAAAGCGGACAAATTCGTTGCCCCTTGGATCGATGACTTTGACGGTGCCATCGTAGAAATTCACCTTGTTGTTCTCGTCGACCAAGCTCATATAGTAGGTCTGCAGCTGATAAGCGTCATGGAAGATCAAGTCGCGGTATCTTTTGTTTCCCAAAACGATATCCTTAAACAACGCCAAGGCAAACTGTGCAAATTCAACCGAATAGTCAGCCGTCTCTTTGATCCATTTCCGCTTCTTCAAGGGTGACCCCTCTCGATACGCCGCCGGGCAGGCCCCCTTCAGGATGGGGTGCCTTGCTGAAGAGGAGTTTGATAATCTCTCGGTTTCGTTTTCTCACTTCAATAACCCTGGATCCGACCTCCTGCCCCACCTGTCTAATGACACCGAGAATATTCCTCTCGGCAGGATCAGCATCCGGACCGACCACAAAATCAGGCGCTGCCAGAAAGAAAAAGTGAATGTAATGGTCTTCAATGTAGAAGGCGTTGAATTCCAGTTGCCGAATAAGCTTTGCAGTGTTCGTCGGCTCCACATCGTAGAGATCGTCGAGGGCTTTCGAGGCGGCCATATGATGGGCAGATGGACACACGCCGCAGATGTTGGGTACGATTCTTGTCATTTCCTCGGCCGGCCGTCCAATGCAGAATTTTTCGAAGCCTCTGAGTTCGGCCACCTGCCAGAAAGCGTCCTCCACATCCCCCTTTTCGTCCAGGAAGATCTCTATCTTTCCATGACCCTCTAGTCGCGTGATGGGATCAATGGTTATCTTTTTTGGCGGCATTTTCAATCCTCCATATGCTTCTTCGCGCTTCTCTTTCCCAAAATGGATGACGGCTGGGTAAAGCGGTACAGATACCCGGCAGGATCATCAATAGAGTCGATGGCTTCTTCAATGTCTTCATCCTTTTCTATCGTAATCAAAGAGGTCAGGGTAGACAGGAACTTGGGACCGGAACCTACGACGCTTGGAACAGGGCCGAAACAGCCACGACAAGGGACATTAATCCGGATGCAGCTCTCCCCGCAGCCGGTGCGCGTTGCCGGTCCTAAACAGATGATTCCCTCAGCGAGGAAACAGGCATCCGGGTCTGCGTCCACTTCATGAATTCTCTTAATCTTTCTTATTTCCATGCGACTGGGTTTTCGCTTGTTTCTGGGGCACGTATCACAAAGGGCCTTTCGAGGTGCCAGGGTTGAACCCTTGGGAGGGAGATCTCCTGAGAGGACTGCATTCATGACATGGGTAATCAAATCAGGAGGTGGTGGACATCCCGGAAGGTAATAGTCCACATCGATAATCTGGTCCAGGGTGTAAAGCATGTTCAAAAAAATCCGGAAGGGTGAGCGTTTTTCCGTCCAATCCCGTCTCCTTTTGAGGCAAGGTTTTGTTTGGATTGACGACTGTGGGCGCATCCCGGTAAACCCAATTGAATATTTCTTCTTTGGTGTAAAATTTGCGAGGCCCGGGCTGCCGCCAAAGCAGGCGCAAGTGCCAAGGGCCAGGACCAGTTGGGATTTTCCCGCAACAATTCCGCCATTTCCTGGTGGTCGGAATTTCTCACCGAGCCGGATAAAATGCTCAGGGCGATTTCCCCGTCCTCCATGGACCGTAAGTGATCATACTTAAAGTCCATGGCAACCGGCCACAAAACGATGTCGATCGCCTCGGTAACCGTGAGAATGCGCTTCATTGAGATCCACGATAGCTTCATCACAGCCCGCACACGCTCCTAACCAGTAGATGGCGACCTTGGGTTTCTGCTGCATTATAGTTCCCCCTATGAATTCAGATGTTTTTACCGGGCCCAGTTTCACAAGAGAGTCCTTCATCTCTCGGACTAAGCTGCGGAATCTTTTTGCCATCCGGATCGAGTGACAGATTGATGCCCAGCCTTTCAGGCTCAATGCCAAAGGCATTCATAATTTTTTTGATAAGGTGGACCTTTTTCGGGTTTGATAGTTCCCGTCCTGGAAGTGACAGTGTCCTTCCGGGCATCCCAAAATAAGAACGCCGTCGGCGCCTGATCGAAAGGCCTTCAAAATATGGCTGGTTTCAATCTTCCCGCTGCAGGTCACCGGGATCCAGTTCCGAATACTGGTCGACAACGAGCGATGATCGCTCAGATATCCCCATCCAAAATTGCAGGAAAAGCAAACCAGCTTGGGATCATACGCCTCCATGTCATCCCTCCTCTATGCGCTTTTAAGCCCGTTGTAGACGGCATCGATCCTATGTTCAAATGCATCTCCCACCATCTGTCGCGCATTGGACGGGCAAGCGACGACACACATGCCGCAGGATTTGCATTTAAATATGTCTGTCGTGGAAATACTTTTGTCTTCAATCTCCTTTGACTGGGCCGCATTATAGTAGCAAACCGAAACACAGATCCCACAGCCGAACACCGATCGTGTTCACTTCAACGGCGGGGAGGGATTCTTGGATCCCGACGGATACGCAGGCCTTGCAGGAGATGCAGGGGCCACAGGCGAGACATCGTTTTGCCTCTTCAATAGACTCCGGAAGGGTGAATCCCCTCTCGAACAGTTGAAAGTGCATTCTCTTTTCCGGGGGGATCCAAAGCACCTCCGGCTCCGTCTCGTAAAACCTCCTCCGGGGTAGGTCCTGAGACTCAAAGGCCCTTTTTCGGTCCTCCCGCAATAGATTCCCCTCAGATAACGTTCAATGGATTCGGCAGCCACCAATCCATCCTTCATGGCATCCACCATGAAACCGATTCTTCGGACGTCTCCGCCGACGAAGACCGATTCCTTGTTAAGGTTCTGCAGGGTCACGGGATCCAGGGCCAGCTGTCTCCGATCGTTGAGGAGTCCTTCTTCTGAAGCGCGAGAATGTCCGGCCCTGTCCCACGGTGATGATCAGGACATCGCCTTCCAGGGTAAGCATGTCGGCCATGTCGAATTCTGGATTAAAGCCCGTCTCATCATAGACACTGGTGCACTTCGGACACTCGATCTTTCTCATCCTTTCACCTTCACCCGACGATTCTGCTCACCCCCCGGGAGTAGACGATACGGATGCCTTCCTCCCATGCGCCCCTGATTTCGTCCCAGTCCGCCGGGACCCGATCTCGGGAGCTTCTATCCTCGATTCAAGGCACACGATGGTGGTTCTCGCCGGCGAGTCTTCTGGCGGTCCGTGCCACATCAAAGGCCACATTTCCGCCGCCGATGACCAGGACCTTCTTCCCCTTGAAGTAGTTCGGTTTGATGTTGCCGTGACTGACTTCATAGAGAAAATTCTGTCCGTACATGATGCCGGAGAGGTCCTGGCCCTGGACTTCCTTGCCTCCAAAGGTGAGGGTCCGCGGCAGCGGGCGTTCCCCTGGCCAGAAACACGGCCTGATATCCTTCGTTCTTGAGCTTTTCAAGGGTCCACTTCCCCTCGCCCACCCTGACGTTGTACTTCACATCGATGCCCACCAGCCTGACCAGGTTTTCGAGGGTCGAGGCCAGAACCTCTTCGGGCAACCGGTAGCGGGGAATCAGCCACAAGGCCCCACCCAGCCGTTCCGAGGCCTCGAAGATGGTCACCCGGTAGCCCCTCTTGCTCAAGTCATAGCCGCACATAAGCCCTGCCGGCCCGCCGCCTACCACGGCCACGTTTTCCCTGTTTTTCATGCGGGAATACTCTTCCCTTTTGTCCAGTTGATATATGTAGGTGTCCGCGATGAAACGCTTGAGCAGCCTTCTTCTGATAGCCCCGCCCTTGGTTTGGTAGTTGCATTCCAGCTCGCATAGGCCGCACACATAACCGCATACCGGGAAGAACGGGTTTTTTTCATAAAGGTAATCCCCGATCTGGCTGATACCGTCCGCAGCCAGTTCAGGGTCTTCAGGAAGAAGGGAGATCAGGACGTTGGTTCTTTGGATGTCTTCGTTGATGGGGCACCTGACCTGACAGGGCGGCAAGAACTGTTTCACCGCCGGTTCCACAGCGGTCCTTCCCGTACTTAGCGTTTTCCACATTTTGGCTCCTCCATCCGTAAGAATATTTCCGTCGTCTCCGGATTTGGATACAGAACGCTTCAGGGGAAGGTAGTACAAGACTCGTGCCGTTCCTTTTCAGCGAGAATGTCTTATGAGGCTTTGAGATAATGCGTCTTGATTTGTTTCTAATGGGAAGTTTTAATCCGGATGGGATGCCGGCTCTGTCCAAAGTCTTTACGATGTGTAAAATCCGCTGAAGGGGAGGGATAGCGTGATTCTTTGGTGTGGCTGGTCAATTTCATTCATGAGAATGGCTGGGTTTAGGTTTATCTGTGGGCCGATCCCGGGACCCGACGCCCCCGGTGGAAGATGTGGAGTTTCGAGGAGGGGATCACAAGGGGAACATGGTCGCCGGGGGCCAACCGCATATCCTTGGGGATGCGGATGGTGAGGCCGGTTTTCCCAAGCCGACAGTGGACGACCTGGTGCGAGCCCATGTTGCTCACCAGGTCCACCTTCACCTGGATGACCGGCTCGCCTTCCGTCCCAACACTGACATCCTCGGGTCTGACGCCCACCTCCAATACCTCACCCTCAAGGTCACTGCCCATTTCTCCCGGAACCAGTGAAAGGCCCTCGCTTCGAAACAACTGCTGGCCCTTTTCCCGCAGCAGCCTGCCCTCGAAGAGATTCATTATGGGGGAACCGATAAACGTCGCGACAAAGGTGTCCTCCGGGTGATCGTAAATGGCCTCAGGGGTCCCTACCTGATGGACGCGACCCTCCTTCATGACCACCACCTTCTGACCCAGGGTCATGGCCTCCACCTGGTCGTGGGTGACATAGAGGATGGTCCCCCGGATCTGACGGTGGAGCACCTTCAACTCGACTCGAACGTTGATCCGCAACAGGGCGTCCAGATTGCTCAGGGGTTCGTCAAGCAGGAAGAGCTTGGGCCGACGCACCAGGGCCCTGCCCATGGCCACCCTCTGCCGCTGGCCTCCTGAGAGCTCACGGGGTTTTCGTTCAAGGAGGGATTCAAGATCCAGGAGCCTGGCCGTCTCGATGACCCTTTCTTGCGCCTCGGCTTTAGACACGCCCCGCATTCTAAGACCGAAACGCATGTTTTCGAAGACCGTCATGTGCGGGTAAAGGGCGTAGCTCTGGAAGACCATGGCCACGTCCCTCTCCCTTGGAGAGAGGTGATCGATGCGCCGGCCGTCCATCCAGATGGACCCCTCGTCCTGTCGCATCAGGCCGGCCACGACCTGCAAAAGCGTGCTCTTTCCGCATCCGGAAGGCCCCAGGATGACACAAAACTCGCCGTCCTCCACACGAAGGTCAACATTGGCGAGGGCGGTCACTTCCTTGTATCGTTTGTTCACGCCCCGGATGTCGATGGCTGCCATAGGTTTACCCCTTGATGGCGCCCGCGGAAATCCCTGTCACGATCCGCCGCTGGAAGGCCAGGACCAAAAGGACCAGCGGCGCCGTGGTGATCAAGGAGGCCGCAGCGATCTCGCCCCAGGGCACGGTGTATTCGCCCTGGAAAAGGGCGATCCCCACGGGCATGGTCTGGATCGCCGGATCGGTCATGACCAGCAGGGCCAGGAAGAATTCATTCCATGCATAGATGAAACACAGGATGGAGGCCGTAAACAGGCCAGGGGCCGAAAGCGGCAGAACAACCCTGACAAGCGCGCCCATCCGGGTGCACCCATCCACCAGGGCCGCGTTTTCCAGTTCCCGGGGATTTCCCTGAAGAAGAGGGTCAGGATCCACACGGCAAGCGGGAGCGTGAGGGCCACATAGGGAAGGATCAATCCCTGATAGGTGTTGAGCCAGCCAAGGACCTGCAGGAGCCGCCAGATGGGCCCGGCCACCGCGATTTGAGGGAACATGGCGCAGGCCAGGACGGCCATGAGAATCGGATGGGCCCATCGCCTTGGCAGCCGGGAGAGGCCGTAGCCCGCCATGGTGGCCGAGAAAATGGTCACCGCGGTGGTCCCGCCGGCGACTATCGCGGAGTTCTTCAGGTAACGGAAGATGTGGTACTGCACCACTGCAGACCGGAACGACTCAAGCGTCAAGTCGGGCCACCACTGGGGCGGGATGGCCGTGATCTGCGCCGGGCTCTTGAAGGCCGACGAGACGAACCACAGGAAAGGGAGCAGGGAAAACCCGCCCGCCAAGAGGACGGCCAGGATAAACCGAAAGGTTTTCAGCACCCTTCGCGATCACGTTCTTTCCTCCAGAAGCCTCCGCCCGGCAAGCCGCACGTAAAGGACGGCAAGGCAGAGGAGGGCCAGGAAAATGCATGTGGCGATGGCCGAGCCGTATCCCATCCATCCCTCGACGAACATCTTCTTGTACCCGTAAAGCTGAAGAACATTGGTTGCGTCCGCCGGCCCCCCCTGTGTCATGACAAAGGCCAGGTCAAAGACACGAAAGGCGTCAATGGTCCGAAAAAGGAGGGCCAGAAGGAGTAGCGGGTCGAATGAGCGGCCAGGTGATGTGGCGAAACGTCTCCATGGGCCGGCGCCGTCCACCCTGGCCGCCTGGTAGAGCTCTTCAGGGATCACCTGAAGACCGGCCAGGATCAGCAGGGCCGCAAAAGAAGAGGTCTTCCAGACGTCTGCCAGAATGATGGCGAACAGTGCGGTCCCGGGCTTGGCAAGCCACGGGATGTAGTGGGTGGTCTCAGTGCCGAAAAGGGCGAAATTGACCATGCCGTAGGCATCGTTGAAGAGAAAACGCCACATCTGTGCCGAGACCACGGTGGGGATGGCCCACGGGATGAGCACGGAGGCCCGAAGGGCGCCTCGCCCCGGGAAACGTCGATGGATCAGGAGCGCCAGAAGAAGGCCCACAGAGCAGTTCGAAAAAGGTGGTGGTGGCCACAAAGACCCCTGTGACGAAAACGGAGTCCCTTGCCACAGGGTCACGGAGCAGTTCAACGTAGTTTTCGAGCCCAACGAACGGCTGCCCCAGTTGGGGAAGACCCAGGACCAGCCGGTGGAGGCTCAGGATAGACGGACTGTGAGATGGGGACGACGATGAAGAGAAGGAGCACGCACAGGGCGGGCGCCAACAGGAAAAAGAAGAAGCCTCTGATCGCGCCAGGTCATGGCCCGATCCTGGCCCCCAGTCGAACGATCCGCTCGATCCGGGGAATGGATTTTCTTACAAGCGTCACGGATGTCCGAATCCGGACGAACGATGGCGTGACTGAAAAAGCGCTGGAGCTCCGCGCTCATCATGGGGTAAAGGGGTGAAGAAGGCCTGGGTCTTGCTTTTTCAAAGGCCGGCAAAAACGAAACGAAGTGAGACATCCTTTCTTGCACCTCGCGGGTCCGAATAGACCGCCCTGCGCGTGGGGGCAAGCCCGGCTTCAAGGGCCAGCACCTTCTGGGCCTCAAAGGAAGTCATGAAGCGGATGAAACGCCAGGCGTCGTCCGGGTTCCTGGACCAGCGGCTCATCCCGAACTGCCAGCCCCCCAGGGTCGAAGCGGAGGCGTGACCCTCGAACGCAGGAAGGCGTCCCACACCGACCTTCCCGGCTACCGTGGACTTCTGGGGGTCGTTCAGGATCGGCCAGGCATAAGGCCAGTTTCGATGGAACACGGCCTTGCCCTGAACAAAGACCGCCAGGGACTCGGGTTCCTCGTAGTTGACGACCCCCCTGGGGGCGGCGGTGCCTATGATCCGGTCCCGCACAAAGGCGACAGCCTCCACGACTTGCGGTTCCCCCAGGAGAACCGATCCGGTTTCCGGATCCAGGATATCCCCGCCGTTTGACCAGATGAACTCCAGCATGTTGCAGACGAGCCCCTCGTACTGTTTGAATTGGCCCGAATAGATCGACAGGGTCGGGTCCTTTTCACCCCCAAGAATTTTGAGCCCCTGGTCGAGCATCTCCGGCCACGTGCGCGGGGGCTCAAAACCATGCTTGCTCAACAGGTCCTTTCGGTAGTAGAAAAGCCCGGCCCCCAGAAAGCAGGGGACGCCACAGATTTTTCCCTTGTAGGTGTTTGCCGCGATAGGCCCGCTCAGGAACGCCTGCCGTTCTTCAAGCCCGAACCTGGCGCTCAAGTCCATGACCCACCCTGCGTTCAGGAACTCGGGCGGCCAGATGACATCCATGAAAAAAACGTCGATGGATGGGTCCTTGTTCTTGAGCCTCTGGGTCACGATGGCGTGGTACTCGGTGGAGGAATGAGGACCCACCTGGATCCGAACCCGGACATCGGGGTTTTCCCGGTGAAACCGATCGATGAGCCGCTCCCAGACCTCCGGTTGACTGGCCTTCCAGGTGAGGAAAACGATTTCGCCGGCCTGACAGGAAGTGACCATGCTGCCCTGGGGCCACGTTGAAAGTGCGGCAAGCAGGAGAGCTATGGACTCCCCATCCTGCGAAAAGACCCCGTCTCCTCATATCCTTCCTCTCTCGCAGGGGGGTCAATGCATTCGGCCTTCCAAATTTTGTTGTGCCCGGATAACTGATGGACCGGCCGATCACGAGGGTTGCAAACCCTTCCTTTATCCCCTTACCAAGAAGGGCCGCGACTGTCAAACAGCCGGGGCCATTGTCTGCGGAATCAACCCCTTGCAGCCGATGGCTTAGGACCGCCGAAGCGATGAGACGGTTTGAAATCTTCAGGACCAGGTTGACACAATGCGGTTCAACTTGAGGTATGGTTTTACTTGGTGCCATGAATTGGCATCATTTTGGCGTCCGGTGGTGAAATCTTCCGGCCGCATGTCTATTTCAAAAGATTTGAAGGAGGAAAAATCATGACAGTTGCCCACACCAGTCGAATGCGCATTGAAAAGCACAAGGGGCCCCATCGGACCGCTCACTTCGGGGATTTCGCAGAGCCGGTCAATTTCGGGATCCACGGGGGCATCAAGAATTTCTACCAGGACAAGTACGGACGTAAGATCGAAGGTCCCGAATTCCCCGCCACGCTGGACTATATGATCGCCGGCGTCGGAGGGTGACTGACCGGTACCCTGGCGGGCGCGCTGGATGCGCGCGGCATAAAGTCCGAAGAAAATTTGACCGCCCATGTGGAAGGGGACATCGAGGACGTGGAGGGCGTCTTGAGGATCACGAAAGATCCGGCTTCGATATCAGATGAAGATCCCAAAGGGAAAACGGGAGGAGGCGGAAAGGGCACTGGCCGTCTATTCGACGAACTGCCCGGCCTATCAATCCATCAAGGGGTGCATCGACTGCTCTTGGACCTCGGAAATGGAAGAGGTCTAACGGACTGGTTATTATTTTCGGAAAGGGGATATTGCGGATGAGGGTAAGACAACCAGGCAAAATACGGGAGGGCCTCTGGTTCCTGGGGCATGAGGAGTCGTGCGTGTACCTCCTGGAGGGGTCGGAGACCTCCATGATGGTGAGCGGCGGGATGAGCTACATCCTCCCTGACATCCTCGATCAGTTCAAAGCCTTCAACATTGACGAGCGACGCATCAGCAAACACCTCATCCTCCACGCCCACTTCGACCATGTGGGCGTCATCCCCTTTCTCAAACGGCGGAACCCGGACCTCCAGATTTATGGCTCAGCCAGGGCATGGGAGCTTCTCGGATCGGAAAAGGTCATCCGGACCATCAACCGTTTTCCAGGGAGGTGGCAAAACGCATGGGGCAGGGGATGTCTACGAATCCTACGATCTTGACTGGGACGACAAGATCACCGGGCAGACGGTTTCCGAAGGGGACGTGATCGGACTCGGAGACCTTTCAGTGCAGGATCCTGGAGACCCCGGGACACTCCACATGCTCGATCACGGCCTACGTGCCGGAGATGAAGGCGCTTTTTGCCTCCGACGGGGGCGGCATCCCTTTCAAGGACCGAATCATCGCCCCAGGGAACTCGAACTTCACCGAATTATCAGGCGAGCCTCGAAAGGCTGAAGGAACTGGATGTGGAGCTCGTCTGCGCGGACCACTACGGTTATATCACCGGGGACGAGGCAAAGCGCTTTATCGGCGAGAGCATCGAATCGGCCAAACGCGAACGCGCGTTGATCGAAAGAGACCTACCGAAAGACCCGGGACATTAAAAAGGCGGCCCGCGAGCTGACGGAAGGGTTTTACAGCGGGGGCGGCGACTACCTCATTGCGCCTGAGATCTTTGAAGGGGTGTACCGTCAGATGGTCAGACACATCGCGGGCGAGATGGAAGACGGGGCCCAGCCATAGGGGCTGCGCCGCTGCGTAAAGGCTATTTCACCATCAGGCTGGGGACGTTCAATCGCCACAGAAAGCTCCCCGTCTCCCCGCTTTCCACAAACTCGAGGTTGAAAGCATACAGGGTGCCTGCATATTCGGCGCAGGGCACGATCAGCCCCAGGTCATCGCCCGCCACCACGTGGTCGATGCCCAGAATATTGTCCGACTCGACACCGAGCGATGTAAGATCCATCTCCCAGTAAAATCCTCCAGGGTCTCCCTCGATTCCCCCGATGTAATGAAGCGTGAACCCGAAACGCATTCCGACATACTCCACCAGGAATAGGTCCACGCTCAGATCAGCGTTCACCTTGGCGCAATCCTTCGAAAGCAGGGCGGCGGCCTCTCCGGCCAGAAGCGCATGGGCCTCGGTCGTGGGATGGACGTCGTCCCAGAAAACATAGCCCCCCTCATTGTTCAGATCTACACCGAAATTCGGTGACACTTCGGTCGAATTCTGAAAGCCGAACCTTTCGGGGTGGGCCGTCAGTTCCCCAAACAGCTCAAAAACATCCATGAAATAAATGATGACATCCGGATGGTTTTCTGAAAAGGAGGGAAGAGATTCGGCGATCCTCTGATTGAAGTCCAACGAGTAGGCGGACGCCTCGGCCTGCGTGACGGCCGATTCGGACAAAAGGCCCGGGGTCAGCCCCAGGTCCGGCAAGTTGGGCAGCAGGATGCGGGTGACACCACTGCTCGCAAGCGTTTCGAGACCGTCCAGGATGTTTCCCACGGCCCCTTGCGCATCGGTGCGGCCGAGCCGAAGATAGTCGTTGGCGCCGGCCCAGACGCTGAAAAGGCCCTGGGCCGAACCGCCCTGCAACTGCCAGAGCGCGATCTGAACGCCCAGAACGGGAGGAATCAAGTCGCCGCCTGTGCTCGCGCCTCCATACGCGAAGTCGTCCAGGTCCGCGCCCAGTTGCGCGGCCAGGTATTCCACCCACACAGGTCCGTTGGAAAACCGGCCTTCAAAGTAGTCGCTGTCCGGGGTTGCCCCTCCCGTCAGCCTGAAGAGGTTCCCGTTGTCGGACAGGCTGTCGCCGAAGGCCACGATGTTCGCGAACGCGCCGCCGTGGGCGGACAGCGACGGAATGAGCAGCAGCGCCATGGCAGCGAAAAAGAACACTGTCTTCCGTGAGGCTTTAATCGAACGCATTGGTATCCTCTCTGCCGCTGCGCGTCAGTCACCGTATTTTTCGGGGCGATACGCAGGGTCGTTTCGGTTGATGATCTTGAGCTTGCGCCACTCCGTCGGGTTTTCGACCGGGAGGGTCCCGTCGTCGTAGTCTCTCAGGAAATAGTCCCCGCGACCGTTGGTCCAGGCGTTATTGTACATGGGAAGCCAGGCCTTCTTGCCGGTTTCATGGTCGAAGCTTTCAATCTGCTCGGTGATGACCTTGTAAAACTCCTCCTGGATGTCGCTTCTGGTCTGGCTTCGGTTTCGGGTGATTTCGCCGTCGATCCGCTGCATCTCCCGGATGACCTCGTTGAACTTCTGCCCCCGGTAGCGCTCGGCTGCAGCAGCCCGCTGAACCCACTGGGGGTCCAGCCTGAACGAGCGGATGCAGAGCTCCATGAGCCGCTCATCGTCTTTGAGACGTGACTTGGGGCAGACCCACCCGAAGGTTCCCACCGTGGACCATATGATGTTTTGGATCTCATAGACGATGGCATAAATGCGCCCCACCATGGGTGTCCCCTGGATCGTGCACTCGAAATTCACGTATCCGCACTCGCCCCGCGATGCCGTCTGGGGGATCAACGGCCGGAGCTCGGGCGATGGCCCGGCCCCAATGATCCTGGGGTTCTGGAGCTCCTGCGCGGAAAGCCGGCCCAAAACGATATATTGGATGTACTGGGCCACGCCCATGTAGGGAAAGAGCCAACAGCCGTTCAGCACGCCGCCCATCTGGGGCTGAGCATACCCCATGCTGCTCTGCATCACGATGGCCGGGTCCTGGAAGTAGAAACGTGGATACCACCCGAAAAAGGACATTCCATCCGGGCTGGTCGCTCGAAACTGGATGTTGTGCTCGACCAGGTCCACCACGTTCCACTGCACCCCGCTCGGAATCATGCCGCCGGTGGTCTTCCACCCCCTGGGGATGAGCATGTAAAAGGCCCCCTGGTGCTGCTCCCGGTAAAGGGTCAGAAAGGCATCGCGGCCTTTGCGGCCCTGATCTTGGCGGGGGCCGCGGCGACCGTGGGGGATGAAGCGACAGGGCGTTCTGTTGAATCGTGCCCTCGAACGGTTTCGGCCGGCATCAGTTGCCCGCCCCCTCCCATGCCTTCGCCTGTGGTCTTGAAGACGATGGTTGTGACGGGAAGCGGCACCTGACCTCTGGCGGACTTGAACCCCTTCCGCCCCTTGCTGTTGAGCTGAACGGCATAGGTGGTGCCAGGCTTGAGTTGCTTGGATCTGTATCTCGAAGGTCATGGGGTCCATGAAGGGCTCGGCCTGCTCGACCATGGGCGGAAACGCTCCCTTGTCCGAGGTGACCAGCGACCAGGAATCCACCTTCATCTCCTGGTCGAAAAGGATAATGATGCTCCCCACGTCAACCGGCACATCCACCGCATTGTTTGGGGGCTCGGAATCCATCACCCCTGGTGGCCCTGCCCAACCATCCTGCGAAAAAACGCAAAACGACACAAGCCCTGAAAGGATCGCGGCTACAAATGCCCGTTTCACGACTCCCTCCTTTTCCCCTTAAATGTTTCCCGCCGCTTTCGGTCTTTCGGCTTCCATGTCATGTCAAGGCCGATCGCCCCCCTGAGGCCCCTGGCAAGCAATCTTTAATGGGAGCTTTCGCTCGCCGGAAATCAATACCATTTTTGCCCAAGGCTGAGAAGACGGTGTCCACTATTTAGACAAGGCGCATCCGGCAAGTCAATTTCCCATTTTCGGGTGAACCTAGCCATGGTTGAGGTTCTTGCACCTTTTTCAAGCCTCTCTATTGCATCCATCAGCCGAACCAATTAGAATTGAATGACCAATACTCACACTCCGAAACTGATTTCCCAGCGCCCGCCTCTTCGGGGGCTTCCGTTTGACAGGAGTTTAGCAATGAAAAAGACCGCCAATATGTCCCCGGACCGGATCAGAGGTCTGATCCGGGACTTCATCGCCACTTCACCCCTCAACACCATGCAGAACGAGGCCGGGGACCCGGCTTGGGACGACGCGCTGGTTGGATTCGCCTCCGGTGCGGATCCGATTTGGCAGCAGTACAAGGAATATATCGGACCCTTTCACTGGACGCCCTGGGAAGTCTTCAGCCAGCATTGTCCACGAGGAAACAGCCGGACCGGCGGAGCTGACCGTCATTTCGTGGATTTTGCCGCAGCGGGAGATGGTCCGCAAGGCGAACCGCCGGTCAAAGACGTATCCCGCTGAGGAGTGGGCCAGAATCAGAGTGTACGGCGAAGCGTTCAACGTGGCCTTGCGTCGACATGTGGCCAAGAGCCTGGAAGAGCTCGGCATGCCGGCGGTTGCCCCGATGCTCGTTTCCAACTGGACCATCGTCAAGTCGCAGCGGTTTTCCTATGCCTCCTCCTGGTCTGAACGGCATGCCGCCCATGCGGCCGGCCTGGGCACCTTCGGGCTGTGTGACGGTCTCATCACCGCCAAAGGCAAGGCCATGCGTGCGGGGTCGGTGGTGGTGAAGGTATCCATTGAACCGACTCCCAGGCCGTACGCGGACCATCGGGCCTATTGTCTCTTCTTCGCCGAGGGGACTTGCGGCAAATGCATTGACCGGTGCCCGGCCCGTGCGATTACCGAGGCCGGCCACGACAAGGAAAAGTGCAGGCAGCACCTGGTACGGTCCAGAGAGTATGTGAAAGAGACCTACAAGTTCGAGGGCTATGGTTGCGGGTTGTGCCAGGTGGGCGTGCCGTGCGAGGCAGGCATACCGGTCAAGGCCGCCCGAGAGGCCCTGGAGCGCGGCGAATTGCCTCCCCCGCCGCCGCCTTTGGCTTGAGCATTGGCAGCGGCCAACAAGACGGATAGGCAGCTATTCTTGTTGACCCTTGGTCCTACTTCCAGTGAATGGGCGGTTGGTTGCGCTCCGGCAGCCGATAATACTTAAACTTGGGGTAGCCGATCATCATCGGGTAATGAGCGGTGTGACCCTCAGGCAGGCCGATCTTTTGCACCAGGGCGGGGGTGTTGAGCATGGCGGCCTGGAGAAGCCCTGCCCAACAGGTTCCAAGACCCATGGCGATGGCGGCCAGCTCCAGATAGGTCAGGGCGATGGCGCAGTCCACCAACCCGTTGGATGCCTCCTTGGGGGCCGAGGCGATGACCAGGTTGGGAGCGGTTCGCAGGATGCCGTCGTAACCATTGTCCCATCCGGCGACCAGCGGTGTGAAGTAGGCCACCATCGGGGACTTGGGCTGGTCCGCGATGACGCCCCGCATCCAGTCCACAGCCATCCTCGGAGAGCTCCGACAAGCCTCTCCCGGCCGGTGATGACCGTCCAGTGGATGCGTCTGGGAGTTGCTGGCCGTGGGCGCATATCGGGCTGTTTCGATGAGCTGTTGGATGGTCTGGCGATCCACCTCTTTGTCCTTGTAGACCCGGATCGAGCGCCTGGAGCGAAGGAAATGCCGGGTCTGCTCCCAGGAAAGCAGCAAATCCTTTTCGATCTCCGGGCACGTCTCGATAGGCATCTTCCCCAGGCTCATGGCCCCGTGGGGGCACACGGCCACGCAGTGTCCGCAGATCATGCAATAATCTTCATTCTCAGGCGCGACCGTCGGGAAACCATCCCCTCCCTCCAGCTCGATCACCCGTCTGGGGCATTCGGCCACGCAGATCCCGTCCCGTTTACATTTTGTTTCATCAACCTTTATGAGTCCCATATTCGATCTCCTCATTTTAATGATGAATTTACGCTTGGGCAGCGTATTCCACTCAACTCAGGCTCCGCAAGAACTCCAATACGGCCCCATTGCATGCTTCCGGCTGCTCTACCAGCACCTGATGGCCTCCCCCCGAGATGATTTTCAATTCAGCGCCCGGAATTCTTTCCGCCAAAATTTCCGCGTTCTCAGGCGGAACCAGCAAGTCCAAGTCACCTGTCAGAACCAGTGTGGGAGCCTTAGATCCGCGGCAAACGATCAAACGTGTCGTGCTTTAGAATGGCCTCCCACTGTTTTGATAATGTCTTCGCACTCACTGGTCCCTTCAAAGAGATCTCCGAGTATTTTCGAGCCACCTCCGGCCGTTTCTCCAGTGTCTCTTTGTGGAATAGGCATGCAGCAGCTTTCAACCTAGACTCATCGCTGGCGGTCTGGATCATGTCCATGAATATAGAACCTACCTCTGCACTGGCCGTGATCTGATGTGGGCCACCGCAGTGGGTGGAAGCGAGAATTAGACCATTAACCCTTCCCGGATAATGAATGGCCAGCTCCTGGGCTATCATGCCTCCCATGGATAATCCAAACACATGGGCGCTCTCTATTTGAAGGTAATCAAGGATACCAAGGACGTCTTGGGCCATCGTCAAAATGGAGAGCTCCCCGCCCGGGTCACTCGAACGGGCGACGCCCCTGTTGTCAAAGACGATGACCCGGTACTCCCTCGAAAGGACCGGCACTTGCTCATACCAGTGGTCTGCATTGCTTCCCAGCCCTCTTATGAGAACCAGCGGATAACCTTCTCCAAAGGTTTCATAGTAAAAAACGATATCCCCAATGTTAGCCTGCATTTTTCAATTTCCCTCCATTTCTAAGACACGGAACCCTGATTTTCCGGCCCGTTGGATCTCCTCTTGTCGATCTGACCTGCCTCTTCTATGGCCTTCTTGGCGCATTCTGGACAATAGCTGTGCGAGAACTTCGTGTTTGAGTGTTGCCCGATGTAGACTTCCAATTGTTGCCATACGCCCTGTTCATTGCGGATCTTTTTGCATTCGGCGCAGATGGGGAGAAAGGCTTCGAGAACCTTGATCTCGGAAAGCGCGTGCCGCAGAGTCTCTGCGGTGTTGTGTTCACGATCAAGCGCTTGCCGCATTCTGGACACAGCCCACCCTATCGCGAGGAAAGAAACGAGACGGATTGTAGTGTTCCAGACTGCATGAGCGTGAGAGGTGTTTACGTGCCCTGACAATAGGTCAGCGCCGAACCACACAAGGGCGCTAAATACAGCCAAACTTACCGAGGCCCCTGACCCAAGAAACCATGCGCCAACCGATACAGGCAAAAAGTAGAACAAGTAGAAATTCACCTCATATCCCGTCAGCCAGTCCACCAATCCGAGGACGAGTACGCTTACACCCGTTATTGTTGCCCACAACCACGCTGGTAATTGCTTGTTCATGGCTACTAACCCTTATCAAACCGAACATTGTTTGGATTGATCCGCATTTCTGAACCCCAACTCCCCCCTTGGCTTCCCCCGCCGACTTAATCTCATCCACCGGTCGGCGTGGAAGGATCGCGACCCGATTTCTTGCCCAACCGGTCGGCCAGTATCCATCCCAGCATGGCCAGACATTCCATGTCCAGGTACTTCTCCGCCCGGCGCTCGAAAAGGACCGAACATTTTGCTGGGAAGTCAACGTCCCGGTCATTGAAGAGCAGAAGGATCGGCACCTTCGGGAGCGCGTCAAAACGCATGGCAAGATCGACCGAGAAATCCATTTCCTCGGGGGGACGGCCGCCCAAAGCGATACATGCCTTTGAAAGCTCGACGCCGCGACCCTCAAAGGCCAGATTGATCGGCCTCTCGGCGTTCGTGAAAAAGCCTCCCACAAATGGGGCCGCATCCTTAAAATGCCTGTATGTGACCCAGTCGCTCCCCTGAGGCTCGCTAGATGGACACATGAGAATGTACTTGAAAAGGATCACGTTGACGGCGTGATGGGGCCGACAGCCGTGGCTGTCAAAGACGTCTTGCCTGGAAACACGGTATGGCACCCCTAAAAGGGGGATGACCAAAGTATCGCCATCCACTGCCACCCCAAGGCGATCCGCCAGGTTGGCATGATCCATATTGGCGATCTGCCCCAGGTAATTCTGGTGGATCTTTTCAAAAACCGAGGATTGCTCGGACATGGTGCTCCTTCTACCATAACCGCAAGACGATTCCTTCCCGGCGCTTCTCGCCCCTGACCTTTTCCATGTGGCAGTCTTCACAAAGGGTTCAGCCGCCGTGCTCCCGGCTGCGGACGGGCATCAGCATGGCGGGCTCCCATTACCCGCTATCGAACGCTTCTCAATTTAGAAAGGTCGCGTTTCCCAGTGTCCCGTCGCCCCCCGACGGCATGGCACCGGAGTGTGGGATTCCATCTCCACTGTCCTCATACCATGGCGTTTCTGCTTGCGTATCCTTTTGTCTTGCATAATTGAACGCCTCAACCATTGAGACATCACCGTCGTTATTGGCATCTGCGTTAACGGTCTTGCCACCCGGTTCCGCCCCGTTGATGGCAGAGGTGAAATGGTATGAGAACTCGTCGTAGTTGGTATTCATGGCCCAGGAAAATTCATATTCGCCGGCAGCCGACATGATGATTCGGTTTCCACCCCCCTGCGCCATCTCCGCAATGAGGCCGCCGCTGAAACACTGTTCCATCACAATGACCATCCGCTGATATTGAAGATTCGAGATCATGGTGACAAAGGCATCATCCGTAATCGTTCCGCCCCACGCAGAGATGTCCTCATCCCATGAAACCTGATCACTCTTGTTGCCGTTGCCGTTAAGATCCAGGTTGTAAGTCGCCTCCGAAAGGACGTCACCTGCCGGCTCATCGGCGTCCCCATCTAAGCTCCCGCCGCACAAATGACTGTTCGGGCAGTAGATGTTGCCCTTTTTGTGAAACCCACCGCCGTGGTTTGTTGTAAATATGAAGATGGAATCGTCTGGGGTCGAGTGCTCTCTCAACAGATTGAAAACGGTCTCAAGGTTACTCTGAGTAGCCGAATAGTGTACGGGGATGTTGTTGTCAGAACCCTTGCCGTTGGCATATAGAACAGCGATATTCCCAGGCAGATAGCCAAAGCTGTTCACCAGGGTGCTGTACATGAATTTCAAATCATTCCAGTACCGGATATGATTGGAAGCGGACTTGCTTCCTCCACTAAAGAGGACGGCGTAGGCCCGTGGCTGTCTCTTGATGGGCTCAATATGAAATTGAATGATTTTGGGGTCATAGGCTTCCAGCCGTGCCACCATTTCAAAGGAGATGACCTCCAAAGCCACATATTCGCCCATGTAATTCTCTTCATCATCGACGGCCCTCACCAAACCGGTCACTTTCAACCTTGCCCCTCCGTATTCGGCGGACGAAATTTCTTGGGCGTTGTTACCTAGCAGGACGATGTAACGGCTCTCTGGCATGGGCTGATTGATTTTTACCACATCCAGCTCAGTCACCAACATGGGCAATGGGTCACGGACAAAAACCCCTTCGAGCGTGACCGGCTCACCAACGTGACTCTCCCAGCCCGGCTTTTTGAGGCTGGCGATGGTCGGACCTGAAACCAGATGTGCCACCGCACTATCCCAATATAGGTTTTCAGCGGTGATAAGACGATCCATGGTGGTGTCAACACCAAAGAAAAGGACATAATCGCCTTCCGGAAAAACGGACAGCGGCACCGTCAGTGCCAGGGAATCTAAAGGAAAAAGCGGCCCCTGGTAAGCGGGCACCCAATCGGTCGTCCAGCCCTCAGGGGTGAAAAAGTAAAGCCCGTAAGGGGTTAGAGTCGCCAGCCACCAATCAGCCGGAAGTCCGACTTCAGACCCGACATCCAGGCTCAAAGTGAGCGTCAGTGACTCCTCCAGAGAGACCGGGAGTGGGTCGTCAGCGCCATTCACTTTTATGTCTGCAATCGGTTGGGCGAATACCGATGGGCAGAAAAGAAAAAGAATCAGCGCCGATAGAATCCCGGCTTTCTCGATATCGCATAGCATTTTTTTCATTCTAACCTCCTTCTCTGATGCCACCCACATTGTTGAGGCCGGCAGAATGTCGTTTTGAAAAGTCCGGAGTGAAAAAAGCAACGGCTTCGTGCCTTTTTCAATCTGTTCTGTTTATGAAAGGCCTTATCGGTTCGGCCAAATGACTTTCAAAGCGAATAATGGGCTTCCCTGCTTGCCCCTTAATCGAGCACCACGATGTTTCTCTCCCGGCACATGTCCTTGAGGATCTTGGGCCACACCGTGACGCTCACTTCCCCCAGATGCGCTTTCTTGAGGAGAAGCATCAGCGTCCGCGACTGCCCGATTCCACCGCCAATACTGAGGGGAACTTCGTGATTGACGATCGCCTGGTGATAGGGTAGCTCCAGCCAATCCAACTGCCCGGTGATCTCAAGCTGCTTTTTCAGGGCTTGGGCGTCCACGCGGATGCCGCCTGACATCAGCTCGTGGCGGCGTTTGGTCACGGGATTCCAGACCAGGATATCGCCATTGAGGCCGTGCATCAAGCGCCCATTCCTTTCTTGTGGTCTCCGTCACCCAGTCATCGTAGTCCGCAGCCCGCATTTCGTGCGGATAGCCGTCTTGAAGCGTCCACCCGATGCCGACAATGAAAACGGCGGGATATTTCTGCAACACCATGGTCTCGCGCTGCTTTCGCGGGAGGTCCGGGTACATGTCCAAGATCTCTTCCGCATGGAGGAAGGTAATCTCTTCAGGCAAGTCCTGGTACCTGTCCGTCTTGAGTTGAGGGAAGATTTCCTGAGCACGGGCTTCTGCACCTTTGATCACTTTCCAGATCTTTCGGACGACCTCTTTCAAAAATATCA
Organism: uncultured delta proteobacterium; assembly: GCA_963699845.1. Taxonomy (GTDB): domain Bacteria; phylum Desulfobacterota; class DSM-4660; order Desulfatiglandales; family Desulfatiglandaceae; genus CAWHLE01. The sequence goes on from CAVOVO010000011.1 coordinate 127,548, forward strand.
AGATTGCGCTCTTCGGCCGAGATGGCCCTCTCCCAGTCCCACTGGTCCACATAGGCGCTGTGGTCATGATCCAAAAAGTAGTCCTTTCGAACGGCCCGCATGTCGGTGCAGAGCCCTTCTCCCATTTCCATGCCGAATTGCGCCAATGCCATTCGCTTCCACTTGGTGGCCGCCTGTACAATCTGGGCATCCAAGGGGTTCTTACCATGGTCATTGGAAATACGGAATTGAATGGGGGTCCTGGACCCGTCCCGATCGAGCATATCGTTGACGCCGCTTTCCACATCCACAATGAGCGGGACGGTGACCATCATGAGATTCAACTCCTTGCAGAGTTGCTCCTCGATGTAGTTCTTTACTGAAAAGATGGCCTTTTGTGTTTCCTTGGGTGTCAGGAGCGACCTGTAATCTTGAGGCAAGATCTTCTCCAGCACATCGTAATTCCCGATCCCCGGTCCAGCCAGGTCCGCCTTCTTGTCGGCTGAAACTGTAGTCATTGATTTTTGCCCTCCTTCATCAAAACCGTCTTCTGAGGTGCTCATGATGCCATGAGCTTTAGTCCACCAGTCCGCGGGACTTCACGCTTGCCGATTTGGATCTATGGCAAGCTCGAACCCACCAGCATTGGGGTTATGTCAAATAGATTTCTCCGACAATCCCGTTTTTACAAAAACCCAGAGTGCACCGAGCCCGCCCCATAATCCCATGAGCGAATAGCGAAGGAAACGGTAAAAGGTCTCAGGCTCATGGCCCGAAAGGAGTGGCTTGAGTCCCAACCAGAGACCGAAAAGGACGGCCCCGCCAAGAATAAAGCGAAGCAACCGTTTCAAGGTTGCCCCGCCTGAATCAAAGACGACCCAGCGCCGCTCCAGGACAAATCCCACGGCCATCCCCATCAGCATGCCGCAGGCGCTGATCCCATGCTTCTCGCCTCCGGGAAAAACGATTGCCAGAGCCACCGGCACGGCCGAAGCCAGTCCCATGTGCCACCCCAGCCTTTTTCCTGTCAGCCATCTCTCCACCACAGGCTCCAGACGCCAATACAGAAAGAGAAGGAAGGCGCCCAGGAGATAACCGCCCAGGAGAGTCCGTCGGGAAAGGCGATCGGTCCCACCTCACCGTGGACGCGCAGGCACGTCGCAACAGTGGCTAGGAGTGCCACCCATATCCTGAATCTTTTCGACCGCCTGCTGCCCAGGAGGCACGGGGCCTGCCGTCCGGACTGGTGTTGGCTGCCAGAGCGCGATGCTCGCGTCCGAGAGTCTAATGAAAACTCGGGCAAACCTATGCTCACTAGGTGCCGCTGCTGCGGCAGGAAGTCGCTGAGATTGATTTTTGCATGCCCTCCTTTGTCAGTTGAGTTGGTCCCCGACACCTCGATTCAGCCACAGTATCCAGGGTGATAGTGAGGGCAAAGAAAGCCTTGCTATTCACGATATCCCGTCCTCCCCTATTGAGGGGCACCGCATTCTTCAGAACCTGCTAACGTTCAAAATCACCGGACCTGCGCGGTTTTTCGCGCGGGTCCGATGCATTGCAGGGTTATGCGCCGGCGCGAACACGCTAGTTATCCCTCAAGTCCTTCTTTGCCGACTTGATGTATCGACCAAAGTCCCGATCTTTCTTTCTCTTCTCGGCATAGGACATGTCGTTGAACTCGGACTCTTCCCTGAGTTTGAGAAAGTTTTCAAGGGACTTCTGGCTGATTTCGCCGGCATGTACTGCCGCAAGCACAGCACAGCCCGACTCGCCGGTATGGCTACAGTCTCGATAGCGGCAGCAATACGAGAGGGCAGTGATGTCGGAATAGCTGCTCCCTATTCGGCCCTCCGCGCCGAGAATGCCGAATTCACGCATTCCCGGGTTGTCGACGACCAGCGCACCTCCGTCAAGACGAATCAGCTCGCGACGAACGGTCGTATGCCGTCCTTCGCCTGTCCCGCTGACTGCCCTGGTTTCCAACATTTCACGGCCAATCAACTGATTGATCAGCGTGGTCTTGCCAACCCCCGACGACCCGACGAAACAATAGGTCTTTCCAGACAACAGCAGCTGCTTGAGATCATCCAGGCCGTCCCGCGTCACGTTGCTCAACGGCACTATCGGTACGGTTATACCGGCAGATTGTATTTCCGCCAACTGCGAAGCCAGCACGGTAGGTTCGACCAAGTCAGTCTTGGTCAGGAGAATGTACGGCTCGGCCCCACCATCCATCACCATGACGAGATAGCGTTCCAAGCGCCTCAGATTGAAATCGAAGTGGCAGGACTGAACGATGACAACGTAGTCCAGGTTCGCCGCAATCATCTGGTGCTCGATGACGTTTCCAGCCGACTTTCGGCGCAGCGAAGTTCTGCGTTCAAGGAGCGCGTGAATCACCCCGAAGTCGCCGCCTGGCTGCTTCTCCACACACACCCAGTCGCCCACGCACGGCATCTCATGAGACAGGTGATGGCGGTGTAGATAGCTACCGGCCAGCTTTGCCCTGAAATGACCGATCTGATCGACCAGCAGCAACTGATCACGATCGACAGCCGCAACGCGGGCGACAGTATCCTTTGGTCCGCAGTCTGCCCGTTGCTCGAACCAGTCGCTCCAGCCAAGTTCATTCAACTCATAGTGCTGGTTCTTCATTTGTCTCCGCTCATCGAATCTCCACGTCTCTGCTACGGCGCATAACAAAAAGCTAACCAGCGGCGGGTTAACACCCAAGGCATTACGAAAACCGAAAAATGATGTCAACTGCACCTCCGGTCAAAACGCCGCGGTACTAGCCGTCTGAGTTAAGCGCCTGGTTAGATTTTAAATATTTTTTCATTTCAATCCATTCTGCGTTTATCTTTTTGCCGTCAAAAGTCAAATTTAAAATTACCCTGTCATCATTTTTATGCCATTTCTTGATATAGACAGAAAACGCATTCCTGATATTTTCAATACTTTTACACTGTGTAGCTGCAAATACTGCCATATTTTCCCCATTACACATTCTCCTGGCCAGATCCAACATTTCAAATTTATAATCAATTTTGAACCTTATTAGCCAAGAGTATTGAAAATCGTTTAATAATCCGGTGATTCCCAACTTAGGTAGATTCGGAAACTGTCCGTTTGTAATTTCCTTAAGAGCCAGATTAGCTATTTTTGAAAGTGGTTCCATTATATAACCTGAATCTAACGATTTTTAGATTGACCCGCCCAAAACGCGAAATCTTGGTTTTCTGTTCTGTCGGGACTCCTCACAGATACGTTCCCTTCACCTCCAGCCTTTCAACTTCTCTTTCAGCACCTTTCGGCAGGGACCAACTAGCCTTGTCGGAGGAATGCCATAAAGCGGGACTTCTGGCATACCATTCAAGTGTCCGTTGAGGTCGCCTGCTTTTGCCAAATGTATGCTGTATTCTGGGTCGGTGTCTCTCCGCAATCCCTCCCATGCACTCCTGTGGAATGTAACCACCACGCCGCCCTTTCTAAGGAACGTCCTTGTGACTTTGAGAAGCCGTTCTCGCTCATAGGGCTCAAGCAGCGCTACCGCACGTTTGCCAAGGAGTTTCTGGACTCCGCTTGTTCCTGACCAGTCCCGGCTTGGCGGGCTTGGAAGTGACATGAACACGCAAAGGCCGATTCTAAATGGTGATTCATAATCGAGATTATAGAGGCGGCTTTTTCTAATCTGATTGAGCTTCTTGATGGGCATGTTCAAGTCCTGAGAGAGGTCAAGGATGCCGGATGGCTTCATTATGTATTTCCAGAACCGGTGTTCCCTTCCATTCCCCTCAAATGAGAAAAACATGCCCTCCTTTATGGAATGAGAGGCTGGATTCCCAAAGACCATCAGAAGACCTGGGCGATTGTCTATCTTCTTCGGAATGAGTTGTTCGCTTTGAAATCTCAATCGATCGCCATCAAGCTCGTAGATTTCCCTATTATAGGTGTCGGAGCGACGAAATTGACGCAGTCTTTCTTTGAAAGCTCTAAGATCAACTTGCGTCGGATATAGAGCTCTCAGATCGAGGCTGCACTTAAGCTTCACAAGTCCCGCCGTTTGGCGATATGTTATGAGGCTACCCATTACCATTCAGGCTGTCCCTCAACAGCTTGGAGATGAAAACATTACAGATACTTCCCCTTTCCAAGCGTGCCACTAGAGTTGCACATCGGGTTGGTATACTGTAAGAAATTGCCTCCAGAATACTTCGTGTTAGGATAATTATACATGAGCGGACCTTTTCCATTGGACACCTCTTCACGAATAATAAACCCACTCATAAGAAAGTGTCCATAAATTCCCCACCACATCATTATCATTTGGCGTCGGCATGGTTGCATCAAAGTTGGCCGGTATTAGAGAGCCGGTATCGGAATTGACGCTCCTGTTCGCCCGCCAAGAGCTTTCAGCGTCAAGGATAGATTGTGAGAGCGAAGCGAACCACAATCTATCCTTATTCGTTAGGCGTCAAGTGTTTTTCGCTCCACTTGTCAGTCTACGTGAGGCTGAGTGTCGGCCGATCCCCGCTTATTCGGCTGAGAGCCGGGTACTCCTCCGCCGAAATCCACCGGGGAGGCATAGAAGGTTTTCGCCCATCCCTCTTTGGTGAGCGGCTCGAACTTGCTCTCAACCGACTCGAAGCGGATCGGCTGTCCAGGATTCACCCCTTTCAACGGTTCCTGGTCTTTCATGACAAGGGTTCCGTTAACAAGTACATGAAGGATTCCTGTAGACGGAAGTGCTCCCTTTGCGTAGGTCGAATTGTCCCTTACCGTTTCAGGATCAAAAATGGTGATATCAGCGACCATGCCTTCCTGCATGCGGCCGCAAACCTGCATGGACTTCAAACCCATATCGCCCAGCGGCTTTGCAT
>CAVOVO010000012.1:0-32284 GCA_963699845.1 uncultured delta proteobacterium
GCACCGATGGGTCCTCTACGGCCTTGGCGATGATGGCCACCTCGTTTCTGAAGCTGTGAAGGCTGTTGACCATGTCGAGGGGAGCTGCCTTCGTCCAGGCGTATCTTGATGGTCGGGTGTTTCTGAGGCTGCTGATCATAAGGGGCATAAAATAGCGGGCATAGGTCTTGGTGGTCCCCACCCGCAACACGCCCCGCTTCAGCTCCCGCATTTCAGAAATGAGGTGCTCGATCTCCTTGCATCGAAAAATTTTGCCCGCCTGTTCGTAGATTGCCAACCCTTCATCGGTCAGATAGGCCTTTTTCCCCTTTCTGTTGAAGAGCTTCAGGTTCCACACATCCTCAAAGGCCTTGATCTGGGCGGTCACCGCCGGCTGCGTGATGAAGAGATCTGAAGCAGCACGAGTGTAATTGAGGTGCTTCGCCGCGTGAAAGAAAACCCTGAGATGGTTGAGGTTGATCATGGCCGGCCGCCCAATGGACCATCGAAATAAACTCCTTTTATGCGATCCTGTGATATATAAACAGAAGTTATGGATAGCATAAAAAAAATGAAATTGACACCTGTTTTTGGCCCGGCAATGATGCTTCTCATGATCCGACCTTTTCTTCGTGTGTTTCACGCCACGACTTGACTGCGCCCGATGATACCGCGGGGAGCAGAAAGCAGGATGGTCTTGGAGAATCCTTACAACAGTAACCTTCAAATCTGTAATTCCTTCAAGAGACAACCTTTTTCAGACCTTGGCTGGGTTTCTTTCTCTGTGATGTGGGCCAAAGCCCGTCGTTCTTGCCTCAACCACTAACCACAAGCAGGAGGGAGGAGAAATGGCAGATGAAAAAGCAGGAAGGTTTCCGGATCCCCACGAGTTTCAGGTTCCGCCGGAGCTCGAGGGCTGGGAGGAGATGTACCCGTCGCACTACCTCTTTTCCAAGGACCGGGCCGAGTGGGAAAAACAGCAGTTCTGGTACCAGGACAAGATCCACGCCCCTGAGCCCATGCCGCCCCTGGACCTGATCTTCCAGGAGGCCTGGCAGATCGCCCTGTCCCAGTACACCACCAGGGTCTTCTGCATCCCGCCGGCCCAGGGCATCGCCCAGAGGATGGTGGGCTGCTACATGTACATCTGCGCCATCGCCCCGCCGCCGGAGAGGTCATCGGCGAAAAGGCCGAGCTCTTCGAAAAGCGGGTCTTTTACGTGTTCGAGCACTATGACGAGCTGTGGGACAAGTGGCTGACCAAGTTCAAGGCCCTCGGCAAGGAAATGGTCGCCGTAAAGGTCCCGAGGAACTCCCCGAATTCGTGCCCGAGGACCAGGTCCTGCCCGCACCGCGCGGCTGCTATGTCTCCTATGACCTGATCGAGGCCTTCGACAAGACTGGTCAACATGATGTTCAAGGGCTGGCAGTACCACTTCGAAATGCTGAACCTCACCTATCTGGCCTATCTCATGTTCGGCGACGTGTCCCGAAAGCTCTTTCCCGGGATCAGCGAAAGCGCCATCGGCAAGATGGTGGCCGGGGCCTATGTCTCCATGTTCCGCCCGGAAGAGGAGCTCTGCCGGCTTTCCAGGCTGGCCACCTCGCTTCGGGGCGTGGAGGAGCTCCTCAACGACCTGCCCGTGAAGGAGAAATTCGCGCAAATGGAAAAGATCCCGGACGGAAGGCACTGGCTCGAGGAATTCGACAAGGCCAAGGACCCCTGGTTCTACGTCTCCTGCGGCAGCGGCTGGTTCCACCATGAGGGAAGCTGGCTCACCAACCCGGAGATCCCCTACAGTTACATCAAGAGCTACGTGGAACGGCTGGAAAACGGCGAAACGATCGAGCGGTCCCTGGATCAAATCGACAAGCAGAGGGACGAGATCGTCGCCAAGTACCGGAGACTGATCAAGACCGATGACGACCGGAACCTCTTTGACGACGCCTACAACACCATCCGGACCATTTACCGCTATGCCGAGGACCATCTCTTCTGGGTGGAGCACTGGTTCCACACCATCTGGTTCGACAAGATCACGGGAGTTCGGAAACTTCTGGTCAAAACGGGCATGCTCAACGAAGTGGACGACATTTTCATGTTCAACCGCTACGAGATCCCCGAACTGCTCACCGAGGTGGCCACCGGATGGGCCCTCGGGGTGGACATCCCGCTGAGGGGCGCCTATTACAAGGCCAAGGCCGAAAAGCGGAGAAAGATCCTCGATGCCGCCAGGAACTGGAACCAGACCCCCGCCCTGGGCGTCCCGCCCGAAGAGGTGGCGGAGCCCTTCACCATCATGCTCTGGGGCGTCACCACCGACAAGGTCAAGGAATGGCTCAAGGGTGTCGGACGTCTCAGCGGGCGGTGAGGTGTCGAGATCAAGGGATTCGCCTCCTCGGCGGGGTCGCGGAAGGGCCTGCCCGGGTCCTCAAGCTCCTCAAGGACATCGTGGACTTGCAGCCCGGCGAAATCCTCGTCTGCCCCACCACCAATCCGTCCTGGGCCCCGGTCTTTACCAAGATCAAGGCCGCGGTCACCGACATCGGCGGACTCACGAGCCACGCGGCCATCGTGTGCAGGGAATACGGCGTCCCGTCGGTCACCGGGACCGGCATTGCCACATCGGTGATCAAGACCGGGGACATCATCAGGGTCGACGGCGACACGGGCGTGGTCACGATCGTGAAGAGAGCCGGTTAACGAGGATCCCGGAAACATTCGCAGCTGATTTGCAAACCCGCGCACCCATGCCCTTTTCGCAAGGCCCGTGGGTGCTGACAAGGCCGTCGGAGCCGAACCGGGAAGGGAGAAGCTCATGGACTATATCTTGAATTTCCAGCAGGTCGACAGAGATCTCTCTGCCAGGGTGGGCGGGAAGAATGCCAGCCTCGGTGAGATGATCAAGACCGGCATCCGAGTCCCCCCGGGTTTTGCCGTGACAACGGACGAGCTACCTCAGCTTCATCACGGCAGACGGGGATCAGGGAAGATATTGAAGCGTGCTCTCCACGATCTGACTCCGATGAATGCAGGCCCTGCAGGATGCCAGCGCCGGGTCCGCAAGCTGATGGACGGGCCCCCATGCCGGATGGACGCCAAAGCGGCCATCCAAGACGACTACGACAGACTCTGTCGCAAGGTGCGGCGTGGATCGACTTCCCGTGGCGGTGCGCTCCAGCGCCACGGCCGAAGACCTTCCGACGGCCAGCTTTGCGGGCCAGCAGGACACCTATCTTTGGGTCCAGGGGACCGAGGAGATCATCCGGCAGGTCAGAAGATGCTGGGCAAGCCTGTTCACGCCCCGGGCCATCAGTTACAGGATCAAGAACCATTTTCCCCACGACAAGGTACTCATCAGCGTCGGGGTCCAGAAGATGGTCAACTCCAAGGCCGCCGGGGTGATGTTCACGCTCAACCCGACCAATGGCGACCCGTCCAAGGTGGTCATCGAAGGGAGCTGGGGCCTGGGGGAGACCGTGGTTGCGGGTTCTGTGAACCCCGACAAATTTGTGGTGGACAAGGTCCTCATGGAGATCAGCGAAAGGACCATTTCGACCAAACACATCGAATGCGTCTACGACCCTGAAGAGAGGCGAAGTGGTTCAGACGGATGTGGCAGACGGACATGCAGTGCCGGTGCTGCTGGAGGACCAGGAGATCAAGGAACTGGTCTCACTGGCGAAGTTGATCGAATCCCATTACGGCCGCCCCATGGACATCGAGTGGGCCATCGACAAGGACTTCCCCTTTCCAGAAAACATATTCATCGTGCAGGCACGCCCGGAGACGGTCTGGAGCCAGAAAGAAGACGGATCCTGTGATCGGGCAAAAAGAGCGGTTATCAGACTGCTGATGGAACAGGCATGAAGCGGATCAAAATCAAACCAACGATGCCTTAACCCCGTCACCAGAGATAAATCTGCGCGAACGCGAGCAAACCCGAGACATTCTGGAAATATAGGAGGAGAACGTGATTACTATGAAAAGCATGAGAGATTTTATTGCAGGCTGAGAAAAGGACAGCGGTCAACCGGATCAAGGCCGAAGTCGACTGGAACCTGGAGCTGTCGCACATCGCCAAGCTCAATGAGGAGAAAACGCGGTCCGGCCCTTCTCTTTGAAAACGTGAAGGATTACAACACCCCGGTCATCACCAGCGTCTGCACCACCACCCAGCGGCTCGCCCTGCATCATGGGCAGCCCATTGGATACCACCCTGGTGGACCTCATGCGGCATGGGCCAACTGGGCGAACAACCTGATCCCGCCCAAGTGGGTGGAACACGAGGCCCCCTGCAAGGAAAACATCCTGAAGGGCAGACGATATCGATCTCTTCAAGTTCCCGGTCCCCAAGTGGTATCCCCTGGACGGCGGCCGATTCTATCGGCACGGCCCACTTCATCATCAGCAAGGACCCGGAGTCCGGGTGGGTCAACCTGGGCACCTACCGGCGCCAACTTGCTGGAAAAGGACAAGATCGGCACCCAGTTCATCAAGGGCAAAGCACGCCGACATCATGCTGAAGAAATACCAGGCCATGAAAAAACCCATGCCGGTGGCCTCGATCATCGGATGCGACCCCCTGCTCTTCGTCCTTGGGGCGGCCCGGGTCTCGGCCTTTGTCTCCGAGTACGACGTGGCAGGCGCGCATTCGCGGCGAACCCGTCGAGGTGGTCAAGGGAGAGACCGTGGATCTGCCCATCCCGGCCCATGCCGAGATCGTCATCGAGGGCGAGGTGGATGCCGACAAATTCATGCACGAAGGCCCCTTCGGCGAGTACACCGGCTACTATTCCGGTGTGGGGACCGACCCGCGCAACTTCATCGATGTCAAGTGCGTCACCTTCAGGAACAACCCCATCCTTTGGGGAACCACGGTGGGAAGGGCCGTTACGGACACCCACATGACCATGGCGCTTTCCTACGGCGCGACGCTCTGGCAGCAGCTTGTGGACATGAAGATCCCCGGGATCCGCAGCGTCTACTGCCCGCCGGAGGGTTCGGGCCGGTTCCTGGCCATCATCTCGATGAAGCAGATGTATCCCGGCCACGCGGACCAGGTCCTGACCGCGGCCATCTCCACGGAGATGGGGGCCTACGGCCTCAAGACCGTCATCGTGGTGGATGAGGACATCGACCCATGGGATATCCCCAGGGTCATGTATGCCCTCAGCTTCCGATTCCAGCCCAACCGCAGCCAGGTCATCAAGCGCGGCCGCTCGACGCCGCTGGACCCCTCTCTGCCCATCGATGCCAGGGAAATCACCGGCCGGCTCCTGCTGGATGCCACCATCCCCTATGATTGGAAGGAGAAACCCATTCCCATCGAGCTGGATCCGGAGATGGTGAAAAAGGTGGAAGCGAGGTGGTCCGAGCTCGGTTCTAGGGGATGGGGCTTATTCGTTTTACACGTTTCGGACCTGCGGGCTGGGTGCGGATTGGCCGGCGCCCGCAGGCCGTTACCACACAATTCGGTCAGGAGTAAAATCATGCCAGGCAGCATGGTGAGTGGGAAGAAAATCCTTGCAGTCGATGACGAGCTCGACATCCTGGAAGTCCTCGAGGAAATGCTCCCCATGTGCGATGTGGTGAAGGCCAAATCATTCGAGACGGCCCGTGATCTGTTGGAGACCCAGACCTTCGACATCGTGATTCTGGATATCATGGGGGTCAGGGGATATGACCTCCTGGAGATCGCCAACAAGCGAAAAATACCGGCCGTCATGCTGACGGCCCACGCCTTTTCCCCGAAGGACCTGAGAAAATCGATCAAGGAAGGGGCGGTCGCCTACATCCCGAAAGAGGAGATCACGCACATCAAGGAGTTCTTGAACGATGTGCTGGCGGCAAGGGAAAAGGGCGAGAACCCTTGGAAATACTGGGACGAGCGGCTGCCGTCTTCCTACTTTGAAAGACGGTGGGGATCCACCTGGCAAAACACCGACCAAGCGTTCTGGGAAAACTTCAAGGCGAGCATCAAGGCAAGAGGGGAGCGCGCGGACAAAAAAGACCCGTCCAAGTCGTAACCCGGGTACGCCGGAGATTCGAAGCAGGAAAATGGAAACAATGCCGAACACGCTGCCTTCGGCTGCTCAAGAACCAACGTTGCCCATGGGAGGCATTCAATGAAACCGATCCGTTACAAAGAAAAAATGGTTAATGAGTTTCTTGACAAAGGTTACTGGACCCGGGAGACCTTTTGTGACTTCTATGAAAAAAACGCCCGCGAGCGGGGTGAGAGAGAGGCCCTGGTGGATTCCCAATACCGGGTCACCTGGGCCGAGGCCAAGAGGCTTGTTGACGCCATCGCTTCGAGCTGGGTGGAAATGGGTATCCCCAAGTTTTCCCGGATCATCATCCAGTCGCCCAACAGCGTTTACGGGTTTCTTGCACGCGTGGCCAGCGAACGGGCCGGCCTCATCTCGCTCACCGTTTATCCCTACCTGAGAGAGCGAGAGCTCGAATACATGGTGGAACGGACCGAGGCGGCGGCCGTCGTCATCGTCAATATCTACCGCAAATTCGACTACCTCGAGATGTACAAGGGCCTTCAGCAGCGTTTCCCTTATTTGAAACACATTTTCCTGTTCGACGACGAGGTCCCGGCCTCGGCGCCGCCAAACACTTACTCTCTGACCAAGTTGGCCAAAGAACGGGCCGCCAAGCCCATCGACGAAGGGGCGCTCGCGGAGCGGAGACTGGACCCACTCTGGAATGTGGCCCTCCTCACCACGACGACCGGGACGACCGGTCTCCCAAAGCTGGTGGAGTGGCCGATGGCCCCCAGGGTCTGCACATCCAAGGCCAGGATCGATCTCTGGGGCCTCACCAAGGATGATATCACCATGGCCATTGCCCCCCACGCCGGGGGGGCCGCGGGGACCTTGACCTACTTTGCCGCGCCGCTCGTGGGGGCCAAGACCGTCATGCTGGAAGAATTCACGCCCGAAGGGGCCCTGGAGCTGATCCAAAAGGAAAAAGCCACGGCCATCGGCGTGGTGCCCACGCACCTGGTCAGAATGCTCGAATGCGACACATCCAAATACGACCTGAGCTCTCTGCGTTTTATCCGTTCTGCCGGAGGCTATCTCTCGCCGCAGGTGGCCGAGGAGGCGGAAAAGGCCTTCGGGGCCGTCATCACCAGCGACCTGGGGACCCAGGACATGGGATCGGTCTCCGGATGCAAGGTCGAGGATCCCAAGGAGCTGCGCCGCCGCACCGTGGGAAGGATGCTCCCCGGAAACGTGGTCAAGCTAAAGGACGAGACCGGCGAGAAGGAAGTGCCCGAAGGGGAGCCAGGCGTGCTCTGGTTCAGGGGGCCCCACGCACCCGCCGGATACTACCGTGACGAGCAGCTGACCTCCACGGTCTTCGACCCGGACGGATGGACCACGACCGGCGACATCGTCAAATTCGACCAGGGGTGCCTCTGGATCCTCGGCCGCGCCAAGGACATGATCATCCGGGGCGGCCAGAACATCTACCCGGCGGAGATCGAAGGCCTTCTCAACGAACACCCCAAGGTGGCATCGGTTGCCATCGTGGGCTACCCCGACAAGGCAATGGGGGAGCGCTGCTGCGCCTGCGTGATGGTCAAGGCCGGCCAGACGTTGACCTTCGATGAAATGGTTTCGTTTCTTGAAAAGCAAGAAACTGGCCATGTTCAAGCTGCCCGAAAAGTTGGTCATCATGGACGGTTTCCCGATCGTGGGGGACTCGGGCAAGATCGACAAGAAGGTTCTCAAAAAGGACATCGAAGACAAGGTCCTTTCCGGGAAGATCTAGCGGAGCAGGTGATGCGAAAAACCGTCCTGATCATATCGACGCTGGACACAAAAGGCGAAGAGACCCTCTATTTGAGAGAGCGAATCCAGGCCCTGGGCCTGGATCCGCTCATGATGGACGTCTCCATGCGGGGGGGCCACGCCTTCCCGGCCGACATCACGCCGGACCAGATTGCCGCCGCGGCGGGAAGCACGCTGGAGCAGATCCAGTCCTCGAGGGAAAGGTCAAAAATCACCAACACCGTCATCGCGGGCGCATCCAGAATCGCCGGCGAACAGGTTCAAGGAAGGCAACATCCACGGGGTCGTCGGCCTTGGCGGGTCAACCGGGTCGCTCATGGCCACGGAGGTCATGCGAGCCCTCCCCTTTGGCGTGCCGAAGCTGATGATCTCGTCCACCGCGGCCCTGCCAGGACTTTCCACGCGTTACATCGGCACGGGCGACATCTCCCTTTTCCACTCCGTGATCGAGATCTCCGGGCTCTCGGACCTCCTCAAAAACGTGATCGATCGGGCGGCCTGCGCCATGGCCGGCATGGTCCAGGGACGGTCACCCCTCCCAAGCGGGAGCACGGCAAGGCCCTGGCCATGACCATGCTGGGGCCCTGCGAGAAATGCGCAAGCTCGGTCCGGATCGCCCTCGAGCAGGCAGGATACCAGGTCATCGGGTTCTCGGCGGCCGGCATCGGCGACCGGGCCATGGAAGAGATGATTTCCCAGGGGCTCTTTCAAGGCGTGATTGACCTTGCGCCGGGTGGTGTGGGGGAGCACCTCTATGGTTTCATGCGGGATGCCGGCCCTCACCGGCTGGAGTCGGCGGGAAAGGCAGGGATCCCGCAGATCATCTCCACGTGCAGCGTCAATCACATGACCCCATCCAAGTCCAGGTACAAACCCGAGTTTCACGACCGGCGGAAATACGACCTCGACAAGTATCGGACCTGGGTCCGGCTCTCTCCGGCGGAACTGAAGGAGGTGGCCGCGGCCTTTGTGCAGAAGCTCAATCCGTCAAGCGGGCCTGTGAAAGTCATCGTGCCCCTCAAGGGATGGTCTTCAGCAGACGCCCCGGGGAGCCCGACCTTTGATCCGCAGGAGGACAAGGTCTTCACTGCGGCGCTTCGGGCAGGGCTCAAACAAGAAATCGAGGTCCTGGAAGTGGATGCCAACATGGAAGACCCGGCCTTCGCGCGGGCGGTGGTCGAGGCCTCGTTGAGGCTTTTTTAACTGGAAGGGGTCCCGAAAAAGGATAATATGGCCAGACGAATCGTTGTTGGGATAACAGGGGCAAGCGGCGTTGTTTACGGCATCCGGACCTTGAGCCTGCTGAAAGAGATGGGAATCGAGACCCATCTGATCATCTCCGAGTCCGGCAAGCGAAACATCGAAATTGAAACCCGGGTTGCCCCTTCTCAGGTGGAAGCCATGGCCGGCTTCGTGTATGACGACAGGGACATGGGGGCAGCGCTGTCGAGCGGATCCTTCCTGACAGGCGGCATGATTGTCGTGCCGTGCACGGTCAAAACCCTTTCGGGCATCGCCAATTCCTACACGAGCAACCTGATCGTGAGGGCCGCCGATGTGACGCTCAAAGAGGGGCGCAAGCTCGTCTTGGTGATCAGAGAAACGCCGCTTCATAAAGGCCACCTGAGGCTCATGACCATGGCGGCGGACATGGGGGCCCACATTCTGCCGCCCATTCCATCTTTTTACCATCAGCCTAAGACCATCGAGGACATCATCGACCAGACTATTGGAAAAATCTTCGATTATCTCGGGATTGAACACGACCTTTTCAGGCGGTGGGGATCTGCTGAGGAACAGGGGAAAATGTGCTAAGTGGTCAAAGATCAATCAGTTATCAGTGATCAGTGGAGACGGCGAAAGGCCGGCCGACCGCTGATTCGCTCATTTGGATTGAAAAAAGCGGCTTGAGCATGGTGTGATGTAAGTTGTAGATTGAGGACACGCAAGGAAACGACCAGATCTTTTTGTCGTTCAGTGAGAACAAGGAGAAAAGGAAATGTTATTACCGCGGTTTGAATACGACGAACCGAAGAGCCTCGAAGAGGCCTGCGAGATAATGGCCTCGCGTGGCGAGAAGGCCAAGGTCCTGGCAGGGGGTACGGACCTGCTGGTCAACATGAAAAAGAAGGTTTTGGCGCCGGCCCATGTGGTATCCCTTGGCAGGGTGGAACCACTCAAGACGCTTGAGGGATCAAACGGGTCCATACGGATAGGTGCCCTCATGACGGCCTCAGCCGTCGCCGAGGCCCAAGGGGTGAAGAAGGCTCTTTCGGCCTTGGCAAAGGGGGCCTCATCGCTTGGGAGCCCACTGATCCGGAACCTTGCGACCATCGGAGGGAATCTCGCGTCGGCCAGACCGGCGGCGGATTTTCCGCCGCCGCTCATGGCTTACGGGGCCGAAGTTGTGCTCAAGAAGAAAGGCGGGACGCGAACCGTGCCGTTGGAAGCGTTTTTCAAGGGTCCGGGCATTACCGTGGTCGAACCCGACGAAATCCTGGCTGAAATCCTCGTGCCCAGGCCGCCGTCGGGATCCGGGGCCGGGTACATGAAACTGGGCGTAAGGAAGACGCTGGAGATCTCCATCGTGAATGTGGCCGCCTTCCTGTCCCTGGATGGCGGCGGGGTGATCCGGACCGCGCGGGTGGTGCTGGGGGCGGTGGCGCCCACCCCGATCCGGGCCCCGTCAGCAGAGACGGTCCTGGTCGGGCAAAAGCCGTCGCAGGAGCTCTTTTGCGAAGGCGGGGGATGCCGCAGCCGGGGACAGTCGTCCCATTGACGACTTTCGGGGGTCTGCGGAATACCGCCGTGAGATGGTGAAGGTTCTGACGAGACGGGCGCTTCAGGTGGCCTGGGATGAGGCGAGGGGGAGTTGAGCGATGAAAAAACTGATCAATCTGACCGTGAACAGGAAAAAATATGAGCTGGCCGTTCCGTCGAACATGACCCTGGCGGACATGCTGCGAAAAGAATTGGGCTTGACCGGGACAAAGAAGGGTTGCGATGCGGGGGACTGCGGAACGTGCACGGTGATTCTGGACGGCAAACCGGTGAACAGTTGCCTGGTCCTGGCGGTTCAGGCCAGCGGCCGGGAGATCCTGACCATTGAAGGAGTGGGGACCGATGAGGGGCTTCACCCGATCCAGAAGGCGTTTGTGGAAAAAGGGGCGATCCAGTGCGGATTCTGTTCCCCGGGGATGATCCTTTCGGCAAAGGCGCTTCTGGACAGAAACCCCAAACCCACGGAACTGGACGTGAGGACGGCCATCTCAGGAAACCTCTGCCGGTGCACAGGGTATCAGAAGATCGTGGAGGCAATCCTTTCTGTGGCTTGATCAAGCACATTACGAGGGGTTGTACTCCGATGCCGAAGAGACAAACCGGATGATCTCAGGCCTGATCAACTCTCTCACAGAAATCTTAATATGCTTTTACTATGAGCTTGCAGTATGAGCTTTGAGCTGTCTTTCCTATCAGCCATGAGCTATCAGCTATGAGCTCTCCGAAGGAGACAACAGATGAGCCAATATGACGTGATCAATACAAGGGCACCGCGACTGGATGCGCCGAGCAAGGCAACGGGACGGGCCACATACATTGACGACATGACACTCCCCGATATGCTCTACGGGGCGCTGCTCCAGAGTCCCTACGCCCACGCCAAAATTCTCAATATCGACACTTCGAAGGCCAGCAGACTGCCTGGGGTCAAGGCGGTGGTGACGGCGAAGGAGGCCGGGGGGATCAAGTACGGCGTGAGCCCGGCGCGGTACGATGAGACCGTTTTTGCCCACGACAAGGTTCGGCTGGTGGGGGATGAGATCGCGGCGGTGGCCGCGGTGGACCTCGAAACGGCCATGGAGGCCGTGTCTTGATCAAGGTGGACTACGAAGAACTGCCCGCTGTCTTCACGCCCGAGGAGGCCCTGGCCGAAGGGGCGCCGCTGATCCACGAGGAATACCCGCGAAACCTCTGCGCGGAGGTGCATCAGGAGTTCGGCGACGTGGCTTCCGCGTTCAAGGAATGCGACCTGATCCGGACGGACACCTTCATCAACAAGCGGCAGGACGCGGCCTTCCTGGAGCCATGCGGCTGCATCGCCGACTTTGACGTCTCAGGGCACATGACGCTTTGGAGCTCATCCCAGGCCCCCCACTATGTTCAGCGGACCGATCGCCATGGTGCTGAGGCTGCCCATCGGAAAGGTGCGGGTGGTGAAGCCTTACGTGGGTGGCGGTTTCGGGCCCAAGGCGGCCGCGAATCCCATGGAGCTGGCCGCCTGCCTGCTTTCCATGAAAACGCGGAAAGCCGGTCAAGATGAACTACAACCGCGAGCAGGTTTTCTGGTTCTCCCGGGCCCGCCACCAGTTCAACCACGTTTTGAAGACCGGGGTCAAGAAGGACGGGACCCTCCTGGCCCTCCAGAACGAGTGCTACCTGGAAGGGGGTGCCTATGCGAGCTTCGGCATCGCCACGGTCTATTACGCGGGATCCCTGCTGGGGGCGCCCTACAAACTGCCCAACATGAAGTATGACGGCTACCGGGTCTACACCAACAAGCCGGCCTGCGGGGCCCAGCGGGGCCACGGCGGCGTGGCGGCCCGTGCCGCCTTCGAGCAGCAGCTGGACGCCATTGCCGAGGAGCTGGGCATGGACCCCATTGACTTGCGTCTGAAGAACATCATGGAGTCAGGGGATGTGACCTGCAACGATCTCAACATGAGCAGCCTCGGGATGAAGGAGTGTATCGAGGCGGTGCGGGACGGCTCCGTCTGGAAGGATAAGAAGGGAAAAGTCGCCCAAAGGCAAGGGCATCGGGATGGCCTGCGGGTTCTTTGTCTCGGGTGCCGGCTATCCCATCTACCGGTCCGACACCTATCACTGCACGGTCACGATCAAGCTGGACGAAGACGGCGGCACGGCACACGTGTACACCGCATCGGCGGAGATCGGTCAGGGGTCGGACACGACCATGGCCATGATCGCGGCCGAGGCCCTGGGGGTCCCTCTCGATGCCGTGCAGGTGTCATCCGGCGACACGGACTACGGGATCGACCTGGGGGCCTACTCCAGCCGCACGACCCTCATGACGGGCCATGCCACCAAGGAGGCGGCCGAAGATGTCAAAAACCAGGTGCTGGAGGTGCTGGCCTTGGAGCTGAAGGTGCCTGTCGTCGGATATGGACATCAAGCGGGGCCTGATCGTCTTCAAGAATGGGAAGCCCGATTTCGAGTCACTTCGGACTTACTACGTCAAGGAGCACCGCGGCTGGACAGACCCGCCGACGGGCGAGGAATTGACCTTCCGGGAGGCGGCCCGCATGGCCTATCTTGCAAGGGGGACCATCGTGGGGACCGGGAAATACAAGCCCGGCGAGCTGGGCGGCAAGTTCAAGGGGGCGACGGTCGGGACCTCGCCGGCCTACGGCTGCTCGGCCCAGGTGGTGGAGGTGAGCGTGGACATGGAAACGGGCAAGGTGAACGTGGACGCAATGACCGACGCCCACGACTGCGGGTTGGCCATCAACCGGACGTCCGTCGAGGGCCAGATGGAGGGCTCGCTCTCCATGGGGCTGGGCGAGGCGCTCTTCGAGGAGGTCAAGTTCGACGACAAGGGGCGGGTCCTGAACGCCAACCTGGGCGAGTACAAGCTCCCCACGGCCCTGGACATGCCCAACGTCAACACCATCATCGTGGAAAGCCAGGAGCCCAACGGCCCCTTCGGCGCCAAGGAGGTGGGTGAGGGGGCCATCATGCCCACCATCCCGGCCATCCTCAACGCCGTTTACGACGCCACCGGCACTCGCATCTGGGAGCTCCCCCTCACGCCGGAACGGGTCTTCATGGCCATAAAGAACAAGAAAAAACCTTAGCAGCCTGTCGGAAAAACGCATCCTTTGCAGCCCTGCCCGGGCTTTGATCAAGCGGAACAGTAAAGTGCGGCCGACCCACATCGATGGGTCGGCCGCACAAAATCCTTTCTCGAAGACAGCTCATCCAAGGGTTTCCCTTACATTGAAGCCCCCTTCTGTTTTTTCTCTTTCAGTTTTTCCAGTTTTATGGTCCCGCGATTGGTGGTGGTCAGATAGATGTCGCCGCTCTTCGTCACAACCATGGGGGCGGGAAATTCGATGGATGGATAGCTGCCGATGGTGTTGTACTCGACGGGAACATTGGCCGCCAGAGTCGCAATGGCCAACGTCTTAGGATTGACCCTGAGGATCTTATGACCGGCGCCATCCAGGATAAGAAGATGCTGATTGCCGTCATTGCCCAGCGCGATCGGCTTTCCCACCATGGATGAAAGGACGACCTCCTTTTTGCCCGAGGCAGGATCGACTTTGCTGATTCGTCCAGGCTTTGCCTCGGCCACATAAAGGGTATCTCCGATCATGGCCAGCGCGAGTGGTCCTTCAAGGTCCTTGGTAAGAATGGATTTCGCGCCATCCTTGAGGCTCACGACGGTAATCTGCCCTGCGCCGTATTCGGCCACATAGAGCGCTTCACCCGACGGGCTCATCAGGGATGTGATGGGCCTGCCTAACTCGCCGGCGACCGGCTTGAATTCCCCTGTCGAGGGATCGCCGATGCATACGGCGCCATGGATGCAGTCGGTCCAGAACACCTGGTTTCCGGGACCGTCCGCCAAACTCAACGGAAGCGGCATGCCATGAGCCGCCCAGGCGTTGAGCTTTGTCTGCTCATATATTCCCCCCGCAAGATTTCGGATCATAATGGCATCGGTCACCAGGACCTTCCCATCCTTTACAACAATGCCCAATGGCTGATTCGGTCCTTTCGGGAACAGTTGTTTGAACTTTCCGCTCCCATCCGTTGCCACTTCAAAGATCGTCGCATCCCAATAGCTGGTAACGAAGAGACGGCCTTCTTTGGTTATGGTGACGTTGTCCAGGCCGGGCATGAGCTTGGCGATGGTTTCAACCTTCGCGCCGTCGAGGCTCACCCGATACACAACACCCGTCAGCGAGGGCACATAGGCCATCTTGTCGGATCCGATGACGAGGGCGATGGGCGCTGCAAGCTTTTCAACGACGGTGCTTATGGCACCCGTATCAGGGTTAACCCTGAGGATCTTGCCTGTCCCCAGGTCGGGAATGATGAGATCGTTCGTGTCCGGATCATAATCGAACCCCTCCGGAACGGGAATGACATCTTTGTCGATCAGGAGCCTCGGTGCTTTCACCCCTTCAGGATCAACCTCGAAGACGCGATTCCCCTGAAAGCACTCCGTGACGAATAGCCTCTTCGTTCGTTTGTTGTATTCGATGCCGTTTGCGGCCGGGATACCGCTGGCGATAACAGTCTTCACCCCGTTTTTGTCGAAGCGGTATACCTCGCCCACCAAGGGCGTGGTTCCGGTCGCATAGAGGTTGCCCTTATCGTCGGCTGCGATATCGTCGAGGATGAAGGCCGCTTTATATGGTTCCACGAAGGTTTTTGCCTTCATGGTCTTGAGGTCGATTTTGGTGACGGAACCGTTCCCTGTGTGCACGACGTAGAGGTTTCCGTCTGCACCGATGGTCGCGCCGTTGACTCCCGGAAAAGGTGTGTCTGCAGCGAGACGCACCGCCTTGTAACCACTGTCCATGACCTTGATCTCCCCGGCCCCGACAGGTGAGCTCAAAAAAACAATAGTAAGACCGAGAAGGAGAAATAGTGAGATATGACTATTCTTGTTGGCTTTCATGGTGACCCTGCTCCTCCTTTAAGATACGTCATGTCTATTTCCGGCTTGTTTGCCGAACAACCTCTATATCTCGGAAGACTTGGTGCCATGGCCTCCGGAATGGGACATCCCGGAGGCCACGCCAGGGGATCCTCTGAATCTCCCGCATTTTCATATTCACTCCAGATTGGAATCGTTTCATCGTTTCCCCATTCCTCCACCCTCAGGGGCCTGGGTTGGCAGTTGGTCGCCACACGGAAAAGACGAGACCTGAAGCAATCAGACACGTGACAATGTAGCCGAGGAAGGCGCTGTCGTAAGAACCGGTCAGATCGAAGCTGAGTCCCATGATCACAAATCCGACTGCCTCGAGGACCATGAACAGGACCAGATACTTGTAAACGGACGAAAAGGATTTTCGCCCGAAAAGATCGGCGACGATGACGATGTACCACCCGTAGAAAATCCTCACACCCGAGGCCCCATCGTCACCCTTGGCGGCGTTCGATGCCATGTTCCTGCGTCAGATGGTAACGGCCGTTTTCCCTACTGACGATCCCCTGGCGCTCGAGACGCTCCAGATGCTTGAGCATCATGGATCTCTCACTCAGGCTCAATTCCCAGGCCCCGTCCGTCAAGCTCCGGCCCCCGTAAATGATCCCATGGGCAGTCACCTCGTCCAGATTTTTGGAACCGGATGCCAGGAAATCCAGAAGCTTTTCCTCTCTTTGCCGAATGATATCCAGGTAGCGATGAATGTGCGCCGGGTCTGCGGCAAGGGCTCCTTCTTTTCCGTGAGCGACCAGATACACGTCCACATCGATGGCGGCCAGTCGATGGCACGACTGAATCGTATCCTCGATGCTCGATCCCATGTCTCCATAATAGGGGCCGGCCTTAACCAGATCCAAATCCGCCAGATAGAGAACCCTCTCCTCCGGGAAATGAAAAGAGAGGTGCCCCGGACTGTGACCGGGCGTGTGCAGGACCCGGACCCTGGTCTTTCCGAATTCGAGGACCTCTTCATCTTCCAGCAGCCGGTCAATCGCCCTGGGCTTAAATTTCACGACGTCGGTAAAGAACTTGGCCCAGCCGGCCTTCGTCTTTTCATCCACCTCTTCCGGATCGAAGAACTGCTCGTAGAAATCCTCGAGGCTCCTGAAGGCAGCCGCATCCAATCCATGAACCCAGAGCCGGGCATCCGGGAAACGAGAATTGTAAAGAAAATGGTCTTCGTGTGCATGGCTGTTGATGATGACCTCAATGGGCCGTTCCCGGTGAAGGGCCAGAAGTGTCTCTTCATCGCTCGCCGGGTCGATCACGGTGCGGATCTCATCATCGATGAACACAGAGTGGCAGTGGGGATACCTCCCGCCGCGAATGAGCCGGATTCGACCTCTTTCAAAATCGGACATAAAAAATCATCTCCCATGTTTCAAATGAGCGGCAGCCCTCCCATCCGCCGCAGCGTCGGAGGAAAGACCCGGAGTGAAGATCCTACTCAACACCAAAGCACATATCACGAACGATCTTTTCAGAACCCGAACCCCCTTTGACTTTCGATTTTGACCATGCCGACGGTCGGAAATACCTTGGACGGCCGGACATCGGGGCCCGGATCCCTCCAGATGTGGCTGTGAATATCAAAAAACCGCCTGATACGCAAGGGATCGTTTGTGCCGCAACCCTTCTTCACCATTGTTCTTCGCCGCCGCAACATGTATAATCCGCTTTCAAAAAACGATCCCTGGTATCGGGGGATCCGGCGCAACCCCGGATCCGTCAACACGGAGGCATGCCATGAACATGAAAGGGATTTTGATCCTGTGCGGTCTATTGGGTCTTGCCGCCTCTTTTGTGTGGGCCGGCGTCAATTTGAATGAGATTCCTGAGAAGGTGGTTCTGGAAAAGAATCTTGGAAGTCGAATCGATGGCAACTCCATGGAACAGCGAGGAACTGAAGGGCAAAGGTGAGCGTGCTCTTTTATGTGGACCCAGACTTAAAGGATCTTAACAACGACGCCAGTGAGGCCCTCAAGAGCAAGGGATATCCCAGCGACGAAGTTTCAGTCCTTACGCCGTGATCAACATGGCAGCCACCTGGCTTCCCAATTTCGCTATCTCATCTGCCTTGAAGGACAAACAGGAACGTTACCCAACCACCATTTACGTCCGGGACTACAAAAAGGTCCTCGTCCAAAAATGGGGTTTGGCAGACGACAACAGTGTGGTCCTGGCCTTTGACAAGGACGGGAGACTGCTTTTCAGGAAAGACGGGAAACTGGGTCCGGAGGAGATCGAAACCTTACTGGCGACGATCGAGCAAAACCTTAATAAGTGAAACCAGCCATCCAGCGGGATTCATATGCACGGGTGGCGCTTCGCGAGGGTATATGGGCCTTTCAAAGGGAGAAGGACAAAGGGTCAGACAGATTTATGAATTCGGGGCGTCGGCCGGGTCGCTCGAAGGCTATCTTTATGGCAAGCCGGATCCCGCCCACGTTGACATGAACGCGCTTCCCGTGTGGGTGGACAACCTGGTCTCGGCGTATCAGCACCTCCCCCCGGAGGCCCTCAAGACCTTCCAGGAGGCCATCGACCAGACCCTCGGCCGGGCCATCCACTCCCTGATGAGGCTTGTGGGTGAGAACCACCCCTTGGTCTCGAAGCTCGCGGCCTTGACCGTTGGGCCACTCCCCTCTTCGGCGGATGACTTCACAAAACGAAAATGGTTTCATGAATGAATGAGATGGGCGGTTGACTGACCATGACCCGGCATCAAGTCATTACGGGAAGGGTTTTGACCGGCATCGGGAAGGCGGCTGCGTTTACCCAACTGGAATGGGTCCGCGCTCAGTGCCGTGAGAAGCTTGGCTTCGAGCCCTATCCCGGCACCTTGAATCTGGAAGTGGCGGAGGGCGATACCTCGATTCTTGAATGCATCTGGGAGAAGGGCTGCCCCGAGCTGGTGCCTCCAACGGACGGCTTCTGTACCGCCAAGGTCCTGCCCGCCTGTGTGGGACATCTTCAGGGTGCCATCCTCCTGCCCGAAAAGGGGGTCCGGGTTCACGGGGGACACATCCTGGAAGTGCTCGCGCCCGTGAGGCTCAAGGATGCCCTCAGCCTGAAAGAGGGAGACCTCGTTTCTTTGTCGTTAGGGATGGCGGAACCCCGGCAGGGTGGCTTCCTGAAAGTGGAAGCGGTGATCTTCGATCTTGACGGCACATTGATCGACTCAACGGATGCCTACTTCAGGCTCGTCGAGATGACCCTCGACCACCTCGGTTTGCCCTCTGTCGAGCGGGAGCGCATCCTTCTGGCATCGGACAACGGCGACTTCGACTGGACTATTCTCCTGCCCTCCGATCTTTCACATGAAGAAACCCTTGTCATCAAGAAAGAGGCCTGGGCCCGTGTTCGTGCTATCTACCCGGCCGTTTTTGAGGAAACCGTTCGCTTGTTCCCCGGCGCGGTCGATGTCATCCAAGGGATCGCGGCCATGGGCATGCGCATGGGCATCGTGACATCCACGCCCCGCGCCAACATGGCACACAAAGTCCATCTCCTGAGGGAAGGCGGGATCGAGCACCACTTCGGGGCCTTGATCACAGCGGATGACGCCCCTCGTAAAAAACCGGACCCGGACCCGTTGATCGTTTGCATCCGTGCACTGGGCTCCCTCGCCGAAAAGAGCCTTTACGTGGGCGACACCCGCTCGGACATCCGCGCAGGAAAGGCGGCAGGGATGAAGACCGCGGCCGTCCTGACCGGGTTTGATTCCCAGGAAATGCTGAAAAGGGAGGCGCCCGACCTCCTCCTCCCTTCGGTAGTGGATCTCGTGGGTCCTGCGCTAGGCATCCCGCATGGGGACGACATTTTCGCCGCAGTCGAAGGCCCCACGAGCCGGGCGTTGTATCATTGCGGAACCCGACCCAACGTGCTTCCCTTCTCAAGGCGTGCTAAGAGGCAACGCCACGTTGAAGTGCGATCGACGGCCCTTCTTTTGGGAATCGCGCTCGGGTAATAGTCCGGTGCTGATTTTTTGAATCGTCTCGCCTTCAGGATTGAGAACTGCAATCCACATGTCCATCGCCGATGATCCACACGTAGCGTTTCCTGACCCATCCTGAAACTTCGATGTGGTCCTCTTTTTCAACAACGGCCACACCTGACAGTAAACGTGCTTTGAATCCACTCGTTGAATGGTCACAGTGCTGCTCTCAACCATGATCCTTTCGTGCCGTTGCGCACCCGATGCATGGCGTTGCACTGCTTTTCTGACACGCGATTGACGGACGCCGGCTTTGGTGCCGGTCAAGAGCTCGTCCACAGCCGCTGCAATAGGTTGTGTGAAATTGAACTGGGCCCCCGGGAAGCTTTCGAACGCTTCGCTCATTTTTTCGTAGAGCGCCTGAGGGCTCTTTGTCGTCTTCCATTGATCCTGGGGCCTGAGGGCCACAAAGGCCTCGCCGCTGTTGACGGGATCGGCATGGGCCCCCACTTCACCCCGGCCCACGCGGGTCACCACCCGTATCACCTCCGGAAAACCGGCCATGAGACGCCGCTCAAACCGAAGCATGGTCTCACGGGATTCCTCGACGAAATAGCGGGGGCCATGGGCCTAACCAGCAAGTCTCCCTCGTTGAGTCGCGGCACAAATTCCGAGCCGAGCTGCGGCAGAATCAAGCCGCCCGCCCCCAACATCGAGACGGAGAGGGCAACTGCAAGGACCCGTCGACGCACGAAGAGCGACACCAATGGTCTGTAGACCTTCAAGAGAAGGCGCACCATGCGGGGTTCTGTTATACGTCCTTCATCGCTCTTGCCGCTACTGCGGCTTTGCATCATGAGGTCTGAGAGCACGGGTGCCAGGAAGACGGCGAAGATAAGTGATCCGAGCATAGCGAGCGAAATCGTGAGAGCAAGCGGCCGGAAGGTCTTTCCCTCGACCCCTTGAAGGGTGAAGAGGGGGAGAAAGACCACAATGATAATTGAAATGGCAAAGACGATGGGCCGGCCTACCTCTGCACACGCCCTCGCAACGATCTGTATTTTGGGCTCCGCGGGGTCTGCATCAAGAAGCATCCGGTCCACATTCTCCACCATGACAATCGTCCCATCCACCATCATACCGATGGCGATGGCCATCCCTCCCAGAGACATGAGATTTGCGGAGATTCCAAGCACCCGCATCAGGATAAAGGCGAAGAAGATGGAAAAAGGAATGGAGATCGCGACAACCAGGCTCGGGCGGAACCCTCCCATGAACAACAACAGGACCAAGCCCACCAGTAAAACGCCAAAGAGTAGGGCTTCGGTAACGGTCTCGATGCATTTGGCCACCAGTGTCGCCTGATCGTAATAGGTGATGACCTTGAGGCCGGGGGGCATCATTTTATTGATTTCCGCCATCCGATTTTTGACACCACTGATGACCGTTGATGTGTTGGTGCCGATCAGTTTCAGAACCATCCCGGCCACTGTTTCACCTTTCCCATTCATCGTGGCCAGTCCTCGCCGGATCTCCCCACCGATCACCACCTCGGCCACCTGATCCAGGAAAATGGGGGTGCCATCTTCCACCTTCAGGACGATGCGGGCCAGATCCGAGATCCGCACGGCAAGTCCAACGGATCGCACGATGTACTCCTCGGCGTTCTTGACAATAAACTGTGCCCCCACATTGGAATTGTTCGCCCTGATCGCCTTCACCACATCCTGAATGGTCAGGTCGTAGCGCAACAGATCTTCCGGCCGCACCCGCACCTGGAATTGCTTGACCTCTCCGCCCAGGGAGAGAACCTCGGTGACGATCGGTTTTCCATATGGTAAGCCCAGGTCCCGGACATCGTGCAATCCACTCAGGCGTTTTCAGGGCAGTCCCCAATAAGTTTCTCCATGATGACCCCCCTAGTGCCCGTGTCCGTCGCCGAAGGCGCCTTTGGACAACTGGGCCTTCAAGGTGAAGGCACCCTTGGACACATACGCGCTGGCCCATGGACAACCCGTGGGTGATTTCCGCATGGGATTGGTTCTCCCGGCCGATCTTCACAGGCTGTGCTTCCAACCCCTCTTCGGCCTCTACAAAGACAACCGTTTCGTTTTCATGGCTCTGAAGGGCTTCTTTGGACACCAGGATCGGCACGTCAACGGATTCGACCGTGACCGCTGCCGTGATGAACATCCCCGGCCGCCAGTGGCCTTCGGGATTGGGGAGCACGACGCGGGCAACGGCCGTGCGGGTTTTTTCACCGACCATTGGGCCGATGTAGGAGATGGCGCCTTTACCATCCTTCACCCCATGCCCGCGGAAATGAGAACCGGGATCCCTTGCCGAATGAGCGGCATGTCTTTCTGGTATACGCTGATGTCCACCCAGACCGTGCTGAGATCCGCTAGGACAAAGGCCTCGGAATCATCTTTGAGCACCTCGCCGAGGACGATGTGTTTACCGATCACGGTACCATCCAAAGGCGCGGTGATTTCATATCTCGTGTATGACGCATCCGGTGCGTTTGGGAGTCGGGCGAGATAGTCCTCGGAAAACCCCAGGGCATGGAGCTTCTGTTCGGCAAGCCTCAATTCGATGCGGGCCTCTGCCAATGACTGCTTCGCCTGCAAAAATTCCTGTTCGGCAGTGATCTTCTTCTCCCATAGGCCCTCTTCACGTCTGAAATTTGCCTCCGCCAGCAAGAGCCGTTCCCGCACGGCCAGAAACGTCGCCTTTGCGTCAGCAAGATCTCGGCTCTCCAGCACGGCCATGGTCTCGCCTTTTCGGACCCGGTCCCCAAGCGTATTTCGGACCACGCTCACAATTCCCGGGACACGTGGCACCACATGGACCACGCGATCTGCGTTGAGCACGATCTCCCCGGGAAGATTCACATGGATCTTGAGTTTCCCGGGACCCGCCGGAGAGAGCTCCACGCCGAACTCTTTCATCTCTTCCTCGGTTAGCCGGATACGTTCTTCGTCTTCATGTTCGTCGTGTCGGTCTTCTTTGATCGCTTGATTTGGCTGGTCTTCCGCCTCATGGGCGAAGGGCGGCAGCAGCACAAAGGCAGCCGTAACACCAAGGAGGACCATTGCCCCCAGTAATATCTGCACCTTTATCTTTCGATTCATGGTTTGACTCCGTAAGATATGACCTGAAGCCCGGTCAAGCGATCCACATCAGCCAGGGTCTGATGGTAAGTGGTCAGGGCATCGAGATGCTGGATCTCTGCATCAAAGAGGATGCGCTGTGCGTCCAACATGAAGACATAGCCGAACTTGCCCAGTTGATAGCCCTCCCTTGCGCCTTCAAAGGCGACCCTGGCATCAGGGATGATGCGTGTTTTCAAGGATTCCGCTTCCTCGAAGGCGCTTGCAAGGATCGAATAACGCTCTGTAAGTGATCAGTCGGGCGATGTCAGGGGGTCTGGAGGACCTGCTCCGCAATGGTGACGAGCTTTCTTGTCAGGGAGACACGCCCCTGGGCAGACAGCACCCCCACATACGCCTTTTGCACCGCCGTGAAGCACGTCTGCTCGTCGGGCCTCATAATCCGTCTGAGCGACGTCACGCCCGAGGAACGCAGCCTGTTTTCTCTTGGCCCTCTTTTCGCCCAGCTCAAAGCGCTGACTCAATTGGATCGTCGTTTCGGTGGCGTCAAATCCATTCACATCCCCTGAGCCTCCGAAATTTTCAGCCTCGATTCCAAATTCAGGGTTGGGCAGGAGTCCGGCCTGCAAGGCTCGCGCCTCCTGAGCCTTGACCTCGGCGGAGACCGACTGGAGGTCGGGGTTATTTTGGAGGGCCGAGGACAAGGCCTGGCTAACGGTAATTACGCCTTTGGGCGCGATGCTCTTTCGCTCTGATGTGACCTGAGACCGCCCTGCATCGGGTGGTTCTTTTTCTTCGCCGCAGGCCGCACGACCGGCCAGGCCGGCCACCACGAGCCATGCGGTCAGAAGGCTGAGCATGGAATACCATGTCAAAATCGCATTGGACATGAACCCCTCCATCCATCTCAAATAATGGGATGTTAATCAGCTAAAAGGGATAACTCACTCAAATGTCGTTATACGCAAGAAAGACGATCAAATGAGCAATACGGTGGTTTTCAGGTAAGAACCGCAGGAAACCGGTATTGAGGGCGGTGAGTTTTGTGCGTGTCGATCGGTGATCCACGCCAAAAGGCTATGGTGACTCGTTGTCTGAAGAGGCAAGGCGGAGAGCTTCATGAATTGGGGATATTCGGAATGGGGCCGACTGGAAGCGAATCCGGGAAGCGGCATGTCAATGCAAGGCCCAAGATCCGCTGCCCGCCGAACGGAATCGTTTCGAGCCAAAGGCGGGTTCATGGTCTCCCGTGCTTTGGGGCGGCGTGTGCAGGCCGTAGTGACTCGGTTCGATCCCGGTGTGGTCCGGCCCGGCCACACAAAAAACCATCCCCGTAGCGCCCAGGCTGCCAAAAGTCCAGAACAGCACAGAGATCAGCGCCGCAGCCATGCGACGCCCGTTTTTGTCTGTCTTGATCATGTTGCCCTCATCTTCGAAAGAATAGTTCACGTCATGAAGGGTGTCAAGCGGGGACGATTCGGCCCGGCTTGGGACCGATCGACAATGGTAGGGTGCGATCCAGGCACCGCATCAACGCCCTCAGTTGCAGCAGGTGGGTCCTTTATCTCCGAATTGCGCCTGGTTCGACCTGGCAAGCCTCTCAAGAAAGCGGGCGATAAACCCCTTGGACTTGAGATATTTGTCGGGCTTCTTCTCGAACGCGCCCTGGCAATCGCTGCTGCAGAAATGATATTCCCGCCCCTTGTATGAACAAGAAACGCCTGGCTCTGCAAGACTTACCAATTTCCCACACACGGGGTCCCGTTCCGTGGCGACTTTTAAGTCATCCATCTGGGGTCTCCTTATTGGATCGGTGTCACGAAGAGGACACGCCTCTCTTGTGCCCCTACGTTAACCACTCTCAGAAGGCGGTCAAATCCAGGCGCAGAATTGCAATCCCGCGGCCGTCCCTTTATGATACGGTAATAAGACATCGAAATGGAACAACCCGAATACCTAATGTTCAAATGATTCGAACGGAGACACCCGATGGCGGAACCTTTTAGAGAAGAAAAATGCAGACAGGAAATCCGAACGACGCGTCATTTCAGGGAAGAAATACCGGAAATCGTGCGGGGCCTTGTCAGATCCTGTGATCATGAAGCGTGCTTTGACCACGTGGGACCCGAACCCATCCCGTCAAGGGAGTCCATCATCCAAGTGCTTAAACGCATCTTCAGACTCCTTTATCCCGGCTATTTCATAACCGAACGGCTGGACAAGATAAACCTTGAATACTACCTGGGCCAGGAGGCGACAGCGCTCTTTGAAATGCTTTCGCAGCAGATCGCACTCTCCATCCGACACGACTGCATCCGCCATGGACTGGAGTGCGTCATGTGTGAGGAACGGGGCCAGGAGGAGGCCATAAGGTTCCTTGCGCAACTCGCTGACCTCAGGGTTACCCTCGCGAAGGATATCCGGGCCGCCCACCAGGGCGACCCGGCGGCTGCCAGCTTTGATGAGATCATCTTCAGCTACCCCGGTCTCTTTGCGGTCACGGTTTACAGGGTGGCCCACCAGCTCTTCCACCAGCAAATTCCGCTCATGCCAAGGATTATGACGGAGTACGCCCATGGCCAAACGGGGATCGATATCCACCCCGGCGCCCACATCGGGGCAAGTTTCTTTATTGATCACGGCACAGGCGTTGTGATCGGGGAGACGACAGAGATTGGGAACAGCGTCCGTCTTTACCAGGGCGTAACCATTGGGGCGCTTTCGTTGCCAAAGAACGCCAGGGAACGATTCAGAAAGAAGAAACGCCATCCCACCATCGAGGATGATGTTATCATCTATGCCGGGGCGACGATCCTTGGCGGGGACACGGTCATCGGCGCTCGATCGGTCATAGGCGGAAATGTCTGGATCACGGAATCCGTGCCACCGGATACGAAGGTGTTCCTGAAGAAACCAGGACTTGTCTTTAAGGAGCGCTCCGAAGAATAATTCACGTCTCACAGGTCTTTGGAAAGGAAACCGAAAAATGGAAAAGATTTTTTCAGACCTTCTGGGTGTGGTCGGCTCGACGCCGCTCGTGCGCATCGACAGCATTTCAAAGGGGACCGGCGTGGAGATGCTGGCCAAGCTCGAATTCCAAAACCCCCTGGGGAGTGTCAAAGACCGGATCGGCGTCGCCATGATCCTCAAAGCGGAAGCCATGGGGCTCATCAACGAGAAGAGCCTCATTATCGAGCCGACAAGCGGAAACACGGGTATTGCGCTTGCATTTGTCTGCGCTGCCAAAGGCTATCGCCTCCTTCTGACGATGCCGGAGACCATGAGCGTGGAAAGGCGAAAGCTCCTGAAACATCTGGGTGCCGAGGTTTTCCTCACACCGGGCGGCGAGGGGATGGCGGGTACCATTCGAAAGGCCGAAGAGATCCTCCGGGAGACTCCAAATGCTTACATGCCAAACCAGTTCGCAAACCCTGCGAACCCCCAGATTCATCGCGAGACCACCGCCGAGGAGATTTGGAGAGATACGGGGGGCCGGGTGGACATGCTGGTTGCGGGCGTTGGAACCGGGGGGACCATTACAGGCGTCAGTGAAGTGATCAAGGAGAGAAAACCGTCATTCAAGGTTTTTGCCGTGGAGCCTGAGGCATCGCCTGTGCTTTCCGGCGGAAAACCCGGGCCCCACAAGATTCAAGGGATCGGGGCGGGTTTCATTCCGGAGGTGCTCAACAGAAACATCATTGATGAGGTCGTGACCGTCACCAACGAAGAGGCCTTTGAAAAGGCCCGGGACCTGGCCGGCAAGGAAGGGATCCTCTGCGGCATCTCCTCCGGGGCAGCGGTCGCTGCGGCCCTGAAGGTGGCCAACAGGCCGGAATCAAAAGGGAAGCAAATGGTTGTCATTCTGCCCAGCACGGGCGAGCGGTATCTCAGCACCGAGTTGTTCGTCGGTGAGTGAGAAGTGACCCCGGCGGAAGAAATACAGGATTTACCCTATTGCTTCTTTTCTGCATTCCGGTAACCATATTGAGCAATGGACCGGGTTTGGAGCCGGCCGCTGGGGGGATCTTTTTTGATCCACTGCCATGGACGGGGGCGGAACAAAGCCTTTATTGAAGGAGTCGGATCATGAAGCTCAAATGGGTTGAAATGGTAATGATTTTTCTGGCATTCGCCTTTGTCTCGACGAACCTCCAGGCCTACGAAAAAGAAGGAAAGAAACAAAGCGGTGGGTATGATGAATGGGGTGTCCCGAAAGAGGCCGTTGAACAGCGCAACCCGGTGCCCTCGACCCCCGAATCGGTCAGGCAGGGAAAAGACCTGTTTCAGAAACACTGCGTCCTCTGCCACGGTCAGTCAGGTCATGGAGATGGCCCGGCGGCGGCAGGCCTTAAGACCAAGCCTCCCAATCTCGTCGAGGCCGGGGCACACGACCCCGAAGGGGAGCTCGCCTGGAAGATCGAAACCGGCCGAGCCCCAATGCCTGGATGGAAAGGGACCCTCACGCAAAATCAGATCTGGGACGTCGTGAGCTATATACAAAGCCTCGCCAAAGCCTCAAAGAAATGAAATCCCTGCTTGCGGTTAATGGATACTTTTTATCCATGCGAATACTTATCCTTCCCGGAATCGGATACAAGGTATCCAGCCAAACAGGATCATTTGATCCGCCACTCCTGAACCTGAACCCATAATATCTGCAAGATATCAGCCTCTTTGATTGATTGTGCCACATTGTGGCATAGCACTTGCTTTATGGAAGCGTAAACACAAAGAGACATTGGAGGATAAATCATGAGAAAGTTGATGACGGTTTTGGGGATCGTGTTTTTCACTTCCGCTCTGGCCCTTCCGGTGTTCGCCCGGGGTCCAGGGGATGGGGCGAGGCTATGGCATGATGGGAAGTTGGGGACCAGGGTCCGCCTATTGTGACCAAGGCGGGAGATCTTATCAAGAACCGAACCAAGACTACAGGAGTGAGTACAATCAGCAACCTGGCGATCAGTCTGCACCGAATGATCGATCCGGCCGCGGATACCGTGGAGCTCCCAATTCTTACGAGAGAGGGACCGACCGTTACGGTAACTACGGCCACATGGGCGGCTTCGGCATGGGCTGGAGATGAGCGTATTTCGGATTCCGAGGGAACGATCATGGAAGTGTTGAAGCGCAAGGCTATTGAGGAGCATGCAAAGGATTGAGAGAAGAATTATGAAAGTTACCAGAAGATCATTTTTGAAAAAGACGCTGACCGCAGCCGCCTTCTCATGCATCCCAACGCCGCTGATCGCTCTTTCTCATGCAAAGGCCACCGCCGCTGTGAGAGAGTTTCACCTTACGGCCTCAAGGACCAGAGTGAATCTGGGTGCAGCACCGGATTTCTGGGCCTGGACCTATAATGGCCAGGTGCCGGGGCCGGAAATCAGGGTGAAAGAGGGGGAAATAATACGGGTAGTCCTGAAAAATTCCCTTCCCGAGGAGACGAGCATCCACTGGCACGGCGTCCCTGTCCCCAACCCCATGGATGGCGTTCCTGGAGTTACCCAGAAAGGCGTTATGCCAGGGGAGACCTTTGTGTATGAATTTGAGGCAAAGCCCGCAGGCACTTACATCTATCACTCCCATGCCGGGTATCAACTGGACCAGGGACTTTACGGGCCTCTGATCATCGAACCTTCAAGAGAAGAGATGCCCTACGACCGGGAATATACCATCATGCTGGAGGACTGGGTGATGAAAGATGAAGGCGGGATTGCCGGGACAAGGCGGCGTCCCCCAATGGGCATGATGGGCGGCATGATGGGGGGCAGAATGGGCATGAGGAGGGGTTTCGACCAACCCGACGCCCCTCTGCTCGAACCTTATTATGACGGGTACGCGGTGAACGGAAGGTTGTCGACGCACATGGAACCCCTTCTGGTAAAAAGGGGAGAGACGGTGAAACTCCGGCTCATAAACCCGTCTTCAAGCACGATTTATGATCTCCAATTGGCGGGTCACGTAATGATAATCACGCACACGGACGGCCGACCTGTCCAGCCCATTGAAACGGATGTGCTGCGCATCAGCATGGGGGAGCGCTATGATGTGGTGTTCAAGGCCGACAATCCCGGAACCTGGTTGCTGGCGGCCAACGAAAGGGGGTTCGGCGAAGGAGGGCTACGTATACCCATCACCTATGAGGGAACCCAGTCACAGACCCCTATCCCTCCCGATTTCCGTCCCACAAGAAGGCTTTTGGGATATTGGGATATGAGATGCAAGGATCCTCAACCGCCAATGGTTTTGGGTAGGCCAAACAAAAGCATTTTTCAGACCTTGAGCGGAGGCATGCATTCACCTTTTTGGACCATTAATGGGCAGGTCTATCCCAACGTGGAACCGATCCATATAGAACGCGGCATGCGGGTGAGGGTGGGCTACGGAAACCGGAGCATGATGCCCCATCCCATGCATCTTCATGGGCATTTTTTCAGTATAGTCAATCCTTACCTTGAAGAATCGCAATGGATCCAGAAGGACACAGTTATTGTCAACCCCATGGAACGCCTTGAAATTGAATTCATTGCGGATAACCCGGGCAAGTGGTTCCATCACTGCCACAACCTTTATCACATGATGGCTGGGATGGCGAATATAGTCACCGTGGATTGAAGCGCAGTGAAGTTTGATAAATTATTGGCATAACTGGGGTATGGGTCCCGGCTAGATGAACTGGGAATGATGGTACATCCTGGTTCCGGCAAGAAGTGTGAATCGTTTTGCTGAAAAGGAGGATCTCCCATGAAAATCAAGAAATTTGCCATGCGTAGTCTCACAGCAACCCTGTTGCTCTTTCTCTTCGCCCAGAATGGCGAGGCCCTGGCACAAAGGGGAGGATATGAAGGTTGGCAGATGGGTCCTGGAATGATGTACGGATGGGGGATGGGATGGTTTGGAGGCGTTATTATGATTGTATTCTGGGTCCTCATCATTGTGGGGTTGATTTTTCTTATCAAATGGCTGGTGCATAGCACAAAAGGGTATTCGATCCCAGGCCAGGGCACGTCAACCAGAGCGATTGATATCCTGAAGGAACGTTATGCTCGTGGAGAGATCGACAAGCAGGAATTTGAGGAAAAGAAAAGGGATCTCTCTTGAGATATGATATGGAAGATCAATAAGGGCCTTTTAACAGCCTCAAGAGAAGCCAGAAAGCCCTTCGACGACTCTGAGCTGGACAAAGACGTGAGTCGTTATTGATATTGGACGGGCTGGTACGGCCGAGATAAAGAGGCATTGAAATGCACCATCAAGGTGATTACATGTAAAGTTAGTACTGCATAAGAACACCAAAACCCTCAGATATTTCAGCAACCAGGGAAAGGGAGGGAAGTGGATGGAAACGCAAACACATAACAGAGCAAAGGATCCCGTCTGCGGGATGGATGTGGACACGGGAGAATCGAATTTGATGGCCCAGCATAAAGGCAGAGATTACTATTTCTGCGCCCAGAGTTGCCTGGATGCCTTTGAAAAGAATCCCGGCAAGTACCTCAAGCCGAAAGGCGTCGTCGGCCGATTTATCGAGAGATTGGCCAGGTCCAACCGGGAAGAGTTCGGGAGTGGCGGCCCTTCTTGCTGTAATTAAACGAGATGTGAATGTGATTGGTCTGGATCGGAATCTCTCCATTGCGGATTGAGTCAATTGATTTGAAAAGCAAGCAAAGAAGCATTGAAGCGGGGGATTATTTTCAGTTCTTTTGGTGTTTGTCTAGAAGCTGAACCAAATGATCTCCACCGGATTCAGCATATTTGTGCCTCTTCCATGGATATGGCAAATCGATGATTGTCCCGGGCTCTTTTATAGAACAAAGGGCGCTGAGCGTATCCATGAGGACGGTCCGCTGCTGGGAGATGTTGAAAGGCTCCCCCAAGGGATGGCCGAAAGGCCATGAAAGAAACACGGTTCGGGGAGGCCTTACCCTTTCTGATATTTTTCGAACGATCGAGATCCCGACGGTGGGGATCCCCGCCTTCTCTACCTCTCTCTGAATCAGCCCCAAGGACTGATTGCATATGCCTCACCCGGGTACCAAAACGACTGCATCCGCATTGCCGGCCTTCAATCTCATAGCCACTTCCGGAGCGCTCTTTTGCAAAAGGGTTTCAACATGACGGCCGGTGATGTGCCCCATGAAGGCATAATGAATGCTTGCCGCCTCACCGATCAGGCCTTCATCTTCGAGTTCCTTGAGCCTTTCGATCGGAAAAACGATGTTGATGTCCCGATCCGCGTCTGAATGGTCGTAGTAGTCATGGGTGATCATAATATCGCTAACGGGCCGGGACGCGTCAATGGCCCTGAAGGTAGGATCCCCCTCCGGGTCTTGCATGTCAAAAGGCATCTGATCTTTGTGATGAACCCCGGCGGTCGTGACAAGGGAAATCCTGCACTTTGGAAGAGATGTTTCAAAGGGCTCCCATGGTATAGCATCCTCCACTTCCATCGAAGGAAAGGCCTCCGCGATCCGTTTTGCTAGAAATGGGGACCGACTCGTCAGCATCGCAATCATTCGGTTCTTCATTCTTAAAAAGGATGTCATGACTGAAACCGGATGGTAGGAATTCCAAACATGGGATATTTGAAGTCCAGATTTCCGATTCCCATGCCGACCGTATCGTCGCTCACAAACATCTGCAGGGCATCGAAGAAGTCGTTGAAGCCATATGGCGCCACATCGTAATCCGCAAAGGCCATGAAGGGCGTTTTCCTTTCATTCATCAGTTTTTGGAAATGGGGATGTGTGATGGCCAGGAACCGATACGCTGAAGGCTCTTTGTTGGCTCCTCCCTTCAGGAAGCCGATGTGACGTTGTCTGTCGTGAAAATCCGATAGAATCATATTCTTCCCGTGGTCACGGCCTCGTCCAGCGTATCGGTTTGATGTTAATAGGCAGACCGCATGGCACCGGTGTCTTTATCCACCGCAATCTTATCTGCCAGGGATCCCTCCTTGGTGACAACTTCCGCCTCAAAGTAATTCCCCTTATCCTCTATCTTGCCTAATTTCAAATTCGGGTTTCTCGATGCACTCAGGTAATTTTCCACTTGATTTTTGGCCTGCTCCTCATTCAACGGTTCCTGCCGTTCATACTGGGGGCCGTATCCACGCCCATATCCGTATCCAGGCCCCATCATGCCGGGACCCATACCGTAACCCTGGCCCATCATACCTGGGCCCATACCGTATCCTGGTCCCATCATCCCGTGCCCCATGCCATAGCCAGGTCCATACCCTCCACGCCCTTGAGGCGCTCCACACCACGGGCAATAGTTCCATTGCCCCTGCTGTTGGGGGGGTTGCTGGTAACCGTAACCCGGACCCATCATGCCAGGCCCCATCATCCCAGGGCCCATCATGCCCCCCATCATCCCGGGTCCCATGCCATAGCCAGGGCCGTACCCTCGATCATACCCCGGGGCGTAGCCGGATCCCATCTGTGCATTCCCTATCACTGGATAGGAGACGAGACCAAGCACCAAAGCCATTACGAAAACCCATATGATCCTTTTCATGATTTACTCCTTTCTTGACGAGATTGTCATGATGCACGATTTGCTTCCCAAAAAGATTCCGATTTTAAATTTGGATTAGATGTCAGCGCTCTTTCACCTCATTTCCAATCTCCTCATAGAATATTCCCATCAGATTTAGTAAATCTATAGGGGCAATCATGTATTCCATCAGAAAATGGATTGTAGACTG
>CAVOVO010000013.1:0-14781 GCA_963699845.1 uncultured delta proteobacterium
TTCTTTGCCGCGGCGGTCACGGGATCTCCCTCAGCTTCCAGAAGCCCGCGAGGCGGGGGTCGGCGTGCTTGCGCTCGGCGCGGGCCTCGCGCTGGGAGCCGCACAGCCCCTGGAAGTCGCAGAATTCGCAGCTGTCGGCCACCGGGGCGAAGACGCCCGCCCGCGCGGTGTCGTCGAGGGTCGCGAGGACCTGCTCGAGAGTCTTTCCCACCTCGTCGGTCGCGGGGCAGGCCTTCTGCTTGAACCCCTGCTTCGCGACGGAGTGGTAGTAGAGGGCCTCGCTCACCTCGTGGTCCGGGTACGGAATTGAACATTGAGCATCTGGCCAAGCAAAAGGCATCCTCGCTGTCGGGCGGCGAGAGGCGGAGGGTCGAGATCACACGGGCACTGGCAACGGAGCCCCACTATATGCTGCTCGACGAGCCATTTGCCGGGATTGACCCCCTGGCCCTGCTCGATATTCAGCAGATCATCCGGCAGTTGAAAGAGCGGGGTCTTGGCATTATGATATCAGACCACAACGTTCGCGAAACCTTGAGCGTCTGTGATCGCGCGTACATCATCTGCGAGGGAAGGATCATTGAGCAAGGCCCTCCGGATCAGATCGTTCAGAGTGAAGTTGCCCGATGTTCCTATCTCGGCGAGAATTTTTGCATGTGATCGAAAACCGAGAGTTGAAGCCTTGCGGACGGGTCCCCATATAAATCGATTTGTGATTGAGAGATGGCATTAGAGCTAAAACAGTCCCTGAGCCTGAATCAGCAGCTGATCATGACGCCCCAGCTGCAGCAGGCGATCAAGCTTCTTCAACTATCGAGGCTTGAGCTGCTCGACAGCATTTACCAGGAGATGGAGATCAACCCGGTGCTGGACGAGCAGTTCGGGAGCGAAGCCGACGAAGAAGCCGCTGCGGGCCCCGACAAGGAGGAGCCCCAACGAGAGGTCTCCGACCTGCGCCAGGTGACCGTCGACGAGCGGGCGAGGGACGATGTGGACTGGGAGAACTACATCACCGAATACAACACGGGGTGGGCTGAAACGGCCTACGAGCACGGAGAGGCTCCGCCGTTTGAAAACATGACCACCACACGGGTGACGCTCTATTCCCATTTGTTGTGGCAGCTCAACATGAGCGGGCTTACGGATGAAGACAAAGAGATCGCGGTAAACATCATCGGAAACCTCACAGAGGATGGCTACCTGGATATCTCCCTCGAAGAGCTTTGCGCAGCGACCGGGCAACCGTCTGAAAAGGTCAGTGAGGTTATTGCTTTTGTTCAGAATTTCGATCCTGTGGGTGTCGCCGCCAGGGACAGCCGGGAATGCCTCCTGATCCAGTTGCGGTTCCACGGTCTGGACGGAAGCATCGTCGAAAGACTCATTACGGACCATCTCAAGGACCTGGAGGAGAAGCGATACGATCAGATCGCCAAGAGTCTGTCCATTTCCTTCGATGATGTGGTCTCGGCCGTGTCGGTCATTCGGGGGTTGGAGCCGAAGCCCGGGCGGATCTATTCGGACGAGCAGACCGTTTACATCAGCCCAGACATATACGTCTTCAAGGTGGGGGATGATTACCAAATTGTCCTGAATGAGGATGGATTGCCCAAGCTGCGTGTGAGTCCTTATTACCGGGACATGCTCACGATGTCCGATGGCCTGCCGGCCGGCACGCGAACCTACATCCAGGACAAGCTCAAGTCCGCGGCCTGGCTGATCAAGAGCATTCACCAGCGGCAGAGGACCATTTATCGCGTGACCGAAAGCATCGTCCGTTTTCAGAGGGATTTTCTCGATGATGGCATCACCTACCTGAGACCCCTCGTCCTTGCGTGACGTGGCCGAAGATATACAGATGCACGAGTCCACCGATCAGCGGGTGACGACCAACAAGTATGTGTACACCCCACAGGGGGTCTTTGAGCTGAAGTTCTTCTTCAACAGCGCCATCAGCAGTGCTTGTGGGGGATCGGTTGCCTCGGAGAGCGTCAAAGAGCACATTCGCAATATCGTCAAGGCGAGGAAAACGCCAGACCCTATGAGCGATCAGGAGATCGCCGACATTCTGAAGGAACACAATAATTAGATGTGGCGCGCCGCACGGTTGCCAAATACCGTGAGGGCATGGGAATCTTGCCGTCCAGGAAGAGAAGAGGACCCTTATTGAGGATCTGTCTCGGGCAAAGGGCCCCATGAACGCCGATCCGTTGGAAGACCCCGCTCCGTTTTCGATCGCAGCGCGTCTCGTTGGAAGTATGGACCTATTGGAGGGTATCTATGGACATCACCGTAACGTTCAGACACACCGAGCCCATCGAAAGTTTAAGGACGTATGCCGAAGACAAAATATCAAAGCTCAGGAAATACATGGATGCCCCGTTGGAGGCCCATGTGGTTCTGACGGTTGAGAAATTCAGACATCAGGCGGACGTGAGCATGAGCGTGAACGGGACCTTGGTTAAGGCCGTGGAAGAGACGGGTGATATGTATTCGGCCATTGATCAGGTCATGGACAAGATCGAAAAGCAGGTGAAAAGGCACCTTGATCCGAGACCAGGAGCTTTCGAACCGAGAATATCAAGGGCGAGGACCGACTGGCCAGCGAAGAAGCCGAAGAGGCCATAGCCATGACCGGGGAAGAACCGGTGATCCATGTGGAGCGGATGGACGCCAAACCCATGGATCCGGAAGAGGCCGCCATGCAGTTGAGTCTGTCCAAAATGGATTTCCTGGTCTTTCGAAACGCCGGCACCGAGGTCATCAACGTCATCTACCGACGCAAGGACGGCGATCTCGGGCTTATTGAGCCGGTCGAGCTAGCCCCAGAAAAGTGGTCGACGCGATGAAATTGTCAGAGATTTTCACCGAGGCACACATCATCCCGGAGCTGAGGGCCAAGAACAAGCAGGCGGTCCTGGAGGAGTTGGTGGAAGCCCGTCAAAACACGAGTCATCCCTGGACAAGGGGACCTTGGTCCGGGTGCTGATCGAGCGGGAACGACTCGGCAGCACGGGAATCGGGGAAGGCGTGGCCATTCCCCACGGGAAAATCGGCGGCATGTCATCGGCCTATCATCTCATTTGGCAGGAGCAGACAAGGGCTTGATTTCGATTCCGTGGACGGACAGCGGGCGCATCTCTTTTTTCTGCTGATCGCCCCGGAGAACTCGGCCGGCATCCACCTGAAGGTCCTGGCGAGGATCGCTAAGATCCTTAAGAGCAGTGTTTTTAGAAAAAAATTGATGGAAGCGAAGAGCTCAGGAGATATTTACCGGACCATCGTTGATACCGACGAGGAATCCTCGGAGGCCTGACGAGGGGAAACGGCTCGGAAGATGGAAGGGGCGCCATGATCGGTTTGCTGGTCGTATGCCACTGTGATTTGGGAAGGGAATTGCTTTCTGCGGCAGAGCTTATTGTTGGCCGCCTCGAGGCTGCAGAGGCGATTTCCATCACACCGAGTACCGAGAGCGAAATGGTCTTGAAGACCATCGCTGAGCGGGTCAAGGCGGTGAATCGAGGCCGTGGTGTGATGATTCTGACCGACATGTTTGGCGGCACACCGTGCAATGTGAGCCTTTCATTCCTTCAGGAAGGAAGTGTTGATGTCTTGACGGGTGTAAACCTACCCATGATCATCACCATTGCCCAGCATCGTCACCAGCTCGGTCTGGAAGAACTGGGTGCGAAAGCTCTGGAAGAAGGGAAACGGTCCATCGCGCTGGCAGGGAAACTGCTCGAATCTCAATGAGTGCTCTCGTCCGGATTACGGCCCAGAACCTTTTCACTCACCTGACCGACATCTTGAATATCGAACGGGCTTCGTTTCCTTCCCCATGGGGGCGGGAGTCCTTCGAGCATGAGGTGAGAAACCCCATTTCCCGGTTCTGGGGGATCTTTTCGGGGACCATCCTGGTGGCTTACATCTGCTTTTGGGTGGCCGCAGGCGAGATCCATTTGATGAACATTGCCGTTCACCCGGAGATGCGAAAAGGGGGACTCGGCCGCCTTCTCATGGAGAAGTTGATTCAGGCCGGCGCGGAAGAGGATGTTCGAAAGATATGGCTTGAGGTGAGGCCGTCCAATCATGCGGCAAGGGCCCTTTACTCAGGGATGGGCTTCACCGAAGTGGGGCTTAGGCGACGTTATTATGCGGACACGGGGGAAGATGCCATCGTCATGGCCCTCACGTTGAAGCCTTCGGAGGTCGTTACCGGGAAGACGCATCTGGAGAGAGACTCGAAGGAAGCCTCTGAACCGTGCCCAGGCCGTCCTTAGGGCGTGATCCCGAACCTGCCCTTTGATTTTTTGTTGCAAAGTCTTGGTTTTTGGATATGATAGAAAAATTCATTTCGAATCGTATCTAATGTGAGGGTTGGAAATTTGAAGATACTGGTGGTTCTCTTACATATTTTTGTCTGCCTCGGCCTTATTGTCATCGTGCTGCTTCAAAAGGGCAAGGGCGCCAGCATGGGGGCGGTTTTCGGCGGATCGAGCCAGACGGTCTTCGGAAGCAGCGGGGCGACAACGTTCCTCTCCAGGGTGACGACCGCCATTGCCGTCATATTTATGCTGACCTCGCTCGGGCTCTCGATCTTTTTCGGGAAAGGGAGCACATCATCGGTCATGGAGCGCGTCCCCCAGACGCAGATCCCGGCCGCGGAAAGCCCTGCGTCACCCGCGCCGCCGCAAGACGCCGGGGGAACGGACAAGCAGTGATGGCTTCCAATGTGCGGAAGTGGTGGAACATGGTAGACACGCTATCTTGAGGGGGTAGTGGGCTACGCCCGTGGGGGTTCAAGTCCCCCCTTCCGCACCATATTAATATCTCGCCTTCTTGTGTGGCTTGGAGGAGTCAGTTTTTGAGACTGATTCCTCTTTTTTTTCCAACCGCATTACCATTGGCGATCAGCGAAGGTGAATTGGAGTCATGCCTTTCCCTGTTTATCCGGGCCTGCTCAAGGCTCTTCGTGGCATAGCAGTACCTGCACCCGAATGGACAGGTATCGTACATGCCGATGTCCTTGCTGACCACACAGCCACAGTCCTTCCGTTGAGACGGGTC
Organism: uncultured delta proteobacterium; assembly: GCA_963699845.1. Lineage (GTDB taxonomy): Bacteria > Desulfobacterota > DSM-4660 > Desulfatiglandales > Desulfatiglandaceae > CAWHLE01. The sequence continues at coordinate 5,065 of CAVOVO010000013.1, forward strand.
CTTTTTCCCGGGTACCTCAATGCCAAAGACACCGGCAATGAGCTTGTCATCCACGCACTTTCCCGGGCGAATGCCGTAAGCGCGGAGGTCGTCCTTTTCTGCGCAGCTCACGACCTCCATGCCATTGGCCTCCCCAATTTCTGCGATGACCCGCATCAATGCGATATATCGATCGCGCGCCGCTTCCCTCCAATCCAACACCTCGCAGCCCTGTTCAGCCAATTCGGCAAGACGTTGTTTCGATTTGCGGTAAACGTCCACGACGCTTATCACGGATCGTCTGGTGTGGCCTTTGAGACTACGAGCGATATTTTCGTAATTTCGTCGATGAAAATCTGCGCCTGTTCTGGGAGTGAAAACGATGGGGTCGTAGCGCCAGATGACCCGTTCAGGGCCAATACGATCTGCCAGCTCTCCAAAAGTCCTTAGCGAGGCACCCAAGGCGGGTCCTTTTGTGTCGATCGCCCTGGGGTTGCCCATCACGGTGTACTGAAAATAGTAACGGTATCCCCGACGTTCCAGCTCGCCAAGATGACGAAAGAGCGGGCGGGGGTAACGCGTCCAGAAGACGATTACCTCCACGTCCTCAGGGGTGAGTGCCACACGCGAAACCTGGCTGGGGTTGAAGGGATTGGGCACCGTGCAGGTGCCCGCCCGGATTCGGTTCATGAACCATTCGGCATAAAATGCCGGAATGTCCGTGCGGCGACTGGCACTGATAATCATATGCATCCCATATTCGATCTTATTCTCTCATCCATCGCCTTTGGCGAAAAAGGTGCGGCTCGGCCAGAGGCGTGAAGATTTCGGACCGAAAAGGAAACAGGCCTTATCCGATAAGATGAGTCCTTGTTCCATTTAACTTCTCCCAGGGGCTTTTTCCTCTCTGCACCCACAGGGGTGTACCCTATTTTCTTACCAATATGACGTGTAAAGTATCAGCGTAAATAGCTGGGCTCCCCCCCACACGTCTCTCGGCATGTTTTTCATGCTGGCGGTTTAGGACTTGGTAACGGGCGATTAGAAATCTGTCTGACCATCTGGTTCCTGTGAATATCCATTTGATCCAGCAGTTATTTTGAGTATGAATTCACCTGGGTTTTTATAGCAGAAATCCCCAACCCAAGGCGAATCGGATTCTTCTGGGAACCGAAAGTCGGCAAGGATGCACCAAGGCCCCCCTCAGGTTAGGCCGAACCCTGCGTACCCTCAGACAGGGTGGAAGGAGATTCTTAAATGTGAATCCCATTCAGATTTCTGTTGACATTTAAAATGGATAGTATTTAGTAGAACAACGAGTACTTGCTTCTCCCACCTCTCACCGAGGTCGGTCCATGAGAAAGCTCCTCAAGATTCCCCACCTTTGCCCTTGGCGGGCGATGATCATCCTGCCAGGGGCTTCTGAAGCATTATAACGCCACAGCTAAACCTGTCGTGAGACGGAGACGGGCACGCCAACAATCTGACTTCAAAACCATATCGATGGCCTCATGCCGCTCGGCGGGGCGAGTTAAATGGTGAAAACACCGCATATCCTTACGTGCCATTCTTCAATGGCCAATCAATAGGAGGTGCGCAGAAGAAAGGGGGATTCCATGAATGAGCAGAAGACGATGAGAGTAGATACACCGATCGGCAGGAGCGAAATCGACCACAGTGGATCGCCCGTGGGAGTGGTCCGGATGGACCCGGAGAAGTCCTATTCGGGCATCGGAAAACTTCTCCAGGAGTATATAGATAATACGAGTCAGGAGGCCTGGCAAACGATCAAGGAAAAGATAGACTACACTTTCAATAGTCTGGATTTCGCGTTATTTCCGTTGGAAAAGGAAACCGGCCTCAGTCGGGAGATAGAATCGAGGCTGGAAAGGGGCCAAAAGCTCCTTTTTAAGCCAAACCTGGTCAACCCCGATTATATAGATCCGCAAACCCACGGTCCGGGGCCGGGCGCAACTGCGTGCACAGAGTGGGCGTTCATAGCGGCTCTCATGAGGTGGTTCCACGATAAGCTCGGTATCACTTACCACCAAATGGCCCTGGGTGAGGCCGCAACGGCCATACCCTCCGCGGCAATCCAATTATCGAGGTTGGCTGGAGGAAACCGAACCCATCACCCCTGAAGCAGTAATTGAAGGGCGAAGCGGAGATTTTTTTGGAGGCTGGGGGTTCTATTTTGTGCGTAAGTATCTGAAAGAGGCCTCTCCGCCCAACGCGAGGCGACGACCCCATGAAGGGTTATGAAGAAAGTCTGGCGTCCGCTTACATCCCGGTGGGCGAAGCCACGGACAAATTGATGGTCTATGATTTGAACAGAATCTACGACGACCCCAGGAAGGGTCGGGAGGTCAGTGTTCCTGGTGGCGTCAATTTCAAATCCATCACCCTCCACAAGGTCATCGTGGGAGGAGATCCTTCGAGTCCGGATGACCTCAAGGCAAATCCAGGCTGTATATTGGTAAATGTTCCGAAGTTGAAAGTGCACGCGATGACGCTCTTTACCAACATCATCAAGAATCTTGGGATCGGTTTGTACCCCATGCAATCTATCAAGGCAGGATCCGATGAATGGGATTACGCCGTTCCTCACAGAACCGTTCCCGGAATCAAGGGAAGCATTCCGCACCAAGTCTGGCATGCGGACATGGACCACAAAACGGGTTTCCCCAAAACGGATCCTGACGGAAGGCCAATCATTGCCAAGACGGGCGGGTTGACAGGCACCATGATGGACATTGTCAAGGCGGTTGCCGACCAGGACATTTTCATGATTCACATCTCGGACGCTATCGAAGCCATCAATATCGATCATCAGGGGATAGGCATGGGTGTCAAAGAAAAGGAGGGCATGGTCTTTGCCGGCCTGGACATGGTGGCTACGGACCTACTGTGTGGGAGATTCATGTTTTCCAATGTGGACCTGAAAACGTCTGTTGAAGCTGGACTGGATGATGGGCATGGGGGACGATTCCCGCAGAGGGTGCCTGTCCCAGTGGTTGAGGGGAAGAACATCGTCACGCAGATGGGCTACGATTGCCCCCTGAGCCGGGACAGGGTCTTTGCCGCGGCCGAAGCTAGGGGGCTGGGTCAGACAGACTATTATGTGATGGGCCATGATTTGGTGGCGGACAGCCCATTGACCTCTATTCAGGGTCATTTGGGAGGCTTGAAAGAGGGCAAGTTCTCTGATGTGTTTACCCGGTCCCTCTATTTTGATGCCTTCTGTCTGCCGTGGGGTCTTCAAAAGACCTGTCTCTCTTACATGGAAGCGGTTGACCAATTGACTGGGTCGTCATTGAAGAAGGAGTTTTTGTCATCCTTCGACGAAGATGGAGACGGCGTTGTCACCTTTGAAGACTTTGGGAAAACCGGGGCACACGGTATCTTGCTGCATCTGGGGGCGGACTACCTTTCGAAAGCGGCCACAGAAGCAATGGGTTATTTGAAAGGAAGATTCAGCATATTTTCAAAGATGATCAAGAACAGCAACCCTAAGTGGAACGAGACTGGATGCAGTCTTCTCGGTGACCGTCACTACGGAAGTGTTTGCCTGGCGGCATTACGGATGTCAACCATGAGAGAGCTTCCTGACTTCTTCGTGTCGGAAATGACGTGGGGCGCCGGTAAGTGGCCGAGCTTTCCAATGGCCGACTTCGCCTATATGGGTTCGATTCTGTACGGGCCAAACTTTCCGAACCAGATCGATCCCATGAGTATGTATGGCCGGGCACTTTTCTATGCTGATCTGACCCAGAAGACAGGGACCTATGCGGGGCAAATCATCACGCATCCGGACCCGGAGTCGATTACGAAGTATATATCGGATGTATCGGGCGGGATCACCCAACCTTTGGATTTCACGTTTTACGTCCCCACGGGCTTTGAAAACCTCTTGGGGGGAAAAATCCCCAACGTTGAAGTGACCAGTGATCCGGCAAAGATCTTCACGGCGAATTTTGTCGGCGGCAGTGAGGCCTGGCCAGAAAGGTATCTTTAACTTCCACAACCAATCGGAGCACCGTTTGCTTGGCTTTCAAAGGTCTATCAACGAAAGGAGCGGCAATGGGAATTCGAGAACTGGACCTCAATCTGACTTCTGAACAAATTGCGATGCGCGATATGGTCAGGAAGTTCGGCGCTGAGGTTGTACGGCCGGCAGGGGTAGAATTGGACAAGCTCCACGATCCGGCCGATGTGATCGCTCAAGGATCGGTCCTGTGGGATGTCTACAGGAAGTTTCGGGAGCTCGGTTTTCACAAGGCTACCATACCCAAGACATCGGGAGGGCTACTGGGAGATATCGATCCCATGTCGGAGGTGCTGATGGTCGAAGAAATGGGTTATGCGGATTCAGGGCTTGCCATCAGCTTCGGCGTGGACTGTATGCCCTTCGCCCTTGCAGCTCTGTCCGCCAGACCCACAGCTGCAGAATTGGGCGCGTGCCTATTGCGAAGATACCGTGGAGAATTGATCGGCTGCTGGGCCATTACCGAGCCTGATCATGGCTCAGATTGGGTCCTTGCCCACATGGAAGAAACGAGGGACTCGAAAATCGTTCCAAATGTAAGGGCTGTGTTGAAAGAAGACAAATATGTCATCAACGGTCAGAAATCTGCCTGGGTCAGCAATGGTTCCATTGCCACGCACGCGACTCTCCATGTCTGTCTAGATTCGGCGAAGGGTATGAAAGGGACCGGCGTAGCGGTTGTTCCATTGGACCAACTTGGTATCACCAGGGGAAAACCGTTGGACAAGATAGGGCAGCGACCGCTGAACCAAGGGGAGATCTTCTTTGAGGAGGTTGCCATTCCGAAGAGTTGGATGGTGGTTCCGGATCCTGCCATTTTAGAGAGTTTTCGTGAAATAAGCCTTTCGAAAGTGAATGGCGGAATGGGCGTTGTGTTTGCGGGTCTGGCCAAGGCTGCTTTTGACGAAGCCTTCAAGTACGCCAAAGAACGGATTCAAGGCGGAAAAGCCATCTTTGAGCATCAAAACATTAAGCTGAAGCTGTTTAAAATGTTCTCCATGGTGGAGTCTGTAAGATCCCTGACCCGTCGAATGGCTCTTTATAACGCTGTTACGATGCCCCCATCGGGACCACACGCCGTGGCATCCAAGGTCCTTGCCACAGAATGTGCCTTCAAGGTTGCCAGTGAGGCAATCCAAATCTTCGGAGGATTCGGCCTGAGCAAGGAGTACCCCGTGGAGAAGATGTTCCGGGATGCACGGGCTTCGATGATTGAAGACGGCGTGAATGAGACACTTTCTCTCGCTGCAATGGAATTGATGTAAATTTTGAAAGGAGGACAAATCATGGGCTTTGTCAAGTCATTGGAAGAGATCGCCAAGGGGTACCAACAGTCTGCGGTCTTTTATGATGCGGAAATGTTGACGGTCTACTTTGAAACGACGCCTGAAGTCGTGAAGCGGTTACTGCCACCGCCCCTCAAGCCGGCTATGTTTCCTATCGGTGGCGCCTTTGTTGCCAATTATCCAAAAACCAATTTCGGTGTGACTTACTTGGAGAGCGCCCTTTTCTTGCAGGCAGAATACAATGGAGAAGAAGGGGCTTACTGCCTTGCGATGCCTGTAACGAACGATATGGCGTTGATCTTGGGCCGTGAGGTGTTCGGATATCCAAAGAAGATGGCGGATATCCATATTCAACGAGATGGGGAAAATGCGGCGGGGTGGACCGAACGGCACAACACTCGTTTTTTTGAGGTGAATGCAAAGCTTAACGGTCGGTTCAACGATGAAGCCGCCCAGAAGATGATTATGGAGAGAATGGCTTCGAACATGGATTTGGTCGTTTACAATTTCAAGTACTTTCCGGCTCCTGGCAGGGATGGATTCGACTACAATCCGCGCCTCATTCGGGAAGTGGTCGAAGTGCGTCCGAATTCTGTCGAAATGGGCTCGGCCGAATTGATCTTTCGGTCCTCGGATCATGATCCTTGGACGGATGTTGAAGTGCGTCGCGTATTAGGGGCCGTGTATACCATAGGGAACAATACTATGCTGCCAGGGAGTGTCGTGGCCGAAGTTGACCAGATGTCCTTTGCGCCCTATGCCTTCATGAAGGTGGATACATTGCGGCCCGAATAGACCCCGATGACAAAAAATCAATAACACTGACGGATGGAACGACAGGGCGATCCGAAATTTTCGAAATTCCATACCAAAGACCGCAAGGACGCCAAATTGTGTTTCGAATGCGGTGGAGGGCCTCGTGAAAGGACTGGAGAGCCTCTAAGATCAAGGCCTGAAACTTTAAGACAGAGGAAGCGGTTCCTGGGGGAACTCTATCTTGAGTCAGGCAACAAAGAAAAGGGCATGGAAAACGTGAAACAGGCAGAAACGATGTTCTGAGAAATGGGCATGGAATACTGGTTAGATAGAACGCGAAAGCTATTGGAGAGAGTTTGAACGGTACGATGTCCTGAGTTGCAGATATCTTGATAGCTTCCCCGGGCCTGATGGTGTTTTGGGCCACCGTATATCAAGTTGAAATCACATGGATTCTATGTCTAGAAGGCCCCAAGAAGCTAGCAGAAAGAAAAGCCCCCTGGCTCTGTCTGCATCCACACGCCTTGCTGGGCGCAAGCCCCCTTTCACGTCCATGCGTTCCGGACACAAGATTTTGCGTCCCGATTTTGTTTGACGCACAAGCCAAGACCGCCCATAATTCGGACCTAAAAGAGCGACTTCTTATCACCGATTGATCAATAGGGGTCATATTTAGAGTCAACAAGATCAGACGCCACGAGACCAGTTATTTGAAAACAGTGGTCATAAACATTTATGGGGAAAGGGGTGATAAGGAAATGCAATGATTCTACATGAGTTGGGTCACCATTTATGTTTTTCATGCCCGTTTTTCACAAATAGAAAGGAGTGAGCGATGAATACCAAGGCTTTCATAAGGCTCATGGTGCTATCAGTATTTGTTCTTTTAACGGTAGAATTGGCAGTAGCCGGTGGTTCATACGAAGCTCAAGTTTATGGCATCACCGAGTGGACATCGACTTGTTCTGCTGGTTCTCGGAGCTACTGGGATGATATGGGCGATGCTTGGTACAATGAAATTACAGATCCGGGCTTCATTTATTGGTTTTTCGGGACTGATATTTGTTTATGGGGTCATTGCTACGACTATTTCACAAAGGATCGCCGTTGGGTAAATGGCTATATGACAGCGGACCCATTTACAGAGCAAGATGACTTTTCATGTGGTGAAGACCGGACCTATGAGGATGAGGGCGATGCGGTTATGATCTTTACCCACGGGGGGGACGACGGTCAATACTGGAGAGGAAAGATGCGGTATAAAGACTGCAACGATGATTGTTACTTGAACGGACGAGATGAGCTGCGGGTGGGCGATTACGATTTTAGAGTTTCTGCATTTATCTTCCTGCCATAGCCTGGATGATAATATGATTCCTCACGCTTACAATATTTTCGGTTCGCTTCGCTTGCACCAGTTAGACGGCTTTCATGGTTGTATGTGGATAGGGGCTTCTTTTGTAGACGATTACAGGGATTTTGCTGACGATGCCTTTAGTACGAACATCGGAATTGCCTGGATGGAAAACATGTATCGCGAAAACATTAACGGTTCTTATACTCAATGTCCGATCGCCTATGCGGTCGGTAGTACCGCGCAAGATTGCTTGTCAAGACTAACAACAGAGCGCTACAACGACGTCAAATCAGATCCGAGTAATGTCGGCTATTACTGCTATTATTACTACGAGGGCTGCGATCCCGATTGCGAGACGGCCTTTGGATCCGATTGGAATAATTGAGTTTAATCTTTGAAGCAACGAAGGGAGTAATACCATGAAAAGAACGACGATTTTCTTCTTGTCCATCCTATTTTTCGGGATCTCCCTTGTCGATACTGGGCATACACAGGAGTGCCCGATTTATCGGGAATTGATTCAAAAATACATGCCTGAGGAGGTTGGCAATGAGCGGGTGTTAGCAGACTTACTTAAAGTGGAACCTGATAATTGGATGTTGAGATTGAATGTGGAAGAGATATACAGGATTTTGAATGATGAGGGGCTATTTCAAAAAGGAGGTGCCGCACCTAACACCTTGGCGGGCGCCTATGAGGGAAAGAATTCTCTTATTAAATTTAATCTAGCCAAGGGCGAGATTCGGTATGCTAACCGAAGCCGTCTTTTTACTCCTAATAACCCGAAGGCTATAGACCCCGAAAAAGGTCGTGAGATAGTGCTAAGCCTGCTCTCGGCATTAGGTCTTAATGAAAAAGAGGTGTCGGATTCAGAAAATTCAAGAACGGATTTTGAAAGGGGCTGCAGCTGAGCCGAAACAAATGGATCCGGAAATCGTCCTGGATATGGAAAGGACCTATTTTGTGCCAAGACTTGTCAACAGCTTATTTGTCGTCGATTCCATCACAAGCGTTGGTGTGTCAAATGATGGTCTAATCTCCCGTTTTCGGGTGAGATGGCCGGTTTTTAATATAGATCAAAGACTCTTCATGGCCAAAGCCGTCTCTAAGGAAAAAATGATTCAACGTGTGAATGAACAGATGGCCAATGAACAAGGGTGTGAAAAAATTTTACAGGAAAGATTTGCCATGTATATCGCCTATGCGCCTGTTCGAGGAATGGATGGGGATGACAAAGACAATCTTCAGGATGTCAATCGCCTTGTGTTATTCGCCCCGAAGCTGATTGTTCAATATATGCCGACCTCGTCGGAGGAGGGAGGCAATGTGTTAGAGTTTAACTTATTTGATTTCGATTAGGAATTTTGGTCAAACATAGGCATTTTTGCGAGAGCCCCTGGTAGAAAATTCTCCGGGGCTCTTCGATTTCCCAATGTCGCTTTCACGTGGTGGCGGCTTTAGGTCGGAGAAAGGAGGAAATCTGACATGGGCGATATTCCTTATCATTGGTGCCCTTTATTTTCCCCCTTCCAAGACGGATGGTCAGGAAGGACGGCGTGAAAACCCCGGCGAAGGTCCCGAGCTCGTTGGAGCAAGTCGTTGATACTTGTTTGTCCTGCATGGCTCAACTCCAAAGCCCTATCCAAAAGACATTCATTAGTTTTCCCCTCGTGGCGCGTCTTACTGTACCACAGCAAGTATATCCGCAGACAGCAAGGAGGGCAGAAGCATGGTAAGTTTTGTCAGGCTTTTGAGTCAACAGGTTGCCCCAGCCTCATCGAAAGGAATCAAATGAGTCAGCATAGAATCGGGGTGGTTGAATTTGCTTGCTCCCGCTCCCGATACCTGGTTCTATCTTGCCAAACTTCCATGGCCCTCAAGCCGGATTTTCACCTTTGGTATGCGGTTGAAAGACCATCCCTTTTGGGTCAGGGAACCGACCCGGCGAGGTAAGCGTCAGACCAACCCACCTGGACGACGGGTGACGAGATTCGATAGGATGGGACAGGCTGAGGCAATCGACGCTGTTCTTTGACAAGTGAAGATTTGTGGCGAAGGCCTATTTTCGCTTCAGTGAGGTTGGATGATCAGGCCGCGGTCGTCCTTTGGGAGGGGCTTCCACTGGTCGGGGAGCAACTCCCTAAGGCGGCTGAGCGGGTGGCCCATGATACGGCGGAGTATATCGTCAAAGTACTCCCACGGGTTGAGGTTGCACGCCTTGCAGGACTGGATGAGGCCGAGAAAAAGTGCCGTGGCCCGTGCACCGCGGTCGCTGCCTGCAAAAAGCGAGTTCT
>CAVOVO010000014.1:0-106874 GCA_963699845.1 uncultured delta proteobacterium
CCCATTGATCAGGATACTTTCCAACTGAATGCAGCTGCCGTACTTCGGGTGCAGAACCAGCCGGTTCATCCCCATGTGTCCGAGACCGGCCTCCACAGCCATGATTTTGTGGCTTACATCCCAGATCTTCCCCGGATATCGATCAAGCGCCATGGGCCATCCCTTGTTGACCACGACCCCCCCGAATGCCCAGTTGATTCAGGCGGCGAAGGATCTCGCGAGCCACGCTTGAAGTCTTATCCCCGTGTGATGAAACTCTTCATTGGCCACGTATCGGGCCGGGCTCTGAATGTTCTCGCGGTTGTTCAGCACGATGACGGAAATGATACTGCGCGTAAGGGGATCAAGTCGTATTGCATCCCCTCTCGCTCCTTTGAAGCGATTCTCGGTCCATATCCACCAGGCCCACATCGTCGGCCTCGGCCTCCAGACATATCTTTTGATCGTCTCGGCGTCGTCGATGCTCGTTCCTTGCGCTTCGTCAGTTGCAGCATACTCCTACCTCAACTTCTTTCTGACTTTTTTCGTTCTTCTTCCATGACCCGCAAATTAGCACTTGAAAAGAAAGGAGGAAAGTGGCATAAGTGACAAAAAGCGTGCAGAATTGGCCATGAAGCCGGGGGGAGAGAATAATGGCGAGGATGACCTTTCTGGCGGCTGAAGGCTGCCTCTTTTCGGGCATAAGCGGTTTGATCGACGCCTTTTCCATCGCGAACTTATGGTATCGAGCCCTGAACAAGGAAAAGTCGGCTTCGCTATTCGAGACGGAAATCGTGACAGTGGAAGGAGAGACGGTCAGGGCCAACAGCGAGAATCCGGGTTCACCCTGATGGAGCCTTAGAGGACGTGAATCAGACGGACTTGATCCTCATCCCGCCATTTCTCCCCGTGGACGAACCCTTGACCCAGAAGGTGGGAGAAATTTCGGAGTGGCTGATCGATAGATACCGGAGGAAGACAAACATCGCCGCCATGTGCACCGGCACTTTTATGCTGGCAGGAACGGGGCTTCTCGACGGGAAGATCGCGACGACCAACTGGCAGTTTGCCAGACGCTTTCGGCGCCGATATCCAAAAGTGCATCTCAGGATGGACCGGATCCTCACCGAGGAAGCCGGCCTCATCTGCACGGGGGCGGCCACATCGATGTACAACCTGAGATACCACCTTATCATGACCTTTGGATCCGAAGCGCTGGCATCCGTGTGCGCAAAGGCCTTGCTGGTTGACCCTAACCGGGAAAGCCAGTCCCCTTATTCTATCTTCAGCGCCAGGAAAGATCACGGCGATGGGAGCATATTGGATGTCCAGGGATGGATGGAGGGACACTACGCCGAAAACATCACCATCGACGCCATTGCGAGGGAAGCAGGGATCAGCCCCGGCATTTTAAGCAGCGGGTCAGAAAGGCCACCGGGGAATCCCCCCTCGGTTATCTTCAGAATCTGCGTATGGATGCCGCTAAAAGGAGGCTTGAGACGACGCTCGATAATGTAAACGAAATCACGTTCCAGATCGGATATGAGGACAGCAGTACCTTTCGAAGACTCTTCGAGGATGTACCCGGCATCTCTCCCAGGGAGTACCGCGACAAGTTCTCGCGATCCAGGCACCCTCACATCACCGTTGAAACCGCGAACGCGTGAGATTCCAAGGATTAGTTCCGGCTCGTTTTTTTGACGCTCGGTTCGCGGCCAATCACCCAAGGGTCAGATGCCGACCTATTGCGATGTGGCGTTAGATACCTCCACGCCGGCTTACCGGATCCGCAAGGAGATTGAGCGGCGGGCCGGGCATCCAAAGATCCTGGCCCGCATCAAGGGCTTGGCGGAAGACGGATCAGAAATTGAAGACCGTCGCGTCCGTTGCAAGATCAATGAGGTGCGGTGCCCCATTAAGCGCCATGTTAGTGAAGAACTTTGCCTCGTCAACCTGACGGGCCTTGGCGCAAGGGGGTCAGACGCTGACCGGGACTTCATGCTCCACCAGGTAGGGGAAGTAATCCTGCGGACAATCCCCGGTCCTGCTCTTGGCTTTGAAGTCGCGGGTCTTGTCCGCCCACAGGACGCCGTCGTCGATAAAAAAGAGATTGACGGTATGTCCCTTCGTATGCGCGATCTTGGCCAGCTGAAAACTGCGTGTGGCCGAATCTGCATCCCCATGCCTCATTACGAAAACGAAATTTCCCATTGATCCACCTCCGAATATGACTCCATTACGGTTAACCTGTGTGTGGGCCGACTACCGAGGCCCCAACACATACCAAAACCTCAAATATCACCCAAAAGGTTTGGACTTCACGATTCCTCTTCGTCAACCATGTATTCCCACATTTCATTCTGATGCAGCCAGATAGGATCTGCGTTCCTGCGGATGAATTCGTGGATGTCCATGCCATCAATCGTCGGGGGACGTTTGACGCGCTTCTGCTTGCCATTGACGAAGATGGTCATGTACTCCTTCCGCCGCCGCCTCTTTTCGGCTTTCTCTTTGGCACTCAGTTTCCTTTTGCGCTTGCCCATGATACCTTTTGACTCTATAGCTCCCAGACCTGCCAACCTGGTACGGCCGTCACGCCTGGCTCCAGGTCAAAGGCGGCGTCCACGGGGCAGGCCACAAAAGCTTGCCCTGTCTCCCCTTCCCCATAGAACTTCCTCAGGCGCCTAATACCCTGGAGGTCCTTGCTTTCGGGGCGTTCCTTCAACTTACATTCCACTGCAATGAGCTTTCGGTCCTTTTCCAGAACGAGATCCACCTCGTTTCCTCCCTGGTCCCGCCAGTACCAGAGCCCGAGAGACGGCTCGTGCCAGTCCTTCCACCTGACCCATTGGTTGATCACGTGATTTTCCCACAGGTGGCCCGCCTCTCTTGAAGACCATAAGGCATCGGGAGAGCTGAATCCCATAAGAAAGGCCGCGAGGCCCGTATCCGTGAAAAAGAGCTTGGGGCTTTTGGCCAATCTCTTGCCAAGGGATCGAAAATAGGGCTCAAGAAGGAAGATCTGGTTGGATGACTGGAGCACGCTCAACCACTGCTTGGACGTGGTCGTGGAAATTCCCACATCACGACCAAGCTCCGAAAGGTTAAGTGTTCGGCCGCACCGAAGGGCGCAGCCCCTGATGAACCGCTCAAAATCCCTGAGACTGCCCACGTTCAGGAGGTTTCTGACGTCGCGCTCAAGATAGGTGGCCACATAGCCCTGAAACCATCGTTCGCGCGAGGGCGCCGCTTCTGGCTCCGCCCAAAGGGCCGGAAACCCGCCCTTCCATAAGAAATCCTTCCAAGAGTGAAGTTGACTGATCTCTTTCGCGCCCTTCCACTCCGCCCCGGAAAGGCCGAGAAAGGGGATCACCGCCGCCCGCCCGGCCAAGCTCTCGGCCAGGTTTTCCATGAGCAGGAAATTTTGTGACCCTGTGATGATAAAGAGACCATTTTCGCCTTTTCGGGAATCCACAAGCGTTTTGATCTGCCGAAAAAAGGACGGGGCATACTGGACTTCATCAAGCAGGACCGGTGGCGGGTATCTCTGCAAGAATTCCTGGGGCCTCGTTTCCGCGACCTCCGCGTTTACGCCCACATCGAGGCTCACATAGCTGAATTCGGGGAATATGCGCTCCAGGATGCTTGTCTTCCCGACCTGGCGGGGGCCCACCAGCGCCACGACTGGGAATGTTTTTGCGAGGCGTTTGAGCTCTGTGGAAATTTCTCTTTCAATCCAAATGGATAACTTAATTAGATTTAAGGCTTAAAATTGTCAAGCTGAAAACTTAAAATTGTCAGAAAACGGGCACGCCCTTTTTATCGGCGTGTGATCTAGGGAATTAAGGTTTTGCGTGCTTGGCTTCGACAAAGCAGTAGCAAATCTTTTGGGGCAGAGCCGCGCATTTCTGAGAGATTCCTTGTCAGGTTTGTCCCGCCTTTTACCAGCCGCTGGATCTCATCAGGATCAATCAGGGTACGTATCGACCTGGCCTCACCGGGAGTTCATATGAGGCCGGGACCACCCGTGCATACAGCAGACCCGTTAGGTGATGGCACCAGGCTCTAGCGATGATGGTTGTCTTTCTTGGTTGGGGTCTTCTCTATCTTTTCGATGGGGTATGCGCTTAATCTCTTCATAAGTCGCTCATAGCGAGAGCGACTGACCCTCCCGATGGTGCCCGCTATCTTGATAGGAGGCAGTACGGCCAAGAACCCTAAGCGGACGACAGAATCCGCTATCAACCCTGAGTCATTAAAATCAGAATCAGTTCGAACCATCAGCTCATCGAATCCGGGCACCACCTGATGGGTCTGTGTGCTTATACCGCAAACGAGCAGATCCCGAAAGGGGGGAAGCTCGCGCAAGACAAGGGCGGGTCTTGTCTTCAGCGTCCCGTCCGATTGAGGAATCTGAGTGAGGATGACATCACCCTCTTTCACAGGACATACTCCGGATTTGGCTCCTTAATCATAATGACGGCGTATTCCGGTTCCGAATCTCCGTAGGCTGCGGCTATCGTCCCCAGTGAGGGAGATAACCACTCATCCCTCTCCTTGTCTCCCTTGACTGGGTCTAGGACCGAAATAACCACTTTGCCTCCAGGAGGGGTATCAATGGGCTGTGTAAGCTCGAGATGGGTAGCGTCCATCACTCGTGCTTCAACCACTATCATCTTGGCCTCCAATGATCCGTCGATTTTAAACCGAACGGATGAGTGAATGATTTCAAAAGGATGGATTCATTTCCAATCAAATATACCCAATCTTGGGAATCTGGGCAAGATGAATTAACCGCAAGCTAACAGCGGTCTCAGCCATCAGAGAGCTCGGCCTTGAGACAACGGGGATTCGTCGGGAGTGCAGGTCGTAATTGAAATCCAATGGCGGCGCATTTTGCTCTTAATGTCTCCTAAAGCCACTGCCGTATATCCAGGGCTTAAAGAAAATACCGTTTCATTTGGAAAAGAATACAGGTTTTCGTCTATATTACTGAACAACCTTGCCAGAAGACATTTTGTTTTTTTTGAAAGGCGGAGCCGGACAGACAGAACAAGATCATGGATGTGAAGCTTCATATTCTCAAATAGGGGTTACCCGTCATTATCGCCGCATTCTCCATCTAAATCCTAGCGGCATCAAACAAGGGGCCGCAAGGGGTCGGGGGGTTGCCTCGCGAGACAACCCTCCGGGATCCGGTCCGGGGCGAAATATCCTTGACAGGCCTTCGGGGCAGGCGTAGGGAAAATCCGAACTCACCCACATGGAGGAGACTGGTTCATGGCGGAGACCATTTCCACACCAACGACCCATTTCATTCGAACGATCATCGACGAAGACCTGAAGACAGGCAAATTCGGGGGGCGCGTCCATACGCGGTTTCCGCCGGAGCCGAACGGATATCTGCACATCGGGCACGCCAAGTCCATCTGTCTCAATTTCGGGCTTGCAGCGGATTACAGTGGGAAGTGCAACCTCCGCTTCGATGACACAAACCCGACCAAGGAAGAGATGGCCTACGTGGCGTCCATCAAGGAGGACGTCCGGTGGCTCGGGTTCGACTGGGGGGCCAGGGTGTTTTATGCGTCGGACTACTTTGATCAGCTCTATGAGTAGGCCCTGGACCTGATTCGGAAAGGGAGGGCCTATGTCTGCGACCTCAGCGCTGATGAGATCAGGGAATACCGGGGGACCCTGACGGCGCCCGGTCGTGAAAGCCCTTATCGGAACCGGACGGTCGAAGAAAATCTGGATCTGTTTGAACGCATGCGCGAAGGGGAGTTCCCGGACGGATCCCGGGTCCTTCGGGCGAAGATCGACATGGCTTCCCCCAACCTCAACATGCGCGATCCGGTCATGTACCGGATCCTTCGGGCCGAGCATCACCGCACCGGGAACAAGTGGTGCATCTACCCCATGTATGACTGGGCACACGGGCAGTCGGATTCCATCGAAGGGATCACCCACTCCATCTGCACGCTGGAGTTCGAAGATCACCGACCGCTCTACGACTGGTTCCTGGATCAGCTCGGGGTCTACCACCCCCAGCAGATCGAGTTTGCACGGCTCAATCTCACCTACACCGTGATGAGCAAGCGAAAGCTCCTGCAGCTGGTGGCGGAGGGCCATGTGAGCGGGTGGGACGATCCTAGGATGCCCACCCTTTCGGGCCTCCGAAGGCGAGGCTACACCCCGGAATCCATCCGCGTCTTCTGTGACCGCATCGGCTTGGCCAAACGGGACAGCACGGTGGATGTGGCCCTCCTTGAACACTGCCTCCGGGAGGACCTGAACAAAAGGGCGCCCCGTGTCATGGCCGTTTTGAGTCCCCTCAAGGTGGTCATCGACAATTACCCGGAGGATCGGGTGGAGGAGCTCGATGCCGTCAACAACCCGGAGGACCCATGCCATGGGGACCCGAAAGGTCCCCTTTTCGCGCGTGCTTTATATCGAGCGGGAGGACTTCCGAGAGGACCCGCCCAAGAAATTCTACCGGCTCGCGCCGGGCCGGGAAGTGAGACTGCGCTACGCCTACTTTGTCAAGTGCGTCGATGTGGTCAAAGACCCTGCGACGGGCGAAGTGATTGAAATTCATTGCACCTACGACCCAGCGACCCGGGGCGGCGATGCCCCGGACGGCCGCAAGGTAAAGGCCACCTTACATTGGGTCTCGGCCGCCCATGCCGTGGAGGCGGAGGTAAGGCTCTATGATCGGTTGTTCCTGAAGGAGACGCCGGGGGATGAAAAGGAGGGGGTGGATTTCAAGGCCCATCTCAATCCGGAATCACTGGTGGTGCTCCGTTCGTGCAGGCTCGAGCCGAGCCTGGCCCATGCTATTCCGGAGAGTCGCTACCAGTTTGAAAGACTAGGCTACTTCTGCGCAGACCCGGTCGACGCCGGGGAGGGCACGGCCTGTTTTCAACCAGACGGTCCCGCTTCGCGACACCTGGGCCAAGATCGAGAAGGCCGAAAAAGGGACTTGATCATTCCTTGAACGCTAGGCCGTTTCGACCGGCAGTGGGCGAAGGTTACTTGGGGTGCGGTACTTCTGGAGCAGGATCACGATGACGAAAAGCCCAAGGCCGATGGCATCCACGTATCCCTCAGGCCAGAAGAGCCCCGCGGCCGCCAGCGCAAGCAGAAAGGTCTCAAACCAGGTGGCCCGTCGCAGGAAGTAGCGCTCAAGGCAGGCGGCGAAGGCCACCAGGCCGCAGGCCGTGGTAACGTAGGTGAGGATTACCTCCCAGTGAAGGAGTGAGTGGGACTCCCCCACGCCCAGCATGGGACGGTAGGCCATGATGATGGGGATGATATAGAGGCCTTTGGCCAGCTTCCAGGAGGTAAAGGCCGTCCGCATGGGGTTGGCCCCGGCAATGCCCGCACCGGCAAAGCTGGCAAGGCTCACGGGCGGCGTGACGTTTGCGTCCTGTGAGTACCAGAAAACGATCATGTGAGTCACCAGCAGAGGGACGCCGATGTCGAGCAGGGCCGGTCCGGCAAGGGTGGCAAGGACAATGTAGGAGGCCGTGACCGGGAGGCCCATTCCGAGGATCAGAGAGGCGCCCCCGATCAAGAGGATGGCCAGGACCTTGATGCCAAGGCTCATCTCCAGGACGATGCTGCTGAACTTGAGCCCCATGCCGGTCAGGCTCACCATACCCACGATGATGCCGGCGGCGCCGCAGGCCACCGAGACCATGACCGCGTTGCGCGCCCCGTTTTCCAGGGCTTCCAGAAGTTTCCCGAGCCCCATGCGGCTCCGCTTTCTGAGCATGGCGGCCAGATAGGTGCTGATGACGGCCACGAAACCCGCCATCATGGGCGAGTAGTTGGCCACAAGCACGTAGATCAGGATCGCCACCGGAAGAATGAAGTGGAGCCCGTCCCGTATCACGCGCCAGGGCTTGGGAAGCAATTCCTTGGGCTGCCCCATCAACCCATATTTCTGGGCCTCGAAGTGGACGAACAGAAGGACCGTCATGTAGTAGAGGACGGCCGGGATAAAGGCTATCTTGATGATGGTCAGATAGCTCGTGTTGGTGAACTCCGCCATCAGGAAGGCGCCGGCTCCCATGATGGGGGGCATGAGCTGCCCGCCTGTGCTTGCCGCAGCCTCGATGGCGCCTGCCACATGGGGGCGGTAGCCCACCTTTTTCATCATGGGGATGGTGAAAGATCCGGTTGCAACCACGTTGCCCACGGCTGAGCCTGAGATCGACCCCAGGAAGCCGCTGGCGATGACGGCTGGTCTTGGCAGGTCCCCCGCTAAAGCGGCCGGTCAGGGCATAGGCCAGATCAATGAAGAAGTTGCCGCCGCCGGTGGTCTCCAGGAAGGCGCCGAAGAGCACGAAGATGAAGACGAAGGTGGATGCCACGTACATGGGAACGCCGAAGACGCCCTCGGTGGTCAGAAACAGCGTGGTGCTGATCCGCTCCAGACTGTAGCCCTTGTGGGCCATGATATCCGGCATGAAGGGTCCAAAGTAGGCGTAAAGCACCGAGCACACACATATGAGCGTCATGACCCACCCGATGACCCGCCGGCACGCCTCCATCACGAGCAGGACGCCCAGCACGCTCACCATGTAATCACTTAGGATCCAGTCACCCTGCCTGTCAAAAATACCCTGAAGGTCATAGACGATGTAAGCGGCGCAAAAGACTGATGCGAAGGCCAGCAAAATATCCAGGAGCAACCAGATGGTCAGTCGATCTTTTCTGGCACCGGCAAACGGCGGCCGCGTGAGAAAGGTGAGGGCCAGGATGGCGGAGAGATGGATCGAGCGCTGCACCATGGCTGGAAGGGCGATGAGCCCTGCGGTGTAGAGCTGAAAAAGGCTCAGGCAGATGGCCAGGGCGGAGATGACCTTGGCCATGACGGCGAGCAAAGACTCGTTTCTCCCTGTTGAAGGATCGTTCATTTAGGGTTAACCCTCGACATCCGACGAAGGTTCACGGCTCTGTCGCATCGTTAGGCGTGGCCCATGAAGTTGGTGCCAGAGCTTTTCCAGGAGCGAGCACTTCTCGCCCCGGACCAAAAGGGCCTGGCCCGGAACCATGTTCGAAAGATTGGTTCTGGTCCCCCGCCATAGGATCGTGTGATCCACCCCGGGGCTTCCAACCCTCAAGACAAATGATCCCAGGGGCTTGTGAATGCCTTCGATCACCTGGAATCCGTTCACGCAACACGTGCCGGCCGTGGCCCTGCCAATGGCCCATGCCGGCGTTGAGGCTCAGGAACCGTTCCTCTTCGATATAGATCCGACCTTGCCCGTCCACGCTGTGTTCCTCCCAGATGGGCAGGTGGTTCACAGAATGGAAATAGAAGAGGGTGAAGCGCTCGCCCGGTTCCAGGGGGAAGACCAGCATGGGCCCGCCCCGGTTTACGGGTGTCAGTGTGAGGACCAATCCATCCGGCCAAAGACCGGCAACCAAGGTCAAAAGGAAAGACAGTCCGACCAACGAGAGGATGATCCGTCGTCCTGTCTTTCCGACCATGCTACTTGGGCATCAGCTGGGGTGGAACGGTAATCCCTTTTTCCTTAATATACTTGATGGCTCCTGGATGGAGCGGTATGGGTGATTTGGTGATGGTGTTCTCCGGCGTTGTGTAGCGCGCAAAGGGATGGATCTTCTGCATGTAGTCGTTCTTCTCGAAAAGGACTTTTGTCAACTGGTAGACCATGTCTTCCGGGAGTTCCTTCTGGCAGATCACGACGTTCCACACACTGATGGTGGGTGCAGGTTTGTCAACCCCCCGATAGTCGCCCGGTTCCAGGACCCAGTCCGCATAGAAACCGTAGGCGCTGGTGACCTTCTTTTGTTGTTCCGGCGTAAAGGTGACCAACTCGATATCATGGGTGGTCGCCAGGTCCATGATGGAGCTGGTTCCGGGCGCCACAACCCAGAACCCGGCGTCGATGGTCTTGTCGCGCAGGGCATTGGCATTTTCGTTGAAAGACAATCGTCGGACCGTAAAAGAGTCGAGCGGGATATCCAGCGCTTTGAGGACCAGTTCGGCCATGAAGGCCGTTCCACTTCCGGGCGAACCGATGCTGATGGTCTTCCCTTTGAAGTCCGTCACATTCTTGATGCCCGACCCCTTCAGGGTGACGATCTGAAGGATGTTGGGATACATGGCGGCCATGGTAAGGATCTTCTGGGGCTTGCCCGCAAATTTTTCCTCCCCATTGTAGGCCTGGTAGGCCACATCCCCCATGATCAGGCCCACAACGGTCTCGCCCTTGTGGGCAAGCTTCACGTTTTCAACGCTCGCGCCGGTGACTTCGGCCACCGCCTTCACACCCGGGACGAACTTGGACCATATCTCCGCCATACCGCCGCCATAAGGATAGTAAACGCCTCCGGTACCCCCTGTTCCGATGGAGATAAATTGACTGCGGGCAAGGGCAGGGCCTGGCGGAGCAACAGAGCCAGAGGACCAGAGAGAAAACGATTCCGAGCCGGGCAACGATGAAGCCTCTTTTTTTCATTTTATCTTCCTCCTTCGAACAGACCATTTTGGGTTGCAGGGGAATCAGGGTGACGCGGTGGATGAATGCTAATCCTCGATGGTCTTGACCATCACCATCACCTTCTTGGATATCTCCGTGGTTTTGATGAAGGGCACGTCCACCGTTTCCACCTTGCCGGGCTCCAGGACCGGTGGCTTGCCTTTGATCGGGACGAGGCTACCGGCCCCTTTGTCCATGTCCTCCAAGAAGATCTGCAGCCGGTACCGAAGGGGCTTGTCCGTCGCGTTCTTGATGCCCACTTTGAAGATCAGGGCGACCTCCTTTTCGTGGGTCCCCATGGCACATTCAAACTGGGTGATCTGGGCCTCCGGGGCCACCTGCCACTCAATGATCGCCGGACACTTGGTCTCAACGGGGGGCTTACCCTTCGTGGCGCAGCCGACCGAAAAGGAGAGGAAGACCATGAGCATCAAGAGGATCGGCAGGCATGAAGCGAGCGGGTGTCTTTTGAATTCCATCATTTTTCAAATCCTCCTTTCAATGATTGGGTTGATGCTGCGGGAAAAAGCGACACTAAGGGATGCCATTAGATGAAGAAACACTAATGCAGCCCGGATTCTAAAGGGTGGTCCCATATGGTGTCAAATGGAATCTTGTCGGCCCGTGAGGCCTCCTGGGTTATGCCTGAATTGAGCGATTTTCATCCCTTGCGGCTGGCTCCAAATCTGGCAGATCACTCAATTTAGGTTGTGGTTTCGGGCAGGCTCGGACATAATTTGGTTTGATTTGAAAAAAGATTAAGGGCTAAGATAAGCTAACTTAACCAATATGACTCAAGGAGGTGACGCGACATGCCATTGAACGAGCTGCTGCCAAAGGCCCTCAAGCTTTACCCTTCGCGCGAGGCAGTGGTGTGCGGTCATGTGAGGCTGGACTACCGTGGGTTTGCAGTCCGCGTCTGGAAGCTTTGCGGGGCCTTGACGGGACTCGGTCTCGCCAAAGGCGACCGGGTTGGGATCCTCCATGAGAACTGCCATGTGTTTCTGGAGGCCTATTTTGCTGCCGCCCACCTGGGACTGATTTTGGTCCCGCTCAACATCAGGCTGGCGGCCAAAGAGATGGCCATGATCCTCAACGACAGCCGATCGCGAATCCTGATCATTCAGGGGCGCTTTCGAGACATGTCAACGGAGATCACCACCTTGGCCCCTTCGCTGGAAAGGCTGATCTGGTCCCAGGAATCGCCGCCCGCGGATGCCGGGGGGCAATTCCTGGGGTACGAGGAGCTCCTCGCCCAGTACGACGGGAGCCCGCCCCCCGATCTTCCCATTGGCGATGATGACGTGGCCCACCTCTACTACACCAGCGGCACCACGGGCCGGCCCAAAGGCGTGATGCTGACGCACAAAAACGTGAAAAGCCACGCCCTCGGTACCATTGCCGAGCTTCAGCTCACCGACAGGGATCACTGGTTTCATGTGGCGCCCCTTTTCCATCTGGCCGATGCATGGGCCACCTTCGCCATCACATGGGCCGGAGGCAAGCACGTGATCGTCCCCACGTTCGACCCCGTGAAGGTCTTTGAGACGATCCAGAGGGAAAAGATCACCCTGACCAATCTCATTCCCACCATGTTGAACATGATGGTGAACCACCCGGATGTCCGGCGTTACGACTACTCCAGCCTGCGGGTGCTCCTGAGCGGCGGTGCGCCCATTGCCCCCGAGGTGGTTCGAAAGATCGTCGAGACCTTCCGATGTGACTACATCCAGACCTACGGCATGACCGAGACGAGCCCCTACCTGACCCTGTCCATCCTCAAAGATCACCTGAAGACCCTCCCGTGGGAGGAACAGCTCCGCTTCAAATCCAAGACGGGCCGCGAGTTCATCAACGTGAGCCTGAGGGTGGTGGATGAGCAGGGCAATGATGTGGCCAGGGACGAAAAGCAGGTGGGCGAGATCATCGTCAGCGGGGACACCGTCACCCCGGGATACTGGAACATGCCCGATGAGACCGAAAAGGCCATACGTCATGGCTGGCTCCAGACGGGCGATCTGGCGGTCATGGACCCGGAGGGGTATGTGACGATCGTGGACCGCAAGAAAGACATGATCATCACTGGGGGTGAAAATGTCTATTCCACCGAGGTGGAAAATGTCCTCTACATGCATCCGGATGTCCTGGAGGCAGCCGTGATCGGGGTGCCAGATCCCCACTGGGGAGAGGCTGTCAAGGCCTTTGTGGTCTTGAAGGAAGGACGTGCGGTCGGTGGAGACGAGATCATCGCCTTCTGCAAGACCCACCTGGCCCATTACAAGGCCCCAAAGAGCATAGACTTTTTGAAAGCCCTTCCCAGGACCGGATCAGGGAAGATCTACAAGAAGGGGTTGCGGGATCCCTTCTGGCAGGAAAAGGGCACGAAAAGGGTCTGAGTCGGCCACCCCCGTGAGGGCCTTGACGGTCGGACAGCGATCCTTAATTTGGGGATTAAAAGATCAATGCGAGGTTTTCGGCATGGGTAACGGGTTTAAGACGACACTCCTGCTGGGGGTGATGACAGCCATCATCGTGTTTATAGGCAGGCTCCTTGGAGGCCAGCAGGGAATGATCCTGGCCTTCGTGATCGCCATGGGGATGAACTTTTTCAGCTACTGGTATTCGGACAAAATCGTGCTGCGCATGTACCGGGCCAAAGAGGTGGGTCCCGAGGAGAGGCCCGAGCTCCACCAGATGGTCCGCGAGCTGGCCCAGAGGGCGGAGATCCCCATGCCGCGGGTCTACACCATTCCGCAGGAATCCCCCAACGCCTTTGCGACCGGCAGGAACCCAGAGCATGCCGTGGTGGCGGTGACGGAGGGGCTCCTCAAGTTGATGAGCCGGGAGGAGGTCATGGGCGTGATTGCCCATGAGCTGGCTCACGTCAAAAACCGGGACATCCTGATTGGCTCCATCGCCGCGACCATGGCAGGGGCCGTGATGATACTTGCCAGCATGGCGCGCTGGACCGCATTCTTTGGGGGCGGCGGTCGCGACAATGAGGAAGGGGGCGGGCTTGGGACTGTCGGTGTCTTGGTCATGTCCATTCTGGCCCCCATCGCCGCCATGCTGGTTCAGATGGCCATTTCCAGGTCACGGGAGTATCAGGCCGACGCAACCGGTGCCAAGGTCAGCGGCCATCCGGCCTGGCTTGCCGACGCCCTTGGTAAACTGGGGGCCTATTCCAAAAGGCTTCCCCTTCAGGCCAACCCATCAACGGCCCACATGTTCATTGTGAGCCCGCTTTCCGGGTCGAGTCTCATGAACTTGTTTTCTACTCACCCGCCTTTGGAGGAGCGGATTGCCCGGCTGCGGGGCTCCGCTGGCGACAGGGGGGTGGGCCTTGAAACAAGGACCACCGAAGAAAGCGGGATCAAGCAGGCGGAATCGGCCTGGCGAAACCTCTCAAAGTGAGCGGTTGCCCACTTGTTCCCGTAGCCCAGGTGCACGCCAAATCATCAAGAAGATCCGTGTGGAATCCTTCCCACCAAGGAAGCGGATGCAGAAGTTGACATCTCGGGTCTTATGTGTTTTTTTAAATGATTAAAGTTCTGGACCCTGGTCCGAGGCGACCATCATTCCCACATCCCTGCCGGCCTCATTGCCACGCCGTTGACAGCGCTGCTGCCTGATGGCGAAAGCCTGAACGGGAAATGTCGAACGGGATTGGAAGCCCCCTGAATGGATGGTTCACGGCGCAGAAGGCGCAACCTTCATATGCTGAGAAAGATCCGTGACCGAATTCTTGATGCTTTGAGGAGTAACCCTATGCCTGAAACAGATGAAAGAAAGCAGTTTACCGGCGCATCCAAATACGTGTTAGATGAGGAACTGGCCAAGATCGTAAACATCTCCATGGCGCTCGAGATGCCGCTCCTCCTCAAGGGAGAGCCCGGGACCGGAAAGACCATGCTGGCCCACGCCATCACAGAGGCCCTGAAGATGCGGCTCATCGTGCTCAACGTGAAGTCGAGCATGAAGCTCATCGACGCCCTCTATCAGTACGATACCCTCACCCGTTTGAACGACAGCCGTTTCGGCGACTCCAAGCGGGACGTGAGCAACATCGAGGACTACATCAAGATGGGGAAGATCGGACAGTCCTTTGTGTCGGAGGAACGGGTGGTTCTCTTGATCGATGAGATCGACAAGGCCGACACGGACTTCCAGGACGACATGCTGGATGTGCTGGACCAGATGGAGTTTGACATCATCGAGATCGATAAGACCATCAAGGCCAGATTGCGACCGGTGATCATCATCACCTCAAATGCAAAAAAAGACCTCTCCGACCCGTTCCTCGGCCGATGCAATTTTCACCACATCGCCTTCCCGGAACCCGACATGATGGCCAAGATCGTTGACGTCCATTTTCCCGACATCGGCAGGGAGCTGATGGAGCATGCCATCAAGGCCTTTTACCGGATCCGGGACTTCAAGGGGCTCGAAAAGAAGCCGGCCACGCGGGAGCTCATCAACTGGATCCGGGCCCTGAGGGCGGATCGGGACTTCAAGGCCAAGGACCTGGTCAAGGGGGATATCCCCTATCTTGGCGTTCTGTTCAAGAAGAGCCCGGATTATGCCATTGCCAGGAACAGCGTGTCGCGGATGAGGCTTTGAGCCATTCCCGGTAACCCCATGTGAGGGATCATGTTCACGGATTTCTTTTATCTCTTGAGACAGCTGGGGATTCCCGTCTCCCCTACTTCCTTTTTGAGGCTCCAAAAGGGACTCCATCTGGGTCTCGTCACCTCCATCGACGATTTCTACACGGCCGCCCGTTCCATCCTGGTCAAGAGCGAAAGATACTTTGATCTTTACGATCAGGTCTTTGCCCATCACTTCCAAGGGGCAGAACTCAAAGCGCCTGATGAGGCTGAGCTCTCCGAGGTCGCACGGGCCATGCTTGAGGAATGGCTCAAGAACCCCAAGGAGCTGGCGGACTTGCTCGGGGTGGATGAGGACTCCCTTGGGAAACTGAGCCCGGAGGAACTGATCAAGTACTTTCTCGATCGCCTGAAGGAGCAGACCGAGGCCCATCACGGGGGAAGCAAATGGATCGGCACCGGGGGGACCTCACCGGTGGGCCATTCGGGATATCACCCGGGCGGCATGCGGGTCGGGGGGGTGTCCCGGAACAAGTCGGCGGTCAAGGTGGCCATGGACCGAAGATACCGGGATTATTCCCAGGAAGGTCCCCTCAGCATGGCCCAAATGGGTGAGGCCATGAAGCGGCTCAGAAACATGGTCCCCGTGGGTCCCAGGGATCAGGTGAACATTGATGAGACCATTTACCAGACCATGAAGAATGCAGGGGAGATTGAAATCGTCTTTGACCGGAGCCTCAGGGACCGATTGAAGGTCATCCTGGCCATCGACAACGGCGGATGGTCCATGGACCCCTATGTGGAAGTGGTTCAGACCCTGTTTAACTATGCGAGGGCCCAGTTCAAGGAGCTTAAGACCTATTTCTTTCACAACACCATCTACGACACCCTGTGGGAGGACCCGCCCAGGATCCGAAAACCCCTGAAGGTGGATGAACTGGTGAAGCTCGATCCAGGAGACACGGTTCATCGTGGTGGGGGATGCCAGCATGGCGCCCTATGAGCTTATGGCCACAGACGGTTCCATCCACTTGGAGGAGCGCTCCACCAGGGCCAGCATTGAAAGGCTGCGATTCATCGCCAAGACCTTTCCCCGCTCGGTCTGGTTGAACCCCAAAATGGCCTATGAATGGCCCTACACCCGAACGGTCGGCGTCATCCGGGAGATCTTCCCCATGTACGAGTTGACCATCGACGGGCTGGAACAGGCCGTCACCTACCTCATGCGAAAGAACTGATCTTCGATCAGGATGTCGCGGTTCACATTCCGCACGTCCGCAGCGCCGACCAGGCTCATGACCCTGATCAGTTCCCTGGTGATCTGTTCGACCACCCCCGCAACGCCATCACGCCCGCCTGCGGCCAGTCCGTAGAGGATGGGCCGGCCAAGCCCCACGAGCGAGGCCCCGAAGGCAAGCCCTTTCAAGACATCGCTTCCTCGCCTGAAGCCGCCATCCACCATGACCACGGTCCTGCCCCGGGCCACTTCCATGATCTCTTCCATCACCTGGAAGGGATGAGGGAGGTAGTCCAGGGTGTGGGCGCCGTGGTTGGAGACAACGATCCCGTCCGCCCCGGCCTCGATGGACTTGACCGCATCGTGCCGGCTGAGGATTCCCTTGCAAATCAGGGGCAGAGAGACCGCCTTGCGCACCTCTTTCAGCTCTGCCAGGGACAACGGGGAGCAGTCGGAGGCCATTACGCGGTCCCGCACCTTGGTTCCCTGCCCCGAATCAATCTCAATGCCCACCCAGTGAACGGAGGAAGACTGGATTTCATGGAGCGTGTCGAACATCCGCGTCCGGTCCTTGTAGGGTTTCACATTGGCCGCAATGGGGACCCCGGTTGCCGCGATTTCCTTCAAGTTTTGGGGGATCGGGGTTCCGGTCCACATGAGGCTCCCGGCAGCCTTCAGGCCATGGGCGACCTTCATCAACCCCTCGTCCGTGATGGCCGGGATCGGCATGGTCATGGCCGACATGATGACGGGGGTTGCCAGCCGCAGGCCGAGGATCGTGCAACCGGTCTCGGGTGTTACGCCATCGATGCACCTTTGGCGAAAGGTGTAGCGGTCCAGGACCTCACGGTTGTGGGCCACCACGAATTCCGTTTCCACCCCGTCGAGCAGGATACCGAAGTCTCGTTCGCGGATCTGCCTCTCCCCTTCTTCATAAATCTTGGTCAGCTCCATTGTCTCGCACCTCCTTGCATGGTTCGCTCAATCTGGGTTCGGGTGTCTTTAAGACGAAGCGATTCAGAGACCGCCGCCCGCCTCGGCGATATCTTCCAGGGCTTCTAAGTCCAGAATCCGGATGTTGGGGCCATCGGTTTGGATGAGCCCCTGTTTGCTCATCTTGGTGAGAATCCTTGAAAGGGTTTCAGGGATGGTTCCAAGGAGGCTTGCCAGCTGGGCCTTTGATATGTCGAGGGTCAGGTCCCGCGACCCACGGTTCACGTTTTTGAGATAGAGGAGGTAGGCGCTGAGCCTCGCCGGCACTTCCTTCAGGGAAAGATCCTCGATTAAAGACGCGAAACGACGAAGTCGGCGGGAGAGGATGGCCAACATGTTGAGGGCCAGGTCGGGTGTCTTCTTGATGAGCGCGACGAAACCGTCTCGAGGGAAAAAAAGTAGCCGGCTTTCCTCCATGGTGGTGGCACTTGCGGGGAATTTCTGCCCGCTGAAAACCGGCACCTCTCCGAATGGCTCGCCCGGCCCCAGGATATGAAGGATCTGCTCCTTTCCTTCCATGGAGAGCTTGAATACCTTCACCCTGCCCGCAAGGACCACATAGAAGCCGATCCCTTCATCGCCTTCCGAGAAGACGATTTGTCCTTTCCTGACCACGTGTTCCAACACGATCATGGCCAGGGCTTCAGCCTGGGGCCTTGGAAGGCCCTCAAACAGGGGGATGGCTGCGATGGTTGTGGTCAGGTCCATGGGTTCAATTTAGTATCACACCCCCTGGCCCATTCCAAGTTGATTGTTCCATGACCGTCAAATAGGATATACGCAACCACCGCAGGTCGCTGCAGGTCCATTCACTTGATCAGGAGTCCAGAATGACCAGGGAGGGAAAGGATTGCAAAACCCGGCACGCCGGTCGACGGGCCCTCAAGGAGGAGGTAGCGGCGGCGCTCCGCTCAAACAACCCGGAGCGAAGCCTTGAGACCCTCCTAAAAAGGCCTCCCATGCCGATCATCAACACCCTTTTTTCGTTGCTTCTCAGCCATGAACCGCTTGTCCGGTGGCGGGCCATTACCGCCATGGGTGGTGCGGTGGCGCGACTGGCCGAAGAAGACCTTGAGTCGGCGCGAGTCGTGGTTCGCCGGATGATCTGGCAGCTCAACGATGAATCAGGGGGTATCGGGTGGGGTTGCGCTGAGGCCATGGGGGAAGTGGTGGCAAGGGACCGGCGCCTTGCGGCGGAGTATGCTCACATTTTGATATCCTATGTGAGGGAGGACGCCAACTTTCTTGAGTATGAACCGCTTCGGGCCGGGGCGGTCTGGGCCATCGGACGCGTAGCGCAGGAAGGGCCCGAACGCATGACGGATGCGATCCCCTACCTCCTGCCGTCCTTGGAGGCGAAGGAACCCGCCCTCAGGGGGATGGCGGTCTGGGCCCTCGGGCAACTGCGGGCAAGAGAGGCCATATCGGAGCTTGCCTCCCTTCAGGAGGATCCACGGAAGTGGAGATCTACGAGAATCACCGGATCAGACAACGCCCAATCAAGGACTTGGTAGGAGGCCCTGGCGCGGATCGCGATCAAGGTAAATAGGATGCCTGTTTGGGATCTTCGTGCCGATCGTATTGGGCTATCATTTGTAGAGGCATAACCTACTAAGGGGAGATCCCCAAGAGGATCGGTCTTCGAAGACCCATAAGCTCAGGAGCGCAATGCGTTCTTTTCAAGTGGCCTCCTTGATTTTCTTTGCATGAACGGTTAGTTTTTCGGGGTGTTCGTCGATGCAATCGGCGACACCCCATTTTTTTGCCAAAGAAATCATTCAGAAACTCAATGGGATGAGGCCTCAGGTCTCGGCCCGGCGAAATGACCAGACTGGAAAGGAGTGAGATGCATGAAACCGATTGAAATCGCCAAAGATGTCTATTGTCTTTCAGCGGTGGATTGGAACATCAGGGACTTCCACGGCTATTCCACCTACCAGGGAACCACTTACAATGCCTTTCTGATCATTGATGAGAAGGTGACCCTGATCGACACGGTCAAGAAGGAGTTTGCCGATGAGCTCATCGACGGCATCAGCCAACTGATCGATCCCAAGAAGATCGACATGGTCATCAGCAATCACACGGAAATGGACCATTCGGGGGGACTTGCCCGGGTGATGCACAAAATCGGAGAGGAAAAGCCCGTCTACTGTTCCAAGATGGGCCACAAGAACCTCGACACGCCACTTCGCCCAGAAGCTGAGCTACCAGCCGGTGGAAGACGGAAGTGAGCTGCGGCTGGGAAAGCGCACCGCGGTTTTCCTGGAGACGAAGATGCTTCACTGGCCCGACAGCATGTTCACCTACCTGAAAGAGGACAAGGTCCTTTTTTCAAGTGACGCCTTTGGTCAGCATTACGCGAGCCTGGACCGGTTTGACGACCAGGTGGGCGATGCCATCATGCCACACGCCCTCAAGTACTTCGCAAACATCCTTCTCCTCTACGCGCCCCTGATCGTGAAGCTCGTCGACCGCGTGACCGAGCTCGGGCTTGCCATCGATATGATCTGTCCTGACCATGGCATCCTCTGGCGAAAGGATCCCGGTAAAATCATTAATGCATATGTGGCGTGGAGCCAACAGAAGCCGAAACGGAAGGCGGTGGTCATATATGACACCATGTGGCACTCCACCGAGGCCATGGC
This sequence comes from uncultured delta proteobacterium, assembly GCA_963699845.1. Taxonomy (GTDB): domain Bacteria; phylum Desulfobacterota; class DSM-4660; order Desulfatiglandales; family Desulfatiglandaceae; genus CAWHLE01. The sequence continues at coordinate 19,979 of CAVOVO010000014.1, forward strand.
GGAAACCATGGTGGAGGCTTTGTATCACGAAGGGGTGGAGACCAAGGCCATGCACTTGAGGACCTCACATCGGAGCGACATTATGACGGAGGTCGTCGATGCCGGGGCGATCCTGGTGGGGTCCCCTACCCTCAATAACGGGCTGTTCCCGACGGTGAGCGATTTTCTGACCTACATGAAGGGGCTGCGGCCCAAGAACAAGCTGGCGGCCGCCTTTGGCTCCTATGGCTGGTCCGGAGATGCCGTCAAGCTCATTAACCAGCAGTTTGAAGAGATGAAGCTGGAGATCGTGGACCCTGGCCTCAGGATCCAGTATGTTCCCGACCAGGCTGGACTCGAGGCATGCCGCGAGCTTGCCCGGAAAGTGGCAAAGGGCTTGCCGGCATGATGTGCATGCGGCCGTTGGGGATCGGGTGAAAACGCCAGATCCTTCAGTGGCCGCATCCAGGGAACGGGGATCATGTATGAACAAGCGCTTTCACGTCTTGCTGGAGGATGCCACCAAAGGTTACACGCTGGACCAGGACAAAATCATTTCTCCGGAGGAAACGGTCAAGCGGTTCAGGGAAAAGCTCGCGGCGATGGATCTCGATCTCCTGGAAGAAACGGTGCGGATCGATAACGGTCGGCTGGACATTCCGGTCTATTTCAGTATTTGCGGAGAGGAAGCCCATGAGGTGATCGGCACCAAGAAGCAGATGGGCAAGGGCGCGACGGTCGAGCAATCCGAGGCGAGCGCCGTCATGGAACTGGGGGAACGATACAGCTTCTTCAGCTTTTGTAAGGACCCAAACAATTTCCTGGTGAAGACCTATCGTGATCTTGACGAGCCGACCATTTCCCTGGACCTGATCGCGCGCTCTGTGCACGACGAATCCACGGACCTGGCACGGGCCTTGGACATCTTCACGACCGTACCGCTCAAGTGGGTCTGGGCCTACAACTTGACGCGAAACGAATCGGTGCTTGTCCCTTTCAATTGGTTTTTCGCGATCAACGAGTTCAACGGTCCCTCTGCCGGCAACTGCAGAGAGGAGGCCATCCTTCAGGGTATTTGCGAGATCGTCGAAAGACATGTCTCCTCTCTCGTCAGCCGGAACCGGCTGGTTGTGGACGGTCTCGATCTCGATTCGGCAACCGATCCCGCGGTGCTGGACATGATCGAGGAAATACCGCAGGATCGGTGTCAGACTCTTTGCCTCCGATTTCACGCTCGACACGGGGATTCCCTCTGTGGGCGTGATGGCCTATGATCCTTCCACCTTTCCGGAGAGGAGCGAAATCGTCTGGACAGCCGGGACGACCCCCGACCCGCAAAAGGCCCTGAGTCGGGCCTTGACCGAGGTGGCCCAGCTCGCCGGTGATTTCAATGCTTCTTCCAACTATGTTGCAAGCGGGCTGCCCAAGCTAAAAGACCTCTCCGATGCCCAGTTCATTATGAATCCCCAGAAGGTGGTGGACATCCGGACGCTCCCGGACCTCTCAAACCAGAACATCCGGGTGGAGGTGGAAAACTGTGTCAGAAGCCCTTGCCCGCATCGGCATGGAGGTGTTCCTGGTGGACGTGACCCATCCCAGGCTCGGGATTCCGTCCTATTACACCATCATCCCGGGGGCCCACTTCAGGGAGCGAGCAGCGGGGACCAGTGTGGGTCTCTTCACGGCCAAGCTCATCTCTGAAAGTGAAGACCCAAGATGGGCCGTTCAAGATGCTGGAAAAGATGGACAAGCAGTTACCCGGTCAGTATTATATCAAATTCTTTCTCGGGGTGACCATCTTGTCCCTCGACGCGCCGAAGAAGGCCCTGGCCTTCTTCGAGGAGGCGATGACCCTAGGCCCCAAGGCTGAGGATATCGCGAGCGTTTTTTTTTACATGGGGATGTGCCTCAAGGAGGTTGGGCGGTACAAGGAGGCCATCGCTGCGCTTGAAAAGGCCGCATCCTCCGATCCGGAACGGCCCGAGGTTCATAATCTGATGGGATTTTGCTTTTTCAAGCTTGGAGAGCACAAGAAGGCCATCGATTGCTTCAAGAATGTCCTGCAACTCAACCCCGGGTCGGGCATTGATTACGCCAACATCGCCTCCAACTATCGAGAAATGGGAGAGCTGGAGAAGGCGGTTCGCTATTATCGTTTTGCGCTGGAGCTGGATCCAACCATTGATTTTGCAAGAGAGAATTTGAAAAGACTGGAAGCCACGGCGGACACACGAGGAATCCGTGTGAGGTCTTTTCAATCTTCTCAGGCGCCACGACACGTCCGTCTTGCGCGACAGATGAACGGTGGGATGAGGGGGGGTTGCGGATGGAGAAGATCAGGATTGCCATCGTCGGTCTGGGCAATTGTGCAAGCTCTCTGATACAAGGGATTGAATACTACAGGGGAAGTAACGAATCCGACGCCATCGGGTTCATGCACTGGGAGATTGGCGGTTACCGGCCGGGGGACATCGATGTGGTGGCCGCCTTTGATATAGACGAGAGAAAGGTCGGCAGGGACCTATCCGAGGCCATCTTCCAGCCACCCAACTGCACCAAGCCGATCTTTGGAGAGATCCCGAGAAAAGGGGTCACGGTAAAATGGGGCAGGTGCTGGATGGCTTTGCAGATCACATGAAACAATACGAGGCGCGTTACACCTTCGTCCTTTCGGATGAAAGGGCGCCCACAGAGGAGGAGGTGGTTGAGACCCTCCGAAGCTCGAGGGCGCAGATGCTTCTCAACTATCTGCCGGTGGGCTCCGAGGCGGCGACACGGTTCTATGTGGGGTGCGCCTTGAAGGCCAACATCGGGGTCATCAACAACATCCCGGTATTCATTGCCAGCGATCCGGATGGCAGGGACAGTTTGAGAGCCGCGGCCTTCCCCTCATCGGAGACGATGTCAAGTCACAGCTCGGGGCGACCATTGTTCACAGGGTCCTGGCTCAACCTGTTCAGGAACCGGGGCGTCAAACTGGAGCGGACGTACCAGCTCAATACCGGCGGCAACACCGATTTTCTGAACATGCTCGACCGAAGCCGCCTTGTGAACAAGAAACGATCCAAGACCGAATCCGTTCAATCCCAGCTCGGCGAAAAGCGACTGGATCCCGAGAACATCCACATCGGCCCGAGCGATTGGGTGGCCTGGCAGAAGGACAACAAGGTCTGCTTATATCCGGATGGAAGGCAAGCTCTTCGGGGACATGCCCATGAACCTGGATCTGCGGCTTTCCGTGGAGGATTCCCCCAACTCCGGTGGTGTGGTGATCGACGCCATCCGGTGCTGCAAGCTCGCCCTCGACAGGGGCAAAGGGGGCATCCTTCACTCAGCCTCCGCCTATTTCATGAAAAATCCCCCGAGGCAATTTACGGACGACTGAGGCGTGGAAAATGACTGAGGATTTCATCAACGGCCTGAGGGACGATTGATGCCCCATTGCCTGCCTCCACTTCAAGCGCCGGCCCGGTGCGGTCGTGAGATGCTCCTTTTATCACTCCTGAGCGTGTAGGGACGTACGCCACCGATCCTTCCGGAGCGTGTTGGTTCGGGCACGGGCTCCATGGGTACACCCGGATCCAAGAAAGTAGATGAGGTTGGCTTGACAAGCGTTGGAGAATGGTTAAATTCGCTACCGACATACTATAATAATATTACAAAATCAGTAGGTTATGTTCTTTTTGACCGGGCCTCTGAAAGACGACAGGGACCCGGTACAATATAAGAAAAACAACATGTTGAAGGAGGATGAAAGCTTATGAAGGTAAAGCCGTTGAACGACAGGGTGCTCGTAATCAGGATCGAGGAAGAAGAGAAGACGGTGGGAGGCATCATCATCCCGGACACGGCCAAGGAAAAACCCCAGGAGGGAAAGGTCATCGCCGTTGGCCCCGGAAAGGTGAATGAGAACGGGGAAAGGAGCCCCATGGCCGTAAAGGCCGGCAGACCGGATCCTTTTCGGCAAGTATGCCGGGACGGAAATCAAGATAGACGGCGTCGAGCATCTGATCATGCGGGAGGATGACATCCTTGGTATCATGGAAGGATGATCCGACGGCATGCCGAGACCGCTTCCAGATGATCGAGCGAAGACATTACAAGGATAACCATATTAAAATAGGAGGTTTATCGATGGCTAGCAAGGAAATCAAGTACAGTGCCAACGCCAGGGAGAAGATCATGAAGGGTGTTGACACCCTGGCCAATGCGGTAAAGATCACGCTGGGACCCAAGGGTCGCAATGTCCTGATCGAGAAGTCATGGGGTTCGCCCAAGATCACCAAGGATGGCGTCACGGTCGCCAAAGAGATGGAGATAGAAGACAAGTTTGAGAACATGGGCGCACAGATGGTCAAGGAGGTGGCATCCAAGACCTCCGATGTGGCGGGAGACGGGACCACGACCGCCACCATCCTGGCCCAGGCCATTTACCGGGAGGGGTCCAAGCTGGTGGCTGCCGGCGCCAACCCCATGTCCATTAAACGGGGAATTGAGAAGGCCGTTGACGTCGTGGTTCAGGAACTGAAGAAGCTTTCAAAGCCCACGAAGGAGAAAAAGGAGATCGCTCAGGTCGGGACCATTTCCGCCAACAACGATACCACCATCGGGGACATCATTTCGGAGGCCATGGAGAAGGTCGGCAAAGAAGGCGTCATCACCGTTGAGGAAGCCAAGAGCATGGAGACGACGCTCGATATCGTCGAAGGGATGCAGTTCGATCGCGGCTACCTGAGCCCCTATTTCGTGACGGAGCCCGAAAAAATGGAAGTCCACCTGGAGGAGCCCTACATCCTGTTGAACGAGAAAAAGATCAGCGTCATGAAAGACATGATTCCCATCCTGGAGCAGATTGCCAAGATGGGAAAGCCGCTCTTGATCATTGCCGAGGACGTAGAAGGCGAGGCGCTGGCAACCCTGGTGGTGAACAAGCTCCGGGGGACCCTGAAGGTGTGCGGCCGTTAAGGCCCCCGGCTTCGGAGACCGGAGAAAGGCCATGCTGGAGGACATTGCCATCCTGACCGGCGGGCAGGTGATCAGTGAGGACTTGGGGATCAAGCTGGAAAATATCACGATCAACGATCTCGGTACGGCCAAACGCATGACCATTGACAAAGACAACACCACCATCGTGGATGGCGGCGGGAGCAGAGAGGCCCTGGAAGGCCGCGTCAAGCAGATCCGGGCCCAGATCGACGAGACGACGAGCGACTACGATCGTGAGAAGCTCCAGGAGCGTCTTGCCAAGCTGATCGGCGGGGTCGCCGTCATCAACGTGGGCGCTGCCACAGAGACCGAGATGAAGGAAAAGAAAGACCGGGTCGAGGATGCCTTGAATGCAACCCGCGCGGCCGTTGAAGAGGGGATCGTCCCGGGGGGCGGCGTTGCCTTTATCCGGGCCATGAAGGCGCTTGACAAGATGAAGCTTGAAGGCGAGGAGCAGCTGGGCGTCAACATTGTCAAACGGGCCATGGAAGAGCCGGTCAGGCAAATTGCCAATAATGCGGGGTTTGAAGGGTCGGTCGTGGTGCAGCACGTCATGGAGGGCAAGGACAATTACGGTTTCAATGCCGAAACGGGCGAATACGAGGATTTGATAAAGGCCGGCATCATCGACCCCACCAAGGTGACGAGGTTTGCGCTTCAGAATGCGGCCTCTGTTGCGGGACTCCTCATGACCACAGAGGCCATGGTGGCTGAAAAGCCGGAAAAAAAGAAAGGCGATGCCCCGGCCATGCCGCCCGAGGACATGTATTAATCGACCATTTTAGCTGAAGAAATGACCGGGCCCGGCAGATTCTGAGTCTGTCCGGGCCCGGTTCATTTCAAGAAGTCATCAGTAAATGCTTTTCGCAGCCAATTTCGCCTGGGTCACTGATCCCTATCTTTTTTCTCGGGTGTCTCTTTTTCGGGCTCTTTCAGCAGTTGCTCAAGGCTGGTCACAAGGTTGTCGTGTTGCCACTTGGGGACATAAAACACCCACTGGGTGAAGCGGGAATCCAACGACTTGGCGCGCGAGGCCATTTCCTCGGAGGATTTCTCCGGGGTGGGTGCGGGTTTTTCGTCCGATGGGCCGGCCTCGGCTGACTGACTGGGCGGTTGATAGCCCACCCTGATGCGGAGGGCGCAGCGCTTGTCCCCTTGGCAAGCGGTCTCCGGGTAAAGACGGTAGATCATCCCGTTGAACAATCGGTATTCCAGGGCGAGGGATGCCTTCTCGTCGAAGCCTTGCCCTTCCTCCTCCACATCCTCCAGACGGAGGGATGACAGCCCGCCTGCCACCCGATTCACCGAGCCCTTGTCCAGGTCCTTGCCCTTGGGGATTCCCCCGAGCGGGGAAAGGTCCTTGCCGGATTCGGATCTCTCAAGGACATATAACACCCTGCCGCTCGTATCCGTGCAAGCGATCTTTTTCACCTCCTCCGCCTGGACCTCGACGAGCTTTTTGTCCAACCAGGAGGAAGGGTTCGCAGAATAGCCATTCAAGGCCTTGTCCACCAGGAAGACCGTTGGGTCTTCACCCATGAGCACGTATTGACCGTCGGGAAGTCCCCGCTCATCCCCTGCAATCCTGGGCTTCCCCAGGCGGATATCGGCAATGACGTTGCCGTCCTTGTCTTTGAGCAGAACGCGAAGGGCCTTTTCCTCCGCACCGGCAGATGGATCGCCAGGGTCTTTAAGCCCCAAACGTTTCAGGGTCTCCACAGAGGCCTCGAAGCGGTTGCCGACCTTGAGGTCTTTGATTTGACGAACCATCTCCGTGAGCTGGAAAAATCCGCAGGGTAGTCGTGCCGGTCCGCCACGACCCATCGGTTGTCTTTTCTGGCCAACGAAGCCGCGTCCCCTGCGCCGTTCATCTCAACGGCCGCGATATCATTTACGCGAAGGCCTTGAAAGAGCGGTTTTCCGATGGGCCCGTCCAATGGCGAAGAGGATTTCGATCGAATCAGGAGGACGCCTGCCCCCGCAACAACGGCCAGAGTGATCAAAAGGATTGTGAGTGTCTTTCCTCTCATTTTCTTCGCATCCTACGCTGTCTGAGGAGGGCGTAACCGATTCCCACCACGGAGACGACCAGAGGCATCAGGAGGATATTGATCCATTTGAGCTTTGTGCCCAGGGCTTCCACATCGGCTCTCAGGTTCTTGCGCACCTCTTTCAGCTCTCGGTTCACGCGCTCCCTTTCTTCTTTGAACTTTGAGATCTCCTTTTCCTGTTCCGGACTGAGGATGAGCGTCTGCGAGGCGTCCTTTTTCTGCTCAAGCTCCTGGAGCTTGCGGTTGGTTTCCTCCGCCCGTTGCACCAGCTCATTCTCTTTGGCCAACCATCGCTCCTGAGCCTGTCTCTGGAGCTCAAGAACGGCTGTAAAGGGGCGTTCTTGCTTTCCCCGCGAGCGCAGGCCGATCAGTTCGTCACTCCCGGTAAGGATCTCACAGGCGTTGAGGAGAAAGTTGAGATTGTCGTTGAAGACCTTTGAGAGCACAAAACCGGCAAGCCTGGTCTTCTGAACATAGAAGTCATCGGCCAGCATGTCGGCGTCGGCAACAACGATAAGGGTGGCGGGTTTGGTCGACGCCTTGAGCTGTTTTGAATCCCCGTCACCTTTGACTTGAGCGGTCTCGCCCCCTGGCTTTGACTCATCGGCCATCCCTTCGGGGAAAGCGGTCTTGAACTCACCTCGCAAGCGTACAGCGATGTTTTGCGGCTCAGCGGCCGCGACAAAGTCCCGCCGCATCGCATCCGGACCGACCGTGGCCTTGAACGCATCCACCAGTCCGGCGTTATGGCCGGACCGGACCAGGACCTCCATTTGCTGGGGGGGCGTCTCCCCCGCTTTAATGGACCCGGCCATGGGAAACAGCATGTTCTCAAGCTTTGCAGTGACCACGTCCGTTTCGTTGAAAGCATCCTCTCGGGCAGAAATCCACGCCGGGTTATCTTCCACGGTGTTGCCTCGTCGAAGCCGCGTGGGATGATCCATGTCCATGAGGACCTTGCCTTTGTCCATGCTGATTCCCCATGCCGAGAAAAGCGTTTCCAGATTCGAAGCCGACGGCTGGGGGAATCCCTGCTGCTGGCTTGTGTCCACCACGCACAGGGGGTCCACGAAGACCAGCACATTTCCACCAGACAAGACAAACTGATCTACCGCGTACTGCATTTTGGCCGGCAGGTCCTTGGGGTGGAGCAGCACCAGAAGGTCGACGGGCCCGATCTGGTCATCGGTCGGGGCTATCTGGTCGAACGTCGTAGGTCTTCCTCATTTCCGTAACAAAGAGCCAAGGTTCAGCGCCGCCCTGCTGCTGAAACGGCATTCCGCGGCCGGCGCCGAAGACCGGCAAGCCGGTCACAATGCCGATGACCTTTTTCTTTGGGTTTTGGAGTCTCTGGATGATCCGGGTGACATCGTATTCCAAGAGGTCCTCGCGGGAAGGGTCCAGGAACTCGATCTTGTCTTCCTGATCAGCGGCCAGAAACACGAGCCCGCAGTATATCTTCTCGTCCCCCGCGACCTGAAAGCCCTTGAGTCCGTATTTTCGAGCCCATTCTTCCTCGTCGGAGTCCTCTTTGGGGTCGACCATTTCCACCCGCAATTTTTCGCCGCTCATTTGCTCGTATTCCGAGAGGAAATCTTTGACACGTCTTGAATAGAGCTTGAGGTTGGCGGGAATGTTGCGGTTGGTTTCATTGTAAAAGAACTTTACGACCAGGGGTTGCTCCATATTGGAGAGGATGGTCTTGGTCCCGTCTGAGAGGGTATAAATCTTTTCCTGCGTCGTATCCCAACGGATGTTGGCGAAAGAAAAGATCACGTTGAGGAGAATGATGAATGACCAGGAGGACCAGGAGTCCCGTGGTGGAGATGAGCGCCTTTTTGAAATTATGTCCCTTTTGGGCAGACATCCGCTATCGCCTCCCTTAAGATGTCTTTCGGTTTTGAAGGACCACGCCGTTTGTGAACAGCATGAAGAAAATGATGGAGAAAAAGTATAGGAGGTCACGAAGATCCAGGATGCCCCGTTCCATGGAGGCAAAATGGGGCATAAAGCTGAACCCCGAAACCACGTCGATCAGCCAAAGGGGAGCCCAGGCAGAAAGGGCACCTGTCACAGGCGGCCATCCGGCCAGAACCAGGAACAGGCAGATCATGACGGAGAGGATGAAGCTGACCACCTGATTTCTTGTGAAAGAGGAGGTCATGCTCGCAACACTCAAATACGCCCCCGCCATCAAGAAGCTCCCGATGTAGGCGCAAAAGACAACCCCCAGGTCCGGGTCCCCGAGGTACATGCCCGTCAAGACCAGCGGGAAGGTCAGGACCAAACCCATGCCTATGAACAGCCATGCCGCGAGAAACTTGCCCACGATGGCCTCAGAAAGCGTGATGGGGAGTGTGAGAATCAGCTCGATGGACCCGGTCCTCCGTTCCTCGGCCCAGAGTCGCATGCCCACCGAAGGGACCAAGAAGAGAAAGATCCAGGGGTGCCATTCGAAAAAGGCCCTGAGATCGGCCTCCCCCAGCTCGTAAAACCGGCTGACGGAAAAGGTGAAAAACCCGCAGAGCAAAAGAAAAATCACGATGAAAACATACGCCACGGGAGAGCCAAAGTATCCGGTGAGCTCGCGCCGCGTGATGGCCTTGACGTTTCTGATGAATCGACCCATCTTCTTCAATGCTCCGAATCCGTTGTGGTGACCATGCGAAAGACCTCATCCAATCGCCCGTGCTCCACAAAGAGTCCTTCAAGCGGCGTGCCCCGTTCGAGGAAGTGCCGGACGATTCGATCCGCCACCATCGCACCATCCCCTTGGGGGCGGACCCGCACCGCCAGCCTGACCCCTTCCTGCGCCAGAAGCTCGGCCTGTCCCACGCCGGGAATTACCCGCACGGCTTCCATCACCCGGGCACCCTCATCTTCTCCGGCCTTGATCTTGAAAGTGATGGCCCCGTGGATGGTCGAACGGGCCTGCATTCCCTCGGGTGTGTCGTCCAAGACGATCCTTCCCCTGGAGATGACGATCACCCTCGTGCAGACCGCCCCCACTTCTTCCAGGTTGTGGGTGGAGAGGAGAATGGCCTTTTTCCTGGACATCTGGCGGATCATTTCCCTCACTTCGTGTTTCTGATTGGGGTCGAGCCCGTCGGTGGGCTCGTCCATGATGAGGTATTCGGGGTCGTGAAGAATGGATTGGGCGAAGCAGACCCGCTGCCGATAGCCCTTGGAGAGGGTGTTGATGGGTTGGTGGCGCACGTCGGAAAGAAAACAGCGATCAAGCGTCTCTTCGACCCGCCGGGTCTTGCCGGTACCGGAAAACCCCCTGATTTCCGCGATGAAACCAAGAAAGCCTTGCACGGTCATGTCGGGATAGGCCGGGGCATTCTCGGGGAGATACCCTATTCGCCTTCTGGCGGAGAGAGACTGCTCGACGATATCGTCACCCCCCACGATCGCCGTGCCCGATGTGGGTGGGAGAAAGCCGGTGATCATCCGCATGGTCGTCGACTTACCCGCGGCGTTGGGGCCCAGGAAACCCAGGACCTCGCCGCGTTCGACCTTGAAGGAAACGTCGGAGACGGCCAGCTTTTGCCCAAAGACCTTTGTCAGATTTTTTGCTTCGATCATGAACGGCCTTATTCCTCTCAAACAGAAACGGAGGTCCTAACCGGATAAACCGGAAACCCTAATCCTGCGGCCTTTTGCTTCCCACGGATAAGAAGCCTCACGGCCTCAGCATCAAAAATCGAAAAGCATTCATTCGATTTTGTGGAGGAAGGCAGGGAAAGCCTGGGAGCCCCTCCTAAAGGATGACCCATTACCTTAATGCAACGGGTGCGCATGTCAAGGCTTTTCTCGGTCCCGTTCCCTTCCGGCTGCGGTGCGGAGGCCTATCTCGCACACGGTGGTCCGCTCTCCCCTTCGCTTTCCTTCCCGGCCGCCGTCTCTTCTTTGCCGAAGGCCTTCACGATCTCCGCGATCTTCAGGAAACGATCATCGACCTTCCTGAAAAGGGTCCCCTCATCGTAGGTCCCATCCGGGCTCATTGTGCCCGCAGGAAGGCCCATCAGGATCGGGACGCCTTCCTCCACCGTGTTAATGGGCCAGACGTGGAACCGATCCTGCGCCACGCTTTCGACGACATCCTGCTTTGAGCATCAGGTGGCGCACGTTCTTGGCAGGGATGATCACGCCCTGGCGGCCGTTGAAGCCCCTTGTACTTGCAGATGTCATAAAAGGCCTCGATTTTCCGGGTTACACCCCCCACGGGCTGTATCTCCCCCTTTTGGCTGACGGAGCCCGTCACTGCGACCCCCTGGTCGACGGGGACCCCGGCCAGTGCGCTCAAAAGGGCGTAGAGCTCGGTGCTGGAGGCGCTGTCACCTTCCACCATCCCGTAGCTCTGTTCGAAGCAAAGGGATGCCGTCAAGGAGAGGGGTTTGTCGTGGGCGAAGCGGTCCTTCAGAAGGTTCGTAAGGATCATGACCCCCTTGGTGTGGATGCTTCCGCTCATCTTTGCCTCCCGCTCGATGGCCACCACGCCTTCCCGCCCCACCGACACCGTGGCGGTGATGCGATTGGGCTTGCCGAATTCGTGATCGCCCGTCATGAGGATGGAAAGCCCGTTGATCTGCCCAACCAGGTGACGGTCGGTCTCGATCCAGAGGATATCGTCCTTGACAAGTTCCTTGATGCGTTCCTCCACCAGGTTCGATCTGAAGATCCGTTTCCGGATCGCTTCTTCCACGTGGGTGGACCCAATGAACTGGACGCCCTCCAACCGGGCGAAATAATCGGCCTCACGCATGAGGTCCCCGAGGTCCCCCAGCTCGAGGCTCAGCTTTTCGCGATCTTCGGTGCGCTCCATGCTGTATTCGAGGAGACGCGCAACACCGGTCCGATCGAAGTGGGCGAATGGACTGTTCGCGACAGAAATTCCCGATCATCCTGGCCAGTTGGAGTGCCGTATCCTCTTTGCGATCGATCCGGTCATCCAGATGGGCCTTCACCTTGAAGAGCTTTTGGAATTGGTCATCGTAGAAATGGATGAGCTCGAACAGATGGGGATCTCCGGTGAGGACGATCTTGATATCCAGGGGAATGGGCTCCGGCCGGATGGTCTTGGTGCTGAAGAGCCCGTAGAGCTCGCCAAGGTCCTCGATCCGGATCTGCTGGTCCCTTAGGGCACGTTTCAAGGCCTCCCACGAGAAATACCACTTGAGGAGATCCAGTGCCTTCATCACCAGGTATCCGCCGTTGGCCTTGTGGAGGACACCTGGCTTCAACATGGTGAAGTCCGTGAACAAAGCCCCAAACCACGCCTGGCGTTCGATGGACCCGAAGAGGTTCGGGTAAGTGGGGTTTGACTCCACGACCACCGGGGCCCCCTGCGTGTCGGAATGATCCACCAGGACATTCACCTCGTACTTCCGGAACGTTGCCTCCCGCGGCACCACAGGGAATTGGGGGCCGGGCTGGGGCTGGGCCTGCGCCTGACGCTTCCTGCTTTTTCTTGAAGTCGTCGACATTTTCCACCACATCTTCCTGAACCATCTTCAGGAATTCGACGACCCCGGACTCGTCCTTGTACTTTCTCCGTCAGGGCTTCCAGGTGCTGCCCCACCACGAAAAGGGCAACCTCCCGGTCGAGCTTGCGGTGCTTTTCTTTGAACTCGGCCTCATGCTCTCTGATCCGTTTGATGGACTCTTTCATCTTCCGGTGCAGTTCGTCGCTCTTCTCCCGCAAGCCACTTCTTTTCTTCCTCGGCTGAGCTGGGCCAGGTCCTCCTGACCCATGGCCTGACCGTTTTTCGTGGCGGGAATGACGACCATCCCAACCTGCGAAACCTGGAGGACAAAGCCTTCCTCTTTGGCCAGCTGAGAGAGCTCGTCCATGATCTCACGCCGCCGCCGCTCGAAATCCTGATGGACTTCCTTTTCCTTTGGCCCGGTAGTCATCACTGTCAAAGACCTCCGGGATTTTGGCCTGAAGCGTCGTGACCAAGCTCACGCATGTCTTTTTGGAACTCCTTGCCGCGACCGGCCTTAAAGCTCAAGCACTTGGGCTTGTCAGGCTCCTTGAAGTTGAACACATAACACCAGTCGGGAGGAGTGGGCGCCTTCTTGGCCTGTTCCTCTATGTACGTCCTGGCAATGTAGGTAAGACCGGTCTTTGGGTGGCCGGCAACGAAAATATGATAGCCCCCTGTCCTCATGCCCATCCCGAACTTGATGGCATCGCTGGCCCTTTCCTGACCCAGTCACCCGCTCCAGGGGAGGCTCAAGGGTCGATGTGTTTTCAAAGGGAAGGGATTGAGGATCAACCCGAAACCGCAGCTCACTCAACGGGACCTCGGGAAACTTCTGCATCATGTTTGGCTCCTCCGTCTTTACCATCGTGGACTGAGCCGATGGGTCCATGCCGCAACCGTCCCGAAAGAGATAGGAATCGTGCCGATTAGGTGTTAGCATCGGGTTCATGGGGCGTCAAGGGAGTCAACCACGGATAGGGTTGACAAGAGCGGCCAAGATCCTTCTAAATTGAATGGTTCTCGTATCAGGACCTGGCCGCAGAGGGAATTCAGGCCTCCCAATATCGCTGGATTCATTGGGCGTGATCTGCGTGCACCAAGGGGCGGGTCCAAAGCCCCCGCGGAGGATGCATGATTGTTCAGATCTATGAGATACAGACGGCCCAGGAAGCAGAGCGGTGCATCTCCCTGGGGGTGGACCATATCGGAAGTATTATTCTCTCCCAGTCGGCGTGGCGAAACCCCGGCCTTAAAGAAGTGGTGCATCTCTGTCGAGGGACTCACGCCAAAAGCAGTCTGATCCCCCTCTTCCGTGATGTGACGACGTTGTATCGGACACTGGATTACTATCAACCCCATTTTGTCCACTTCTGCGAAAGCCTCACCGATCCCCATGGCAGGCTCAAGCCGATGGAACCATTTATTCGGGTCCAGGCGTCCGTGAAAGAACGGTTTCCGGAAGTATCCATCATGAGGTCCATCCCCATTCCCGGGCCAAACACCCATGGAGGCTTCCCTACCATGGAAATCGCGGAAGCACTTGAACCCTTCAGCGACTGGTTCTTGACCGATACGTGGGTGGGGGAGGCGCCGGTTGAGGGTTTCATAGGCATCACGGGACAAAGGCTTGACTGGGATATGGCGGCGGCGTTGACTCAGAATACCTCCCGCCCAGTGGTCCTGGCGGGAGGGCTTTCGCCCGAAAATGTCACGGACGGCATTCTAAAGGTTCTTCCCAGCGGGTGCCGATAGTTGTACCCGGACCAACACCGTGGACGAAAAAGGGAGGCCCGTTCGGTTCAGGAAGGATTTCGAGAAGGTGGCCCGCTTCGTGGAAGGGGTCCGCAGGGCGGAGGGGCTGATCCGGGAGATGGCTTCGGGACCTTCGGACTGAGATCCGGTCCCTGGAGCGAAAGCTGGAGAGGACAGGGGTGTCCCTTTCTCCAGGACACTTGACGGGCCGGAGCGGCAGATGGCCGTGGGGATCCTCGAAGCGGAGATTCAGTCAAAGTCCAAGGCGTTCGAGAGGCTTTGCCGTATTCATGGAAATTGTGCTGAGCTGCCCGCAATGCGGGGCGGAGGTGGATCTCAATGAGGACGCCTCCGTGTTCCGTTGCCGGTACTGCGACTCGACCCTGAAGCCGACCGGAAGAAATGAGGTGGAGTCCTTTTTTTTCCCGCCAAAGGGCACCATGGCCCAGGTGGGAAAGGCCCTCGTCGATACCCTTTGGAAACAGGGCAGGGGAATCAGGGTGATCGGCGGTCAAATCCTTTACGCACCTTACTGGCGCGTAAGGGGACAGATCTTTCAGTGGGTTTTCGGGAGGAAATACGGGACGACCCAGGCCGGAGCCAATTCCTTCGACGACTTCAAACGGGCCAGGGCCTCCCCCTTTCACAGGACCTTTCCGGCCTTCAACCATGTCCAAGTGGCAGGTCATATCACTGGGCTTGAGGGCTCAGGTCGTGAAGCTGTACCCCTACTAACCGCGAGAAAATGGATCCTGACGCCGTGATCCTGAGGCAGGAGGTGTCGTTTCGCGGAGGCGATGAAGCGGGCCCTTCAGAGTCCCCACCCAAACCCTGACCGGCCCGAGGGAACGGATCGATCTCATTGAAGACGCAGCTGATCGGTGAGACATACAGTCTGCTCTACTTTCCTTTCCACTGCCTGAATGTGGCAGAAGGGTCCCGCGAGAAGGTGGTCATGGTTGACGGTCTTTCCAACAAAGTCCTTGAAGGGACAACCTTCCATCTGGGGAACTGAACAGGGAAACCGGGGACACGCCTCTGCCTTCCAGACCCA
The DNA here is from genome assembly GCA_963699845.1 of uncultured delta proteobacterium. Lineage (GTDB taxonomy): Bacteria > Desulfobacterota > DSM-4660 > Desulfatiglandales > Desulfatiglandaceae > CAWHLE01. The sequence continues at coordinate 35,293 of CAVOVO010000014.1, forward strand.
TGGATTTCATCCCGTTCAAATGCCCAAACTGCGGATGGGACTTCCCGTATCGACCGTTCAGCCGGATCCACCTCTGCCGGACCTGTGCAAGGGCCTGGGAAGAGCGGGGTGGACAATACCGGGAGGTGGGTTTCACGGTCACGACGGGAAAAGGGGCGGTGAAACCGTCCGACCCTATCTTCCCTTCTGGAAGCTGAACCTTGTCATCGAAGCAAAGGAGAGGACCTACGGCGATCTGAAGGCGTTCTGCGAGCTCTTGCCCCAGACGCGGGTATCAGCCCCCGGAAACCCTGGAGAACCGACCTATCCTGTTTTATGTCCCTGCCTTCAGGATTCGGAACCCGGTGGCCGTGGAACGATTTGCCGCCCGTTTGACGCACGACCCAGCCAGACGTCCCCGAATCCATTCCCTCCGCTGATTTCCAGTCCGTCAAAGCAGCGGACGTTTGGCTTCCTGCCAGGGAGGCGGTGGAGATGGCGGAGGTGATCCTGCTCGGCATGGTTCCCAAGCGGGCCAAGCGGACGCTGACGATCCTGAAGGGTGCTGAGCTGCGCCTCCAGCGCCACGGCCTGGTGTGGTTGCGCTTTCGGGAAGAGGGTATCTTTCTGAGAGAGACGGTCACGGACTTGGCCATCCAGAAGAACTGCGTCGAAATTGACTGAGGCCCAAGGAAGACGTGATCAGTCATCCGGGTTCAGTAATCAGCAAAGTTTTTCACTGACGCACTGCTCACTGATCAGGCTTCTTTTGGGGCTCCAGCTGGCTCAAAATAGACCGCCCTGACCCTTTCCATGAGATCCGGGATGTCTCGCTTTGAGAGGCCCTTTGTCGGAATGGGCAGACCAATGTGCAAGTCGAATGTCCCGCTGTTGATCTTCAGGCTTCCTTTGGGCACGATCCGGTGGCTGCCCCTGATGACCACAGGGACGATATCACAACCGGACCGGAGCGCCAGATTGAATCCCCCCTTCTTGAACGGCAAGAGGTTTCCGTCCGGGCTTCGGGTGCCTTCGACGAAAATGACCACCGAGGCCCCCTTTCGTATTTTTTCGGCGGCCTCAATCAGACTCTTGATGGCCTTTCTCGGCTCTTCCCGCTCAAGTCCGATGTAGCCGGCCTTCTTCATGGCGAGACCGAAGAGGGGAATCCCCATGAGCTCCTGCTTCAGGATAAATTTGAAGTGGAGCGGGAGATAGGCAAGGAGTGCGAAGATGTCGAAGTAGCTCTGATGGTTGGACATATAGATCCGGGGCACCATGTGGGTCCACATTCTGGCGGCCGGTGACCCTCACCTTGATGGCGCAGACCCTGAGAATGATCTTGGCCCAAGGGACGGCAACCAGTTGATGGACGGCTCGCCAGCTCTTGCCGAGGGCGGAGAGCAGGAATGCCCAGATGCAGAAAAGGATCGTGTGAAGGGCGATAAACCCGTTGAGGACTATGAACTTGACCATGACAGGGGTCACTCTCCTTTCTTGAACCGACCCGCGGCGCGGCCGACGGATGGGGCATCATGTGCCCGCGTTGGTGCCAGGCGTCTCCCGGGATGTCTTGGCGGGCAACTCGATGTTGCAGCATAATGGCATTGCCCTTTTCTCCGGGATACCTTGATGGTGCCGCCGTGTCTGTGAATGATGATCTTGGAAAGGGGCAGGTCCAGGATGATGGAATCGGGCTTTCCCGCAAAACGCGGCAAGAAGAACTGTTCCAGATCCTCGTCGGCCAAGGCTTCCATCTTGTGGCTGATCTCGACGACGGCGCGATCGTTTTCAAGACGGGTGGCCACATGAAGGGTCTCGCCCTCGGGCATGGAGATAAGGGCGTGTTTAAAGAGGTTTTCGAAGACCCGGTTGATCAACCCCTCGTCCGCCTGGATGTGAGGCAGATCTGGCGAAGAGAGACGTGAGGTCTTGATGTCCTTTCGTTTCAACTGGTCTTCCAAGTTCAGCAGCAAACCGGACAGGAGTCGATTGAGGTCCACGTCGGAGAGCACCAGATCCACGGGGGCAAGGGAGGAGAGGATGATTTTCAGGATGGACTCGAACCGCTTGACTTCGTCCACAATGATGCCGGCGACCTTTCGTTTGGGGTCGTCCTGGGGGAGCGCGTCGCGGAGACGACGGGCGAAGCCTCCCGCCGCCACCAGGGGATTTCGCACTTCGTGGGCGAAGCGGGCGGAGATCTCACCCAGGATTCTGGATCTCTTCGGTGCGCAAGGCCCGATCCTGGAGCATCTTGAGCTCCGTGATGTCCATCATGATGCCGTCGATCCACTTGACGTTCCCGGTTGCGTTCTTGAACGGGATAGCGTGGTCCAAAAAGGTGAAGGATCGGCCCCATCGGTCCTGGATGACCCGTTCCACCTTGAGCTCCTTGCCATCCTTCCAGCAGTCCGCCTCGTCGGAGACCGACGTGTCCGAGGACCGGCCGCCGCAGATCTTCTCTCTCCAGAACCGACGGTCTCCCACCACTTCATCGATGCCGTACCCCAGTTTTTCAGAGAAATAGGGGTTGATGAACTCGGTGGTCCCGTCACTCAGGAGCCTGTATACGATCAAGCGGCAGGTTGTCCACAAGGGTCCGGTATTTCTCTTCGGAGGCCACCAGGTCGGCGGTCCTTTCCTCAACCCTGACTTCCAGAGTCCTTGCGTATTCCTCCACCTGGCGCCTCTGGGCCTTCAGGGCGTCAAGCATGAGGTTGAGGGAATGGGTCAGCACGCCGATTTCATCGTGGGGTCTGGTGTGGAGGCTGCTTTCGCGTCTTCCCTGAGCGATTTCCTCAGCCTCCTTGACGATTTCCTGGATGGGCCTGGTCAGGATGAAGGCCACCAGCCACGTGAGCGAAAAAGAGACGAGAATGACCTGCCGCACCCACGATCCCCATCAGGGTTCGGGTCCGTCGATAACCGGTCCAGGATCCTGGTCCTGTCCAGCTCGATTTTCACGAAGGCCACGACTTCGCCCTGGTAATCCCTCACAGGGCCAAACAGGATCGACTTGTCTGACTTATCCGGCGGGGCGATCAGGATCGTGGGTTCGGTGCCCACTCTTGAAAGGAGCTCCTGCGGAGGCGGAAGGTCCTTGTCCGTTTCAAGCGTGGTGGAAAGGAGGGTGTAGAGGTCAACGGCCTTTTTCTCGAATACGGTGAAATCCGCGCGCCACTGCCTCTTGAGCTCTGCCAGAGAGAGCCCACCCAGAGGGTAGCCGATATCCACGGTGCCGACGAGCGTCGTTGTCCTGGTAGACCGGCACCACCCCGCGTATGCTCAGGCCGGCCAGCCCCCACTCGAGTCCCCCGACTTTACTGGCCGGTCCTCATGGCTTCAACCACCGTCTTCCGGTATGAGATCATCTCCCCGTGAACGTCCGGCATATGGAGCCGCAGAAAGGATTGCCCAGGGGGGACGTAAAGATGAAACAGAAGGATCCCGAATTCGTTCCTGAGCGTGTGTAAAGACCGGCAGCATCAGAGAATAGAGACCGTCCCGATCGCGGTCTGCCAGAAGCCGCTGGACCTGTGGGTTCAACGCAATGGTGGCGGACAAGGAAAGGGCCTGATCTTTCTCGCGATCGAGCACTGAAAGAAAGAGGCGGTAGAGGTTGAAGAGCTCTCTTTTTCTCCTCCTGTCTTGATGAGCTGTTCCTGAGAGCTGAGGCCGATGTAAGCGAGCGTCGTGATGCCGATAAAGGAGAAGAGCAGGAAAGGCACGAGGATTTTCCATTTGATGCTGGTTGCCCTTGGCCTTCTCTATGGCGCTTCGAAGCATTGTCACGTCACGCCTCAGGCGTGATTCCATTCGGTTTGTGTGGAATCGGACCAAGTGGTACCTTTGGTGTGATGACGGGTCAGACCCCTGGCCGGGGAAGGAGGGGCATCAGGTCAAGATCCTTCAGGATCCTGTTTTTTCGGGCAAGGACCTGCGGCGAGGGATTGCTGGCAGACCAGCGCCGGGGATTGGGCAGGACTGAAGCCAGGAGCGCGGCCTGGGACCGATTGATTTCAGATGGTTCAACACCGAAGTATCGTCGCGGCAGCGGCCCTGACGCCGGCACATCTATCGCCCCAGTCCACGGTGTTCAGGTAGACTTCCAAGATCCGCTCCTTGGTCCACGTCCACTCAATCCAAACAGTGTAATATGCTTCGGCTGCCTTGCGCAACAAGGTTCTTCCGGGCCAAAGGAACACCGTCCTTGCCGCCTGCATGGTGATGGTGCTCGCCCCTCGGATGGCCCCTCCATTGAGGAAGCCATGGATGACCTCCTCTATTTCGGTGAAGTCAAACCCGTGGTGTGCCAGAAAGCGCTGGTCCTCGGCGGCCAGGACCGCACGCCGCAGGTGCGGGGAGATGTCGACCAGTCGAACCCATTGAATGCCTGAAGGATCAGCTGGTTGGTCCCGCCAACGTTGAGAAGTCGATCGATGGCCATTTTAACGGTGTAGGGGGGATCGAGAAATCGGACCAGGAGGACCTGACAGACGGTGATGCCGATCACCATGGCAGCGGCCAGAGCCAACCAACGGATGAGCCTCCGGGACAAGGGTTTTCGCTTTGACGGCTCAGGACGTCTCGGCCTTGCATTCGCCCATGCCTTATGGATCTCTTCGGGAGTGGCCTTTTCAATGTCTTTTCCTTGGTCACGCAAGGCGGTTTCCGTTCGATGGAACCGATCAACGAAGTCCTGATTCACCCCTCGAAGCAGGTGCTCTGCGTTCAACCCCCAGAGCCTTGAAAGCTTTGCCAGAGAAAAGAGGAGGTGACCGATCTGAGCGGCCGCCGATTCCTGCTCCCCCAATTGGCGCTGCAACGCCTTCATCTGCGCGGCGGATTGGCAGATTTCCTCCAGCAGGTCTCCGGGCGTTTCGCGCGTCACTTTGAACTGGGACGCCCGTTCCAGGAGCCGGTGGGCACGGAGGAGCGCGGGCAGGTCCTTGGGTACGGCCGTCAAAGCGGAGAGCGCCCGGGGCCGCGTTGCCTTTCTCCGTCCGCTTTATCCTCTCTCCAGTTCTCGACCACGTCGTCCGCGCTTCGCACTTCCTCGTCTCCGAAGACGTGGGGGTGCCTGCGGATCATCTTCTCGGTGATCCTTTCGATGACTTCGGTGAGGTCGAACTCTCGCCGCTCCGCACCCAGCTGCGAGAGGAAGACGATCTGGAAAAGGAGATCTCCGAGCTCCTGGCAGACTCCGATGGGGATCCCTTTTCAATGGCGTCAAGGACCTCGTAGGCCTCTTCCAGGAGATAGATCCGAATGGTCGAATCGGTTTGCTTAGCGTCCCACGGGCACCCCTGAGGGGAGCGGAGCCGTTCAACCAGCGCCACGAGTCCTGTGATGGCTTTGGAGAGGCTATGTGGATCCATCGGTTGAGGGTTTCTCTTGTTGGGGCTTGTTGGCGCCGGGCGATGGCCCTTCTCCCGTGAACCGTTTTCTTCCATCTCTGATATACCTCCGGGGAGACCATGTTGGCCATCACCTGGTAAGAGGAGATGATCCACGGCGCCAGATGCGGAGCGGGCCATTAAAGGCGCCCCCGAAGGGTACAAAGAAGGTCAGGAGGACGATGATCAGATAGGTCAAAATGACTCCTTTGAGAAGCTGCCAGGCCGGCCCCCAATGTGCGGTCGAGCCATCCAAGGAGGGCCTTTTGCGTAAGGGCCTTCAGCGCCAAAGCCAGGAGGTTGCAGCCAACGACCGTTCCAAGGAAGATCATCCCGAATCCGATCAGGGAAAGAAATCGGGTGGACGAGAGGTATGTACTGAGAAATCCTGCCATCTCCAAGTGAAAGCGGCTTCCGATGAACGATCCCCAGAATGACGCCTGCGAGCGATCCTATCTCCTTGAAGAATCCCCTGAAGATTCCCCGTATGAGGAAGAAGACCAGGATGGCAAGGATGAGACCATCGAGGACGTTCATGGGCGCTTTTGTACAGAGCCCAGGTTGAATCGTCAAGGTGAATGTCCGGGGAAGATGGGGGATGTGTGACGGGGGCTTGTCGGTTGCGCGGAGATGGTTTACTCTTTTTGAAAACGAATGGACCAGGAAGGCAGGTGTCAGGTGCCGGTCTCTTTTCAGGCAAAGGGAAGCCCCAGAGTCTTCTCTTCGGGCTCCAAATGGTGAAACCTCTTTTTGCCGGAAACCTGAAACCCAGAACTCGAAATCCAAAAGGAGAACCTTATGAAAATAAAGGCCGATGCCATGGTGATGGCGGCTTTCATCGGGGATTCACTGGCCCTTGGGGCCCACTGGATCTATGACGTGGACCGGATTCGCAAGGACTTCGGAAGGGTGAATTCGCTCCTGAAACCCGACCCCGACTCATACCATCCAACCAAAGATCGAGGCGATTTCACCCACTATGGGGACCAGATGCTCGTGCTCCTCCAGTCCGTGGCCGCCATGAAGGGGTTTGACCTTCAGGATCTTCTCATCGCGCTGGCGTGAGCTGTTCAAGGACTACAAGGGTTATGTGGATAAGGCCACCCGAAGCACATTGGATGGCTACGGGGCGGGCAAGGGACCTGATGCGGCCGGCTCTTTTTCCACAGACCTTGCGGGTGCGGCGCGCATTGCACCCCTTGTCCGTGTCTATCAGGGCCGGATAGACCTCCTGGTTGAGGCCGCCGAGGCCCAGACACGGATGACCCATCGGGATCCCCAGGTCGTCGAATGCGCGGGATTTTTCGCAAGGGTTTGTTCGATGGTGCTCGCAGGCGCATCGCCCTTGGATGGCAATCAAAGCGGTCGCCGAAACAGATTTCGGCCTCTCCCCCATCAGGGACTGGGTGGCGGCGGGAATTCAGTCCACGGGAAAGGAGAGCCCCAAGGCCATCGAGGGATTCGGGCAGACCTGCCATTCGGCCGAGGCATTTCCGGGAGTGATCCACCTGATCGCCAAATATGATAGCGATCTGAAGGAAGCCCTTGTCCAGGCCGTGATGGCCGGAGGGGATAACGCCGCCCGGGCCATGGCAGTGGGCATGATTCTTGGGGCTCACCTTGGCTGGGAGGGCATACCCCCCGAGTGGCTGTCGGCCCTGAAGAAAAGAGAGGAGATACGAAATCTTCTCGAAGCGCTTCATTGAAGGGATTTGCCAACAGATCCCATGGGTTTTCGAAAGCAGGGAGCTTGACCTAAGATATTGCGTTTTTTTCATCTTGACATACCATATATTGTATCTAAAATGCGGTTCTCGTTTGGCAACACCACTCAAGTTCCTTTTTAACCAACCCACTTTTCTCGGTCGGCGAGACGGACGACGCGCATCAGTAAAGGCCAAGCTCAACCAACAACCGCATTCAAGGGATTGAAAGGGGCGATTCATGGGTCATAAGAGCAAAATTTTGGTGACGGAAGACGGGATGTTTGATCTTGCCACCTACCGGTGGGATGACGACCGATTTTCCGACCTCCTGGTGAAGGAGAACTCCATCGACACGGATCAGGCCCTGAACATCAGCCGATTCCTGCGCGATCAGATCGCCAAAATGGAGCTGAACACCATCACCGTTTCGGTCCTCGAGAAGATGATCGAGGCGAAGCTCGTTGAATACGGCCTCAAGAAGCCATCCCCGGTTCGGTTGGACAAGTCCATCTTCGTGAGGAACGGGTTGGCGCTCTCAGACAACGCCAAACGGGTTCTCGAACGGAGATATCTCAAGAAGGATAGCAACGGCAAGGTTATCGAGACACCGGAGCAGATGTTCAGACGTGTGGCCCATCACATCGCCAAAATTGAGAAAAAACATGGTGACGCCTCCCATTTGATGAAAATGGAGGAGATCTTTTATGGCATGATGACCGAATTCAAGTTTCTGCCCAATTCCCCCACCCTTATGAACGCGGGCCGAAGTCTGGGCCAACTGGCCGCGTGCTTTGTCCTCCCTGTGGAAGACAGCATGGAGGGCATTTTTGACGCCCTCAAGAACGCGGCCATGATCCACAAGTCAGGCGGGGGGACCGGGTTTTCCTTTTCAAGGCTGAGACCCAAGAATAGCCGGGTGGGAACCACGGGGGGCATCGCCTCGGGACCCGTCTCTTTCATGAGGATTTTCAACACCGCCACCGAGCAGGTGAAACAGGGCGGGACGCGGCGAGGGGCCAACATGGCCATTCTCCGGGTGGACCACGCCGATATCCTTGAGTTCATTTGCTGCAAGCGTGACAGCAAGGAGCTTAACAATTTCAACATCTCGGTCGCCGTGACCGACGCCTTCATGGAGGCCGTCAAGAAAGAAGGGCAATATGACATCCTGGACCCGAGGGACAAGAAAACGGCAGGGCGGCTCGACGCAGTCGAGGTTTACGAAGCACTGGTCCGGCAGGCCTGGGAAAACGGCGACCCCGGCATCATTTTTCTGGATCAGGTGAACCGGGACAACCCCACCCCTGCGCTGGGGGCCATCGAGAGCACCAATCCCTGCGGCGAGCAGCCGCTCCTGCCGATGGAGGCTTGCAATCTGGGCTCCATCAATCTCGCGAAATTCGTCTCAACGGGAGAGGATGGCCCGGTTGTCGATTATCAGGGTTTGAGGGAGTTGGTCATGTGGTCGGTGCAGTTTCTGGACGACACCATCGATGTCTCCCGCTACCCGCTCTCTGAAATTGACCAGATGGTCAAGGGGAATCGGAAAATCGGCCTGGGGGTCATGGGCTTTGCCGACATGCTCTATCAACTGGGCGTTCCCTACAATTCCCAGAAGGCCCTCGACCTGGCCGAGGAGGTCATGGGCTTCATTCAAAAGGAGTCCCATGCCGCGTCGGTCCAGCTTGCCGCAGAGCGAGGCGTTTTCCTCAATTTCGACAAGAGCGTGTTCAAGGACAAGGCGGACCACCGGTACAGGAATGCCACGACCACGACCATCGCGCCGACTGGCACCCTCAGCATCATTGCCGGCTGCTCGAGCGGCATCGAGCCCCTTTTCGCCCTGAGCTTTGTCCGGCGGGTCATGGACAACGATGAGCTCCTGGAGGTGAACCCCTATTTCGAGGCGGTGGCCAAGGCTCGCGGTTTCTACTCGCGGGACCTCATGGACGAGATCGCCCGCCACGGCAGCATCGCCGGGATGGCTGCGATCCCGGAAGATGTGCGCCGCGTCTTTGTGACGGCCCATGACGTCTCGCCGGAGTGGCACGTGCGCATGCAGGCGGCCTTTCAGAAGCACACGGACAATGCGGTATCAAAGACCGTGAACCTCCCCCGCGATTCAACCGTCGAAGACGTCATGAAGGTCTACAACCTGGCCTACGAGCTTGGGTGCAAGGGCATCACCATCTATCGCGACGGCAGCAAAGAGAACCAGGTGCTCTCCTTCCCGGCCAAGGAGGAGGCGGTCAAGGCTGCGATGGCTCCCTTCAAGGACCGACCGGAGACCCTGGAAGGCTTTACGTCCAAGATGAAGACGGGATATGGCAACCTCTACGTCACCGTCACCGAACACGAAGGGCAAACCCTTCGAGGTGTTTGCAACCATCGGCAAATCGGGTCGGTCCACCACGGCCAAGACAGAGGCCATCGGCCGGCTGGTCTCTCTGGCGCTGCGCTCCGGTGTGCATGTGGAAAAGATCGTGGAGCAGCTGAAGGGCATCGGCGGGGAGCACCCGGTGTTTCAGAAAGACGGGCTGGTCCTTTCCATTCCCGATGCCATCAGCAGGGTCCTTGAAAAGCGATTCATGAAAAACGGCTCCCAGAAAATCAGGACCAAACCTGAGAAGAGCCTGCTGGGAGAGAAGTGCCCCGAATGCGGTGAGACCATCAGCTTTGAGGAAGGCTGCATGACCTGTCACTTCTGCGGCTTCACCAAGTGCGGTTAGTGTCACCACTCCATGCCCAGAAACGGTAAGTCGCTCTTTGCCTGTCAAGACTGCGGCCACCAGACCCCGAAGTGGATGGGCCGGTGCCCTGCCTGCGGCCAGTGGAACACCATGGTCGAGGAAAGGGTCGAGCCGGTCGCAGGGCCACCTAGAAGGATGGCTCCTTCCCCTCCCCAGCCTATCCGGGAAATTTCCCTCTCCCGGGAGATCCGACTCAAGAGCGAGATCTTGGAGTTTGATCGGACCCTAGGCGGCGGGCTGGTACCTGGGTCCTTGGTGCTCATCGGCGGAGATCCGGGCATCGGCAAGTCGACCCTGATCCTCCAGGTCCTTGACCGCCTGTGCCAAAAGGTGCCAACCGGCCTCTACTGCTCGGGCGAAGAATCCCCCCAACAGATCAAGCTGCGGGCCGAGCGGATCGGCATTCAATCGGCCGGCCTCTATGTCGTGAGCGCCACGTCTGTGGAGGACCTCTTCAAGACCATGGAGGACCTCAAGCCGGACGTGCTCGTGATCGACTCCATCCAGACCTTCTATACGGAGTCGCTCTCCTCTGCGCCGGGAAGTGTCGCCCAGGTCAGAGAGGTGGCCTCGCGGTTTCTTTCCTTCGCAAAGGGCTCAGGCGTCCCGGTCTTTCTCATCGGCCACGTGACCAAAGAGGGCGCCATTGCAGGCCCGAAGGTCTTGGAGCACCTTGTGGACACCGTCCTCTATTTTGAGGGAGATCGGGGTCATGTTTTCAGGATTCTCAGGGCCGTCAAGAACCGGTATGGCGCCACCAATGAGATCGGCGTCTTCGAGATGAAGGAAAGCGGCCTGGCCGAGGTGGGGAATCCCTCCCGGATCTTTCTCCAGGAGCGGCCAAAGGAGGTGTCGGGCTCGGTGGTGATTCCGTGCCTCGAGGGCACAAGGCCGGTCCTCGTGGAAATTCAGGCGCTCGTTGGGACCGAGCCCCTTCGGGATGCCGAGAAGGACGGCCATCGGCGTAGACCCCCATCGGATCTCTCTACTGGTTGCGGTCCTGGGAAAACGCATGGGTATGGAGATGGGGGACCAGGATATCTTTGTGAATGTTGCAGGCGGCCTGACGGTGGAAGAGCCGGCCGCGGACTTGGCCATCGTCTCGGCCATGATGTCGAGCTATCTCGGAAGACCCGTTCCGCGGGATTTGGTGGTCTTTGGCGAAGTGGGGCTTGCAGGTGAGATCCGGGGCGTGAGCCAGGCCCCGCTCAGGATCAGGGAGGCCACCAAGTTGGGCTTTTGCGAGGGTCGTTCTTTCAAAGACCAACCTGGAGGGCTTGCCCCCGGACCCGGGACTGGGTGTGACCGCGGTCGAATCCGTGGGGGACCTGATGGAAGCGCTTTTCGGAAATTGAAAGGTTCTGAAGGTGTTAAGCGTCAATGAAATATTTTACAGTATCCAAGGCGAGTCGACCTTTGCGGGGTTGCCGTGCCAGTTCATCCGCCTTACGGGCTGCAACCTGAGGTGCCGCTACTGTGACACCCAATACGCCTACCACGAGGGCGTCGAGATGACCATAAGCGACCTTCTGGACCGGATCAGGGCGGTCGGCTGCCCGCTCGTGGAGGTGACAGGCGGCGAGCCCCTCCTTCAGCCAGAGCACCCCGAGCCTCATCAAGACTATGCTGGACGAGGGCTTTGAGGTCCTCCTTGAAACCAACGGGAGCCTCGACATCTCGGTTGTGGATCGCGCGGTGCGTGCGAATCATGGACATCAAGTGCCCTTCAAGCGGCATGGCCGACCACAACCGGATGGAGAACCTTCAGCACCTCACGGATCGGGACCAGATCAAGTTCGTGGTGGGTGACCGGGAAGACTACTGCTTTGCCAGGGATCTTGTCACGAGCGGGTCCCCTGGGATCCTTTGTGGTGCGGGCCGGGACGGTCCTTTTCTCCGCTGGTTCACGGCCGGTTGAGCCCGAAAGACCTTGCGGGATGGATCCTGGAGGACCGGATCAGGGTGCGGCTCCAGTTCCAGCTCCACAAGATCATCTGGGGGGCGGAGGCACGGGGGGTGTGATGGGAAAAAAGGGGGCCGTGATCCTTTTGAGCGGCGGGCTTGATTCCGCCACGGCCGGAGCAATGGCCCGGAGACCAGGGCTACGCCATTTATGCCCTGACCCTGTCATACGGGCAGACCCACGCCATCGAGACGCGCGCCGCAAACGAGGTGGCCCGTTTCCTTGGCGCCGAAAAACACCTGATCCTGAATCTGGACCTCCAGAAGATCGGGGACTCCGCGCTCCTCGGCACGACGGCGATCCCCAAGGGGAGGGACTTAGAGCACCATTTCTTCCGAGATCCCATCCACCTATGTGCCGGCCCGGAACACGATATTTCTATCCTACGCGCTCGCCTGGGCCGAGGTGCTCGAGGTTTTCGACATCTTCATCGGGGTCAACGCCATCGACTATTCCGGATACCCGGATTGCAGGCCCGAATACATCGCGGCCTTCGAGACCATGGCCAATCTGGCCACCAAGATAGCGGTTGAAGGCCAACGGCGACTGAAGATCCACGCCCCGCTCATCCGAATGACCAAGGGTGAGATCATCCGGACGGGCGCTTTCTGGGGCTCGACTACGGCCTCACCTGGAGTTGCTACAGCCCGGACCCACAGGGGAGGCCCTGCAGACATTGCGACAGCTGCATCCTGAGGGCAAAGGGATTTGAGGAGGTCGGGGTGCCGGATCCGCTTCTCTCGGACGTCTGAATCGAAAGAAGTGGGATCAGAGCGGATTCGAGCCAGTTGTCGCTGAAGCGCTTGAAGGATTCTGGCAGGTCCAGGGCGTATTGCGGCAATACCAGGAGCATGATCACGCAGGACCAGTGGAGGATGAAGCAGGGCAGCAGGCTCTCGGAACGTTCCCGGGCCATGCCGGAGCTGATTCCAAAGAGAAGTGCGGCGCCAAAGGTTAAAGCCGCACCCGGGCCGAAGAAGGGGAGAGGGGGGAACAGAGACCAAAGACCATAGAGCACGCTTGAAAGGAGGACAGGCCAGGAAAGAAACCAGCGGCTGGCGCTGCGCTGAGTCTGGAAGTTTTGCGCGAGGATGCCGTGCACCATCCCGCGAAATAGGATCTCGGCGGCAACCGGAGCGCCCATGGCCAACGCAAATGCGATCCAGGGAGGACGGGCAAAGGACTGGGTTCTCCCGAGCGAGCCGACCAGGCTCCATGCGCCACCGGCCAGCCCTCCCAGCATGGCCCCGGGAAGCAGAAGCAGCCAGTTGAATCCGGTCGGCGGGCATAGCCCGAAAAGCTTCGGGCCTCTTCGAAAGGCCACAAGGACGAGCACCCCGCAGAGCGCCGCGAGTACCCCCAGAAAAATTTCCGTACGATTCAGAAGGTAGCTCTCAATCGACCCCCCGGGGTTCTGAAGCCACCCGAGGATATAAGTGACCATGATGGACCCGCCCATGACGCCAATGGTCAGGAGGGTCGCGTAAGCCAGAGTGCCGAGCCGCCGCCCCGTCGTCGGCCTGCAGTAGGCCTGGGCGAATGCCTGGGCGATCTGCTGTGGTGTCAGCTCAGTTCCTGTGGACCGAGGGGTTCCTCCGATTTCTCCCGAACCGCCCCAACGGTTGCCAGAGCGCCGGCCACCGGCCGACGGATCGATCAGGTTGAGCCGCTCATAGACCCTGTCGAGCGTGCCCGGCAGAAAGGGGTCGACCTGGCGCAAGGTATAGGTATTAGGATCCTTCTGCAGGATGATCACCCCGAGGCGTTTGCCATGGAGTCGGCGCAGGTGCGGTTCCAGCTCATAGATCCCCATCTCGCTCCGACAGACGATCGCCAGCTGGTTCTCGCCGATCGTCGCGCGTGCCAGCTCTTCAACGTCGACCACCCCTTCGAAGTGAGTCGAGGAATAGATCATCGCGTCGATAACACGCAAGAGATCCGCGGTGTATTCCAGGAAATCGATCTCATGCCATTTTCCCGCTTTCTTCAGCTCGACCTCTCTGCTCCGCAGCCTCTCCAGGTCCTCAAACACCGACGCGTGGATCTCAGGAGGGAATGCCGCAGAGCTCCTGCATCTCCAATCCGTGTGCGTCGATCGCGCCCTCCAAGCGCACGAGCGGCATAAGTCTCCTTCGGATTTCCGGGTCCGCGTCATTCAATCGCATGTGATTCAGCAGGATCCAGATGGCAAGCACGGTATCCAGGTCGGGCTCGTTCGCCCAGATGGTCCAGTCTCGCTTTTGGATATCCAACCCCTTGCGGACCACGATCATGGCCTGCTCGCAGGTGGCGACTGTGAAGGCCCGAAGGCAGCCCTCGTGATGGTCAAGGTTCAGGAGATCTTTTTCGTTATTGAGGAAAGGGCCCCCTTGGGCTGCGCCATCAAGGTAAATGGTTCCCGCAGGCGCCTTGACCGCGGCACCGGAGGATACCGTCATGCCCCGCTCAACACGGACGGAGATGGTGGGGGACTCGATGCAGACAAGCGCCCGCTCTTCACCCTTGCTCCGAATTGCGTAACGATTGGGCAACTCGGCGGCGTCAAATAGATGGAATGTCTTCTCGGTCATTTGCGTCTCGTTTCCGTCGCCATGGGAGGGTCCCATAAGGGCAAGCTCCTTTGGTGGGGAAGGGCTTACATCGCCTACTATCTTGTCTGCCAGGGTCCCAAAGCTTTCTAGCCGCGCAGATAATAGAGAATCGGAACGCCTTTTTCAATTGTTGATTGAATACCTTTTCGAGCGTTTTTTCACCAATTCTTTCGAAGTTGGCCTTGTCCTTCTCACATAGACCGAGTTTCTTCCCGGTTGAAGGCCGTGGTCGAGTAGCCATACCCCAGCGAACATCCCTTGCAGATTTCGAGGTCTCGTTCAAAATAGCGCTCAAGGATCTCTCGTCGCCTTTTCGAGGTCCGAATCTCTTGCCAGCTTTGGCTTGTCAGGTTGCCAAAGCTGCAGGTGCCGTCATAGTCGATGCAGCAAGGCACGACCGAGCCGTCCGCGAGGGCGAATCCCTGAAGCAGGAGCCTGCAAAGAGGCCGATCACGGTATCGTATATAGGAGGAAAGGCCGCGTGAGTATTTGCCGGTGGCAACCGGGCCGTATTGCTCCGCAAAGGCGTTTTCCCCGTCGTTTTTTCCCCCGAACGTCTCGAAGCTCGGCCGCTTGAGCTTGATCCGGTCCACCCCCTGCTCTTTCAGAAACGCGACGATTTCCTCTTCTTTTGGCTGGTTATAGGAAAACATGATGGTTTGAACTTGGATCAGAGGGCGGCTGAGGCCCATGGATTCCCTTCCTGCCCTGAGTGCACGGATTCCCCTCAGGATCGTCTGCAAGTCTGAATTGATGCGATAGCGGCCCAGGTCCTCTTGCGTGATGCCGTCCAGGGAAACGGAGATCTTGTCGAGCCCGCTTGAGAGGATCTCGTCCGCCTTCTTTTTCAGCAGCATCCCGTTGGTGGCGAAATAGGTGAACACCCCCCTTGACTTGAGAAACCGGATGATTTCAAAGAGAAAGGGAGAGAGGAGCGGCTCGCCCATGAGGTGCAGGCACATGTATCTGAGACGCCGGTTATTCTCCTGGATTTCCCTGAACATCCGCGGGTCTGAGTCCCGATAACCCCGCTTGAGGTGGTGCGTGGAGCAAAGCGGGCAGCGGAGATTGCAGCGTGTGGTGGTTTCCACCTGGAAGATCTCCGGCTCGTAAGCCATGACAAGCCCCACCCTTTCTTCAACGGGCAACGCGCCGAAGATCCCCTGTGATTCAACGACGCCCTCGTCGAGCGACGAAGCGGCAAGTCGATCCATCAGCCGCGGCACGGGTCCTTCCTGGCTATTGATTGATGAAGAGGCCAATTTGGTGTCCGGTCCGCTCGTTTTTGAAAGTGGCGGCCAATCGCATGTGGTTTTTGCGTGTGAGCTTCACGGCCGGCAGGTTATCCATGCGGATGGTCACATAGATCTTTTGCCCGGGCGCACGGTCCACCAAACCCTTGAGGAGCGCGTCGCCGAGGCCGAGTCCCCTGTACTCCGGCCTCACCGAGCTGTACCCGCGCTCCAGGTAGTCTTCAAGGTCGACATGGGTTTTTTGCTCGATCGCTTTCACATATTTTTCGGGCGGACGCTTGAGAGCCATCGTAGCGACCACCCGCCCCTCCTCGACCGCGTAACCGATCAGAAAGGCCCGCTTCAGGTTGTCGTCGACCCAGGAAGTCCCCACCTCTTCACCCGACGCGATCAATGCTTGGATCTCGGCCAGGATTTCCTGCGGGATGTCCCCTGCCTTATTGAAAAAAAAGGACAGCCGGCTCCCACACGCGTAGGGAGTCAAATCGCCGGGTTTGACCTTCGTGCGGCGCACCGGGTCAACCCCGTATCGGGCAACGTGGAGGAGGAGGTATTCCCGGATCCGCAGGTAAAACCAAAACGGATGGTCGTAGAGATGGTTGATTCTGTATCGTTGAAGCCATGACCAGAAACCGTCGAGGGTCTGCTCGTCCATGCCAGATCTGCGTTCGTAGCGATATTCGTAGGAGAAGAGATCGCTCTTTTCAGACAGGGCCGAGAGGTTGAACGCCTCCGGATGCTGACTGATATAGGAGTTGCTCAAGAGGGTGAATTTGAAAAAAATGGAGGATGGGAAGGATTTCCTGGTTTCTTTGAAGGAACCGAACGGTTTCCCTGGCCTCTTCTTCCGTTTCGGTCGGGAAAGCCCACGATGACCGTCGCATGGTTCCAGATCCCGGCCTCGGCCGCGTCATCGAGGACCCTGATGGTGTCGTCGAGGCGCGTGCCTTTGTTCATGAGCTTAAGGATCCTCGGGTGTCCCGTTTCTATTCCCCAGCGGATGAGGCGGACCCCAGCTCTCGAAAGGAGCTTCAACCGATCCGCGGTAAAGGAGGCAATCGGCTTGCACCAGAGTGAAATCTGGAGCCGGAGGCCCCTGTCCAGTATCTCCTGGCACACCCGTTCGAGGTAGGGGGGTGTCAGACAGTCGTCGTTCACCGTGAAACAGGTCGCACCGTATCGCTTGTGGATCGTTTCAATCTGCTCGGCGGCCTTCTTGGGTGGAATCGTTTTGAAAGGCCTTGTTGTCGTAACGTGAGCAGAAGGTGCACTTGCCCCAATAACAACCCTCAGACAATCGAACCGGCAAAATGGGCGTGGGCGAGAGATAGTTGCCAAGCGGAAGGTCGTCGAAATCGGGCGCCGGCAAATCCGAGATGGGAACGTGGGATGCCGTTTCATTGAAGACGATACCACCAGGGGTGTAATAGCCAAAGTTTTCGACGTCTTGGAACCCCTCGTTGTTCTCGAGGCGGCGGATTAGGTTGGAAAGGGGCCGCTCGCCGTTCCCGACGATGATGCTGTCACAGAACTGCGGAAAGAACTCGGGGTTCCTGGCAAATGCATCCTTGAGTCGTAGAACATGCCTGCCGCCCAGGGTCACGTGGAGCCGGGGGGCGGCCTTTTTAAGGAGCCTGGCCAGGGTAAGCGCCCCGGGCAGCTGGTGGGAGGTCGTAATGGAAATTCCCACAAGGGACGGTCGCCACTCGGCCAAGAGCGTCTTTGTCCGCTCCTGAAAAAAACCGAGAAACGGGTTTGCCTCTCCGTCATCGGCAAATTCCACCATGTGACCCAAGGAGGTAAGCCCAGGGTGCGTGAAGGTGTTGAACGTGAAGGAAGCCGGTGCGTAGGCCAACGAGGCCATCGAGAGGAGGCTGTAAAGCGCACTTTGACCGCGCACCAACACCTCGGGATCGTAAAAGGTCTGTTCCGCTCCTCAGTTCGTCGATAAGACGCGCAACCGAATCGACCCTTTTCTCCCAGAGGGCGCGGCCTCTTCTGATCCCATCCAGAAGCCGCTTGGAAGGTTCGGGAGATCTGGGCGTCTTCCCCTCTCTTTCCGGACAAAACGACACCGAGGAGTCTCGACAGGGTCTCGCGGGTGAGAAGGTGATTGACGAAGAAGTCGAGACTGGCGTCGTATTGTCCCGCAGCATGTCCCTGCTCTTTGAGATAGCCCACCAACGCGGGCAGCGCCAGATAGGGGGTCACGGGCGTCCAGACGGGCGGGAAGATGAGCAGGGTCAGGGGGGCTTCGAATCTGGTATTGAGGGGGTCTGTCATGGGAATCGCCGGTCCGTGGCGCTGTCTTCTCCTTGCTGGCGGAGTATGGCAGCCTCCTCCATGGATTGTCAATGGCCCAGCGGCTTCTGCGCTTCTTTGGGACTTGAACCTTGATTAATAATATTGAATTCTTAGATAAATTAAATTTTTTTGACAACAACGCTGAGTTTAATTATCATTTAAAAATTATTCTTAAATGATCGCCTGCCCTCAAATGCCTTGAAGCAAAAATATGAGGAGGATATAGATGGTTTTTTTCCGAGCCCTCTCAGGCGACTCATGCAGCATCGAGCATAATGATGACCGATTCCCCGGCACGTTTCAATCAGATGTTGAGCAAACTCAAGAAGCGGGATTTCCGACTCACTCCCCAGCGAATTGTCATTCTCAAGATCCTGGCAACGAGCGACGACCATCCGAGCGTTGAGGAAATTCATGAAAAAGTGAAAAGAGATTTTCCCACCACAAGCCTGGCCACGGTCTACAAAACGGTGACGCTTCTCAAGGAACTGAGCGAGGTCCTGGAGCTCGGTTTCCCGGAGGGAGG
Organism: uncultured delta proteobacterium; assembly: GCA_963699845.1. Classification (GTDB taxonomy): domain Bacteria; phylum Desulfobacterota; class DSM-4660; order Desulfatiglandales; family Desulfatiglandaceae; genus CAWHLE01. Next base: position 53,764 of record CAVOVO010000014.1, read on the forward strand.
CAACCGATATGACGGCAACAAACCCTATCCCCATCCCCATCTCATCTGCACCAAATGCAAAAAAATCATTGACCCGGACTTGGAGAGCCTAGAGGGTGTCACGCACGAACTGATTTCAGAAACGGGTTTTCGGATCACCAGTCATCGTCTTGATTTTTTTGGCATTTGTCCTGATTGCCAGGAGAGGGGAGGGTGAGACCGAAATTGATTAATGAAAGGAGGAATGAACTTTGAAACGAAAACTCAGTTGCCTCAAAGGAATGTTGAGAGTTGGGGCCGTTGCCGCCACCTTTGTGGGGTGTGTGGCGCTTGCTGCACCCCTCGGTCTGCCGCCGGTGCCGGTTCCGGCTGAAAATCCTACAACACCAGAGAAGGTTAAGCTTGGCGACAAGCTTTTTCATGACACCCGATTCAGCAGCACAGGCGAGGTGAGTTGCGCCACCTGCCATGCCAGGGAGAAGGGATTCACCGACAACCTACCCGTGTCAGAGGGGATCCAGAAGCTCAAAGGCACCCGAAACGCACCCACGGTGATCAATTCGGCCTATCTAACCAGCCAGTTCTGGGATGGACGCGAACCGACCCTGGAGAGCCAATCCGCCCAGCCTTTTCTGAACCCGGTGGAAATGGGCCTCAAGAACCACGATCCCATCCTGCAGATCGTCCAAACCGATCCGGAATACGTGGATCTCTTCAATAAAGCCTTCGGCAAAAGCGGCAAACAGGTCACCATGGTGGAAGTGAAGCAGGCGATCGGTGCGTTTGAAAGAACCCTCATCGCAGGCGATTCGCCCTTTGATCGCTACTATTACGGCGGCGACAAAACCGCCATGAGCCAGGCGGCCATCCGAGGACTGGACATCTTCATCAACCAGGGCCGATGCGTCTCGTGCCATGTGATCGAGCAGACACAGGCCCTTTTCACGGACAACCGTTTCCACATGATCGGGGTGGCGGTCAACCAGATGCCCAAGGATCTGGACGAGCTGTCGGCTGCGGTGGAGGACGCCAAGCAGAGGGGAACGGACATCGCCGTGCTCAGCAACCCTAAGACCTCTTCTCTCGGCCGGTACGCGGTGACGCGCGATCTCACGGACGTCGGCGCCTTCAAGACCTCGACGCTTCGAAACATCGAGCTCACCGCCCCCTACATGCACGACGGGAGCCTCAAGACTCTGGAAGAGGTTGTGCAATTTTACAACAACGGTGGAAGGCTTGAGGAGACCGATCCGGTGCCGGAGCTTTTAAGCGGTGGGATCCGGCCCCTCAACCTCACGGAGGAACAGCAGGCCGACCTGGTAGAATTCTTGAAGGCCCTGACCAGCCCGGCGTTTGTCCGGAAATAAGGACCGGGGTTTCAATACGACACAAGGAGGTGGATATCATGAACATGAACCGACGTTCATTTCTCAAGACAACCGGTGCAGCCCTGATGGCAACCGCCTTTCCCGTGGGCCTGGTGAAGGTTGCTTTCGGCGCTGCGCAGGATTTTACTTTTGGTTATATCTCCGATGCCCACATCCAGCACATCAAGGGGAACAAGTTCGTGCGCAACTGGGATATGGGGCTCATCCGGTCGATCCGGGAAGCCAATCTGCTGACGCCACGGCCCGACTTCTTCATGTTCGGCGGCGACCTGGCGCAGCTGGGCATGAAGGAAGAACTGGATCACGGTTTGGAAATCATGTCCAAGCTCAGGGGCAAGGTCCACTATGTGATTGGGGAGCACGACTACTACCTTGATCTCGGGGAGTATTGGCAGGACAAGATCTCGCCCCTGTATTACAGTTTCGATCACAAGGGGGTTCATTTTGTGGTCCTCAACAGCATCCTCACCCATGACAGTTGGACCCACAAAAAGTGGGCGTTGCCCATGGACCGAATGCTGGCCATGGCACGGCTCGACAACCCAGAGGGTTCACCGTTCATGGTAGGGGAGGCGCAGCTTGGGTGGTTGAAGAAGGACCTGGAAAAGATCGACAGGCGCACTCCGATCGTGGTTTTCTCGCACTCGCCCTTACAGAAGATTTACAAGGGATGGAACTTCTGGACCGAGGATGCTGAGAAAGTGCAGGCCCTGCTCAAACCCTTCGACAAGGTGAACGTGGTCTACGGCCACGTCCACCAGATCCAATACAACCAGATCGGCAACATCACGTTCCACGCCGTGATGGCCACGGCCTGGCCATGGCCTTACCCGCAATCCTACAACCAGGTGGAGAGTCACCTTCCGAAGCTGACGGTGCCCATGAATCGCGCAGACCCCTTTTTTGAGAGAGATGCCACGGGATGGCAGTTCATCGATGTGCGAACAGGCAATGTCGCCATGCACTACCAGTTGCCTGACAACGAAAACCGCAGTATCGCATATAACCCCAAGACCGGTTATCCGCAGGATCTGAAGTATCAGGACTTCGGCAGCCGAATTCCGCCGCAAGACCATTTCTAGACGGTGCAAGGAGGGACCCCATGGGAAGAAGCAGAAGATTCGTCGGCGTTTCAGCCGCCGTGCTGATGGTGGCGGCCATCCTGGCCGTGGCTTTCTCGACAGTGGCTAAGGAGTTTACGAAGCAAGACCTGGATCGCTGGGACAAGGAGTTTATGACCGTCGTCACGGAGGGGGAAAAGCTCTTTCACAGCTCCAGTCTGGGCAAGAACAAGGTGTCCTGTGACCAGTGTCACCCCAACGCGGCCAACACCCATCCGGAGACCTATCCCAAGTTCCAGCAGCAGATCGGAAGGGTGGTTTCACTGTTTGAAATGGTCAACTGGTGCATCCAGAACCCTCTGGAGGGGGACCCTCTCGCCGCCGCCGATCCTAAGATGGTCGCACTTCTCAGCTACATCACCTACGAAAGGCGCGGCGTATCGTTGGCGCCGGGGAAACACTGATCACCCAAGGATTGGTTAGGGTTTGGGTGAGAAAGAGGACGTTACGGCATCTCGCGCGAAAGATGGTCGAGGGCCGTCTTTCGCGCCACTTCGTAGGCCTTGGGCCCCACTTTGAGGGAGCCTGGATCGACGGCGGGCGTTTTGGTTCGGATCTCGATCACGCGGACCCCTCGGGCCTTCGCGCCGACTCAATCTGGTTCAGGTAGGCCTCATGGCGCGCGATGTTGGTGGCCAGGTGGTGGATGTGGAAAGGCGTGAACCGTTTTTCAAGGAATTGGTTTCCCGTGCTTTTCCAGGTTGTGCGATGCGATGTAGTGGACCACGACGGTTTCCGGCGGCCCAGAGGTCCACGACGGTCTTGACGGGGGCTTTGTTGACGATGCCGCCATCCAGGTAGAGGGTGCCGTTGATGTTGACGGGCTCAAAGAGGATCGGGCACCGCCCCGGATGCCTGAACGGCCTTTGCCAGGTCGCCGCGGGTGAAGACGGTTTCCTTTCGCTCCGTGAGGTTGGTGGCTGAGATGGCAAGGGGCTTTGGGCAATCCTCGATCCGTTTGACCGGGAGGCTGGATAGCAGCCGCGCGAAGCCTTCGCCCCGCAGGTAACCCCCGGTCCCCTTGAAACCCCTGAGCCCGTCCCGAATGAGGGAAGCGAAGGGGTTGGGATCCCAGAAGTCCTCTTTTTTCAGGTTGAAGAGGAGCGCCCGGATGGATTCGTCGTCCATGCCCGATGCGGCCATGGCCGCGACGATGGCCCCTGAGCTGGTCCCGGCATAGCCGATCGGATCGATCGAAAGGGTCCTCAGGGCCGAGAGCACCCCTGCGTGCGCAAAGAAGCCAAAAAAGCCGGATGAAAAGACAACGGCGGCTCTGCCGACGCCCCCCGCTGCTATCGCCATCTCACCAGTTCTTCCAGCGGCGCCCGCTCCGAGCGGGTGCGATTCACGCCGGCATCTGCATCCGGGTAGCCCACCGCGACACCGATGACGACCTGTCTTTCCTGAGGGAGGCTCAGGGCCTCCTTGATGTCGTCGTCAAAGGCCGTGATGAGGCCCACCGGACAGGTTCCGAGGCCGAGCGCGTGGGCGGCAAGCAGGAGGTAGCCAAGGGTGATGCCGATGTCCGTGAGCCTGGCGCTTGAAAAGACCTGGTCCAGGGTGATGATGATGGCTGTCGGCGCCCCGTAGAAGTTGCAGCTGCCTTCATTGATGAAGTCCTGAAAGGCTACGCCCTGGGGAAGGTTGGGAAGCATGCAGTCAAGGAGGGCCCTTTGTCGCTGGTGAAGGCGATCGGGAAGCCGGTCCTTGGCGCCCGGGCCGCATGAGATCTGTCTTTCCCTCATGCGTTTGACCAGCAGTCGGCTCAACCGCTTCTTTTCATCGCCCGAGACCACCGTGAATTCCCAGGGTTGAAGGTTTATGGCCGATGGGGCCCAGGCCGAAAGGCTCAGAAGCGTTTCGATGGTTTCACGATCGACCGGGTCCGGCCGGAAGGCTCGGGTGCTGTGTCTTTCTTTGATGGCGGTCAGGACGTCCACGTTTAATCTCCTCAGCTGACTACAACGATCCGGTATTGTCTGCCGGACATGAAGGCTGCGATCTCTTCGGGGATGGGTCGAGAGGTCATGAATATCTTATTCCCCGGCCCCGTCCTGAAACGTGACCCCGGAGATGATGAGCTGGATGCCTTTTCCGGGAGTTTGACTCTGAGACGGCAAGCGACAGGGGCCCCCCATCGAAGGGGACGCCCAGGAACCCGAGCGTCTTCCGAATCAGGTCCATGGGGGCTGGCGCGCCGCCAAGGGAGAGGACCAGGAAGTCGTGACTCTGGAGGAAAGAGACGACGGTCTTGTCAAAGCCGCTCAGGTCAATGATGGCGTCCCTGTCGCCTCGCTTCAGAAAGAAATCGGCCCTGACCGTCATTTTCAAATCGGCCGCCTGATTCGTGAAAACCGGGATATCCAGGTCCTTTGAAAAGGTTCGGTCGAGCAAGACCCAGCAGGGTCTCGATCAGGACCTTTCGGCTCGGATTCCGACCTTTGTCGCCTCCACCACGCCGATTCCCTGGGGCCTTGAACCGCCGCCAGGGTAATCGATCACCCTGATGCCAAGGGTCTTTCAGGTAGTCCTTGACCATCCAGGGCGTCTCGGCGGCTTGGCCTTGATTCAGGTTGATGACGATGGTGCCGGGGGCGGTTTCAGAGGGCCTGTCGGAAAGGACCACGACCCAGTCGGCCCGGATTTTTAGCCTGGATCGGCCCGTCGATCTCAAAGGGCTCCCCGTTTCTGAGCATCCGCGGATAGTCGCAGGCGGCAAGGATCCGTTCAAGGGCGGCCCTCAGGTCGTCTCCATCCACCAGGTGGACGACCCTGTACTGTCCCCAGCTTGACTCGATGAGCTGGGTCATCTGCTCAGGTAATTGATTTTTCTGATCGATGATGATGCGTCGCCCGTTTCTCAGACTGAGCAGGGGGAAGGAATCGGCCTTGAGGTCGATCTGGCCCCCTGAAGGCAGGGGGATGAAATGCTGGCCGGTCTGTACCCATTCCTCGCCCATCGCCAGGAAGATCTCCTTGATGCCAACCAGGATGGGTGGGTGTCGGGGACCTGGGCCTTGGTGCGTTCCGGTTTCTTTATGATGGGGCTTCTCACCTGCTGAGGCGAGTAGATGGGCAGACGGATGGTCTGGCCGGGGTAGATCCGGTTCAGGTCCTTGATGGTGGGGTTCAGCCGCTTGATCGCCTGCAGGTACTCCCCATACAAATAGTCCGACGGCATGCCGTAGCGGTTCGAAACCACCCGGGTGAGACTGTCACCTGGCCTCACCGTGTAGTTTTCGAGATCCAGGTCCCGCAAGGCCTCCGGCGTGGTCTTGACCGGGGCTTCAACTCGCTCGACCCGGGCGAGCCCGGAAAGGGGGACGATCTTGAGCGGGATGATGATCTTTTCGCCCGGCTGGATCATGTCCAGGTTTTGGAGATCCTTGTTGAGCCGCTTGAGCATGGAAAGGATCTCGGGCAAGTCCTTTCGGTCAAGCAGGCCTTTTTCTCTCAAGAGCTGCCAGAGATGCTCCCCCTGCTTCACCACATGGGTCTCCGTCAGAACCTTTTGGTCATCCACCTTCGCGATGTCTTCCTTCAGGTCGGCGCTTTTGACGAGATCGATCGTGTAGGTCTCCTCGGCTTGTTCTCCCCACGAAATGGCCCAGAGACCGAACACCACGAGGAAGGCAAGAAGGCCGCCTGAAAACCCCTTGACGCTTCCAAAGGCCCTTTTCAAATGGTCCACGTTTACCCCATTGTTTGGCAATGTCGCTTTGGTCGTCCAGTGGGAAGAAAATCGACCCACTCGATAAAGTTTATGAATTCAAAGAGATGGCTGTCAACATTTCTATTCACCTACCAGTCCGGCCGATGCCCGCTCCGGGGACGGCCTTCTGGCGGTATAAGCCACCGTGCATGGAACACTACATATTGATAATTTTAGCTTTTAATTCCACACGATGTGGTATTTATTCTTTACAAGGACCGATGAATTTGGTATTTGTGCACAAATAGGCTCATAATGCAAGGAAGGCTGAAGGATCGGGGAGATCGAGAGATGAAACACGCAGTCCGCGAGCCAGCCAACCGTTTTATTCCAGGGTACAGGTGGAGGGAGAATGAGGATCAAGAAGATCTCCATCCTAGGTTTCAAGTCATTCATGGACAGGCTGGAGATCCCGTTCCCATTGGGGATCAGCGGGATCGTGGGTCCAAACGGCTGCGGAAAGAGCAATATCGTGGATGCCATCCGGTGGTGTCTGGGCGAGCAGAGCCCAAAGCAACTGCGAGGCCGCCAGATGGAGGATGTCATCTTCGGCGGGGCGGGCGAGAGAAAAGCCCCTGGGCATGGCCGAGGTGTCCATCCTGTTTGAAAATGGTCACGGCTCCCTTCCCTCGGCCTTTGCGAGCGACACGGAGCTCTCTGTCACGAGGCGGCTCTATCGATCCGGAGAGAGCGAGTATTTGATCAACGGCGTGACCTGCCGGCTCAAGGACATCAACGAGATTTTCATGGACACGGGGCTTGGAAACCGAGCCTATTCGGTGATCGGTCAGGGCCGGATCGGCGCCATCCTGGAACAGAAGCCCGAAGAGACGCGGGTCATGCTGGAGGAGGCCGCCGGGATCACCAAGTATCGCAAGAACGTGGAGTCATCGGAAAAAAAGATTGAGCAGACCACCGAGAATTTACAAGCGAGTGGAAGACATCATGGCCGAGCTGGAGCGGCAGGTCCGTTCGCTGAAACGGCAGGCTGCCAGGGCCAGGCGTTACAAGTCGCTGAGCGAAGAGGTCCAGCAGCTGGAACTGACGCTTTACGCCAATTCCTATCACCAGCTGATGGAAGAATCCGGGGACAAGTCCAGGTCAACGGATGATCTGGTTCAACAAGAAGTGGCCAAGTCTGCGGAAATCTCACGGGTCCAGGTCCAGCTGGAGGAGCTCAACCTGGAGCTGGATGAGAAGGACCGACGCCTCTCGGATCTCCGGCGACAACACCAGCGCGCCAAGGAGGCCTATCACAAGAAAGAGGCGGGGCTTGGAGGCCCTGACCACGGAGATCAAGGTGCAGGGCGAGCTTGAAGAAAGGCTCCACCGGGAACGGACTGAGATTTCAGACCGGATTGAAAGGCTTTCCAAGGACCGCGGCGAGATCGAAGAAAAGATCGAAGGGTTGAAGGAGGCCGCCGGGGCCAAGGATGCGGAAATCGATCTGACCGAAGCGCGGGTTCGGACCAAACGCGGGTTTCTGGATGAGATTCGGGAGGCTTATGAAAAGGCCAGGTCCGAGCTCAACAGGGGGGTCAGCCGGGAGGCTGTGCTCAGTCATGAATCGGGCCACCTTCGAAAGACCATGGAGCAAATGACGGACAGCCGCTCCCGGTTGGAACGGGAGCGGACGGAGATCCTTGAAAAGACGGAAAAGCTTATGGAGGCTGCAGACCGACAAAACCTGATCAGGACGGAGACGGTGGCGAGGCTTGAGCGAATCGAAGCGGATATGGAGAAAGAACAGCGTTCTTCCGAGGAGCTGGAACAGATCCGGAAACGCACGGAACAAACGCTCAGGGAGCAGGAAGGCGAGCTCAATGTCTGTCAGTCCAGGCTATCGAGCCTTCAGACCCTTGTGGACAATTTTGAAGGGTACAAGGTCGGCGTTCAGAACCATCATGAAGGCCAGGGACCAGGAACCCAGGCTGAAGGGTCACGTACTCGGATTGGTGGCGGATGTGATCCAGGTCAACCCCACCTATGAACAGGCCCTTGAGTCGGTGCTGGCGGACAAGCTTCAGTATGTCATCGTCGAGTCACAGGATGACGGCAAGGAGGCCGTGCACTTTCTAAAAGAACGGGCAAAGGGGCGGAGCAGTTTCGTCCCCATCCGCGAACTGAACGGGGTGAGAAAAGACAACGGGGAGGGTGACGGGTCCAGGTTTTTGAGGGATCTGGTGTCCGTCCCCGAGGCCTATCGTCGTCTCATCGACTCTCTGCTCGGTGAGACCATCCTGGTGGACACTCTTGAGTCGGCCATCTCCGCCTGGCGAAACAACGGACACGGACACAGCTTTGTAACGCTTGACGGCGACATGGTGGATGAAAAAGGGGTCGTGACCGGTGGAAAGACTGGCCCAAGAATCGGGCGGCCTGCTTGCCAGGAAACGCGAGATGTCGGAGCTGGGGGAGAAGGCCGCGACGTTTCGGCGGGGCATTGAAGACTTGAAGATGAAACTGGATGACATGGCGGCGGATCTGGAGGAGAAACGGGCCCGAACCCGAAGGCTTACGGATGAAAGGGCGAAATGCCAGTCCGAGATCAATGAGCTGGACCGGGCCCTTTTTCGCCTCAGCCAGGAACTGGATCACCTGGATCTCCTCGCCAAGAAGATGAAGGAAGACCTGGAGCGAAAGGAACGGGAGCAGGGCCGCCACCAGGACGACCTCGCGAAGGTCGAGGAGGAGCTGCTGAGCTGCAAGACCAAACGGAGTGAGGCGGAGGCTTACGCCAAGCACAAGGAGCAGGAGCTTCGGGAGACGGAGCAGGAATACGACCTTCTCCGGGAGTCGCTGGCCAAAATTAAGGCCGATGGGGCCATCCTCGGGAGGAATGGCGAAGCCTGGCCCGTGAGCGGGACCGGTTGAATCAGTTCGCGGCGGAGTCAAGATCGCGCCTCGAGTACCATCGGGGGCGAGATCGACGATGGCCGTTCCAGGACCGAAGAGTGCCGTCGGCGCATGGCCCTGCTCAGAGATGAGCTGGAGGATGCGACCTACGGTTTGGAGAGGGCCGAGGAGGTCCTGAATCGTGCGGACCAGGAACGGCAGGCCTTTCAGGGCCAAATCAAAGAGGAAGAAACGGGTCTTACGCGGCTGAGAGGGGAGTTGGAGGAGGTCAGGGAGGCCATCAACCGCGCTCGAATGGAGGAATCCGAGCTCCGCTTCAAGATGAAGAACCTTGTGGAGATGACCCGCGAGCGGTTCGACCTGGATCTTGAAGCCATCTACCGGGACTACCTTCGGGATGGGTTCTCCGCCGCGGAAGTCAGAGACAGCCTGGAAGCGAAAAAGGGTCAGAGACAGGCCCTGGGGGAAGTCAATCTGACCGCCATCAAGGAGCTGGAGGCCATCGAGGAGCGTTTCGAATTCATGCGGACCCAGCGCGAAGACCTGCTTCTCTCCATCGAGTCGCTCAGAAAGGCGATTTTGAAAATCAACAGGACGTCGCTCGAGCGTTTCCAGGAGACCTTCACGGAAGTGGATCGAAAGCTGAAGCAGATCTTTCCAATCCTCTTTAACGGCGGGACCGCTTCCCTCAAGCTGACGAACGAATCGAATCCCCTTGAAAGCGGCGTGCTGGTGGAAGTGGAGCCTCCGGGGAAAAAAATCAGCCACATGGGCCTTTTGTCCGGCGGGGAGAAGGCCCTTGTCGCCATGGCCCTGCTCTTTGCCATCTACATGATCAAACCAAGCCCCTTCTGCCTCCTGGACGAGGTGGACGCGCCGCTCGACGAGGCGAACATCGACCGATTCAATGACCTCATCAAGGAGATCAAACGTTACTCCCAGATCATCATGGTCACCCACAACAAGCGGACCATGGAAATCGCCGATCGCCTCTTCGGGGTCACCATGGAACAGGCGGGCATTTCCAAGATTGTGTCGGTGGATCTGCAGGGTCTCCTCGACCGGATCGGCGCCCCGGAAGAAGCGGCCCGGTGGAACCTTAACTGAGACGCGTGTGAAATGATCTTTTTTAAGAGAAAGAACAAGACCGGTCTAAACGCCAATGCGCAGGTGACCCGCCGCAATTCGTCGAGGCGGAAGCGCCTGAAAAGGGGTTTTTCCAGCGCCTTCGAGAGGGGTTGTCAAAGACGCGGTCTCACCTGACGGGAAGGCTCGATCATTTGTTTCTCGGCAGGAAAGAGATCACGGGAGAGATCCTCGAGGAGTTGGAAGAGATCCTATTCACATCTGATATGGGGACCCACACAACCCAGGCCCTCATCGAGACCATCCAGAAGAAAGTGGCCCGCAAGGAGCTCACGGACGCCGAGGCCCTCAAGCGGGGCCTGAGAGATGAGATCCGCAGCTACCTGGAGCGACCGGAGCTCCGCGACAGGTCCCCCGGTCCTGGAGAGCCCCGCGTCATCATGGTGGTGGGGGTGAACGGTGTGGGCAAGACCACTTCCATCGCCAAGGCCGCCCACATGATGAAGCGCCAGGGAAAAAAGGTGCATGCTGGTGGCTGCGGACACCTTCCGGGCCGCCGCAACGGAGCAACTGGCGGTGTGGGGTGAGCGGATCGGGGTGGAAGTGATCAAGCAGCATACGGGGAGCGACCCCTCCGCGGTGGTCTTCGATGGGCTTGCGGCGGGGCTCGCCAGGAAGGCGGATGTCATTCTGATCGACACGGCCGGGCGACTCCACACCAAGAAGAACCTCATGGACGAGCTCAAGAAGATTCAGCGCGTGACGGCGGGAAAGATCCCTGGTGCTCCCCATGAGGTGTGGCTGGTCTTGGATGCCACAACGGGTCAGAACGCCATTTCACAGGCCCAGATGTTCAACGAGGCCCTGGGCGTTACAGCCATTGTGCTCACCAAGCTGGACGGCACGGCCAAGGGGGGCATCGTGGTCGGCATCTCTCACCAGTTGGGATTGCCCATCAAGCTCATCGGCATCGGTGAGAAGATGGACGATCTCCGTCCTTTTGACGCCGCCGAGTTTGCCCGGGCCATATTCGAATAAAGAATAGACCTATTCGATTTTGAAAAGGGGGCTGAATCAACAGGGCCGGGACGGCAGGGCCTTATCCCTTGCGAAACTGCTCACGCAAATTGTCCTTTTCCGCCAAGTCAGCGAGCCCGCTTTTTCCAAACTTTTTGATCTTCACACCGCCTGACAATCTCGGGAAATCCTCCATGATGCAGAGCTCGTCGGGCAGCTTGTGGGCGGCGATTTTGCCCTTCAGGAACTCCCGGAGCTCCTCTAAGGAGACCTTTTGCTGCGGTGTGGTGATGATGCAGGCGCAGATGGACTCCCCCAGAACAGGGTTGGGGGTTGCCACGACACAGACCTGATCCACTTTGGGATGCTGAATGATTAGGGATTCCAGCTCATAAGGGTAAATTTTGTAGCCCCCGCGATTGATCAGGTCTTTTGTTCGGCCATAGATCCTGAAATACCCTTCTTCCTCGCGGGACACCAGGTCACCCATGAACAACCACCCATCGACGATCTGCCTGTCGGGTCTCCTCCGGGTTCCTCCAGTAGCCTTTCATGACATGCCAGCCCCGCAAGGTCAGCTCTCCTCTCTCGCCGTCCGGAAGCGGTTGGCGAGTCAAAGGGTCCACCACGCGGACCTCTGTCCCTTGGACGGGTTTGCCGATGTATTGTTCACGGATTTCCAGAGGCGAAGGATAAGGGCAAATGAATCCCAAGCCGGGACCCACTTCCGAGGCGCCCCAAAAGGAGGAAACGTACACGCCCATCTCCGCTTCGATCCTGGGTGATCAACCCTTCCGGCGCAATCTGTCCGGCGATAAGCCCTGCCCTCAAGGAGCTCAGGTCATAGTTTTTCCGTTTGGGGTGGCTCAACTCCAGGATGTAGTGGGTAGGGGCGCCCAACTGGAGGGTCACCCGCTCCTCTTGGATGATCTCAAAGGCCCTTTCCGTATCAAATTTGTCCATCAAGACAACAGTGGATTGGAGAAGAATGGGTTGTATCAGGATGGCGCCGCAGCCATAGGAGTGGCTCATGGGGAGGAAGCCAATGAATATGTCATCCGATGTGGCGTTGACGCCCAAGTGAGTAGGCCCATCCCGCCTTGACCGCCGCGGAGTGGGAGATCATGGCCCCTTTCGGTCGCCCCGTTGTGCCGGAGGTATAAAGGAGCATGGACAGGTCTTCCCGCGGATCAATGGACGGTCGAGGGTACTCACGACCCGAGCCTCTTTTCACGAGGTCCTGGAAGGCGTGCACGCGGTCTCCGGCTGTATTGCCGACGACGACGATCGATTCAATATTGCGCCCTCCATCTCCCAAGGCAAGCACGGCCTTCAGATAATCATATCCGTCCCATTCCCGAAAGATGACTACCCCTTTGGCTCCCGAGTTCCGGATGACGAATTCCGCCTCGTGGCTGCGGTAATTTGGGTTGATCCAGGCCACCACCACGCCAAGTTTTTGAAAGGCGTAGAAGGCGGTCATGAGCTCCAGGGAGTTGGGCATGTAAATGGCCACCCTGTCCCCCTTCCGGAACCCGAGGTCCCAGAGACCGGCTGCCAGCGAGTCTGCCGCGTTATTGAGGTCCCTGTAGGTGACTCGCCTCGGACCGTCTACCACGGCGACCTTATCCGGCGCAGTGTCGGCCCCATTTTCGAGAACACCGCCGACCGTCATCTTCTCCTCTTTCGTCATTTCATGTCCCCATTCGAGCAACCAGGGTGCGGAAAAGTGCCTTCTCTCCGGCCGGAGGCGGATGGCACTCATCCTTCGTCACTTCGATCCCCCTTCCCGCTGGTCCAAGGGACCCAAACGGACGTCCAGCATGCCGACTGGGGAGCGCCGAGCCACCGGCTTCTCTCTGGAGGCGGGTCATGGGATGGTTGACAGAACCAGAGTGGAATGTTAGCAGGATACATATCCAAAATCCATTTCGTACGACTGAAAGTCTCCCGTCAAGCGTATCTCTCTTTGTCTTCTGACTGGGGAGCAGGATTCTAACCCGAGTCCCGTTATGACAACAAGCATGAAGGGTCAGGAGGGCCGTTGTGAGGCTGCCGAAATTCGAATACCGGAAACCGGCCACCATTAAGGAGGCCTCTGCGATTCTGTCCAATGAGCCCGGGAGCCGGGTGCTCGCCGGAGGGACTGATCTCCTGGTGAACATGAAGCATCGGGTCGAGACGCCTGATGTGCTCGTAAACATCAAGGGCGTGGCGGAGCTGGATTTCATCCGACGTGAAAAGGGCGCGGCCAGGATAGGGGCACTGACCCGTCTCAAGCGCATCGCTCAATCACCCATTGTCGCGGATGGCGCTGCGGCCCTTGCCTCGGCCGCCTCCCATGTGGGGTCCTATCATCACCAGGTCATGGGAACGATCGGCGGGAATCTCTGCCAGCAAAATCGGTGCAAGCATTTCAATCAGTCCCAGATGTGGCGCGCGGCCAAGGCAAACGTGTTTCAAGGCAGGCGGAGAGATCTGCCATGTGGTCAACAAGAAAGAGGTTTGTTACTCCAGCTACTGTGGGGATCTTGCCCCTGCCCTGTTGGTCCTGGATGCCAGGATTTTGCTTTCAGGGGTGGATGGTTCAAGGGAGATTCCCCTGGAAGCGTTTTTTTCCGGTAACGGCAAGGCCCCTCTCGGGTTAGGAAAGGGAGAGATCCTCACCGAAATCATCATCCCCGAGACCTCCTTTGACGGGTCATCCGTCTACGTCAAATTCGCCAACCGCGAAAGCATTGACTTTCCCATCGTGGGAGCGGCCTTCTGGATGAACCGGGACAAGCAGGAATATCGAGCGGCCTTTACGGCCGTGGATCGAAAGCCACTGCGGGCCAGACGCGTTGAGGCGCTCCTGAGTGGCAAACCGCTCACCGACAGCACTCATGGAAGAAGCCGTCGAACTGGCACATAAGGAGGCGTCTCCGGTCAAGTCATCGCTCTATTCTCCTTCCTACAAGAGGAACGTCATGGGCTTACTGCTTCGAAATTGCATCAAGGAAGCCATCGGGAGGGCAAAGGCATGAAGCAGTCCATCGAGCTTCGGATTAATGGTGATACGTATGAAGTGCTGGTCGCAGCCAATCACACGCTCCTGGAGGTGTTGAGAGACCAGCTGGCATTGATGGGAACCAAACGAGGGTGCGATCTGGGCGCTTGCGGGGCCTGCACGGTGCTGCTTGACGGGGAGCCGTTTCTTTCCTGTCTCATGCTGGCGGTGGACGCAGTCGGCAAGGAGATCGTGACCATCGAGGGTTTGGGCGAAAGGGGTGCATTGGATCCCCTTCAGCGCGCCTTCGTGGAGCAGGGTGCACTTCAATGCGGATTTTGCACACCGGGCATGGTCCTCACCGCCAAGGCCATCCTGAGTGAAGGGGATCATCCCACGGAGGAAACCATCAAGAAAAAGATGGCGGGCAATCTTTGCCGCTGCACCGGATACAAAAAGATTGTTGAGGCCATTATGAGCGTCAGCCGACAGGCGGAGTAGGAGGGTCAAGTGGAAAGAGAATTTAATGTGGTGGGGGAAAGGCTGCCCATGGTGGATGGTGCCGCCAAGGCAAAGGGGGTTGCACCGTTTACGGACGATCTCGTTTTCCCGGGCATGCTCCACGGAAAGATCCTCAGAAGTCCTCTGCCCCATGCGAAGATCCTGAGCATTGACACCACAAAGGCCGAAAAGCTCCCCGGCGTGAAGGGGGTGGTCACAGGGCGTGAGATCCCGGACCGGCTTTACGGGATCGTCCCCAAGGCAAGGGATGAATACGCCCTTGCCAAAGATAAGGTCCGCTATATCGGTGATGATGTGGCCGCGGTCTGCGCCATCGATCCGGAGATCGCCGAAGAGGCCCTCACCCTCATCAAGGTGGAATACGAGGAACTGCCCGCGCTCTTCGACCCATTGGATTCGATCAAGGATGGCGCCCCCCTGATCCATGAGGGTGTGGAGAGAAACACCTCCTTTTCGATGTACAAGGAATTCGGGAATGTGGAGAAGGCCTTCGGCGAGAGTGATTTTGTGTTTGAGGACCAATTCTATTCCCAGGCCGTCAATCACGCGCCCCTTGAGCCGCATGCCGCCGTGGCCCAGTATGATCCCCTGAGAGGGGAGATCACCCTTTGGTCCTCCACCCAGATCCCCTTCTTTCTTCGGAGGAATCTGGCGAGCACGCTCAAGATCCCGGAGAGCAGCGTCCGAGTCATCAAACCAAAGGTGGGCGGCGGCTTCGGCCAGAAGATTGACATGTTTGCCAAGGATTTCTGTGCGGCATGGTTCGCCATGCATACCGGCAGACCGGTCAAGTTTGTTTACGACCGCGAGGAAGTCTTTGTCTCCACCCGACAGCGTCACCCCATGTACATCACCGTCAAGACCGGTGTGAAAAAGGACGGTACGATTCTCGCTCAGAGGTTCAAGGCCTACGCAGACGGGGGGGCCTACAACAGCACGGCGCCAACGATGATCGCGCTTTCATGCTATTTTCTCATGATCCCCTATCATGTGCCCAATCTCATCTACGAAGGGCACCACGTCTACACCAACAAGCCGGTGGGCGGGGCCATGAGGGGTCATGGGATCCCACAGGCCCGCTTCGCCGTGGAACGTCAGCTTGACCTGATTGCCGAGCGGATCGGCGTGGACCCTGTGGCGCTGAGGCTAAAGAACGCCATCCATGCCGGGGAACCCCATCCCGCCAAATTTATTATCAACACCTGCGGGTTTTCAGAATGCCTGCGAAAGGCCGCAGAGGCCATCGGCTGGAATGAAAAGCGCGGAAAGCTGCCCTTTGGCAGGGGCATTGGGATTGCCGGGGCCTCTTTTCCAAGCGGCGTCAGCAACATGAGCCATATCAGCTCGGGCGCCGTGGTTCAGATGGGACAGGACGGTGCGGTCAATGTGCTTTCCGGGGCCGCGGACATCGGACAAGGGGCTGAAACGGTGATCGCCCAGATCGTTGCAGAGGTACTGGGTGTTCGCATCGAAGATGTCAGGGTGACGGCGGCAGATACAGGGGTTACCCCACTCGATTCCGGGACCTTCGGGAGCGGGGTGACGGTCAGGGCGGGAAATGCGGCAAGGCTTGCCGCTGTGGAGGCGAGGGAGAAGCTCTTTGAATTTGTGGCAGGCCAGCTCGAGGCCAATCCTGAGGACCTGGTGGCCAGGGACAGGAAGATTTTTGTCAAGGGCTCACCGGATCGGGGAATGACCATGAGAGATGCGGTCAAGGGCTACCAGTACGCGGATCTCCCCATGCCCATTGTGGGTCGATCGTCCTGGTTTCCTCCAGCCACCGAGCCCACCACCCTCTTCAAAGAGGACGGCAATTTCGCACCCAATTACTCCTTCATGGCCCAGGCCGCTGAAGTCGAAGTGAATCCGGAAACCGGGCAGGTGAGGCTCTTGAAGATGGTCACGGCCCATGATTGCGGAAGGGCCATCAACCCCATGCTGGTTGAAGGACAATTGGAGGGTTCGGTGGTCGGTGGCATGGGACAGGCCCTTTATGAGGAGGTGATCGTTGAAAACGGTCAGGTGATGAATCCGTCCTTTCTCGATTACGGATTTCCGACCTTCTTGGAGATGCCGCAGATCGAGGCCATCGAGGTGGAGACCAACGACCCGGTCGGTCCTTTCGGGGCGAAGGAGGCGGGAGAAGGTACGCAGCTATCCCCTGCGCCCGCCATTGTGAATGCGATCTACGATGCCATCGGCGCCAATTTCAGCGAGTTGCCGGTGACACCGGAAAAGGTCCTTCAAGCGCTGAAAAAGGAGACCTAAAGGGCCCGCATCCACTCGGGCCTCAGGCCCACCTCGCCGCGCAGGGCCCGGTCGATCAGATCCAGGGCCTCCTGCTTGCCACCCGGCATCCGGGCCTTCACCGGCAGATAGTTGGATGCGTGGTTGGAGAAGAAAAGCCCGCGGGAGAGATGGGTGTGGGCGATCATCTCCCTGAGCTCAATCAGCAGCTCCCGCTCGTCGAGCAGCTCAAAGCCCCCCTGCGACCACTCTTCATGGAGGCGGGTTCCGGGGATCAGCATGACGGTGAGCGCCCCCACATAGTTGGGATCCATGGCGCTCAGGAGCTCGCCCGTTGCCTTGGCGTGCCTCAGGGAGTGGCCTTTTCCAGCGATGCCGAGCAGGACCGTCACTGAAAGCTTGATGCCCGCCTCCCTGACCTTCCTTCCCATCCGGACCAGGTTCTCGGCGGTCGTTCCCTTGCGGATCTTCTGAAGCAGCGCGTCATCGCCCGTCTCCACCCCCAGATAGAGGATTCCAAGCCCTTTCTCCCGGAGCGTGACCAGGTCCTCCAGGGACTTCATCTTGATGCTCTTGGCATTGGCGTAAGCCCCGACCCGTTTGACCCACGGCAGGTGCTCACGGATGCGGTCCAGGATCCAGACCAGGCGCTTCATGGGGATGATCAGGGCGTCTCCGTCCATGAGGAAGACGCGGTCCTGGCGTTTCATGACCCTGGAGGCAAAGAGAATATCGCTCAGGATGATGTCGGTCGTCCTTGATGGCGAATCGCTTGTCCTTGTAAGTCCCGCAGAAGGCGCACTTGTTGTGGGAGCACCCGAGTGTCACCTGCAACAGGATGCTGAAGGCCTCGCTCGGCGGACGAATGCACGATCCTTCATAGTGCATGCCTTCGGGTTCGCTCAAACAATCCATCCTTCATATCTCCGTTTGGCCCGCGGCGCCTTGTTGGACATCCACCTGGCACCAAGGGCCGCTTTGACATTGCGTAGCCAATGACCTGCCGACGGAATCATTCACCCCCTTCGGCCGCCTTAGGGGGAGATTCCTTTTTCTTGGCCTTCTTCTGCTGTCGCTTGCTGACGGACGGGGCCTCTTCGGCTTGAGCTTTTTTGCCCTTTTCCTTTTTGGGTGCGGCGAGCTTTTCGGCCTTTATGGCGGCCAACTCCTGGGTCTTCTTTTCCGTGGCATCAATGGCGGCGATGCGGCCGCCCACCTCTCGCAGCTTGGCCCTTATCATCTTGATGGCCGAGTCCTTGGACATGTCATTTTTTTCCACGCCCTGCTCGGTAAGATAGCCGCTTCGTTGGCTGAGCCTTTTTTCCCAGTAGGTTTTCTGTTCAAGGTTGGTCTGTCGGGTCTTGGACGGCATGTGTGTCTCCTTTCGAAACGAACGATGTCAGATCACGATATCGGATGATAAATGGCGGCCGGTTTGTTCCCGGCCGCCCGATCGGCCCGAGAAGGGCTTCCTGGCCGGTATCAGGCTCGGACGCTAGTCTTCAGGCTCTGCCCAAACGATGTGGGATTTGTTCACAAAAAGGGTTTTCCCGGTCCCTTCCTTGTGGTGCGCATCGGTGACGATGACGAACGGACTTTCGGACCTGGTGAAGAGGTCCGAGACACGCTCCTTGACGCCGAGGTTCACCTTTCCTCGGATCGTGGAGCCGTCGGCGGTCCTGATCACGATGTTCCGCATTTCCGTTCTGTAGGCCTTTGAAGCCTTTTCTGTTTCCATGGCTCTTCCTCCTGCTCTTTGACTCCGGTCGTCACGGCTTGCCCCTGTTATCAGGACTGACCAAGGCCATCGAGGGAAAAGGGTGTTCTCGGCCTCAGGGAAAAAGGGCAAATCGAAGCGTGAGTCCCGGAGCCCCCACAGCTTTCCACGGTCCAAAAGGGAAAGGACGTAGTGAATTTGATCTTAAGACTTGTTTTAGCAGGAAACCGTGGAATAATAAACAGAAAAGCACAGAAAAGTGTCATCAGAAGCCATTGGGGAGGCAAGCTTGGCCATCAGAAAACCCTATCTCTCTCTTGACCCCCTTGTTTCCGTGATGCAAGCACATCGCCCCATTAAGTGGTGCGAGTGGTTCGGGCGAACGGCCGACCTGGAGGTGGAGATCGGATTCGGCCTGGGAGACTACCTGGTGCGAAAGGCCTCGGAACACCCGGAGCGGAATTTCGTCGGCCTTGAGACCGGTTGGCCCATGGTCCGCCGAACGCTCCGAAAGATCGCCCTGGCAAGGCTCACCAACGTCAAGCTGATTCAGGCCGATGCGCGCATGGTCATCGAGTGGTATTTCCCTGAGCGAGCCATACATCGGGCCACCGCCTTGTTTCCTTGCCCTTGGTCCAAGGAGAAGCATCTCAGACATCGACTGTTTTCAAATGGATTCCTCTCCGTGCTGAACACCCGCCTGGCCGAAGAGGGCGAGGTGCTTGTGGTCACAGACGATGAGCCCTATTCCCGATGGGTGGTCGCATCGGCTGCGGGGGCCGGTTTTGAGGCCTCATGGCAGGAGGTCACGCCGGGATACATGACCAAGTATGAGCGAAAATGGCAGTCGCTCGGCCAGGAACGGTTCTACGAGGTTCGCCTCACCAAACGGAATCATCTGGCCCTTTCTTTGGGAGTGGAGGTGCCATTGATCTCTCGTTTTGTGACCCACTTTGACGCGGAGTCCTTTGCACCGGAAGGCTGCAGAGGGAGACCTGACCGTGGAATTCAAGGATCTCCTGTACGACCAAAGGAGAGAAAAAGGGATGGTTCGATGCGTGGTCGGAGGAGGATCGCCTGCTCCAAAATTTCTGGATCGAGATAGTCCGAGAGCCGCGGCGGTGGTGCATCCGGCCGGCCAGGGGGTGTGCCATCATCCCGACCCGCGGCGTCCAGCGGGCGCTGGATCTGCTCCACGGGCGGCACTCAGGACCTCTGCGGACAGCCGGGTGATGCGCATCAGGCCCGCACCGCCCGGACGGCGAAGATCCGCCTAGCTCCGCGTATGCCTGCGCCCAGACTGAAGACCTCGCTGTCGCTCGGACCGCAGAGGTGTGCCATTCCATTCGCAGGAATCGCTGCCAGTCAAGGTCACTCAAACAGCGGTTCGGCGATCCCCTGAGGGGTGATTCGCCAGGGGGTCCAGGCAAGATGAAACTTCGAATCAAAATGTCCGATTTCCTAGGCCGGATCGATCACCTCTTCGAGTTGAATCAAGTCAGGCTTCAAGGGCCGACTCGACCCCTTTGACTGCCTCGTTGAGCTCGGCCTCCAGCTCTTCCAATTTCCTCAGCTCCGCATCCAGCTCTGCCTGTGCCCGGGCAATGTCCCCTCGCTCCCTGATGGCCCTACCAGCACCACGGGCGGCGGTGGTGGCCCTTCCGATGTTCCCGGTGCTTGCGGCCTTTCGGCCGAAGAGGGCCCCCAGGAGTCGTTGAACCGATGGAAATGGTCGTTTGAAGCTTCTGATTCGTGTACTGGTCCTTTTCGCGCTCCACCCGATGTTCAAGCCGCCGAATGCGGTCCTGCAGTGAACCGAATCGGGCCTCATACTTCCGTTTCAGCCTTTCCACTTCCAGGTCACGCCGCTCTCGGGCCATGTGACGAAGTCTACCGCGGAAGGTGCCTTCATCTTCGTCCGGGCGCGGGAGCTGACGTTAAGGTCTTTGCTCCGGTAAAGGGTGAGGGTCTCCCCCTGAAAGAGCGATCCAGGAGGTCTGTTTCCAAAGGTTGTAGTTCTTGACAAGGCTCGCGGTCACGGGCAGTGCTTCATAGTCAGCGTCGCGTCTCGGGTTCCGTCGTTGAGCTGGCAAGGTCGCCAGGCCAAGGGGTTGCCTTGTCCCAGGCCGGCTCCCCGTGGCCTTCTCTGAGGGTAGACAAGGATCGAAAGATCTCGACGGTGATTCAACTGCATCGAGTTACGTTCACATGTTGAATCCGGACGCTTGCCAGGACGGCCGGCCGGTAGACCAGCCGGTTCCCTTGGCCGGCGGCATCCTCCAAAGGTAAGAAGCACTCGGTGACACCGGCCGGTGGCACGGGTCGTTCGGTGCTCTTGGACAGCGGATCGATCCCGGAGAGGGTTGGGGGGCGAAAGGAGCGGCGAGGGGCGAAGTGGGAGAATCTCTGGTTGTAGCCTTTCTTGAGGCCATGAGCGTCTCGATCTGGTTTCTCGTCAGCGGCCCTCTGAGGTAGGACAGTGCCCAACGGGTCTGAAAAACGACGGGTTCGGCGTCGTGGACATTCTGCATCAGGAAGACCCGGTTGCCAAGGCTTGAAAGGACCGAGTCCATGCGGTTGCGGTCGAACCATGCGCCGGTGGATGCAGATGCCCCTTCCAGCCCCTCCAGGACGCGAAGCTTGTCCCTTTCGGTTTGAAGGCGACCGATGAACCATGTCCCCGTGTTGGCAAGCCCCTTGTAGTCCAAGATCGACCGGATTCTGGGTGGCGAGCATGACGCCGAGGCCGAATGCCCGGGCCTGCTTAAGGAGTGTCAGCATGGGCCGTTTGGAGGGGGGATTGGCCGAAGGCGGGAAATATCCGAAGATTTCATCCATATAAAGGAGGGCACGAAGGCTTGAGGTGCCCGGTTGGCCGCGCATCCACGAAACGACCTCATTGAGGAGAATCGTGACGAAGAACATTCGTTCAGCGTCGGAGAGATGGGCGATGGAGAGGATACTGACCTTGGGCCGTCCCTCCGGCGTGTAAAGGAGGCTTTCAACGCTGAGGGGTTCACCCTGGATCCATGCTGAAAAGCCCGGGGATGCGAGCAAGTTGTTGACCCGCATGGCCAGTTGGAACCGGGAGGGCGCATCAAAGAAAGACTCCAGGTCGAAGACCCCCACGTGGTCGAAGGGTGGTTTCTGTATGGATCGAATGAGTTCTGGAGATCCAGGCCCCGCTTGCCGGCTCCAGGCATGGGTGAATAGGTTTGAAAGAAGAATGTGTTCCCGACTCTGAAGCGGGTCGGCCGGGATTCCCAAAAGGGTGAGAAGTCCTTCCACGGCACTCGTGACCCGATCCTGGAAGGCATCCCCATCGGGGAGGAGTGAGGGGGGGGTGGATCAAAGGATCGAAGGATATTGATCTGCAGCCCGGAGGCGCTCCCAGGGGTGTAGATGGCGAAATCCGCCGATTCCCTGAGCCGGGCGATCCGCTCCGGACCCTGGCCCCACTCGGATAGCCCTGATCGCCAAAGGTCCGACACCTTGCGGGCGAATTGGTCACCGGTCATGCCGCTTCGGACCGCTTCCCCCTCATCCACCCAAGGCCGGAAGTCCTCGGGCGCAAGGGTCGGAAATGTAAGCATCATGTTTCCCAGGTCGCCCTTCGGATCGATGACGATCACCGGGATCCCGTCGATGGCCGCCTCCTCCACGAGGGCCATGCAGAGACCGGTTTTGCCGCTCCCCGTCATGCCCACACAAACCGCATGTGTCGTCAAGTCCTTGGAATCGTATAAGATTAAGTCCTTCTTGGACCTTTCGGGTCGAAAGGTCGTAGCCCTTTCCCAGGTAGAATACCCCAAGTTTTTCATAGTCGAGCATTGCTCCCCCCCTGGCGCGCCATTATATCCCGTTACGCGGCCTCTTACGCATTGTTAGCTAAATCTATCGAAAATTTCTGGGACCGTACAGAGAAAAGCATTTCGGGCCAGGCTCCTGGTTTGGGGGAGACAGTTTGCAGTCCCCTCGCTTGATTGAGGTCCTCAGCATTGATATGATGTAAAAAATAGAGGTAAGGTTAAACTCAGGAGGATATTTCATGAGAAGATCGTTTCGAATGCCATGCGTGATCATCGGGTTCCTTTTCCTGGTGGGATGCAGCACCGCTTATCAGGCAACGCCCCTGTCGTTCCGTGCGCCGAGCGCCTATCCCAACGCCCAGACGGTCGGGGAGGCCACGGTTGCGGCCAAGGCCTTTTCCGAACCGGAGGAGGCCAAGTCGGCCTTTGGGTTCGACATAAGAGGTGCGGGTATGCTGCCCGTCCAGGTGGTCTTTGACAATCAAGGGCCTCACCCCTTGGAAATCAATGCGGCACAGACCTTCCTTGAGGACCAGGAGGGAAATCTCTGGCCCATCCTCTCCCGGGACATTGCGTATGAGCGGGCCACGAAATACGCACAGACCAAGGAGATTTTCAAAGAGGGGGCCTACGGAGGCTTTCTGGGCGCTGCGGCCGGCGCGGTCATCGGGGCAGCCGTTGGCGTTGTAACGGGAAACAACATCCTCATAACGGCCGGTAAAGGGGCCGCTGTGGGCGCGGCCGGCGGCTCAACCGTGGGGGGCGTCAAGGGCTATGGTTCGGAGGAGGCCCGGACAAAGATAATCGACGACCTGAACCAGAAATCCCTGGAGGCCAAGGCCATCCAGCCCGCGAGTCTGGGTTACGGATTTCTGTTTTTTCCCGGCGAGGCAAAATCGGCAAAACTTCTCCGTCTGAAATTGACCGAATCGGATACCTCGACCTCACACCTTTTGATCCTCCCTTTTTGATTCCGCGTGCGGGTGGGTTGGCGGAAGGGCACGAAACGTCAACGCCAACCCCCTGCGTCGAAAAACTGACAAGTGACGACACGCAATGGGACCTTGCGGTGTTTCGATCAGCAGGGGCCTTTCGTATTTTTGTCAATGGCTTTGCCATGTTGAGCCGACCTAACGGCGGCGGGTGCCTTACTCCCATGCGATCGGGCATATGGCACAAAGGCTGGCATGGGTCTTGAATATCCTTTTGAAACCTTTGACTCGGAGTCGAAGGGGGTTTGATCATGATCGATTTCAAGATGGGAGGAAAAAAGATGGGACGGTCGGTCTTTCTGGCAGCAGTTTTCTTATTGGCATTGGCAAGCAACGCAGTCGCCGTTGAGGTCCAGTTCAACGGGTTTTCGGACACCTCTGGGCTTACCCTGAATGGCGCGACAGCCACCGCCTCGACAGCGGATGGGATCGTGCTGCGGGTGACCCCTGCAAGTGGCTCCAAATCCGGGAGCGCCTTCAGCAGCGCGACGGTGAATGCCGCCACCTTCAGCACCTTTTTCAAGTTCAGGATCACGGAACCGGGTGGGTCGATTTTTGACTGTAACACCGAGGCCGGTGCGGACGGGATCGTCTTCGTGGTCCAGTCCATCAGCTCGGACATCGGTGGGCGGGTGCGGGGATCGGCTACTCGGGGATTGGCAAAAGCGTGGGGGTGGAGTTTGACACCTGGTGCAACGCCGGCAATAACGACCCAAGCTCCAACCACCTGGGCATTGACACGGAGGGGAGCGTCAACCACGGCGCCGGGTCGCCCAACACGGTCAATGTGACGCCCAATTTCGACAACGGCCAGATCTGGTATGCCTGGGTGGACTATAACGGGACCACCCTGGAGGCACGCGTGAGCCAGAGCTCCGCGCGGCCGGCGGCCCCGACGCTCACCCGCGCCCTCGATATCCCTGCCATTCTCGGGCAGAACAGCGCTTATGTGGGGTTTACCTCGGGCACCGGCTCGGATTGGGGAAACCATGATATCCTTTATTGGGAATATAGGGACTCCTTCAACCCCATCCCCGGGGACCCCTCAGCCGGGGAGTGCTGTGCCGAGTACGATTTCTTCACCAATACCCTTTCCATTCCCTGCCTGAAGATCGGCGGCCAGACCTATTGGGCTGACCTGGAGATCGTCCCCAGCAGCGGCCAGGTCCTTCTGCGGCTCAAGGACTTCGGCGTGGGCAGCCAGTGCACCGGTGGCTCCTCCGACAACGGCGGGGGAGGAAACTGCGGGGACTGCTCGTGCCCTGACTATGCGGCGTCCCACCCGGACGAGTGCGGTCAAACCGGGGATCTCAACTTCAGGATCACCTGGAACGATCTCAATGACGTGGACCTCCATGTAGACTACTACAATGGGTCGGATCTCACCGAAGAGATCTATTACAGTCACAAGGTGGGCGTTGTCGGCGGGGAACTGGACGTGGATGCCAATGCCAATTGCGATGAAAATGTGACGGATCGGGCCGTCGAGAACATCTTTTATCAGGACCCGGGGCCGGGGACCTACACCATGAAGGTGTGCGGGTATACATCTTGCGGGAGCAGCTCGTCCTCCGTGACCGCCCAGATCCTTGTGGGCGGCTCGGTGGTGTGGCAGGGTCAGATCAACGTATCCCAGTGGGACAACAACTGCGTGGAGGTTCACACCCAAACGGTTCAATGACCTGCCTTGATGAAGGCCGCCTCTGACGCTGCCATCTGGTGATGACCAAAGACCCCTTCCGTCCCGGAAGGGGTCTTTTTGTTGAAAATACCTGGGATTCCTGTATTCTTGGCACGGGGACCGGCGGTTTAGGCCCCTTTCCTTGCAGGGGGCCATTTGGGGCCCCGCATGGACCATGGCACATTGGCATATGTCGGCGAGAACCAGAAACGGCACGCCCTCCGTCGTGTTGAAATCGTTTCCGTAGATGTTGGGAGGTCGATGGCTCCAATGAAATTGGGCGGAATGATGGAAAGGTTCAGGGCCATGAGCCTTAAGAACCGGATTTTCCTTTCGACCTTTGCCGTGGTCGTCCTTCTGAGCATCGGGATTGCCCTGGACACAAGGATCGTCCTGGTCTCGGGCCTCACGGCGGAACTTCAAACCAGGGGGATCGCCATCGCCCAGTCCATCGCAGAACAGGGGAGGGGCTACATCCTCACCAAGGATTATTCCAAGCTGAGTCTCCCTGGTCTTCGATGCGGTGCACCTCCAGGAGCGGCGACAACTCATTTCATACGTGTTTGTGCAGGACCAGCATGGAGAGGTGCTCTCCCACAGCTTTGTGGAGCCTTTTCCGGACGGCCTCGGATCGGCCAATCCCGTCCCGGCCGAGGCCCCTCTCAGTGTCAGCCTTGTTCCACTCAAGGACGGATCGGCCTACGATATCGCGGTGCCGGTCCGGGAAGGAATTTACCAGATCGGGACGGTCCACGTCGGTCTGAGCAAGCGGCACATGGATGATCTGATCGGGAAATTACGGATCACCTACCTGGGCATCATTTTCGTGATCATCGTGATCTTCTTTGCCATCAGCCAGTGGCTCGCCAATTACATCACCCGGCCCATTTCGGCACTGACGCGGATGGTCGATGAGGTGAGTCGAGGCAATCTGGATATTCAGACCGACCTTGGTGGCGACCTCCGGTGCTGGGTTCTGAAAGGGTGTGAAAAGGCGGATTGCCCCGCCCACCAATCCACCGCCTTTCCGTGTTGGTACCGTGGATGGGACGCAGCAGGCCGGGGTCGGGACGTCTGGTCCGTTCTCTCGAAAGCCGGAATCCTGCGCCCAATGCGATGTGTTCAAAAAGCGGGGAAGAGATGAGGTTTCACGCCTGGCCGATTCTTTCATCCACATGACCAATCGGCTTAAGCGGTCTCAAATCAAACTGCGGGAGTCCGAGGAGAAGTACCGCTCCCTGTTTGACAGCGGTCCAAACCCCGTCTTTGTGCTTGACCGGGACACCCTTGAGATCCTGGATGCCAATCCGAGCGCTGAGGCGGTTTACGGCTATGCCAGGACGGAGCTGGTGGGTGTCTCCTTTCTTGAGCTGGGAACCTTTCAGGATGACCGCACAGGGCTCTCCGTTTTTGCCGCCGACCCCACGGAGACCTCTTGCCTGGTGTATCCAAAGGCCAGACACTACACCAAGGATCGCAGGGCTTTCTACGTGAATATGCATGCCTGTCCCACCCGGTACATGGAAAAGGAAGCCATTATCGTGGCCACCACGGACGTGACGGAGATGATCGAAAAGGAGGCCCAGCTCATTCAGGCAAGCAAAATGACCATGCTGGGCGAGATGTCTGCGGGGATGGCCCACGAGCTCAACCAGCCCCTGAACGCCATTAAGATGGGAAACGATTACCTGAAGATGATGACCGAAGGAGGGAAAAGGGTTACCGATCAGGACCTAATTGTACGTGGTTGGCGAGGTCAATCAACAGGTCGATCGCGCGACTGAAATCATCCAGCGGCTGCGGGAGTTCGGCAGGAAGGCGGACTTCACGCGGGAGAAAGTGGACATCAACACCGTCATTCAAAATGCCCGAAAGATGTTGGGGCAACAGTTGAGCCTTCAGGACATAGAGGTCCGGATGGAACTGGCCGAGTCCCTCCCCCTCATCTCCGGACACGCCAACCGTTTGGAACAGGTACTTTTTAATTTGATCACCAATGCAAGGGACGCCATTCATCAGAAGCGACTGACCCAAGGGGTTGAGGGTCCCGGGGTTGATCACCATACGATCCTGCCGGGAGGGCAACCAGGTGGGGGTTGCCGTCTCTGATTCAGGCGCGGGCATCCCTGAAACCATCCGGGACCGGGTCTTTGAGCCCTTCTTCACGACCAAGGAAGTGGGCAAAGGGATGGGCCTGGGCCTTTCCATCATCTATGGAATCGTGACGGACCACGGCGGCGAGATCCAAATCCAGAGTCAGGAAGGGACAGGGACCACGTTCACCATTACCTTCCAGGGCCTGACGGCCTGAGGACCGCCTATGCTACAACCTGCCCGAAGTCCTCAGTCTCAGAGCATGGCTCAAGCTGATCCTGCGCCACCCGTGGCCGGTCCTTGGGGTGATCTCCATCGTCACCCTCTTCTTTGCCTTCAAACTGCCGGCCCTGCGTTTTCAATCTTCCATTTACGATTTGGCCATTGAAGATCTGCCGGAGGCCGCTCAATACCAAGTGTTCAAGGAGACCTTCGGGAGTGAAGAAATCCTGCTGGTGGTGATCAAGGGAAAACATGTGTTCGAACCCGCCCACTTCCAACGGGTCAGCCGCTTGGCCGACGCGTTGTCAGAGATCAAAGGGGTCCGCAGGGTAATCAGCCTGCCCACCATCAAGCGGGACATGGATTTGACGGGGAAATGGGATCTCTCTCGAATTCGAGAGGATCGTGGCGCCGGTGACCCTCTTTCAGAAAAACCTCATCTCACCGGATGGCAGGACCACCGTCATCACGCTGGTGCTGGAAGATCTGAAAGACAAAGGGCCGGTGGTGGAAGCCGTGGAGACTGCCATTGATCGGGATCGAAACGGACTCGATATATACCAGATCGGCATGCCGTTCATATCAAAGGCCCTGGCTGACGACACTGAAAGGGATTTCTTGAGGCTTCCCCCCATGGCGCTGGGGGTCATGGTCCTCACGCTGCTTCTGGTCTTCCGGAGCCCCCAACCGGTCGTTCTCCCGCTCGTCTCCGTTGTGGTCTGTCTGGTCTGGACCCTCGGATTCATGGGTTGGGTCCGGATACCGCTATCCATGCTCACCATGATCGTGCCCATCTTCTTGACAGCCGTGGGGACAGCCTACTGCATGTACGTGCTTTCCGAATACGGAGAGGTCGCCGTTCGTTCGGATTCTCCCGGCGAGGCGGCCTTTCAATGTTTCATGAGGGTCGGGTTCCCGACCGGGCTTGCGGTGTTTACTACCATGGTGGGCTTGGGCTCGCTTCTGGTGAACCGGATCGAGGCCATCCGCGAATTCGCGGTTTCAACCTGTTTCGGGATGGCGAGTCTTTTCGTCGTTCTGCTGACCCTTCTGCCGGTGCTCCTGATGCGTTTTCCCTTGGTTGTCCACAAAGAAGGTCTTTCGGTGACGAAAAGGGATTTCTTCGGACCCGTCATCGATGGGATCGCGAAGGTCGCGGTGAAACACCAAAAAGGCGCACTTGGCCGTGATCCTGGCCGTGAGTGTCCTCGGTGTGCTCGGTGCCTTGCGAATCACGGTTGAGACCAACCCGGTTGAGTATTTCAAGAGAAGCACCGGCGTCAGCCGTCAATTCCACGACATTTACAAAGATATGGCCGGAAGCTTCCCGTTGAACGTGGTGGTGGACAGCGGTGAGTACGGGTATTTTGAGAATCCGGTCCATGTGGCCCAAATCGCTGATCTATACGAATTTCTTTCTTTCCTTGCGCGGGGTGGACAAGGTCATTTCTTTCGCGGACTATGTGAAACTTATCAACTACGTCACCAACCGCTACGAACCCGAGTACTATTCACTACCCAGGGAGCCTTTTGAGCTGCGCATGGTCGTGAACAACTACAAGGGTTTGTTGGGGCAGGACATGTTCGAAGGATTCATGAACAACGACATGTCCAAGGCCAACATCCTCCTGCGGACCCACATCTCAAGCTCCTGCGGACTTCCTGGCCACCCGGGACGCCATCCTGCGCCACCTGGCGCAAAGGCTGCCGAAGTCTTTGACCGCGCAGGTCACGGGGTTCGGAATCGTGATTTCTGAGAGCAGTCAGCTGCTCACGGAGGGGCAGGTCAAAAGCCTCTCGGTCACACTGATCGTGATTTGTGCGACCATGTTTCTGCTTTTTCTGTCCTGGAAGGTGGGACTCATCGCCTTGCTCCCCAATTGCTTTCCCATCGTCGTCAGCTTTGGTTTGATGGGATGGATGGGGTGGAAGCTGTCGGTTGCGACAGTGCTCATCGCGTCCATCGCCATCGGGCTGGCGGTGGACGACACCATCCACTACTTGGTGAGATATAATCGCGAGCTCAAGAAAGAGCCCGATCGACGCCGGGCCATGCGGGCCACGCTCCAGGGTGTCGGCAGACCCATCATGACCACGACCCTGACGATTGGGCTTGGGTTTTCCGTGCTGATATTTTCAAACTTTCAACCCACATCGGTTTTTGGCATACTCATGGTCGTGACCATGGCCTCCGCCCTGGTTGGGGGACTTGATCCTTCTGCCTGCATTGATGCTGCGTGTGGAGCTGGTGACCGCATGGGACCTGCTCAAGCGGATGACGACCCTCGACAGGACCTGGGACAGTATCGCCCATGAAATGAACCAGCCCCTCAACGCCATCAAGATGGGGACCGAGTTTCTCAAGATGAAGATGGAGCTGGGAGAGGAGATCGA
The DNA here is from genome assembly GCA_963699845.1 of uncultured delta proteobacterium. GTDB lineage: Bacteria > Desulfobacterota > DSM-4660 > Desulfatiglandales > Desulfatiglandaceae > CAWHLE01. Next base: position 83,590 of record CAVOVO010000014.1, read on the forward strand.
TCCGTCGGAGTTGGAAGCGGTGACGCGAGAGATGGGAGAGCAGACGGACCGTGCCGCCGAGATTGTGAACCGCCTCAGGGCATTCGGGCGTGAAGCGGATCTGGATGCGGAAAAGATCCACATCAATGGGCCCATCAGAGAGGCCGCCGCCATGGTCGCCCATGAGCTGAGGCTCCACAACATCGACCTGAAAATGGATCTCGACGACAACGCGCCTTTGATCCTGGCCCATCACGGCCGTCTGAGGCAGGTCTTTTTCAATATCCTGACCAACGGTTGGGAGGCCATCGGCCAAAAGCAGGAGATAGGCCCCCCGCCTGGCCAAGGCGTCATCTCTGTCCGGTCGTTTCGGGAGAGAGACAAGGCGGTGGTGGTCGTGACGGATAACGGCGTGGGCATCCCCAAGCAGGACAGAGAAAGGGTGTTCGAGCCGTTTTTCACTACCAAGGCGACGGGGCGGGGCAGAGGCCTTGGACTTTCCATCGCCTACGGCATCGTGCGCGACTATGGGGGACGAATAAGCATCCGAAGCAAGGAGGGGGAGGGCGCCACGGTGCGGGTGGTATTGCCCGGGGCGCCCTTTTGAGAGGAGGGCTGAATGAGGAAGGTCTTGGTCATCGATGATGAGAAGCCCACGCTGAACATGTTCCGGCTCTTTCTTGGGGCATACGGCTTTGCGGTGCTGACGGCGGAAAACGGGACGGAAGGGCTTGAGACCTTTTCCAGAGAAAGACCCGAGATCGTCGTGACCGATATCAAAATGCCGGGCATGGACGGCCTCGAGGTATTGCGGAGGATCAAGGAGATGGACCCGCGGGCAGAGGTGATCGTCATTACCGGTCATGGCGATACGGAGTTGGCCCTCAAGGCCGTTAACCTGAACGCCGCTGATTTCATCCACAAGCCCATCCAAAAAAGGGCGCTCGATGAGGCCCTGGCCCGCGCAGAAGCGCGATTGAACGCCAATGGGAGGCGCGAAGAGGAAATCACGGTGCAATTCGATGGAGAGGTGGCCGTCATCACCATAAAGGGGCATGTGGATTCGCTTTCGGAGCCCGGTCTGTTGGAGGCCCGCGAAAAGATCTATAAGAAGGGTTCAAAAGGGGTCCTGTTGAAATTTCAGGAAAGCACCTCCCTGAACGGGGCCGGAATCAATGCGATTATTCAACTTCTCAAAGAGAGCAGGAAAAGGAATCAGAGGGTGGCCATCACCGGGCTTTCACAGAACTTCAGGGGGATCTTCCAGATGGTTGGAATCGGCAAGCTGGCGGAATTCTCTGACAACGAGGAAGAGGCCAAAAAGCACCTTGCCCAGGCGCGATGAGAAAGGGCTAAAATCGTCTTGCACGTAATATGTGAGGGCATGGGGAGATGGATTTCTCTCGTAAGGTAATCTGTCTAGATGCACTTACGCCCGGATGAACCGGGTGGCCCGGCTAGCGGGAATGCCAGAGCTCCTGAACGGGTTTGGCAATGTCTCGCCAGCAGCCTCTCGCAGGAGCACATCGAAGAACACGGTGGCAACCTGCGATCGCCTCGCTTCGAACACAGAAGGAACCATCTGATCATGACGGTCTCGTCCTTCCCGCGTGGGTCCTAGAGGCTTGTCGCCGAATTCCTTCCCAGACATCGGGCGTCGTGAACTGTCTGACGTCTTCGCATGTCCCGTTTGTCCCACGATTTCTGAAGTCTCGCGTAGACTGCTTTTGCCCTTTAGGAATTCGGCCTCAGGAAATCCGGGACAATCTTTGATGCGGAGAGCGGCCTTCTTGAAGTGAGCAAGAAGGTCTCCGGAAGCTCGGGTCCCGTTCTGGCGTGGCATCAGAAACCGTTAGTTAAATAAGTATGGCATCTTTCGAGCTCCCAGTCAATCCATGGCGAAAAGCTCTTGCAACCCAAGTCCACCGCATTGCAGGAAGCCTAGACTACGCGACAAGCGGGTCATTGAAACAGGGACGAATCTCTATAATTTTTTCCATCCTGGCGACAATATGAGCTTTGGAACATGGCAGACAACGAAAATCCGAAAAGACCCTTCCCACAGCAATCCCGGGACTTGTCCCAGTGAAACGCCAAGTCAGGGTCTTTGCATTCTATCGTTTCGGTCTTTTTGAGACTTTCTTGCCAGGCCTCTTTTGGATCGCCTTCTTTGACGTGTCCTGAACGACCTCTGGGGTGCTCTGACCTCTGGCGATCCACTCATCAATGACATCCTTATCAAATCGCCAGACCCTTCCTATTCGAATGGCTGGTATTCTACCTTCGCCTGCGTACTTGCAGATCGTGATCTCGTGGAGCTTCAGATACTCAGCCATTTCCTTGGTGGTCATAATCTGTGCCAAACCGCAGTCCTCCCTAAACGATAAAAGTCACAAATATCAAACTAACACTAAATAAACCAGTTCTTCAATTAAGTCAACAAAAAATAGGCGAAATAGACCTATCCATCGCAAAATGGAAACACATTTCGGAGCGGTGGGTCAGGGGGACACGTATTGCTTTTTGAGAGGAAAAACCGGCTGTGCGTGTTTGGAGGCCGACGGTTTTCACCCATCAGGTTAAGACGGGGGCAGATCCTGCCGCCGCAAGAGATCGGCAACGTATTCGGCAATCTTTCCGTACCCGTAAGGGGAAGGGTGACAGAAATCGACATCATTTCCGTCTTTGGTCTCGATCAGGTTGTAACGATCCCAGTCGATTTCTGCGTTTCCCACATCACCGATCAGCAGGCCGCGTGGCAGACATGCCTTGTTGTTTTCGATGAATCTTGAAACGCTTTTTGTGTCGTATTTGTCACGCGGGATAAAGAGCACGACCGGTATCAGATCCTTTTCTGTGGCAAACGCCGCGTATTGTTCAAGCAGGCTCACGAGCTCCTTCGAAAGGCCTTCTGAGCGATAGGCCAGGAAATACTCAGGGACCCCGATCTTTCGCAGTTTTCGTGAAAGCCTTTTGAAATAAAAATAGTTTGATCCCAAAGCCTGAATGTATGAAACCGAGAATGGGAATTGATGCCTGGGTTTGGACCAGAAATCCTTATCAAAGGCCTCATTGGCGTTTGCCAGGAAAGCATCGGTACTCTGAAATGCATTCCGCCCCGGGTTCGGTTGAATTACGTCCGTTTTCGATGTAAGGTTTGAATCGGTACGCCGAGGACTTTTCGGCCAGGACCGGTCGATAGGAATTCACCATCCTGAAGATGTTTTCATACATCATCCCGAGGATAACGACCTTGGCTTTGGGATAAAGCTCAATTTTTTCTTTCAGGTTCAGGAAGGCCTGGACAGGGCCATGTCCGCCGACGGCGTGGTTGGCGACGGACAGGCCAAGGATCTTTGCCAGTTGTGCAGGGAATGCGTCGTCATCGGCCACTTCCGACCCATGGGTGTAGGAATCGCCAACCACGATGATTTCGGCCTTTGTGCCATCATAGCCGGTGTATGTCCTGGCGCCGTTTCAGGTCGAAAGAATACTCGACGACCGTCCCCTGGCAGTTCGCCTCGCGGTGGCTTTCCGGACCCCGGTAGGTCCAACCGAGCACGGGGTCCAGGTTGTGGGGCTTCCCCTTTGCCGGATCGAGCTCTCGAATCCTGGCGAGCACCTCTTTTCGGTGATCGTAGATATCGTCAAACAGGAAAAAGGAGAAGTACCCGATCGCTTCGAAGACAAGGAAGATCAGACCCAGCGTTATGAAATAGAAGACAGGTTTCTTAGCCATGCCACTCGTGCTCGATGCCGTCCGCTGTTTGTTCAAGGAAAAGAAGCGCCGGTGGTTCGTCCACGACGATCGTAGGGTTTAGAACAGTGCGTAGATAAAAGGGGCAACCACGCTGCTCTCCGTGAAGACGATGATTGCGCCAAGAGACAGGAGCATCAACACGATCGGAAGGAGCCAGAATCTCTTTCTGAGCTTCAGGAACTCCCAGAATTCTGTGATAATGGATTGATTCGCCATGATACCTCCATCAAAACCGTTTTAAAAACCGCTCTTTGGGTTGAGCGGGCTCCGTCCGTGCGATCCAGTAGGACGAAGCGCTCTTGTCCGGCCGGGTCGGGATAGGAGCGCCACCAAACACTCGCTTGATCAAGGCGGAGGGGGTGATGACCACGTAGTAGGCGACTGTCAGAATCAGGGTATTCACTATCCTGCCGATCAGGTGGGCGACTTTCATCCAGGCACCGTAGACAGGCCTCAATCGCTCAGGCAAAAGCCGACAAGCCAAGCCCAAGGAGGCCCAGGGCCCCAAAGACGTAGGTGGCCACAGGCCTTCCCGCCCAGAGGGCTATGGACGAAGAGACAGCCAAAAAAGATGAGGGCGATGAATCCGAATTTCCTTATCCCTTTGGTGTCAGTCGAGTTCGAGTCCACGGCGCCAGTCTCCCTTTTCTTTCCAGGGCGGTTGCTCTTCCTTCATGAGCATGCAGTTTTCCAAGACCAGGACGTCCATCTCGGTCCGCATGAAACAGCGGTAGGCATCTTCCGGGGTGCAGACGATCGGTTCACCTCGCACGTTGAAGCTCGTGTTGACGATGACGGCACAACCGGTCAGCTTTTCGAATTCGGAGATGATCCGGTGGTAGTCGGGTTTGTCCTTCCCGTTGACGGTCTGGAGGCGCGCGGAGTAGTCGAGATGGGTGACCGCCGGGATGTCGCTTCTCTTGACCTTGAGGCGCTCCAGCAGAGGCATCCCATCCCCGGGATGGCTGAGGCAGTCGCCTTTCCTCTCTGACGGGGGCAACCAGAAGCATGTAAGGGCTTGGCCTGTCGATCTCGAAGTATTCGTGGGCCTTTTCCTCCAGCACGGAAGGCGCAAAGGGTCTGAAGGATTCCCGGTACTTGATCTTGAGGTTCATGACGGACTGGGTGTCTTCCCGTCTGGCATCCCCCAGGATGCTCCTTGCCCCCAGGGCCCTTGGCCCAAACTCCATACGCCCGGCCAGGTATCCCACGATTTTTCCGTCGGCGATCTGTTCGGCCACGCTGGTGGCCCCCTCGCTGACATCGAGCGTCCGGTAGGGATAACCGTTTTTGTCAAGGAAGGCCTTCACTCCTCGTTGTGAAGGCGGGCCCGAGATAGGAACCGGACAACCTGTCGATCCCTTCGGATCAGGCCGCTCATTGCCCAGATAGCGGTGCCAGACGGAAAGGGCCGCGCCCATGGCCGCCCCTGCATCCCCTGCGGCAGGCTGGATCCAGATGTCATCGAAAAGGCCTCTCCGCAGGATGCGTCCGTTGGCCACGCAGTTCAGGGCCACGCCGCCTGCCAGGCAGAGGTTTCTCTGGCCGGTTTCTTTGCGGACGTGGTTTGCCATTCGGAGCAGGATCTCTTCGGTCACAGCCTGAATGCTCGCGCCAATGTCCATTTCCCTTTGCGTGATCTCCGTTTCCGGTCTTCGCGGGGGGCCGCCGAAGAGCCTGGCAAACCGCCGGTTTGTCATGCGCAGGCCTCCCAGGAAATCGAAGTAAGACAGGTTGAGCCGGATCGAACCGTCTTCCTTCAGATCCACGAGCTCCGAGAGGATCAGGTCCTTGTAACGGGGGACCCCGTAAGGGGCGAGCCCCATGAGCTTGTACTCACCCGAATTGACCCTGAAGCCGGTAAAGTAGGTGAAGGCAGAGTAAAGCAGGCCCAGCGAATCAGGAAAATGGAGTTCTTTGAGGAGGGTGATATCTTTCCCTTTCCCGAAGCCGTAGCTCGCCGTGGCCCATTCGCCCACCCCGTCGACGGTGAGAATGGCGGCCTCTTCAAAAGGGGACGGGTAAAAGCTGGATGCCGCATGGGCCTCGTGGTGCTCGGTGAACAGCACATCGCCTTCATAGCCCATTTCTTTCTTCACCACCTTGGGGATGAACAGTTTTTGGCCGAGCCAGACAGGCATGGCCTCCAGCCAGGATCGAAGGCCCCTGGGCGCGACGGTCAGATAGCTCATGAGGAGCCGCTCAAAGGTGAGAAACGGCTTGTCGTAGAAAACGACATAATCCAGGTCCTTGACGGCGATGCCGCCCTTCATGGAGGCAGTATTGGACCGCATGGATCGGAAACCTCGGGTCGTGCTTTTTTCTGGTGAAGCGCTCCTCCTGGGCTGCGGCCACGATGTGTCCGTCCCGGACGAGGCACGCTGCGCTGTCGTGGTAGAAGCAAGAGATGCCTAAAATATTCATGTTGTCCGTGTCGTGGATAAGAGTTGGAACCGGGGCCGGAGCAAAAACGGGAAGCCTGCCGTCTTCATACGAGGAAGCCCAACCTGTTATTCCGTCATCGAGTCATAAGGCGACCCGTTGGGTCATTGCCGCAAACCATGACTCCCACCGACCGCCGATTCTCTGCATTGACTTGAGTCCTTTTCTCCGACTCAGGCACGGCCCCCCTGGAGCCCGGCAGTTATCTAATCTATTCCATTTGCCGCCGTTCGGCAAGTTGAGTCTTTGATGCGATCCGAAGCCGGATGCCGATTCGTCCGAGTTGTTGGCACAGGTCGACTTGGCGAACGAGACCCTGCGGGGCGCATGTCTTCGACAGAATTGTACAATTATTGTCCCTATATCTACGGATTTGTATTTTTGTGTTGTCTCCTTTTTCTGGTGTTAAGGTGCAACTATTTTGAATTAAATCATATTCTGGATTCCCCTGCCAGGCACATTGAGTGCATTATCTTATCAAATTTCTCAGGGAAAAGGAGGTTAGGATCATGAACAGCGGAGACATCGCCTTCATCCTGGTATCGGCCGCACTGGTCATGCTGATGACCCCGGGCCTTGCCCTGTTTTACGGTGGGATGGTGCGGTCAAAGAATGTCCTTGGGACCATTATGCAGGTCTTTATCATCATCGGGGTCGTGACCATCGAGTGGATCCTCCTTGGCTACAGTATGGCCTTTGGGCCGGACATAGGCGGGTTTATCGGCGGGCTTGAGTGGTTGGGCTTGCGAGGCGTGGGGCTCGCGCCTCACGAGGTGTACGCCACCACCGTTCCCCACCAGGTGTTCATGATCTACCAGTGCATGTTCGCTGTGATTACCCCTGCGCTGATCACGGGTGCTTTTGCGGAAAGGATGCGTTTCGGCCCTTTTCTCCTCTTCAGTCTCTGCTGGTCTGTTTTGGTGTACAATCCCTTGGCCCATTGGATATGGGGAAGCGGCGGTTGGCTCGCCAGGATCGGCACGCTCGACTTCGCCGGCGGGGTGGCGGTTCATCTCAGCTCTGGGGTGGCAGCCCTTGCCGCGGCCATGATCCTGGGTAAGAGAAAGGGATTCGGCTCCGAGGAGCTGAGGCCCCACAACCTGCCCATGACGCTGCTCGGTGCAGGTCTTCTCTGGTTCGGGTGGTTTGGCTTCAATGCCGGGAGTGCCTTGTCGGCAGGTTCATTGGCCGGGAGTGCCTTTGTGGCAACACACGTGGCCGGAACGACCGGCGCCGTGAGCTGGATTGCCATGGAGTGGAGACGGATCGGCAAGCCCACGACCCTCGGCGCCGCCAGTGGCGCAGTGGCAGGGCTTGCCACGGTGACACCGGCCGCCGGTTTTGTGGGACCCCTTTCGGCCGCGCTCATCGGCATCATTGCCGGCATCGCGTGCTATTTCGGCATAAGGCTCAAGGGCAAGTTGGGCTATGATGACAGTTTGGATGTCGTTGGAGTCCACGGCGTCGGTGGGGTCATCGGACTTCTCTGCGTAGGCCTTTTTGCCACCACGGAAGTAAACCCCAACGGAGCAAACGGCCTTTTTTTCGGGAATGCAGGCCAATTGGGCATTCAGTTCATCGCCGTGGCGGCAACGGCGGTTTACACGTTTGTTCTCAGCTACATCCTTCTCAAGGCCATCGACAAGTTCTTTGGCCTGCGCGTCTCCGAAAATGAAGAGATTAGCGGGCTCGACCTGAGTCAGCATGACGAGACGGCGTATACCGGCTGACGTTGAACCGAAGACTGCGTTTTCATATCACCGCGTTCAGCTCTCAGCATTCAGTCCCTCAGGTAGCGGGATAAGGGTCTCTTGAAGACGTCTGGTTCGCTGAAAGGCCCATCCGGGAACCGGCGATTTCCGGATGTGATTTGAAAGGAAGGAGCCATGAAAAAAATCGAGGCCATCATCAAGCCCTTTAAGTTGAGCGAGGTGAAAGACGCGCTTACGGGCATAGGTGTGCAGGGCATGACCGTCACAGAGGTGAAGGGGTTCGGCCGGCAAAGGGGCCACAAGGAGGTCTATCGAGGTGCTGAATACCATATAGACTTCGTGGCCAAGGTGAAGATCGAAATCGTACTGGACGACCCTCTGCTCCCGGAGGTCGTCAAAGTGATCCAGGACAAAGCCAAGACCGGCCAAATCGGAGACGGGAAGATATTTGTCCTTCCGGTCGAAGACGCCATCCGCATCAGGACCGGTGAAACCGGAGCGGATGCGATCTAGCCCTTTTCCGTAACGCATCCGACCCGGCTCCTACAAAAGAGGCTCTGTGCAAACCCATTTGAAGACTGGGACGGCGAAGCTTCGTTTATTGGAGTAGCGACAACCCCATCCCGCATCGTCTTGATCCCTGGCGCCGAGGCCCTCGTCCCAACGCTCCTCGTCTGCCACCTCCAGGTGTCCTTCCGACCCCTCTTACAGCCTCGATGGATTGGCCCGGTGAAGACAGCGTCCACCAGTTGAGCGTGAACCACTTAAGCTCTAGACGATCCCCATCATTCAGTGGATAAATGGAGAGATGGGCCCGGCAGAGGAGTAATATGGAAGGCGGAGCGGCCAAGATCTATTGACTAGATCAATTATTTACTTTAAATATACATTTGATTTAACTCAAAGAGACCACCAAATGAGAAGGCAGAGACGGGATGGAACTGAGACGCGCCTCCATTTGCTCGAGGCCGCCAGCAAGATCTTTGCAGCCAAGGGGTTCCGGGAAGGAACCACTGCGGAGATTTGCAGCAGGGCCAAAGCAAACGCTGCTGCTGCAAACTACCACTTCGGCAGCAAGGAGGGCCTCTATGTGGAGAGCTGGCGCTACGCCTTTGAAAAGTCTTTGAAGTCCTATCCCCCGGATGGCGGCGTCGCCTCAGATGCACCGGTCGAAGAAAGGCTCCGGGGGAGGGTGCTCTCCATCATGAGGCGAATCATTGATCCCGAAAGCCATGACTTTGACATTGTCCACAAAGAGATTGCAAATCCGACGGGACTGCTGGCAGGGGTGATGCAGGAATCCATGGGGCCTATCTTTCACGGCCTTGGCTCCGTGGTCCGCGAGCTCCTGGGAGACCGGGCCACGGAGCAAAACGTCCGGCTTTGCCTCATGAGTATCAGGGCCCAATGTTTCGGGCCACTCCTCCGTGAACGACGCCGAAAAATGTCTTCGGGATCCCTGCAGTCGCCGGGGGCCGAACCCGTGCAGGAGGACGTGGAGGTCCTGGCGGATCACGTAACCCGTTTCAGCCTGGCGGGCATCCGAGAGGTCCGAGACCTGATCGAAAAAGAAGGCCTTGTAAACAACGGGGAGGTATAAGCCTCGGATCCGGCTGTGAACGGAGGCTCGTTATGAAGCGTCTAGTCATAAGGTCCATATTTTTTGTCGTCCTGTTTGGGTTGATCGGCGGTGCAGCGGCATGGTTGCTCCAGCGTAACGATGAACAGGCCATTACCTACCGGACTTCGCAGGTAACGCAGGGTGACTTGTTGGTCTCCATCAGCGCCACCGGCACCGTTGAGCCCGAAGAGGTGATAGATGTGGGCGCCCAGGTGGCCGGGCAGATCCTGTCCTTCGGGAAGGATGTCAGCGGCAAGCCCGTGGATTACGGTTCTGTTGTGGAGGAAGGGACGGTCTTGGCCCGGATCGATGACTCGCTTTACCTGGCGGATGCGGCCCAGGCTGAGGCACAGGTCCAGTCCGCCAGGGCGAGTGAGCTGCGCGCCGAAGCCGACCTGGAACAGATGAAAGCAAAGCTCCGACAGGCTGAGCGTGACTGGCAGCGTGCCCAGAAGCTGGGGCCCTCGGAGGCACTGGCGCAGGTAAGCTATGACGCCTACCAGTCGACCTATGAAACGGCCAAGGCCAACGTGGCCGTGGGCGAGGCGGCGATCCTGCAGGCCAAGGCCAGCCTCGCGCAGGCCGAGGCGGTTGTGCGGCGGGCGCAAAGGAACCTTGGCTACTGCACGATCAAGTCGCCGGTGAAAGGCGTCATCATCGACCGCCGCGTCAACATCGGACAGACGGTGGTCGCGAGCTTGAATGCACCCAGCCTGTTCCTGATCGCCAAAGACCTCAAGCGGATGCAGGTCTGGGTGGCGGTCAACGAGGCGGACATCGGCAAGATCCAGCCCGGACTGCCGGTCACCTTTACGGTGGATGCCTTTCCCGGCGAGACCTTCCGAGGCCAGGTGGGGAAGATCAGGCTCAATGCGTCCATGACCCAAAATGTGGTGACCTACACGGTGGAGATTATCACTGACAATTCCAGCGGGCGCCTGTTGCCCTACCTGACCGCCAATGTTGAATTTGAGCTGAACCGTGTGACCAACGTCCTGCTGGTGCCAAACGCCGCCCTGCGGTGGATGCCGTCGGCCGAGCAGGTCGCACCGGCTTTCCGAGAGGCCTTCGAAAGCCGATCCGCCCGCAAGCAAAGACCGGATGGCGGCCAAATGGCCTCAGCGCGTGAGCTTACGCCTGAAGACGGTCGGAGACCGCCGGGTGCTCTGGCTTCTTGAGGGGGAGCACGTAAGGCCTGTCCGAGTAAAGGCCGGGGCTGAGCGATGGCACCATGACCGAGGTCGAAGGCGAAGGTTTGGACCGAAGGGCTGAAGGTGGTCACCGGGCTTGAGACGCAGGTCCAAGCGACGAGACAAGCGCAGCAACCCATTCACGCCGCAGTTCCTGCGAGGCGGCCGGAGCAGCAGCTCACGCTAGGTTGACTGAGACTTGCGGCGAGAGAGACCGGTATCTTGGAACTCATCGAACTTGCGGAATATCTGCAAGACCTATCGCATGGGCGACATCGCGGTTCCCGTGCTGAAGGGAGTATCGCTGACGGTTGCCCAAGGGGAACTGGTCGCCCTGATGGGTGCTTCCGGATCCGGCAAAAGCACCCTGATGAACATCCTGGGGTGTCTGGATCGGCCCACTTCCGGCGAATACTGGCTCGATGGGCAGGAAGTGTCAGTCGACTATCCGCCGACCAGCGTGCCCTGCTGCGAAACCGAAAGCTCGGCTTTGTCTTTCAGAGCTTCAACCTTTTGCCCCGCACCAGCGCCCTGGAAAACGTGGCCATGCCGCTTTCCTATGCAGCGGACCACCTCTCCGATCGTGAGGCCCGGCGGCGGGCCGAGGAGATGCTCAGCCGGGTGGGGCTTGGGGATCGGCTGGAGCATGAGCCGTCCCAGCTTTCGGGCGGGCAGCAGCAGCGGGTGGCGATCGCCCGGGCCCTCATTAACCGCCCTTCGTTGCTCTTCGCCGATGAACCCACGGGCAATCTGGATTCCCATACGAGCGAAGAAGTTCTCCGCATGTTTCGGCAGTTGAACGAAGAGGACGGCATCACCATCATTGTGGTCACCCACGATCCCAATGTGGCACAAGCACGCCCGACGAGTGATCCGTATTCACGACGGTCTGATCGTCGATGGGACAGGGGCTGAGCCGGAACCAGAATGCGGGCACCCCGGTAACGGAGGAGGGAGGCCAAATCATGAAGATCTACCGCACGGTTCGAACGGCCATGAAGGCCCTGCGGCGAAACCCCATGCGAGCGCTCGTTGACGACACTGGGCATCGTCATCGGCGTAGGGTCCGTCATTGCCATGATGGAGATCGGGGCCGGCTCGTCGGCAGCCATCCAGAAGGCCATCGCGAGCATGGGCGCCAATGTCCTGATGGTGCGTCCCGGGACGGCCTCCAGCGGAGGGGTTACCTTCGGATCGGGCAGTGCTGCCACGCTCACACCTGAAGACAGCGAGGCGATTTCGAGGGAATGTCCGGCCGTTCGCAGAGCCGCCCCCGCGGTTCGCTCCCGGACCCAAGTGGTCTACGGCAGCCGGAACTGGGTGCCCACGTTCATCTGGGGCTCCACCCCGGCGTTTTTGGATGTTTCGGACTGGACCGTGGCTCAGGGAGAGTCGTTCACCGATCGAGATGTCCTCAACGGCAACAGGGTTTGTCTCTTGGGACAGACCGTCGTTCGTGAGTTGTTTCAAGGGGAATCGCCCCTCGGCAAAGAGATCCGGATCAAAAACGTATCGTTTCGGGTCGTGGGTGTGCTCGGCAGCAAGGGCGCCAATATGATGGGTATGGACCAGGACGATGTCCTCGTGGCACCCTGGACCACCATCAAGTATCGCGTTACGGGATCCACGCTTGAAAATTCCAATCAAAGTGCCGCCGGCACCGCCGGCAGCTCGGTGAACACGCTGAGCAACCTTTACCCCGGCGGTCAGGCGAGCCTTTATCCGGAGCAGTCGGCGGTACAGGCCGCCGACAACCCCATGCCGATCCGCTTCGCCAACATCGATCAGATCTCAATCGCGGCACAAAGCACGGCCGAGATTCCAGACGCCATCCGACAGATGACCGAGGTGTTGCGTGAACGACATCGTATCCGCCCCGGGGAACCGGACGACTTTAACATCCGCGACATGACCGAGATGACCAATGCCCTGTCTTCCACCACGACCTTGATGACGAACCTGCTGTTATGTGTGGCCATGATTTCTCTGGTGGTGGGCGGCGTGGGGATTATGAACATCATGCTCGTGTCGGTCACCGAAAGGACACGCGAGATCGGGCTGCGCATGTCGGTTGGGGCCCGGGCGCGGGACATCCTCCGCCAGTTCCTTGTGGAGTCCATTGTGCTCTGCTTGGTGGGCGGTGGACTGGGTATTCTTGCTCGGCCACGGCGGGTCCTACCTTGTATGGCTGTTGCTGCGCTGGCCGGTTGAGACTTCTCCGGTGGCCATTGCCGCGGCTGTGATTGTTTCGGCAAGCGTGGGCATTGTCTTCGGGTTTTACCCTGCCTGGAAGGCATCGCGGCTCGACCCCATTGAAGCCCTGCGCTACGAATAACCTCACCCCGGGAAGGAAGAACGGATGAGCGCGCCCATGAGCCTAGATATGCCTTATACGCATGCGCGATCGCTGCCAAGACGAATTGGCAAGGTCGTTGTTGCGCCTGATGACCGGGCTCGGGCTTACCATGTCGAGTGGTTGTATGGTCGGACCGAATTTCCAGCCCCCGGAGGTAGCGGTTCCGGCAGGGTGGACGGGCCCGGCCCAATCCCCTACGTCCCCGGGTGCTTCGCTTCCAGGAGAGGATTTGACCCGCTGGTGGACGCTATTCGAAGACCCGACGCTCACGTCACTCGTGGAGCGGGCCGTTCAGTCCAACCTGGATCTCATGCGGGCTAAGGCCCGGATCCGGCAGGCGAGGGCAGCAGGGGCGATTGCCGTATCAGCCATCGGGCCCACGGTGGACACCTCAATTTCTTTCCGGCGAAATCGGTCCCCCGTGAGCCGCTCTGAGCGCGGCGGATCGGGCGGGGGGGCAGATGGGGTTATCTCCAATCAATATCAAGCGCGGATTCGATGCCGGGTGGGAGATCGACATCTTCGGCGGCGTTCGGCGTAACATCGAAGCCGCCGATGCAGATCTGGAAGCGACCATGGAAACGCTTCGAGATGTTCTTGTCACACTGACGGCGGAATTGGCGCGCAACTACATCGATCTTCGCGCATTTCAACAGCGGATTGCCATCGCCCGGCGAAATCTCAAGGCTCAGCAACACAGCGCCGAATTGACCCGTAAACGATTCGAGGGCGGATTCGTGGGCGGCTTGGACGTGGCCAACGCCGAAGCCCAGGTGGCCACAACCGCCGCTGAGATCCCGCTGCTCGAAGCATCGGCACGGCAGTCGATCTACAGCCTCAGCGTCCTATTAGGTTTGGCGCCAGCGGCCTTGATGGATGAACTCTCTCCGGTTTCGGCCATTCCTGCCGCCCCTCCCTCGGTCCCCGTAGGCGTCCCATCCGATCTCCTACGCCGCCGCCCGGATATTCGCACGGCCGAGGCAGAGATTCATGGGGACACCGCGCGAATCGGGGTCGCAACGGCCGACCTGTTTCCCAGATTTACGATTTCCGGTTCCATGGGCCTGCTCGCCAGTGACTTCAGTTCGTGGCTCAAGTGGGCCAGCCGATTTTGGTCGTTCAGTCCCCTGGCGACCTGGCCCCTTTTCGACATGGGCCGCATTCGCGCCAACATCGAACTGCAAAAGGCGCTGCAAGAGGAGACCGTGATCAATTATCAGCAGACCGTGCTCCGAGCGCTGCAAGAGGTGGAAAACACACTGATTGCATCGGAGAAAGAGGAGGAACATCGCAGGGCCCTCGTCGAGGCCGTCAGAGCCAACCGAAAGGCCGTGGAGCTGGCCACCAAGCTTTACACTCAGGGGGAGACCAATTTTTTGGATGTCCTGGTCGCTCAAAGGTTTCTATTCTCTTCGGAAGATGCCTTGGTACAGAGCACCGGCACCGTGTCAACCAACCTGGTGGCCCTTTACAAGGCCCTTGGCGGTGGGTGGGCGGATGATTCGTCAGAAGGCGGGAACGTGGGCCGGGACTGAAAGGGAAGCGATCTAAAGAATGGCCTTTTCACTCAGGGGTCGTGGTCTTGCCGCACCAGATGGGGCTGCCGCCGACACTTCTCCGAACATCTTTTTCACATCTTTCAGGGTGACTTTGGACGTGGCCTCAACCTAAGTTTTTGGAGGTCAGATCAAAAGCGGAAAACACTTCCTGCAGCGGCCAAGGTGAAGCGTTCTCCAAGGTGTTTGGCAAGTTCGGCGGCTGCCCGGAATCCGGTACAGTGAGATGCCCCCACCACGTCGACCGAGAATTCGTTCATGGTCTGGATGAATTGAGCAATCTGCGTTGGCCCACAAAACATTAGGTGCGTGCCGCCGAGCAGGGCTTTGATGTTTTTCACCCCAAGCCGTTTCTTTACATGATCGGTGATGTTGAGAACCCCTGCATGGGCACACCCGAGGATCAACAGAGGGGAGGTGTCCGTCTCCACCAGGAGGCTCGCATCGTCAGCCATCAGGTCTGGCACATAGGCCATTCCTTGAGGCAGCACGAGCCTGGGGTCGTTCGGACGGCCTGACGCGGAACCGTCCACGCCCGCGACAAACCAGATACCGGGGTCGATTTCCGTTGTCCGGTCAACGAAGTGAAACGAAGCCCCCAGCCTTTCGAGCGATTCGCGTGTGAAAGGGCAGCCAATGTGGCGGGCCTCTTTCTTGTCCGATTCCTTGTTCATGTGTCTGGCGAAGAGGGCAGGGTGTGCGACAATCTCGACCCCTCCGGTTTCTTCCAGCACCCATTTCAGCCCGCCGGTGTGGTCGTAGTGGCCGTGGCTGATGAACACCCGATGCAACCCCTTGAGGTCTTTTTGGAGGGTTTTCAGGTTAATGGGCACGGCAGTCCCCTGCCCCGTGTCAAACAGGAATCGTCTCCCGTTTCTTTCAATGAGCACACTGAACCCATGCTCCCCGATGAAACCGGAACCGGAGATACAGTTATCGGATAGGATCGTTAGGGTGGTTTCCATGATTGCTTGGTTTGGGTCCTATCATCGAGATCTTCACGTGTCAAGAAAAACGGGAACAAGGGTTGCGGAAATAGCCCGTTTCTTGAAGCAATTGGGAGCCCGTGAGGCCGAGCAGGGCGTCACGATACAAGCAACTGGTTGATGAGCGCCACCTGAGGCGGCAATTCGGGCTGGAGCACATCGGCCAGTACATATTTCAGCCCGGCACACGCGAGCATGGTCAGGCAGGTCGCCTCCACCTGCCAAGGGTATTGTCGTCGAAGGCCGCTGCGGAGGTTTGACAGCCCCACGATGGTCCCCACCGGGGCTCCGAACACACTGCCATCTGCCAGCCACCTCACCGTCTCGATGACGGCTTGAACTTGGCGAAAACCATCCTGCCACCGGAGATTGGGCAAAAAGGGATCAAAGATCAGATGATGGTCCGCCAGTCCTGCAGAGCGGCAGTGGCCACGCAGCTCTGTTGCAAGGGCGATTTTCTCGTCGAGCGTTGGAGGTGAGAAAGAGCGGTCGTCCAGCAGCAATAGAACAAGGTTGGTGTCGTACTCAACGGCCAGAGGCAGGATTTCCTCCAGCTTCTGCTTCTCCAAGGTGAGCGCATTGAGAATGGGCCTCATGCGACAAGCCGGCAGGCCCTTTCGCAACACAGAAGGACTGGGGCTGTCCAGGATAAGCGGCAAATCGCTCACTTCCTGCACGGCTTCCACCATGAAGGCCATCCGGTCTTCGTGCCGTTTGGAGAGGTAGCCGGCATTCAGGTCGAGTAGCTGGGCCCCGGCCAGTTGACAGCGTCTCGCTATCGCCTGGAGGGGTTGTGGGTCCAGTTCCTTCAGCGATTGGGCCACCGATGGGTTGACAGCGTGTAGGTTGTCAGCCGCGACCAGCATGCGGCTCACCAACGGTGCCATCGATATGGGTGCGGTCCGTAAAACCACGGGTAGGAGTAATAATCCCAGAACCATGGGTCATAATAGGGATAGACTTGGCGCTTTTCCCAAAGATGCAGTTTTCCTAAGCGGACGACCGGATAGGTGTAGCGGATTTCCCCAAGCGGCACGTCTTCTTTGCCCACGATTTCGCCAAAAGCGGTTATTTCTCGGCCCTCGGCGTAAATGGCCGGATCCAAAAACCCGCTCTGGCGGACCAGGAACCGACCGTTCGATGTGTCGAGATCCCTTGGCCTGGTCTCGAAATCCAAATCGGCTTGCCTGACCTTGATGAGCGTGCCCCCCTCGGTGTTGGTCGTCTCGATGATCAGACCACCCCAGAGCACCTTCTTTCCAATGAAGCGGTCAGGGTCCCTCTGAGCTTCCGCAAACGTCACCCCCTCGTCCACCTGTTGCCGGACCGCCTTTGAAAAGGGCGAGCACCCGGCGATCAAAAGAGACAGGGTGACCAGTACCAGGCCCAATCCAGTTTTTCGGACATTCATCAGAAGTGCCCTCCCATGCAGGTGCCGAAATGGAAATGGTCTTCTTCCATCCCTGATTAAGAAATTAGGGTCCAGGGCCGGAGTCGTCAAGACGGCGGTATTGAGATCCGCTGCCAAAAACGAGGGAATTTCACGCGGGCCTTCGCTGATGGAAGAGACTCTTCATCAGTAAGAGAATGATCCTTGATTGTGCGGAGATTCTAACTTAATGTCTTCACTTGGGGTTTTGCCATTGTCGCTAATAAGTCTTCCTCACAATCATAGCCTACCGCGGAGGGGCGATCCATGATCCACAATGAAGAGGGAATCAACTATCCGCCTCGTCTTGAACTGGCCCGTTTGCCGACACCTCTTGAACCCCTGAGGCGTCTCAGCCAGGAATTGGACGTGGATCTGTATGTGAAGCGGGACGACCTCACCGGTCTGGCGCTTTCGGGCAACAAGGTGCGGAAATTGGAGTTTGTCCTGTCCGACGCCGTGTCGAAAGGGGCCGATACCGTGCTGACCTGTGGCGGTGCACAGTCGAACCATGCCCGAGCCACGGCCGTTGCCGCAGCAAGACTTGGCTTAGGCTGCCGTTTGATCCTTCGTACGCCTGACCCCGCAAATCCCCCTCCCGTTGAGGGCAACACGTTGCTCGATCGGTTAACGGGTGCAGAAATCCTCTGGGTCACCCCTCATGAATATGCTCAAAGGGATGAAGTTTTCGAACAGGAGGCAACCCGGCTCAGGAAAGCCGGAAGAAGGCCTTACCTTATTCCTGAAGGGGCTTCCGATGCGCGCGGTGCCTGGGGTTATATCCGTGCGGTCGAGGAACTGGCAGGAGATCTCAGAATATTGCCGGGGGGGCTCGGCCGGGCCACGACCGTCATTCACGCGACAGGATCGGGCGGTACAGGTGCCGGGTTGATATTGGGGGCCAAAGTGCTCGGTTTGAACGTGAGGATTGCGAGCATCAATGTCTGTGAGGACCGCGAGCACTTTGTTGAGGTGATCGGGGGGATTTGTGAGGACGCCATTGGTCGGTACGAAATGAACATATCTTTTTCCCGAGAGCGGGATGTGGATATCATTGATGGATACGTGGGCCGCGGATACGCCTTGTCCCAGCCCCAAGAGCTCTCCCTCATCGGCGATGTGGCGAGAAAAGAGGGTATCTTTCTCGATCCGGTTTACACCGGGAAGGCGTTCTATGGCATGACACAAGAACTGAAGCGTCATCCAGGCTGCTTCGGCGAAAGAGTGGTCTTCCTTCACACGGGCGGGATTTTCGGGCTGTTCCCAAAGGCGCCTGAAATGGCTCCCCTGCTGTGAGTTACCCGTATCGGTCGATCCACGGCAGAAGGAAAGACCTCTCAGACAGCATGGGTCCATGGCTGTCGTGGACCTTCTCTTTGGGGGATCAACGGAAGTCTTTCTTGCCTTCTGAGATTCAATAAAGTAAAATGAAGTTGATTGCTTATTGCTTTGGGCGAAGGCACGTGAGGTTATAGGCGTCTCCGCCTTTTTTGTTCACTTTATTCCATGACTTCGGCCAAATTGCGAGGCAGGGACAGAAAGGCCGTTTTGAGCAAGAAGGATTTGATACAGGTCGAGGGCGAGGTAACCAAGGTATTGGGGCCAGGTTTGCTGGAGGTCCTATGTGACAACAATGTCACCGTCACCGGCCGGCTTTCCGGAAGGATGAAAAAATATCGGGTCAAGGTCGTGGTTGGAGACCGGGTGCAAGTCAGTCTCTCGCCCTACGATCCCTCCCACGGACTCATCACTTATCGCCTCAAGTGATGCAGAAGCATAAGATACCGGCCCCTTAGCAGGTTTAGGGCCTTCCCCCCGCCCCGCGAAGCCCAAGACTCGGAGCGCTCAAACAATCAGAGGCCGGGAGCACAATTTCCACAATCCGCTAAAGTTTTATTTGCCCATTGCTCTTTTTCCTGCAAAAATAGCAGTACTTGCTCCACAAAGGCGGCCAGCTGACGGTCGAAGTCAGCTTGTCCACTGGATTCAGGTGCCTCAACGCAGGTTTCGATTTATCAACCCCATCCCCGTAGACGTCTCGCATTTGACACATTGCACATAGATGTCCCATTCTGGTTACCTCCAAAAGCCTTGACGAGTTGGTTCAATTGGGAGGACTTGGAGGTCCTTTGATTCTGATCTCCACAAGTTTCTTTGCACACTCATCGACACAGCTATAATCTGTTTCTTTCTAACGGGGCATTTTGTCCACCCCTGCTCTTCTTGTTCACAATTGAATCAGCCATTCAACCGACCCGGTTACCGTACCTCATATAAATGGTCAGGTTTGTTCTCTAGAATTGCTTCGAGCGACATCCTTCGGTTCCCTTGTGGCGATCCGGCTAAAAGCGAAGATACGTCTGTCCCATGAACAAAGAAATGGACACTACGATAACCGCTATGTACGAAAGCGATATACCGAGCAGGATCGCTCTCTGACGTCGAGTAGTCGTTGAATTCAGTTTTTGTTTCATTGTCCTCAAGAATGCCATTTCTCCATCCTCCTGTCGTTTGGGGGCCTTTCCCAGTTGGTGCGAATGCTCCCCATGACCAAGGCCCCGAATGGGTGGAATTTCCACGCTATTCTGGTGTGTCTCATCGGTCTTGTGCCGTGTGAGATCGATTAAAGGTTAAGGCCTTGGAGAAAGGCTAATGGAAGGCTTCTGGGTTATGGTGAAAATGGAAAAGACAAAATAATCATTAACACTGTCAGAGTAGGAGACCAAGCCACTGGGATTGCACGGCCCGCCGGATGGGTTCCTGAAGGTCCGGCTGTCCATTCTGCACGGGTCGCTCCAGGCACCACGTGGTGGACAGCGGAGAAGGACCGCCTTTAATACCGAGGCCTGCCTCCCCCGGGTCGCCTTCCAGCGCTGTCTCCCCTGCGATCGTCGTTGCGCGGACGGGCTTCGTTCACGTTCAACGCACGGCCCTTGATCTCCTTGCCGTTCATTCCGGCGATGGCGGCCTGCGCCTGTTCTTTGGCAGACATCTCGACGAACCCGAACCCCTTGGATTGCCCCGTGAACTTGTCGTTAATGATGTTGGCAGACGTGACCTGTCCGAAGCCCTCGAAGGCCTGCCGCAGATCCTGCTCCGAGACGTCAAAAGAGAGATTCCCTACGTAGATGTTCATTTTCTCGCTCCTCGTTGAATTCCTGTTAAGTGTTTGTTGTTGTGTTAACCCTTGTACTGTGTCTCAAGACCCGCTCCCATCCTCGAGTAGACTCAGAAGGACCTCAAGATCCCGGACCGATGGGCCTTGGGTCTGGACGAGCTAAAAAGGATCTTGCCTTTGGAGCGATCCCCCGTGGTGTTCGAGGCCTCTGAGGCCAAAGGCCTCTGGGGTGAAAAGCCGGAAGACCGATGCGTCGTGGTCTTTTTCATAAAGTCTGTCAAACCCAGCGGCCCGGCACTCTGGCGGGATCTTCCAACCCCTGTGGCGTATTGCGGCGCCGGCGCCCTGTAATCGAAGCCATCCAGTGTCCGACGTGCTATCTTCTCGCCAAGGACATTCTCGATGTCCCACACCAGTGAGCTGTCTTTAGGTGTCACAAACGTGAAGGCGTCTCCGGTCCTTTCGGCGCGGCCTGTTCGACCGATCCGGTGGGTGTAGGCATCGACCGTGTCGGGTGCGTCGTAATTGATCACATGCGATATCCGCGAGACATCGATGCCACGCGCGGCGATGTCTGTGGCTACGAGCATCTGGTATGTTCCGCTCCGAAATCCGCTGAGTGCTTTCTGGCGCTGCTGCTGCGACAGGTCACCCTGAAGTGACGTCACAGGGAGCCCCGCCTGCTTCATTTGTTTCGCAAGACGCGTCGCGCGGTATTTGGTTCGTGTGAAGATAAGCACTGAATCCGCCTCCGTTCCATCCAAGAGCTTCATCAGAAGGGCCGTTTTGAGGTGAGGCTCGACCGGGTAAACGGCATGGGAGACGGTGGACACAGGGACGCTGTCACTGATCCGCACGGTGACCGGGTTGTGCAGGAATTCCTGGACCAGATCCCGGATGTCTTTTGGCATCGTGGCGGAGAACAGAAGCGTTTGACGCTCAGCAGGAAGACGGGCCATGATTTTTCTAATATCCGGCAAGAAACCCATGTCAAACATCCGGTCTGCCTCGTCCAGGACCAGGACTTCCACGCCCGCCAGACTGATCTCCTTCTGGTCCATAAGGTCCAGCAGTCGTCCCGGGCATACCACGGCGATTTCTGCGCCGGCCCGGAGCTTCGCGATCTGGGGACCCTTGCTCACGCCGCCATAGATGGCGACGCTCTTTAGTCGTGTATGACCGCCCAGTTGGCTGATGGCTTCGTGGATCTGTTCCGCCAGTTCCCTCGTGGGCGCAATGATCAGGGCGCGGAGACGTTTCGTCGTCCCTGCCATTAAACGCTGGAGAATGGGGAGGGCGAACGCGGCCGTCTTGCCCGTCCCGGTTTGGGCCAGCCCGATAACGTCCTTTCCTTTGAGCACCGGGGGAATACATTGAACCTGAATGGCCGTGGGGACTGTATAACCGAGGGATCCGATGCCGGATTCTATTTTAGGGTGAAAGTGAAACGATACGAAACTCATTAAAACTCCTTATGATAATTTGATTTTTATGATGCAATATTAGCTGGTTGGGGATCTCGGCCGCTTCGGGCACCGTCTTGTCGTTGTTCTTTCCCAGCTGCTTGGCCATCTTTTCTTTCGCTTTTCCCAAGCGCTCTAACGCCTTTGCCGTTTGGCGAACTTCGTTTAACACTGCTATGTCATTTGTCTCCGTTTTCTATTCAGCTCGGCCCACGCCACGATGCCGGTCGTTTGATGGCCCCCGTGCAGGCGTTCCCACCAAAAAAAAACCCAGAAGCCTTTTCTTACAGTCTCTGGGTATTACAGCCAAAACCGAATTTAAGGTTCATTATTATTGATAAAGTAAACCTCTTCTCTTTTATTGTCAAGTATTCATTTCGTCCATAGACGACTTGTTTTATTGTTGCCTCCCTGTCACTTATCTCTTATTGACAAAAATTGGTCCATAGGGAGACATCGATGAGCGAGGGAGAGGGCGTGCAACCATGTCATTGTAACAAGGACAGAGAGTGTGAAGCCTCATAATTCGAGCTTCACACTCCCATTTCGGGCTTGGGCTCAGCAGGTCGCTCCGAATGGGCAGGTCCCCAAAGCCACCTTGTCTCTGGGCCTGCAACAAAGTGTTGACAGGTCTTGCGCTCTTTCCTTTTCGTATTCGTTAAGCAGTTCAACCACCATCTCGGCGCCTTTGGCCGTGATCTTGGCGCACATAAAGGGCTTTTGCGTCTCATTGAACCCCTTCAGCATGGCCCCACAGTTGACACTTCCGAATTCCTTCAGGAATCGTTTTTTGAGATCCTTGATCAGGAGGCCGCAATCTTTGAGGTCTTCAAGCCCCTTGTCACGGCCAAGCAGTGCCCCCAACACAAGCACCCCACCGGTGAACCCGCCGCCTGCCCCCAAGTCCAAGACCGTCTCCCCGGGCCTCACGCCGGCTATTCCCACCGGGTTGCCGCAACTGAGACCCATGTTGGCACCTTCCGGGACTGAAACAAGTTGTTCCTCTGAGTAACCCATGTGCTTTGAAAGCTCATTTAGGGGCTTCGACGACTTGCTGCAGCAGGACATGGGAGGTGCCGCATTGAGCAGTGGATGACCGTCCATGGCTATGCTTCCATACCTCTCTCTGACCGCCTTTCGAATGGACTCTTCGTGATGTCTTTCCATAACTCGCCTCCTTTTTTCATATTTTCATATATATCGAAATATCAGCTCAAAAAAATAGATGTGTTTACACTGAAAAAAAACTGGCCAGATCCTTGATGACTTCAGGATCCACCCAGCACTCGATCTTCTGCCCGCGCCGTTCCATCCGAATGAGGCCCGCCCTGCGGAGCTCCTTGATATGATGGGAGACGGTGGAAGGCACGATTCCCAGGTCCCTGCCTAGGTCCCCGACATACGTGCTTTCCTCCGCATCGATGCTTCTGACCGTCCCCGGAGCGCAGCATGAGGTGAGGCGCAGAAAGATCCGCAGACGGTTGGGGTGTGACAACGCCTTGAATATGCCTGCCATTTTCTCAACGTCATCTTTTCGATAATTCGACATTTATCGAAATTACTTCACGCAAGCCCTCATGTCAAGCGACTATTTGGCACCCCGTGCTTCCCGGTTATCTTGGAAGGCACACGAGCACGTTTCTCTCATCCCGCTGGAAGGTGCACCGGTCTTC
>CAVOVO010000015.1:0-189661 GCA_963699845.1 uncultured delta proteobacterium
GGCGGAACCGCACAATCAAAGCCTGACAGGTTTTTCCCAAAAACGGCTCGGCACCTCTTGCGGATACCCAGTTGTTCGGCTTTTGATTCCTTTGATTTCTTTATTTCCAGCCCTGGACGGAACGCTCTTCGCTAGGCCGCCATGCGGCCTGCATCCAGGTCATCCCGGCCCAGCACCTTGTCGATATCCAGCAGGATCTTGACGCCCCCTTTCATCCTGGCCATGCGGAGAATTTAATCGGTCGTGACGTTGCCGCTGAAAAAAGGCGGCGCCTCGATCTCCTCGGACTTGATACTCAGGACCTCGAATGCTCCGCCCATTGAAACGGATCCTCGAAAGTGGTAGAATTCTTCTGTTGTGAAAGTCATCGCGCTCAAGTCATACCGAACGGGCTATCTTGGCTTCCTGGAGGAGCCTGACCATTATGTCTTCTTCAGCTGTGCCAGGCGGGGCGCGGTCAAGAGACTGAAGTCTTATGACAAGACGGATTTTTTCAACCGTGACCATTTTCTGAGCGTAATCACCAAATTCGTACCCAGAAGCTTTTTCCTGGAAGAGGGGGTCGCGCTTGAAACCCTTTCGGTTATGGAACTGGACCAAATCAACAGGGAGAGACACTAAACCGGTGTGAGGGAAAGGACGTTCGGACGTTTTGCCCGCGCCCTTGACCCGCGGCGCCATTTGGGTCGCGACAAATCACCCTATCGTATGGAGGATCATCATGACGCGAAAAGAAAAGGCGGGGTTCGGAAAAGGCACCCCTCCTGCGGGTGAGGCGATTGACCCCCGGGTCAGTGAGGCCATCACATCCAAAGCCGATGAGTCCGGTCTTGCTTGTGAAGGGGCCTTTGCGGTGGCCGCGGAAATTGGCGTTTCGCCCGCGGTGGTTGGCGAGCGCATGAATCAGCTCCAGATCCCGATCATCAAGTGCCAGCTGGGGCTTTTCGGCTACAGTCCGAAAAAAAGGATCGTCAAACCGGCGGAGACCGTGACCGAGGATGAAGAAAAGGCTATCCGGAAAGCGCTTGCCAAAGGAAAGCTTCCGTGTGCCGCCTGTTGGCAGCTGGCCTCCCAATTCGAAAAGACCCGACTGGGGATGGCTTCCATATGCGAAAGGCTCTCCGTCAAAATCGGCCCCTGCCAGCTTGGGGCTTTCTGAGAGATAGGCTTCCATGTCCCGAACCAGATCATCGCAAAGGCCTCCCATGCTCGGGGTTGAGACGTTTTCGCTCGCAAGCCCCAAAAATTGAAAACCACCCTCCCCGTCACCTTCTCGTCACGATCGGGGGGGGTGGTGCTCAGGGCTTTCTTTCACTTTAGCAGCTGCAGCTGCTTCCGCAGCCCGCCGCAGGCTTCATGCTTGAAGATATGGAAAAGCCCGATCCCATCGGAGAGGACACATAATCAACCTTGAGGGGCTTTGTCTTTTCAAACAGCACATCTTCCACCAGGAAGGTCAGCCCGCCGTCATCAAAAATCTTATCGTTATCCTTTTGCTCATCCAGAGCAAGTCCCAGCTGGGGACCCGATCACCCACCTTGGGACAGCATGATCCGTATGGCCGGAATCTCCTCCCGGTCTTTCAGAAAATCCTTTATCATTTCCACAGCTTTATTAGTAACTTCGAACATCACACGACCTCCTTAACGATTAGAAATAATGTTTGGTTGAAATTATACACAAAAATCACTTTGTCAAACAGGCCGATTTTGCCTTCACTCCCCCAGCCATGCCACGACCTCTCCAAAAGCCTCCTTCAACCGGCTCATGGCCTTTCCCCGGTGGCTGACGCGGTTCTTCTCCTCGGTCGACATCTGCGCAAACGTCTTGCCGGAAAAAGGGTAGTAAAAGACCGGATCGTACCCGAAACCCTGGTTTCCCAACGGTTCCTCCAAGATGACTCCCTCACAGGTTCCCTTGAAAACCCGCCACTCCCCCTCCGGCCTGGCAACGGCGATGACACAGACAAAGCGGCCCCTCCGGTCCTCTTGCCCTTTCATTAAATCCAGCAGCTTCGAATTGTTGGCCTGATCCGAAGCCCCCTCGCCCGCAAACCGGGCCGAAAGCACCCCTGGTCGGCCACTGAGCGCCGTCACTTCAAGCCCGGAATCATCCGCCAAGGCGGGAAGTCCAACGGCCTTGCTGGTTTCGCAAGCCTTTTTGACGGCATTTTCCTCGAAAGTCTTCCCATCCTCTTCCACCGCGGGGACGCGGTACTGCTCGATGCCATCGAGCGCCACAGGGAACTCGGAGACCAGTTGCCTGAATTCCTCGACTTTACCTTGATTCCGCGTTGCAAGCACGATGGTCAAGGGCGCGTCCAAGCTCAATTGAAGACCTCCTTTGAGGCACCGGCCGGAATGGTCCGCTAGGCCAAAATGGCACGGTGGATTCGCTCTGCTTCCAAATCGGCAATGAATAACGGGCACTAAATGGGTCCGCCTCGGACGGCGTCCTGTCTCCTGCCAAATCGTGCTCAGACAGCATATGGTCTGGACATGAAATCCGGTTTGTGCAAAGTTCAATGTTTAAAACAAACGACCCTGCCATACTGAGAGTAAACCGATCTATCAGGAGACCCCATGCATTCGCTCGAATCCTTCCAGGAGCGCTATGAAACCGATCGCGCCGAAGTCGTAATCCGCGGAAGACGCTTCATCCTGTTTACCCCCAAATCCCTCGATGCGTTCCTGGACCCGACCGACGTCTTTCATGACTTTCCGCTTTGGGCCAAGGTGTGGGAGGCATCCATGGTCCTGGCCGACCACATCGCCGGCCTGCCACCCGACCCCGACAAACGCATGATCGAAATCGGTTGCGGGCTCGGCTTGGTGGGAATCGTGGCGGCCGCCTTCGGCCACAGAGTCGTCATGACCGAATACAACGCGGATGCCCTCCATTTCGTGAGGGCCAACGCGATCATGAACCTGACTTCCCCCGATTCGGTCCTCGAAATCCGTCCCCTTGACTGGAGCCACCCGGAAGCCCTCTCTGAACGGTTCGACTACGTCGTGGGCTCGGAGGTCATCTACAAGCAAGAGCACTACGGACCCCTGCTGAGCCTCCTCAAGACCCTCCTGAAACCCACGGGGGAAGTGATCCTGGCCGAAGGGGTCAGAAAGACGAGCGTCGAATTCTTCAGACAAATGCAGGCCCATTTCCACGTTCAGGGCTACAAAAAGGTGTTCCGCTCCGAAGACAAGGAGGTCAAGCTCATCCTCTGCCGGATGAAACCCAGGAACGAAAAGTGACCAGTGACCGGTAACCAGTGAGTAATGAAAGACCCATACTGATCACTGATCACTTTGAAGTTTTTGATCCAGCCTCTCCATGAACGTCCGCCGGATCTCTTCCAGCCGCGCTTCATCCGATGCCTCGAACCGAAGGACCAGGACAGGCTGGGTGTTTGATGCGCGCACAAGCCCCCAGCCTCCATCGAAGAGCACGCGCACCCCGTCCACGTCGATCACGGGATAATCCCGCTTGAACGCGTCGGCCAGTTCCTGCACAATCCGGAATTTCCTTTCATCGGGGCAATCGATCCGGATTTCGGGCGTGTTCACCATCTTCGGCAGGTCGGAGAGAAAGTCGCTGAGCGGGGCCTTGGTCTGAGAGAGGATCTCGAGTAGCCTTGCCCCCGCATACACGGCATCGTCAAAACCAAGGTAGCGCTCCGCAAAGAAGATGTGTCCACTCATCTCTCCGGCGAGCAGGGCCTTTTCCTCCTTCATTTTGCTCTTGATGAGGGAGTGGCCCGCCTTCCACATCAGAGGCCGCCCGCCGCAGCGCTTGATCTCATCGAAAAGGACCTGGGAGCACTTGACTTCCGCGATGATGGTCCCGCCCGGGTGGCGCTTGAGGAGATCTCTTGAAAAAATCACCATCAGTTGGTCGCCCCAGATGATGTTTCCCTCATGATCCACCACGCCGATGCGGTCCGCGTCCCCGTCAAACCCGATGCCCAGGTCCGCGCCGGATTCCTTGACCTTGGCGATCAGGGCATGGAGGTTCTCCGGAAGGGTCGGGTCGGGGTGATGGTTCGGGAACCGGCCGTCAGGGTCGCAAAAAAGCGGGATCACCTCATGGCCCATCGCGCGATAGGCCTGGGGGGCAACCAGGCCGCCGACGCCGTTGCCTGCATCGACCACCACCCGTCGTTTGATCGGCCCGACCTGGATGTTCTCCCGTAGGAAGGCAAGGTAGGGAACAACGACTTCGGCCTCCCTTTGCATTCCATTTCCCTTTCGCCAGTGGCCGGAGACCGCGATCTTTCGGATCTCCTGGATTTCCCGGCCATGGATGGTGGACGTCCCGATACAGATTTTGAAACCGTTGAATTCCGGTGGGTTGTGGCTGCCCGTAATCTGCACCCCCCCATCCAGCGAAAGGGCTTGGATGGAAAAATAGAGCAAAGGCGTCGGCACCATCCCCACCTGGACCACGCTGATCCCTGATTCAAGGAGGCCATTCAGCAAAGCCTCCTCCAGGGGTTCGGAGCTGAGGCGGCAGTCTTTCCCGAGGGCGATCTCGGCGGCTCCCTTGTCCTGGAGGTAGCTTCCGACCGCCGACCCGATCCGCTGGACCGAGTCCCGGTTCAATTCTTCCGGATAGGTGCCGCGGATGTCGTATTCCCGAAAGATGTGCTCTTTCAAACGAGGGTCTCCTTTCCATCTTCATTCAGGGCGTCAACGATCTTTCTCACATCCTGGGCGCGGTCCCGATGGGCGACGAGGACCACATCCCCCGCATCCACCACCAGACAATCCGAAAGCCCGAGCCCGACCACCACCCGCCCGCCCTGGGCCGAAATGAAGGTCCGCCGGCAGTCGATGGCCAGGGTTTGTCCCTCCCTGAGATTCTGGGCGTCATCGTGCTCGTTCGATCTCAGGTCATAGAGGGAAGACCACGACCCCACATCGCTCCAACCGCACTCGCAGGGCACCACGCAGACCGGTTGTCGGGTCTTTTCCATGATCCCGTAGTCGAATGAAATGGAAGGCAGCCCGGGGTAAACCTCTGAAAGAACCCGCACAAACCGGTCCGTGCCCAAGGCATCGCCCAGTTTCATGAGTGCATCGTGGACCTCCGGGAGTTGGGTGCGGATCTCATGAAGGACCGTGTCGGCCGTGGCAACGAAAATGCCTGCATTCCAGTAATACTCGCCGCTCGACAGGTATCGGCGTGCGGTCTCGACGTCCGGTTTCTCCACAAACGCGGCAACCCGATGGGCCCCTTCCAACCCTTTCGTCTCTTCGTCACGGCCCCTGCGGATATAGCCGAACCCGGTTTCAGGCCGGGTTGGAACGATCCCCAGTGTGGCGATCCCTCCAGCGGCCGCGTGCTCGGCAGCCACTGAGAGGGCGGCCAAAAAACGCTCCGGATCGCCGATGAAGTGGTCTGCCGGCAGAAAGGCCACCGGCCCGTCGGCCCCCTGATGCTTTGCGTACAGGGCCCCCAGCCCCATGCAGGGCGCCGTGTTCCTCCCCACGGGTTCCGCCAGAAGATGGATGCCCGTCCCTTGCAGGAGCCGGGAGGCCTCCCCCAGGTGGGCAACCCCCAGCACCACCGCCATCTCCTGATAAGACATCAGCGGGAGCAACCTCTCGCAGGTCTCCACAATCATGGGGCGATTGCCCGTGATGCTCAGAAACTGTTTGGGACGCCCCTTGCGGCTGAGCGGCCAGAAACGGGTGCCCGACCCCCCGGCCATGATCACACCGAACATGTTCTCTACCCTCTTTGCCTAGTCTCCAGTGTCCATCCATGCATCGGAAAATCCTGGGTCTTTCAACAGCCAGTGTTCAGTCATTCTCTTGATTTTCTTGGACTTAGCTGACAGCTGATCGCTGATGGCTGACCGCTATTTATGTCCTGTAGTTGGCGTTGATGGAGACGTAGTCGTGGGTCAGGTCGC
Organism: uncultured delta proteobacterium; assembly: GCA_963699845.1. Lineage (GTDB taxonomy): Bacteria > Desulfobacterota > DSM-4660 > Desulfatiglandales > Desulfatiglandaceae > CAWHLE01. The sequence goes on from CAVOVO010000015.1 coordinate 5,915, forward strand.
AGGTGAAGACGTGGTCCCCGAAACCGCCTTGGTGAAGATCCACCACGATGCTGAACGCCTTCCCGGTCATTCGCTCCGCCGCACGTTTTTCCTGTTCGTCCCCGAGCCCGAGACCACCCGATACAATCTGGATCTCGTCGATCCAGATATCCACCGACGCCTCCACCATGGCGACCCCGGATCGGCCAAGGGCCGCCATGATCCTTCCCCAGTTGGGGTCCTGGCCGTAGCAGGCGGTCTTGACGAGGCTCGAATTGGCGACCGTCCTTGCGCCGGTGGCCGCATCGGCCGCGCTTATGGCCCCCTTCACCTCCACCCGGACTAGCTTGGTGGCCCCTTCACCGTCCCGCACGATCATCCGGGCAAGGTCTCCCATGACCTGCTCCAGCCCCGATCGAAACCCATCCATCCCCTCATGGTTCAGGTCTGGATTGCCCGCCATGCCGTTTGCAAGCACCAATACGGTGTCGTTGGTGCTGGTATCGCCGTCCACCGTGATCCGGTTAAAGGTGGTTTTGACCGACGCCGACAGGCATTGATTAAGGCTCTCCGGGGAGATCCGGATGTCGCTCAAGACAAAGCAGAGCATGGTCGCCATGTTGGGCATGATCATGCCGGCGCCCTTTGCGATGCCCAAAATCCTGTATGGCGTTTTCCCGGCCGATCCCTCAAAGAGGCTCATTTTCGGGAACGAATCCGTAGTCATCATGGCCTTTGAGACCGATGAAAGCCCCTCTCCCGACAACCCGCCGACCAAGTCAGGCATGGCCCCCTCGATGCAAGCCATGTTGAGGGGTCGACCGATGACGCCCGTTGAGGCCACCAGCACGGTCTCCGGCGGAAGGGAGAGCCGGGCGGCGACAAGCGCTGCGGTCCGTCGCGCGTCCCCAAGCCCGGTCGCTCCCGTGCAGGCGTTGGCATTGCCGGCGTTTACGACGATGGCCCTCGCCTTGCCCGACCGGAGGTTCTCCTCTGACACCAGCACGGGGGCCGCCCTCACCTTGTTGGTGGTAAAGACCCCCGCCGCAGCCGTCTCCCGTACGCTGTAAATCAGGGCCATGTCCAGCCCTTTGTCCTTCTTCAAGCCCGCTGCCACCGCCGATGCCAGAAAACCAGGAACCCTGTAGTTCCTCTCATCGCTATCAGTTGTCACTGCTTCACGTCCCCCCTACGCCTTGCGCCGTACGCCCATCTTTAGCTCATAGCTGCCAGGTCACAGGTCATAGCTCATGGTCATTCACTGACCACTTGCCACTGATCACTGGTCACTTGATTCTCCCCCCTTGCACCTTTTACCTTGCACCTTGCACCCATCTTTCATCATTTCCCCACCCCACAGCACCTCTTGTACTTTTTCCCGCTGCCGCAAGGGCAGAGGTCGTTTCTGCCCACCTTCTTCCCTTCCCGTCGGATGGTCACGGCCCGCGGCGGTCCGTCCCCGCCGTGGCTCATCTGAAGCGGCCTGCGCCTCGGTCTCTGGATCTCCTCAGGGGGCCGTTTTCGCACCAACTGGATCCGAAAGAGGGTTGAAAGGGTTTCTTCCCGTATGCGATCCAGGAGCCCTTCGAAGAGCGCAAACCCCTCCTTCTTGTACTCCCTGAGCGGATCCAACTGACCGTAGCCCCTGAGCCCGATCCCCTCTTTCATGCTTTCCATGTCCTGGAGATGGGAGATCCATTGATTGTCGATGATCTGGAGCATGACAAGACGCTGGAGATGGGCCACATCCTCTTTGCCGATCACCTGCATCTTTTCTTCGTAGGCGGTCCGCACCTGAACCAGGACACGTTCCCCCAATTCGTCGCCCTTGAGCTGGTAAAACGTTTCTTCCCCGAGATCCTCGGGCCCGATCTTTGCCCGGACGCCGAAGATACGAAACAAATTGTCCTTGAACCCGGAGATATCCCACTCCTCTGGGTCCGCCTTGGGGTCGACCCATTTTCCGACGAGGTCCTGCACCTTTTCGTCCATCATGCCGGCGATGATTTCGTCGATTTCCTGGCCCGACACCACCCCCCGCCTCAGCGAATAGACGATCTCCCTTTGTTTGTTCATGACGTCGTCGTATTCGAGAAGGTGCTTGCGGATATCGAAGTTGTGGGCCTCCACCTTCTTTTGCGCGTTCTCAATGCCCCTGGAGATAAGGTTGTGTTCGATGGGCTCCCCTTCCTCCATCCCAAGTCGATCCATAATGGAGGAGATGCGCTCCGATCCGAAAATGCGAAGCAGGTCGTCTTCCAGAGAAAGATAGAAACGGGAAGACCCGGGGTCCCCCTGGCGTCCGGAGCGGCCTCTCAGCTGGTTGTCGATGCGGCGGCTTTCGTGCCGCTCGGTCCCAAGCACGTGAAGCCCCCCCAGGCCAATAACCCCGTCGCCAAGCACGATGTCAGTGCCGCGTCCCGCCATGTTGGTTGAGATGGTGACCGTCTTCGGCTGGCCGGCCTGGGCGATGATCTCCGCCTCTTTCTGGTGGTGTTTGGCGTTGAGGACGGAGTGTGGGACGCCCGTTCGTTTGAGCATCTTGCTGAGCATTTCCGACTTCTCGATGGAGATGGTCCCCACAAGAACAGGCTGACCACGGTCGTAGAGCGACTTGATTTCCTCCACCACCGCCTTGTACTTCTCCCGTTCGGTCTTGTAAATCACATCCGGGTGGTCCTTGCGGATCATCTTCTGGTTGGTCGGGATGATGACCACGTCCAGCTTGTAGATGTTATGGAACTCGGCCGCCTCCGTGTCCGCGGTGCCGGTCATGCCCGCCAGTTTCTCGTACATGCGGAAAAAATTCTGAAAGGTCACGGTGGCAAGGGTCTGGTTCTCGGCCGCAACACTGACCCCCTCCTTGGCCTCCACGGCCTGGTGAAGTCCGTCGCTCCAACGCCGCCCAGGCATCATTCTTCCCGTGAACTCATCCACGATCATCACCTGTTCGTCTTTGACCACGTATTGCACGTCCTTTTCAAAGAGCCAGTAGGCTTTGATCAGCTGCTGGGTGGCGTGGAGGAGCTCGGAGGTGCGAAGGTATTGCGTCTCAAGGTCACTGATGCGCTGCTGCTTTTCTTCGTCGCTGAGGCTTTCGTCCTCACGGACGTTGTGCCCCTCCTGATCCAGATCGGGTAGGCTGAACTCCCCGAACCCCCCGCCCGACAAAAGCTTGATTCCCTTTTCCGTCAGCTGGACTGAATTGGTCCGCTCTTCAATGGTACAATAGAGCTCCTGGTCCAGATCGGGCAGCATTTTCTGGGCGCTCAGCATGCTCTCCAGGCGGTCGACCTGTTTCTTCAGGCCCGGGTTCTGGGCGATCATGTCAAGAAAGACCGGATTCTTGGGGTCTCCGCGTTTGATCTGGAGAAGCATCTCGACGATCTTTTCATTGTCTCCATCACTGCCCAGCATCTCGCGGACATCCTTGAGGAGCGAACGGATGATGGTCCCCTGGTGTTTTTTCAAGGTGATGACCAGGGGTTTGACCTCCACGTAGATCTTGTTTTCGCTTTGCTCAACCGGGCCGCTGATGATGAGGGGGGTCCTTGCCTCATCGATGAGGATACTGTCCACCTCGTCGACGATGGCGTAGTGGTACTCCCGCTGGACGTACTCGCTCAGGTCGAACTTCATGTTGTCCCTGAGGTAGTCAAACCCGAACTCATTGTTGGTCCCGTAGGTGATATCGCAGCCGTAGGCGGCCCGTCGCTCGTTGTCGTCCATCCCGTGGACGATGACGCCGACGCTCATGCCGAGCATCTTGTAAATCCCGCCCATCCACTCGGAATCCCGTTGGGCGAGGTAATCGTTGACGGTGACCAGGTGAACGCCTCGCCCGGTGAGGGCGTTGAGATAAAGGGGCAGGGTTGCCGCGAGGGTCTTGCCCTCGCCGGTCTTCATTTCGGCGATTCTCCCCTCGTGAAGGACCATCCCGCCAATGAGCTGCACATCAAAGTGCCGCATGCCCAGGACCCTGACCGAGGCCTCTCGCACCGCCGCAAAGGCCTCCGGCAAAAGGTCCTCCAAGGAGGCGCCCTGCGAAAACCTTTGCCTGAGCGCTTCGGTCTTGGCCCGGAGGGCCTCGTCGGAGAGGGCCTGAAACTCGGGTTCCAGCCGGTTGATCTGGTCCACCTTGGGCGCCAGACGTTTCAGCTCACGCTCATTCTTGCTTCCAAAAACGTTCTTTATTAAATTTCCAAACATGGTCTGTTACCAATTCAAGGAGAAACTCGGTTTCAATCCATCCTTCCCCAGGCGACCCTTTACGGCTTTGCGAGCGAACAGGCGGCCCGCAGGCAGGCCTCGCCCATGAAAGGATCACGGGTCGCTGACGTTGGATAGATTTTAAACTCGATAAAATAGCAGGTTTTCGCCTTTCGGATCAAGGACGGAGTGATGAGAGGGAGCGGATGGCCTACTCCAGGATGTATCGGAGGGGGTTGACGGGCACCCCGTTCAGGTGAACTTCGTAATGAACGTGCGGGCCGGTGGACCTGCCGGTGTTTCCTACAAGGGCGATGGTTTCCCCACGCTTCACCCGCTGCCCCTTCTTAACAAGCAACTTCTCGATGTGCGCGAATCGTGTCGTCACCCCATGACCGTGGTTCATCCTGACCACCCTCCCGTATCCGCCGTCCTTTCCCACATAGGTGACGATCCCGCTTGCCGGGGCAACGATGGGCGCATTGCGCCTCGCAGAGATGTCGATGCCTTTGTGAAACTCCTTTTGCCCTGTAAACGGCGACTTACGGTAGCCGAACCGGGAGCTGAGCCACCCCTTCGCAGGCCATATGGAAGGCGTCGATGCCAGGAGGACCTTCTGGTCCTCGAGGAAACGGTGGAGCTCAGCCTTCTGCTTTTCCCCGTTGAGCAGCTCCGAATCCATCTGGTCCAGGGACCGGTGCATCAGCTGAACCAGGCCACGCTGGGTTTTGGTCGATGAAAGACCAGAAAGCAGGACGGATGGGTCCGAGCCTCCTTGGCCACCTGCCCCCTCCTCGCCCTTCGCGTTGTCCATGGCCACCATGGCCTTCAACCTGTGATCGAATTCCTTCAGCGCCGTGACCTTTTGTGCAAGGCCTTCGATGCGCTTGGCCAGGTAACCGAGCTGCTGCTTCTGATGCTCGTTTTCAACCTTCAGCCGGTCGAGCAGAGGCATCCGGGATTTCACAATCCGGTAATCCCTCATTAACCAGGTGATGAAGGCGGCGGTGGAAAGCAGGAGCAACACCGCCAAAAGAATACTGATTCTGGGGAGCCTGAATTGTTTGACGGACCTCTTGCCCTCAGGGACGAGGATCACGGTCATCTTTTTCAAGCCCATGATGAGGCCTCCTCGGAGCTGGTTTCGGCAAGTGTGTTTTTGTTGAATGGACTGATGCGTTGGATCGCTACGTCAGGGTAGAGCAATTTCTGTGCCTTCTAACATCATCGTTCCGCCCTGTCAACCCACAAAGCTTCGTTATGGGCCCGTTTCATTCCGTCTTGTTTGGAAGAAGTTGACAATACTGAGCGCAACGGGCCGGGTCATTCCCTTCACGCTGAGCAGTTCCTCCAGACCGGCTTCTGAGATGGCCTCAATGCCTCTGAAGTGCTTGAGCAGGAGGGTTCGCCTTTTCCGCCCGACACCCGGGATCACATCCAGGTCGGAGGCCTGCATGCGTTTCCCCCTCAGTCCCCGGTGGTGGGAGACGGCACGCCGGTGTGCCTCGTCTCTGATTCTCATCATCAGAAAAAGGACCGGGTCGTCCGGCCGAAGGGAAAGCGGGTTTTTCCTTCCCGGGACAAAAATTTTGTCGTACCTTTCCTGTCTTGCCGCATCAGGCTTGGCAATGGAAACCACTTCCGTCTCGCCGGCCTCCTTCGCGCCCTCAAGGACCCGTTTCACCGCCGCCAGGTGGCCCTTTCCGCCGTCCACCAGAAACAAGTCCGGAAGGTTTCCCTTGGCGATGCGCCTCGCGACGAGCTCGGCCATCATGGCGTAATCATCAATGGCCTCAACGGCCTTGATCCTGAAGTTCCTGTACCCCGCGCGGTTTGGCCCACCATCCACAAAGGAGACCACCGTCCCCACGGCCAGGTCGCCTTGAAAATTGGAGATGTCAAGCCCCTCGATGATCCGGGGGGTCTGAGGGAGACCCAGCTCGACGCGGACCCTTTCCATGAGGTCACGGTCCTCCAATTGCCGGCGTTTATCGAGAAGGTTCCGGGCATTGGTGACGGCCATTTCCACGAGCCTGCGCTTTTCGCCTCTCAAGGCCGGGCGGATGGACACCCGCTTCCCCGCCAGGTCCGAGATCCACTCAGAAATCGCCTCCAGGTCATCGGCCTCGTCAGAGATCAGGACCTCACCGGGGATGAAGCGTTCCCGTCCGTAATACTGTTTCAGAAAGGCTGCCATCACCTCGCCGGTCGATGCCCCCTGATCCTTGCAGGAGATAATCCAGGCTGCCCATGAGGCGCCCTTTGCGTATAAGGAGCAGGACCACCTGGCAATGAAGGTCTCCACGGGCCATGCCGATCGCGTCCTGGTCAGCCATCTTGGGGGAGACCACGTGCTGACGCTCGATGGTCCTTTCCACCGCCGAGATCTGATCCCGAATGCGCGCGGCCTTTTCAAAATCCAGCCGGTCAGAGGCCTCGGCCATCTCTTCTTTCAGATGGCCGATCAGCTCGCTGTCTCTCCCTTCCAGAAACAGGATGACCTGGTCCACCACCTCCCGGTATTTCGCGGGGGGGATTTCCTGCGCGCAGGGGCCGAGGCAGCGTTCCATCTGGCAGTTGAGGCAAGGCCGCGTTCGCGTGGGCGGGGAGGGGCCCCTGCACTTCCGCAGCTGGAACACCCGCTCGATCAGCTTGAGGGTGGAGCGGACCGCGTTGGCGGAATCGAAAGGGCCGAAATAGCGGGCCCCGTCCTTCTTGATCTTCCGGGCGATGTTGAGGCAGGGGTAATCCGCTTTGAGATCCATCCTGAGGGAGGGGTACTCCTTGTCGTCCCGGAGCACGATGTTGTACCGGGGCATGAGCTTCTTGACCAGGTTGCTCTCGAGGATGAACGCTTCCTTCTCAGTGGACGTGATGATGTGGTCAAGTCCGCGGGCGCGCTTCATCAGCCAGGCCGTCTTGCTCGGAAGATCGGCCTGGGGCTTGAAATAGGAGAGGAGTCTTTTCTTGAGATTCTTGGCCTTGCCCACATAAAGGACTCGGCCGGACCCATCCTTGAAGAGATACACACCGGGCACCTCGGGAAGCAGTTGTCTCAGCCTCTGAGGATCCAGGTCATAGTGGGCGGTAACCTCGTCGTTCATCAGAAATCGTCCAAGTCCAGCGGAAGCCTTTTTGTCATGATCACCAGATCTTGGGGCTGTCCGGCCCTGTCAAGGACATAACCGCGGAGCACGGCCTCCTCCGCAAAACCCAGTTTCCTGATGCCCATGATCACCGGCAGGTCCCTTTCCCTGACCAGCCGCATCACCAGTAGCCGAAGCCCCAGCGACATGGCCAGGTTGATGAGATCCAGGAGCATCCAGGTCCCCAGGCCCTGATCACGAAACCGGGGGTCCACAGAGATCCTGATCTTTCCGATATGGCGCTTGGCGCCAAAACGTTTTCGCATGAGGACGGCGTTGGCGATGATCCGCCCCTCGATCACCGCCGCGATGGATAGGACCCGCCCCGCATCCAGGTTGCCTATCCACGCCTCGATCATCCTGGGATCGGATACATCGTGGTTCAGAAACCAGAGATCGTCTTCCGGAAGCTTTCCGAACATGGCGTGAAGGGCCTTCTCATCCCCCTGCCGTATGGGCCTGAGGGTCAACCCGGTCCCGTCCTTGAGGATCACCTCCTTGGGGTAGTCCAGCAGGACCTCTTTCACCTCTCGATAGCGGGGCATGGGTAGAGTCGCTCCTGGGTCGGGACGCAATAGGTGCAATTTTAGATTTCCTGGTCGCCGACGCCACGCCGGCATGCAGCAGGCCGAACCACTGGGTGGCGGCAGCCATTGCCATGTTATAGGTTAAATGGTACTAAGTGTCCATTTGGAAATCATGATCGGAGATCTGATGAAACCATCTCGACGAATTCGGGCGCTTATTTTTTTGACAGCCGCCGTTGCGATTGCCCTGAGCGGCTGCATGACCACCAGGCCCCCCATGTTCCCCTCGTTCACGGTCAGCGGGTCGCCCGGGTCTTTTCGCATCGGTCAGATCGTGGACATGGAAAAGGCCCGGGCTGTCCATTTCGATGAACTGATCACGGCCCTGAGCGGGTGTGACGTGATCTTCGTCGGGGAAAGCCACGACAATCCGGAACATCATTTGATCCAGGTCCAGATCCTTCAGGCCCTGGCAGATCGGGCTGGGGACCACCTGGCCATCGGCATGGAGTTCTTCCAGCGATGGCAGCAGGAGGCCATTGACCAATATCTCCAGGGGGTCATTTCAGAGGATACGTTTCTCGATGCGGTGAACTGGAAGGAATCCTGGGGGTTCGATTACTTCCTCTACCGGCCGCTCATGCTCCTTTCAAAGGAAAGGGGGTTGAGGGTCCTGGCCCTTAACGCGCCTTCCGGGATCGTCAGAAAGGTGGCCAGGTCCGGGCTCTCAGGCCTCACCGTCGAGGAACGCGATCAGATCGCAAAGGAGATCGATCTCACAAACGAGGCCCACAGGGCTTATGTCCGAGAGGCGTTCGAAGGCCACGAACACACGGATCTCAAGCAATTCGAGCGGTTCTACGAGGCACAGTCCGTGTGGGAAGAGACCATGGCCGAGACCATCTCGCGCCATTTGACCTCTTCGGGGGGAAGGATGGTGATCTTCTCGGGGAACGGCCACATCGCTCACAAGTTCGGCATCCCGGCACGCACCTTGAGGCGAATCCCCCTCACGGTGGCCACCTTGGTTCTTCACCCCGCTTCCGGCCAAGAGGAAGTGGACAGCGATCTTGCGGACTTCGTCTGGATCACGGCCCGCTGTTCGCCCCGACCCCCGTTGCGCCACCCGGTTCGCGAGGCGAATGAGGGGGAAAAGGAGAAGCGCGACTAGAAAAAAAGTGGCAAAATCCGGTGAAACCGGGTATGAAATAAAATTTTGATTCATATACTGAATGAGGCGTCCCGATTGCTGGAGACCGTTGATCACCCGCCTTCGCCGGAGTTTCGGTTCTGCCCGGTCTGCGGGGGAAGGCTTGGCAGCCTGACCTTGAAGGCCGGTGAACCGGAAAGGCTCGTCTGCACACGGTGCGAGTTCGTCTTATACCTGGACCCGAAGGTGGTGGCGTGCGTCATCCTCGAATTGGACGGAAAGATCCTGCTCCTCCGTCGCGCCATCGATCCGCAGAAAGGCCGGTGGGTCATGCCAGGCGGATATGTGGACCGGGGGGAGGTCGTGGCACAAGCGGCCATGAGGGAGACCGAGGAGGAATGCGGCCTAACGACGGCCCTTGAGGCGCTCGTGGGGGTTTACTCCTATCCGGGAAAGACCGAGGTCATCGTGGTCTACAAAGTACGGAGGATTGGAGGCCGGCCGGCCCCCAGGGACGAGACCTCTGAGGTGGGGCTTTTTTCACCCGATCGGATCCCGTGGGACGAGATCGCCTTTCAAAGCACCGTGGACGCCCTGAAGGACTACCTTCGATTCCATTACGGGAGGAGAGAAAACGGACCATGATTCTTAAACCCGAAAAGATCGACGACCTGACCCCTGAAAGACACAAGGGCATCATGCAGCGTTCCATGGAGGACATCTCCTCCATCTTCGAGGACGTGCGAAAGATCGTGCTGGACGTGAAGGCGAGGGGCGATGGGGTCGCGCTTGAACACTACAGGAAGCACAAGGAAGATATCGCCCCGGCCGACCTCGAGGCCACCCCTGAAGAGATCCGCGCCGCCTACGGGCAGGTGGACCCCAAGGTCGTGGCCTGTCTCAAGATCGCTGCGGAAAACATCGTGACCTTCCACAAGGCGCAGATTGAGCGCGAAATGTGGTCCATCGAGATCCGGGAAGGCATCCTGGCAGGCCGCATCACCAGGCCCATGGACATTGTGGGATGCTATATCCCCGGGGGCACTGCCGTGTACCCCAGCTCCATCCTGATGACGGTGCTTCCGGCAAAGGTGGCAGGCGTGGGGAAGGTCGTGGCCGTCACCCCGCCTTCCAAAGGAATGACGGCCAACCCGGCAACCCTGGTGGCGGCGGACATTGCCGGGTGCGACCGCATTTTCAAAGTGGGCGGCCCGTGGGGCGTGGCAGGCCTTGCCTACGGCACCAAGGCCATGCCCAGGGTGGACAAGATCGTGGGTCCTGGCAACAAGTATGTCACGGCCGCGAAGATGCTCGTCTACGGGCAGGTGGATATCGACTCCCCCGCAGGCCCGAGCGAGGCCCTGATCCTGGCCGACCAAACAGGGAACCCCGAATGGATCGCGGTCGACTTCCTCTCCCAGATCGAGCACGACCCAGACTCGGCCGCGGTGCTCGTCACCACATCGAGTGAGCTGGCAGAGGATGTGTGCCGGATCATAGAGCGGGAGTACGACACCCTCCCGCGAAAAGAGATCTTTGCCTCCTCGCTCTCCAAGCACTCCTGCGTGCTGCTTGCAAGAGACATGAACCAGGCCATCGCCTTCACGAACGAGTATGCCACCGAGCACCTCCAGATCCTGACGGAGGACCCCTTCATCACCCTGAACCGGATCAAGCACGCAGGCTCCATCTTCCTCGGGCCGTTTGCGCCGGTGCCGGTAGGGGATTACGCGTCGGGCACCAACCACGTGCTGCCCACGGGGCAGTGCGCCCGCATGTTCTCGGGCCTTTCTGTGGATGACTTCATCAAGAAGCCCACTTTCCAGTACCTGAGCAAGAGCGGGCTTGCCGGCCTCAAAGACGTGGTGACGACGCTTGCCGAAGCCGAGGGGCTCCCCATTCATGCCAGGGCCGTGAGGGCGAGGTTTGAATAAAAGACAGGTTCAAGCTGCAAGGTTCAAGGTACAAGGAAAGAAACCAAAAGGAAACCTGAAACCTTGAACCTGGCCTTTATCTCTATCAGCTATGAGCTAGAACAAGGAGGGTTGAATCAATGGCTGAAATCAAAGGATACAACATGCCCGAAGACCTTTACTACCATGCGGAGCACAGCTGGGCACGTGTGGATGGAAACCGGGTGACGGTGGGCATGTCCGACTTCTTTCAGAAGGAGGCGGGCGACATCGTTTACATCGATCTCCCCGACGAAGAAGAGGAAGTGAGCCAGGGAGAGGTCTGCGGCAAGATCCAGTCCAGGAAATGGATCGGAAAGCTGGTGTCACCGGTGTCAGGCGAGATCGTCCAGATCAACGAGGACCTGGAGGAAGAGACCGGCCTCATCAACACGGACGCTTACGGCAAAGGGTGGATCCTCCTCATCGAGGCCTCCGATCTGGAATCGGAGCTCGAAAACCTGATCCATGGTGCTGCGGTGGCCGACTTCATCGAAAAGGAAGTCAAAAGGGCAGAGGAAGAAAAGGCGAAGGCCTAGGGAAATGGAGTAATGGGCAATTGGAGTGTTGGAGTATTGGTGCTTGCATCACGTCATCAGTTCAAATCTAATCATTTTAGGCACTTTAGCTCACTTTAGGCACTTATCTTGTTCTGGCGCTTATTTCAAACCCTTGATCGCCCCTTGTCCACGGCCGAGGGCCTTGCGAAGGATGACACCCTCCCCCGGGCCGTGTCCGAGCGGGGCTCGCCCCCCATTCTTCACCTTTACACCTTCGTGCCCTCGGCCATCGTGGGTAAATACCAGGACATCCGCGCGGCCTTGAGGCTTGATCGGTGCAAACAGAGGGGGGTCGAATACAACCGCCGCAGCACGGGGGGTGGGACCGTCATCATGGGTCCCGAGGTGGTTGCCCTCGGGCTGGGCATCAACATGGACTACCCGGGCCTGAAGGCCGGGGTGGGGGGAATCTTCGAGACCCTGAGCCGGGTCCTTATCCGTGCCCTTGACTGCTTCGGCATCCGGGCGGCCTTTCGCCCCAAGAACGACCTCGAAGTGAACGGGCGAAAGATCGCCGGCCTCTCCGCGGCCAACGAGGCGGGAAACAGCATCCTCTTTCACACGAGCCTCCTTGTGAATTTCGACGTGGCGCTCATGGCAGACATCATGAACACGCCGCTCATCAAAATCCAGGACAAAGGGTACAGCTGCTTCAGCCGGCGGATGACAACGGTCCGGGCGGAAACTCAGAGCCCGGTGGAGGTCCGGGAAATGGTGGCGGCCATCCTGAAAGGCTTTGAAGAGGCCTTCACCATCCGGTTCGAGCCGGATGAACCTGACTCATGGGAACAGGAAACCATCGACCGGCTCATCCGGGAGCGATATACCCAGGACGACTGGATCTTCTCTCACAAGCACCCGAGGGCCAGAATGGGGGTGGGTCGGATCAAGACCCGAGGGGGACTCCTGGAAGTCTATCTCGCGCTTATCGGGCCCATCCATCGAGCATGTGACCATCACGGGGGACTTCTTCTCAACGAGTGAAGACGTCAACCGCCTGGAAAACGTTCTAAAATGGACCTCGGCCAGAAAAGAGGCCATCGAGGAGAACCTCGCCGCGGTGTGGCGGCCCGACATGATTTACGGTCTCGATGTGAAGACCCTCACCGCCGCGATTCTGGCCGCCAAGGAGAATCAGGTGAGGGTGTGAAAATGACCGGCGCGAGGCGCTCGGCGTGCGGGGCAAGGTGGGGAAGTGATCTGTGATGAGTGATCAGTCATCAGTGAAAGGCAAAGCCCCGTCACCGATCACCTATGACCTATCAGGTATGAGCTATAAGCTGTGATCTATCCAAACAAAAACCAAAGCCCCCAATTCGCCAAGATCAGCATGGCCACCGCCATTTCTCTGGGGCTTGCCCGGGGGAGGATGTATCGGGGCGCGGTGAACCGTTGCGTGAACCTTCTGGTTCACTACCCGGAAGGCTGCGCGGCCAACTGCGCCTACTGCGGCCTGGCAAGAAAAAGGCCGGGGACTTACCGGGAAAAGAGCTTCATCCACGTGCCGTGGCCTTTGTACCCACTCGACGAGATTGTGGGCGCCATCAACCGTGCGCCTGCCTACGTCCAACGGAGCTGCATCTCCATGATCACAAACCCCAAGTGCGGCAGCCACACCGTCGAGATGGCAAGGCGCCTCAGCCGAGAGACCTCGATCCCGGTTTCCGTGCTGATCAGCCCGACCATCATGGAGCAAAGCGACCTTGTCCATATGAAGGACGCAGGGGTTGACAAGATCGGCGTGGCGCTTGATCTCGCAACCGAAAAGCTCTTTGAGGCCTACCGCGGCAAAGCGGTCTCAGGCCCCCACACATGGGAGAAGTACTGGGAGATGATCGAGGCGGGGCTCAAGGTCTTCGGACCCCCAAACGTGGGGGCCCATCTCATGGTAGGCATGGGTGAGACGGAAGAGGAAATGGTCTCACTGATCCAGCGGTTGTGGGACAAATCCGTTTTGAGCCATCTCTTCTCTTTTTTCGCAGAGAAGGCCTCTGCCCTCTCCGGGAGGTCCCAGCCTCCGTGGTGCGGTTACCTGAGGGTCCAGCTGGCCCGCTATCTCATCGAGGAGAGGTTGAGCCGGGCGGAGCAGATGACCTTCGATTCTCAGGGTCGATTGGCTGACTTTGGCATTTCTCAGGAAAAACTCGCTCAAGCCATTTCAACACGGCCTTCCGTTCATGACCACCGGGTGTCTCGGCGCGGACGGCCGCGTGGCATGCAACCGCCCCTTCGGCAACTGCCTTCCCGACGTGAGGCAGTGGAATTACCCCTACCCCCCAAACGAGGAAGAGCTCGATCTCGTCCGTCGGGGCCTTGACGCTTCCATCCCAAAAAGATTTTGACAATTTCTCCGAGAGCTGATACAAAAATATAATTCCGTTCGGGCCGTTAGCTCAGTCGGTAGAGCAGCGGACTTTTAATCCGTTGGTCGTGGGTTCGACTCCCGCACGGCCCACCAGATTGGACATAAGGACCGATTCCGGGGTGAAAGCCCCGACGGTGGCCACTTATACGCTATCAGCCTCTTTCATAGCGTCCCCATCGTCTAGCCAGGTCCAGGACACAGGCCTTTCACGCCTGCGACAGGGGTTCGAATCCCCTTGGGGACGCCAAACAATATCAAGGACTTAGCCAATTTTGGTAAGTCCTTTTTATTTTGGTGTGTCTCGTCCCCCACCGTATCCGCCACCTCGGGCTAAACTCGCACCCTTGTTTGAAGTCCCGCGAAGCCACCGGTAGAATCTTGACTTGGGAGGATCTATTTAGTCGAATTCCTGCAGGCCTTGCGAAACAGTTCCAATGGAAGCAGAGCCCGAATCGGTGTTCGGATGACGCCGCGGCCCTTAGACTTGGCGGGGCCCTTGAAAACAAAAGGGCGCACGTCGCGTGCGCCCTCAGCGGTCGCTATGGAGCAAGATTTGCCGCCGCTTGCGGCCGGCCTGGGGTTTACTGGGACACCTTGGTCACAGGCCGCTCCTTGTCCCCGTACTTGACGCTCGGCTGCCACCAGCCCGTCACCGGGAAGAAATCCTGTTTCTTGGCATCGCACTTGAGGACACGGTATTCGTCGCACCCCTTCCTGTTATTGGGGCCGTACTGGATCTTCCCCAGTCCTCCCGTGTCAAAGTTTTTGATGCCCTCGAGGATGTTCACCAGCTTTTCCCGGTCCAGGTCCCTGCCGGCCTGCTGCAAGGCCTCGGTCAAGAACATCAAGGGTGTCCACATGAGGGGCATGAGGCGCCAGCTCAGGGGCTCTTTGGCCGCCTCTTCGCCCAGTTTGGCATATAAAGAGCTTTTCCATCTTCTTCCATCCGGGCACTTCCTCGTGTCTCATGCCGAGATTGAAGAAATGGTAATGGCCGTCTGCCAGATCCCCTGCAATGAAGGTCCTCGGGTCCACCGTGACATAATCGCCGAAAAAGACCGGCTTCCACCCGATCTTGTTGGCCTCCTGCAGGAGCGCTGCATACACGGGGGCATATCCGGCGTAGAAGCAGTGGGTCACGCCTTTGGCCTTGAGTTTCATGGCCTGGGCGTTGAGGTTCTTTTCACCCCTCTTGTAGCCCGCCTCCGCCATCTTCAGGCCGTATTTCTTGCAGGCGATCTCGAGTCCGTGCAGGGCCGATTTCCCCCACTCGTCGTCCTGGTAGCAGATGCCCATCATGGGCTTTTTCACCTTGAGGTCCTTGATCACATAGTCGACCATCATGATGGCGTTGTCCTCGTCGCTGCAGGCATACCAGAACAGGTACCGGATGGGCGGATCGAACATGTTCTGGGTGGTGGCCGCTGTGGGAAATACCGGGATCTTCTCCTTCTTGATATCTTCCAGGATGGCCGTGCAGGGGGTGGATCCATAGACGATGATAATGGCGAAGACCTTGTGCTGGGCCACCAGCTTGGTAAACGCCGTCTTCGTGAGCACCGGGTCATATTTGTTGTCTTCGATCACGAAGTCCACCTTGCGGCCGTGGATGCCCCCCAGGTCGTCATTGACCCAGTCCCTCCAGACCTTGAGGGCAATGGAGCATTGCTTGCCCAGATAGGCCCCCGGGCCGGACATGTCCTGAAAGGAACCAAAAAGAATGGAATTGTCGGTGACGCCCACCTCGGCGCGGGCCTCGGGGGGACCTGCACTCCCTGCCAGCAGTACGAACAGGACCATGGCTGAAATCCAACATGTCTTTTTCATCGTGCGCCTCCTTTGTTAAATGTTTTTGTGAAATCCCTCCACCCAATGGAATCGTCGGCCCGCCCCCGACCCCCTCAATAGCTGAAAGGCCAGGGCTTCCAATACCGTTTGAGCCTCACCCAGATGCCGAAAAGGCCGTCGGGCTCGAACAGCAAGAAAAAAATGATGATCAGACCGTAGACCACAACGGCAATGGCCCCTATCCGAGGCTGAAACGTGGGATAGGCCGATGCGATCGGGCCGGAGACGGCGTTGATCACCTCGGGCAGCAGGACCATGAAGACAGCGCCGGCAATCGACCCCACCACGGTGCCCATGCCACCGACAATGATCATGGCGATATAGAGGACCGACTGGCCGAAGGTGAAATGATCCGGCCCGATGAGACCCAGGAGATAGGCGTACAGGGCCCCTGCCACCCCTGCAATGAATGAGCTGATCACGAAGGCGAGGATTTTGTATTTGGCCAAGTGAATGCCAATGATCTCCGCGGCGATGTCACGATCCCGCACCGCCACCCAGGCCCTTCCCGTCCGGCTCATGGCGAGATTCTTGGCAAGGACCGCCGTGGCCACGACGAGGACCAGGATCACATAGTAGAAGGACTCATAGGAATCAAACTTCCAGCCCAGCAGTGCCGGGACGGCCAGGCGAATCCCCTTGTCGCTCTCGGTCAGGCTTTCCCAGTGATAGATGACATGCTCGGTGATGAATTGGAAGGCCAGGGTGGTCACCACCAGGTACATGCCGCGGAGCCGGAGCGTGGGGATCCCCACGACGGCACCGGCAGAGGCGGACACGATGCCGGCCATCAGGAGGGCGAGCGGGAAGGAGACGCCGGCCTTGGATGAAAGGATGGCCGCGGTATAAGCCCCGATCCCCATGAAGGCCGCATGCCCCATGGAGATGAGCCCCGTGTACCCTGTGAGGATATTCAGTGACATGGCACTCATGGCCGACACCCCGCAGAGGCACGCCACGAATACGATATAGCGGTCCCCGACCATGGGAAGCGTCAGGAGAAACAGGAAGAAGAGGGCCAGAAACAGCTTGGCGGCGGGGCTCGGGAAAATCCGCATGTCCTGGCCGTACGTTCGGGTGCAGAATCGGGTAACAGCCATACTCCCGCCTTTCCGGGGGGTTAGACGCGTTCGATCTCTTTGGTGCCAAACAGGCCGTAGGGCCGGACCATCATTACGATGAGCACGATGACGTAAGCGACGATCTCCTTGATTCCGGTTCCCAGGTAGTCCTCGAGATAAAAGCCGGCCAGGTTCTCAGCGACCCCGATAATGAGACCACCGATGATGGCCCCGTGGACGCTGTCCAGGCCTCCCAGAATCATGGCCGGCAGGGCCCGAAGTCCGATGAACCCCATGATGGGCTCGAGAAACGTGAAACTCGCCAGGAAGACGCCGGCAATCGTGGCCACGATAGAAGCAATCACCCACGAGCCCGTAAAGACCCGCTTTACATTGATGCCCATCAAAAAAGCGGTGGTGGTGTCCTCCGCGGTGGCCCTCATGCTGATGCCGGACTGGGAGTACTTGAAAAAAAAGAAAAACACGATCAACAGGATCCCCGTGGCCACGATCGTATAAAGCTCGGCCTGGCTGATGGCCGCGCCCCACAAAAGGATGGGGTCTTGGGGAAAGGGCGTGGGCAGCTGGAGCTCTTCGTAGCCCCAGATGAGCCCCGTGGTCCCGCGAAGGACATTGGCCATGCCCAGGGTGACCATGATCACGGCCAGGACCGGCTCCCCCACCATGGGCCGGACCACCATCATCTCCAAGAGGGCGCCCACCAGGGCCATGAGAACGAGGGCGCCCAAGAAGGCCAGAACAAAGGGGAGGCGAAAGAAGGTGATCAGGCTAAAGGCCATGTAGGCCCCCAGCATCATCAATTCCGGTTGGGCGAAATTGAAGACATCCGTGGCCTTGTAGATGAGCACGAAGCCCAGGGCGATGCAGGCATAAACGCTCCCCCAGGCCAGGCCTGTGATGGTCAACTGCAGCAGGATCTGGAACGCCATGGATCGTCTCTGCTCCCTATGGCAGGGCTCGGGCCTGACTCGGTTCAGGCCTTTGCGCCGTACATCTCATCAATGATGTATCCTAACTTCTTGTAAATGGTTTTCCGTCTGAGTTTCAACGTGGCTGTGAGCTCATCGTCATCATGGTCCAGCTCCTTTTCCAGGAGACGGAATTTCTTGACCGTCTCCACTTGGGAAAAGTCCTTGTTCGCTTCATTGACTTCCTGCTGGATCAGGTCATAGACCGCGGGATTCTGGGCCAGGCTCTTGAAGGTGGTGTAGGCGATGGACCGCTCCTGGGCCCACTTGGCCACGTTGTCATATTCGATCTGGATCAGGGCGGCCAGGTATTTCCGTCCGTCTCCGATCACGATGGCCTCGTTGATGTACGGGCTGCACTTGAGACGGTTCTCGATCTCGGAGGGGGCAATGTTCTTTCCGCCCGAAGTGATGATGATCTCCTTTTTCCGGTCCGTGATCTTGAGTCTCCCCTCGCCGTCCATCTCCCCCACATCGCCGGTATACAGCCATCCGTCCCGCACCGTCCTGGCGGTGGCCTCGGGGTCTTTCCAATATCCCACAAAGATGTGACTGCACTTGAGAAGGATCTCTCCGTCTTCCGCGATTCGGATTTCGACTCCGGGAATGGCCTTGCCCACCGTGCCCAGGCGCACATCCCCGGGACGATTGATGGTGGCGATCCCGGTCTCCTCGGTCATGCCCCAACCTTCCACCACTTCCACCCCCAGGGAATGGAAATACTTCAACACTTCCGGGGCAATGGGGGCGGCGCCGCAAATGGCCAGCCGAACCCGGAGAAGTCCCAGTTCCTTCCTCAGGTGCCTGAAAAGGGCCACATGGGCCAGGGCGAACTTGATCCTTAAGGCCAGGGGAACCCCCTGCCTGCTCAGGCGGGCGTCGGCCATGTGCTCCCCCACGGGCATGCACAGGCGATACGCCGTCTTTTTTCATGCGCGAGGCGTCTTTCATTTTGATGATGACGGAGGCCATCATCTTCTCCCAGATGCGGGGGACGGCCAGAAAAACGGTCGGAAAGATCTCCCTCATGTCCTGGGTCACGGTGTCAACGCTTTCGGCGAAGTTGACCGTGGCCCCGGAGTGGATGGGCAGGAACACGGACATGATCCTCTCGGCCACGTGGCACAACGGGAGGTACGATACGATCTCGTCCGTGTCGTACTGGGGGATGACCTGGGCTTGGGCGTCGAGGAACTGGGTGATGTTGTAATGGCTCAGCATGGCGCCTTTCGGAGGCCCAGTGGTGCCGGACGTATAGACCATGATGGCCACATCCTCGGGCCGGATCTTTTCAAGAAGGCGATCGTATGCGCCGGGCTCCCGTTCCTCCAGCGCTCGACCCAGGGCCTCCACGGCCTGAAAGGACATGATCATGGGGTCCGTGTAATGACGCAGTCCCTTCATGTCGGTCACAATGATCTTACGGAGCCGGGGCAGCTGATCTTTCACGGCCAGGACCTTGTCCACCTGCTCCTGGTCGTCGCAGACCACAAAGATGGAATCGGAGTGTCCGATGACGTACTGGGCCTCCTTGGGCGGATTGGTGGGATAGACCCCTACCGAAACCGCCCTGGCGCTCTGGGTGGCCAGATCGGCATAGAGCCACTCGGGCTCGTTTTCGCCGAAGATGCTGACATGGTCCCCTTCGGAGAGGCCCAATTTCACCATACCCAGACAAAAGTGACGGACATGACGGAAGTACTCATCCCAGGAGATCTCCTGCCATACGCCGTAGTCCTTTTCCCGGAGGGCCACCCGGGTCTCCGTACCGGGCCACGCGGGAAACAAAGATATGGGGCAGGGTGTCTTGTCTCATGACCGGGTCTCCGGACCCACGAGGGCCTCGTAATCTTCACCCAAATACGCCTTCTGGACGGTTTTGTCTTTCTGGATCTCCACCGGAGCGCCCTCCGCAATCTTTTCCCCGAAGTCCAGGACGAAGATGCGCTGGGAGATATCCATGACCACGTCCATGTCGTGCTCGATCATCACGATGGTGGTCCCCAACTCCTGGTGTATGTCAAGGATGAATCGGGCGATGTCCTCCGTCTCTTCCAGGATCATCCCGGCCATGGGCTCATCGAGCAACAGGAGCCTGGGTTCCTGGGCCAGGGCCCGGCCCAGTTCCACCCGCTTTTGGACGCCATAGGGAAGGTTCGATACCAGGTGCTTCCGCCACTGCTCCATCTCAAGAAAATCGATGATTTCCTCCACCTTGCGGCGGTGCGTGGTTTCCTCTTTGGCCCTGTAGCCCAGGAGGCCGTTATGGAAAAGACCAATGGCGAAATGATGGTGCCGGCCCAGGAGCATGTTGTCGATGACATTCATGTGGGCGAAGAGCTCTACGTTCTGAAACGTCCGGGCAATGCCGAGGCGCGCCACCTGATCCGGGCGCATCCCCGTGAGGTCATGACCGTCGAAACGGATCGTGCCCCGGGTCGGCCGGTAAAAGCCCGCAATGCAATTGAGAAGCGAGGTCTTGCCCGCGCCGTTGGGGCCGATGATGGCGCAAAGCTCCCCCTGGTTCACCGCGAGGGAGACGTTATTCAGGGCCGTGATCCCTCCAAAATGGAGGGTGAGGTCTCGGATTTCCAGGATTTCCATTTCCTGCCGGAGCATTGGGCGCGGATGTCGAGAGCCTTCCCGCGGGAAATGACTCAGGACAGCCATCTTTTTCTTCGCTTATAGTGCTTCACCTGGGCGAAACTCTTGCGTCCCTTGTCCTCTTTCACGCCCAGGTAAAACTCCTTCACGTCCTCGTTGTCCATGAGCTTCCGGCTGGGGCCGTCGAGGACGATCTTTCCATTCTCCATAATGTATCCGAACTGGGAAAAGGCCAGGGCCATGAGGGCGTTCTGTTCCACCAGGAGTATGGATACCCTTTCCTCCTGGTTGATCCGCTGGATGATGGGGAAGATCTCTTTCACCAGGAGGGGGGCCAGGCCCAACGAGGGCTCATCGAGCATCATGAGCTTGGGCCGGGCCATCATGGCGCGGCCGATGGCCAACATCTGCTGTTCCCCCCCGCTGATGTAGCCGGACTGGATTCTAAGCCGCTGGCGGAGCAATGGGAAGTAGGCGAGGACCCTCTCGATATCTTTGCTGACTTCGGGTTTTCCGTCTCGCCGTGTATGGGCCCCGACCCGGATGTTTTCCTCCACCGTGAGCTCGGCAAAAATGCGCCGGCCTTCCGGCACCTGGGTGATGCCCAGGCTCACAATCTGCTGGGGGTCCATCCGATGGATGGGCTGCCCCTCGAAATGGATGGTCCCTTTCTTGATCTCACCGTCTTCATAATCCAGGAGCCCCGATATGGCCCGGAGGGTCGTGGATTTCCCTGCCCCGTTGGAGCCAAGAAAAGCGATGATCCCGGCCTCCGGGACTTCGAGCGAGATCCCGCGAAGGACCAGGATGACGTCATTGTAAACGACTTCGAGGTTATTGACCTGTAACACGAATCGGACTCCTTGCCGCTCAAGTCGTCGGCAAATGAAAGTCACGACGGGATTCGCCCTCCTCTACACCGGGCGATGCGGAATCCAAAGGAGAGAACGGGCACTACCCTACTTCCTGTGACAAGCGATTTCAAGCGATTTCTGCATGGGGCAGAATGGATCGTCACCACGAAATCTCAGAGTTATTTCTGTTTAAGCTCACGGGCGCGGTTGTTGGCGCATTGGGGGGATAGAGATCGGCACCGGCAGGGATTGAACCTTGTTGGGATTCAATTTTCAGGGCCAAGACTCGCTTCCAAATCTGGTCGGGAATTCAGTGTCTTTGCACCAGTTCAATGTACACACCATTGAATTCCTCCGCCTTGAAAAAGGCGACCTTCGATCCCCTTGACCCCTGAATGATTCGGTCCCAGAGGAACGCCACTCCTTTTGATTTGAGATCACTGAAAACGCTTTCCAGATCCTCTACCTCCAACGCAATATGATGAATCCCCTCTCCCCTCTCCTTCAGGAATTCCGCCGCGAGGCCTGTGTCGGCCGTGGTCTCAACCAGCTCGATACGGGTCTCTCCAATAGGAAGAAAAGCCACGCGATTGACGACATTTTCCACCTTGACCTCCTCTATCTCTTCCACCTTCAGGTCCAAGAGAGAGGTGTATCTCTGAAGGCTTCTGTTCAGATCTTTTACCACGATTCCGATATGTTCAATTTTTGTGATCATGTCATCGTCCTCGTCCGTACACTTATACTCTTTTCAGCTTGTACCCTGCCTTTTCGCGGTCCCATGCGTTGCCGATCCCCATCTTCCTCAATTCGAACTTTTGTGTTCTTTCAGTTGGGGTCTTGGGGAACGCGTCGATAAACGCCACATACCTTGGGACCATAAAATAGGCCATGCGTTCCTCACAGAAGCGAATCAGCTCCTCAGGCGCAAGTTTCTCATCAGGCTGTAAAACGACGAAAATCTTGACTTCGTCCTCTCCCAGTTCGGAGGGAACGGCCACGGCCGCCGATTCCCGAACCTTGGGATGGGAATTCACAATTTTTTCGATCTCAAAGGATGATATATTCTCCCCGCGGCGACGTATGCAATCCTTGATACGGTCAAGGAAGTAGAAATAACCATCTTCATCCTTGTATCCTCTGTCTCCTGTGTGGAACCAACCGCCTTCCCAGGCCTCTTCGGTCTTGTCAGATTGTTTATAATAGCCCAGGAACATGGCGTATCGATCCTTTTCTCGTACCACGATCTCGCCCGATTGTCCTATCGGGACATCTCTATTGTTTTCGTCCCATACGGTAACATCACAGAAACGTGTGGGCTTACCAATGGAACCCACCTTAATGCGATCCGGGGGATTACATAGACAGACCCCTCCGGTCTCCGTGAGACCGTATCCTTCGACGATGGTCACGCCAAACCTGTTCTCGAAATCTCTCCAAATCTCACGAGGCGCAGCCCCTCCGAAGGTCGCTCGCGCCGGGTTGGCCGAATCGTTTTCTCTCTCAGGTTGTTTCATTAACATCGTCAACATCCCACCGATGTAATTGAAGATGGTGGCCCCGTACTGGCGAACCTCCTCGAAAAAACGTGATGCGGAAAACCTCTCCCGCAATACGAAAGGTCGGCCCGACCTGAGCGATCCCATTGTTGTAAACATCTGTGCATTCGCGTGAAACAGGGGGAGCGTTGTAAAGAAGACATCATCTTCCCGGTATGCGACGAGGTCTTCGGCCCAGATCAGGCCGGAATTCAGATAGTTAAAATGGCTGATGATGGCGCCCTTCGGAGGGCCGGTGGTACCGGAAGTATAAATAATGCCTAGCGGATCCCCTTCCTTAATGTCCACAGCAGGAGGAGGCGCAACGGAGGCCGATGCCCAAAGTGTATCCCATGGCGTAAAGCCTCCAGGTGGGGGAGCCGCCTCGCCAATCCAGATTTTTTGAACAATCCTATTCAGGTCTTTTTCAACAAACTCATATGCCTCGTTCAGATGCTCATCTACCACGATTCGGCTTGCATCGCAGTGATTGATGATGTATTTGAGGCCGTCACCACGAAGGCTGACATTGAGAGGCACCATGACACCGCCAATCTTGGCAAGACCAAACCACAAATAGAGAAATTCCGGACAATTGGGGAGAAATAGACAGACATGATCTCCTTTCCTAACCCCTAATTCCAGGAGTGCGTTCGCCGCTTTGTTCACATTCATGTCCAAAGAGGCAAAATCAACCACCTTGTCACGGAAATACAGAAAAGGCTTCACTCCCTCCTTATACGCCCTGCTTTCCAGGAGTCCACTAAACGTGGTTGCCCTATTTTTGTGCTTCATCGTATTTCCCTTTCAACATCAGGAAGTAAGAATAGAGATTTATTATGAAAATTGCCCACCGAATTCAACCCTCTAAGATGATTCTGTTCGCCTTCTCTATCCCGAGGGTATCCACCGAAGGCTTCACTTCGATCAGCTTCTGGAAACACAGGACCATTGCTTCCTCTCAGAAGGTTGGGGTTAGGCTCTTGGTATGACTTGGATTAATCGGAATGCCGCCGATTCGTCCGAATTACGACCCAAAACTAAATCTCTGTCAAGAGGAATCGGCTTGCCTGACACAAAAGAGGGGTGATTGAAGTCGCCTTCGCCGACACATACGGAACGGACCCAGGGATTCATCGAGAATTCGGTGGTGATGTTCCGGCTTGCTGCTGTTGGACATCCCGAACCGGAGCTCGGCTTCGGTAATCGCTGAGATCTCGACCGAATCCGGTGCGAGTTTTCTTAAATGGTCAACACCCCTGGTGGGTCTTTCTTCATCGTGTAGATGCAGATGTTTGTGTCAAGCAGTCAATAACAAGCCCGAAATGCAATAAGCCGGGTGGTGATCCGATCCATGCCCGGCGGCCGCAACGGAGCGCTATTTGGGTGCCAGCCCCAGGTTTCGGCTGATGATCAGTTTCATGATCTCGCTTGTCCCCGCAAAAATGGAAAGCGACCGGACATCCCGGAAAATCCGGCAGATGCGGTACTCTTCCATGTAGCCGTAGCCGCCGTGGATCTGGAGGGCCTGATAGGCCACTCGATTGACCATCTCACCCAGCCAGTATTTGGCCATGGAGACCTGTTGGGTGATGTCGTGCCCCTCAATGTGTACACGGATGAGATGGTCCAGAAAAACCCTTCCCAGCTCCACATCCGTAGCCATTTCGGCCAGTCTGAAGGCCGTATACTGGAAATCGCCGATGGGGCGTCCAAAGGCCTCGCGAACCTTGGCGTAACTGAGACCCTCCTTCAGGGCCTCTTCGGCGTTCACCTGGCACTTGATGCAGACCTCCAGACGTTCGCGCTGCAGTTTTTCCATCATGTACTTGAAGCCGGCCCCTTCGACGCCCAACAGATGGGAGGCTGGGACACGGCAATCCTCGAAGAACAGCTCAGCCGTGTCCTGCATATGGTACCCCATCTTCTCAAGCTTACGGCCCCGATGAAAGCCTGGGGCGTCTTTGTCCACCAGGACCAGGCTGACACCCCGGTGACCGGCTTTGGGGTCGGTCTTGGCGGCCACCACGATCAAATCCGCGAAAAAGCCGTTGGTGATGAAGGTCTTCTGCCCGTTCAGGATATAGCCGTCGCCGTCACGCCGCGCGGTGGTGCGGATAGCGGCCAGGTCAGACCCGGCGTTGGGCTCGGTCAAGCCGATGGCGGTGATGATTTCACCGCTCGCACACCCGGGGAGCCATCGTTTTTTTGTCTCGGGGGTGGCGTAGGAATGAATGTAGGGGGTTGCCACATCGCTGTGGAGCGGGACGCCGACGCCGAATCCATCGCCACGGATGAGCTCCTCGTTGATGATGACGGAGTACTCGAAGCCCAAGCCCAGACCGCCGTATTCCTCCGGCAGCCAGGGGCAGAGGTATCCCTGTTCACCCATTTTGATCCACAACTCCCGTGGTACCGCGCGTTCCGCCTCCCACTGTGAAACATTGGGGGTGATCTCCCTTGCCACAAATTTCCTGAACGTTTCACGGAAGATCTGATGTTCTTCACTATAGATTGGTTCCGTCATATGGCTTTCCTCCATGGTCGTTTATCTCGCCTCGCTCAGGCATCACGCCTTCAGGTTGCTTATCCGGTCGAGCAAAGTCTTTCTTATTTCGTGTCTCAGCATTTTGCCGGCGATGCGCTTGGGGATAACGTCACCGGTAACGATCGCCGTGAACTGAAAAACTCCTGGAAAAAGTCAGTCATCACCTCCCTTTCTTCCGGAGCCATGCTTCACTAAAGCCGCTATCAGCGCAGGTGATCGACGATCTCACGCACTATACTATATATCGGTTGTCGGTCAATGATGCCTGTATCCGCGAACATTCCAGCGCGGAGCTCGGCCTCGGCTTATGTCCTGACTGCGCCACGAACCGTTCCCCTGATTTCTGCATCTGCGACGAGTGACGGGTCACGGGCCGTCCAAGTGCCTCGAAGCTTCCCTTCATCCACGCTTTTTTACACAATGGAAAACCTGCCGACAGCGCTGACCGGGGGGAGACCCTATTGACGAACGAAATGGAATTTAAAACTGGCATAATTCAATGGGTTATACCTGATCCATTTCCCGGGGCGGTTTGGCATGTCTTGTGCTCCGAACATGAACAGAGAGACACTCCGAATCCTTAGAGCCTCTTTCGGAGTCATTTCAATGAGCTCGAAACCCGGGCTGCAGCCTTCCTGTTCACCGGCGAGAAAGCCTTCGAGCTGGCCCCGAAAGGGAATGGGGTGGTTGGAATCGTGTCGTGAAGGGAGGGCAAAATGGGCGTAAAAATCGTCAGCAAGAGAAACCTGACCGGAGAAAAAGAGGAAACGGTCATGCCTTTGATTAATCAACTGCGAAAGCTGGCCATGGTCCAGCCGGGCTTCGAATACGAGGAAACCTGGCGGCATCTTGATCGGCCCGAAGAATACCTTGTGGTCAGGGCATGGGACTCAGAGGATGACTGGCATAACTGGCACTCAAACCAACAAAGGATAGAGATCCAGGATAAGATTGAGGTCGCGCTTGGCAGGAAAACCGAATACATCCCCTATGCAATCATTGACAGAATAGAAAAGAAGTCGCCCGCCTTCGGTTTGGGAGGCATGGAGGACATGTCTTAAAGACAGAGGCGTTATTTGCGGTGCGGGGAGGGCCGGAATCGCATGGAGGACAAATCCCGGGAGCAGAACGATCTAGGTCTTCTTGATGATCACAGCCGCACCAAAATCTCCTGCGCCTTGCCAAGCCAGTAATCCATGCCCATTTCCCGGAACATCCCTTCCGCCTTTTTGAGGTTGTCTATGGCCTTTTCTTTCTCGCCCCCATTCAGATGGAGTCCGCCCAGGTACAGATACTCTAAAGCCCGACCACCTGGCCTGCACCTGATTTTACCTTGTCAAAGGCATTCAACAGGGCGGCCGTGGAGTTCTTCCGGCCCACAAACCGGGTAAGTCCCTTGGCCACAGAGGCCCCTATCCGGGTTATCCCCTTACTCGCCTTGATGAGCTCAAATGCCTCCTGTAGCTCCTTCTTTCCTTTCACCTCCATCTGGCCCAGGGACCTTAAATCGAAGTAGTCCTTGACCAGGCGGCGGGTATGTTTGGAAAGAAGGACGGTCCCGGGACGCGCCAGGCTCTCCATCCTGGAACCCAGATTGGTTGTGTCTCCTACTGCCGTGTAGTCCATGCGGAGGTCGTCTCCGATGGCGCCAACGATGACAGGTCCCGAGTTGAGCCCGATGCGCATCTTGAACGCTACCCCCGTGTCCTTCTCTATTTTGTCACCATAGGCCCCCAAGGCCTTTTGAATGGATAGAGCGGCATAGCAGGCCCTTTGGGCATGATCTTCATGGGAAACCGGCGCACCAAAGAGCGCCATCACCCCGTCACCGGTGAATTGATTGATGGTGCCCTCATATTTTTGGGGTTGGGAGTAATTAATGGGGGTTGGCTCTTTACGCGTCTTCAAATCATACCCACATTCTCCAAAGAACTTCTTACCCGCGAGGATTCTTGCTCCACATCCCGGGCAGGCCAATTCCATCTTGGTTCCACATTCCTCGCAGAATTTGACCCCTTCTCGGTTTTCAGACTGGCATTTGGGGCATTTCATTGACTTCCTCCTCCGGCAATGAAAGGGCGCAGCAAGACGCCATTCTGCGTTTGACATCCTTACATATGGCTTGATACATATTGATGTATGAAGACGACCGTAGAGATACCGAATGCGCTGTTGCAGGAAGCGCGTAACGTGGCCGCCCGTGAGGGGACGACCGTCCGTGCCATGGTGGAACAAGGCCTTCGACAAGTCCTTAGCCAGCGCAAGGGTGCCAAAGCCTTCCGGCTTCGCAAGGCGACGTTCAAAGGCAAGGGACTCCAACCCGGGGTGTCCGGTGCTTCCTGGGAGGAAACCCGGGAAATGGCGTACGAGGGACGGGGCGGGTGATCGCTCTGGACACCAATTTGCTCGTTTACGCCCATCGGGAAGACTCGCCGTGGCATGACGTCGCCTACGACCGGATCGCCAAACTGGCAGAAGGGCGAACCCCGTGGGGCATTCCCTGGCCGTGTCTCCACGAGTTCCTGGCCATCGTGACGCACCCTCGAATTTATGCGCCGCCCACGCCTCTTGCCGCGGCGATCGATCAGGTAGCGGCATGGCTCGAATCCCCCAGCTTGGTCCTTTTGGCCGAGGCCGAAGGTTACTGGCCGGAGCTGCGGAGTGCCCTGGAGGAAGGGCGGATCAACGGCCCGCAGGTCCACGACGCGCGCGTCGCAGCGCTCTGCCGTTTCCACGGGGTCCGAGAGCTGTGGACCGCTGACAGGGATTTCAGTCGCTTTTCTGGCATAACCGTCCGAAACCCGTTGATTAGTTGAAGCCCATTCACTTCCGGCGTCCATGAGGCCGTGCATCTCCTCTGGCCCGAGTCTCTCCGATAGGGCCGTGAGTCCCCCCAGATCGCAGAAGAGAGCGCGATCTGTTTTTTCTCCCCTTCGATCCTGTCCCTCTGAGAGTGGATTTTCTGTGTCAGACCTTCCGGGAGGTAGCGCTGGATTTTTGCGAGCTTCTCATCAAAGGAGAGATCTTTGGGGACTCTGACGGTGGGTGTAACAAGGGACTGACCGCATTCACCGCAGAATTTCATTCCTTCGGGATTCTCGAATTGGCACTTCGGACAGTTCGATTCAAAGAACTCCGGGCGGAGATGAAGAAGTGAGATCATATTTGTGGACGAGAATCGGTCTGGGTTCTTCTGGCAGAGGAAGATGCTCTCTACCAGAAGTTTGGTAGGCAGCATTTGAGAGGTATTTCCACGGCGACCCTCAAAAGAGAGGTTGGTGGATTGGCCACGGAACTTAAACCATGCCCGGGAAATGGTAATCCGTCAAGAAAAATTGGTCTCTCTGCCAAAATTTGCAGGATTTTGGGCTCACTCGGTCCCATTTCAGGAAGTCCGATTCTTACTTGACAGAAGTTCCTTTTTCAGTCTTAAGTGGAATGAACGCCGTTCATTCCATGTAGATTTCGAAAAATCAACAGCATAACCTCAACCTTCTGGGAGGAGAGCATGAAAAGATCCCCAGAATGTGAGTGAATATAAGCCTCCGGTGGACATCTATATATCTGCTGGGAGGCTTTTTTTATTTGAGGAGCACGCTCGTGTTGAAGCCTTGGAGGTCCTCAAGATAAATCCCAAAATCTCTTTGGAAGATGTCGCCAAGAATGGCTATTTCAGTTCTAATTGCACAGAAAAGGCAAAATCGATATTTTGGTCAACAATGTGGGAGGTGCAAGCAGAGAGACCATGATGCATGTCCACCAAAGCAAGGCCGCATCCGAGGATCAGTCTCTCCCTGAGTTCATGTACTTCGATTCAAAGGTCTGGGACCAGCAATACAGGTTGAACCTGAAAACCCATGTCATGTTGAGCCAGGCGGTGACCCCATATTTTATCAAACAACGGAGCGGTAAGATTTTAAATATAGCATCCATAGCCGGTAGGCTCCCTGATCCGGACCAGATGCCATATGGTTCCATGAAGGCGGCTGATATTTCCTTAACATGGTCATTGGCACGAGCACTGGCACCTTACAACGTGACCGTTAACTGCATCTGCCCGGGGTTTGTATACACGCCACTCTGGGAGATGGGCGCAACTGCCCGATTGCATATGATCCGTGAGGCAAAAGCTAAGGGACAAAAGGTTCCAAGACGATTTGATGCCGAGGACATTGAAACGCTCACGTCCAAAGCGTTCTGGTTGAAGTATATTGTCAGCCCGGCCACACCACTCAAGAGAGACCAGACGGTGGAGGATATGGGGCGGGCTGCGGTCTTTCTTGTTTCGGAGGATGCCAAAAACATAACCGGCCAGGTATTGCATGTGGATGGCGGGATGACCATGCGCTGACAAGAAAAAAGCAATACCAGGAGACTGGAAAACAGGGAACCACAGCGTGTGCGCAGTGCCATTCCCGACTTAGTCCAGCCAGTACCTCCACAATGGATTGCTGGACATGCGTGCGCTGAATATGGATGATGGATTTAGATCGGGTTGTTCAGGCCGTAGATAGAACGAAAACCCAACGGAAAATCCATGGCCTGGTTGCCATGCGATGAGAGCGAAACCTGACAGGGATTCGAAAGCGCCCTTTTGGAAGTCCAAGTCATTGGAGCAGATGACCTCCAGGGAATGGGACTCCCTCTGTGACGGCTGCGGCATCTGTTGCCTTGAGAAAGTGAGAGATGAAGAGACCGGTGAGGTTCACCTCACGTCGGTCGCCTGTTCATTTCTGGATATCATGGATTGCCGATGCAGCCGTATACAGGCACCGCTGGACTGCCTGCCCGGACTGTGTCAAGCTTACACCTGAGCGTATCCGGGACCTGGACTGGCTGCCCCGCACCTGCGCTTACGTCTGTCTCGTCGAAGGACGGCCCCTTGCGTGGTGGCACCCTCTCGTATCCGGGGACCCTGAGACCGTTCACGCGGCGGGCGTCTCCGTCAGGAACAAGGCCATATCGGGGAAATACGTCCATCCCGACGACCTTTTTCCGTGAACGGGAGGGTATGGCCGAAAGAGCCGTTCTCAAGAGAGACGGAGAAGCTGCAACGGTTCCCTTTATCCCTGCGCTTGCCCGCGTCACGTTTGTGCAGCCCCTGACCATTCGTCGCCGGAGAGGCCTTCAATAAAGGCGAGCACGTTTTGGCCCAAGACATCATGGTTATAACCCCCTTCCAGGACGCCAAAGCAACCGCCCCCCTGACGGTCCGATGCCAACCGAACCATGGTCCCCATCTGATGATAGTCTTCGGTGGCAAGCAGACCGCCCCAGTCCCTGATGTGATGGTCAAAACCCGCTGAGACGCCGATGATATCGGCCTTTGATGTTTCGAGCGTCTGCCGGACCTGGACCAGATATTGATCCCGTTGCCGGGCTTCGGGATTGAGGATGGTCACCCAGTCCTTGTCGCCAAGTATGTTATCCGTCCCATCGCCGAAGTGGAGGTCAAAATCGAGCACCAGTGCGGTGGAGATATGACCCTTTCGTTTCAAATGGCTGAGCGCGATGGCCATGTTGTTGAAATAGCAGAATCCCCAGGCGCTTCCTGCGGATGCGTGGTGACCGGGCGGCCGCACGAGGGCGAAGCTTGGATCGGTGATGCCGGTCAACGCCGCCTGGATCGTCGCCCCAGCTGCCAGGGCCGCGATGTCAAAGAGGCCCCTTTGACGAACCCACGCCATGTGCTCGGGCGTGTGAACGGAAGCAATATCCGTCTCGGAAGCCCGCTCCGCCTCGACCAGGTTGACTTTCGACCGGATAACTTTTACGACAGCCTCCATCCTGCCTGCTTCGGCCGCCGGGTCCGCGGTGTAGACACGGTAGAAATCGTCATGAAAATAGACCGTCCGTTTCGTTGACATTTGCAGGATCCTCCCTTTACTCTTTAAGGCGGTCGCCGTTGCCGCCATGATTGTGGCAGGCGAGTCCACGCTTAACAGAAACGGGCCGTTTGTTCAAGGCGGGTGCGATGGAAGGGTTGACATGGAGAACGTAATGGGTTCAGCTTAACCCGGCGCGGAAAAACCCTTGGTGCAGTAGGGGTTTTTCGGCAACTTGTTGGGGTTTCCACAAACGATTGACTTGGGGCCTTGGGCCGCTTCTCATATAAGCCGAAAGGACGTCTGGCATGGAGAGTTACAAATCACGCCTTCGCATCTACCTTGTCCTATTCGGGGTGGTATCCCTCATTGGCGTCTTTGGATTTTCGTACGCGGAAAGAATCTCCATCCTCAACGCCCTTTACTTTTTTATCGTCACGGTGGCCACGGTCGGCTACGGGGACATCCATCCTCAAACCCCCCTTGGGAAGATCCTCACCGTGATCCTGATTGTGGGCGGTGTCGGCACCTTTCTTGGGGTGATCGCCAACGCGACCGAAATCCTGTTGAGCCGGCGCGAGGAGAAGATGCGTCTTCAGAAGCTTCACATGGTCACCGGGCTATTTTTCAGCGAGTTGGGAACGCGGCTGCTCAAGCAGTTTATCGCCATGGACCGAACCATTGACATGAAACAACGCGATCTCACCGCAGCGGATCATTGGAGCGAGAAGGATTTCAAAGAGAAGGAACGAAAGATCGCGGCCTATGCGTACGCCGTGAGTCTGGGCCAGGAGGATCTCCATCAGCTCAGGAATCTGCTGGATAGCAAGGCTGACTTCCTTTTGCGGCTGCTGGAGAATCCTCTTGTGCTGGAGCAGGGAAGCTTCAGCGACCTGCTCCGCGCGGTGTTTCACTTCAGGGACGAGCTCCTGAATCGACCAAGCCTCTCGGATCTGCCCGAAGCCGACCGCCGCCACCTGGAAGGCGATGTGGCCCGTATTTACGGCTTGGTCGTCCGCGAGTGGTTCGTCACCATGCGGTATCTCAAAGACAATTATCCCTACCTTTTCTCCCTCGCCATGCGGACCAACCCTTTTGACCCGAACGCGTCGGTGATCGTCCAGGCCTGACCTGTCCGTGATGAACTGAGTGGCTTCTATTGCGAGTTTTCGACCATCGGGCCCGCGGTCTCGACCTCCACGAGGTTGCAATGGAAGGCGCAGCTTTGTCCCATGTCGGTCAGCCGCTGGCTGGTGAGCTGGTTGACACCTTTGTTGCCGGGCATGTGACGAGGCCAATAAAGGCCCTCGATCACGGTCACGCCTTGCGGGGTGTAATCCGTGACCTCCGCGAAAAGAAAGCACTCCCCGCGGTCGTTGTACACCCGGACGCCCATGCCCTGGTCGATGCCTCTCGATACGGCGTCCTGGGGGTTCATCATGATGGTGGGTTTCCCCGCCTTTTCACGCAGCACATCCACCTCATTGAAGGTGGAGTTGAGGAACGTATGCCTTGGGGGCGTGATGAGCTGCAAGGGATACCGGCCCTTTCCCTCTTGATCCAGGCTGGGGGCGCCGTCCGGGAGGGGGTCGAGCCCCTGGTCCGCCAGGGTTTGCGAGTAGAGCTCCACTTTTCCGGAAGGCGTGGCGAATCCGCTTGAAAACACCTGCTCAGGCACGTTCAGACGCACGGGACGGCCCTCGGAAAGACGTTCGTAGGTGATCCCCTGAAGGGTTGGCGAAGGAGCGTCGAGGAGTCTCCGGATGATCTGCGCCTCGCTTTCGGTGAAGCACGGGTCGTTGAAGCCGAATCGGGAGGCCAGCGCTTGAAAGATCTGGAGCGTCGAGCGGGTTTGCCCGATGGGTGCGATGGCCGGATGGGCCATCTGGAGATAGTAGTGGCCGTAGCTCCGGTAGAGATCCGTGGATTCCAAAGAAGTGGCGGCCGGCAGCACAAGGTCGGCGTAGAGGGCCGTTTCCGTGAGGAAATGCTCGTGGACCACGGTGAAGAGGTCCTCCCTGGCAAGCCCCCTGAGCACGGAGGAGGAATCGGGCGCAACCACGGCGGGATTGCTGTGGTAGACGTGGAGGGCCTTGACGGGCGGGTGGTCGAGCTCCGTGAGGGCCTTTCCCAGCTCCACCATGTTGATGATCCGCACGCCGGGCGGCGACAGGTCCTCCCGCAGAACCGCCTTCATGTTGAGCGCAAAGGCGGGAGAGGTAGACCGGGTGATGCCGCCCCCCTTCTTGAAAAGGGCCCCCGTGAGGACCGGCAGCAGCGCGATGGTCCGGGCGGCCATCCCGCCCTTGAGCTGACGGGCAGGCCCCCAGCCGAGGCGAATGTAAGGGGCCTTTGCAAGACCATATTTTCGGGCCAGGTCTTCGATCGCGGAAGGAGGAAGCCCCGTGATCCGGCCGACCCTTTGAGGCGGGTATTCTTTGGCGCGCTCAACGAACCGGTCAAACCCCAGCGTGTGTTGGTCGATGAATGACCGGTCCGTGAACCCTTCCTCGATCAGCACATGCATCATCCCGAGCGCCAGGGCTGCGTCGGTGCCGGGCCTGAGCGGCAGATGAAGGTCTGCCTGCTCGGCGGTCCGGTTGCGGTAGGGGTCGATGGAGACGATCAGGCCGCCCCGGCGCCTGGCTTCCAGAAAAAAGGGCCAGGCATGCACGTTGGTGGTGAGGGTGTTGGTTCCCCACAGGATGATCAGGTCCGAGCCCACGGTGCTTTCGATGTCGGTAGTGGGAATGGCGCCCATGCTGGCCTGGAAGCCAGCCTCCACCGCTGCGCTGCAAATGGTCCGAAGGAGCTTGGATGCGCCCAGCCTGTGAAAGAAGGGGTGGCCGCCATGGAAGTGGACCAGGCCCATGGTCCCGGCGTAGGAGTAAGGCAGGATCGCCTCTCCTCCATAGGTGGCGAGGATCGACTGATATCGGTCCACGATCTCGCTCAGGGCATCATCCCAGGAGATGGGCGCAAAGGACCCGCTGCCTTTCGGGCCGGTCCGTTTCAAAGGATGGTGCAGCCGGTTGGGGGAGTGGACGCGTTCCGGGTAGTGGCGGACCTTTACGCAGACCGCGCCCCGCGTAAACGGATGATCCGGGTCTCCTTTGACGGAGATAACGCGGTTATCTTCCACCTCCACCAGCAGGCCGCAGGTGTCGGGGCAGTCGTGGGGACAGACCGAACGTTTGACAAGACGCATGGCTTGGACCTCCTGCCTTTGTAAACGGGGACAATCGCCTAAAGCCTAATATTCCTCACTGGTTCATGTCAATCAGGTCGGGCGCGACGGCCAAAAAAATTCTGTTGCCTTTTGTTCTTTTAGAGACTTATTGTCTGCGTGGGTTTATCTTGGTAGGCGTGGCGCAGGGTTTCGGGTCCATCCTTCAAAGGAGAGCGGATTACCGAGCCGGGCCCATGAGCGGCCCATCAGTAGTGAGGTGGCCTTGAAGCAGCGAATGATATTGGTCGGTTTCGTGCTCCTCTTCGTCGGGGTGGGGGCACTGGTTTACTGGGGCCGTTACCGAGAGAGGTCGGGGGAACGATACTATTCCGGTACGATCGAGGCGACGGAGTCGAACTTGGGGTTTCAGGTAAACGGTCGCGTGAAAGAGATCCTGGTGGACGAGGGATATCGGGTCTCAAAGGACCAGCTCATCGCCGTGCTTGACCAGGAGGAATTACTGGCCCGGCGCGAAAGGGCAGCGGCCGATCTGGTTCGGGCGGAGGCCTCCCTCAAGGAGACGGAGACACTTCTGGAATTATACCGCTCCACCCTTCCTGCTGAGGTAGAACGGGCCCAGGCCGCAGTGAACACATCCCGTGCACAACTCGCGGCGTTTGAGGCGGGCTACCGCAGCCAGGAGGTGACGCAAGCCCGGCTGAAGGGGGAAGAGGCGCAAGTCGCCATGTTAAACGCCCGAAAGGACCTGGAACGGATTGAAACGCTTTTTGAAAACAAAATTGTGGCCGAAAAGGACGCAGATGCCGCAGAGCTCAAGTACAAGACCGCGTTAAAGGAGTACGAGCAGGCCAAGGCGGCCCTCGATATGCTCAAGGAGGGATACAGACAAGAAGATATCGATGCGGCGCGGTCGAGACTGGTGGAGGCCCAGGCCAGCCTCAAACTGGCCACGAGCAATCTCAAGAGAATCGAGGTCACGGAACAACAAGTGGACGCGGCCAAGGCCCAGGTGGTCGAGGCCAGGGCCGCGGTTGAAGTGGCCCGGATCCAGCTTCAATACAGCGAGCTCCGAGCTCCTTTCGCAGGGATCGTGGTCAGCAGGAACATGGAACCGGGTGAGGTGGTCTCACCGGCCGAGGAGGTCCTCTCTTTGGCAGACCTCTCCATGGTGAAGCTCAAGATCTTCGTGGACGAGACGGAGATCGGAAAGGTCAGGCCCGGTCAAAGGGCAGAGGTGAAGATCGACACCTTTCCGGACAAGGTCTATCCCGGAACGGTTGGCTACATCTCGCCGGAAGCGGAGTTTACGCCCAAGATCATCCAGACCCACAAGGAGCGGGTGAAGCTCGTCTACCTGGTCAAGATCTTCATCCCCAACCCGGATCTGGCGCTCAAGTCGGGGATGCCGGCGGATGCCTGGCTCAGATCCGAGAGCGATACCCATGGACAAGACGACGCAAAATGACCTGCGATCATCCGGGCGGAAGCGGTTTCAAAGCGGTTCGGGGATCTGACGGCCGTCCGGGACCTTTCTTTTAGCGTCAACACCGGCCGGATCTGCGGCCTTGTGGGCTCCGATGGCGCCGGCAAGACCACGCTGCTCAGGATGATTGCGACCATGACGCCCCCAACCTCGGGCCGAATCCTTGTCGATGGCAAAGACGTGAACCGAGAGAAGGCGGCCGTAAAGGAACGGATCGGCTACATGCCGCAGCGTTTCGGCCTTTATCCGGATCTGACGGTGGCCGAAAACATGGCCTTCTTCATGGACATCTACGGGATTTATGGAGCCGAACGGAAAAAACGACGGGATCGCTATCTGGGCTTTTCGCGCCTCCTGCCCTTCCTGGACCGAAAGGCCGGGGATCTTTCGGGTGGCATGAAACAGAAGCTCGGGCTTGCCTGCGTCCTGGTGCACCAACCGCGCGTCTTGATCCTGGATGAGCCCACCAACGGCGTGGATCCGGTGTCACGCCAGGAGTTCTGGGACATCCTGCTGGAGATGAAGGGGGTGGGCATGACGATCCTGATCTCCACGGCCTACCTGGACGAGGGGGAGCGGTGCGATCAACTGCTTCTGATGCACGATGCCCGGATGCTGGAAGACGCCACGCCGGAAAAGATCCGCATGCACTTCCCGGACCTGGAACAGGCCATGATCCACAAGATTCAGGCCCTAGAAAAGGCCGGGGCAGAGGCGCCGTTTGGAACAGGAAGCGGTACGAGTCAGCGACCTTGAGAAACGCTTCGGGACCTTCGTGGCGGTGGACCGGATCTCCTTTTCGGTCAGAACCGGGGAGATCTTCGGACTCCTCGGTCCAAACGGCGCAGGGAAATCCACGACCATCCGCATGCTTTGCGGCATCATCGCGCCGAGCGGCGGTTCGGGCCATGTGGCCGGGTTCGACATCACCAGGGAGCCGGAGCGCATCAAGAACGCCATCGGATACATGTCCCAGCGGTTTTCCCTCTACATGGATCTGACGCCGATTGAAAACATCCGCTTCTATATGGGGATATACGAGGTGGACCCCGCCCAGTGGCGGGAGCGAACGGCGTGGGTGCTTGAAACCACACGCCTCCAGGCGGTCCGGGACCGTTTGACCCGGGAGCTGCCCCCGGGCTGGCGCCAGCGGTTGGCCCTGGGTTGCGCCTTGCTTCACCGGCCCCGGATCCTCTTCCTTGACGAGCCCACCTCTGGGGTCGATCCCATCACGCGCCTCCGTTTCTGGGAGTTTATCAGGACATTGACCCAAGAGGGGGTCACGGTGTTTGTCACCACCCACTACATGGATGAGGCCCAACACTGCGACCGCGTGATCATGATCAATGAAGGAAAAATCGTTGCGGAGGGGCCGCCGCTCGACATCGTGCGGCGCGTCTGTCCCGACGTGACGGGGGCGAATCTCAACGACGCCTTTGTGCGACTCATGAAACGGTGAAACAGGATGGATCTGAGAAAGATTCGCGCGGTTGCACGAAAGGAATACTATCACCTCCTTCGCGATTTCCGGAGCCTCTATCTGGCCTTCATCATACCCCTTCTTCTGATCCTCCTGTTCGGCTACGCCCTCAGCCTGGACGTGGAGCACATCCCGACCGTGGTGGTCGACCACGACCGGACCCCCGAAAGCCGGGACCTGCTCCGGCGACTGGATGCCACCGTCTATTTCGACATCACGGCCCACCTCGATCGGACTGCGGAAATGGTCCAGCTGTTGGATCAAAACCGGGCCGATCATGGGGATCGTGATCCCTCCCAAGTGGACCGAGAATCTCAAGGCCAATCGAAAGAGCCCCCTGCAGGTGATCATCGACGGAAGCGACCCAAACGTGGCCGGCAACACCCGGGCCTACATCACGGCCTTCTTATCCACCCTCAACCAGGAGGCGCTCGTCCGGTTCCTCAACCGTCAGGGGCGCGAACCCATACAGATGCCCGTGGAAGGACGGATTCGCGTCTGGTTCAACGAGGACCTTGAAAGCCGAAACTTCATCGTGCCGGGCATCATTGCGATCATCATCATGATCGTTGGCGCCCTGCTCACATCGCTCGTGATCGCCCGCGAATATGAAAACGGCACCATGGAGACCATCCGATCGCTGCCGCTTAAGGCAACGGAGTTTCTGATCGGAAAGGCCGTGCCCTACTTCCTGATCGGCCTCACGGATGTGCTGGTGGCGGTCCTGATGGGGCAGATCCTTTTCGGGGTCGTCATGAAATCGAGCTTCTGGCTGATGGTCCTGGCTTCCTCCATCTATCTCATGGTCGCCCTGAGCCTCGGTTTGATGATCTCGGTTGTGACCAAGTCCCAACTGGTTGCAAACCAGATGGCCGTGCTGGTGACCTATCTGCCCTCCCTCCTGCTTTCAAACTTCGTTTTTCCGGTGGAGAACATGCCGTTTGTGCTCAGGGGCATCACCTACTTTGTCCCGGCCACCTACTTCATCGACATCCTGAACGGCATCTATCTGCGCGGCGTGACCATGGAGGTCCTGTGGCGCGACTACGTGGTGCTTCTTCTGATGTGCACCGTTCTGAGCGCCTTGAATGTGGCGACCCTCAAGCGGGAGGGCCTTTGAGATGGGATGGCTTCGGGTCCGCGAGCTGGTCAGAAAGGAATTCATTCAGCTCTTCCGCGATCGGAAGAACAGGCCGCTTCTCGTCATCGCCCCCCTGGTCCAGTTGATCGTTTTCGGTTACGTGGTAACCACCGATGTGCGCGACATCCGCGTGGGCCTCATCGACAAGGCGCGCACGCCGGAAAGCCGCCAGTTTATCGAGGCCATCGACGCCAACCCCACCTTCCGGATCACCCATTTTCTCGCCCATCCCGCCCAGCTGGAGTCGCTGCTTGCTCCATCGCCAGGTGGACCTGGCCATCACCATCCCGCCGGACTTTACGGAAAAGATAAGGAAAGGAGAGAGCGCAGAGGTCCAGATATTGGCCGATGGGAGCATGAGCAACATGGCGTCCGTTCGCATCGCCTACACATCCACACTGCTCGAGCAGTTCAACAGCGGACTCATCCGGGCGCTTCACAAAATGCGGATCGACTACGGGGAAGTGGATGGCCGCATTCGGACCTGGTACAATCCCAACCTTTACAGCGAGTACTACTACGTTCCCGGGATCGTGGCGTTTCTGGTGATGCTGTTGACTTTGCTTTTCACCTCCATGGCCGTTGTCCGGGAAAAAGAGGGCGGCACCATGGAGCAGCTGATCGTGACCCCTCTGAGGCCTTTCGAGCTGATTCTGGGCAAAACCATCCCCTTCATCATCATCGCCCAGGGCCAGATGGTCATGGTCATCGGTTTTGCCATCTTCTGGTTTGAAATCCCCATGGTCGGAAGCGCGTCCGCTCCTTCTTGGGGCCACGTGTGTCTTTCTGCTCAGCACACTGGGCATCGGGCTCTTCATCTCCACCGTGTCGCGGACCCAGCAGCAGGCCATGATGACCAATTTCTTTTTCATCCTTCCCTTTTTCATGCTGAGCGGTTTTGTGTTCCCCATTGCCAATATGCCTCCGGTGATTCAGTGGCTGACTTACCTCAATCCGCTCCGCCATTTCCTGGTCATCATCCGGGGCGTCTTCCTCAAGGGCACGGGCATAGACATCCTGTGGCCGCAATTCGCGTGGCTCTCCATCTTGGGCGTCCTGGTCTTTTCAGGGGCGGTGAACCGCTTCAAGAGAAGGATAGAATAAGGGTCGTCATAACGAAAAGGGCCAAAAAATGGGCAGAACCAGCAGCACCACGATCAGGACGACCAGGCTCAACGGCGCTCCCAACTTCATGTAATCCACAAACCGATAACCGCCGGGACCCATCACCAGGAGGTTGGCCGGGTGGGAGACGGGCGTCATGAAGCTTGCCGATGCCGCCATGGCGATCCCCATCATCAGTGCATGGGGCGACAGATTCATGTCGGCGGCGGTGGTGATGGCGATGGGCGCCATCAGCACAACGAGCGCCGCTGTCGGAATGAAGCAGGTTGCAGCGAAGGTGAGGAGCATCAGGCCGAGGAGCACGGAAACAGGACCGAAGGGGCCCACCACGGAGACGACCCCCTCGGCCAGAATCCTGGCAGCCCCG
Source organism: uncultured delta proteobacterium (assembly GCA_963699845.1). Lineage (GTDB taxonomy): Bacteria > Desulfobacterota > DSM-4660 > Desulfatiglandales > Desulfatiglandaceae > CAWHLE01. The sequence goes on from CAVOVO010000015.1 coordinate 45,856, forward strand.
CTCCGCTCGAGGGCGATCCCCAAGGGGAGCATCCCGGCAATGACAAAGATCGCCTTCCACTCGATGTTGCGGTAGGCCTCTGCCATGGTCAGGCAGCCGGTGACCACCATGACGGCTGCGCCCACCACGGCCGAGATATAGATCGGCACCCACCCCATGATGACCGGCACAATGACGGCCGGCATGATCAGGGTCGACACCCATGCCTTTTCCGTCTTCGGGGGCTCCTGGGCCGCCTGGGTGAGGACCATGAAATCGGGCTCTTTGCCAAGCATCCGGAGGCGATCCCGAGGTCCGTAAAGCAGCAGTGCGTCCCCGAACCGCAGGCCCATGTCTCGCAGGTTTGAACGATAGACCCTGCCCTCGCGCCAGATGGCGATGACGGAAAGACCGTACTTTTCCCTGAAGTTGAGCTGCCGCAACGTCTTCCCGGCAAGGACGGTTCTTGGCGACAAGATCGCTTCGACCAAGCCGATCCTGGCTGATTCCAGTGCGCCCATCTCCGGAAGGGTGCCACGTTCGATTTCCAACTCTTCGAGACCCTGAAGGATCCGGATGTCATCCGGCCTTCCTTCCAGAAGGAGGAGGTCTTCTGCCTGGAGCCGCTCCTCCTGCCCAGGGAAAAAGGTGGTCGCACCCCTCTTGAAGCAGAGCACACGCATTCCCATGAGCATCGCCCAGACGGGTCTGTGAAAGGGTCAGCCCGATCAGCCCCGACCCTTCAACCACCTTCGCGACGAAAAGACGCTCTTCCAATAGGTACACCTCGGCGAGCCGAGCGCTGGAAGGGAGGACACATCCCTGAAATCCCGCTCCTCCCGGAAAACATCAAGCTTTGGGGTTGGACCATGCACAAGCAGCGTGTCCCCGCCTTCCAGACGCAGGTCCTGCAGGTGCGCCCGTCTCAGGGATCTGCCCTCGCCGGATCGCCAAGACATTCAGGCCGTAGCGCCCGCGAAAGGCGATTTCTCCGATGGTTTGCCCTGCAAGTGAGGAATCGCTGCCCAGCGTGGCTTCACGAACCCCCATGTCGCCTGAAAACAGGAATTGGATTTCCAGCCCCTTCTTCTGAATGGAGAGCTGACGCCATCTCCGGACCTCATCCATCTTCTCGAGCCTTCCTTCAACAATCAAACGGTCCCGTGCCTGAAGGGTCGCATCCGGTCCTGGGGCCAACTCCGTATGGCCGTCACGCATGATCCCGATCACATGAATCCCAAGGGTGGATCCGAGTCGGCTCTGGCGGAGCGTCTTCCCGACCAGAGGGGAGCCGGCCGGCAATCGAATGAGAAACATCCGTTCCCTGAGCTCATACTCGTCTCTCAAGTCCTGATGCCCGGGCGATGAGGATTCGGCGGCCACGTCTCGCTTGGGGAGCAGGTGTCTGCCGATAAGCACGACGAAAGCGGTCCCCACGAGCATGACGCACAATCCTATGGGCGTGAAATCAAAGAGCTCGAAAGGTTTCATTCCCAAACTCCCGAAGGGCGTCGCTCACGAGGATATTGGGTGGGGTCCCGATGAGGGTGGTCAGGCCTCCAAGGAGTGAGCCATAGGCCAGGGGCATGAGAAGTCTCGGAGGGGAATGGCCCGTCTGGCGCGTGATGTCCATCACGACCGGAAGCATGAGGGCGGCCACGGCCACGTTGTTCATGAAGGCCGAAAGCAGGCCGGCGCATAACATGATGACGGCCACGAGGATGCTCTCCTGCCGGCCCGCCACCCTGAGAATCAGCCGGCCGATAAAATTGGCAACCCCCGTTCTTGTCAAACCGCCGCTCAGGATGAACACCGCCCAAACGGTCACAACCGCCGGGCTGCTGAACCCCGAAATGGCCTCGGCCGGGCTGACGAGCCCTGTGATGGCAACAGCCCCCAGAACGAAAAGGGCCGTCACTTCCAGGGCCACCCATTCGGTGACCAGCAGGACCACGGCGATGCCTGACAATGGACAGCACGATGGTGATTTCAGAGGTCATGAACAACGCTTTTCCGGTTCGAAAGGCCTTTCTTGTGGGAATCATATCTTCCGCGGGGACCATGGTCAATGGCCTCGTGTTTTGTTCCTCCGGTGAGCCCGTTGATGACGGTTGCGGTTCGGACGTGGCTCTGGTATGAAGATGCCAAGCGATACGACAGAATTGAATGTCCGGGCGGAGGCCCCCTATGATCACGCATGACATGGAAGACCGAATCCGGAAGGCGGCAAGAGCGGTCACCGACCCCGCAGAGCGACGCGTGGAGATCGTGGAAGATCGAAAGGCCTTGAAGATCGGGGAGACCTGCGGTGCGACCCTCCATGAGGTGTACAAATCGGCCATGAGAATAGGAATATGTCCTTACCGATATCTGAGAAATCGCGATTCCCTTTCCACCTCGGATCAGCTCAAGCTCGCGGAATCCAGAGGTGGCCGTTATCGGGGCCGGGGGCCTGGGAGGAGGCGTCATTCTGCTGCTTGGCCCGCATGGGAGTCGGCCATCTGGTCGTTGTGGACAAGGACGTCTTCGATGAAACCAACCTGAATCGGCAGGCGCTCAGCCACATGGACGTCATCGGCCGACCCAAGGTGGAGGTGGCCGCCCAGACGGTGGCCGCAGTCAATCCCGCCGTCACGGTGACATCCTCTCCAGACTTCGCTTGGGGATGAAAACGCTTGGAGATTCTGAGAGGTTCCGATGTGGCGGTGGATGCACTCGACAACGTGGGCGACAAGACGGATTCTGGACACGGCCGTCCAGCAACTGGGAATTCCTTTGGTCCACGGCGCGATTGCCGGGTTTGAGGGCCAGATGATGACCGTGTTCCCGGGGGATCCGGGCATGAAAGTCCTTTATGGGTCAGAAGACAATGGACCTCCAAGAACCCCAACCGCCCGGAAGCCGTCCTGGGCGTCCCCACCATCACGCCGTCGGTCATTGCATCCTTTCAGGCCATGGAAGTGGTGAAGATCCTCCTCAAGAGGGGAAGGACATTTCGAAAGATGATGATCCACGTGGATATCGAGACGGGGCAATGGAACGAATTCATGTTTTGATCAAGATCTAGTTCAAACGATTTTCCAAACGTTAGACCGGCCCACAAAATCCATGACGGTCGCCTTTCAGGCCCGCGAACAAGGGGGCCAGATGTTTTCATCCCCCCCAATACTCCAACACGCCATTACTCCACCACACCATTTCCTCACGGGAGTGGGAGGACCTCGTAGCCGGGCGGAGGATCGAGACCGAAGATTGTTTCAGGGACAGGCTGATTAAAGATCGCCTGGGACATCTCCAGACTCGAACGTGAGGCCCGCATCCGGGCTTTCGATGATTATGTGGCGGGCAGACAGGACGCTTTGGTCGTCTTTGATGTCGTCAAAGGACACATTCACAGCCGGATCGGGCAGGCTAAGGACGCGGGGGAAGCGGGTGGCAGGGTCGAAATCGACGGTCTGAATGACCTTGCCTTCAATATCGAAGAATGTGAGCTGGTCTCCGCGCTGGGAGATCACACGTCCGTATTCGGGCAGGATGGGAAACCCCCTCAAAGCCCCCCAGAGCTGGCGGGCGTCAAGCCCTGACGGCAAGAAGTCTCCAGAGAGCCCGGGATCCTTCATGTTTCCCACATAAAAACGTTTCTCCGGCACCACCAGGACTTTGGCCTGGGTCTCCGAGATCAGCGCCTGGGCGATGGGTTGTCCCCAGGAATGGGTGACTTCAATTTTGAGCCGCAACGGGTCCCGCCGGCCCACTGAAACAATCAGGTGCTCTGCCTGGCCAAACCGCTTTCGAGCAGTCAGCCGGCCGGACCAGAAAAAGGACCGGACGACCTGGTCCTGCTCCCTCAGGAGGGTTACCAACTGATCCGTCTCTGCAGGGGTTAACGGCGGCGGAACCGGCGGACCGGTGAAGGGCGCGCATGCGGAGACGAGGAAGAGAAGGGAGAGGAGCAGGAACCACGCGCGCCGCCTGTGACGATAGGACATGGAGCGGTTCAATGGCGCTTCTTTAGGCGTCGCTCCACCTCCTTCACCTTTTCCATGACCTTTTCTTTCTCCGGATGATCCAGGGAAAGGGCCTTTTTGTACCGTTCCAATGACTCCTCGTACATTTCCTTCTTGAAGTAGGCATCCCCCAGGTGCTCATTGATCGTAGGGTCATCCGGCGTCAGCACCGTTGCCTTTTCCAAGTAACGTATGGCCTCGTCGTACTGGCCCTTCTGGAAGTAGACCCACCCGAGACTGTCGGTGATATAGCCACTGTCAGGCCTTAGTTTTGCGGCCTTCTCGATCAAGCTAAGCGCCTCATCAAGCCGGACCCCTTGCTCCGCATAGGTGTATCCAATGTAGTTGAGTGCTTCTGCATGATCGGGCTCAATCTCGAGGATGGATCGCATCTGTTGAATGCAACCCTCTTTGTCGCCTTTTTTGTCAAGGATCACACCGACACGGAAGAGAAAATCCACGTTCCGGCTGTCTTGCTCAAGACCTTCCTTTACCACGGCCATGGCCTTGTCGTAATCGTTCATCGCCTCGTAAACGGAGGCAAGCATCAAGTAGATCTCCGGCCTTTTCTCTTTGGCGGCGATCAATTCCTCTAAAATCTTGATGGCCTCAGCATGCTTTTCCTGCGTCTCAAGCAGGTAGGCCATGTGCATCCGCGCGTTGACGTAATACTTGGATTGGGGCCGTACCCGTGAAAAATGGTCCAGGGCCTCGTCCGTCTCCCCTTTCTGGGTGTAGGCGGTGGCCAGGTAGTATCTGGACTTGTCGTCATCGGGCCAGGCCGAGACGATGAGCTTCAACTCTTCAATGGACTCGTCAAGCTTCCCCTGCTTCAGATAAATGAGGCCCAGGGCCTGACGTCCGGGTTCTCCGGGCTGTGAATACTTCTTGATCTGCTCCAATTGCTTCTCGGCCTTTTCCGGATTTTTCAACTTGGTGTAGAGGTCGATCAGTCGCTCCCTCACGCCGATGTTGTCCGGATAAAACTCAAGGAGCTGATCATATGTCTCCACGGACTCATAGAGTTTTCCCGTCATCTGGTAAAGGGTCCCCAGGTCGAAAAGTGCAGGCTCCAGCCGATTGTTGAGCGCCAGGGCCCGTCGATAGGATTCCTCTGCCGCCGCGTATTGGCCCGTTTCCATGTTTATGCGCCCTTTGTAGTAGTGTGCGACCACCAGTTCGGGGTTCTGACTGATAAGCCAGTTCAGGTGCATCATGGCCTTGTGAAACTCGGATTTCCGGATGAGGATGGTGGTCAGGATCAGCCGGACCCGCTGATTCTCAGGCTCAAGGGCCAGGGCCTTCTCGTAGCTCTCCACGGCACGGTCGTCGTCACCGGCCAGGGCGTAGAGGTCCGCCAGCACGGCGTGATGTAGGGGGCGATCAGGAGCAAGAGATACGGCCTTAAGGGCGTAAGGAATCGCCTCCTGGTAGTTTTTCGACTTCTTTAAGGACCTCGGCCATCTTCAGGTTCAGAAAAACCGATTCCGGGTCCTTCTCAATGGCCTGAGCGAGGTAGGCCCGGGCTGCTTCGTCCTCGCCGTCTTGAAAAGAGCGAGCGATGCGAGGGCGAAATCCTTGTACGCCACTTGCAGAGGGTCCTGTTGGGCCGGCGGAGGGGTCTTGGGCATGGTCCCGACCAAATTGGGTGTGCCCGGCAGCGGCTGAAGCGAACGTGAACCACACCCCAAGATGAGAAAAAGACACAAGATCAAAAGGCAAGCCAGGAGCCAGCTTAGTCGAAAGCGGGTTTCGTTTTTCAAAGGAATCACCGTCATCGTCATGACATCATTTGAGGAAATCGGAAAATATTTCGTCAAAATTGGGAATCTCGTCCTGGAGCCACTTCTTGATGTTCTTCGTGATCTTCTCCTGGATCTGTCTCACGCGTTCCCGTGAAATCTGGTATTTGTCACCCAGTTCCTGCAAGGTAACGGGCTTTTCTGCCATGACTCGAAGGTCGAAGATCTCTGCCTCCTTTCCGGAGAGCGTCTTCCTGAATTTCTGGAGCTTCGTCAGCAGCAACTGCCGGTTTTCCTTTTCGGAGATCTGCTCATCCACGGGCATCCCCGGATCGGGCAGGAACGCGCTGAAGGACTCCCTGGAATCCTCGCTGGCCGGCGAATTCAAGGAAACCTCCCAGCCCCCGAGCCGCTGGCTCATCTCGACCACTTCTTCCTCCTTTACGTCCAGTCGCTCGGCCAGGAGTCTTGGCTCGGGATTAAAGCCTTGCGAAATCAGCTTGTCTCTTTCCTTTGCCAGGTTGAAAAAGAGCTTCCGCTGACTCTGGGTGGTCCCGATCTTGACCAGTTTCCAGTTGTCCATGATAAATTTCAGCATGTAGGCCTTGATCCAGAAACTGGCGTAATAGGAAAACTTGATCCCCCGATAGGGGTCGAACTTCCGGACGGCCTGCAGCAAGCCCGACGTTGCCCTCCTGAATGAGGTCCAGGAGGTTCTTCGTCCAGTACCGGTGGAAGTCCATGGCGATCTTGACCACAAGCCTCAGATTGGAGGTGATCAATCGGTAGGCCGCCCTTTCGTCGTGTTGTTCCCTGTAGCGGATGGCCAGCTCCGTTTCTTCCTCACGGGTCAGGAGACTGTAACGTTTGATTTCGAGCAGGTAGAGCTGGAGCGGGTCGTAAAGGACCAAGGACCTTTCGCTGGGATGGACCATGGCCAGGTTCACCGGGGGCAGCGGCGAGGCCACAACTTCGTCGCTCCGCTGGATCATCCTCCAGCGACGACTTCTTCGGCTTCCTGGTCGAGGTCTTCCGTGTTTTCTCGTCTTTCATAATGGCTCGGCGATCGTTCGATATTCCACAAGACGAAAAGGGACCCCTCACGTGAGCTGGACCCTTATGTATCGCTTCTTGCCGGCCCTCAAAAGCAGGGAAGCCGCCTTGCCCTCCGGAGACTCGATCACTTGATCAAAGGCTTCGACCCTTTGGCCGTTCACATACCCGCCCCCCTGAGTGATCAGCCGTCGCGCCTCCGCCCGGGTCCTGCAGAGTCCGGTCCTCTCGAAGAGCAGATAGACCGGGATCCCCGCTTCAAGCTCCTGGGCTTTCATCAGGACGGTCGGCACCGACTCCGGTCCGCCATTCGGCGAGCACGTCCCCGAACAGGCGCTTTGAGGCCGTCCTTGCCTCCTCGGCTGCCTGCTCGCCGTGGCATAGTCGGGTTGCTTCAAAGGCAAGAACCTCTTTGGCCGCCCGGATCTCTTCCCCCTCGAGCGAACCGAGGCGACGCACCTCGTCCATGGGGAGGAAGGTGAAGATGGCCAGGAACCGCCCCACATCCCGGTCGTCCTGGTTGATCCAGTACTGATAGTAGTCGTAAGGGCGTTGTCAGCGCGGGGTCCAGCCACACGGCGCCCTTGTGGGTCTTCCCCATTTTGACACCGGAAGAGGTGGTCAGGAGCGGGAAAGGTGAGCCCGTGAACGGTTTCGCCTTCAAGCCGCCGGGTCAGGTCGGCGCCGGCAAGGATGTTGCCCCACTGGTCGTTGCCTCCCATCTGGAGGCGGCAGTCGTAATGTTTGAAAAGGTGCCAGAAATCGTAGGCCTGGAGGAGCATGTAGTTGAACTCGATGAAGCTGAGCCCGGTTTGCATTCTGGCCCTGTAGCTTTCGGCGGCAAGCATTCGGTTCACGCTGAAATGTTTGCCGATCTCTCTCAGAAAATCGATGTAGCGCAGTTCGACCAGCCAGTGCGCGTTGTTTACCATCACGGCCTTGCCGTCCGCGAAATCGAGGAAACGCGGATAGCTGGCCCTTCAAGGCCTCGCCGTTTTCGTCGATCTCCTCTACCGTCATGATGCGGCCGCATTTCCGTCTTTCCGCTCGGGTCCCCCACCAGGGACGTCCCTCCGCCAATGACGACGATGGGCCTGTGGCCTGCCCGCTGCATGTGCACCAGCGACATGATGGGAAGAAGGCTGCCCACGTGCAGGCTTCTTGCCGTCGGATCAAATCCGATATAGCAGGTGGTGAAACCCTTCAGGAGGTCTCGCACCTGATCCCTGTCCGTGACCTGCTCTACGAACCCTCTCTCTTCGAATATGTCGAAGACGTTGTCCATGTCTATCTTTCTTTTCCTTCTTCAGCCTTTCAAGCGCGAACGAGGCGCCACGCCCCTCTGTTATGGCAAATCATGACCTAAACATTTATCTTCGACCTTTTTCGCCTCGAATTCAAGTGACAAACCGCACACCCCGCCACAGCGTCGCCATCCGGGAGGCAATCTACGACAGATGCTTATCGCGCCAACGCTTGGATCTCGACAAAGCCCTCGATGGAGACGGAAAACCCCTTGTTTTCAGAAGATGATCTTTGTGAAGGCCTTTTCACGCAGGTCTTTGATCCAGTGGGTGTAGCTGAGATTGATCTCTTCGCGATAAAGGACGTCATGAATCGTGTCTTTGACCTGTTCGAAAGGCATGACGCCGCCGGTTTCCTTGGCCACGACCTTCAGGATCTGAACCCCATGGGGTCTGAAAACAGGGTCGCTGATCCCCGCCAATCGGCAGGGACGCAATGGCTTTGGTCAATTCGGGGTCCAACTTCTGCGGGTTGAAATAACCCAGATCCCCCCCTCTTTGGCCCCCGGCCCCTGGGAGAAATCCTTGGCCAGGGCGCCAAAGTCTTCACCCCCCTTGAGTCTCTTGAGGACCTGGTCCACCTGGTCCTTGAGCCCCATATCCTCGCTGGGGCGCCGTCGAACCGTTCTCCCTTAAGAAAGATGGCCGCAAGCCGCACGCGTTCTTCCCTGCTGAACTCGGACTTGTGGGTCTCGTAATACTCGAGAATCCGTTCTTCCCGGATGATGATCTTTGACTTGACCTCCAGATTGATCAGCCGCATCCGTTCAATATCGGCCTTGATGTCCTGGCGATAGGCCTCATAGGTCAGGTTGATCTGTTTGAGCCCGGCCAACAGGTCTTCGTGGGTCAATTTCTTTTCTTCTTTGATCCGCTCTATGGCCGCGTCCACCTCCCGATCCGTAACGACGATGCTTCTGTTCACGGATTTTCCCCTGGGCGAGCTTTTCGTCGATCAGGAGGTCGATAATCCGCCGGCGCATTTCGAGGTATCGCTTCTCGTCCTGGGCCTTCATCTGCTCCGGATCCACGCCCGTCATTTCTTTAATCCGGGAGTTCAGCTCGAAAAGCGTGATCACTTCGTCATTGACCACGGCCACAACCCGGTTGCAGATCTCGCTCGCTCCCGCCCGCGGGATGAGAAAAACCCATCCAAGAGACAGGAGCAACATGAAGCACTTCTTGATTCCCTTCATTTATGACATCTCCATTCTGTCAAAGAGCTCGGAACGTACACTCACCGGGAACCGCTTTCGTTTCTCCGACAGCCAGTCCACCCAGAGCCTTTTCCCGCTTCCGATCGCTGAGCCTGGTCTCGATGTCCGTCATCACCTCGGGAAGGGGTCTCGGCCTTCCAGGCCTCACAGCCACAAGCTGAAACACATGATAACCGTAAGGCGTCTTGACGACAGGGCTGGTCTCCCCGATCTTGAGCGCCAAGATCGCCTTCTCCATGGATTCTTCCAGTTGACCCTCGGCAACCCAGCCCACTTCACCGCCGTTTGCGGCCTCTGGGGCCGTGGAGTGCTGCAGGGCAAGCTCTGAAAATTGCCCGCCCGCTTTCAACGCTGCCAAAACGGTTTCCGCTTCCTTCATGGTTGCGGCGACAATCTGCCGGAATCTGATCATGGCCGGCAAGGCGAATTCGCCTTGGTGGCCCTGGTAATAGGCCTTGATCTCCTCGTAACTGGACGGCGGGATGCTGTCGGTGACCTCCTCAAAGATCTTGCGGATCAGCATCTGCTCGCGGAGCCTGTCTTTCCAGACCTGAAAGTCCACGTCCTGGCGCAAGAGCATCTCTTTGAAATCGCCTTCACCGTATTCAGTCGTAACCTGACGGATTTCACCTATCAAGCTCGTCCTCGGTGACCCCGATGCCCGCCTCCCGCCCATACTCCAGGACCACATATTCATCGATGGCGCGCTGGAGCAAAGTCTCTTTCATGGCGGCCCATTCCTCGTCGGACAGTTCCAGGCCCGCCGCGAATTCGCTGAGCTTTTCCTTCAGCTCCGCCCCTGAGATCTTTCTCGATCCAACCTCCAGGACGACACCATCTTGACCCTGATCCCTGTTCGCGCACATCGACAGGATCGGACAGCCCAAGACATGACACGATGAACAGGGGGATAAACCTCTCTATCGTACTAACCACGGTCCCCATCGAGGCTACGGCTGAAAATGGGTTCTGAAAAGCTCATAAACCTTCCTAAAAATTTCAAATTACAAATTATCATATAAAAAGCAAGCAATTTTTTCCTGCTAGCCTGCGGCCCGACTCCTTCTGGGGCCATGGGCCGTCTCATTCCTTGGGGGCTCATTGCTGAGAACACCCATCGGCCTCTATGGCCTTTTCAACCCTCTTGAGCGGCGAGCCGGGGTCCAGCGGGCCAAGGTGGAGCTTGAGCTTTCGATCCGAGAGGAACTGATATTGTCTGGGCCTGCCACTGACAAGCCGGACAAGGGCGGCCGGATCCACCGGGCTTGACTGGGAAAAAGAGAGCGTCAGGGCGTCACGTCCCACGTCAAGCCTCAAGACGCCCAGGTCTTTCATCAGGAGTCGAAGCGACATGAGGTCAAAGAGGTGGCGAACCGGCTCCGGCACCGGTCCGAACCGGTCATGGATTTCCTCTTTGATCTTTGCAAGCTCGTGCTTCTCCCTGCAGGAGTGAGAGCCTCCGGTAGAGGCTGAGGCGCACGTCCGTGTCGATCACGTAATCGGAGGGAAGATAGGCCGAGATCTTGACATTGATTTCAGGATTGACCGTTTCGTGCCAGGCCTCCCCTTTCAGTTCCGCAACCGCTTCTTCTATGAGCTTCACGTAAAGCTCGTAGCCGACCGCGGTAATGTGCCCTGACTGGGCGAAGTCCGAGGATGTTGCCTCCGCCACGGATCTTGAGGTCGTGCATGGCCAGGTGAAGGCCGGCCCCAAGGTGGGAGAAATCCATGAGGGCCTTCAGTCGCTTTTCAGCGTCTTTCGTCAGCGCCGCCCCGTTTGAAAGGAAAAGGTAGGCGTGGGCCTTTTCCCTGGATCGCCCTACCCGGCCCCTCAGCTGATAGATCTGCCCCAGGCCGAACCGGTCCGCTTCGTTGATGATGATGGTGTTGGCCGAAGGGATATCCAGTCCGGACTCGATGATGGTCGTGCAGACCAGGACGTCGATCTCCTTTCTGAGAAACGCATCATGGCCCGTTCGAGCTGCTTTTCCACCATCTGACCGTGGGCAACCTCAAACCGCGCCTCGGGCACGAGCGCCCTCAGCTTGCCGGCCATGAAGTCGATGGTCTGCACCTTGTTGTGGACAAAGAACACCTGACCGCCCCGCTCCATCTCATTCAGGATGGCCTGACGAATCATGGACTCGTCGTAGTGGGAGATGTAGGTCTGAATGGCCAGCCGGTCTTCAGGAGGCGTCTCGATGATGCTCAAATCCCGGACCCCCATGAGGGACATCTGAAAGGTCCTGGGAATGGGCGTGGCGGTGAGGGCCAGAACGTCCACCATGGACCGGTAGCGTTTGATGGACTCCTTTTGTTTGACGCCGAATCGCTGTTCCTCGTCGATGATGAGGAGCCCGAGGTCCTTGAAACCTCACATCTTTTTGAAGCATCCGGTGTGTGCCGATGAGGACGTGCAGCGCTCCCGAACGCAGCTGACCAAGGGTTTCCGTCTGCTCGCTCTTCGGTCTTGAAACGGCTCACGATGCCGATCTTCACCCCGTATGGGGCCATACGCTTCTTCAGTGTCTCGTAATGCTGCTCGGCAAGGACCGTCGTGGGCACCAGCAGGGCCACCTGTTTTCCGTCGGAAACCGCCTTGAAGGCCGCCCGGATGGCCACCTCCGTCTTCCCGAAACCCACGTCCCCGCAGATCAGCCGGTCCATGGGCCGCTCGGAGGCCATATCCTCCAGCACGGCATCGATGGCCTTCACCTGGTCCGAGGTCTCTTCGTGCTCAAAACCGGCCTCAAATTCCCGGTAGACGTGATCCGGCGGCGAATAGGCAAATCCCTGCCTGTATTTCCTGAGGGCGTAAAGCTCCACCAGTTGGCGGGCGATTTCCTGAACGGAGCGTCCTGGCCTTCTTCTTGACCAGATCCCAGGCACGACCGCCCAGCCGGTCGAGCTTGGGGTCACGAATCCTCCGCCCCCACGTATTTCTGGAGGATGCTGATCCGGTCTGCAGGGACGTAAAGCTTGTCTCCGCCGCCATATTCGATGATCACGAAGTCGTTGACCTTCTCCCCGACCTCCATTTTCACAAGCCCGCAGTATCGGCCGATCCCGTGGTCCTCGTGAACCACCGGGTCTCCCGCCTTGAGTTGGCCGAAACTGGACCAGGATAAGACATTTTCAGAGGGTCGCGCCGAACCCCTCGACCGTGCCTTCTTGGGTCCGAAGATCTCATCTTCGCTCAGCACATACAGACCCAGCTCCTCCCAGAAAAGCCCTTTCTCAGACGGCCAAGGCAGAGGGTCAACCCGGGGCCATGCGGCATCTGGGACCAGGACTCCGCCGTTTGGTCCACCATCACGTCGTAGTTCTGGAGGATCTCTTTCAACCGCCCGGCCTGCTGCTCCGTGCGGCTGACCAGGACGACCTGGCCCCTGGCATCGAGCCACCTGGTGAGGGTTTCAGCCAGGGGGGCGAGGGAGACCCGCCCCTTGCCGGAAAGCCTCACCTCGATCTCTGCGTCCGTTTCACGGGCCGTGGCTATCCGGGTGACCTCGCAGGCAGCGCCGCCCTCAGGCACATCGAGCGCGCTGAATTCCACTCTCTGATACCCGCTCTCCTGAAGGGAGAAGTCCGTTCCCGAAACCGCCAGGCCATCGGTTTCGGGAAAAGGGTTCCCTTTCTCGGCGGCCTCCTGTCGGAAGCGGGCAACATCCGTCTCAAAACGTTCGTGCAGGCGAAGGAGCTTCGGTCCGAAATGGTTGGGCTCCACTTCCACGATGAGCGTGTCGGGTGACAGGTACCCGATCAACGTGTCCAGGTGGTCGTAGAAGTGATTCAGCCAGGCCTCCTGCCCCGGAAAGCTCAAGCCCTCCTCAGAACCCTTCGGAAGCCTTCCCATGGACCGGGCGCGGCCGAGGGTGTCCCGGTCCATGATGATTTCAGAGGCGGGGAGCACCACCGCTTCTTCCATGATCGCCTGGGATCTTTGAGTGAGGGGGTCAAAGCGGCGAATGGATTCCAGGTGATCTCCCCAGAGCTCCAACCGGAGCGGGAGAGGCTGAAGGGGAGGAAAAATGTCGATGACACCGCCGCGCACCGCGTAGTCGCCCCTTTCCTCGACGAGGGAGGTGCGTTGGTAACCGTTGGACTCGAGCCGCCTCAACAGGAGGTCCCGCTCGATCGTTTCTCCGGTCTGGATGAGCTCCATGGCCCGAACAAAGACTTCCTTGGGCAAGGTCCTGTAAGCCACCGCATCGAGAGAGGTGATGACCATCGGGTTCTTGAGGGAGAGGGCCGCGTAAAGCGCCTCGATCCGCCGGGTGACCAGCTCGCGATTGGGGCTGAGCCCGCTCAGGGGGCTCATGTCGTAGGGGGCGAACCCATGGAGCCTGGAACCCTCCCCACCCGAATCCTGCTCGGGGATGGAGAGAAAGAACTGGAGCTCCTTGTAAAGGGCCTCGGCCTCTTTCCGTCCTGAGTGGATGATGAGGCACGGTCTGTCAAAACCGGAAAGGAGCTCGGAGAGGAAGTAGGAAAGGGCCGTCCCAGAAAGCCCGGCAACACAAACCCTGCGCTCGCCGCTCCGGATTCGGGTGGTCAAATGGGAAACATATTTTCGCTCAAAGCCAGTCATACCGCTATTTCGTCAATGCCGCAAATGGGATAAGGTCGGATCTCTATAATCTTAACTTGTCAGTTTATCAAATATGGTGGATCACAACAAGGTCTCAAAAGGCGCTTCATTCCCCCACACGCACGGGCCTTACTGGATCATCCCTCTTCTCTTGAGCGCTTCAAGAATGACCTCACCATGGGATAGGCTGTCAAAAATGACCGCGGCCGTGATGGTAGCGGATGAGACGGCATCGATCTTAGGATCGAAGATAGGCGGCTTGAAGATATATTTTCCCAGGATTCGCGACCGAATCTTGGAAAGATCTGATTCATCCCATGGCTCGTTGCCATATTTGGTCAGTTGAATGGGGGCAAAGCCAACCACCTTGCCTGTCGAATCGAATACGTAGATGAAGTGCGCATCATGGCAGACATCACATGGCACGGAACGGCTCACCATCTCGGCAAAAAAGCGGTCGCCGCCATCCTGCTTTTTTACAATGGCAGTGTAAATCGTTTTCGAATCCTTCAGAGATATTTTTTCAATTTGACTCACGGTACCGCCCATGGATTCAAATGCGATCTTCACGCGCCCTTCCACTTCTTCATCGGTGATGATCGGTTTGACTTCTGCAGTTTTTGCCTCCTTTTCGCGTCCCTGGTTTTCGATCGCGGCCAGGTCCACCGTCATCATGCCCGCCAGTTGCCTGAATAAATCCCCATGGTCGAAAATGGGCCCAAGGTGGGTATCGATCACCCGGCCCATCCGTCCGCTGATATCCTGACGCACGTAGATGGAAAAAGGTGTTGGGCTTGAACCGATGGCTCGGTGCATGGAAAATCCGGGATCCGGGATAAGGGGAAAAGGAACTTTATACTTATCTCGAAATTCCTTGACCTCCTCGTCTCCGTTGCCTGCCGCTATGGCAAGCACCTTTATTTGTCCCTTTGTTTTGGGGTCGCCTTCAATAAGCGCATAGAGTTTGTTGTACTCCGGGGCCTGTGCCCTGCAGGTGGAACAATGCACATTCATCATCTCCACCAGCACCAGGTTTCCCTTTATGTTGTCCAGCGTGAAGGTCTTGCCATCGGAAAGACCGAGATACCGGCGGTCTTCGGGATCGGAGGGCGTCTGAAGCGGTATTGCCGGAAAGAGGTCCCCTGTCTTAATCACCTGCATTCCCGGGTTCTTCACGTGGCTGTATGGGCAGCCAAAAAGGAAAAGGAATAAGAGGAAGCCTAAAGGGAGTGCAACGGATCTAGCCATGACCTGTCCTTTGAATGAACGGGAATGTCTTCGCTCCATTTGGGAGGCCGCCTGGAAATAGGCGCCGATCAATGGACGATTCGTGAGCTAGTGTGTGCTTCGTCTTTGGGCTTTCGGAATGGAGAAGCAAAAGGTCGTCCCTCTTGTATTGCCGGATTCGAGCCATACCCTGCCGCCGTGTTGTTCCACGATTTCTCTTACGATGGCCAGGCCCAGGCCGGAGCCCTGGATCGCCTTGCTGTTGGATCCCCTCTCGAAGAAGTCAAAAATCCGCCCAGTGTCCTCTTCCCGGAGTGCGATTGCCGTCGTCCCGCACGCACAGGATGCGATCGTTGTCAGTGGATTTGCAGCCTATTTCGATTTCCCGGAGGTCGTTCCCGCCATACTTCAAAGCATTTTCAACCAGATTACGAAACACCCGAGTGAGAGAAATTTTGTCCGCGTTGATCATAGTGTTTGTGTCCGGTTCCTTCAACCGGACCTGCTGTCCTTCCAGCTGCGTCGAGAACTCATCCCTGATGTCTCTAAGAACCTCCTTTAGGTTCACGTTTTCGATTTTCAGGGGGAGCTCTTTGGTCGCAATGAATTGATTGATGTTTTCAACCAATTCAGCGATCTCTCTGGCACCTTTTAGGATATGCTCACAATGGGCGCGGCCCCTTTCTTCCAGCAGATGGCCATACTGCCCAATCAGCAGTCTCGCCACCCCATAAACCGCCACTGAAGGGTTCTTCAGGTCGTGTGCAACGGAGTAGGCGAAACGCTTTATCTTCTCGGCGCTTTCTTTAAGGGCAATCTCGGCCGCCCTGCGGGTCGTAACATCTCGGGCGAGGTGGATGACACGATTGACGTGTCCGTCCGAATCCTTGACGGGGTATGCCGTGATCTCGAAATAGAGGTCACGGCCATCACTGTCTCGATGCACATGCTCCGCGTGAAAAGCCGCGCCGGTCCGCTACAGACCCCTCCAGGGGGCAGGAATCCTTATGTTCCACCCGGCTGCAGGGGACCTCCAGATTGTGAGTGATCTTGTGACAGGCTTTGCCGACGACTTGCTCCCGGGTGAGATGGTAGGCATCGAGGAAGGCTCGATTGGCATCGATGATCCTGTAAGTCTTCGCATCCAGCAGCATCAATGCATCGGAAATGCCATTGATGATGACATCCTTTTCGGTTAGAAGGTGGCTGAGCCGATCCGAGGGCTCAGCGAACGTCAAACCTTCTGAGCTCCCCATGACTCCCTCCTTTCCGACGGTGGTTGGCGGGCTGCCGGGTGTGAGCCTCAAGGAAGAAAGCGCGACCCTTCTTGACCGCCCCGTCCCTCGAAACGAACGGCCGCTTTCTGAAGTCGGATGAAAAATACCGCAAGAGGACTTCGCCAGAGCCGACCCTGTAAAGGAACACTTGCCCTTCGGGATACTTAGGGCCTGCTTTGAAGATAATACCACATTGTAACACAAGTCAACCCCACCGCCAGGAGAAAAGCCGACGGGCCGAATTGGGTATTAGCAATTTATCTAACCGGCATTATTACAAAAATATTAATTCGGGTCAGACAAGTGAGGACAATGAGATCGTTTTCTCGCCCGGCTATGGCGTTGGACGTCGAAAGAGGCATCAAGGCAAGCAGGGAGTGCGCCGGAAAGAAGACAGGGGATTTGGCCTGATCCGCCGGATGTCCGGGCTTTTGTGATCTCGAGCAGCAAAGGGTTTGGCGTGGACGGAAAACATGTCCACGCCAAACCGCTTCAATAGGCCCCTTCGTAGATCTTTCGGACGTCCGATTCCGTCAGATCACGGGGGTTGGGCACAAAAAGGCGGGACTGCTTGAGGCCTCCCTCCACAAGGATCGGGAGATCTTCCCGCGGGATCCCGTAATCAGAGAGACGAAAGGAGATACCGACCGCGGTCAGGAGTTTCTTGACCGCTGCGACGGACTTTTCTGAGGCCTCGTGCAGGGACAGGCCCTCTGTCACTTCACCCATGGCTCGGCCAATTCTTACGAACTTCTCCAGGTTCCCCGTCCGATTGAAGGCCATGATGTGGGGCAGCATGATGGCATTGGATCGTCCATGGGGCATGTGGTACTGGGTGCCTAACACGTAGGAGAGCCCGTGGACGGCTCCCAACCCGCCGCTCGTAAAGGCAGACCCGGCCAGGTTTGCCGCCAGGAGCATGTTGTAGCGGGCTTGCAGATGGGTGCCCTTGGCGTAGGCGATGGGCAGATTGTGTGCGATGAGGCTAACGGCCTCCAGGGCGAGGATTTCGGCGAAGGGGGTGGTGTTTACGGAGACATATGACTCCACGGCGTGGACAAGGGCATCGAGGCCCGTATCCGCCGTCACCGAGGACGGCATGGAGACGGTCAGCATGGGGTCCAGAATCGCCACGTCGGACATGAGAAAATCGCTGAAAACAACCTTCTTGGTGTTATCGGCCTCGTCGGTCATCACAAAGACGCGCGTTGCTTCACTGCCGGTCCCTGCCGTGGTCGGAATAAGGATCTTCGGGAGCCCGGGGCCGGGGATGGTGTCCATGCCAACGTAGTCCAGCACCTTTCCGCCATGGGGGGCGATAGCCGCCGCCCCTTTGGCCACATCCAGCGCGCTCCCACCGCCAAGCCCCACGATGAGACCATAGTCATCGGTCTTGATGGCCGCGATGCAGGCCTCGACAACGCGTACGGGGGGCTCCGGCTCCACCTTGTCAAAGACCTTCGCGGATATGGAGGCCTTGTCAAGCACTTCCTGAACGATTCGACAAAGGCCTGCCTTGACCACCCCCGGATCCGTGACGATGATCGCCTTCTTGGCGCGTAGGGCCTTCGCCTCTTTGCCGAGCTGGACCACGGCGTCTTTGCCCAGGACGGTTTTTCTCGGCGCCAAGAAACACAGAAACTTTGTTGATGTCCGTGAAAGCCTTGTTCATGAGAGTCACCCTTTGCGTCGCTAGAATATTTGGTTGTGCGTCCGTCTTGCGGGAAACATGTCCAACTTAAACCCACCGATTCGCCGGTCATGGAACCAAGGAGGTCACTCTATATCAAAGAAAAACGCGAATCAATTCCCGGATTCCATTTGCGGCCGGTTGTTTCAAAAAGGCGCAAGGTGCAAGCCGGTGTAAGATCGTCAAGGCTTCGTCCGAAAACGATAGCGAAAAGCCCCATATCACGAACCCTGCGTGTCTTCGCTTCCGACCGGACCCTGCCTTGTCCGTTTTACCCGCGCCCGATGGTGCTTTGATTCAAGCCTTCGCTTGACGCTTCCGGCCGTGGGGCGCGTCTTCCGTCGGGTCTTAGGCCTCACGGCGGCCTTTCGGATGAGGGCAACCAACCGCTCCCTTGCGTCCTGGCGATTGCGTTCCTGGGTCCGAAAACGCCTTGCGTCAATCATCAGGACGCCTGCATCGGTGACCCGCTTTCCGCCCAAACGAAGGAGCCGATCACGTACTTCCGGGGGCAGCGAGGGCGATTGGGCCACGTCAAAGCGAAGCTGGACGGCCGTTGCGACCTTGTTCACGTTTTGCCCGCCCGGTCCTGAGCTCCGAATAAAGGTTTCCTGAAGCTCCTGTTCGTCGATCTGAATGGTCGGGGTGACCTGGATCATCATCGAAGGCCGGAGTCCTTTATCAGAAAAACCTTGCGGTGTGGTCATGGACGTAGTCTCCAATCCTTACCATGCGGGCCATTTCCTCTTGCGAGAGGGGGCCGAGCGCCAGGGCCTTGAGGGCCTCCTGCATTTGGGCGGCGTTTTTGGGACCCGTCATGCAGACATCCACCGCCGGGTTTGTAAGCACAAAGCGATAGCAGTCCCACGCCGGAGGCGGCACCTCCCCGGGTGGCATTTTCTTAGGGTTCAGGAGTTGGCCCCAGCGCGTGGCCGTGTAAGAGACGACCCCTGGCCTTGATTCACCCTGGATGTGGGGGAAGATCTCCTTTTCAGCGCCCCGGTGGGCGGCGTTGTAGCGGACATGAAAGAGGTCGAAGATCCCAAGCGTTGCGAGCTCCGGGAAAAGGCGCCGGTTGTGGCCGGATATGCCAAGGAAACGAAAAAGGCCCCGGTCTTTCATCTCGAGGGCCTTGTCCAGAATCTTTTGAGCGGGCAACTTGTTGTGCCACCCCAGGAGCAGAATGTCCGCCTGGTCGATTCGGAGGCCCTTGAGCCCCCTCTCGAAGAAGCCCTCCATGAGGGCGGCCGAGCGCGAGTAGCTCTGAAGCACAATGACAAGATCCTCCCGCCTCCCCTGGCCGCAAAGGTTTCGGATGGCATGGGCCATGCCGGATTTCCGCATGGACCCCCAGTAGAAGTAGTTACAGCCCCGTTCAAAGGCTTCTTCAAACGCACTTGCCGGTGCGCCGAAACTGGCCGCCACCCCCAGGCGACCCACCTGCAGGCCGGTTCTTGCCAAGGGTTCTCTTTTCGCTCAAGCTGTTCATGGTCTAGGCCCCATGACCTCTAGCCTTCTTGCCACCGGACGGAAATGCCATAACGCGAAAGCCTGCAGTCATTTGAAACAGGCGTGAGTGACTGGGCCGTTCCTCCAGGAACCCTTTCTTGATCACTGTGTCTTCATTCGCTTCATCTTTCGTTTTTCACGGATCATGAGGGTATCCTGATACATGTCTTCATACGCGGCCTTCATGGCCTGTTCGAATGCGGCCATCTCTCCGCCGTTTTGTTTGATAAAGTCATCAGCACCGCTCTGGCCCCCAAACGCCCATTTCGCTCTCTTGGTCATGACACCCATTTTGCCCCCACCAATAACCCAGACGGCCTTTTCCGCGTCGATGAGCGCCTTGGTGTTGAAGTCTCCTACCATGATGGACTTAGGTGTCTTATCGATGTTGATGGCCAGGTCGATTGCAGTACAATGGATTGAGCATGTCCCGACGCTTGATCCTTCATCGTAGATGACAAAAACCCTGGAGTGTGCAAACTTCTGCCGATCCATGCCGCAGTAAGGGCAGGACGCATGTTTGGCAATGTCCTCCTGGGCAAAGGCCACACCCGAGCCGAAAAGGCACGGAAATGCGGCAAGCCCCACCACCAACTAGATTCCTAACCAGATCACCGGCAATTTCCTCATGAAATCCCCCTCCAATATGCGATTCGGTATTCCCAGACTGACAAGGTGTCACCCAGGACTTCTTGGCTCCCATTTACCCAATAAGCGTCAAGGTGTCAATATCCTGAAGGTGGCTCCGAGTAGGTCCCGAGCGGGGTCAGCAAAAGAAAAGGGAGATCAGCCGGCTGGCTGAACCCCTTGATTTTACTGGAGGCGGCAATCGGATTCGAACCGATGAATAACGGTTTTGCAGACCGCTGCCTTAGCCACTTGGCTATGCCGCCGAACCCTTTTGGAGTGTTGGAGTAATGGAGTGGTGGAGTACTGGGTCACTCGCACAGGAGTCTTTTCATCACTCCAGTGCTCCAGCACTCCAATACTCCGGTTTTTCATAGTTTGGAGCGGGAAACGGGACTTGAACCCGCGACAACCACGTTGGCAACGTGGGGCTCTACCAACTGAGCTATTCCCGCTCAATCAACGGGTGAATGCCCGGAAACTGCTCCGGACTCACCCGGTCAGCGAGCGGCTTTCAGCAACCACCTTGAATAAAAATCCGAACAGCTGACTGCCGATCACAAGTTTTCAATTTTACAGCAAGCCTATCCTTTGTCAACAAAAAACCGGCTGGTCCTATCTCCCTTCGGTGAGCTGCTGGTAATAGCGGAGAACCCTCTGGACAAAGGTCCTGGTCTCTTCGAAAGGCGGGATCCCGCCGTGGGTTTGAACAGCCTGGGGGCCTGCATTGTAAGCGGCAATGGCCAGCTCCGTGTTGTTTCCGAACCGTTCCATCAGTTGGCTCAGATACCGGGCCCCCCCCGCGATGTTCTCCTTCGGGTCAAAGGCGTCCTTCACCTCCAAGTCTGCAGCGGTTGCCGGCATCAGCTGCATGAGGCCCTGCGCGCCCTTATCCGAGATCGCCTCGTGGTCGAAATCCGATTCCGCCTTGATGACCGCCTTGACCAGGGAGGGCTCCAGGCCGAATCGCCTGGAGGCATCTTCTATCATTCCGTCGTATTTCTTGATGAATTGGGAAGGAGTCCGTTGGCCCTCGCGGATGTAGATCCTGAACCGGGTGTCTCCGGTCTGGATGTTCGTAAAATGCCAGACACCCTGCTCATCCCGGTAGCGGTAAATGTCGGCGAAACATTCGGCCGCCATCGAAAGGCAAAGGAAAAGAGCCATGAGCGAAGCCGTCTTGACCCCAAGTGCGCGCATCTTCTAGCCCATCTTTTTCCAGTCGGCCAGGAACTTCTCCAGCCCGATGTCCGTGAGCGGATGGCGGATGAGTTGCTGGATCACGTTGATACGGCATGGTGGCGATATCTGCACCCATGAGCGCTGCGTCCATCACGTGGACCGGATTCCTGACACTGGCAACAATCACCTCGGTTTCGAAACCGTAATTGTCATAAATGCTGATGATCTGCTCGACCAGATCCATCCCGCGATGGCTGATGTCATCGAGCCTCCCCACAAAGGGGCTGATGTAGGCTGCGCCGGCCTTGGCGGCCATCAAGGCCTGAAGGGGCGAAAAACAAAGGGTCACATTGCACTTGATCCCCTCTTTGGCCAGTGTCTTGACAGCCTTTAACCCCTCTTCGATGAGCGGGATCTTCACCACGATATTATCGGCAATCTTCACGAGATCTTGAGCCTCCCGGACCATTCCGGGCTGGTCCTTGCTCACCACCTCGGCATTGACCGGGCCATCCACGATCCCACAGATCTCCTTCAACAGGTCCTTGAATTCCCTCTTTTCCTTGGAGACAAGGGATGGGTTCGTGGTCACGCCGTCAAGGAGACCCAGCTCGCCGGTCTTTCTGATCTCGTCCACACTGGCCGTGTCGATAAAAAATTTCATTTTAATAGCTCCCTTCTATGGCTGATTCTTTATTTCCTTCTCGTAACGGTCCGCGCACGCCTTGCTGCAGAAGGCATACTGCTTTCCTTTGATGACCCGTTTTTCCGCGCTGCCGAGCGCCACGTAAGTGTTGCACGCCGGGTCCTTGACCAGCTCGTCCACCGCCGCCCCTGGTTCGGTCTTTTCCACCTTGGGCTTGGGCGCCATCAACTGCTTGACCATGCGGTAGAGGATATAACCGAGGATGATGAGGATCAGAAGCCGCATTCAGGTCCCTTCGATCTCAAAGACGGCCTGGCCCTCTTCGGGGAGCCCGGCCAAGAGTGCCGCCATGGTCCGTTGAAGGACCGGGTGCACCAGTTGGGGCGCCAACCGGTTGATCGGCACCAGCACGAATCGCCGAAGGTGCATGAGCGGGTGCGGGATTTTGAGATCGACCTCATCGATCACGGCCTGCCCGTAGAGCAGGATGTCCAGGTCGATGATCCTTGCCGCCCATCTCGCCTTTCTCTCCCGCCCCATGGCGGCTTCGACGGCCAGAAGCGCTTCGAGCAATGCGCGGGGCTGAAGCGCCGTTGCGAGCGCCACCACGCCGTTCACGTACCAGTCCTGGTCATGGACCCCGATCGGCTCGGTCCGGAAAAGGCCGGATTGGGCCACGACCTTGCAGCCGAGAATCGAACCCATCTGCTCGACCGCCTCTCGGCAGTGCTGCGCCCTGCGCCCCAGGTTTGATCCGATGGCGATGTAGGCGGTTTCAGACATAGGAGGTTCGCAGGCCGCCTTACAGAGACATGTTCTTCAGCCTCTCGATGGCCTCCTCGATTCTTTCCTTTTTCTGGGTCAGAGCGATCCGGAAGTAACCCTCACCCGGGGCCCCAAACCCGTTTCCGGGGGTCACCACAAGACCCGCTTCCTCCAGGAGTCTCGTGGCCAGCTGGGCCGAGGTGTATCCCTTGAGGACCTTGACCCACATGTAGAATGTGGCCTTTGGCACCTGGAGCTCAAAGCCCACGGCCTTGAGACCCCTTGCCATGATGTCACGTCTTTCCTGGTAAACCCGATCATCTCCTCAACGCATGTCTGGTCCCCCTGGAGCGCTTCGATCCCCGCAATCTGAACGGCCTGGAAGGCACCCGAGTCGATGTTGCTCTTGATGACCCCCAGGCCATCGATGGCCTTTCGGTTGCCGACCGCGAACCCGATGCGCCAGCCGGTCATGTTGTAGGTCTTGGACAGGGAATGGAACTCGATGCCGATCTCCTTGGCACCGTCTGCCTCCAGGAAACTGTGGGGGCGGTAGCCGTCAAAGCCCATCTCGGTGTACGCGGCGTCGTGGCAAATGAGGATTTCGTGCTTGTTTGCCAGCGCCACCACTTGCCGGAAGAAGTCCAGGTCGGCCACGGCCGCCGTCGGGTTGTTGGGGTAGTTGATGAAGAGAATCCGGGCCCGCCTCAGCACGTCTTCCGGTATGGCCTCAAGGTCCGGCAGAAACCCGTTCTTTTCAATCAAGGGCATGACAAAGGGTTCGCCGCCTGCAAAGATGGTGGAGATGTTGTAGACCGGGTAGGCCGGGGAAGGCACCAGGACCACGTCGCCCGGGTTCACAAAGGCCAGGGGGAAGTGGGCGATCCCTTCCTTGCTCCCGATGAGGGTCACGACCTCGGTTGCCGGGTCGAGATCCACCCCAAACCGCGTCTTGTACCATGCGGCTGCGGCCCCGTTGAAGTCGTCCATCCCGGAGTAGGAGGGGTAGCGGTGGTTGGCCGGGTCGTCCGCAGCCCGCTTGAGCGCCTCGATGATATGCCTGGGGGTGGGCAAATCGGGGTCGCCGACCCCCAGATCGATGATGTCCACCCCGCGGGCCTTCACCTCGGCCTTCTTGCGGTCGATCTCCTTGAAAAGGTAAGGGGGAAGCCGCTTCAGTCGTTCTGCCTTGTCGAAAATTTCCATTGGGATCGCTCTCTCCTTATCTCAGTCCCAGCACGTCCTGCATGTCGTAAAGCCCCTTGGGCTGTTTGACCACCCAGAGGGCCGCACGCACGGCACCCCTGGCGAAGTTGTCCCGATTGTGGGCCCGGTGGATGAGCTCCAGACGCTCGCCCATGCCGCCGAACATGACGGTGTGCTCACCCGTGATGTCCCCGGCCCGCCAGGTCTGAATGCCGATCTCCTCGTCGGTGCGCTGGCCGATGACACCGCGGCGCTCATAGACCCCCACCCTGTCCAGGTCCCTTCCCACGGCCGTTGCCAGGATCTGGGCAAGGCGCATGGCCGTGCCGCTCGGGGCGTCCTTCTTGAGTCGGTGATGGACCTCCAGGATCTCCATGTCGTAGTCGTCCCCGAGGATCCGCGCCATCTCGCCTGCGATCTTGAACATGACGTTGACCCCCACGCTCATGTTGGGCGCCATGACGCAACGCATCTCTCTTGAGAGCGTTTCCACTTCCTCCAGAGCGTCCCGCCGAAAACCCGGTGGTGCCGATGACCATGGGCAGATCGCTTTTGGCCGCTGACCGGATGTTTTGAAGGGTCGCATCGGGGGTCGTAAAATCGATGAGCACCTCCGAAGAACCCGCCGCCCCCTCCAAAGACGCTTCAATTCGGACGCCGAGCGACCCCACGCCCGCCTCAACCCCTGCGTCCGCACCCACCGCCGGGTGGACCCGGCTGTTCAAAGGCCCCGCCCAGCTGGATGTCAGGATGTTGATGGATCGCGTGGATGATCCGTTTTCCCATCCGACCGGCCGCACCGGCAACGATGGCTTTCAACATGGCTTGCTCTCCTTCACAAGGGGCTGACGCCCCTTGGGCTCATAGCTGACGGCTCATAGGGGCTCGGATTCGCTGTCTCTAAGGTTTTCCCGTTGCACCTTACACCTTGGACCTTGGACCTTTCAAAGGGCCTCCTCGTGAAGCCGGGCCTGGTACACGATGGTGGTGTTGCCCTCCAGCCACACCTCTGAAAACGGTTCCGTCTCAGAGTCAGCCTTCTTGAAATGGATGAGCAGTTCTTCCCCCCCCTTGGGTCTTGACCCGAACGGGTGACCGAACCAGACCCCTCACGGAAGCCGTCAGGGCGCTCGCAATGGCGCCGGTCCCGCAGGCAAGCGTCTCATCCTCGACGCCCCTCTCATAGGTCCTCACCTCCAGTCCGTTCTCGCAGATGATCCGGATAAAATTCACATTGGTCCCCCAGGGGGCGAACTGCTGGTGATGACGAATGACCCTGCCTTGCGTCGACAACCGGATGGTTTGGGAGGTCCTTGACGCAGGCCACCACATGCGGGACCCCCGTGTTCAGGAAGTCCATGGTCTCAACCCCCTCGAATCCGTTCAGATACAGGCCCATTTTCAGGCCGAAGGGCTTGGGCATGAGGACCTTTACGCGGCGCCCGTCGACCTCCGCGGAAATGGGTCCCGCCAGGGTCTCGAAGGTCATCCGGGGTCCGGCAATCCCCTTTAAAAGGGCAAACCGGGAGACACACCGACTCCCGTTGCCGCACATCTCGACCTCCCCTCCGTCGGCGTTGAAAAACCGCCAGCCGAAATCGTATTGATCCGAGTTGACCACGAAGATGACACCGTCGGCCCCCACAGAGGCCCTCCTGCCGACAGGCCCGCTCCACCAGACCGGGCCATCTCGTCATCCCCGACCTTTCCGTCCCGGTTGTCGATCACGATGAAGTCGTTGCCGCTGCCGCTCATTTTCCAGAATTCGATGTTTCCATGCTTACTCCACAAAAGGGCGTTGGACGAGGAACTCGGTTCTGCCCGGTACCCTTCCGCCTCCACGTTCCTATCGCAAAAAATCAGGGATCGTCTCCCCCCTGACGAGATCCTCGTAGCGCTCCCGCTCCCGGATGATGAAAAAACGATCCCCCTTGACCATGACCTCTGCACCCCTTGGCCGGGAGTTGTAGTTGGATGACATGCTGAAGCCATAGGCGCCGGCGCTCATGATGGCCATCAGGTCATTGGGCTGAAATGGCGCCACTTCCCTTGTCTTGGCAAAAAAGTCGCCCGATTCGCAGATGGGACCGACGATGTCCGCCGTGATGGCGCCGCCTTCTGACTTCCTGACCGGGCGGATGGCGTGGTAGGAGTCATAGAGCGTCGGCCGCATCAAATCGTTCATGGCGCGCATCCACGATGATGAATGACTTCTCCTTGGTGGACTTGGTGTAGAGCACCCTGGTCACCAGGATTCCCGCGTTCCCGCTGATCACTCGACCGGGCTCCAGGATCAGGGTCAAATCAGAGCCATCGATCTCCCTCTTGAGGGCGTCCGCGTATTGGTCCGGGTGAGGCGGGGTTTCGGCGTTATAGGTGATGCCGAGCCCTCCGCCGATGTCCAGGTAGCGGATGTTCATACCCAGGTCCCGCAGCCGGGTCGTCAGGAGCAAGACCTTTTTCAGGGCATCCACAAAAGGGTTCACCTCGGTCAACTGGGACCCGATGTGACAGGAAATCCCGCTCACGTCCAGATTTCCCAACCGCGCTGCCAGCGCATACTGCTCCACGGCCTCGCGGATGTCCACCCCGAACTTGTTCTTCTTGAGGCCGGTGGAGATGTAAGGGTGGGTCTTCGGATCCACGTCGGGATTCACCCGGATGGCGATCCTCGCCTTCTTCCCTAACCTGCCCGGCCACCTCGTTGATCCGGATGATCTCCTGGCCCGATTCGGCGTTGAACATGAGGATGTCCGTCTTGAGGGCGTACTCGATCTCCTCGGCCTGTTTCCCGACCCCGGAGTATACGATCTTCCGCGGATCGACCCCGGCCTTGACCGCCCGGTAAAGCTCGCCGCCCGAGACGATGTCCACCCCGCCGCCCTCGCTGAGAAAAGAGTCGGAGAAGGGCCAGATTGGAGTTGGACTTCATGGAAAAGCAGATGAGGTGGCCGATCCCATCAAAGGCCCGGTCAAACGCCCTGAAGTGTTGCGTCAGCGTGGCATGGGAGTAAAGATAAAAGGGCGTTCCGACGGCCTCCGCCATGTGGGCCACCGGCACGTCCTCGCAGTAGAGCTCACGACCTTTGTAGTCAAAATGGTGCATCGTCCTGATCCTGTTGTCCTGCGTATCGAATATCATACAAGAAATTTCGAATTATGAAATGTTATGATCAGCTTGTCTCGCAGCTTTGATGCTTTTCAATCTGTCCTAAGCCAAATCTCTTGCATTCCTTCGACATTCATTATTCCTTGTTCGATATTCGATATTCTGATGAGTCTCATCGCGCATCGTCTTAAATTAGAGCTCATGCCCGAAGGGGGGCAGATCGCTAAGCGGATCACCAGCTTGGCCCGATCCGACAAGGAACCCACGGCCCAGCCTGCGCCCGGTGAGCCGAACCTGAAAAAAATGGATACCCTCCACCGGCGGCTCAAGGACCACGCGAGCACTGAACCGGCCGTCCTCGCCGACCTTTACCGTCCATCTCGTAGACACGGCTGAAATCCAGGGGGCAGCCTTCGCAAGGACCATTCTCAATCGGGATAATGGGCGTGGTATACCCGCCATCCGGTGATCTCCGTTTCGCTGATCTCTGCCTTCTTTCCCGATGGCTTCACCAGCCGGCCCTTCAGCACGGCCCAACCGCTCTCCAAGGTCGCCGACAGTTCCTCGATCCTGAAAGGCAATTCCCTTCCGGGGAGAGCGGGGACGGTCCTTTTTCCCGCAGGCGGCAAGACCCAGTGTTGCCGCCAGTGAGAAAAGAATGGCCAGACCCATGACCCCTGCTTCATAGGCCGAGTTCCTGCTTTGCCCGGAGGAGACGCTGCGCCACCGCCTCATCTCCGGTGCCCCCTGTGATGTTCCGTCTCCGGACGCACCCTGCCAGGTCGAGCCAGTCAAAGACGTCTTCTTCAATCTGTCGCGAGAAACCCCGCAGGTCCTCCAGCGTGAGTTGGTGGAGCTCCTTCTGGCGATCCATGGCAAAAAGGACGATCCTTCCGACCACCTCATGGGCCTGCCTGAAGCTCATGCCCTTGGTCACCAGGTAGTCTGCCAGGTCGGTTGCGGCCAGGTAACCCTGCTCGGCCGCCTGCCGCAGCCGGTCCCGCATCAAAGGTGACGGCCCCCATGAGTCTTCCCATCACATCCAGCGATGTCATGACCGTGTCGGCCGTGTCAAAGAGCCCTTCCTTGTCCTCCTGGAGGTCCTTGTTGTAGGTGAGGGGGAGCCCTTTGAGCGTGGTGAGGAGCGACATCAGATGTCCATACACCCGGCCCGTCTTGCCCCGGACCAACTCGGGGATGTCGGGGTTCTTTTTCTGGGGCATGATGCTGCTCCCCGTGCAGAAACCATCCGCGATGGTAATGAACCGGAACTCCTGGCTCGACCAGAGGATCAGCTCCTCGCTCAGGCGGCTCAGGTGCATCATCAGGACCGAAGCGTTGAACAGAAACTCCAGCACGAAGTCCCGGTCGCTCACCGCATCCATGCTGTTAGCGGGAGACGGCCCCAAAGCCCAGCTCCTTGGCCACCATGTCACGGTCCAGATCAAAGGTGGACCCGGCCAGGGCGGCACTGCCAAGGGGCAGGACATCCACCCGTTTGAGGCTCTCCTGGAACCGGGCGCGATCCCTTTTCAGCATCTCGTAGTAGGCCAGCAGGTGATGGGCCAAGAGCACCGGCTGGGCCCGCTGGAGGTGGGTGTACCCGGGCATGATGAGGCCGGGGTTTGCATCGGCGCACTGAACCAGGGCCCCCTGAAGGGTTCGGATCAGGTCCAGAATCCGCGAGATGGTTTCCCGCACGTAGAGGCGGACGTCCAGGGCCACCTGATCGTTTCGGCTCCTTCCCGTGTGGAGCTTCTCGCCGACGGCGCCCAGCCGATCGATGAGGGTCCGTTCAACGAGCGTGTGGATGTCTTCGTATTGATCGTCCACGGAGAGGGTCCCTCGATCCAGGTCCCGTTTGATCTGCGCCAGGCAGAGCCATGATCTGCGAGGCCTCTTCCTCGGTGATGATCCCCTGTTTTGCGAGCATCCGCGCATGCGCAATGCTGCCGGCGATGTCCTGGGCATAGAGCCGGTGATCAAAGCCGATGGAGGCATTGAACCGATGAACGACGGCGTTCGTCTCTTCGCGAAAACGGCCGCCCCACACTTTCGTAGCCATAGTCATGTCCTTCAGTGGTCGGACCCGGAGCCCTTGTCAAGCAGTCTGGCGATCCTGAGCCGCAACCCGTTCAGGCGAATGAAACCCTCCGCATCCTTCTGATCGTAGACCCTGTCGCCTTCAAACGTGGCAAAGTCGGGATGGTAGAGGGACGATTCCGATTTGCGCCCCACGACCGTACAATTCCCCTTGTAGAGCTTCAAACGGACCACGCCCGAAACGTTTTTCTGGCTATCGTCGATGAGCCCCTGAATCATCTCCCTTTCGGGGGAGAACCAGTACCCGTAGTAGATCATCTCGGCATACCGGGGGATGAGCCCGTCCCGGATGTGCATGACCTCGCGGTCCATGGTGATGGATTCCATGGCCATGTGGGCGGCCCTCAGAATGGTCCCCCCAGGGGTCTCATAGACGCCGCGCGACTTCATCCCCACGTAGCGGTTCTCCACCAGGTCGACGCGCCCGATGCCGTTTTCCCCACCCACCTCGTTGAGGTGGGCCAGCAGTTGGGCCGGGGTCATGGCCTCGCCATCCACGGCCACGCCGTCTCCCTTTTCAAACCGGATCTCCACGTAGGTCGGCTTGTCGGGGGCCTTTTCCGGAGACACGCTCAGGACGAACATGTCTTCCGGGGGCTCTGACCAGGGATCCTCCAGGATTCCGCCCTCGAAGCTGATGTGAAGGAGGTTTCGGTCGCTCGAATAGGGTTTTTCCTTGGTCACCGGTACGGGGATATCCCTTGTCCGCGCGTACTCGATCAAATCCTCCCGGCCTCGAAAATCCCAGATCCGCCAAGGGGCAATGATCTTGAGACCCGGTTCGAGCGCCATGTAGGTAAGCTCAAAGCGGACCTGGTCGTTGCCCTTCCCGGTTGCGCCGTGGCTCACGGCATCTGCCCCGAACCTGCGGGCGGCGTTGACCTGGCCCTTTCGCGATCACGGGCCTTGCAAGCGAAGTCCCCAGCAGGTAGATGGATTCATAACAGGCGTTGGCCCGCATGGCGGGCCAGACGTAGCTCCGGACGAATTCCTCCCGCAGGTCTTCGATCACCACCTCATCGGCGCCGGTTTTAAGGGCCTTCTCCCTGATCTCTTTGACCTCGTCTCCCTGCCCCAGGTCGGCGGCGTAGGCTACCACAGGACACCGGTAGGTCTCCTTGAGCCAGCGGAGGATCACGGACGTGTCGAGCCCACCCGAATAGGCCAGTACGATCTTATGGATGTTGTGTTCACTCAAGGTTTCTCTCCGTAGACAATAGACGCGTCGCTCGGCTTACGGCACAAGGCGCACGGTTTTGTCCCGCACACCGCTCCACTTTAGGCACTTTAGCGCACTTTAGGCACTTCCCACTTCACATCTAGCCGTCAAGCGGCCGGGATCAGCCACTCGAGCAGGGCCTGATGAAGGTGCATCTTGTTTTCCGCCTGGTCAAACACCACAGAGTGCGGCCCCTCGAGCACCGATTCTGTGATCTCTTCACCCCGGTGGGCCGGAAGGCAGTGCATGACGATGGCATCAGGCCTGGCGAGGCGAATCAAGGCGTCGTCAATCCGGAAGCCCTGAAAATCTCGAAGCCGTTTATCCCGCTCGGCATCCTGCCCCATGCTGGTCCACACGTCGGTGTTGATGACGTCGGCCTCGGAGATCGCCTCGCGGGGATCCGTCACGACGCGGACATTTTGGCCTGCCCCTTCAAGGACCTTCTCTTCCGGTTCATACCCGGACGGGCAGGCCAAAACCAGGTGGAACCCCAGGACCTTGGCCGCTTCGATCCACGAGTGGGCCACGTTGTTTCCGTCGCCGACCCACGCCACGCGCAGGTCATGGACCCTGCCCTTCTTCTCCAGCACGGTCATCAGGTCGCTCAGGACCTGACAGGGGTGATAGAGGTCGGTCAGGGCGTTGATAACAGGAATCTCCGCCCAGAAGGCCATTTCCTCCAACATGGCTTGGGAATAGGTCCGGATGGCCATGGCATCCACGTATCGGGAAAGGACCCTGGCCGTGTCCTTGAGGGGTTCGTCTCTGGACATCTGGGTATCGGCCGAGGTCATAAACAAGGTCTGTCCGCCCAAACGGAACATGGCCGCCTCAAAAGAGACCCTGGTCCTGGTCGATGCCTTCTGAAAGATCAGGCCAAGGATGCGGCCTCGCAGAACCGACCCGTCCCCCTCTCCACGCTTCAACGCAAGGCCTCTATTGACAAGGGAGAGCATCTCTTCCCGGGTCAACGCCCGTATGGTCAAGAAATCCCGTTTCATCCCCTTATGCTTGAGCGGCTGCTTCATGTTGGCTCAACACCCCATCGAGCACTTCCACAAGACGGTCCACCTCTTCCTTCTTGACGATCAGGGGCGGGACGAAACGCAGGACCGTATCGTGGGTGCAGTTCACGAGGAACCCCTTCTGCAGACAATCGTTGACCATGGGCCCGCAGGGCCGGTCCATCTCCATGCCAAGGATCAGGCCGAGGCCCCTCACCGATTTGATCGAAGGGTGTTTCTGCGCTAGGGACTGGAGCCGTTCCTTGAAGTAACGGCCCACCTCCGCACAATGGTCGATCCACCCGTCGTTCAAAAGGCTCTCCAGCACAGCCTTTGAGACAGCCGTTACGAGAGGGGTCCCGCCAAAGGTGGTGGCATGGCTTCCGGGGCCAAAGGCCTGGCTCAATTCCTCGGTGGAGAGCATGGCCCCAATGGGTAGCCCGTTTCCAAGGGCCTTGGCCAGCGTCATGATATCAGGGGTGACACCGTAGTGCTCATGGGCAAAGAGCTTTCCGGTCCGCCCCAGTCCCACCTGCACTTCGTCGAAGATGAGGATCGCGCCCCTTTCCCGGCACAGGGCCTTCACCTCCTTCAGGTAATCGGGACCCGGGCAGATGATCCCGCCTTCTCCCTGGATGGGTTCGAGCATCACCGCGCAGACCGCATCGTCCATGGCCCGCTCAAGGGCCGAAAGGTCGTTGAAGGGGACAAATTTGAACCCCGGCAGCAAAGGATCATATCCCGTCTTGATTTTGTCCTGCCCAGTGGCCGAAAGCGTGCCCATGGTCCGGCCGTGAAACGAGTCGACCATGGAGACGATCATGTGACGTCGGGTGCCATGTTTCTCCCTGGCATATTTCCTGGCAAGCTTGATGGCTGCCTCGTTGGCCTCCGCCCCGCTGTTGCAGAAAAAGACCCGGTCCGCGAAGGAGTGTTCGACCAGGAGCGCGGCAAGCTCCGTCTGGGGCCGTGTGTAGTAGAGGTTTGAGACATGCACCAGGGTTCGGGATTGGGCCTCCAGCGCCTTGCTGACGACGGGGGATGAATGGCCCAGCGCACAGACGGCGATTCCGCTGACAAAATCAAGAAATTCCTTTCCATCCTCATCCCAGACCCGGCAACCCTCGCCCCGAACCAGCGTCAAAGGGAGCCGACCGTAGGTCTTGAACATCACCCTGTCTGCGAGATCCATGGTCTTGCTCATCGTAATTTTCACCCTCCTGACTCAAACCGCCGCCTCGCCGTGCCACGGCCCGCGTCGAGCGAATCTTGTCTCCTGTGGGCCGCGGGAATGAAATGATCGGCGATCAAACACTGAACACCCACCGCAACCCACGGATCACTGGCCGTCCATCCCGGTCATCCGGCGAATTTTTGAATCTTCACCATCGATTTGGCGAAGTCAACTGAAAAAGCACGGCCACGTCACGATTCGCCTTGAGTTGGCCGAGGCCGCCAAGTCGGTCGTGAAGGAGCGCCATGCTTATCCGTTATGCCTGTTTGCTCTTACTGATCACTCATCACTGGATTCGGTTGTCTCTGCCGAATAGGCCTTGTTTTCACCCCAGTAAATGATACGGGTGCAGTTGGGGCAGCTCATCAGCTCCTCCCCCCGCAAAAGCAAATTGAACTGCTGCGGGGGAATGCCGATATGACAGGTCTGACAGATACCCTTGATCACCGCACTGATGCCCAGCCCGCCTTTGCGCTCTCTCAGAAAGTCATAGCGTTTCAGGAGGTCCGCGTCGACGCCTCCGCACAGTGCTTTCCGTTCTTCTTCCAGCCGGGCCGACTCTTCGACCATGGACTTGGTCTCACTCAGGATCTGGCCCTTTTCCCGTGTCGAGGTCTCCCGGACGTTATCCAGCTGCGTTCTCGCCTCGGCCCCCTGCTTTTCAAGGGCCTCGATCTGCTCCATGAGCTCGATGGCCCTGTCCTCCAGGGCCGTCTTCTCGTGCCTCAATGTGTCGATCTCCTTGAGGGCGGCCTGGTACTCCTTGTTTGACTTGATATTGGAAAGCTTGACATTGCTCTTTTGAATCTGGCCTTCACGCTCATCGATCTGTCGCTCGACGGTCCGTCTCTCCTTCTTGGCTTCCTCCACCTGCG
Source organism: uncultured delta proteobacterium (assembly GCA_963699845.1). Lineage (GTDB taxonomy): Bacteria > Desulfobacterota > DSM-4660 > Desulfatiglandales > Desulfatiglandaceae > CAWHLE01. The sequence goes on from CAVOVO010000015.1 coordinate 79,425, forward strand.
CCAGACCGGCCTGAGTGGCTGCCTCGGCCCGTTTGAGCGTCTCTTCTGTTGCCCGGATCCTCGAAGGACCCTCGTCGATCCTTCTCCGGAGCTCGGCAATCCTCTGATCACATGCCTGGATTTCGATCAGGTGTTTTATTTTATCTTCCAAGACTTCCCTCGCTACACAAAACCCTCGTCAAATGGGGACCGCTCTTCTTCCACATAACTGACGGGTACGGCCCACGCTCCCGACACGAGGACGGTCTTCAGCCGTTCCGCGAAAACCCGCATGGCCGCGTGCTCCGTCAGAAAATGGCCGCCATCGATGACGGTAAGCCCCAGCCTCACCGCATCGAGGGCTTGATGGTAGTTGACATCTCCGGTGACCAAAATATCGGCGCCCCTCTCAACGGCCCGGCCCACAAGGCTACCGCCTGCCCCCCCCACCACGGCCACTCGGCGGACCATGTCGTCCCTGTCCCCAATTTGTCTCAATGGACGCTTGGTGTTCAGGGCTTCCATCACTTTCGTCTTCATGACCGGAAGCGGCACGGGTTCGGGCAGGTTCCCCACTCTTCCTAAACCCGTGGTTTCGGTGTTCGATTCGGCAGGAATAGCTTGCTGCACCGCGCCATCCCTCGTCTTTTTCTCCAACACCTCCACGTCACGAAGATCGAGGAGTCTCAGCCAGGATGTCATTGATACCGCCTTCGGCCGCATCCAGGTTGGTGTGGAGAGACACAACCGCGATACCGCCCCTCACCGCCTCACCGATCACATCGCCCGGAAACGAGCCCATATCCAGACTCGATATGGGCCGAAAAATCAGCGGATGGTGGGTGATCAGCAACTGGGCGCCGCGTGCCGAGGCCTCTCTGATCGCCGCCAGCGTGGGATCCAGGGAGACCAGGATGGCACTGATCCTCCGATCCGGATCACCCACCTGCAGCCCCGGGTTGTCCCACGCTTCTGCAAGCTCCGGAGGGGCCAGGCCCTCAAGAACCTTCAGCACCTCCCTCAGGTTGGGAATCATAAGGTCTGCCGTCCGGAAAAAACTCGAAGGGCGCACCCTTCAGCGGTGCGCCCTTGTTGCGTTGTCCCAAGCATGGTCAGATCAATCCTGTCTCTGCCCAGATCATGGTTGAAACGCCTCATCGGTTTTGGTGGGCCCACCTGGCCTCGAACCAGGGACCTACCGGTTATGAGCCGGTGGCTCTTCCAACTGAGCTATGGGCCCGCCTGACCATCTCATCCATTCATTGCTGAGAATTCATGGATTTGTCAAGGAAAATTGACTTCCATTCCGCTTTGACGGCTCCTCAGTTTTCAATAAAGCTCCTGAGCTTCTTCGCGCGGCTGGGATGCCTCAGCTTCCTGAAGGCCTTGGCCTCGATCTGCCGATCCGTTCGCGGGTCACGTCGAAATCACGTGCCCACCTCTTCCAGGGTATGGTCGGCCTTCTCGCCGATCCCGAAACGCATCCTCAGGACCTTCTCTTCCCGCGGGGTCAGCGTCGTCAAGACCCTCCGGGTCTGTTCGGCAAGATTGAAGTTGATGACCGCTTCAGCAGGCGAGATGATCTTCTTGTCCTCGATGAAATCACCCAGATGGCTGTCCTCCTCTTCTCCGATCGGCGTTTCAAGAGAAATGGGCTCCTTGGCGATCTTGAGGACCTTCCGCACCTTCTCCAGCGGAAAGTCCATTTTTTCGGCGATTTCCTCGGGCGTGGGCTCGCGGCCGTGCTCCTGGACCAGATAGCGGGAGGTCCGGATGAGCTTGTTGATGGTTTCAATCATGTGCACCGGTATCCGTATGGTCCTTGCCTGATCGGCAATGGCCCGTGTGATGGCCTGCCGGATCCACCAGGTGGCATAGGTGCTGAACTTGTACCCCCGCTGGTACTCGAATTTGTCCACGGCCTTCATCAGCCCGATGTTGCCTTCCTGAATCAGATCCAGGAACTGAAGCCCCCGGTTGGTATATTTCTTGGCAATGCTGACGACCAGCCTCAGGTTGGCCTCGATCAGCTCGCTCTTGGCGCGTTTTGCCCGTTCCAGGCTCAGCTCCACCTGTCTGAGGGTCTCCTTGAGCTTTCGCGGTGTCAGATTCGTTCGCTCTCGCGCGTCCTGGATGACGTCGTGGGCGTGCCCCAACTTCTCTTTGAGCTTGACCACCTCTGGCTTAGGTAGGCCAATGGGCTGGATGAGATCATCCCCTTCGGTCTTGGGGATCTGAGCGAAGCATCTTTTGAGGTAGGAAATCGGCTTGCCTCCCGCGAGAAGCATGCATTCGGCCACTTGTTTCTCGGCGGACTCCACCTCCTTCACCGACTGCTCAAGTCGCCTGACCATCAGCTCCAACTGCCGTTTTTCCAACCTGAACGCGTCCACCAGCCCCCGGATCTCTTCTTGCCGCTTGGCCGCTTCAGCCGACAGCTTCCTCTTCCTGGATTCGGTGCAGCGCGGCTTCATCATCTCCTGCCTGGCCTTCTGGCACTCCTGATAGTTCGCCTCGATCTGCTGAATCAATGCCAGCAGGGAAGTCTTTCGTTCACCGGTCTGTGTAAAGCCGTCCTCCTCATCGAGATCATTGATCACGTCCTTGACCTTCAGCTCGCCTTCACTCAGCGCCTTGCCGAGCTCGATGATGTGCTCGATCCCCACGGAGCACTCGATGAGGGCATTGAGCGCCTCTTTTTCCCCGGCCTCGATCCGCTTGGCGATCTCCACTTCGCCCTCTCGTGTGAGAAGCGAAATGCACCCCATTTCCTTAAGGTACATCTTGACCGGATCGGCCCCCTTGCCGCTTGTGTCCGACAGATCGATGCGGTAGTTCTCCTTGTCGTCCAGTTTGTCTCTGTGCTTTTTAAGTTTTCTGGATTTCTCCACCTCGTCTTTTGCCGCTTCGTCGATGACCATGATGTCGAGGTCTTCGAACATCATCATGATGTCGTCCACACTCTCTTCGGATGATGCCACCTCGTCGGGCAGGTCATCGTTGAGCTCTTCGTAGGTGATGTAGCCCTTGTCTTTGCCGATATCAATGAGCCGCTTGAGGTTCAAGATATCTGTGTTCTTCGTCATCAGGATTCCTCCCATGGTTCGGGCCCCGATCAAATCCGCGGAACCCGCTCTTTCCGGCGCGCCATCAGATGACGCCCGTAAGTCTCGTCAACCGCTCAAACACCCTGCGCTTTCAATCTGATCAGCTCAGCCAATCGATTCAAATCCCCGGCTTCTCTTGGCCTCCTGAATGGAGGCGGCAATCCCCAATCGCTGGATCTGCCGCTTGAAATCAGAAATCGCCTGCTCTCGGTCCTCATCGGAGAATATGGCGGGCTGGTGAAGCACTTCTCTTAATTTTTGTCGCGATGTTTCTCTTTCAAGAAGATCAAGCAAAACTTCTGCAACAACGGTCCCCTCGCGTCGATAGGTCTCGAAGAAATGGTCCACAATATCCCGGACCACCGGATCGGAGACCACCACGCTGAAGTCCGCATCGGCCAGGGCCGCTGCGGTGGAAGGGTGGTGCACAAGCAGATTGAGCAATTGGTGGTCGCCGATCCTCGGGCCATCCGAATGGACCTGCCCGGTCAGTGGGGTCGCTTTGTGGGCATTCGCTGTTGGGGTCCTCGACTCCAGCTCTGAAAGAAGGATGCCTTCTCGTATCCGCGTCCTTTCCGAAAGCCTTGCGGACATAAAGCGAGCGGAGGGCGAAGTCGCGGATCTGCCCGAGGATGGGCAGAAGATCCCTTGCCGCCCGAACCTTTTCCTCCTCCGAAGCGGCCTCGCCGGCCTTCTGCTCAAGATAGAAGTCAAACAGGGACGGGGCCCCTTCCAGGAGATCAAGAAACGCACCCTGCCCTTCTGATTCACAAAGGTGTCCGGATCATGGCCCTTCGGCAACACCACCGCCTTGGCAGAAAGACCTTCGTTGGCAAAAACAGGGAGGCTCCTCAGTGCGGCGGCCTTGCCCGCCGTGTCCGCGTCAAAGACCACCACGGCCTGCTGCGCAAATCCCTTTAACCGCCTTACGTGAGACTCCGTCAGGGCGGTCCCCAGGGTAGCCACCACCTCCTCGAGACCCTGCCCTCTCAGGGCAATGAAGTCCATATACCCCTCCACGACCACCGCCCGCCCCTTCTCCCGGATCGCGGCCTGGGAAAGGTGGAGGCCGTACAGGGATTCCCCTTTGTGAAACACGGCCGTCTCAGAGGTGTTCAGATACTTGGGAAGCGACTGATCAAGGACCCTGCCTCCGAATCCGACGACCCGTTTCCTCAGATCAAGGATCGGAAAGATGATTCGATTCCGGAAACGGTCATAAAACCCACCGCTTCTCCCTTGCACCAGAAGCCCTGCGTCGACCGCTTCTTTCGGCTCCACCCTCTGCTTCCGCAGACAGTCCGGCCAGCCCATCCCACTGATCCGGTGCGAATCCAAGCCGCATCTGGGACACCGTCTCTTTGGAGACGGAGCGGTTCTCCAGGTACGCCCTGGCAGCTTTGCCATCTGCCGGGTCGCTCAGCACGGACTGGTAAAAGGATGCCGCCGTCTCGTTGATGCGAAAAATCGTCTCTCGAAGGCGCGTCTGTTCGCGCTCCGCCGCGCCGCCCTCATGCCCGGTGAACCGGATCTGATACCGCTCTGCCAGGTCCCGAATCGCTTCGGTGAAAGTGGCGCCATGGTATGCCATCCAGAAAGAGAAAATGTCCCCGCCCCGCTTGCACCCGAAGCAGTGAAAAGTCTGCCGTTCGCTGTTGACGGTGAAGGACGGGTCCTTTTCAGGATGAAAGGGGCAAAGCCCCACATGGTATCTCCCAGCCTTTCTCAACTGCACGGATTGGCCGATCAGATCAACAATATCAGCCGCTCTCTTTATCTCTTCTTTAGCCGATTGAAACGACATCCCGTTCACTTCCATGCTTGAAAACGGAAGACCTGATCGTCAAGGCTCATCAATCATGAAATCGAGCAGGATGTTCCCGCCAATGCGGGCCGTAAGCTCCGACCGTGGTCGGGAAGAGCCTTTCGGCCTGTCTTGCCCTGGGCGCGTGGCATGAATGGAAAGTTAGATGAGGGCTTCTCGAGCCGGGGAAGGATTCGGTCGCAACGATAGGTACCGTCAACCATGACGGGAAGCCCGGAAAATTTTCGCGCTGGGAAAAGGCACAGGGAAGCGCAGTCATTTGAGTGATGTCCAAGCCCGATGGTCAATCAATGGTTCAGGACGCTCCTGACGATCTCGTTCACCGTCTTGCCGTCTGCCCGACCGGCCATTCGGACCATGGCCTCTTTCATGACTCTTCCCAGATCCTTGGGGCCGGTTGCCCCGAGCTGGGAGGCGACCTCCCGAACGGTCTTTTCCATTTCCTCAGCCCCAAGCTGCGCGGGCAGGAATTCCTGGAGGATCTTTATCTCTTCTTCCTCCTTGGTGGCGAGATCTTCCCGCTTTCCCTTTCGAAAGGCCTCGATGGAGTCCTTGCCCTTCTTGATGGCGGACGAAATCAGTCCTGTGACCTCTTCGTCGGTGAGCGCCCTGCCCTTTTCCACCTGCTTGTTCTTGATAGAGGCCTTCAGAAGCCTCAGGCAGGACAAGCGAATCTCTCTCTTTGGATCGCATGGCCTCCTTGAGCGCTTCTGTTATGCGTTGTTCGAGCATGGCGTATAAGCCCTATAAGTAAACCTAAAGTTTACGATTGAGATGTCAACATGTCAAGCGATTTTTTATCCATCCTCACGTGCGGTCCTGATGGCTGTTTCCAGGTCCAGACGCCCGTCGTAAAGCGCCCTCCCCGTAATCATACCCACCACTCCGTCTCGTCGCAACGGCAGAACCCTTCGGACGTCTTCCAGGCCTGATATACCCCCGGAGGCTATGACCGGAATCTTGATGGACCTTGCAAGCGCGCCCGTCCTTTCGATGTTGGGCCCGGTGTTCATCCCGTCCCGCTGGATGTCCGTATACACGATCGAGACCACACCGGCTCCCTCGAACCCCGTCGCCATTTGAGCAGGTGTCAAGGCAGTTTCCTCGGTCCAGCCCTTGACCGCCACCCGTTCATCCCTCGCGTCAATGCCCACCATGATTTGACCGGGGAAACGTTCACACGCCAAATACACGAAATCCGGGTTCCCGTAGGCCACCGTACCGAGGATGGCCAACTGTACACCCAGGTCCAGGTAGGCCTCGAGCGTCCCCATGTCACGAATTCCGCCCCCCAACTCCACGGGGATTGGCACCGATTGCACAATCCTCCGGATCGCCTCCCGGTTGACCGGCCTCCCTTCCACCGCGCCGTTGAGGTCCACGAGGTGGAGACGTTCGGCGCCCTGGTCGTACCAGCGACGCGCCATTTCCTCGGGACGATCTGAAAAAACCGTCTCTTCGGACATGATCCCCTGGCGGAGTCGCACGCATCGTCCGTCTTTGATATCGATGGCAGGAATGACCAGCAAGCCTACATTTTCTCCCCGGGGTCGGTCGTCCCCTTCGGCTCGGCAGGCAGAGCCCCTTTTCCTTTGGGCATCCGGGCCATGGTTTCGTCAAGTCCCATCAGGGCTAGCTTCCGAGCGGTCATCCAGCGGCCTCCGCCATGGAGGAAAGTGGACATGTCGAAAAGGTTCTCTGAAAGGGACTGCTGGGTCTTGTCGAACCGGCCCTTCCACAAAATGGCCCCATCCTCCGGTCTTACGATAAGGAGATTGAACGCCACCGACGCGGGCCGTCTGACCGCAAAATCAGTCCCTTCGCGCTCCTGCCATCGGTAGATCCGGCCCGTCAACACCCCATCCGCGCCAAAGGCCTTTCCGATCTCTTGGACCATGGCCAGGGCGTCGAGCTTTAAGCCGCGGTCGGAGGCCAGGATCTCCGAGAAGGCGCCGCGCGCCTGTCCGGGCGAGACAAGGGAATAACCATAGCTTTCGACCATCTTGTCGAACATAATATCGGTCATCTCCATGGCCACGCCCTCGGGTACAGGCTCGGCCCAGAAAACGGCACCCGTGATCGGGTCCTTGGCCCAGTCAGAGAGATCTCCTGGGGAGAGCGCAGGGGAAAACCCTGCCACGACGATCTTGTTCACCCCCGGCAGGCGGGTGATGCCCTCGTTTCGACTGGAGCCCGGGCCGGCGCAGGCCCCAAGGAGCAAGGAAACCATTGCGATCGCCAGTGTGAGCGCAATCCGCTTTTCGGATCGTGTTAAGCCATGCCGGCATCATCTCATCTCTCCCTCAAAGAAGTCCCTTGGTGGAAGGGGTTTCCCCTTTCAAACGAGGCTCACCCCGAGCCGCAGCATCCAATGCCCTGGCAAAGGCTTTAAACACGGCCTCGGCGCTGTGATGAGGGTCGGATCCCGCCATCAATTCCACGTGAAGGGTGATACCCGCGTGATTGACCAGGGCACGGAAGAATTCCTCGATCAGGCCCACATCGAAGGCCCCGGTGGTCTGCTTTTTCAAAATCACCCGGTAGGAAAGGTAGGGGCGGTTCGAGAGATCAATCACCACTCTTGCAAGCGCCTCGTCCATCGGGACGGTCGCCTCTCCATACCTCCGAAGCCCTTTCTTGTCGCCGAGGGCCTGCTGAATCGCCATGCCGAGGCAGATCCCCAAGTCCTCCACGGTATGGTGATCGTCAATCTCCGTGTCGCCTTTGGCCTTCAATTGGAGGTCCAGGAAACCGTGCGCCGAAAAGAGCGTAAGCATGTGATCCATGAAGGGAATCCCTGTGGATATGGTGGATTGACCTTCCCCGTCCAGGTTCACCGCCAGTTGGATTTCGGTTTCTTTTGTCTTGCGTTCAATTTGGGCTTTTCTCTGCATCCAGACGTTCCTGCTGGGGATTGGACGAACGTTCCGCTCGAAGTGAATGGGCAACCAGGGCAAAAAAATGGTGGAGATGAGGGGAATCGAACCCCTGGCCTGTACGTTGCGAACGTACCGCTCTCCCAACTGAGCTACATCCCCACTTGACGCTCGTGATAAAGTTAGATTCCCGCTCTCGGGAATCAAGTGCGAAATTTTTCTATTATAGGCATCCTCTCGGCTCAAGGCAAATGTTTTCAACCCTTTTTCGATTTTTTTTCGTCACCGTTTCTCATTGGGATGGGTCCAAACCGGTGACCGCCCATCTTCGCTTCTGGTGCGCTTCGGCAGGTGAAATCCCCTTCCTTTAGTCAAACAGACGGGTTTGATGATAGAAGAAGGGGCGCAGGACATGGAGACCGACGATCGTCGCCAGTGGTTTCGTCAGCCAAGAAATGGTGTTCTTGCTGCCCAGGCAGTGGCGGCAATAGCGGATGAACAAGCCGGTAGCGCTCGAATCCTTTCATGATCCGTGCCAGTAATTCACTGCTTAAGACATCTTTAATCGAGGTCTCCTTCAAGTTGCCGATAACGGTTTCCCCATTGAAATCCACACAGCATAAGGTCACGTCACCGTTATGAAGAACGGCGAAGTGATCCCGCATCCCGTCGCAGTAACCGGCCCAGGCCGGCTTGACCGGCCCATCGTTGAAGGCATGCCCCCAGTCCGCCAACAGATAGGTTTCGAAAAAGACTTGAGGCAGGATTTCCACCACATTCCACTTATAGGACACCAAACGATTCACACGGGCCAGCGCCGGCCCCCATTTTTCGGGCGGCTCCCCCACGGCCGCGTATATCCGCTTGACCCATTCACCGAGGACCTTCCGAAGTTCCCGGGTTGAGGATACGACACGGACCGGGCCGTTCTTCTTTTCGATCGTCTTGACCGGAATGGTTGTATTGAGAAATCGAAACTTGAAAATGGTTTGAGGATGTCTTTCGCGATACGCGGAAAAAAAGGCGACGATGCCGTTCAAAAAACGGTCGAAAGTCAGCGTTATTGGCTTTTCGCAGGGCAAAGGATGTCTCGTCCGGCGTCTGGAGCGAAACGTCCACCTGGTGAAGAGGATGGCCCAGAAGCTCGGCGCCGATTCGTCCGCCCAACCCGCCTCCGTTGGTGGTTAAACCCACGGGCATCCCCTCCGAGGCCGCGTGGTCAAGCAGACTGAAAAACTTCGGGTGAAGGGTGGGTTCTCCCATTACATGGAAAGTGATTTTTTCGGCCAGGCCATAGGTCCGAATATCGGTGATGATCCGCCTGGCCAATCCCTCGTCCATGTAACCGTACCGCCGGGTCATGAGGCTTTTCGGGCAGAAGACGCAGTTGAAGTCGCAGACGTTGGTCAGCTCGATATGGATGCGTTTAAAGGGTATCTGGACGTGGCCGAATTTTTCCCGCTGCACGGTCTTCCCTCGCCGATAATGGCTTGAAATGGTAATCGCCGGTTGGCGGCATGTCAATCTTGACATCTTTTCTCAAATCGACGTATCATGTTTCTTTGAATACCAGACGATCACCCATGCCCCCGTAGCTCAGGTGGATAGAGCACCAGATTCCTAATCTGGGTGCCGTGCGTTCGAGTCACGCCGGGGGCACCAAGTAAAATCAAAGGCTTACGGCGTGATGCCAGTAGTCCTTTTTTTGTTTTGACCTGACTTTTGTCTCCCGACCTGTCCCGGACCGCTTGAAACTCGTCCCCGTGATTTTGGTTGACATTCGCACGGCCTTTTTGGTTCGATTCCCATACGGATCAGTAACTTCTCCGGACTTGCTGACTCGGTTTGGCGCGTTATCGTATCGGCGCGAAGTACAGGGTGGGTGGATGCTCAAATCTTCGTCTACTGCATTCATCCCATTTGACTTCTCAAGCACGGGTGGCCGCCACGTCTCTGGGGATGCTCTGGCATTTATACGAATCCCAATCCTCTAAGGGCCCGACCCAAGACAGGGACCCAGGCGTCCATCCCATTACAAAAGCAAGTATGTACTCCCCATCAGTCACGTCGGCTCGGGATCAGACCTTGAAGGACGATCCCGAGGCCTTTAGATGTTGCTTAGGCGCACGTCTCTCAAAGGAGAATCGGCATGGATGCGGAAAAGATCATCAGAGGCAAGCGGATACTGATTGTCGACGACGAAAGGGACGTCTTGGACGTCTTGATCGACCTGCTTGAGGTCCTGCAAGCTCGATACGGCCCTCTCCTTCGAAGAAGGCAAGAAACTTCTCCTGGAAAATGACTATGATCTTGCCATACTGGATATCATGGGGGTGAACGGTTTCGAGCTCTTGGAGGTGGCGAACAGCAGGAACACCCCCGCACTCATGCTCACCGCCCATGCCCTCTCTCAAGAAAACCTGATGCGGTCGGCCAAGGAAGGGGCTGCTTTTTACGCCCCCAAGGAGGAGATGAACCAGATCGCGAGCTTCGTTGCCGACGTCATCCAGTCCATTGAAAAAAAGAAGAGCCCGTGGATAAGGCTTCTGGACAGGCTCGGTGGCTACTATGACAGGCGGTTCGGCGGGACGGACTGGCGAGAAAAGGAGTTGGAATATCTTATGCGGAAAGGGGGGGGTATCTCTAAGCAGATATGGTTGTTTTCGGGGCGCTTGTTCCATGAATCAAAGATTTCTGGATAGAGCCTTCAACGGCCCGTGACCAGCTTTCATCCAACCTATTGTTATCTTGTCACTTTATTCCGCTTCCCGCGAAACAGCCCATTGATGCTGACACGCAGAACCAATAACAGCCGTTCTTGGATGAGCACCCCTCTCTAGTGGCTTGCAGCCCATTTAGGCTGGAGGCCACGACCTTTTGGTCTCCAAAAAATATTTGCCTTCTTGAAGAATCACAAGTAACATAGTCATCGACTTTTTGCCTTAACTTCTCGGTTGTTCGAGGCGCTTGCCTCCGGCTTTTGGTTCTTCTCGATAAACATCTAATAAACACAGGTTGTTGGACAGATGGAGGGGATCGTATGAAAAGGATGGCGAAGTATTTGGCGCTCTTTACGGGTATAGCTTTATTTTTCGCACTCTTTGCTGGCCCTGCATGCGCAGAGGGGATAAAGGTGGGCATCGTTCTCCCCCTCACGGGTGACCAGGCTAAATTCGGTGAGATTGAGAAACAATCGTTTGACATGGCCCTGGAAGAGATCAACGGGGCAGGAGGGATTAACGGAAAAAAACTGGAGTTTGTCATCGAAGATGATACGGGCCGCCCCGAGGTGGGTCGCTCCGTCGTAGAAAAACTCATCACCAAGGATCAGGTCGTGATGCTGGGCGGTGGGTACAGCAGTTCCGTCACCTATGCGGTCGCGGGGGTGTGTCAGCAGAACCAGATGCCTTTTCTCATCAATACGGGTTCTGCCGACAAAATCACGGAATCCGGGTGGGACTATATTTTCAGACTGAATCCTCCTGCCAGCAAGTACGCCACCTCCGTGGAGGACTTGCTTGAGAAGGTCATCCAACCGAAAACCGTCGCCATTCTCTACGAAAACTCCCTCTTCGGGACAAGCAGCGCCAAATCTTTTGAAGAAAGCTGTGAAAAGGCAGGCTACAAGGTTGTCCTGAAGGAAGGTTACGAACACGGGGGGATCGATTTTAAACCGGTTTTGACCCAGGTTAAACAACTCAACCCGGATATTGTCTACATGGTCTCCTACGTGATGGATGCCGCCCTGCTGATGAAGCAGTCCAAAGAATTGAAAATCACCCCTAAGATGTTTATTGGAGGCGGTGCCGGGTTTACCCTTCCCGAATTCCAGCAGAATGCCGGTGTCGCGTCCGAAAAGATCTTATCCGCGACCCTGTGGCACGAAGTCCTGCCCTTTCCGGGCGCCATGGAATATTTCAAGAAGTTCAAGGCGAAGTACAACAAAGATACGGAGTACCACGGTGCCGAGGCCTATGCCGCGGCCTATGTGATCGCAGATGTTCTTAAGAGGGCCAAATCCTTGAGCAAAGCGGACATCAAAGCAGCCCTTGCCGCCACCGACATGATGACGGTCTTTGGCCCTGTCAAGTTCACCACCTGGGGCAAGATGACGAATCAGAACAAGGCCTCCTCATACGTCGTGCAGTGGATTGACGGAAAACTCGAAATGGTCTGGCCGCCCGAGCTTTCGGCCAAGAAGTTCATATATCCGGTGGACTGGCTCAAGGTCTGGGGGTATTAAGCTCAAACCAGGTAACGGTCACCCCGTGATGGTGACCGTTACCACGATTTGGTTGGTGTCCATCCATAAATCCGAGATTTCCGGGTCGGGCTTTCAGCGTTCAGCCAATCTCTTGTTTTTCTTAAATTTTGCTGACAGCTGACCGCGCCCATCCAAAAACGCCGTTTCTGGATGGACATAAGTTGGGAGGAGGCAAGAATAATCTGAAAACCCGTGCATGAAAGGGCGCTCAAATGGATGTCTTCCTCCAGACGCTCGTTGCCGGCATTCTCATCGGGGGGATTTACAGCCTGATCGGGATCGGCATGACGCTCATCATGGGTGTCATGGGGATCATCAATCTGGCGCATGGTCAGCTCATGATGGTGGCCATGTATATCACCTTCGTCCTCTCCCACTACTTTCATATCGATCCCTATTTCTCGCTGCTCGTGGCCATGCCTTCCCTCTTCTTGCTGGGCGTCATTTTGCAGAAATTTCTGCTGAATCCCTTGATGAAGGTAGAATCCATCCTCCCGGAGAACCAGGTCCTGATGACGGTCGGCATCGGGATGGTGCTCACCGAAATTGCCAGGTTCATCTTCTCATCCGACTACAAATCCGTTAAGACCGCTTACAGTTCATCCGCCTTTTTCATTGGCCATATCTCCTTTAATGTCCCCATGTGCATCGCCTTTCTCCTTGCGGTTGCGTTTACCGTCGCCCTCTTCTTGTTCCTGTTGAAGACGGACATGGGCCGTTCCATCCGGGCCACCGCACTGGACCGCGACGCGGCGACCTTGATGGGCGTCAACACCGAACGCATCACGGTCATCACCTTCGGGTTGGGATCTGCCCTGGTCGCCTCGGCCGGGTGCCTGCTCATGCCCATTTTCTACCTTTTTCCGGACGTTGGGGGGCCTTTTACCTTGAAGGCCTTTGTCATTACCATCCTGGGGGGCTTGGGAAGCACGGTGGGGGCCATATTGGGCGGCCTTGTTCTTGGCATTGCCGAATCTCTTGGAGCGACTTACATCGGCATGGGATATAAAGAAATGTTCGGCTTTGTCATTTTCGTGCTCGTCTTGGTTTTCTTGCCGGGAGGTCTAAAACGATTGACGAAAATATAGCAGGAGGTTGAAAAACGCCCATCTGCTGCGTTGCGCTAATCCTTCGTCATTGCGACGTACCTCTATGTACGCCTCACTCCTCAGGATTTCGCGCGCCTTGCATCTGGACATTTTTCAACCGCCTGCGCAACAGAGGTTTTTCAGCAGCCTGATAGAGGGAAATATGAAGGCAAAGCATGTTACGGGGATCATTTTTGCAATCATCTCCTTGATTTTCCCCCTAATCATTCGCTCCGACTACTATCAGCATCTGGTCATCATCGCCCTCATGTGGGTGATCGTGGGCACCGCCTGGAACCTTCTTGCCGGCTACACGGGGCAGGTCTCCTTCGGGCATGCCATGTTTTTCGGGACCGGGGCATACACAGCCGGCATCTTTGCGACAAAATTGGGCTTATCCGCCTGGTGGGGAATGGCCTTTGGGGGCATTGTCGCAATGATTGTTGCGCTGTTTGTGGGCTGGGTCTGTTTCAGGCTCCGAGGACCTTATTTTGCCTTGGCAACCCTTGCCGGAGGGGAAATTTTCCGCCTTATCGCCACCAACTGGGAGGGCCTGACGGATGGCATGGTGGGGATACTCATCATGCAGACCTTCAGGAGCAAGCTTCCCTACTACTATATCGCACTCGTGCTCGCCGCCTTATGTCTTTATGTCATCTATCTGGTGATGAAATCCAAATGGGGATACTACTTTGTCTCCATAAGGGAGGACCAGGATGCGGCCGAGTCTCTGGGCATCAACACCACCCTTTACAAAAACATCTCCCTGTTGATCAGCGCCTTCTTCACCGGAATGGCGGGCGCCTTTTATATGAACTACATGGGTTTTATCGATCCGCATGTCGTCTTTTCCCTTCACTACATCTCCATTATGACCATTCTCGTCGGCATCGTCGGGGGCGTTGCCACGATCACAGGGCCGGCGGTCGGCGCCTTTATCATGGTCGGCGTTCAGGAAACATTCAGAAGCGCCTTCTTCGGGTTGGCGCCCGACTGGATCAGTCAGGCCCATGCGCTGGTTTTTGGCCTCATGGTGATCTTTGTGATCATGTTCTTGGCAAACGGGATTGTAGGAGACTGGCAAAAGATAAAACAACATGTGTTCCGCATCCAATCCTAAGGGAGCATAGGAATGGCACTCCTCGAACTCAAAGGGCTTGTGAAATCTTTTGGAGGCCTAAGGGCCGTCAACCGGGTCTCTTTCAGCATCGAGAAGGGGGAGATTTTTGGTCTGATCGGCCCAAACGGCTCAGGGAAGACCACCATCTTTAATTGTATCAATCACTTCTATCCTATCACGGAAGGAGAAATCCTCTTCAAAGGCATAGTCATAAACCGGCTCAGCACCCATAAGATCTGTCACTTGGGGATTGGTCGGACCTTCCAGGTGGTCAAACCACTTGCCCGTATGACCGTCCTGGACAATGTGACCGCATCGGCCTTTTGTCGTGTCAACTCGATCAAAGAGGCCAAGGACCAGGCCCTTGAGGTGTTGGAATTCTCTAATCTTTTTAAAGAAAAAGATAAGCTGGCCCGAAGCCTTCCCATAGGAGGAAGAAAACGACTGGAAATCGCTCGCGCCCTGGCAACCCGACCTGAGCTCCTGCTCCTTGACGAGACCGCTGCTGGGCTGAACCCTTCAGAGCTGGATGAGGCCATCGATCTCATCAAACGGATCAGGGACAAGGGGATCACCGTCTTGATCGTTGAGCATATCATGAAGGTGATCATGACCATCTCGGACCGCATTCATGCCATCAATTTCGGGCAAACCATTGCGCAGGGGAATCCTCAAGAGGTCGCCAACAACACGGCGGTGATTGAGGCCTATTTGGGAGAAGAATATGCTCCAGGTTAGCGGGATCGACGTGTTTTACGGAGACCTCCAGGTCCTCTGGGATGTTTCCTTCGAGGTGCGGGACGGGGAGATCCTTGTGCTGGTTGGGGCAAACGGTGCGGGAAAATCGACAACCATCCGGACCATTTCATCCTTGCTCACGCCGAAAAAAGGGAAAATCGAATGGGATCGGATCCGATTGGATAAGACCCCAGCGCACAAGATCATTGAATACGGCATTGTTCATGTCCCCGAAGGCAGAAAACTTTTCTCTGAAATGAGCGTGGAAGAAAATCTGATCATGGGCAGCCTCAACGGAGAGGCCAAAGAAAAACGACTCAAGACGATCGAGCGGGTTTATGGGTTTTTTCCAAAGCTCAAGCAGAGAAGAAAACAGCTGGCCGGCACCCTCTCGGGTGGGGAGCAGCAGATGGTCGCCATAGGGAGAGGGCTTATGGCTTTGCCAAAGGTCATGATGTTCGATGAGCCCTCTCTGGGCCTGGCCCCGATCCTGGTCCAGGAGATCTTTCGCATGGTCAAGCGGGTGAACGAGGAGGGGGTGACGGCGTTGCTGGTGGAGCAGAATGTGCGGCAGACCTTGGCCATGTGCGACCGAGCCTATGTGCTGGAAAACGGGCGAATCGTCCTGGGGGGGACGGGCAAAGAAGTTTCGGACGACCCCTATGTGAAGGAAGCCTATCTCGGGATCTAAGAGGTTATCGAAAAACCCTTAGACCTGTTTCGAGGAAACGTCCAGAATCCTGGCGGCCACCTCAAACGTCTTCCAGCCGTGAAAGACCCCGGCAGGGATGAAGTAGGTCTCAAGTGGCCCCAGCACCCGTCGATCTTCCGCCACAAACATCTCGATCCTGCCTTCGATCACCACGCCGCACTGATCGAATGGATGCTGGTGCCCGGTGTCCTCCTTGCCCGAGCCGATCTCCATCAGGGCCATGACCAGTTTTTCACCCAACTCAGCCCGGCTCCGGATCCCCGGCCGGAAATCCTGAAGGGAAAGCGTGTCAATTCTGTCCCAGAATCCCATGAGTGTTCCTCCCCGCCCCGCAAAAATTTCTAAACCCGAATTCTAACCTTGATCGGATGGTGGATATCAAATTAAAAAGGTCCCAATCAAGACCGAAGAGGCGATCCATGCCGGCCCAACACTGAATCGGCCGAAAATCTGACAACTTCACTCCTATTGCCTCCTCTGTCTCCTCGTGGCTACTTGCTCTGGTGGTGCATGAACCTCGGTTTGACGCTGGGCTTCCCAGGGAGACTACGCGGAGGAACCGGCGCCGCCCACGGTCGAGGAACTGCGAACCCCGTTTTCAGGCATCGAGGAGGAAAAGGAACCCGAACCCCCGCGATTTCCTGAGCTTGAAAAGCCGCTTAAAACCCTTCCGCCTTTTTTTCGCGATACGCGACTCGCGATGAACATGCGCTCCTATTATTTTTATAGGAACTTCGTGAACGATCCCAGCGCAAGAGAGGCCTGGGCACTGGGTGGTTCCGTCACCTATGAGTCCGGCTGGTGGATGAACCGACTCAAAATTGGGGCCGTGGCATACACTTCCCAGAAGCTTTACGGTCCCGCAGACAGGGACGGCACGCTGTTGCTCAGGCCCGGCCAGGACAGCTTCTCCGTGCTTGGGCAGGCCTACGCGGATGTGCGCCTGTTCGACGGGCTTGAGTCCCGGGTGTTCAGGCAGACCTTCAACCTCCCTTACGTCAACCAGCAGGACAGCCGCATGGTGCCAAACACGTTCGAGGCCCTGTCGTTGATTGGCAGATCCATGGCCAGCACGGATTTCATCGTCTCCCACGTGACCCAGATGAAGACCCGCGATTCAAGCAAATTCGTTTCCATGTCGGAAGTGGCGGGGTCAAGAACACCGACAAGGGTCTGACCATGGCCGGCGCCCGTTATCATTTCAGTGAGGGGTTCAACATCGGCGCCATCACGGAATATGGTTGGGACCTTTGGAACACCCTCTACGCTGAGTCAAACCTGACTTGGACGTTTACCGAATACATCGACTTTCGGTTATCCGGGCAAGTCACCCTTCAAAAGAGCGTCGGAGAAGAGCTGGCAGGTGATTTCTCCACCTATGTGTATGGGGCCAAGACGGCAATCAGTTACAAAGGGGCCATACTGAGCGCAGCCTTCAGCGTAACGGACCACTCCAAGCGACATCCTTTCTCCCTTCGGCAATTACCCCGGTTATCTCTCATTGATGATCAAGGATTTTAACCGCGCGGACGAAAACGCTTGGCTTGCGGGTCTTTCTTACGATTTCAGTCGCGTCGGGCTCGATGGGTTGAGCGGATTTGTAAACTACGCCAACGGAAATACCCCAGAATCCGGTCCGACTTCATCTCCGGACCAGGAAGAACTGGATTTGACGGTGGATTATCGGATCAAGAAAGGTTTTATGAAGGGGTTCTGGCTACGGTTGCGCGGGGCTACCCTCAACCAACGAGGCCCAGGCGCCCAGGATGTGAATGAAATCAGGGTCGTGCTCAATTACGATTTTGAAGTCCTTTGAGCATAGGGGCACCACCCCTGCTCTCACTCCCTCAAACGCCCTCCAGCTGCGGGATGTCAGGCTTCGGGTTTAGGCTTTCAGGTGTCAGCCAAGGCAAGCCGAATTGCACTCCCAGAACTGAAACCTGAACACTGAAACCTAAAGCTGTGACCGCCTTGCGTCCAATTTCACCGCTAAGGGATCCGCGCCGAGCTGGAGCCCGAGCTCATTTCATGCCGAAGTTAGTGTAAAAGTTCAAGAATGTCGCAAACACCCCCCCAGAGGGTGTGGGGACGTACAAAAACTCCAGATCGACCTCATGGTCGTCCCCGAACGCCTTGCCCAAGCTCGCGGTCGGGAGAAGGGCCGGCACGAAACCATCCAGGTTAGGAATATCATCATACCCATGAATAATCCCTGCATAAAGGTGGCCCCGCAAGAATAAATCCTCGCGCCCAAAAATCGGGAGTTTTCGTGAGTCGAATCTCTTCCCCGCGAACAGGCAACTGTCGTTATAACTATTTGTAAAGTGTGCACCAATATAGTTGTTATAGCTAAAAGCGATGAGCCCCATATCCTCATTGGTTTTGTCGCTGGTGTTCGCATGTTTTACAAACAAACCCAATGTCAAGCCATAGGGTTTGGGATCTTCTTCAGCCCGGCATGTCGGTGAGAAGACCAATAAGCAGAAGGACAGGAAGAGGCCCATTCCCACCAACCGAGACCAGGGCGTCAATATCGCGGTCCTATGATCCATGTTAAGCCACCTGTTCGAACAGACTTCAACCTGATAAATTTGTTATTAAAACTGATAGAATGCGATCTGTCAAGAACGAGACTCACGAGCTCGACGAACGATTAAATCTTCGATCATTCATACCGTTTATGTTATATTCTGCTTCTGGTCAGCCTTCGAATGAAGGCACAGGGGAATTTGAGTGGTCGTGTGTCTGTTTGCACTTGGACGTAAGACACTGGTAGAGGAGGCATAGAAATTGGACCTTTTTTAAGTTGATCCTGACAAGTGCAAACGTGATGGTCATTGCGTGGACGAATGCCCTGCAAAAATCATCAAACTTGAACCCAATGGCTTGCCTGAGCCCACCCCGGATGCAGAGGCGTTGTGCATTCACTGCGGCCACTGCGTGGCCGTATGCCCCCATGGGGCCTTGAGCCACCGGAGCATGGGCCGATACCCGTGCCCACCCATCCGCAAGGAGTTGGGACTTTCGCGCGGAGCAAGTTGAACAATTTCTGCGGTCCCGCCGGTCCATCCGCTCCTATCTGGCAGAAACCGGTTGCACAGGGACTTATCATGCGATTGATCGAGACGGCGAGTTTTGCGCCGTCGGGCCACAACACCCAACCCGTGCATTGGCTCATCATCCAGGACCCCAGCGAGGTGCAGCGGCTCGCGGGGATCGTGATCGAATGGATGAGCCACTTGGTGGGTGCCAAAGACCCCCTTGCGGCAACCCTTCACATGGATCGCGTGGTGGCCGCCTGGGAGACGGGCCTGGACCGTGTCTGCCGAGGGGCCCCCCATGTGATCGTCGCCCACGCCGAGGCAAACGAACGGACTTCGCAGGCGGCCTGCACCATTGCCCTTACCTATCTGGAGCTGGCCGCCTTTTCCCTTGGCCTGGGGGCATGCTGGGCCGGGTATTTCAACATAGCGGCCAACATGTGGCCTCCCATGGGCAAGGCCCTGGAACTGCCAAAAGGCCATTCCCCTTTCGGTGCCATGATGCTCGGCTACCCCAAACACCGTTACCACAGTATTCCGTTGCGGAAGAGAACCCAGGGTCACCTGGCGATGAGCGGACGCGACAAGGCCATTTTACAAGATCTATCCTCGGCCGCCCGAACTGCCGGTCCTGGCTCTAAAACAGGCTTCTAAAATTTCATGAAATAGCGTTGTTCTATAAGGAGGCGCAACTTGCAGGAGAATCATCTCGATTTCACCATTTCAAGGATTGGTGCGTGCAAAATCCCTTCCCCCATGTCCGCGGTCCCTTTCATTGAAGATGATGAACGGGTCCTCTACCATTCTACGCTGAAACGGACCGAGATTTGCCTTCAGGAGGGCAGGAAATTACCGAGTTTCGAGCTTGCCGGGCCAAGGGACAAGATCTTCTTTGACCCCTCCAAGCTCAAGTGCGGCATCGTCACCTGCGGCGGCACCTGCCCTGGTCTCAACGACGTGATCCGCGCCATCGTGCTGAGCCTTTTTCATCACTACGGCGTTCGAACCGTCTTCGGTTTCCGATACGGCTTTGAAGGGCTTTCTTACAAGTACGGCCATACCCCCCTGGAGCTCACCCCTTCATCGGTCGTAGACATCCACCAGAAGGGTGGCTCTATCCTCGCATCATCCCGGGGCCCCCAGGACGTCTCAGACATGGTTGACACGCTTGAGCGAATGAATGTTGGGCTGCTCTTCACGATCGGAGGTGACGGGACCCTCCGGGGGGCCCATGCCATGGCAGAAGAGATCGCGCGAAGAGGACTCAAGATCGGCATCATCGGCGTGCCTAAGACCATCGACAATGACATCTCCTTCGTCGAGCAGTCCTTCGGCTTCGAGACGGCGGTAACCGAGTCCAGGGGCGCCATTTATTCGGCCAACGTGGAGGCTGAGGGGGCGAGAAACGGCGTGGGTCTCGTGAAGCTCATGGGGCGCCATTCAGGCTTCATCGCGGCCTTTGCCACCCTGGCAAACAGTGATGTCAACTACTGCCTCATCCCGGAGGTCCCCTTCACCCTCCAGGGATTTCTCAACGTCCTGCGTGAGAGACTGGCAAAGCGGGGCCATGCGGTGATCGTCGTGGGAGAGGGGGCGGGGCAGGACCTCATGGCCCACTCCGAGACGAGGGACGCATCCGGAAACATCCGCCTTGCCGACGTCGGCGTCTTTTTGCGGGACAAGATCAAGGCGTATTTCGGCCAGCAAGGCATCGAGGTGAATCTCAAGTATATCGACCCGAGCTACATCATCCGGAGTATGCCCGCTAACGCCCACGACTCGGCCTTTTGTCTGCTCCTGGGCCAGAATGCCGTTCACGCGGGCATGTCGGGGAGGACCGACATGCTGGTGGCTTTTTGGAAAAAGGAGTACACCCATGTGCCCATTCCGCTTGCGGTTTCAAAGCGGAAGCAGATCGATCCGGATGGAAGACTCTGGACCACCGTGCTTGCTTCCACCGGCCAGCAAAGGAACATGGGCTAAAATCAAAGTTTCGTTGGACTACCAGTCAGGCGAGCGCCATCCCACCTGGTCTTCCTGCGTCGGAAGCGACTCCACTGCTGCGGGGGTGAGCAACCTTCCCCAGTCGGTGCGTTCCTCCATTTCCTCCTTGGTTTTTTCAGGGACAAAATCCTTTCCTTCTCTCATTTCCCAGCCTCCACCCAATGCCTTGTAAACGGCAATCAGGCTCTGGGCTTCCGAACCCCTGGTGTCTGCCAGCAGGTCCTGCTCTTGAGCCAGAAAACGCTGGGAATCCAGCACCCTCTGAAAGTCTGTAAGCCCCTCGCGATATTGAATCTGGGAAAGATCAACGGAGCGCTTATAGGCCTGGACGCTTTCCGCCAGGTAGTCGACCTCAACCTTCGTCTGCAGGAAAGAGACGAGTCCGTCTTCCACCTCCTGGGCAGCCCGAAGGACCGTGTTTTCGTAGTTGACCACCAATTGCTGAAACCGGGCGTCCTGCACGCGGACCTGGTTTCTGATTCGTCCATAGTTCAGGAAATCCCATCTGAAGGACGGGCCTGCGAAAAGCTCGATGCTGTCCATATCAAAGAGGTCGCCGAAGTTGCTTCCGTTTACGCCACCCGCTTTGGTAAAACGCGCGCTGCTGGAATGGAGCCCGAGGGAGCCGAATAGCTCGAAATGGGGATAGAGGTCCGCTTTGGTGACGCCGATCAAGGGGCTCTGGGCGGCAAGGGTGCGCTCCGCAAAACGGATGTCGGGCCGTCTTCTCAGCAGTTCCGCTGGAATGCCTACCGCCACCTGCTGGGGGGTTGCAGGGATTGCGCTCATCTCCTGCCCCAGGACTGCATCCATTTCATAGGGGAGCCGTCCCAGCAGCACGGCCAGCGCGTTCTTGGCCTGACGTATGCCAGCCTCAAATCTGGGTATACTTGCCTGGGTATCCTTCAAAAGGGATTTGGCCTGCTGCACATCCAGCTCTGTGACGACACCCCCTTGAAAGCGGGCATTGGCGATCTGGAGACCGCGCTCCTGCAGCTTGACGTTCTCTCTGGCAAAGGCAAGTCTTTCCTGCAAGGTTCGAAGTTGGACATAGACGCGCGCCACCTCGGCAGTCAGACTCACGAGTGCGTTGTCGTAAGAGGCAACGGAGGCCTCCACATCCGCAACCCCTGATTCCACGGCACGCCGGAACTTGCCCCAGAAATCCAGCTCCCAGGCCGCATCAAAACCGACCTGGTAGTCCCAGTAGCCGAGGTCGCCGCCCAGGGTGTTGGCCGCGTGCTCGCTGGCCTCCTGACGCTCCACCCCGCCCCTTGCCTGCTGAACCTGCGGGTACTGGTTACCCACCGCGATGCCCAAACGGGCCCGCGCCTCAAGGATACGAATGCCGGCAATCTGGAGGTCCAGGTTCTGCGTGTAAGCGAGCTTTACTATCCTGTCCAGGACCGGATCCTTAAAAACTTCCCACCATTCGGAAAGATCAGCGGACTCGCTCTTGATCCTGGGATTCTCTTTTTCGATCCACCCGGGAGAAACCGGTGCCGACGGTTTGACGTAATCGGGGCCCACGGCGCAACCGGTGAGGAAAACCGTCACGGCGGCGCAGACTAGGCCTGCCCAAAAGAGCTCCCTTCCCCGGCCGGACCATCCCTCTCTCATTTTGGAAAAACCAAAACGTTTTTGCCCGCTCACTTTGAACCTCCAAGCGTTTAAGTTGGACGCCATGAACGCAAATTGAACGATCCATCTACCTTAAAGCAGCCTGCAACCCCTTCCGACCTGGATTCAATCGTCATCATCTTGACAGGTCTCACCACTGGTGCGAGTACAGGGGCCTCTTCTTTTCCTCGTGAAAAGAGGCCCGCGACCAAAAAGCCTGCAAAAATAACTCCTCCTCGCGCTCAGAGATGAAAATCCCGGGTCTCATCCCTCTTGGATGGTTCACACTGCCGAAAAGGAACATTGGCTCTTGCTTCCACAGTTCCTCTCTATCAAAGCAGGCGTAAAAGTTCAACCGACATCTGGCCCGCCTCTCGATCAATTTTTTCCAGTGCCAAATCTGCGATGAATCGAGGGCATTTAATCGGCCCATCTCGGACGGAGCCCCACCACCTGGCCAGTCGTGCTCGTGCTCAGTCCCGTTCTTCGGGACGGTGATCGTCATCGTAATCGAACGACAGTAAAGAAACGCAGCAGAATAGATCGATTACGAGTACGCGCACGAACACGGACACGAAAAACCGGAGATCTATATACCGATATGTTATTTGTAAGATCTGCGATTAGGATACGTTTATCCCGCAGCTGCGCAAGCTATCCTGGACCTTATGTAAAACATACGGTATAAAAACCGGGTATGGAATCAGTTTGCGGCAAACACCCGGTCTTAGACCGTGATCAAGGAGAAAATAATGGGAAGTGATGCAAGTCTTGTAACGACCGAAACCCCGACCTTTGTGTGCCCCATCAAGAAAGAGGGGCTTCGTTTCGACCCGGAGCCGAATTACACCAGGCCCCTTTTCGAGTTACCACAAGACATTCGCGAGCACATGCTTGGCCGCCTCCGACGCCTTTACGGGGAAGACAGGGCAAAGGAAACCCTGCCAGAGCTGGAACGCGTCCTTAAGATCCACCATGCCCACAAGCCACCTGAAATGATTGAGAAGGAAAAGGGTTTTGATGCCAGGGAGCGGTTCACGGAAAAGGACGCGGTCCTGATCACCTATGGCGATCTCTTCAGAGGAGGGGAGCGGACGCCCCTTTCAACGCTCCACCAGATCATCAAGACACATAACCGGGGCGGATTCAACACCATTCATCTCCTGCCGTTTTTCCCCTACTCCTCGGACAGGGGATTCGCAATCATTGATTTCAGGCAGGTGGACCCCAACGTGGGCACCTGGGAAGACATCATGGAGATGGAGGCCTGCTACGACCTCATGTTTGACGGGGTCCTGAATCATTGCTCGTCCCGAAGCGAGATGTTCAGGCAATTCCTTAACGGCAGTCCGATCCACAAAGACTACTTCATCGCCTACGACTCACCCGATGATCTCACACCCGATCAACGGAGCAAGATCTTCAGGCCGAGAACGTCTGATATCCTGACCAGGTTTCACACCATCGACGGGCCAAAATACGTCTGGACCACCTTTTCGGCGGATCAGATCGATCTTAACTTCCGAAACCCGCGCGTTCTCCTCTCGGTCATTGAGGCCTTACTATTCTACGTGCGACGGGGCGCAGACATCATCCGATTGGATGCGGTGACTTACATCTGGGCGGAGCCCGGGACGGAGTGCGTCCACTTGCCCGAGACCCACGAAATCGTCAAGCTGATGCGCGACGTCATGGATGCGGTGGCTCCCGGCGTGGCCTTGATCACGGAGACCAATGTGCCCCATGAAGACAACGTCTCCTATTTTGGAAATGGTTACGACGAGGCCCACATGGTTTACAACTTCGCCCTCCCGCCCCTTGTCCTCTATACCTTCTACAAAGGCGATGCCACGGCCTTGTCAAAGTGGGCCAGCCAGTTGAGGCCGCCCTCTGAATTGACGACCTTTTTCAACATCCTGGACACCCATGACGGCATTGGCCTCATGGGTGTGAAGGGGATCCTCCCGAAGGAAGAAATCGAGGTCATCATGCAAAACGCCAAAATTCGCGGTGGCTATGTCTCTTACAAGACCGGGCAGGACGGAAAGGAAGAACCCTATGAGATCAACTGTACCTGGTGGAGCGCCGTGAATCAGGATCACAGCGATGAGCCCCTCGACCTTCAAGTCAAACGGTTCATTGCTTCAAGGTCCATCGCGCTTGTTCTCAAGGGGGTTCCGGGGTCATACGTCCACGGCATCCTCGGGACAGCCAACAACCGAGAGCTCGCTGAAAAAACAGGCATCAAAAGGGACATCAACCGCAGCTTCATCGACGGAAAGGATTTGGAAAAAGCCTTTCAAGAGCCCGCCTCCAAACTCTCGCTTATGAGACAGCTCGGTACCAATATTAATCTCGTTAGAAGCGGGCAGCGCGCCTTCCATCCCAGGGGCGAACAGAAGGTCCTGATGCTCGCCCCTGAAGTCTTTACCGTCCTAAGGACATCACCGGAAGCGGATCAGTCTATTCTGGCCCTGACCAACGTGACCGGAAAACAGGTTATGCTGAACATCCTTCTGAAGGAACTGGGGCATGAATTCGCAAATTGTATCGATCTCTTGACGCAAAATAAGTGGACGCCCGACGGGCCAGCGCTCAGTCTCTCACTGGGACCCTATGACATCCTGTGGCTGAAGCCAGCCGTTGAACCAGGCTAACCGTCCAACCGAACGGCAACGATTCCATATACCATTTCTTCTCGCAAC
This sequence comes from uncultured delta proteobacterium, assembly GCA_963699845.1. Taxonomy (GTDB): domain Bacteria; phylum Desulfobacterota; class DSM-4660; order Desulfatiglandales; family Desulfatiglandaceae; genus CAWHLE01. The sequence goes on from CAVOVO010000015.1 coordinate 104,504, forward strand.
AATACACTGTGCGGACCGATCAGAGGAGAATCCGCGTTGATCACATCGATCGCTGAGCCCTAAAAGGCGATCTGCTGGATGCGGCCAAAATCGGGGTGCTGACCGGTTCCATCATCAGTGCGGCATTGGGCGTCGGCTTACTCATGTTCTTCCTGCCTCGGCAAACTGGTGGATCTTGAGCGGGGGAGCTCCGGCCCAGCTACAGGGATTAGCCGCTCACCCGCCCGCGCGCCTTCTTGGAAAAGCACTGGGACAGTCCTATTCCCTAGCCTTGACAGGGACAAGGAGTGATGTATAATGATGATGTATACAGCATGGGAGGTTTGCCATGGTCCGTACACAAATATACCTGACAGAGCGCCAGCGGGACGAGTTGGCCGCCATCGCGAAGGCCAAGGGAAAAAAGCAAAGCGAGCTCATTCGAGAGGCTGTGGATCGCCTCATCGATCAATCGGGCCGAATTCGGAGGGCGGCCGTATTGCGGGAGGCTGCCGGGATCTGGAAGGACCGCCGGGATCTTCCTGACTTCGAGACAACACGAGCCGAGTGGGACAGGAGCTAATCGTGGAGCGTTCCATCTTGCTTGACACAGATGTCCTCATTGATTTCTTTCGGGGTCACAGAGAGGCGGTTGCTTTCGTCAACGCAAACGCTTCTCGGATCATCCTGTCATCCATCGTCATTGCAGAATTGTACGCTGGAGTGAAAGGAGATGCAGAAAAAATTGTGCTCGACAACTTCGCCTCTATATTCCGCGTTGTTCCGGTAAATACAGAAATCGCCAAGGCCGGAGGGCTGTACAAGCGCGATTATGGCAAGTCACATGGCATCGGGCTCGCAGACGCTATCCTGGCTGCCACCGCCCAAGCGGAGGGTGCGGATTTGAAGACTCTCAATACCAAGCATTACCCAATGTTGAGGAATCTCAAACCCGTGCACTACAAGTAGAATGGAATTGTGCTTTTGCGTCAATGGCTTCAAACACTTTCGAGACATTGGTCATTCGCCGGAATTTGAGAAGATGAGGCGTTACCATCATGGGTGATTCCACATTGTCAGACGAAAAGGTTTTTGTGAACAGGGCGCTCGAAGCAGCCATTCGGATCGGTGTGGTCGTCTTGCTGGTCGCCTGGTGTTTCCAGATCGTCCGTCCGTTCATCGTGCCCATCGTCTGGGGCATCATCATTGCCGTTGCCGTTTACCCCGGTTATCGCCGACTCCTTTCCGCTACGGGTGGACGTGGGGGGCTTTCGGCAGTGGTGTGTACTTTCCTTTTGCTTGTCCTGTTCATCGTGCCTGCGCTGTTGCTCGTTGGAACACTCATCAACAGTGCAAAGCTCCTGGCAACGGACCTCAGCTGACGGAACCATCTCAATCCCGCTGCCCACCGGAAAATATCGCACGCTTGGCCGATTATCGGCGAACCCCTGGCGAGATTCTGGCATCTGGCTTCCACCAACCTTCAAAACGCGATGACGGAAATCGCGCCTCAACTCAAGTCCATCGGGAGTTGGCTTTTGTCGGCCGCTGCAGGGGCCGTTTTCGGCGTCTTGAAGTTCATCTTTGCCATCATCATCGCCGGCGTGCTGCTGTCCCGATCAAAGGGTGGTTATGACGTTGCCGACTCGGTTGCGGCGCGACTGGCAGGTGAACGGGGGGCGGACTTGGTCAGCCTTGCGACGGCGACGGTACGGAGTGTCACTCGGGGCATCCTGGGCGTTGCGTTAATCCAGTCACTCCTGGCAGGGCTCGGTTTTCTTGTCGTGGGCATACCCGCTGCCGGGCTCCTGGCTATGATTTGCCTCTTTCTGGCTGTGATACAGATCGGCCCCGGTTTAATCATCATCCCAACGGTCATCTACGTGTTTTCGACCTCGGATACGCTTCCTGCCGTTCTATTCCTGATTTGGTCCATTTTTGTAGCGCTCTTAGATAACATTTTGAAGCCCCTTCTTGTTGGGCAGGGGCGTCGATGTGCCGATGGTGGTCATCTTCATCGGAGCCATCGGCGGATTCCTGACCTCGGGCATCCTCGGCTTGTTCGTCGGGACCCATTCTTCTGGCGTTGGGTTACCGGCTCTTTAATGCCTGGCTGGATATGGGACGGCAGCCTGTTCAGGCGCAAAACCAGTCCAAAAAGTAAGTGAAATCTTGCCGGCAAATTGGGTCAGGCACGCTACCATTCATTTCGCCGGCCTGCGTCCCCGGTGTCCTCTCGGTGACCCTGCGTCCGCCGCAGGATAAAACGTCCTGGAGTTGCCCTTTATTCGCCCCTTATTTGGTGTTTGACACACAAGGTTTAGACCCCTATACTGCGTATCAAGAAAGTCAGTGTATCTAGATCCTTACACCTACCCCGGGGCCCTGCCGGGGGAGGTTCCGCAGTCCATTCCATGTACGCACGAAGGTCTTTAATCGCCTACAGAAAGGACCACCATGGAACTTGAAGAAAAAGACTTAGTCTGCAAGACCTGCAAGAAGCGCTTCAAGTCGGCCCCAAAAATAGGCGTTTTTGGCTTCCAAAAGTTCCACTGCCCCCATTGCGGCAAAAAGATTGTCTATCCCCTTTTTAAGCGCTCTTATTACTGGATCGATTCTATGTTTCCTGGGAATAGTCATTGTCCTTGCCCTGGCAGGACTGTTGCAAAGCGACTGGAGCCAGGGGTTGCTCAGCTCGACCATCCTGAGCGCACTGTACGTGCTTGAAAGGGTCTCTTACATCCTGTTCCCCTTGGCTGCCTGGGCGATCTTAAGGCTGGTCGGCATGTTCTATCCATCAGCACTGCAGGTCGCAAGAACCATACTCTGGTATACTGGGATCATCGCTTTGGTAGGGATCTTGATCGGCCTCTTGGGGGGCGTTGCAAGTCTTGTCTGGCGCGGGATCATTATTGAGCCTTTGCTGGCAGCGCTTCTCTTGTCCGTTTTCTTTATAGCCATTTTGGGAAGGGACAAGCGGATCCGTAATAGCCTCGGCAAGGCTTGAGCGACAAGTCTCTTCATCCTGGTTTCCTGCACGGGGGTGAACATGGAAGATTTGAAGTCGGCCGGCATGGTCTATGACTTCCTCAAGGGTGTCCCTCCCTTTCACCTGCTACCTGATTCGGAGCTGAGAGATCTGGCATCCACGCTTACCGTGGAACATTTTGCCAAGGATAAAGTGATACTGAGCCCGGATGGTCCTCCCACAAGATTCCTTTACCTGATCCGTACCGGCGGCGTGAGGCTGTTCATCCCCGACGGGAAACAACACGTCGGCGCCGTTAGCCATTGACCTCAGAGGTGAGGGAGAGCTGTTCGGCTTTTTCAGCCTCTTGAGCAATAGGCCAAGCCCCTTCACCATTGTCACAGACAAAGAAACGGTGTGTTTCCGGCTGGGAAAGGAAAGCTTCGTCCGGCTGATGGACAACTATTCGGATTTCCTCCTTTATTTCACCATGGGGCCCAGCAAGGGCTTTAAGACCTGCCGAAAACGTAAGCTCGGTAGACGAAAAGACCTTTCCGCTCGGGTTGAACCGGACATCCTGCTCTTCTCGGCCCGCATCCGAGAGATCATGCATTCCCATGTTGAGACATGCGATGAGATGGATACAGCCGTGGAGGCAGCCCAATGGATGACCAAGAAAGAACGTGGGCTGTCTGATCGTAAGGGGCGAAGGCCAAGAACCGGTGGGCATCCTCACGGACGGGGATCTCAGGAGAAAGGTCATCGCATCCGGAAGTCTTGCCGACTTGCCTGTCAGAAACATCATGAGCCGTCCGCTGATCTCTGTTCCACCTGATTGCTTCCTCTTTGACGCCATCCTGCTGATGATAAGGAAAGGCATAAAATATCTGCCTGTCATGGAAGGAAAGGACCTCAAGGGGATTATCTCCGAGAGGGATCTCATGATCTCACAGGGGAACAATCCCGTTGCAATCATTAGAAAAATCCAGCAGTCCCCCAGTGTGGAAGACCTCATCCTCGTACGCAAGGATATGAACCGAAGCATGAGGATCATGCTGGAACGGGGCGGAAACGCAAGGGAGATATGTCAGCTGATCACGCAGCTGAACGATCATCTGGCCCTCCGGATTATCGAGCTTTCCCAGGAAAGCCTTCTGCGCGAGGGAATGGGCCGGCCTCCCCTTGACTTCGCCTGGGTTGCCTTGGGCAGTGAAGGGCGTCAGGAGCAGACCCTTTCTACAGATCAAGACAACGCCCTGGTCTTCGCTGACAGCGACCCTGTCGAGGAGGGAAAAGCAAAGGAATATTTCTTGGCCTTGGCAAATCTGGTGGTCTCGGGGCTTGAGCGATGTGGATTTCCCCGCTGCAATGGCGATATGATGGCATCCAATCCCCGATGGTGCCAACCCCTCCGTGTATGGAAGGAATATTACCACAAGTGGATATTTCAAAGGGACCTGTCAGCCCAGGATATCCTGATCTCCTCCATTTTTTTTGATTTCCGCGCCATCTACGGCCAGGAAGAGCTGGCTGAGAGCGCTCAGGGAGTCTGTGGCTGAGTCAATTCCTCAAAGCAAGGTCTTTCTGCCCCATATGGCCTTGCGATCCCTGGAGCTCAGGGCACCGCTCAGTTTCTTCAACAGGCTGGTGGTTGAAAGATCCGGAAAATACAAGAATCATCTCAACATAAAACGGCACGGCCTTCTCCCTCTGATCGACCCCGTGCGCATTCTGTCACTGGAACAAGGCATCATCAAAACCAACACGCTCGATCGGATAGAAGGTCTGGTGGACAAGGGGGTCTTTTCTCCAAGCGACGGCAGGGATCTGAGTGAGGCCTTTGGCCTTCATGGTCATCCTGCGGCTCCAACATCATCTGGAGCTGATGAAAGAAGGAAAGGAACTGAATGATTACATACAGCCTTCTGAGCTGAGCATGATTCAACGCTACAACCTTAAGATGTCCTTCAAGGCAATCGAAAAACTTCAGGGACAGATCGAAATCCGCTACGGCCTTACTGCCCTGAGAAAGCGCTGAAGTCTGTAAGCCGACGTGCCAAAGCGCGGGAGGATGCATGGGGAAACCCCATTGGGCCGATTCATACAGGGGCAAACTGGTTTCTCCAAAGAAGGCCATAGAGGCCATTCAACACGGAAAGAGGGTCTTTATCGGTTCCTCATGCGGAGAGCCCCAGTGCCTGGTGAAGGAATTGGCCAACCAGGCCTACCGGTTCTGCGACCTGGAAATCGTCCGGCTCATGAGCATGGAGAGCTCACCGCTGACGCAGATCGCCTCCAAGAGCAAGGGGGATTGCTTCAACATCCGCTCTTTCTATCTTGGTTCAGGCGCTACCCGAAGCCTTTAGCGCAACAGACGCTTTCTCACACCCGTGAACCTCTCCGCCATTGCCGCGCCTCCTGAGGAGCCGACTCATTCCCATTCAGGTGGCACTCATCCAGGTATCTCCGCCGGATGATTTCGGCTGGATGAGCCTGGGGGTTTCGGTGGACATCACCTTGGCCGCCGCCGAAACCGCCGATCTGGTCATCGCACAAGTCAATCCTCGAATGCCAAGGGTCCTTGGCCATGGTTTCATTCACGTCAATGACGTGGACATGGTCGTTGAGCATGAAGAGGAGCTGATGACCATGAACGAGCCACCCACCTTTGAGGCCGCCATGAAGATGGCCGGCCATGTTGCCAAGCTGATAGAAGACGGATCAACCATTCATGTGGGCCTGGGGGCAGCCCCCCAGGCAACCCTTGGAGCACTTGCGGATAGAAAAGATCTGGGCGTGCACACCACCTTCATGACGGAGGGCATCGTGAAGCTCCTGGAGCTGGGCGTCATCAACAGCCGGAAGAAAGGCATAAACGAGGGGAAGATTGTGGCCAGTGCCGCGGTCGGCTTAAGGAATCTCTATGACTTCATCAACGACAACCCTTGTGTGGAGTTCAGGCCCTGCGATTACGTCAACAACACGGCAATCATAGCCGGACACAAAAAGATGGTCTCGTTGAACGTTGCGACCACCATGGACCTTACAGGCCAGGTGGCCGCCGATGCCATGCCCTACAACAATTTGACCGGTGTAACAGACATGATGGATTTCATGAAGGGGGCCGCGGAGGCCCCGGAGGGAAAATCCATCGTGATGATTCCTTCAACGACCCTCGACGGGAAAAAGAGCAGAATCGTCCCTTCTCTGGGGGATATCGCAGTTGTCGTACCGCGGGGAGACGTCCAGTTCGTGGTCACCGAGTACGGCATCGTCAACCTGTTCGGAAAAAGCCTGCAAGAAAGGGCCATGGCCATCATAAGCATCGCGCATCCCAATTTCCGAGAAGAGCTTTTCCATCAGGCAAAAGAAAAAGGCCTGTTGGCACCTGAACAGAGCCTTACGGAGTCCATTTTCGGGGTCTATCCCTTATTCCTGGAGGAAACGAGACAGATCGACGGATGAAAGCGTCCTGTTCAGGCCCGCCAAACCTTCCGATGAGCGGCTCCTACAGGAGCACTTCTATACCATGGACAAGGATGATGTCGTCGCCCGTTTCATGCATGATAAATTCCTGTTTCCCAGGCGCGACATGGCGGGCATGTGCCATGTGGATTATGTTAAGAACATCGCCGTCGTGGCCGTTGTGGGAGAGATCGGATTTGAAAAAATCATAGGCGTAGGCGCTTCTTTTTTCCAGCCGGCCGGCAATACGGTGGAGGTTGCTTTTTCCGTTCTCAAGGACCATGGCAGGGAAAGAGAGATCGCCTCCATTTTAATGAAACTGGTGGACCGTGCGGCAAAAAAGGGCGGCATCAAGGGGATGGTCGCCTACACCCTGCCCGAAAACCAGAGGATGATAAGGCTCTTTCATTCACTGCCATATAAGGTCACCACTTCCTTTACGGAAGGCATGGTTTGTTTGCGCTGCAGATTCGACGAGGCGGCCTGAGAGCTGGAATTAGAAAGGACGAACTGAAGCAGAGCCATTGCGTGGAGCTCACAGCAAAATGAATACCAGAGAATTGTTGCCATTCCTTTTCTGCACGGGTGTCTTGTTTTTCAACTGGCCCATCCTGGAAGTGGTTCGAATCTCGCTGCCATACTATCTCTATGGTGTTTGGGCTCTCTTTATATGTTTTATTGCCGTGATTGTCGCCTTGAACAGAGACGGGGGACGCGGGTAGGATGTTCAAGAGCTGGTTGCTATCTTCAATCGTGCTTTGCAACCTCAGTATCCTCTTTATCATAGCATACTATGCGGAGCGAAGGGAGAAAAGGGGAAGGAGCCTTGTCACCAACCCCTATGTCTATTCTCTTTCGCTTGCCGTCTACTGCACGTCTTGGACATTTTACGGCAGCGTGGGCGAGGCGGCCACATCAGGCCTGTCTTTCTTGCCCATCTATCTCGGCCCAACCCTGATCTGCGCCCTCTGGAGCGTCCTGCTCACCAAAATCATCCTGATTGCCAAACGGCAGCGAATCACAACCATTGCGGATTTCATAAGCTCCCGTTACGGGAATTCCATAGCCCTCTCAGCCCTTGTAACGGTCGTGGCGCTGATAGGAATAACCCCTTACCTGGGTCTTCAGATGAAGGCCATACTCAACGCCTTCACCATCCTGACCGGCGAAAAATACGGAACCCATGCAGCCGGATGGATGATCACGCTTGTTCTGGGGATCTTCGCCATCATCTTCGGAGCGCGTCGACTGGATTCTTCTGAACGGCACGGCGGACTTATTTTCGCCATTGCCTTTGAATCCCTGGTGAAGCTCGTCGCCTTTCTTGCCGTTGGCTTCTTTGTCACCTATGGCCTCTTTGACGGATTCGGAGAGATACTGACCCGCATCCAAGACTCCGACTACCGGCACCTGCTGATGATGGGGAAGCGGTTCTTCAGTAGATTTCAAGGAATGGGCCTCTCTGCTTTTCCTGTCCATGATGGCAGTGATGTTTCTTCCCAGGCAATTCCATGTGGCGGTTGTGGAAAACTCCGATCCTTCCCATGTCCGCAAGGCCATGTGGCTCTTTCCTCTTTATCTTTTCCTGATGAATATCTTTGTCCTGCCCATCGCCTTCGGTGGGATCCTTCTGGGAAAGGCGCAGACGGAGGCGGACACCTTCGTGCTCACCATACCCCTGGCTCAGGGTCATCCGCTGCTTGCCCTGCTGGTTTTCATAGGCGGTTTCTCCGCGGCGAGCGGGATGATCATTGTGGAGTCCCTGGCCTTGAGCACAATGGTTATGAACAGCCTTGTGATGCCGGCCATCTTCCGCTTCAGGCAGATCAGAGACTTTTCGGTTTTGATCCTTAACATCAAGAGGCTGATCATTATCGGATGTGTGTTTCTTGGGTATTTCTTTGCGGTATCCATAGGGGGTTTCTATACCCTTGTTCAGATAGGGCTTAAATCCTTTCAGGCCGTAACCATATTCGCCCCTGCCTTGATCCTGGGCCTTTACTGGAAAAGGGGCAACAAATACGGAGCCATAGGAGGAATCGCCGTAGGTTTTGCCGTTTGGTTCTACACCCTGCTCGTGCCGGCCCTTATCCGGGCGGGCGTTTTTCCTCCGGATTGGGCAGGCAATGCCGTTTTTCAGAGCGAATTGTTTAATCCGCATGCGCTCTTCGGGCTGAAAGGGCTTGATAAATGGACCCATGCGCTCCTTTGGGGACTCCTTCTCAACGTATTTACCTATTCGGCCGTCTCTCTTTTTACCTCCAAGAAAGAGGAAGAAGAACGTCAGGCCCTTCTCTTTGTGGAGTCCTATTACCCCCAAATTCTCGCGCAGAAAAGCGCCTATACGGTGGAGCAAATAGAGGAGATTCTCGGACATTACATAGGCAGACAAGAGGCCGGGGACATGGTGGAAAGGTTCTTAATCCGGCATGGAATCGACCGCGATTTCATAGATCAAAGCGATTTGATAAGGTTGCGTGATGAGGCTGAACGGGTCCTATCAGGCGCCCTTGGATCGTCCATCGCTACCATTCTGTTTGAAGAAAAGGTGACTCTTACCGAGGAAGAGCGGGGAGAGCTTTCAAGCTCCATTCGAGTGATGACGGACAGCCTGCGGCTTTCCCGCCATGAGCTCTCAGAGGCCAACCGCAACCTGGCCCACCTCAAGGAATTCAGCGAGAATATCATCGAAAGCGCCCCGCTGGGAATCGTGACCGTGGACGCCCTGCTTCAGGTCACGTACTGGAACAGGGAAATGGAACGTATCACCGGCATACGAAAGTCCATGGCCTTAGACCATCCGGTTCAGCCCCTGCTTCCATGGATTGAAAGAGGGGCCTGGGGCCTGGGAGAAAGCAAGGAATTGGTTGCTCAAACCCCTGCTTTCCAGACCATTAAAGTCAATTTCAGCCCCTTCAAAGATCCATCGGGAGGATTGGTCTTGATCCTTGAAAACATCACCGAAAAAAAAATCATGGAAAAGCAGCTGCTGCAGACATCAAAGCTTGCGAGCCTCGGAAAGCTGACAGCGGGCATATCCCACGAAATAGGAAATCCCCTGGCATCCATCAGCTCGCTGGTTCAAGAACTGCAGTCCCTCGAAATGGAACGAAAAGAGGATATCCTTTTTGTCCGTGAGTCCATGCAGACCGTCAACAAGCATCTGGGAAGGATCTCCAAGACGGTCAGAAGTCTGGGTGACTTTGCCAGGGTTTCATCCTCTGAAAAGACACTCACGGATATCGGGGCATTGATAGAGCAGACGGTCAACCTGGTCAAATATGACAAACGTTCCAGGAAGATCGACTTTACCATCGAGACGAAAAAGGTTCCCGCCGTTAAGGTGAACCCCGATCAGATTCAGCAGGTCTCTCTCAATCTCATGCTGAACGCAATCGACGCAATGCCGGAAGGGGGTCGGCTCAAGGTACAGTTGGACACCATAGGGCAATGGGTGAGGATCCGTTTCGAGGATACCGGGTCTGGGATTGACGACGCCATCATGGATCGCATCTTTGATCCATTTTTTTCCACTAAACCGATCGGCAAAGGCACAGGCCTCGGATTGAGTATTTGTTACGGCATCATCAAGGAACACAACGGCACGATAGGCGTTCGGAGCAAGAAGGGGTCAGGAACCATGTTCGAAATAAGGCTTCCCAAGGAGGAATAGTATGGCTGAACGGATACTGATTGTTGAGGATGAAGACACCCTGCGCGAATCCCTGTGCCGGGTCTTTGAGCGGGAAGGATACGAGGTGGCTGAGGTCAGCAACGCTGAAGCCGCCCTGGAGCATTTCGACGAAGCGGCCTTCGATCTCGTCATAACCGACATCATTCTTCCGGGTATATCAGGGATTGAGCTGATCAAACGCATAAAGGAGGCGGCCCCGGATCAGGCCGCCATTGTGATGACCGCGTATGCCTCCATGGAAACAGCCGTTGAAACCCTGAGGGCCGGGGCCTACGACTACATCGTAAAACCCATCATTCATGAAGAAATCAAACAGACCGTCCGTAATGCCTTGAGGCTGAGGGCCCTGCAGTTGGAAAACGAGATGCTTAAGGAAGAGGCTGCGGACCAGTACGATACGAACCGTATTATCGGCAACCATCCGGAAATGGAGGCCATCAGGGAAAGATTGAAAAAGGTTGCGGATACCCAAAGCCCTGTATTGATCAGGGGAGAGCTGGGAACGGGTAAAAAGCTCATCGCCCGCGCCATCCAACTGAGCGGCAGACGCCCTCGATTCCCGTTTCTGGAGGTGCACTGCACATCGCTTACCTCCGAGCAGGAGGAGGAAGCGCTCTTTCGTCCCAAGGGGATCCTCCACAGGGCGCAGAATGGGACGCTTTATCTCAACCGGGTAGAGTCTCTATCAGAGAATTGCCAGAGACGTTTCTTGGGGATTCTGGAGGACGGGCAATTAAGGTTTGCCAGGATACAGCAGCAGCCAGAAATTTGATGCGCTGGTCATATCGGGGACCGAAAAGGACCTGGCGGTTCTCGTGTCTGAGGGTAAGTTTCTTGAGCAGCTATATCAAAGACTTTTCGTGGTCAGAATTGCGCTTCCTCCCTTAAGGGAGCGAGGCAATGACCTCGAAGCCCTTGCGGATTTTTTTCTGGCCAGATATAGTCGCACCTTCTCCAAGGACGTCAAGGGCCTCTCCGACGAAGCGAAGCAGCGCTCTGAAGTCCTATTCCTGGCCCGGCAACGTGCTGGAGCTTCGAAACGTCCTTGAGCGCGCGGTTCTCATGACCAAGAACGAACGCCTTATGATGGAAGATTTTCCGCCCCTTTCGTGACAATGCTTAAAGAAGACGTCATCAAATTCTTTAGTGCCGTTTCGCCGTTTCAGCTCCTGGATCAGGAACAGCTCCGGAGGGTGGCGAGGGACGTTTCCATGGAATTCTATCCCGTACACACTGTGATCCTCAAGCAGAATGGGCCGCCCAGCGAATCCCTTCGCATCATCAAGAAGGGGGCCGTGAAGGTCATCATGGAGGGAGAAGGCGGGGAAGAGATCGTAACGGAATACAAGGGGGAGGGGGATAACTTCGGCTTTCTTTCCATGATCGGAAGGGACCGGCAAAGGACGACCGTCAAGGCGGTGGAGGACACCCTTTGCTATACGCTCTCCAAGGAGAGGGTGCAGAGGCTTCTCGAGTCGAGCCCCGCCTTTGCCGAATATTTCATGGCATATCTGTCTTGTTATATTGACAGAACCTTTCAGGAGATGTGCCGAAGGAATCCCGTCCACGAAACCAGCGACCGGCTTCTTTTCACGACCCCTGTGGGCGAAATCGCCATGCCGTTGATCACCGTACCGGGCGCCATCACCATCCAGGAGGCGGCCCAGGCCATGGTAAAAAACAAAATCGGCTCCCTGGTGATCTTGAACGAAAACAACATCCCGACAGGAATTTTGACCGACCGGGATCTGCGCGAAAAGGTTGTAGCCAAAGGCCGCAGCGTGTCGGATCCCGTTAAGAATATCAGCAATCTCTCACTCATCCGGGCCGACGCCAAGGGAAGCTGTTTTGAGGCCCTGATGAAGATGATCCAGTACAACATCCATCATGTCCTTGTGGTCGATGAGGGGACCATCACAGGGATTGTGACCAACCATGATCTTATGCTCCTGCAGGGGACCTCTCCTGTGTCCTTTGCAAAAGATATCTTGGTTCAGGAGAGCATCGAGGGCCTCATTCCGCTGACACGAAAAGTGCTTAACGTGATAGGGCTTCTGCTCAAAGAGGAAAGCCATTTCTCTCACCTTTCAAACATCATATCGGAGATCAACGATCGCATTTTCCGTAAAGTGATCGAGTTGGCTGAAAAGAAGCTCGGCCCCCCGCCCCTTCCTTACTGCTGGGTGGTCTTGGGAAGCGAAGGCCGAAAGGAGGAGATCTTCAAGACAGGCCATGACAACGTCCTGATCTACTCAGACCCTGCAACGCCCGGTGAGGAGATAGAGGCAGCCGGATATTTTTCAGTCTTAAGCAACTGGATCAAGGAAAGCCTTTCCCTCCTCGGGGTCCCTGCGTCCCCGAAGGGATACATGGCTGCCGATCCACGTTGGTGCCAACCGTTCAGGACCTGGCGGACCCTGTTCGGCAAATGGATTACGGCCCCCTCCATGGAAGAGACGCCCAAGATCCTAGACTTCTTCGACGCAAGGCCGCTTTTCGGGAAGTATATGCTCTTCCAGGGGATAAGGGATCAGATTACCCCATGGATCCTGGAGCAGAGAGGGGAATTCTTCAAGACCCTTGGTGGATTGGCCGTTAACACATCGGTTCCAGCCGGGTTTGTGGGAAACAGGGTATTTGAAAAGGATGGTACGCCGACCGGAAAGCTGGATTTGAAAATGAGAGGGATCCTTCCGCTGGTGGATCTGGTGCGCCTTTTTTCCCTTGCACACGGTTTGCGTGAGACCTCAACTTTAGGCCGCATCAAGGCACTGAAGGCAAGAGATAAGGAACTGGAGAAAATGGAAGGCGAGCTGACCCATGCCTTCGAGTATATGATGCTGATGCTCGTACACCATCAGTATCAGCAGATCAGAATAGGGCTGCGGCCTGATACCTTCCTTGAGCCAAACCAACTCACCAATCTTGACAAGAAGACCCTCAGGGAGGCGTTTCAGCTCATTGCCCGGCTTCAAAATCTAGCCAGGAGTTTGTTTTCCCTGGAGCCGTCCTGATGACCGAGAGACTTCTCATCGTGGAAGACGAACCCGTTCTGTGCGACTCACTCAAGAGGGTCTTTGAAAGGGAGGGTTATGAGGTCTCCGCGGCAGGCACCGCGGAAACGGCCCTGCAGTTGTGTGAGGCCGTCCCCCATGACTTTGATCCTCTGCGACATCATCCTTCCAGGGATGGATGGCATTGAATTCCTGAAGACGGTCAGAAGACGCTCGCCGGATCAGTTGGTCATCATCATGACCGCCTATGCATCCATTGAGACCGCAGTGGGAGCCCTGAGGGCGGGGGCTCGCGACTATATTCTGAAGCCTGTGATTCATGAAGAAATCAAACGTCTTGTTCTTATGGCACTAAATGAGAGGGCCTTGAAGGCTGAAAACGTGCTCCTTAAACGCCAGACTGGAAGCCCAGTATGACTTTCAGAACATACTTGGCAGGAGCGAGACCATAAAGGCAGTGATTGAGCAGGTCAAGCTGATATCCGATTCAAGGAGCAATGTTCTTGTCCTGGGAGAAACGGGCACCGGCAAGGAGCTTTTTGCCCGTGCCATCCATCACAACAGCTCCAGGCGGGACAAGCCCTTTGTCCCCATCAATTGCAGCGCCATACCGGACCATCTCTTGGAATCCGAGCTGTTCGGATATGTAAAGGGCGCCTTTACAGGGGCTACCCAGAACAAGAGAGGGCTTTTTGAGGAGGCAGATGAGGGAACGGTTTTTCTTGATGAAATAGCAGACCTGGGTCCACATTTGCAAGCCCAAGCTTCTGAGAGTCATCGACGACCACGAAATAAGGCCCATCGGAAGCACCCGCAGCCGTAAGGTGGACCTCCGTTTTATCGCTGCCACAAACAGGGACGTGAACCAGGCGGTAAAACAAGGTATCCTGAGAGAAGATCTTTTTTACCGTTTGAACGTGGTTACGCTTCACTTGCCTCCCTTGCGGGAACGAAAGGAGGACATCCCCGTTCTGTCCGAGCGGTTTCTCAACAGCTACGCCCATGAACTGGGTAAGGGCACTCTGGAACTGGATGCTTCGGCACTGAATGTACTTATGGAATATCCATGGCCCGGAAACGTCCGGGAGCTCAAAAATATCATGGAGCGAGCCGTGCTAATCGCCACGGGAAAAGTGATCCGCCACGAGCATATCCCGGATGAGCTCAAAAAATCAGACTCATTCCTGGGAGAATCCTTAAACGAGACGCTATCCATAGAGGGTACACAAAGGAATTCATCAGGCGGTATCAAGGCGCCATGAACGAACAGCAGTTGGCTGACTGTCTTGGAATTACCAGAAAAGCCCTGTGGGAAAAAAGAAAGCGTTGGGATCTTGCACGGTCCTGACGAAAGGCCGTGTTACTTTTTTTCCGATAGGAAGACGGTCATCTGTTACGAAAGGTTACACAAGCTAACACCTGAATTATTTTGATATTCAATCTTATCCCAGCTACTTGTTACAATAAGTTACATTTTATCCCCCCAATTGCCGCACACCTCTCGCGGTTCCACGGATACCTCAGCCGGTTTAACCCCGGCGCTGCAAGGGCCTACGCGTTGAAGCAGGAAATCGGTCCCCTATCGGCAACCGGCATGCTTATTGCCTTACCTGTTCGTATGGACAGAAACGAGCACATAAGCCGCCTTGAGGTCTCACCGCTGTTTCAAGACCTTGAACAAGAGGCATTACAGGCAGTCTTGGAACGTTTGAGGATTGAGGCCTACCCCAAGGGAAGCCTGTCCATCAGACGGACGGACAGGAAAGAGAGGGCCTCAGGATCATTATGCAGGGGGCGGTCAAGGTCACCGTCCCACTAGATAGAAACAGCGATGCACTGGTGGATTACCGCGGCAAAGGAGAAGCCTTAGGCTTTCTGTCATTGCTCGGAGCCGGAACAACCAATGGAGAGGCCGTTGCCCTGGAAGATACCACCTGCTATGTGCTTGAGAGAGATAATGTCTTTGACCTTTTGAAGGGTCAGCCGGAATTTGCCCAGTCGTTTTTTCACTGAATTTCTTCAGAGATACGTTTCAAAACCCCACCGTGAGATCAAGACGAAAACCCTTCTTTATGGAGGCAGTGAAAGGCTGTTGTTCACAACCCCGGTGGGGGAGCTCGTCAGGAGAGAGCTGGTCACAGCCTCCGAGGACATCTCCATAAAGAAGGCCGCAGGGCTCATGTCCTCAGCCAGGGTGGGTTCGCTGGTTCTTCTCAATTCACTGGGATTACCAACAGGCATCGTGACGGACTCGGGACTTCAGGGACCGAGTGGTATCCAGGGGCAGGGACGTTGAGCAGCCTGTGAAAAACGTACAGAGCGTCTCTTTGGTTAGGGTTGAGGCCGGTGAGCATTGTATCGAGGCGCTCTTCAAGATGCTCCATTACAACATCCGGCATCTCTTGGTGGTGGAAGGCGGAAGGCTCAAAGGCATTATCACGGACCAGGACCTCCTGAGAATCCAGGGAACCTCTCCCGTTTCGCTGGTCCAGGCGATTGAAAACCAGCCGTCACTGGAGGGCCTACTCAATCCGGCAGGCAGAATTCAGCCCATGGTGGGGCTATTCCTGCAGGAGGGCGTTATGGCTGCCCAGATACTTCTTATTATAAATGAGGTGTGGGACCGACTTGTCAGAAGGGCGATGGAGTTGATGGAAAAGCGGCTTGGCCCTCCTCCATTGACTTACTGCTTTGTCTCCCTGGGACCTGCCGGAAGAAAAGAACAGGCGTTTATGCGGCCCCATCGCAATGCGGTCATATATGCCGATCCGCCCTTCGGAGGCGCTGGCCGAAGCATCAAAGACATATTTCTCAGCCCTTTCCTCGTTAACGGTCGAAACATTCAAGGGTTTTGGATTCCCCTTGGATCCAAATGGCTGGGAGCCATGCGTTTGCGGCTCTCTCGGGATGTGGAAAGAGCGATTTCTGCGAAGTGGATCAAGCGGGCAGACAAGAAATCAGTGCAAACTTCCTTGCCGTTTTTTGATCTCAGGGCACAAAAAGGGGATGAGGCGCTGGCAGCTGAGCTGAAGCAAGCAGCCCTTGAGAGGGTCAGGCAGAACGAAACGTTCCTGGATGTTATGGCGGTCAACATCGTCAAGGTTTCCCCGCCCATCACCGCCTTCAAGAAATTCGCAACGGAAAGGCACGGCGAAAACAAGGGCACATTCGATCTCGAAAAGAAGGGAATCATGCCCCTTGTTGATATCGTAAGGCTTTACGCGCTCAAGGAAGGCATCATGGAGACCTCAACCCTTGAGCGCCTCAGGAGGCTTCAGGACCTTTCGTCACCCATGGGGGGACATTGCCAGGAGCTGGAATACGCCTTCCAGCTCATGAACGGTCTTTGCCTCCAGGCGCAGTTTGAGAGGTGGCGGCGTGGAAACACGGTTCAGGCATGGATTGATCCGACCCAATTAAACAAGCTCGAAGAAAAGGCCCTGAAACAAATATTTTCATTCATCGCAAGACTTCAGATCCATATCCAGGAAAGGCATGAGCCAACCAGAATCTGAGGGCTGAAGGGGGACTCGGTCCCGATGAGAGTTTTTCAGAAAGACATCTAAAGCCCCCCGACCGGATATGGGCAGAAAGGCCGAGATACCCATCACCGAAGCCAATTATGTGGTTCTGGATACTGAGCTGACGGGACTTGACAGGAAAAAGGATGCCATCGTATCCATCGGGGCCGTCAAGATGGTAGGGGGAAGAATCGACATGGGCCGGACCTTTTATCAGCTTGTCAACCCGGGCCGCGATATGGGAACGGCCGCTGTGGTGATCCACGAAATAACACCCACGGAAATCCTCGAAAAACCGGCCATTGATGAAGTGATGAAAAAATTCTTGGAGTTCTGCGGGGATGACATTCTGATCGGCCACCACATCTCCATAGATCTCGCGTTTATAAATCGCGAGGCCATAAGGGTCGCCGGCAGGGCCGTGCCTAACCCCGCCCTTGACACGCTGGTCATGGTGGACTGGCTTCGCTGGAACATCCCGAATACAGACGACGATGCCCTCAAACCGGTCAATTACCAGCTCTACGAGATCGCCAAGGACCTGGGCATCCCGGTGCAGGGCGCCCACAACGCTCTGATGGACGCGTTCATGACGGCGCAGGTCCTGCAGCGTCTCCTGCCGAAGTTGGAGAAGTGCGGGATCAGGACGCTGGGGGAACTGCTCAAGGTCGGGAACCCGTCCCGGAAGCTCAAGCAGCCGGGAACCTTGGTTTGAGCTGCGGGGGGTTGAAAGCCGACGGAGCTGTGAGTTGTGAACGGAGCTCATGGAGGAAACGTTTACCAAGGATGTGAAAACAAAAATGCGGACATTTGCAAGGAGGTGATAACAGACCCGGAAGAAGGAGGGGAAGGTGCCGGACAGGTCAATCCCGGTGGCGATGGAACAAAGGCTGAATAACCCAAAAACTCAAAAGGAGTGACCATGGAAAAGAAACAGAACTTTGAGGCCTATTGGAAGGAAAACATCCGCTATGTCCTAATCCTCTTGGCCATTTGGTTTGTCGTCTCTTACGTGTGCGGAATCCTTTTGGCCGATGCATTGAGCGGGATCTACATCGGTGGGTTCAGGCTGGGATTCTGGTTTGCCAATCAGGGATCGGAAGTCATATTCGTCCTCCTGATCTTCGTCTATGTGAAACTGATGAACGGTCTGGATAGGAAATACGACGTCGAGGAAAGATAACGGCAAGCAAATCAGCTTCCAGTAACCTCTAAAAAGAAAGGATGAGGATATGGGTATTCTAGCGTGGACCTGGATTATTGTCGGATTGTCATTCGCTCTGTATATCAGTATCGCGATCTATTCCAGAGCCAAGAGCACTGGGGATTTCTATGTGGCCGAGCGTCAGGTGCCGCCGATCCTGAACGGGATGGCCACCGGCGCGGACTGGATGTCGGCGGCCTCCTTCATTTCCATGGCGGGTCTGATCTCCTTCATGGGACGGGACGGCGCCATGTATCTCATGGGCTGGACCGGCGGCTACGTGCTTGCTGGCCATGCTGCTGGCCCCCTACCTGAGGAAGTACGGCAAATTCACCGTCCCCATGTTCGTGGGGGAACGCTATTATTCTCAGACACGGCCAGGATGGTGGCGGTCTGCTGCGCCATCTTCGTCTCCTTCACCTATGTGGCAGGCCAGATGCGGGGCGTGGGGATCGTCTTCTCCCGCTTCCTGGAGGTGAGCATCAACACCGGGGTCATCATCGGCATGGCCATCGTCTTTTTCTATGCCGTGCTCGGAGGGATGAAAGGCATCACCTACACCCAGGTGGCCCAGTACTGCGTGCTGATCGTGGCCTACATGCTTCCGGCCATCTTCATATCCATCCTGCTGACGGGCAACCCCATTCCGCAGCTCGGGTATGGAAGCTCGCTTAGCGAGGGGGGACAGCAACTGCTTGCCACAACGGGGGGCTATCTGCTGGATAAGCTGGACCTCCTGCAGACGGATCTGGGGTTCAGGGCCTATACCGCCGGCGGCGCCAAGAGCACCATCGATGTCTTCATGATCACCTTCGCCCTCATGGTGGGAACGGCCGGGCTCCCCCACATTATCATCCGTTTCTTCACCACCCCGACGATCCGGGGGGCGAGGGCCTCGGCCGGCTGGGCGCTTCTCTTCATCGCCATCCTTTACACCACGGCCCCTGCCGTGGCATCGTTTGCCCGCTTCAACCTGATCCTCAGCGTGAACAACAAGTCCTATACGGAGGCCCCCAAGTGGATCAAGAACTGGTCTCTAACGGGGCTGGTGGCCTGGAAGGACAAAAACGGCGACGGCAAGATGCAGTTCGCCCCGGGCGACGCCTTTGCAGGAAAGATCGCCTTTGCCAAGACAGCGGACGGCAAGGTCGAGATCGGGAAGTACGGGGAGATGGTCGTCTCTACCCCCCAGACCCCCATTGAGAAGAGCAAAAACGAGCTTTATGTGGACAGGGACATCATGGTGCTGGCCAACCCGGAGATCGCCAAGCTCCCCAACTGGGTGGTGGCCCTGGTGGCCGCGGGCGGATTGGCTGCGGCCCTCTCAACTGCCGCCGGTCTGCTTCTGGTCATCGCGTCCGCCCTCTCCCACGACCTGATCAAGGGCGTCCTTGCACCGTCCACCTCTGAAAAGACGGAGCTGATCTTTGCCCGCTGCGGGGCGGGGTTGGCCGTTCTCGTCGCCGGGTATTTCGGCATCAATCCCCCAGGGTTTGTGGCCCAGGTGGTGGCATTCGCCTTCGGACTTGCGGCCTCCTCCTTCTTCCCCCTCATCATCATGGGGATCTTCTGGAAGAGGGCCACTAAAGAGGGGGCCATTGCGGGCATGATCTGCGGGATCGTCTTCACCGCGGCCTACATCATTTATTTCAAATTCGTCAACCCGGGGATGAACACCCCCGCCCACTGGTTGTGGGGAATCTCACCTGAGGGAATAGGCACCATAGGGATGCTCGTTAACTTCATCGTCATGTACCTGGTCTCCAAGATCACCAAGGAACCCCCTCAGGAGGTCCAGCGGATGGTGGAGAGCATTCGGTATCCCCGAACGATCTAACCCGACGCGCGCGAGGCTCTTGTTTTCCGGCAAGGTTTCCCCCGCCCAGGCGAGGGTCGAAAGACCCTCCCCGGGACGGGGGATTCAACCGCCCTGTTTCATTTCACTAAGATGAGGAGGCAGCCACGATGTCAGATCAAGGGATCAAGGTATTGATGTCTGAAATGCGAACGTTTCCCCCCTCCAAGGAGTTCAGCGATAAGGCCCACATCAAAAGCATGGCCCAGTACGAAGCGATCTATAAGCGGTCTGTGGAAGACCCGGAAGGCTTCTGGGCAGAAATGGCCGAACAGAATCTCACCTGGTACAAAAAATGGGACAAGGTGTGGGACTGGGATTTCCACAAGCCCTACATCAAGTTCTTCGTGAACGGAAAGCTCAATGCCTCCTACAACTGTCTCGACAGGCACCTCAATTCGCCCACCCGGAACAAGGCGGCAATCATCTTCGAGGCGGAGGACGGCCGTTACCAGACTTACACCTACCAGCAGCTCGCCTATGAAGTGAACCGATTCGCCAATGTCCTCAAGAAAAATGGTGTCAAGAAGGGGGACCGGGTCACGATCTATCTGCCCATGATCCCGGAGCTGGTCATCGCCATGCTGGCCTGTGCCCGTATCGGCGCCATCCACAGCATCGTCTTCGGCGGATTCAGCCCCCAGTCCCTTCAGGACCGGATACAGGACTGCCAGTCCAACATCGTGGTGACCGCCGACAACGGACTGCGGGGGGGAAGGCTCGTGCCTCTTAAGGCCAACGCCGATGAGGCCTTGAAGGCTTGTCCTTTTGTCACCAAGATGATCGTCGTGAAACGGGCAGGAGATGCCGCCATGGACCCCAAGCGGGATGTCTGGTGGCACGAGGAGATGGCCGCAGGGGACATTTCGAATTTCTGCGAGCCGGAGGTCATGGATGCCGAGGATCCCCTTTTCATCCTCTACACGTCGGGTTCCACGGGAAAACCAAAAGGGGTGCTTCACACCACCGGCGGCTACATGCTCTATACGAATCTCACCTTCAAATGGATCTTCGACTACCACGACGAGCTCATCCATTTCTGCACCGCCGACATCGGCTGGGTGACCGGGCACAGCTACATCGCTTACGGGCCCCTTTCAGCCGGCGCAACAAGCCTCATGTTTGAAGGCATCCCCACCTATCCGAATCCAGGCCGATTCTGGGAGATCGTCGACAAGCATAAGGTAAACATATTCTACACGGCCCCAACCGCCATCAGGGCCCTCATGCGGGAAGGGGAATCCTGGGTCAACAAACATGACCTGTCTTCCCTGCGGCTGCTCGGATCGGTGGGAGAGCCCATCAACCCGGAGGCCTGGATGTGGTACTACAAGCACGTGGGCAAGGAGAAGCTGCCCATCGTGGACACCTGGTGGCAAACGGAAACGGGAGGGATCCTGATCACCCCGCTGCCCGGGGCCATGACCCTCAAGCCCGGGTCGGCCTCCCGGCCTTTCCCCGGGGTCTGCCCCAAAGTGGTCAAGGAAGACGGATCCCCGGCCGGTGTGAACGAGGGCGGGTATCTCGTCATCGACAAACCCTGGCCCGGGATCCTGCGCGGGACCTACGGCGACCCCGAAAACGCGCGGATCAAGGAGGTCTATTTTTCCCGCCTGCCTGGCGTCTATCTCACCGGCGACGGCGCCCGGGTGGATGAAGACGGCGACTTCTGGCTCATGGGCCGTATCGACGACGTCATCAACATCTCAGGACACCGTCTTGGCACCGCCGAGGTGGAATCCGCCCTGGTGAGTCATGATGCCGTGGCCGAATCAGCCGTCGTGGGGTTCCCCCACGAGGTCAAAGGAGAAGGAATCTACGTTTTCGTGACGTTGAAAGGAGGCTTCGAGCCGACCCCGGAGCTGAAAAAGGAGCTCATTCAACACGTCCGCAAGGTGATCGGCCCCATTGCGTCACCCGACAAGCTGCAGTTCGCGCCGGGACTCCCCAAGACGCGCAGCGGTAAAATCATGCGCCGGATCCTTCGAAAAATAGCTCAGGGCGCCGTGGAAGAAGTGGGAGACACATCAACCTTGGCCGATCCTTCCGTCGTGGACAACTTGGTCAGGGAACGGCTGTAATCCCAGTGGTTGCCGCCTGTCTGCTCACCGCCGGCGGGGAAGGCATGACCAAGAGGATCAAGCAAGAAACGTGGAGGGACCATGAATTATCAAGAAGCCTACAAGGAATCCATTGAGAAACCGGAGTCCTTTTGGGGAAAAGCAGCAGAAGAAATCGTGTGGGACCGAAAATGGGACAAGGTGTTGGATGACACCAAGCTGCCGTTTTGCCAATGGTTCAAGGGAGGGCGTCTGAACACTTGTTTCAATGCCGTGGACCACCACGTCGCACAGGGGCGGGGAGATCAGCCGGCGATCATTTACGACAGTCCCGTGACCGACACCATTCAAACCACGACGTATCGGATGCTCCTGGACCGTGTCTCCAGGACCGCGGGTTTCCTCAAAGCGCTCGGGGTCCGAAAGGGTGACACGGTGATCATTTACATGCCCATGATCCCCGAGGCCCTGATCTCCATGCTGGCCTGTGCCCGCATGGGGGCGATCCATTCCGTTGTCTTTGGGGGGTTTGCCGCTCGAGAGTTGGCCGTTCGAATCGATGACGCCAAACCCAAGGTCATCCTTTCCGCGACTTGCGGCATCGAGGTGAAAAAGGTCATCCCCTACAAACCTTTGCTGGACGAGGCCATCGAAATAGCAAACCACAAACCCGAAAGATGTGTGATCTTCAAGCGTCCCATGGCCGAAGCGACCCTGATTCCCGGCCGGGATTTCGATTGGGCCGAGCTGGAGGCCAAAGCGCAACCCACCGACTGTGTTTCTTTGGAAGCGACGGATCCGCTCTATATCCTTTATACGTCCGGGACCACCGGCCGGCCCAAGGGCGTGGTCCGGGACAACGGCGGCCATGCCGTGGCCCTGAAATGGAGCATGAAGTATATCTATGACATCGACCCCGGCGATGTGTACTGGGCCGCCTCGGACGTGGGCTGGGTCGTGGGCCACTCCTACATCGTTTACGCTCCCCTGCTCATGGGCGCCACCACCATTGTCTTCGAAGGCAAACCCGTGGGAACGCCGGATCCCGGGGCCTTCTGGCGGGTGGTTTCCCAGCACGGGGTGAAGGCGCTTTTTACGGCGCCCACGGCCATCCGCGCCATCAAGCGCGAGGACTCCAAAGGAGAATACCTCCGAAAAGTATGACCTGTCCAAATTCGAAACCCTGTTCCTGGCCGGCGAACGGACAGATCCGGACACCCTTCACTGGGCCGCCGAGTTGCTCCAGCGGCCGGTGATCGACCACTGGTGGCAGACCGAAACCGGTTGGGCCATAGCGGGCAATTTCCGTGGCCTTGAACAATTCCCCATCAAACCCGGGTCGGCCACCAAACCGATGCCCGGATACAACTTGAAAGTGCTGGACCCCGCTACGGGCAAGGAGCTTGGACCGAATGAAAACGGCATGATTGTGGTCAAGCTCCCCCTCCCCCCAAGCAATCTCCCAACCCTTTGGAAGGATGACGAACGCTTTCTCAATTCTTACATGAATCCCTATCCCGGGTACTATCTGACCGGGGACGGCGGCTACATAGATGAGGACGGCTATGTGTTCGTCATGGGGCGCGTTGACGATGTGCTCAACGTGGCGGGCCACCGTTTGTCGACCGGCGGCATGGAGGAGGTTCTGGCCAAACATCCCGATGTGGCGGAGTGCGCAGTGGTGGGGGCGGCCGACGACTTGAAGGGCCAAGTGCCGGTGGGAATGATCGTCCTCAAAAGCGGCGTGACCCGCCCCCAAGAGGAAATCATCGCTGAAATCGTTCAGATGGTTCGTAAGGAAATCGGCGCGGTGGCCTCTTTTAAGAAGGCCGTGGTGGTCAAGAGACTCCCCAAGACGAGGTCTGGAAAGATCCTGAGAGGAACCATGCGCAAGATCGCCGATGGCGAAAAGGTCGCCGTTCCATCGACCATCGACGATCCGGCCGTCCTGGATGAAATCAAGGATTCCCTCAAGACCATTGGGTATGCGCCATCCGCACCCTGATAACGCTCGATCCAAATGAAATCCCCCGAGCGGGCCGGAGAAAAGTGCGGCCCGCTCGGGCTAAAAATCTTGTTTGCCCATCAGGTTAGGGCTATGCTTCTGGAATGAAAAGGACAGGCTTCCTCTACGACGAACGCTTCCTTCTCCACAGGACCGGGCCTCATCATCCCGAGATCCCGGAACGACTCGAGGCGGTATTCAAGGGCGCCTCTGAAAACGGACTGTTCAGCCGCCTCATAAGGCTCCATGCCGTGCCTGCCTCGCCAAAATGGATCGAGGCCGTACACCCAAGGGAATACATCAGGCGTTTTGAAGAGACCTGTCTAAAGGGCCTCTCGGAGTTTGACCATCCTGACAATCAAATCTGTGAAGAGACGTTTCAAACGGCCGTGTTGGCTGCCGGAGGAACCATTGAGGCAGCAAGACAGGTCATGGAAGGACACCTCGACAACGCCTTTTGCGCGGTGCGACCCCCTGGGCATCACGCTGAAAAGGAAAAGGCCATGGGCTTCTGTATGCTTAACAACGTCGCCATCGCAGCAAATTATCTGCGGGAGGCCTGGGGCGTTGAGAGAATAGGGATCGTAGACTTCGACGTGCACCACGGAAATGGGACCCAACATATATTTGAAAATGACCCATCCGTCTTCTTTTACTCAATCCATGAGCATCCCACCTTTAGCTATCCTGGAACCGGAAGGGAGTTTGAGAGGGGAACCGGGCCTGGATACGGCTTCACCCTGAATTCTCCAATACTGCCGGGACTGGGAGATGAAGACTACATGGAGGCCTTCGAAAGGGACCTCATTCCGGCCTTCGACCGTTTCAAACCACAGTTCATGCTGGTGTCCGCGGGCTTTGATGCCCATCAGGATGACGACATGTCGGACATACTTGTTTCAAGCCAAGGTTTTTCCTGGATGATGCGGACGTTGATGGAATTGGCCCATAGACATGCCAACGGCAGGCTCGTCTCTGTCCTGGAAGGCGGCTACTCTCTGGAGAGACTCCCGGAGCTGAGCAGTGAACACCTCAAGATTCTTCTGGGGGACTGAGGCGATGGACGGATCAAGCCTGCCGGTTGAGGCAAGTCATCTAGACAGGGATGCCTTGGAAAGGTCCCGTCAAGAAAGCGTTAAGAACCGTTTTGGAAGGAAATGCCATGTTGATAGATAGATGCATGACCCGCGGGGTGATCACCATCCGTCAGGATGCCGTCATACTCTCTGCCAGGGAGAAGATGCTGGAATTTAAGATAGGGGCCCTTCCGGTGGTTTTGGAGGACCAGGTCCTTGTGGGAATCGTCACAGACCGTGATCTCCGAAGCGCTCTGCCTTCAGGGCTTCTGCCGCCGGAAGAGATCAAGAGGCAGAGGGAATCACTCGAACGGATCACGATCAAGGATATCATGACCAAAGACGTTGTTACCGTAAGCCCCTTCAATACCCTTGGAGATGCCCTGGTTCTGATCCTTAAGGACCCATGTCAGCACCCTGCCTGTGGTTGACAGGGAAAAGAGGGTCGTGGGCATGATCTCAATCAGGGATGTCCTGAGAGCCTTTTCGGAGTTCCTGGGAATCAATGAACCAGGGACGCTTCTCTGCGTGCTGGCTGAAGACAGACAGGGAGAGATGAAACGGATCGTGGATGCCATTACAGAAGAAGGTATCCGTTTCGGGAGCGTTCTGGTGGCCCGGCATTGGGAGGAGGGAAAGAAGGCCTTTTTCCCGTACCTTTTCACCAACAACGTCATGCATATCAGACATAAGCTCGAATCACTGGGATTCAGTCTCCCTACGCCCATGGAATGGTATCTGAGCCAGTTCTGCAGGACCTCTGAAGATTAGACCTTCCTGTTTGTCGCCTGCTTCTTTTTGGGATTCCTGAGCTCGGGCATCATCGGCTTGTTCGTCGGAGCCATTCTTCTGATGTTGGGCCACTGGCTGCTTAAAGCCCGGCTGGATAAGGGTCGACCGCCTGTCCGAGAGCAAATTCAGTCCAAAACAGTAAATGATGTCAACCAGCTTCAATCAGGCCCGGTTTTGGACAAGTGTGAAATCTTTTGATATATTACTCCCGTCTGAAAAGTCTGACCAATGGATCGCTTCCGGAGAAGATCGAAAATGCAAAGGCAACCGATTACAGATGAATGGGAGCGCACATTTGATGCAGTGCCCGATCTGATTATGATCCTTGACCAGCGTCATCGGATCGTCAGGGCAAACAAGTCCATAGGGGAAAAGTTGGGACGTGATGCGAAGGACCTGTCGGGTCTCCCCTGTTACGAAGCCGTTCACGGCACAAATGCGCCGCCGGAATGGTGTCCTCATGTCCGTCTATTGTCCGATGGGATGGAGCACCACATAGAGAAAGTGATGGAATATTTGGGCGGTGAATACTTCGTTTCCGTCTCTCCCCTTTTGGATGCCCAGGGGAAGCCTTGCGGATGTGTCCACGTGGCCCGTGACATCACCGCTTTGAAAAAGTCGGAGAAGGAGCTCAAAAAAGCCCATGACGAGCTGGATCGGCGGGTCAGGGACCGTACGATGGCTCTGACCAAGGCTAGAGAACGGTTGAAGCAAGAAACACGAGAGCTCACGAAAAGCCAGAGTGCTTTGGCTGAGAGGGTAAAATTTGAAAGATTTCTTGCCGATTTATCGGCCAATTTCGCAGCGATGCCGACGGAGCGGATTGCTGAGGAAATCCAAAAAGGGCTCAAGCTTATTGTGAAATTTCTAAAGATCGACCGCATTTCCTTTTTAGAGTTTTTCGACGACCAATCCCTCCTGAAGGTTGCATATTCGTATGCCGAGCCAGGGTTTGAACCGGTAGCCTCTATGGTTGTTGACGGGCGATTCCCCTGGGGCCTCTCAAAGTTGCAGCGCAAAGAGATCGTAAAATTCAATACACTCGATGAATTGCCGCCCGAAGCCGGCATCGACAGGAAAAGTTTCGAAAAACTCGGTCTAAAATCACACCTCAGTATTCCGATAGTATTAGCTGATGCAGTATCTTGCATCATCAGTTTCGGCTCCCTGGAAAAAGAGATCTCGTGGCCGGAGACGCTGATTCCAAGACTGAAGCTTTTCGGGGAAATCCTTGCGAACGCCGTCAGCCGCAAGAATGCCGAAGAAAGGCGGAGGGAAGACGAACAGAAACTGCACCAGGCGATTTCGGAGCTAACGGCACTGAAAGGTCAGCTGGAAACGGAAAGCGAGTATCTTCAGGAAGAAATCAAACTTGAAAAGGACTTCGAAAACATCGTCGGCCAGAGCAAGGCCTTAAGGTACATTTTTTTCAGAATTGAACAGGTGGCCAAGACGGAAGCGCCCGTCTTGTTGATGGGGGAAACCGGAACCGGAAAGGAATTGGTTGCAAGGCCAATCCACAAGCTCAGTGCGCGCAGCGCCCGGCCGTTGATCAAAGTGAATTGTGCGCCATGCCTGCCGGGCTCATTGAAAGCGAGCTTTTCGGTCATGAAAAAGGGGCTTTTACCGGTGCGGAGGCACCCGGATCGGACGCTTTGAAGTGGCCGGCGGATCCACGCTTTTTGGATGAAATCGGTGAATTGCCACTTGATCTGCAAGCCAAATTGCTCAGGGTGCTGGAAGGTGGAGAGTTCGAACGGCTGGGAAGCGCAAAAACGCTTCACTCCGATGCAAGAATCATCGCCTCCACCAACAGGAATCTGGAGGAAGAAGCGGAAAGAGGGAGATTCCGAAAGGATCTTTGGTATCGGCTCAAAGTGTATCCGATCACCCTCCCTCCGTTGCGTGAGCGAGAAGACGATATTATCCTGCTGGTTCAGCATTTTCTCAAAGGATATGCAAGGCAATTGGGCAAACCAATTCCAAAAGTCTCCAAGAGGACCTACCAGCGTCTGATCGCCCATTCATGGCCGGGCAATGTCAGGGAGTTGAAACATACCATTGAAAGTGCCATGATCTCTTGTCGGGGGAACCATCTTGAGGTCGATCTTCCAAGTGGCTCGGCTGGAAAAATGGAGCCGCTGATGACCCTGAAGGACCTGGAACGGGCTCACATTTTGCGGGTGCTCGAAACGACCAGGTGGAAGATTGAAGGGCCTGGAGGGGCGTCGAGCCTACTTGATATTCATCCCAACACCCTTCGCTCCCGAATGGAGAAGTTGGGGATCCGAAAAGACGTTTCCGAATAGGGGTGTTCTTACCGAAATTCTTTTTTCCTCTTATATTTCGTAGAAACTACGATATTTCGTAGCAAAATAGCCTCTTCCAACTCGTCCCATCCGTTCCATCTTGTAAAATTTAAACCTATTTTAAATTAGTTAACTCCATCCACTGGAAGCCGGTATGGTTCATGCTCTAAATGTTAGAGACGTTTACCTCGTACCGGGCTGAGAGGCAGAGCGTGATTGTAACGATGACCCGCGTTGAAATTAAGGAAAACAAACGGGATGAGTTTGTCGAAACAATGAAGACGCTCATGGATCGGTTCCGGAAAGCGAAAGGATGTATCGGTTATCGACTAAACCGGGATCTGGAAAATGAAAATGGTTATGCGCTGATCGGTGAATGGCGGAGTATCGAGGACTGTGACGGACATCTGAAGTCATCCGATTTCGAGGTGCTTCAGGGTGCGATAACCGTTCTGGGGAAGACCTCCCAGACGCAAATCATGAATCTGGAAAACGAAGGGAAGAATTCGCGAACAGGAGGGATATTTATGAAATAATTCGATAGTGGCGTCAATAGGGATTCAGGCTCGGAAATCGTCTTGTATTTTCTTAAACCCTTAAAAAAGGGAGGAAACTCATGTTATTGCGCTATTTGAAATGGTTGAGTGTGTTCGGTCTGACCGTCCTGGTCATGGGCTGTGCCACGAAGCAGATTCAACCCACGACTACGGGCTTTAATGCAGAGACATTTCCCAGCAGGAATGTATGTCCCTGCTGCGAATAACTTCCTTGTGATTTTTGACGGCTCCGCGTCCATGGACGATTTGTACAAAGACCAGATGAAAATCAATCTGGCCCTTGATGTGGTTTACCGGATGAATCAGACCTTGCCGGAGCTGGGTTACATGGCCGGTCTCAGGACTTTTGGTCAGGGGGGATGTCTGGGGGCCAGTGACACTACCCTTATTTATGGGATGACAAAATACTCGACCGCAGGCATGGACCAGGCCCTGCAAAAGATCAAGTGCACCGGCGGCAATACCCCCATGGAAGACGGGATTGAGGGTGCCATGAAGGACCTCAAGGATGTCAAAGGCAAGACAGCGGTCGTCATTGTAAGCGACGGCATCGTGATCGACGAAGCGCCGCTGCGGGCAGCCGAAGCGCTCAAGAAGCAGCTGGGCGACAATGGCTGTTTCTACACCGTGCAGATTGGCAATGATCCGCGCGGCAAGGTGCTGCTGGAACAGATTTCCAAAATCGGGGTGTGCGGTTTTGCCACCAATGCGGATAACATTTACTCAAGCAAGGATATGGCGGGCTTTGTAGAGAGGATCTTTTTGGCAAAAGCCCCACCAAAACCCACGCCACCGCCGCCACCGCCGCCTGCACCTGCGCCGAAGGTGACACCGCCTCCATCCCCCAAGGACAGCGACGGAGACGGGGTCACCGACGACAAAGACGCCTGCCCCAACACCCCCAATGGGGCGAGGGTGGATGAAAAGGGTTGCTGGGTGATCGGCATGGTCCACTTCAAATATGACAAGGCCGATATCAGACCGGCCGATAAGGGCATTTTGGACGAAGTGGCGAGCGTCATGTCCATGAATCCTGGTTTGAACATGGAGATCGATGGACACACCGACAGCAAGGGCTCTGAGGCCTACAACCAAAAGCTCTCTGAAAGGCGTGCCAAGTCGGCCATGACGTATCTGGTCGGAAAGAAAATCGCCAAGGAACGGTTCGTGGTGAAGGGCTTCTCCTTTAACAAGCCCATCGCGTCCAACGATACCGAAGAAGGACGTGCCAAGAACCGACGGGCTGAGATGAAACCACTCAATTAACGTCCATCTTTTAACCGCGGAATTCTGGTTGATGCTGGCCGTCCCGCCCATGTTGGCGGTACGGCCAGCACTCATCCAATCCATTCCTTTGATCGGTCTTTGCTGACAAACAAACAATGATGAGTATGGTGGTCATCGAAGGCGGGGCTTTTTGGATCAGCATCGGATTTTGAGTGACTTGATTACCAAATCGATTGTTCCAGATCTCCTTTTCGCTGAAACTCCATTACCGTAATCAACCAACAAAAAAGAAGGAAAAGAAAAAATGAAGGCGAAAGTAATCATTTTAGCGACTGCAGTTTTGATGGCGATGGTCTTTTCAGCGGTACCGACCACGGCCCAAAATAAACCAAACATCCTGGTCATATGGGGGGATGATGTCGGCCAATCGAACATCAGCGCCTATACCATGGGCCTGGTGGGCTACCGGACCCCCAACATCGACCGGATTGCCAGAGAGGGGATCATCTTCACGGATTATTATGGCGAGCAGTCCTGCACGGCGGGCCGTGCGTCTTTCATGCTCGGCCAAAGCGTCTTTCGAACCGGACTTTCGAAGGTGGGGCTGCCCGGTGCCAAGGAGGGCATCAGCACGCTTGATCCCACCATCGCCGTTCTACTCAAGGACCAGGGATATGCGACCGGCCAGTTCGGCAAGAACCACTTCGGCGACCGCGACGAGCATTTGCCGACCAACCACGGCTTTGACGAGTTTTTCGGCAACCTTTATCATCTTAACGCCGAAGAGGAACCGGAGAACGAAGACTATCCCAAGAACCCTGAGTTTCGCAAGAAATTCGGCCCGCGTGGCGTGATCCATTCCTGGGCCAACGCGGACGGCACCCAGAAGATCGAAGACACCGGTCCGCTGACCAAAAAGCGCATGGAAACAGTGGACGATGAGACCTCGGATCGGGCCATCGACTTCATCAAGGAGCAGCATGCCGCCGGCAAACCCTGGTTCGTCTGGTGGAACGGCACCCGCATGCACTTCCGCACCCACGTCAAGGCGGAACTGCGAGGCATCTCCGGCCAGGATGAATACGCCGACGGCATGGTCGAGCACGACATGCACATCGGCAAGTTCCTCAAGCTACTCGACGAGCTGGGAATCGCCGACAACACCATCGTTCACTACTCGACCGACAACGGCCCACACAAGAACACCTGGCCGGATGCGGCCGTAAGCCCGTTCCGCGGTGAGAAGAACACCAACTGGGAAGGCGGCTGGCGCGTGCCTTGCGTGGTCCGCTGGCCCGGCGTGGTCAAGCCCGGCTCGGTCAGCAACGGCATCGTCCACCACATGGACTGGATGCCGACCTTCCTGGCCGCCGCCGGAAAGCCGGACATCAAGACGGACCTCCTCGATGGCTACAAGTCGAGTGCGCTCGGACGTGATTACAAGATCCACCTGGACGGTTACGACATCACCGAGCACCTGAAGAATCCGAACAAGGTCCCAAGTCCGCGCAAGGAGATCTTCTACTTTTCCGATGATGGTGATCTCACCGCTCTGCGCTACCAGGACTGGAAGATCATCTTCATGGAGCAGAAGACGATGGGCACCTTCCGTGTGTGGATGGAACCATTCGTTCCGCTGCGTGTGCCGCTCATTTTCAATCTTCGGCGCGATCCCTACGAGCAGGCCACCATCACCTCCAATACCTACTACGATTGGCTGCTCGACCGCGCCTTCTTGCTGGTACCGGCCCAGGCCTATGTTGGCAAGTTCCTGGAGACCTTCAAGGATTACCCGCCGCGCATGAAGGCCGCAAGCTTCAGTCTCGATCGGGTGATGGAGCAGCTGCAAACCACTGACGGAACCCAATAGGCGTGTTCAAAGAACAAACCTGATGCGCGCAGATCTCCCTGTGAGGCAAGGAAAACGACGGGAGGCGGGACTCCAGACGTTTTCCACTTTTTATCCATCAACCATCAACGAATGAAAGGGTAAACGTATGAAAAAGTATGGTGCAGAGTTCTTTGGAACCTTCTGGCTGGTCCTTGGTGGATGCGGCAGCGCAGTCCTGGCTGCCGCGTTTCCAAACGTAGGGATTGGACTCTTAGGTGTTGCATTGGCCTTTGGTCTCACACTGCTGACCATGGCGTTTGCCATAGGGCACATTTCCGGCTGTCACATCAATCCCGCCGTCTCTATCGGCCTGTGGGCCGGAGGCCGGTTTCCAGCGAGTCAACTGTTGCCCTACATCATTGCACAGGTCCTGGGCGGGGTGGTCGCAGGCGCTGTCCTCTATCTCATTGCCAGTGGAAAGGCGGGCTTCGAGCTCTCCGCTGGTTTTGCCTCAAATGGCTACGGTGAGCATTCGCCCGGCGGGTACTCCCTGCTGGCGGCTTTGGTGAGCGAAGTGGTCATGACCATGATGTTCATAATCGTCATTCTCGGTTCGACCGACAAACGGGCACCCCAGGGGTTTGCGCCCATTGCCATCGGGTTGTGCCTTACGCTGATCCACCTGATCAGCATTCCTGTGACCAATACCTCGGTAAATCCTGCGCGCAGCACAGGGCGTGGCCGTGTTTGTCGGCGGCTGGGCGACTTCTCAGCTCTGGCTTTTCTGGGTGGCGCCTATCGTTGGCGCTTTGCTTGGTGCGGCCGTCTATCGCTTCATCGGCAGCGAAAGGGATTAACTGGCGAATACGCCGAGATGTGAGGCAACCTGCACCGCCGTCTCGTGAGGAGACATGGAATATGGAAAAAGCTTTTGCGGGGCTCAGCGGTTAGGCCGAGCAGATCAGCCGAATCGGCGGGGAATTGGCACCCATGGTCGTGAAGGCCATTAACAAAACGACCGGCGCCGTCGTGGTGGCACATCCTGATGACGGACGCCGGTCCAGGGGTATCGACACTGAAGCCAGGGAATCTGTGATGACCGAAATGCAGAAACCAACAGATACGGATGCGCTGGTCAATGCGGCCGCCGGTCGACCGGGACTGGGTGCTCACGCAATTTGCGACCACCGTATTGGCGCGGTCGAAATAAAGAAGATCGACTTTACACAAGGCTCCATTCGTTACCAGGCGATGGATACGCCGCGCAAGCAAAATTTCGAAGAAGTGAACGTCAAGCAAACGCTTCGAAGCTGATAAAAGAAGTAACTATGAGGTTCACAATCCCGTTATTGATTACAAATGCTCTTTTCGCAGGCGTGGCGCTGGGTCAACCGGTCTTCGCACGGCCCGCCGACGCCATTTACCACGGAGGCAGCATCCTGACAATGGCTGGTGACAAGCCGGCCTACGTCGAGGCCCTCGCTGTAAGGGAAGGCAAAATCGTCTTTGTCGGGGCAAAGGATGAGGCCCTGAAAATGAAGGCCGATGCGACGAAAGTCGTGGACCTCGAGGGCAAGGCCCTGTTGCCCGCCTTTATCGACGCGCACAGCCACTATATCAACTCCCTCCTCGTCGCGAACCAGTGCAAGCTTTACGCTCCACCTTCAGGCCCCGGCAAGGACGTGCCCAGCATCATCGCGGAGCTGAAGAAATTTTCTGCGGGTCGAAAGATTCCCAAGGGCCAGATGATCACGGGCTATGGCTACGACGACAGCGTGATGCCGGATGGTCGTCTGCTCAACCGCGACGACTTGGACGAGGCCTTCCCCGACAATCCGGTTCGTATTGACCACGTCTCAATGCACGGTGGTGTTCTCAACAGCCTGGCACTTAAGAAATTCGGCTACAGCGCCGAGACCAAGACGCCACCTGGCGGTGTGATCGTTCGCAAACCCGGGACCGAGGATCCGTGGGGCCTCATCATGGAATCAGCCTTTATGCCGATCTTTGAACACGGCCAACCGATGACCGCCCAGCAGGAGATTGATTGGACGCGTGCGGGCCAGATGCTCTACGCGGAGGCCGGTTGCGCCACAGCCCACGAGGGGGCGACGGCCTTGGCGCAGTTCCGGACGATGAAACGCGCCGGCGACGCCGGGGCGAACATCATCGGCGTGGTCACCTACTCTTTCATCACCGACCTGGACGCCATTCTCGCCGAGGTTCCTGTCGAAAGATGACGCTCTACGAGAAAGAGCCCGGGGCCAAGGCCCTCGGGGAGAAGGCAAGAGGCATCCTCGTTTTTCCGGATATCATCAAGGCGGGGTTCATCGGCGGCGGACAATATGGCAAGGGAGCCCTCGTTAAGGGGGGCAAGACGATCGGCTACTGCAACACGGTTGCGGCCTCTTACGGCCTTCAGGCCGGCGCACAATCGTTCGGTTACGCTTTTTTTCATGAACGACGATGTGTTGGCATATCTCGATAAGAGCGACGGCCGGGAGATTGGGGTTGGGCCGAGCATTGTTATCGCTGATGAAGGCATGGCGCGGGCGCTCACGACCACAGCCGCCAAGGACGATGTCTATGCATTCTTTTTCAGCCAACATGGGCTGATGCTGGGGCTGGGTCTGCAAGGGTCCAAATTCAGCAAGATCAACAAGTAGTGGGGGATATCCATGGCAGAAGTCGACAAGGATCTTCAGAAATCGCTAGATGAACACCTCAAACGGCTTTACGAGCGTTACAAGAGCAATTCCAAAGTCTTTACCGCGACCCACGTTGGCCACATCTCTCTGTCGATCATTTTCGTCCTGTCAATCCTCTTTCCCTTTCTTTTCCTGCAGGTGGACGCACGCAAGACCAATTCCGAGCTGGGGCGGCTGTCTCGGAGCATTGCAGAGCTGGAGCAACGGGCCTACCGGCAGGCCATGACGGGCCTCAAAAGAGTTTTCGAGGCCGTGGAGAACACCCCCAAACCGCTGGAAGGCTACATCCAGGCTCTCGAGAAGGAGGCCGCCGGAGGCCCTGCAGCTCCCTTGCCTCAAGGACTCAAGCCTGTGCCGGAATCCTGTGGTCCACCTGGCGAAAAAGACCCCTGGATGGAGTGCCGCATTCGTCAGTACATGGAAGCTCGTGGCGCTCAGTACTACGAGATCCTGACAAATGAAATTGCCGCCCTGCTGGAACGTCTCAACATTCAAGAGTTCGACCAGTGGAAGGCAAACCTTCAAGAAGGATTGAAGCGCTTCGTAGAGCGATTCAGAAATGAGATGGCGACCAATCCCAGGTTCTGGAGGAATTTCAATGAGAATGCCCCCATCTACCAGAGCATGGTCGAGGGGGCGCATCGGTTCTGGGTCGATCATCATTTAGAGGGAATCGGACGTCGGATGGAGGCGGCGGCGGACGCACGGCAAGCGGAGACCGAAAAGCTGAATCAAGAAAAGGACCAGATCAAAAAGAGCAAAGAGGGCCTTAACAGCGCCCTGAAGGACATCAAGACGCGGTTCGGCAAACTTGGGTTAGATCTCGATGACGCGATCCTGATGGCACCCCTTGCATTTGCCGTCCTTTTTTTTGTTGCGGCCCTGAACCTGTGTCAAAACATTCAGATTCGAAAATCCTTTCATCGGCTGTTTCAGGCCAGGGACCCCCAGAAGGTCGCCCTCACCGACGCCGAAATCGCCTCGGCCATGCCGCTATGGTTGGATCCTCTCGCCCCTCCGATTCAACGAAAGTTGAAGCTTGCGGTGATGATGATCCCTGCGATCGCGTCGGTACTGACCTTGCTGGTCGTTTTCTACTGTTGGACGATCCCGGAGGCCTTTTCCGGGCTGACCGGAATAGACCCCGTGAAATGCATCCTTTATTGCCTGATAGGCGCCGGTCTTTTCGTCCATGGCTTTAAGCGAATTCGAAATGCAATCGAGAACTATGGCGCCTTCTCAGTTGATAAGGAGGCCTTAACTGAAGCACAATGAGCAACCGGGCGTGATCGGGTTCGAGGCGGAACTTGCCGCTTTCGAGCCTCGCAGCGAGCTTCTGAAACGCAAGAAGCCGACCCTCATCAAAATGGAAGCTGGAGTGCTCGTCGGCAAAGACCCGAAAGGAGAGGTCAAACTGCACCAGGCCGTAACCCTGATAGCGGCCGGCGCAGTCGGATGAGGTTTCTGGGGGTGCTGATCGGTGCACCTTTCGTGAATTTTTTAGAGGGACGGCGGTTGAGGCCGGGGCCGCCGCCTTATTCGAAGAGCCGGCCCATATCTCTTTAGATGACAAATTCTTATTGAGGACGAAGGACATGGGTTTATTCGATTTTTTCAAGGCCAACCGCGAAGTCATCAAGGATGCTGACTTGATTTATCCTGGACAGAAAATACGTATTCCATTGAGTTAAAGAATCGAAGGAGGCGATCATGAACACGACCAGCATTGTCAGCACCCCGTTGAAATACCTGGACAAGGCCGTCAACGGCCTGCGCGACTTGGGCTTGATGCCGCAAAAGCCCGACGAGGCCCCGATTGTGGCCTTGATCGAACAGGTCAGCGACCTCGATCAAGAAAAGACAGTATCCATCGCCCGCACCCTGAGCCACACCACGGTGTTCAACCAAGTCGTGCGCGAGCAGATCACTCAGATGAAAGTCGGTGAACGCTACGAAGAAATCACTGACGCTTTTAACAGCATCCGGGACGATGCCAAGTCGATGGTGGACCAGCTCGACGATGGAAAGATTTCGACCATTGAAAGGCTTCAGAACCTCTGGATGCGGGTCACGCGCGGAGACATCCCCAATCGTTTCAGAAAGATAAAGGACACCTACCTTGAAGTGGCGGCCGACACCAAGGACCAGATCGCGCGCGAAACCCTGATCCTTGAATCTTACAAGGACTTTCGCGTGGCCCTCAAAGAGGCCCAGGTGATGGCCTTCCAGGTCTTGAAGAAGGCCGAAGCCGAAG
This sequence comes from uncultured delta proteobacterium, assembly GCA_963699845.1. Lineage (GTDB taxonomy): Bacteria > Desulfobacterota > DSM-4660 > Desulfatiglandales > Desulfatiglandaceae > CAWHLE01. The sequence goes on from CAVOVO010000015.1 coordinate 141,023, forward strand.
TGGAGGCCGACAAGGGCCGCCTGGAAGACGCGACCAAGGCGCTGGATGCTGCGCCCAAGCTAGACCGCGAGCAGTTGGCGCGGCTGGAGCTGGCCCGGGACCAGCGGTTGCGGGACCTTCAGGATGAAGACAAGCGCTATCAGATCGTCAAGGACCTGGCCGAGAACCTATCGATCAGCTACAACACCACCGAAGTGGTGATGGCGCGCCTTGCGCAGTCAAACGAAGTCAAGGAGCGGGTTTATTCCCAGGCGGTCTCTTTCTTCGGCACCAACGAGACGGTCTTTACGGCCTTGAACGCGTCTTTTACCAGCCTGCAGGGGCTCCACGAGAGCACCCGTACGCTGGATGCCATGAAGGAGGGGGTCAACCAGAGCCTCGAGACCATTGCGGAAGTAGGCGGCAAGGTCCAGGAGGAAGGACTGCGTGCGGGATACGGTCCGACGATCAAGGCCGAATCGGTGAAAAAGCTGGTCGATTCGGTGGTCAATTTTCAGGAAAAGTCCCGGGCCCTTATCGCCGAAATGCGTGATTTGGCCACGCGCAACGAGCAAGAGATCAGCGCCGCAGTCGAAAACAGCAAAAAACGCTTGGCCGAGCTGGCAGCGCAGGGGCAGCGATAAAAAATGGCTGAAGAGCAAGCATCCAAGAAGATGGATTTGTCCGAAGTGATGCTGGCCATGGACGTGGTCGACACGCTCCGGCATCAGCAGTCGCTCATCGAGAGAGCTTCAGTCCGAAGAACGCGAGGCGGAGCTGATCGAAAAACTGCGCAAGATTTACGCCGAACAGGGGCTGGAGGTTTCGGACCAGGTGATCGCAGAGGGCGTGAAGGCCATGCGGGAGGAGCGATTCGCCTACCGCCCGCCTCCAGCGGGTTTCAAAACCGCCTTGGCGCGGCTTTATGTGAATCGGGGCCGTTGGGCCAAACGGTCGGTGTGGGTTCTGTTGTTGCTGGCAGCTCTGTGGGCCGGCTACCATTATCTTTACGTCATGCCGGCGGAGCGGGGCCAGAGCCGGCTGGCCCAGGAGCTGATTCATCAGGCGACCGGGCAACAGGAGGCCATGAGCACCTTGCGGGAGCTGAAACCGCTGCCCAGGCCGAGCAAGCCGAAAACAAAGCGGCCCGGGCCGAGGCCGATCAGGAGGAAAAAGGCAAGCCATACCGAGAGGATCCGCTGTTTATGTACCTTTGGAAGCGCCACTTCCTGACGTCTGATTACACCGGCGGATGGTTGACTCGCAGTCTGGATGGCTGGGTGGCAAAGATGATCAAGTTTGGTGATGCCCGCAGCAATTACTACATGCTGACGGAATTGCCGGTGCGGTTGCGCGAGCACGCTGAGCGACAGAAGGCGATCGCCGCCGAAGCGCTTCAGAAGTTGCACGATATGGAAGCCAAAGCCCTTCAGATTGAAGGAATCATCCGAGACAAGGCGGCGCTCGCGGCCGCCCAAAAATCCCTGGAGGAGACCGAGGCCCGCATCGAAGCCGAGGAAAAACAACATGAAACGCTTCCCCAGCAACGCTCGGCCTTTTCCACAGGTTCGGACGAGATCTCGCGTCAGGCGATCGAGCTGCAGGTATCCGAAATCAAGAACGAGACCCTGGCCGAACTGTACATGCAGGCCAAGATGACGAGCAAGCCCGACGACGATGTGATCGTCGCCCGGATTCGGGATCTGCAGCAGCAGGAGAAAAACCTCACTGAAGAAATCAAGCAGCTCCAGGCGCAGGAAAGCCGGAACCAGCAATCCTTTCGGGAGCTCGATGACCTCCGACGGCGCTTCAGGCAGAGCAGCTACGACTCCCAACATTCCTATTTTCCAAGCGGCTTCCAGTTGGCGGCCCTTCTTGGCATGCTCCTTTCAGGCAGGGCCTCGGGCGGCGATGTTTGGGACCGTATCGGCCGGGAACAGCGATTCCGCCTGCCCCGCACTCCCCCAGACTTCGGCGGCGGCATGTTTCCGGGCGGTTTCGGTCGCGGGTCACGTGGTGGAGGTGGCTTCGGAGGCGGAATGGGCGGAGGGGGTTTCCGCACCGGTGGCAATTTCTGAACGCGGCCAATCCGGCGCGTCAGATCCTTGGATGCTGCACGTCCAAACGATTTTTCACTTTGGGACGAGCGGCAAGATGGAAAAAACAATCATGAAGAAGGAGAGAAAAAATGGTTGACATGAGTGATCTACTCGGTGCGTTCACACAGTCGGGAATGACAAAATCAACGAACCAAAGGATGAGAAACGCGCTTTCAGCGGGCGGCAACCCACCTGACAGCCTTCTGTCCGAACTTTTCGGCGGTTCCTCCGGCGGCGGACTGGGCGATGCGCTGTCAAAGATGCTCGGCGGCAGCAGCGGTATCGGCGGCATGCTCGGTAACGTTCTCGAAGATGCCGGTCGCGCGGTGGGTGGGAAACAGAACCTGGCCGTGGGCGGCATCGGGGCCTTGGCCGGCGCGCTGCTCGGCGGCGGCGGACGTTCGATGGGGGGTGCCCTCGGTGGGGGTATCATGGCGCTGCTTGGGGCGATGGCGTTTTCGGCCCTGAAGAAAGGCGGGCAGCCGGCCGCAGAGGTACCGGTGGGACTGCAGGAGGTAAAAACGCCCCAAGAGAAAAAAGCGCTGGAACGCGAAGCCGGCCTGATCTTTCAGGCGATGATCAATGCCGCCAAGGCCGACGGGCACATCGACAGGGAGGAAGTGAACCGCATCATCGGCAAGCTCGACGAGATGGGAATCGACCGCGATGCCAAGGAATTTGTCATGACCGAGATGCAGAAACCGATGGACACCGATGCGCTGGTCAATGCGGCTGCCGGTCGCCCGGGACGGGGTGCACAGCTCTATGCCGCGTCTCTGCTGGCAATAGAGGTCGACACGCCGGCCGAACGGGACTACATGCGCAACTTGGGAGAACGTCTCGGCTTGAATCCGGCCACGATCGCCGAGCTTGAACAAACCATCGGAATGTAAAAGGTAAGAAAGAAGTGTCATATGGGCAACTTGGTCGTGATCGCGTTTGAAGAGGAACACCGGGCCTTTGAGCTGCGGGCGGAGCTGCTGAAGCTGCAGAAGGAGTATCTCATCAAAATGGAGGATGCCGTGGTCGTCACGAAAGACCCAAAATGAGGAGGACGAAGGTGATGATTTCCGAGAATTTTTTTTTGAGGCCTTTGCGCTATGCCGTCTTCGGCCTTTTGCTGATGGCCGTCGTGATCTTGGCCGCATGCGCCACGCCGGTGGGCGTACGCCACATGGATCCGTTGGAAGCACAACGAAAGCTCACCGAAAGTGTGCTGACCGGTGGGAACCTGAGCGCACCGACCATGCAGATTCTCAATCGGTCCGGCCTGGCGGAGGAATTTGAGGACCATCCGGCAGAAGTAATAGGAGTTATCCACAAGGGGTTGCCCACTTCGAGCGAACCGGATCGGCTCTTTGCCCTGGCAGAGCTTTCGTTTCTGCATGCCAACCGCAGTGGGGACAGGTCCTACTTCTTGGCCGCCGCGGTGTACGCGTATGGTTTTATCTTCCCTGGGGATGGGAAAGACTTGCCGAACGCCTTCGATCCCCGCCTGCGGACCGCCGTCGATCTGTATAATCAGGGGCTCGCTCAGGGGTTCGCGGAAGGTGAACCCAGGCAGGTGGTGCTCAAGGCCGGCTCTTACAGACTCCATTTTGGGGAGCTCGTCGTGGACATCGACCCCGATGAGTTTCGTTGGGGCCCTTTTATGTTAGACGATTTTGTGGATGCGGCCGAGCTCGATGTACGAGGCCTCAGGAACGATTACCGCTGGCCCGGAGTTGGAGCGGCCCTGGTCGGCGCCCTAAAACCCATACAAGGGGTAGAAGAACGTAGTTTTGCAAGGGTTCCCCCTGCGTTGAAGGTCGCCGCCACCGCCTTCCTGCACCTGGAGAACGTCGAAGACGGATTCCGAAGCGGCCGAATAAAGGGCAAGCTTTCCCTTTACACAACCCAGGAGAAGACGTCGGTCAACGTGAACGGCCGAACGGCCCCCCTCGAGTATCGGCCCACAGCCGCCCTGGCCTACACCCTGGAGGGCTCTCAGGTCTACACTCTGGAGCTCAGAGGGCTCCTCTCAGGGGATGTTGCGCTTTTCAAACAAACTTCCCGGTTCAAGGACAATGTGTTTCTCATGGCACCCTACCAGCCCGGCCGGATCCCGGTGGTGTTCGTCCACGGAACCGCCTCCAGCCCGGCCCGCTGGGCACAGATGCTAAATGAAATCTTCAACGACCCGGAGCTGCGGAGCCGCTATCAGGTCTGGCTCTTCACGTACAACACCGGCAATCCCATTCTTTACTCGGCGGGCATCTTGACGGAAGGCTTGCGAAGCGTGGTTAAGGAACTGGACCCAGAGGGCAAAGACGAGGCCCTCCGCAAGATGGTGGTCATCGGCCACAGCCAAGGCGGGATGCTGACCAAACTGACCGCCATCGACAGCGCCACCCGGTTCTGGGATCAATCCTTCAAGGTCCCCATCGATCAGCTCGATGTCTCACCCGAGACGCGGGAGCTCCTGGAGCGGAGCCTTTTTTACAAGCCCATTCCGTACGTCCGGCGGGTTGTATTCATTTCGACGCCTCACCGAGGCAGCTTTTTGGTCGGCGGTCGTGTCAGCGATCTGCTGCGGAAGTTGATTTCGCTGCCCTTTGTCATTTTCACCCCGATCGAAGAGATTTTTCAACGTAGCCCCGAGGCGGTTGCCAATCGCTCGCTAAGAGGTGAAATCCCGCGCAGCACGGACAACATGAACCCGGACAGCCCGTTTGTCAAAACCTATTCATCCATCCCTATCGCTCCCGGGATCAGGGTCCATTCTATCATCGCCGTCAAGAACCCCGAAGACCCGAAGGAGGAGTGGAACGACGGGGTCGTGGCTTACAGCAGCGCCCACATAGACGGTGTTGCCTCAGAGCTGATCGTTCACTCCGGCCACTCCACCCAGGAAACCCCCCAGACCATCGAAGAGGTGCGCAGGATTCTTCTCGAAAACCTGCGGGAACCTTGAAGGAGAGGGTATGCGCAAAATGATCAGACTGGTCTCCATCCTGGTTTGCCTGGCAGCCGTCATCCTGATGACCGGCTGGTGCGCGCTGGCGATTTATTACTCGAACCTCCCCGGCGATTCGTTGCGCACCGTTTTAGCCGTAGGCTTCGCCCTTGGAACGGCTGTGGCATTCCTCCTCCTGCCGAACCGGAAAATGGTCCTGATCGGGTTTTTCCTGGTATTTGCCGGCATCGTGGCATGGTGGACGCGCATTCCGGCATCCAATGGACGAGAATGGCAGCCCGATGTGGCCGTCCTGCCGTACGCCACCATCCAGGGAGATCTTGTCACGATCCACAACATCCGCAACCTCCAGTACCGGACCGAGACCGACGTCGAGGTGCGCCATTACGACAAGACTTTTGACCTGAGCCGGCTGGATTCGGTCGATCTTCTCGCCGTTTACTGGACGGGGAATGCCGTTGCCCACGTCATGATCACCTTTGGGTTTCAGGAAAAAGATTTTGTGGCCTTCTCCATTGAAACACGCAAGGAGAAAGGGGAAGGTTATTCAACGATCAAAGGCTTCTTCAAACAGTACGAGCTTACATATATCGTCGGGGATGAACGGGATCTTATCCGTGTCCGCACGGATTATCGCAACCCCCCGGAAGACGTCTACCTCTACCGCCTCAAGATGCCTCGAGAGAACGCCCGCAAGTTCTTCATGGAATACATAAACCAGATCAACGCCATGAAAGAGAACCCGCAATGGTACAACACCCTGACCACCAACTGCACCACCAACGTGGTTCGCCATGTGCGCGCCTTCGGGGGCCGGGCCAAATACAACTGGAAGGTGCTTCTTTCCGGCTACGCACCCCAGTACGCCTATGAGCTCGGCGCGCTCGACTCGCGCCTCCCCTTCGACGAGCTTCGCAAACGGAGCTACATCAATTCAAAAGCCCGTGTCATCGGCGACGACCCGGATTTTTCGCGAAAGATCCGCGAAGGGCTCCCGAGACCAGGGAGCTGACAACTGAATCATTTCCTTGACAAACCAACGAGGTGAGAATGCATGAAAATCAAAAGCTTGTTTGTCCTTGCCATTCAACCAGGGTGCCTGCTGCTAATCGCAGCCGATGTCACCTTTGGAGAAAAACCGGACCAGGGCGGCCAAGCACTCGATCAGGCCGCCAATGACCCGACGGCATCGCTCATGAACGTCCAGATCCAGAACATCTACACAGGGGACTACCACAATCTGGAAGACGAGGATGGCAACACGATTCTCCTGCGATCGGCGGTTCCCTTTAAAACAGGGAGCCTGAACCATATCGCCAGGGCGACCCTGCCGTTCGTCACGAATAGTCCAGCGGGTGAGAGCGGACTGAGCGACCTGGTCTTGTTTGACTTATTTGTCTTCAACCGGCCCTGGGGCCGCTGGGGTTTCGGGCCGGTGATGCTGCTGCCCACGGCCACGGAAGACGAACTAGGGGCGGAAAAGTGGGCCATCGGCCCGGCTGTGGGGTTCGCGGCAAGCAGCCGCAAACTGCTCTGGGGCGCCTTTAACCAGAACCTGTTTTCCTTTGCCGGAGCCAATGACCGCAAGGACGTCAATGTCAGCATCCTTCAGCCGATCTTGAGTTACTCCCTGCCGAAACAATGGTCCATCGGAACGTCGGAGATGAACATCACCTATGACTGGGAAGAAGACGATTGGATCGCCCTTCCCTTGGGGGTGAAATTGGCCAAGTTGTTGAAATTCGGCGACCTGCCGGTTTAGCTCTCAGGCGCCTATGAGTACAATTTCCAGGACGACTACGTGGCGCCGGAATGGACGGTAAACTTCACGATGAAGTTTTTGTTTCCGATGTAAGTCAATCAGGACTCCAGGTAAAACAAATTTTTGAAAATCGAAGTTCGATATATTCGCATATTGAATGGGATTGAAAGTTCTTTAACCATCCGAAAAAGTGCGGATTGACGAAAATCTTATGATGTCTTACCGTTGTCTTCAATCATTACTTTCTAATTGAATACGCAGTAAGTATGGAAACGAGGGCTCCATGGAGAAAAGACATTTAACCGATTTCATCTGGAGATCGAGATCCTGTAGGGCGGCCCTTTTTCTGCTGGCGGCCCTTGGGTTCGCCTCTGGCCAGACCGCCTGGGGAACTGAAAAGGGCTTCGAGACGCCGCCCACCCTGAAGGCCGGAGAGGTTTTGGCAGCCGAATTGCTCAAAGGAAACCGTTATCGAATCGAGGAGACGGTGCCGACGGACGGTTTCCTGATGAAGTTCACCATCGTGTCCGATTTTGGGACTTTCATCGCCAGAAGCCCGGGGATGGCGGAGACCAGGGTTAAGGAAATCGAGACCCTGGAGAGGCTCAAGAAGACCACTGGCAGGCCCTGGATCATGCCGGTAGCCACGACGGTACTGTCCTTTGACCAAGCCCGTTTCGTGGTGGAGGCTATGGAGATGCCGGCCGGATATGACGAAAAAATATCCCCTATCATAGCCTTGGAGAACAAAGCCCCTTTCGCCGGACGGACGGCATCGGGAACCCTGGTGGTGGCCGGTCCGGTCGATCTTCTGGCATGGACGGAACGGATAAACCTCTTTGCCGTCCGGCCGGATTTGAAGGCCAAGAAGAAAATCCTCTGGCTCCGCGGAGAAGCCACCCCGGAGGCCCGGCAGCAATTGACTAAATTGGGCTGGACCGTCAGGGATCATTCGGATAAAGAATGAAATGAACCGAAAGGCTTATAGGTTATGCGAAGTACGTGTAAGATTTCTTTTAGCCCTAAGCCTTCTGGTTTTTTCGGCCGGTTGTTCCCATTAACATTACCCGGTGAATGCTCCGTTGAACCGCTATGATCCGGATTTCTTTTACCAAACTGAAAATACGGCACGATCAAGTCAAACAATCGACCTGATGCTGTTCGCCCCTATCGTTTTCGACAAATCCTGGGTCGCCGGAATGGACGCTGAACTTTACGGTGAAGTTCTTGTTCCCGTTAAGACGAGGCTTCGGTCACGAGCGAAAGCATGCAAAAAGGAGGAGGTCCATGACTCAGACACGCTGCAAGCTGGCACCTGGAAGGGCGTTGCGCTCCGTATTGATGGCGTGCGCCCTGATCTGCCTACAGGTAATCTCCCCGTACCTGATCGGCAGGACCGCAGTTGCGGCCCAACCCGGCGACGGGTCTGTTCTGCCTTTCCCGCCGACGCCCTCCGCAAACAAGGCGGGTTCGACATTGCAGGAATCCACTCACCACCGTCGGGTTGAACCGAACCGACTCCCGGCTGACGCGCCCAACATCCTGATTATTTTGATCGACGACGTCGGATACGGCGTTGCCGACACTTTCGGCGGCGAGGTGCACACGCCGACGCTCTCCCACCTGGCAGACGAGGGCATCCGCTACAACGCCTTTCACACAACCGCCATCTGCTCTCCCACCCGGGCGGCACTGCTGACCGGACGAAACCACCACCGGGTCGGCAATGGAACCATTGCGGAACGGGCATCGGATTGGGACGGCTACTCGGGGGTGATTCCGAGGACGTCCGCAACCCTGGCCGAAGTGCTCCATGACTACGGCTACAAATCGGCTGCCTTCGGCAAATGGCACAATACCCCAGCCAACCAGACCACGGCGGGGCCTTTTGACCGTTGGCCGAGGCAAGGGCCAACAAGGCGCTTCCCATTGGCGGCGGGCTCTGGACACGGCTTCACCCGGAAGACCGGATTGGTAGCCCTTATACAAGCTGGCGTTTCGACAGGTCAACGACCCGCATGCCGGAGTTTACCGCCCCGGGGTTGGGCCGCCAAAGCACACGGGTCGTCGTCGACGCCGAGATCGGTGAAAATGGCTCCGGCGTGCTGTATGCGCCCGGCGGGGCCTCAGGCGGTCCGGCCCTATTCATGGACGGGGGTCAGCTTGTCTATGAATACAATATGATGATCATCGAGCGCTATCTCGCAAAAAGCGAAGGGAAAATAGGCACCGGGAAGCACATGATCGAAGTGGCGTACCGACTATCGCCAAGCCCGGCGCGCCGGCAGAGGTGGTGGTCACGGTGGACGGCAATGAGGTCGCCCGCACCACAGTCAAACGAACCGTGTCGGCCGCCTTCACCGCCAGCGAAACCTTCGACGTCGGCCTCGATCTGGGCTCGCCCGTTTCGCTCGACTACTTCGACCGTAGGCCGTTCGAGTTCAATGGAAAGATCAATGCAGTCAGCGTGCAACTGAAATGAGCAAAACTTATGAAGGATGGAAACTGAAAAGGAGAAAGGTGATGAGAAAAAACGTAGCGAGTTTCGGCATCTTGGTTTTCGTGTTCGGGCTATTTTCGGCAGCGGCATGGGCGGACGACATCTATCTGAAAAACGGAAATCTGATTTCCGGAAAACTGCTCTCCGTGGGCAACGGACAATTGATCTTGGAAACCGACTTCGCTGGGAAGCTGACCATCGATTGGAATCACGTCGAGCGCTTGGTGACGGCAGAGCCTCTCACAATTGTGCTGAAGGACGGTTCAATCCTGAAGGGGACCATGAAACCATCAGCCTCCATTGGACAAATGGCCCTGTCTACCGGTTCCATTTCCGAACCGACTGTTATTGAGCTGGCCAGCGTCAACGCCATCAACCCACCGGAAGAACCCGCGGTCAAGCTGAGCGGCAGGGTCAACTTTGGTTTCAACAAAGCCACCGGCAACACCGAAACGGAAAACATTCATGGGGACGGGGAGCTGGTCGCCAGGTCCATAAAGCATCGGTTCACGGCAGGAGGCGAATACAACTGGGCCGAACAGAACAATCAAAAATCGGAAGACGACTCCATGGGGTATTTGAAGCACGACTATTTCTTAACCAAGAAAGTCTATTGGTATCTGAACGGGATGCTGGAGACGGATGACTTCAGGGATATCAACCTGCGCACAATGGCCGGCACCGGTATCGGTTACCAGATTTTCGAGGGCGAGCTTATGAACCTCAAGGTGGAGGCCGGCCCCAGCTATGTCAACACCGACTACGATAAGGGCGATGACGAAGATCATGCGGCTGGCCGCTGGGCCGTGGCATTTGATCGCTATTTCTTCGACAAGCTGTTTCAGTACTATTTCTCCAACGAGGGCTTTATCAGCGTCTCCGATACCAGTGACGTGCTGATGTACACCAGGACCGGCGCGCGGTTCCCCATCCGAAGTGGCTTTTTCCTGAATCTTGGCTGGGAATGGGATTGGGACCACAAGCCGGCCGAAGATACGAAAGAGTCCGACTACCGATATATCGTGTCGCTCGGCTGGGGTTTCTGACAAGGTGTTGCTCATGTGTTGTACTGGTGCACATGAACCTCGCGCTGAGGGAACGGAATGCTGATGCCGCTGCGGTCGAACTGCTCCTTCACCTCCCGGGTGACGTCCCAGTACACGTTCCAATAGTCTGGGGTTTTCACCCAGGGACGAACGACGAAGTTGACCGATGAGTCGGCCAGTTCGTGCACCCGGATGACAGGCTCGGGAGACGGGAGCACCAGCGGATGGTCCTTGACGATTTTTTCCAAGATGGCCTGGGCTTTGCCCATATCGTTCTGGTAGCTGATGCCGAAGGTCATGTCGACCCGGCGCGTCTCCGCACCAGTAACATTTGTAATGATGCCGCCCCAGATCGAATTGTTCGGAATGACCACGACCTGGTTGTCCGGCAGCCGAAGGGTCGTGGAAACGAGCGTCATGGCTGAAACCGTGCCGCTGGTTCCCGCCACGCTCACAAAATCACCGATGTCATAGGGGCGGTAAAGCAGGATCATCAGGCCGGCGGCAAAATTGCTCAGGGAGCCCTGCAGCGCAAAGCCCAGGATGAAGCCGGTAGCGCCCATAGCGGCCAAAAAAGGACCGATGTTAATCTCCAGCATGGACATGGCCACAATCACCCCTATGACAAAGGTGATTTTGCGCACCGCATTGACCAGAAAATCCTTGAGCAGCTCCGATGGACCCTTGATTTTCGACACTGCCCGGCGGGTGGCCGTGGCCAGGGTCTTGGCCAAAATCTTGAAAGCGATAAGCGTGAGCAGGAACAAAAGGATGTTCTTGCCCCACCGGAGGCCGCCTTCCTTTGAGGTCAGCCATCCCTTTAGAAGGGCCCAGGTGCCTCCGGCATCGGTCACATCAACCTTGAGGCCCGAGACGATTTTTAAGTATTTATCGTAGGTGTCGACCTCGCCCCCCTTCTTTCGCAACTCTTCTACAACCGCCTTTACGCGATCCATAAGGGCCGTTTGCTGCTCTTGAAGACGTGTGACCTCGTCAAGTAGCCTATTTTTGGCATCACCCTCCACCCTCATGGCCGCGATCTTCTTTTGGTTGACCAGCACGGCCTGTTTCTTTAACAAGGCCAGCCAACCATCTGCTTCGATCTTCAGGTCATCCTTGGTCAGTGGCAAGACCATAAGTTCAAACTCTTTGAGAGGAACGTCCGGATCGGCTGTCGTGGTCGGGGAGGGTTTTTCTTCCGCGCCCCATGATGCGCCGACGTTAAACAAAAGTGCGGCAGCCAAAATGAATGCCCCTGTCATCACCGCAAGTCGGCGCCACCTACGAAGGCGTTTCTCCTTTGCCATGCCATACCTCCTTAATTTTTCGGTGCCGGCCAGAAGACTTGATAAAAGCAAGATCGCTAGCCCGCTCGCCTTCATGGCGCCACTTTTCGCCAGCTGGAATCCGGCCCCGGATTGTTCAGAATTTCCAATTCACGTTAAGGCTGATGAAGTGGATGGCCGCGTCGTCGTAAGCGCCCGAAACGCGTCCAGCCAGTGGCCCTCGGTTGAGCTCCATGTCGAGATCTCCCATCCACATCAATTCATAGGCCAGCCCGAGAGCCAGGCGCTGAGAACACTCGTAGCGCGAGCCCAAACCGAAGCGCCAGGCCTCGCCGATCGGCAGGTCTGGCGTACGGTCCTTGTCATCCACCATTGAGCTATCGTAAGCGATTCCGGCCGACAGCAGCCAAGGGTCGGCCACCCGGTGTTGGACGCCAAAGGCCACGTGCCAAGTGTCCTTGTAGTTTCGGTCGGCCGTAATGCTGGTGGTTTCTTCGGCTTTCACCTCAACATCTACCTTGCCGAACTGGGACCAGTCTTGCCAACCCAGGTTGCCCATGACGGCGAACCGCTTTGTGAGGTCATGGTAGACGCTGAACATGACCGCCTGGGGCATGGTCATGTCCAGCTTGAGGGTGGAATTCAATAGACCTCGCGATCCCAGCGCTGCTTCAAGACCCGGCCCCAGGCCCGTGAACTTGGGTTTGTCCTTAAAATTGTAATCCGCCTTGGACAGGTAGGTCAGCCCGAAGCGGGTGCCCTTCCATGGCCCCAGCAACACCCCGAGGTTGGCCTGAAACGTATAGTCCTCATCCTTGACCTTAAGGCGACCGTCACCGCGATTTGGATCGATGTTGTTCACTGCAACCTTTTGCTCCAATACCCCATAGAGTGCGACCACCCCCGCGCCGACCGACAGCCAGTCCGTCACCCGGTAAGCCAGCGCCGGCTGAATGCCCAGGGCCTGGAGGGTCACTTGCTGCACATAATAACGGCCCACCCAGTGGTCCTCATATTCGAGGCCCAGCCCGAAGTAGCCGAGCATTCCGATGCCAAGCTTCAAATCCTGCGAAAGGTTTTGGAAGTAAAACAGGCTGCCCGCAGGCAGCCAGCTGCTGGCGTCCCCGTCTGGGCCGGAGGTCGTCGTTCCGGAATTCGGGTTAAACTCGGTCTGAGCGTAGAGTGGCTGGACCCCCAACTGGATCTCCGAGCGCACCAAGCGCGTCATGCCTGCCGGGTTGGTGAAAACGGTGGAGGGGTCCTGGGCACGGGCGGCATACCCGGCCGCTGCCAGGCCCACGTCGGGGGTGCCTATTTCGTATAAATACAGCCCGCCGGCCCAGGCCGGCGACACGAGTAGCAGAGAAATAATGACCGCAGCCGTGAAACGGCACCCCGAACGTTTCATTCCCATGATCGATCCTCCTTTTGTCTGTCGCCGAGCCGTATGACGGCTTGGATGGGTGGCTTTCTTTACGATATCCTCACAAAATCTTTTCAGCAAAGCTTGCCTTTTTTGACAAATGCAGTATAATAACCCCATTTTCGCAGGTCAAAGGAAAAGCAATCTCAATTAAACGCAGCAAGCTGAGGGGAATTTACTCAGAGAGTTTAATCTGCTTATAATAAAGGATCGGCTATCAGTCCAGTGTATTTAAAATGCGCGTCCAAATAGTAACGGCCTCCTTACCTCCTTAGTATGTTATTTTAGAAAGCGACGATTAGAACAGATTTGCCTCGCGGCGAAAATACCCTTATTTTTTTGCACCTTAGCTCCGGGCCAACGTAAGCCGGACTGAAAGGGAGTCTCATCATGCGTTGGCAAACAGGTCGACGAAGCGAAAACGTGGAAGACCGTCGCGGGATCAGGATATCGCGAGGGGTTGCGGGGGGCGGCATCGGCACAGTCTTGCTGGTTCTGTTGGCCCTCTATTTCGGGGTGGATCCATCGGTCATCCTGGACCAGGCCCAGGGGCCCCTTCCCGGGACCGACGCGCCCACACAATCCGAGCCCTATTCCGCTTCCCCTGAGGAAAACCAACTGGCGGAATTCGTATCCGTGGTTCTGGCAGACACGGAGGACACCTGGCACGCGCTCTTTCGCAACATGGGGAAAACCTACGATGAGCCCAAGCTCGTGCTCTTTTCCGGGGCCGCTCAATCCGCCTGCGGTTTCGCATCAGCCGCAATCGGACCGTTCTACTGTCCAATGGACCAAAAAGTTTACATCGACCTCAGCTTTTACAGCGATCTGAAAAGCCGGTTCGGGGCGGACGGGGATTTCGCCCAGGCCTACGTGATCGCCCATGAAGTGGGGCATCACGTTCAGAATCTGCTGGGGATCGCTGAAAAGGTCCAGTCCCTTCGCAGCCGGTCGAGCGAAGCGGAGTCCAACCGGCTTTCCGTAATGATGGAGCTTCAGGCCGACTGTCTGGCCGGCGTTTGGGCCTATCACGCCGACCGCGCGCGCCAGATTCTTGAGAAGGGTGACATCGAGGAAGCCCTCAACGCCGCGAGCAGCATTGGGGATGACCGGATCCAGCGCCAGTCAGGGGGATACGTCAGGCCGGATGCTTTCACTCACGGCACGTCTTCCCAGCGTGTGCGCTGGTTCAGGCGCGGACTTGAAACCGGTGACATGGGCGAGTGCAACACATTCCAGGCAGACCGCTTGTAACCACCGTTTGACAAATCGTCCGCCCAACGAGCCGCCGGCGGGACGTCCCCTGCCTCTGCCTTCGCGCCGGACCCGGATCATGGGGGATAAATCTCTTTCCAGTCCTTCTTCATGTCCACGACGGTCCAACCCTTGGCCTTCGCTTCGTCGAGCCCCTTGTCGAGGCGGCCGATGCTGGACTTGCGGTCGTAGGCCCATTCGCGTTCGGCGTCGGTGTGGTGGACGTAGAGGCAGAACCGCGCCCCTTCGCCCGCGGCGGTCCACTGGAGCATCTGCAGATCGCCGTCGGAGTTGCCGAACGCGGCGATGGGCCGGCGGCCGATGTGCTGATGGATGCCGACGGGTTTGCCGTCCTTGTCGTCGATGAAATCAATCTCCGGCAGGCGCACGAGGACGGGCTTGCCGTCGCGCATTTCGAACTTCGTCTTGATGCTGCTGCCGATGACCTGCTCGGGCGGGATGCCATAGACCTTCTCCGTCCACGGGCGCATGAACTCGATGCCGCCGCCGGAGACGATGAAGGTCTTGAAACCGTTCGCGCGCAGGTAGGCGAGCAGTTCGAGCATCGGCTGATAGACCATCTCGGTGTAAAGCCGGCCGGTCTTCGGATGCTTCGCGGTGGCGATCCAGTCGGTGACGATCTTCTCGAACTCTTCGGTGGTCATGCCGGCGTGGGTGGCCATGACCATTTCGATCAGCGCGTGTTCGCCGCCGGCGAGCGCGGATTTCAGGTCGCCCTTGAGCACCGAGGCGAACGGTTCTTTCGTCCTTCCACTCCGGATGCTGCGGCGCGAGTGCCTTGATGCGGTCGAAGATGAAGAACGCCTGGAAATACATCGGCTGTTCGGCTCCAGAGCGTGCCGTCGTTGTCGAAGACGGCGATGCGCTCAGCGGGCGGGACGAAATCCGGCGACCCTTCCTCGGTCACCTTCTTCGACGAAGTCGACAATGGCCTGTTTCGGCGCCGTGTCGTTCCACGACGCCAGCGGTTCTGCGGCAAGCGTGTCTAGCCATTCCCATGACCAGCGCAAAAGCAATGAGGATGCGATCTTTTCATGGTCTTCTCCGTCTAGTGTAGGGATCGCTGGGGCTCAAGAACTGCGGTCCCGGCGCCGCTGAGGGCGCCGGGTGCAGCCGGCACGTGAATTGCCTATTTGTCTCGAAGATTCCTGCAGCTTCTGCAGCACTTGATCAAGGCTGAAGCTGCCGGGCTTCTGGCGCGGCGGGAACTCCTTGTAGGTCGCCAGGTGTTGCCCGACAAAGGCCTGCGCCGGCACCAGCACGAAGGCGTGATCGACGCGCCAGCGACCGTAGTCGCCGGCCTCGTGGTCGGCCCGTTCAAACGGGTCGGTGCGCAGGCAGAAGAGCTTCGGGAACCGCAGCGTCACCAGCGGCTCCTGCCAGACTTCCAGCCCGTGGGCGCGCTGCTCCATGAAGACGATCTTCCAGCGATCGTAGCGCAGATTGGCGAGGCTGCCGTCATCGGTCCAGTAGAAGAACTCCTTGCGGGGCGCTTCTTTGGCTCTCACCCTTGAAGTAGGGCAGCAGGTTGTAGCCGTCGAGATGGACCTTGTAGTCCCGGCCCATGGCGCGATACCCCTTCAGGAGCTTCTCCTTGATGTCGGGTTCGCCGGCCGCCGCCAGCAGCGTCGGCAGCATGTCCTCGTGCGAGAACACGTCGTTGTAGATGGTGCCGGGCTTGATGACGCCGGGCCACCGGATCAGGCACGGCACGCGATAGCCGCCCTCCCAGTTCGAGTTTTTCTCATTGCGGAACGGCGTGCTGCCGCCGTCCGGCCAGGAGAAGCACTCGGCGCCGTTGTCGGTGGAATACATCACGATGGTGTTCTCCTCGAGACCCAGTTCCTTGAGCTTGTCGAGGAGCTGGCCGACATGGCCGTCGTGCTCCACCATGCCGTCCGGGTAGATGCCCAGACCGGTCTTGCCTTGCGACTCTTTCTTGAGGTGCGTCCAGATGTGCATGCGGGTGGAGTTCCACCAGAGGAAGAACGGCTTGTCCGCCTTCTTGGCCCGCTCCATGAAGTCGAGCGCGCCGGCGGTGACCTCGTCGTCGATGGTCTCCATGCGCTTGATGGTCAGCGGGCCGGTGTCCTCGATCTTGCCGTCGGCGGTGGACTTGATGACGCCGCGCGGGCCGAACTTCTTCTTGAACTCAGGGTTCTTCGGGTAGTCCGGGTGCTCCGGCTCCTGCTCGGCGTTGAGGTGGTAGAGGTTGCCGAGGAACTCGTCAAAGCCGTGGTTGGTCGGCAGCATCTCGTCGAGGTCACCCAGATGGTTCTTGCCGTATTGGGCGGTCATGTAGCCGTGGTTCTTGAGCAGTTCGGCGATCGTCGGATCCTTCTCGGACAGGCCTTCCTTGGCGCCCGGCAGACCGACCTTCAGCAGGCCGGTGCGGAACGGGACTCTGGCCGGTGATGAACGCGGCCCGGCCGGCGGTGCAGCTCTGCTGGCCGTACCAGTCGGTGAACAGCGCGCCCTCGTTGGCGATCCGGTCAATGTTGGGCGTCTGGTAGCCCATCATGCCGCGGTGGTAAGCAGCTGGGATTGTTCCAGCCGATGTCGTCGCCCCAGATGACCAGGATGTTGGGTTTTCGGCCGCCGTTGCGGGTCTTCTCCGCTGCCACTGCCGGTCCGGTGACGAACGCCATCCCGACCATAAGTACCAGCATCACAAGAGACGCTTTCTTCATGTATAAATACATACCTATTCCTCCTTCGTTTTGGTTTTTGCGCTTACCCCTTTCTTCTGAATGGAGGTTCTTCATCGCTCATCTTCTTTTCGGGTTTACCGGGCCGCCCCGAAAGGCCCAAAAGATAGACGTCCGTAATCCGGGCATGCGTAATGATCGCATCGGGTTCAAGGATTTCCAGGTTGCTCACATCTTCGGTCCAAAAATGGTGGCCGGAGGTTTTACAAAACTGGCGTAGAATGGAAAGCACGGCGGAGACATCTCCCTGGCGGTTCGGATTGACGAGCTCTAACATTACGATTACGGCATCAGCTTGGACCGGGGATAGAGGCAGCCAATGCCTTTTCGACACAGGGGACTTTCGAGTTGAACGAATCCCGAGCCAGGTTCGACAACAATTGTCCGAGTGTCTTCCCTCTTTGCCGCGCGTTCTCCGTGGCGGCGAGAAGGACATCTTCATCAATATCAAGGGTGGTGCGCTCGCGTTTCTACATAAATCAGGACGAGGAATCGGTTTTGGATCCTTTTCATGAATCTCAATGTGTTGCATCAGATGCTTGACGATATTGCATCACAGGTAAATTGTCAAACAAGATGGCCTTGAAAGGACATCTCTTTCAGGGAATCGATTCTCCCGCCAAGGCTCCCTCCACTATCAACCGCGTTTGGCCTCCGGAGTAATGTCCTTGCATTTTTTGTCCATTTTGTTTACATTATAATGGTCATTGCGGCACTTGAGCGAGACGGATGGGAAGTACGTCCGGAAGCGGCCGCGATCCGCGGTGGCGAGCGTCCATCCCATGATTTCGGCATGAGCTCCGATGAAGAAGTCCGGGAGCGGCATGACCGGGGCCGACGGCCGGGCTGCGACGTCCGCCGCTTCCGATACCGACGGTAGGCCTGCGCACACACCTCTGCGGCGGCGGTGGGCACATCGAGGATCTCGACGCCCCAACTCCGGATCCGGTCGGCGACCGTCGGCGGGTCGGCGTCGCCAACACAGATTTCGGTCAGGCTCACGGCGCTGATGGCCGCGCCGTCACCGGCCACGGCATCGGCGATCGTCTCTTGAGCCCACCGGCAGAAGGGCGAGTCGGAGTCGAAAGGCGTAGATGGGTACGTTCGTGTCGAGCAGGATCATGGCTCACGCGTCAGCTCGCGCAGTTCCTCCCACGTCATCGTCGGGCGCAAGGGGGATCGGCGCATGGCATCCAAGCACGACTTTCGGCTCATGCGGCCGGTCTCCGGTTTCTCGAGCCGGACCAGCACGAAGCGCCCTTCGTCCTGCTGTTGGATGTCAAAGATATCCCCCGGGCGGCCGTTCGGCAGGACGATTCGTTTCTTGGAGTCGACCTTGGAGGTGCTCATGGTGGGATTATCCCACAATCACTGGCTTCATGGGACCATCTGACGTCACTCTCAGCATTGAAGAGATGAGGGAAGAGCTTGAGCTATAGAATAGCATTCAAGAAGTCGGTTTCTCGTGACCTAAAGAAGATAGGGCAAAGATCAGCCTTTGGAGTATCCTATTGAAGTATGACCCTCTTTCACTCTTCCCGGTTCAGTAATGAGCGAACCCCTTTCATTACACTTCCGGGGAATTTCAAGGACATCTCTTTCAGGGAATCGATGTTGATCTTCTCCATTTCCAGTTCATCGGGAGTCGGGAGATTTTTCCTCAAATGGAGTGTGTCCAGCACGGCCTTTTCCGGCGTGGCCATGTAGAAATGGTCAATGCGGCTGAATCCGAAAAAGAGGGCGGGTGAGATTCTTGAGAACTCAATGGTGACGCCCTGGTAGTCAATCGAGTGGCGTCTGCCTACTGCCGAGCCCAATGTGGCTACGGTGCAAACGACGGGCGACTGCAAGGTAATACCATGGTAATTCAGGGCCCACTCGCAGGTGACGTAGGCAGGCGGCCGGACAAAGCAGGCCACCTCTTCCACCCTGGGGAATCCGTAAAGGAAGGAATTGATGTAGTTTCCCCGAATCAGCCGTTGAACCAGGCCCTTTTTTATGGCGCGTGACAGAAAGATCGCAGCATGAGGTGCCACCTTTTCCGCATCTTGTTTTCGGAAAAGGCGGGAAAGCCCTTTCAGCCGCTTCAGCGCGGACCTTTCATCGAACATGGGCTTCAAAATATTCCCTCATCCCTTGATCCAGGAGAGCGCGCGTAACCTCCTTGAGTGCCTGGATGAATCGTCGGAAGCTCTCCTTGCGGTAAAGGGAGAAAATGTTCTGTGGAATGAAGCGCGCAAGATCGGAATCCAAGGCCTGAACAATCTCTTCGGAAGTGTCTTTGCTCTGGAAATACTCTACTTTGCGTGCAGGGACAAAGCGCGCCTCGTACATGGAGGGCTTGTTTTTCACGGCCGGCCAACTGGGCTTGATCCCCATTTGGTTGACGATCCACCAGATGTCATAGATGTCTCTGCCTTTCACATATCGTCTTTCCAACAGCGCTCTGATCTTGTCAGAGAGGATCTCTTCCGGGGTTTCCGCCAGTATGATGCTGCTGGAATAGGGCAGGAGCAGTTGCCCGCCGGCAATCAGCCCTCCCACCTGAGGGCACTCTCGAAGAATAAGACGCTCAAATGCCGGTTGGCTGCCGCGTTGGAGCATCTCAAATTCCAGCCTGACGGCGATTCGCTCTCGCTGGTTCTCAGGGCGATAGACAAACAGAGTCTTGTAAGCCGATTTCCTGGATTCCTTGATTTGACGATCGGCTGAGCCGGGATCGAACTGGGCCGAGCATGACTGGACCGTCCTTTTATGGCTTTTCTCTAAGACCGACTCAATTCTTTCGCGCGTCAAGTGCGTGACAAAACCCAGATCCTCCGAGAACCTGATTCCGCCATACACCCACCTCAGCGCGGTTCCCCCCTGGAAAACGATCTGGTCAGATCCGGATTGGGCGTACAGATTGTCCAGGATGATCAATTGCAGGAGCTCAGATTGCCTGACGCGTCGTTCTTGATACATTCGTCACCTGCCATCGGCGCCCATGGGGTCACTGTAAGAAGGTCCCAGTTTCGGGGGACAAGCCCAGCCAAGGACATTTGGGGAACAAAAAAACTCGTTCGTTGCGGGTCGGGTTATGTCCTGATACAGTATGATAAAATACTAAATTGTATATTAATGTCAACTGACTTATCCCTTGGCTCAGCAACGGCCTGTCGCGGTGCTCTTCGGTCGGATTCTTCTGGTCCCTCTCCGATTCAATGGCATGACCTTTGCTCTCAGACCCAAAGCGTGGGGAGCGTCAGGAGTCTCCGCCTGTCATCCGTCTTTGGATGAGCTTCCAGTAGGTCGTGCCCGATGCGCTGGTTCGGATGAAGAGCAATCATGCGCTCTGCCAGGGATTTTGCCTTCACAAGCTCGCCTCTCTTGAGATAGTGCTCGGCCAAGGCGTAGAGATAGTCCATGTTAACAGGCTCAATTTCGAGCGCTTCGAGCAGTGCCGCCTCCGCCTCCGAATCCCGCTTGAGTTGCTGGAACAGCAACCCCAGGTTGTAGTGGATCCGGCCCTGCTCCGGCATGCCTTTCGATGCCTTTTCAAGGTAAACGGCCGCCTCGTCATATTTTTTCATCTCTGCCAAAAGGAGTCCCAGGGAATATTCCACATCGTGCATCTCCGGCTGGGCCGCGAGCACCTCTCGCAGCAGTCGTCTCGGCCTTTTCGTTCTCTCCCCTTTGACTGTAGAGAATGGCCAGGTTGACTTTGGCCGGATAGAAAAGGTCATCTATTTCGATGGCGGCCAGGTAATTTTGTATGGCCTCATCCGGCCGGTCAAGTGCGGAATAAAGGTTCCCCAGGTTGTACCTGCCAAACGAAAAATCAGCGGAATACGTCATGGATGCCACGTACTCGGAGAGCGCCGCGTCGTAAACTTTCTTTTGTTCCGGCCCCAAACGCTTGGCAGGGGCGCCGGCCAGTTTTCGGGCCGCTTCGATGCGGACGGCCTTGACCGGGTCGTAGAGCATGGGTCCTATGAGGCCGGCCAACTTTTCCGGATCAAGGATCTCCACATGGTCCACGGCAGTTCGTCGAATGAGAGGTTCGCCGTCCATGAGCCCCTTCTGGTACGCCTCGGTCGCCTCCTGGCCGGGATAGGCACCGAGCAGGCTCAACGCCGTGGCACGAACGATGACAGGGTACAGGGGGTCACCGGCCAACCGCACCAGTCTTTCCTTTGCACCAGGCTCCCGCTTTCGCCCGGCCATGATGATGGAGCCGTAATGGGGCCTTCGGCCGGGGCCGTACCATCGGGTGATCTGCTCATCGGACCACTGGGCGCTCTTGTCCACATGGCAGCGACTGCACGCATCGGGTACCCCGAGCGTCACGTGCAGGTCGGGCCTCGGGATTCTGAGGCTGTGGTCCGGTCGGTAGTCAACGCCCATGTAGGTTCGACCCGGCATGTGGCACTGAACGCATTCAGCCCCTGTGCCCACATCAAAGAGGACTTGACCGTCTGCGGATCGGATGGGCTCGCCCTTCTCTCCTTTCTTCTTGTGAAAATGATGCGCCGCCGTGTCGTACTCTGAGGCCCGGTGACACTGAAGACAAAGCGCGTTTCCTTCCTTGACGGGTTTGATGCTGTGGACGTTGTGGCAGTCGCTGCATCGCACGTCGCGGTGATACATCTTGCTCTGGGTGAAGGACCCGTACACGTAGACTTCCTCGAGGATCTGCCCGTCGGCGAAGTATAAACCCTCGGTGAGCAAGCTCGGCAGCATGGTGTCCAGCAGGTCGGGCTCTGCATGGGTGTAGTCGCCCAGGATGGCTCGACGCGAGTGGCAGGGCGCACAAAGCTCCACCCGCTTCGCGCGAAGCCAGCCCGGAGGTCTTCACGGCCAGATCGAAATTTTCCACCGGCGGCCTTGCCATGTCCGGAAGCTCGGCCCATTCAACATGATGGGAGCCTGGGCCGTGGCAGGCCTCGCAGCCCACATCGATATCCGACCAGGTGGTTTCGTAGGTCTTGGTCTTGACGTCGTAGTTTTTCTTGAGGTTGGTCGAATGGCACTCAGCGCACATGCCGTTCCAGTTCTGGCCCGCGTTGGTCCAGTAGAGCCAGTCCGTGCGGGTCCGGTGGCGTTGTTCCGGATAGAGATGATACCATCGCTTCCGTTTCACATCCCAGGCAATGGGGAGACACTGGAGCCGGCCGCCCGGAAAGGGCACCAAGTACTGCTGCAACGGATACCAGCCGAAAGTGTGGGTGATTTCGAATTCCCCCATGCTGCCGCCCGGCCCCTTGGTATGGACGAAAAATTTGCTGTCTTTTCGGTAAAATTCCGTGACAACCCCATCGTGTTCGAATGTAGCGTTGTTGAAATCGCCAAGGACCGTCTCTTCGGTCGCCACTTCCATGGCGTGGTCGTGGTGGGACCCTTTCCACAGGTCGTATTCCCCCTTGTGGCAGGTTTTGCACTTCTCACTGCCAACGAAGATCGCCCCGGGCATCTCACCCGTGCTCTCCGATGCTGCCTGCTGATAATGAAACTTCAGCGCGGAGATCGGGATGGCGATGACAATGAGAAGCGTTGCGAGGAGTCCTGTTATTTTCCAACCAGCCATTTATCTACCGTCTATGTATTCTTGGCATAAGTCACCTGATCCGGCCGAAAACCGCCCCGTTTGATCCTTCGCCCCGCGTTGACCTTCACCACCTTGTTTTCAATGGTGATTGGGAAGAGGTCAAGCGGCCTGGCTTGCCGGTCCGCTGATGACATTTCCCGTCATGTCGAAGGTCGAGGCGTGACAGGGACAAATGAATTTCTTCTCCTTTTCCACCCAGGGGACCGTGCACCCCAGGTGGGTGCACTTACATGACAGCGCAAGAAATCCTCCATCTTCCAGCCGCACCAGGTAGAACGCGCCCCTCTGAAAGGCGGTGACCGAACCGGAAGCAAAAGATTCAATCGAACCCGCTGGCACCATGGCACCTTGCCAGGTTTTTCGAGGCGGCTCCTTTATTGGGCCGTGTGAATGAAAGCGCCATCCATAGGAACTCGCCCAACGCAACGAGCCCAAGCGCGACCCAAAGCTTGTTCAGAAAACCGCGGCGCGAGATTTCATTTTGTGACGACATCCGCCGCCTTGGCGATCCTTGATTTATCTTTTTCTTCTTTTGCAATTCAGGTCCAGGTCAGAACGGCCACGTCAACCTCATGCCTTGACCCCTGAAAAAGAGGCAGGTCACCGTCATGATCACAAACGAGACCACCACAAAGACGATCAACGCCTGGGTGGCCTCGATTCTGGATAGCTTAAAACCCCTCTTCAGCAAGATATAATAGCCCGCGAGGGCTGAGATCATTAAGGCCATTGGGATCACGCCGTTCGTCACGGTCTGCGAAAGACCCGGCATCCACGAGACCAGATCGATGACATACTCATCGAGGACAATCACAAGAACCGAACGACAGCGCACCAGCGCAAAGGGAAACCAGCGCGGTCCGGCGGCCGGTGATGGAACCGAACCAGATGCCTCTTGTTGCTAAAGGATAGTGGACGTAAGGCAAAACAAAGAAGGCATAAATAAGTGCCCCAAACACGATAAGCAACGCAAACGAAGGGTGAAAGTGCATGAGCATCTCCTGAACGCCTGCGAAGTACCACGGGGCCTTGGTCGGGTTCGGACTGAAGCCCGGGTTGGCCGGGGGCCCCATCGGTGCGTCAAAGACCACCGAGAAACCCATCACGAATGCCACAAGGCAGAGGGCCACGGTCGCCTCGCGCAAGAGGAGATATGGGACGGTTGGAACCGTGATGGGCTTATCAAGGAGATCTTCCCCTGGCGACCGGGGGATCACCAACCCGCCGGCCTTTCGCACCCGCCAGAAATGAAATGCCATCAGCGCCACAATCAGCGCAGGGATGACGGCCGTGTGAACGGCGTAAAAGTTTCGCAGGGTGGGAGGTCCCATCTGGCTGCCGCCAAGAATGGCCCGCTGGAGCCACGTCCCGATTATAGGGACATATTCCAGCATTCCGACGCAGATGGTCGTTGCCCAGTAGGCCAGCTGATCCCACGGAAGCAGGTAGCCGGTGAGGTTCGAAGCCAGCGACCAGCAGGAACAATGTGAGGCCGACGACCCAGTTCATCTGGCGCGGCGCGTGAAATGCGCCGGTGAACAACACACGGAGGCCGTGTAGGAACACCACCAGGATCAGGAAATTGGCGCTCCAGAAGTGGATGTTCCGGATCAGCCGGCCAAAGAGAAAGGTCCCCTGCAGACGGATCAGGGACTCATAGGCCTGGGTTGGAAAGGGCTCATAGACAAACTTGAGCAGAACGCCGGTGAAAAGCTGGAGCACGACCAGGACCGCGGCCATGCCGCCCAGGCCGAAGGTGAGAGAGAAACGAAGGGTCCGTTCCGGGACAAGGGTGGGGCGGAAGTGGAGGATGAGGTTTCGGAGCAGAAACCGGGTCCTTTCGCGTTCGGACCGGGGTGGCAGGGGTGAGGGAAACATGGACAGCCAGATGCGGCGGACGTACCCCGGCTGAGATTCGGTCTTGTCAAGACGGGAATCACTCATACTATGGCAACCAAGCCAACCACTCTTTCGGGCTCCTCATGGAGATCACTTTGCTCTCAGGAATATGACGTCAAAGGACTGGTTCATGGCCGCCTGATAGTAGATCCCTGCAAGCAGATCCCTCTGGGCGTCGTAGACCAGCGTATAGGTGGACCCCGGGTAACCCGTATCCCGAAGTTCCATGAACAGCTCCAGTGCGTCATCTTTTCTGGTCACGACCGCCTGTGAGACATGGATCGGTCGGGGGTTGAAATAGCCGGCATCTGCCAACCCGTTTGCGTCAAGATTTCGGATTTCGATGATGTAGCCGCCGTCTGGGCGTGTCCATCGCCCGATCAGTCGTCTGGCATCGGGGCCCAGGCCCGGCATGTCCTTGGTCTGAGTGGGTTTCCCAGCGTCGACGGCCTGTACAGGCTGTTTTGAATCGAGACCCTTTTGAAAGAAAAGAAAATAAGCCACGGCCGCCGCACCCAGGAAAGCCAAAACCAGAATGGGCACGAATTTGGACTTGGGTGACTGCGGGGACTTGCGGCCTGATCTGCCCTTCGGGCTTTTGGTGGACATACTCATGAAGCTCCCATTGTGTCTGAGACCCTCATCGAGGATGGAATTCAGGCCCATACGCCGATGTCACTCGGGCGATCTGGCGCTTGCGCCAATTATTAAGACTCACTATCACATCCACAAAATTCAAATCTGACAAGTCAAGCACTGAGGCGCAAGAGCTGCCATGAGGTCGGCCCTATAATAACTGCAAATCTCTTAAGAATTCGTGAGCGGGCAGCATTCTTGCCGAATCCTTAGACTTTTTTACGTTTAAGGCTGTATACGATCTGGAAAGGTTTTGCGCTTTTCCAGTTTGCTATGAAAGCGGAACAATGAAGGAGAAAAAGGTCATCACTTGCTTTTACTTCGATCATGCAGACGGGGACTGTTGTCGACAACAGGCAGGAAATCAACTTCATGCTTTTCTTTGTCTCTGAGGTAGTGAAGCGCCACCCTGCTGCCGGTTGTGTCTTCGATAAGGTGGAGTTCGCGCAGCAGCGCACAGGCGACGGTATTTTCCAGCTTTGCGCCCAGATCCCCTTCGACGGCTCCGGTGTCATACAAATAATATTTCGATTCCTTCAAAAGGCTGCGGGCTATATTCTTGTGGTAAGGTCTGACCGGAAATATGATATACAGATTTTCCAAAATCTGCAGCCAGTGTTTGACCGTGTGAATGGATACCTGAAGATCATTTGCAAGGGCCGTATACGAGGTGGTTGATCCGACCCGGGTTCGCAACAGGTCGATCAGGATTTCGATGGATTTGATGTCCCGCACGCTTTCCAGATCCAGAAGATCTTCTCTGATAATCGTGTCCGTATGAATTCTACGAAACCGCTTTGCAAAGGTTTCACTGTTTTTTAAATACGGTTCCGGAAATCCGCCGAGCTTGAGCAATTTATCCAATGCCGTTTCAGAGTCTTCGCCAAGGTAGCGGCAGATCTCTTTAACCGTCAATGGATGCAGGCGATAATAGAAAAAGCGTCCGGCCAGAGATTCCCCTCCTTTTCTGTAGGTATCCAATCTGGCCGATCCCGTAACAAGCAGAGACGGCGATATGCCCTCGGTATCATAAATCCCTTTGATCCATGATTTCCATTTTTTCATTTTATGGAGTTCATCAAAGATCACCAGTTCAGCATCTCTGTTCCATTCCTGGGCATGAATGATTCGCCGGTCCGAAGCAGCGTCGTAATTCAGATAAACATGCGAGGATGTCAACTGCTTTGACAAGGTCGTTTTTCCGACTTGTCTCGGCCCGGACAAGAAGCACGATTTTTTCTTTGAGGTCTTTGCGGATGAATTCTTCCAAATATCGTTTCATGTGGCCATTATGAACACGAACTTCAAAAAAGTCAAGACCATTATGAAGTTTACTTCATTATGGTCAGAGAAGATTTTACCGATAGAAAACCATGCCGCCGGTCGGTTTGTGTGGCCCGGCATGGGGAAGATCCCGCAAAGCTTGAGGCGACAAGGCAGAGGATCACGGATGCGACTATTTACTTTTTGGCGGCCAGTTTTCGGATCTCGGCGGCGATTTCCTTGCTGAGCTCAACGAGTGCCTGGCTTTCGGCCAGGACAAGGGAATCGTAATCCGTACCGTTTACTCGGTCTTGATCACGGATTTCCTGATGACGAGGGGCTTGTCGTCACGGCCCAGGCACCGCCCATCGGACGTTGAGCAAGACGGCTTCACCCGGGCTTCCATCGAACTGCCGGACATCCAGGGGGACTTTGTAGGCCACGCCAAAGTAATCCCCCCACGGATGGGCAAGCACCTTGTCACTGTCCAGCAGGAGCGAGATGTTTTCGCGTGAGGACCTGCAAAAAGTCCCCCTGAATGGACCCAGCCCACCGTTGGAATTCATTGACCCGGACCTTGATGGGACTTTCACGCGTGATGAGCTGCGGCCGGTTCAGGTACTCCGGGAACGGACACCGGCCCCACGCCCACGACCA
This sequence comes from uncultured delta proteobacterium, assembly GCA_963699845.1. GTDB lineage: Bacteria > Desulfobacterota > DSM-4660 > Desulfatiglandales > Desulfatiglandaceae > CAWHLE01. Next base: position 168,099 of record CAVOVO010000015.1, read on the forward strand.
GGTCTTTCAGCCCGCTCTGTGCGGACGAGGTTTCATGAGCGGCCGTCAACGGCTTCAGCGTGTAAAAATCCGACGAGGGGGTTACCGCACCACAGCCTGAAACCAGCATGATCATTACGGATGCAAGAAAAAGAAATTCGAGCGAAATGGTCTTGTCTTTCATGGTTACTTTCCTTTCCCACGGATGAGCGCATCGGGATGGCGCTCCAGATAGTCTGCCATGACCCGGATCGAGCGCGCCGCAGCCGAAAGCTCGCTCAAAACCGTTTTCAATTCGTGTTGCAGGGGCGATTCGGCACTCAGGGTCGTTTGCGCCGCCACCAGGGTCTTCTGCGCCTCCACGACGGCCTGCTGAAGCGCCGGGGCGAGATCCGACCGCATGGACTTCACCAGTCCCTGGGTATCCTTCATGGTCTCTCCAAGAGCGCCGGCCGCCTTCTTCAGCTCCGGCATCACCTGCCGATCGAGATCCCCTGCCACGTTTCTGAACGTCTCAAGCGTTCTCTGCAGGTCCTTGATCGCCTGAACCAGATCAGGTGAATTGACCAATCGCCCTGCCCCTTGAACCGTGTCATTGAGGCCGTGACCGATCTCTTCGATGGGCAATTGTTTCAGCTTGTCCAGAAGATCCGTCAAGTTCGTGGTGATCTCCTCCATCTGCGTAGGAACGGTCGGGAGCTCAGGGTTTGCGCCGTCCCAGTTGATCTTTGGCAGGATCCGCCTCGGGATGCATGTCCAGATCCACATAGAGCTGACCGGTCACGAAGCTCCCCGACTTGAGCTGGGCCCGAAGCCCCTTTTCCACGAGCCGGTCCATCACTTCGCGGCGTTCGAGCTTCAGACACCCCGATGTCCTCCGCCTCCAGCCGCCCCGGCTCAATCTCTACCAGCACCGGGATTCGGAATTCAACATCTTTCAAGTTGAATCGAAGCTTCACATCGAGCACCTGGCCGATCTTGATCCCCCGAAACTCCACCGGTGCACCGATGGTCAGGCCTCTCACCGAGCCCGAAAAATGGAGCAGCCACTTGCTCTTCTTGGTGTAGGTCTCTGTGCGTGTCGCTTCCTTGTATCGTAGAGCAAGAACACATGCCCCTCTTCTGCGGGCTTACCCGCTTCGAGATTGGCGGGTGTTTCAAACGCGACACCGCCCTGATACGATCGACAACAGGGACTCCGTGTTGATCCGGATGCCGCTTGCATCCATGGCCACATCCAGGCCGCTTGCGTTCCAGAATCGCGGTGTTCTGCCGCACGAGCTCATGAAAGGGCGCGTGAATGAACACCTTGATCAGGACCGCCTGGCCATCCTTTTCCATGTCGTAGGCCACCACCTGGCCCGCCTTGATCTGGCGGTGGTAGACGGGCGCATTGATGTCGAGGGACCCCAGTTTCGATGCCCGCAACACGAAATGGCGGCCGGGAAGCCCTTCGGTGATGATGGAGGGACTTCGAGCCCTTTGAATGTTCTTGCAGGCTTGCCTTCTCTCGGTTCCATGCCGATATAGGCCCCTGCAAACAGGGTCCCAAGGCCCGAGACCTCGCCGGCTGCCACCCGCGCCCGGACCACCCAGAACCGGGTCTTGTCCGACAAGTGCTTTTCTGCCCCCTTCACCAGGCTCGCTGTAAGGATCACGTGGGAGAGGTCTTCACTGAGCACGACGCCATCCACCTGGCCCATTTCCACGTCCTTGTATTTGATCTTGGTCTTTCCGGCCTCAAGGCCCTCAGCGGTCTCAAACGTGATGGTGATGGTCGGCCCCTTCTCGGTAAGCGCCTTGTACCCGAGCCAACCGCCAATGACAAGGGCCACCACCGGTACCAGCCACACGATGGAAAACGACCGTTTGGTCTTCACCACCGCCTTGGGCGCCGCGTCAAGGGAGGCGTGTTCCGTCTTCTTTTCGTTCATCTCGTCATTTCCTTTCATCCCATATGAGTCTCGGGTCAAAGCTCATGGCCGCAAACATGGTCGTCACCACCACCGCATGCAAAAAACACCGCCCCAACGCCGGCCTCGATGGTTGCAAAGGACACCCAGCGCCACCAGGGCCACCAGGATGGTCACCACGTAGATATCCAGCATGGACCACCGCCCCACCGCCTCGGTGATCCGGTAAAGACGCGTTCGATCGGCCCGCCGCGACGTCGATCCGCGCTGAACCGATATCAGGAGATAGGTGAGAATGAGCAGCTTCAAGAGCGGGACCAAGACGCTGGCGATGAATATCACAAGCGCGAGGGGCCACATGCCCGTCTGCATGAAATAGATGACACCGCTCATGATGGTGTCGAGCTGCGGTCATGCCAAGAGAGGTCACCTTGGTGATGGGAAGCACATTGGCCGGTATGTAGAGGATGTAGGCGGCCAGAATCAGGGCCCAGGTGCGGGCAATGCTGTTGGGCTTTCTTTGGTGAAGCGGGGCGCCGCAGCGGGGGCAGAGGATTTGGACCGATTCCTCGACGCCGGGCGGTCTGCTCAGCAGGTGGCAGCTTCGGCACGCGATCAAAGAGAGCTCCTTTGAGGTCGGCAGTCTTTCGTTCAACGTTTCCTCTCCCACTCTTCCCAGATGAGATGGGGATCCAAAGACGAAAGGGATGCGGCGATCACGAAGATGAGTGCCAGAAAGGCATAGAGGGCCACACCCGGCACGAGGGTCGCCATCTTGGCGAGCTTCACCACCGAGACCAGGATGCCCAGCATGAAGACCTCCACCATGGACCAGGGCCTGATGGTCTGCAGGTATCTCAGGACCAGGGGCAGCTTGTAGGGCATCCGGTTCAGCTTGAGCGGCAGATGAAGGTAGATGAGGGCACAGAGCTGAATCAATGGCAGCAGGATGGTCGTCAGGAAAACCAGGATGGCTATCTCCCACATCCCCTGGCTGTAAAGCGTCTTGACCCCGGTTGCCAGCGTGGTCTCTTGAATCTGGGAACCCGCCTTGAACCCCAGAAAGGGAAAGGTGTTGGCGATCACGAAAAGGACCACCCCGGCCATGCTCCAGGCCAGGGTCCGGTCCAAGCTGTTCCGCTTATGCTTGAAAAGCGTCGCCCCGCAGCGCATGCACTGGGCAGCGCCTCCCTCGGGGCACCTCCCCGATCCACTGGATCAAATCGCAGTCATGACAGGCCATGACCAACTCGTGCATCTTTACACCCGATACAGGCCTCAGGCCGCAACCAAATCTTTAATTCGAATGATAAATATCGAATTTCGAAGTCGGCTCCTACAAGTCTTCACTTCCGCATTGGACATTCACCATTCGATATCCTGCGGTTCGCTTTTGATTTCTAAGCGGATTATAGCAAAGATACTAAGAAAGAGCTATTCCTTTTGGAGATATCCCTCGTTCGCATCGGCAGTCGGGCACTGGGGTCATCCGTGTTTGTTCGTCAGGTCGCTGCCGCCTTATGTGGTTCCATCTGCTCCTCCGGGCCCGGCGCTACCTGGTAGGGCGTTTGATTCCCAGCTTCTTCATCTTGGACTCTTAAACCAAGGACTTCGCCTACCCCTTTCTCTTCACGATATCACTTCTCCGTTCCACAACATTTCCAGAAAATCACGCCACGGCAAAATACGAATATCCTCATGCACCCGTGGAGCGCCTTCGTTGCAGACGACAAAGGCCTTGCAGGACGGTACGCCTCAATAAACGCCTTGAGCGGACGCAGGTCTGCGTTATCGACCCGGCTCGTCCCTTTTACCTCGACAGCCACTTCTCCCTGACCTAAAATAAAATCCACTTCCAATCCTGACTTCGTTCGCCAGAAATTCACATCGTAGTCCAGCTCCCTGTACACGCGATGGGCAAGTAGTTCCATCAGGATAAAATGTTCGATTGCCTTTCCGAACTGTTCACCTTTCTCCTGAGCAATCTGGCGGTGGGTGATGGCCCCGGCAACGCCGACATCGAACAGATAAAACTTGCCGGCTCTGATTATCACATTGCGGTCCTTCCTCTTTTTGTAAGGCTCGATCATCGTGCCAAGCAGGGTATCGACAAGGATCTGATAATACTCCTTGACAGTCTTCGCATCTACGCCGCAGTCCCTGGCTATGTTTGCATAATTTGTCAGTTCTCCGTGTGAGTAGCCCATGGCATCGAAGAACCGCGAGAAGGCAGGGATATTCCGGGTCAATCCCTCATCAAACACTTCTTCTTTGAGATAATCCCGAACATACGCCTGCAGCGACTTACGGTATTCCGCCTGCATGTAGTGCAAGGGTATCATTCCCCGGTTGAGTGCTCTGAGCAGATCAAGGTCAGCAACCTCTGTGGAGACAAGCGGGTGCATCTCGTAGCGCCAGGCGCGGCCTCCAAGCAGATTCGCCTTTCCCCGTTTCAGTTTCCTTGCGCTGGAGCCGCACAGGATAAACCGCAGGCCCTTGTTTTCGATAAGCCAGTGAATTTCATCGAGCAGTTGAGGCACTTTCTGCACTTCGTCGATAATGACCGGCTCCTTCAACTGCTTCGGGGATATTGCAAGGAGTTGCTCCCGCAGGAGAAATGGGCGCTTATTGAGCTCAAGGAAAAGGTCTGTCTGAAGTAAATCATAGCTCAGGCTGTCCGGGAAGGCCGATCTGAGGAACGTGGTCTTGCCTGTCTTCCTGGGCCCCCACAAGAAGGCGGACTGCCTCTCAGGCAGACTGATCTTCAGCAACCGTGGAAGGTTTTGCATCATGGATATATCTCCTGATTAGTTGAACTATTCCGGAGTATAATCCATAATGGCCAACTCATCAACTCTTATAGTTTAACGACTTTCGTTTCTCCGGTGAATGACTTGATATCGGCTCTATCTGGTAGGGCGTTTGATTCCCAGCTTCTTCATCTTTGACTGCAGGGTGGTGCGCTTCATTCCCAGCGTTTCGGCGGCCCCGCCTTTGCCCGTGATGCGCCAGCCGGTTTTTACAAGGACGTCGAGGATATGGTTGCGCTCCACATCCTCCAGGCTGCCACTGGTTGAAATGGTTTCGAAAGCCGGTAGCGGTGGGCTCAAAATCAGGGTCCCTCCGCTGGTCGTGATCATGGCTCGTTCGACGATATTCCTCAGTTCCCGGGCGTTGCCGGGCCACGGGTAGCGCTGCAGGGCCTCCATGCGCTTGCGGGGGATGTGATCGATCCGTTTGCCCAATTGTTTCTCATACTTCCTGACGAACGCCCAGACCAGCGGAGGGATATCCTCGGTCCGCTCACGGAGTGGCGGAATCGAAATTGGAAACACATTGAGCCGGTAGTACAGGTCTCTTCGAAACCTGCCCGCGGCGACCTCTTTAGCCAGGTCCCGATTGGTGGCCGCGATGATGCGAACGTCCACCTGCAGGGATTTGGTGGATCCCAATCTTTCGAATTGCCCTTCCTCCAGGACACGGAGCAGCTTAGCCTGCAGGTCGGGCGTGAGCTCGCCGATCTCGTCAAAAAAAAGCGTGGATCCATTGGCGACCTCGAAACGGCCGGCCATGCGGGTCAAGGCGCCGGTGTAGGCGCCCTTCTCCCGACCAAATAGCTCGCTTTCGATCAGTGTGGGCGGCAGGGCTGCGCAATTGATCGTTACGAGCGACCGGTCCTTCCGGTTGCTCAATCGGTGGATGGTGCGGGCCAGGAGCTCTTTCCCGGTGCCGGTTTCCCCCTGAAGGAGCACGGTTGCATCCGTGCCGGCCACTTGCTCGACCTGGGCGAGCGCCTGCTTCATGGCCGGGCTGCGGCCGACGATCTCATCGTGCCCGTGCTGGAGCATGATCTCATCGCGCAGGTAGATGTTTTCCTGTTCCAGCTGCCGCTTGAGGCCCTCGATCTCCTCCAGCCGCTCTCGCAGCTGGTTCTCCATCTGCTTGCGCCTGGTAATATCGCGGTTGCTGGCACGCAATCCTACAAGATTACTCTGGTCCTCGGTCACCGGGCGACAGGCGTGTTCGATCCAGCAGATCTCACCATCTCGTCTCTTGATGCGAAATTGGATTTCAAGCGGAGAGCATCGGCAAGCCTTGCTTCTCGAAAATGCTCGTCCCAGACCACCAAGTCTTCGGTGACGATGATTTCCCTCAGTTTGTTGTGGGTTTTCGACAAATTCCCGGAGCCGTGTAACCCGTGATTCGCTCGCAGGACGGAGAGGTGTAGCGAATACTGCCATCCAGGTTTTGCCAATATTCCCAGTCATATGTATAATCGAGAATCGTGCGGTACTCCTGTTCCGCACTCTGTAGTGCCTGATACGACCGACGGTGTTCCAGGGCACTGACAAAAACGTCCGTGATTAGCCGTAATCGCCTGACGAGATCTTCCGGCCAGCGCCCGCTCCGCGCGCACCGACACAAGCGCGCAGGACCCCAGAGTCCCCCGCTCGCTTACCATCGGGATTGAAAGAATCGATTTCATGCTCTTGGCCAGACAAAGACGCCGCTCCGCTTCCGCTTCAGCCGGCAAGTCTTCCAGCCGATTGATCACCACCAATTTTCCCTGAGTCAATTGGGCCATGTACCACGGCAGTTGATCATTCGAAAGGGAAACGGGTGCCGGTTCGACCCCTTCCAGATGATATTCAAAGGCACGCACAAGCTGAGTCCCGTCTTCCGAAAATAACCCCAAACTGCACCGGTCCGCATCGAAAAACTCGGTGATGCGCTGAAGGCACTTATTGATTTCGCCTTCCACTTCCACGGGCGAAATGTTTACAAAACCGGCCGAGAGATCGGAAATCAGGCTCTCAAACCGCAGCCGATCCTCCAACTTCTGCCGTGTCTGCGGCAAGTTGCAGTCTATTTACGAGGATCTCTCCCAGCAGGCGAAGCCTGGCGATATAATCCTTCGGCCAAGCACGTTCTTTACGAACCGCGTTGATGGAGATAATGTAATCGAATGGTGCACCGGTGGTGATAGGAATGTTCAGGGCGGATCGAATGTCCAATCCCTCGTATGTTTGCTTGTCGACCCCTGCCTCAACAGGAAGCTCATCACGCGTGGTGAACGAGACGACTTCACCTCTACCAATGATTTTTTGGTAGACCCAGGGGAACATCGTAAGGGGGAGAGTCGGTATTTTTCGGTACGGGGCTGACACCGGAAGCATACGCCACATGCGTGATCCGCCAGTTATTATCGTTCCGTGAGACTCGGACCAGGCCACAGCGGTCCACCTGGAAAAACTCTAGAATTTTTCCGAGCGCCGTTTCGATGGCGGCATCCACCTCATCATACTGGATCTCGATAAGACGCGCGGAAAGGTCTGAAAGCAATTGTTCAAACCTCAGTCGTTCGGCGAGGGACGCCTCGGCCTGCAACAGCTGCTCGTTTTCCCGGCGCAACCGCTCGTTGACGGCCATCAGCTCTTCGTTTGCCCTTGCCAGATCGATGGGCCGTTTCTTCACGGACTTATCCAGGTCTTCACGAGCCCGATCGTGAGGCTCTTCCCTCTGCTTTTGCGCCTTGCACCCCTTTTTAGTATGGATGGAACCGATCAATTCTCCCACACCCGTTCCAGGTCCATATAGAACCTGAGGAAACCGCGTTCCTAACTCGTGTCCATCCATGAATCAAGGATTTAAGGATGGATGCCTTCTCGCATTTAGATACACGCTATCATAATATTGTTACAACAGTGAAAAAAAGTGGTACCAACCTTCATTTTATGGAAAGCGGGAATATATTCTTCGTCTGGGCGCCGCCGACCTGTCCAGGCTTTGGGGCATCTCTAAAGTCCGCCCCCCCAGCGGTACTGCCAGGCAATCCCGATCAGGTCGTAATCATTTCCGGTGCGTGACGACACCCCGCTGCTTGCGTAGAGCTTAATGGAGTTGCGAGCGCTTACGGGAAATGCCAACGTACCGCCCACACGCCAGTTCTCCTGTAGATCGTCGTTTCGTGTACCGTTGATGGTCGTTCGGCCGCCTGTGAAATACGTGACGTCGAGCGAAGCCCAGATGCCCGAGCGGAAGCTGTAAATCGCATGCCCCTGAAAGGAATAGAGCGGATCCTGCGAGCGTGTGTTGCCGCCGAAGAAATCGTTGTTGTCGGTGTACAGGGTCGCCGCCGCGGCGACCTCCAGCGTCCACGGACCCAACGCCTTGGAAATTCCCACCTCCGGTTTGAAGGACCAGCGGTTGGTGCCGATGTTGACTAACTTGCTAGAGTCGTACTGGCCCGAGGGCACCGACACCTGAAGGCTCGCGCCGATGATCAGGTCTTGCTTGTAATTCGCGAACTCCTTCAACGTGAGCGCAGGCGCTCCGTATAGGTTGACCGAAAGTCGGAACCTGGCATCAGCGAGACCGTCGACCTTGCGCTCAACCGTCTGACCGGCAAGGTCCGCCGATTCCGTCCAGCCAGGTATAGGGCACGATGGCGTCGACCTTGCCGGACTTGCCCCACAGAGTCAAGAACCCGTGCGTAGCCGAGGACCACACTGTACGTCTCGAGCTGCGGATCTTTCACGGGCAGGGAGGGATCGAACGCCACGCCGCCCTGGGTATAGGCGTAGCCCGCGATCAGGAAGTTCACCCCAACCGGGGCATTGGAGTAGGCGCGCGGCTCGATGTCCTGCGCACACGCGGTGGACAAACCTGCCATGAGCGTGCACGCGACAAGCAAGAGCCCTGCGATGTATCGCACCAGGTACAAGAGGCAGGGTTCCTCCTGCATCCCTCTTACTGAGGGCAAGTTCATCGAAGGACGCTGAAGCTGAAGACATCGGGGCGGCTGTAGTGCCCACCAATATCTATGACCGACTTGACGGAACGAATCAGATCCAGGGAACCTTCTGCGACGAGAATCGTCTCTTCATCGGTGACCGGGCCGGCGATCACCTCACCTCGGGGGTCAATAATACACGAACCGCCATTGCCCTCAAATAGCACCAGTTCCCGGAACGGCTCCGGAAAGTCATTCCTCCGATTAATCCCGGCCGAGCAAATGACATAGGCCCCTGCCTGGGATGCATAGGCACGAGAAAGGAGCACTTGGCGAGGCCACAGTGCAACAGGCGGAGGCGGTGGCGTCTCCAACTCCCGCCCTGGCCATGCGGCGACGTGAATCTGAGTGCCTTGTGCAGCGAGGGCATAGCCGGGCAGCATCATTTGATGCTCCCAGCAATTAAGGCCGCTGATTCGCCCATAGGGCCTTTCGTAAACCCTGATAGTGGAGCCGTCGCCTTCACCCCACGCAGTTCGCTCGTGGAAGGTCGGTTTGATCTTTCTGTGCTTCCCGATCAGTTTGCCCTCATTGCTGATGAACAGCAGGGTCGCATAGACGGTGGTTTTGGTGCGTTCATCCAACTCCAATACTCCGATCACCACATCCAGCTTTCCCTTCCGGGCAGCAGCGCACAGTTGATCCGTTTCTGGGCCTGGCACTTCCAAAGCGGCTGCGATGTACGCTCCTCCGGCCTCCCATCGGCGTGGCGTCGGAGGAGAGAACGCGAACAGCGGGTACCCCGGGATCCAGCATTCGCCGAATGCAGCGATGGTGACCCCTTTCCCAGCCGCCGCTGCGATCAGGTGGCACGCCTTCTCGGTCGATGCGCTCTTGTCGAAATGAACTGGTGCGGCTTGTATTGCAGCAAGAATAAAATTAGACATGCCTCCTCCTTTGTGGCAACGTCAGGTTGTTAGAGCCCTGTGTGTTCATGCTCCCCAGACTGACTCGCCTAAACGCGGATCCCTGGTTTTCTATCCCCCCAATGAACTGGTTCCAAACGATACCTGTCGCATCCGAGTCGGTGTAATCGGGCCGGTATCCAATTACTACAAGCGAATAGCGGCTGCGTCTTGCCAATTCCGCCCATCCTTCGTCACAGCGATCCTACCGGTGGTGGGAGTTGATGGCTGCTCGCGCGAACCCTGAAATTCTCATTTCTGGATGAGCACGAGCTCGAATTCATCTCCCAGAGATCTCCACTCAATGTGCTGGTCCGGTCATCTGTTTCTGGAGATCGATCATTGCCCGTTGACTCACTTTGACTAGTCCCTGCTGAGGTCGATCAAGATCCGCAATCAGCATCATGACCCCGGAAAAAGTGAGGACAAGCGCAAATACAGCGATCAGACTGCGCCTTCCGCTCAGTCCGATTTGATAGCCAATTCCTGTCATGGCGAGCACCGTCACAAGGTAGAGTACAACCCAAACGATTGCGGGAATGCGATTGTACAAACCAGCCGTCACTCTTTTCGAGTGGAGGTCGATTACGTCGTTCAGCGATTGGATGAAGAGTCCCACAACGATCGATGCGGTATTGACTCTGCCGAGGCTCGCTGCCTCAGACCAGAGCTCGTTATGCAACTGTTCCGAGCGGACCAGCGCTTGTGCAATCTTCTCCGGGGTAAAACCGCCCTTGGGTAGCCGAACGTCTACGTATTCACGTAGAAGACTCCCGGATTTCCGTCCGATGGGGTTCTGGCAGCAAATCGGCACGCAAATAGGTCGTCCCGATCGCATTGGACTCCTCCAGGACCAACTGCTTTCTTGTATCGAAGCGGGATGCCGCCATCCCAAAGGTGAACGCCAATATGAATGCGAGCAAACCGAGTGTTGCCCCAATAATCGAACCCACCGGCGCCTCCTGCTCATGTTCGGGGCTTCGACGTCTGTGCCTCCCAAGCCGGAACCCCCCCTCCACTGAGACAAGGACGACCAAGACCGTGACGACGAATAGACCCCACAGGGGCAAATAATCCAACAGATGAGCGGGTTGCATAGGTGATCCTCCATGCGGAAAAAGTGATCCCGATGACAATGCCTTAAGGGCGCCCCATCTACAAATCCCCGATTTATCGGATGGAGCTGTCAGCGGCCAGATTTCAGCATTCAGTCAACCTCTTGTTTTTCATAGTCTTGAGAGAGAAAGAGGCCATTGAGTGGGCCAAGGCTGCTTTCAAGGACGTCGCCCGTGAAACGGCGTGAGGTTTGGTGGGTCAACTTCGATCATTCTAAGACTGATTCGATCCGTCAGACCCATCAGGGAAAAGATCCTCTTTCGTCGCAGTCCTGTTTGCCGTATTCCCAACGGACACCTGCGCGGGAGCCGCCGCCTCAACCCCAGGATCATTCACCCAGACGGAAAGGAGCGTGTAGGAGACCCCGAGCACGGCCGGTCCGATGAAAATCCCGATGACTCCAAAGGCCATGAGGCCGCCGATCACGCCGACAAACACGATCAACAACGACAGATCCGCCCCCCGTTTAATCAGGATCGGTCGTAAGAAATTGTCCAGGATACCGACGACGATGGTCCAGATGAGCAAGACCGTTCCCCAACCCGAGCTGCCCGTCCAGTAAAGCCATATCACTGCCGGAATCATGACGGGAGCCGGCCCCAACTGCGCGACCACCAGCATGAAAACCAGTGCGGTCAACAAAGACGCGTAAGGGATGCCGGCGATTGAAAGGCCGATTCCGGCGAGAACCGACTGAATGAGTGCCGTGACGATCACGCCGAGCGCCACAGCCCGAATCGCCCGTCCAGCCAGCGCCGCTGCCTCTTCACCCCGTTGTCCTGCCAATCGCCGGGCAAAGCGGTTCACCCCAACGGCTGCCTTCTCCCCCTGGGAATACAAGACCGCGGCGATGGCGATGGTGAGAAGGAAGTGAACGAACATCATTGCACCGCTACCCACCTGACTCACAAACCAGCGGACGAGATCGCCGACATAGGGGGCGAGTCTTCCGGTCAGCTCTTCGGTTCGAATGGCGGAAATCTTTTGCCAGGCGGCGACAAGCTTGGTGCCGACGATCGGCAATCTTTCCAACCAGTCCGGGGGCGGGGGCATGGTCACGCTCGAAAGAGATTTCGACCAACCGACGATCTCGTCGGCGCTGCCCACAATGGCTATGACGGCAAGCGCAAACGGCACGACAAACAAGAGCAGGAAGGTCCCCGTCATCACTGTCACGGCAAGACCACGTTTGCCCCACAAACGTCTCTGGATTCGCAGCATCAAGGGCCAGGTGGCCACCACCACCATGGTCGCCCAGATCAGCGCCGGAAGAAAGGGTCGTAAGACCCAAAGGGTGGCGGTGATCAAGAGACCGATCAAAAGTACCGCCAGGATGGTTCGCACGAGGTCCCGATGTGGGAAGATGGCGCTCATTTCACCGTGTAGCCTTTCCCTTCCAGGCACGCACCAAGGGCGCGGTTGTATGCGTTTAGCGCTTCATCATTTGTCGCCTGCTGCTGTTGGGATGCCTGTTGCTGCTCTTGCGTCTGCTGCCTTCTCTGCTGGCGGGTCTTCATCCCTCCGGCCACGACACCTGCTGCGGCGCCTGCGGATGCCCCTTTCCCTGCGTTGTCATTAGCAACCTCACCCGCCACGGCGCCGACTGCCGCACCGCGGGCCGCCCCCTTAACCCTTTCCCCGGATGGGCCCTGACTTTGGGGGGGAGGGGCCTGGCCCGTCTGGGCCTTCATGGGATCAAAGCCTGTCTGCTGCTTGGCCCACGTGTAGCAATCAGATTTGTCTTTTTCCATCTGCTCCTGGCTTTGTCCTTTGGCGGGAAACACCATCAGCTCCGCTGCCAAGGCAGAAACCGCGCAAAACGCCAGGGCCACCATGACCATCCAAATGAACAACCCTTTCCTCATCGCAAACCTCCTTCATTCAGGTCGGTTCACCCCTTTGGGTCCTAAACCCCAGTTGGAGCGACAGACAATAAACCTCCGGTGCATCCTCTATGGGTTCCGGACGGCAGCAGCGACCTGTTCGGCTTTTCCCCAGGTTGTGTCCGGGTCAAACACAGTCATTTCCTGTGCAATCTTTTCGGTTTGTTCTCCCAAATCCTTTTGGTACACCACTCCATCGTGGTTGACCATGAAAGTCATGACGCCCGAAGCGCCATACTCAGCCGGGTAAGCCACGAGGGCAAAACCGCCGATCATCTTTCCGTTGACCACGTATTCGTAAGCACCACCGGCGGCGTGTTTCCCCTTGGGCCTTAAGGATCCGGTAATAGTAGCCGTGGAAAGGGGCCGGCGCACTGCCGGATACGTGGGCGCTGTAGCCCTCTCGCTCCGCGGCAACCATGAGAGGCCCGAGCGGACTCCGGTCTTTGCCTTCCGTTTCCGGCCAGTAAAGTCCGTTTTTCTTCCCCGGGTCGCTTCTGAATTGTTGAGCGTATTCGAGAACCCCATCTTCGTTGCGATCCTTTAGGGCATACTCGCGCTGCGCATCGACGTAGGCAAGGCAGACTTGTATGGCACTCAACTCGTTGCGTCCGATGCGCCGGGCGAGGATCTCCTCTCTGCCTTCTGTCGCGTCAAATTGCCAGCCCGTATCCGTCTTTACCACAGGTATCGGAAAAGGCCAGTCATCATTTCCGATGTACAGAAACACCCGGTCTCCAGCCACCTTCTCCATTCGGTGTTTGAGCTCATAATAGTGGACAAACTGCTTGCGCCTCCCCTCGTCCGCAACAGGATCCCCGGACGATACCAGATCCTCGCTCCCTGGGCCGAAAATGGCCGACAAGGCCTCTGTATCGTTTACCTTTAAAGCCTCCACCAGGGTCATCACGGCCTCTTCGGGAGAGGCGAAGCTTCTTGGTTCAGCCCCCTCCGAGTGGGCGAGGATGAATGTTGAGATGGCTACGATCAGCCCGCATGCAAGAACCAGCCGGCAGCGCCCGACCCATGAATCCCGTTTGGTCAACCCTATAAAAGGCATCATTTCTTACCTCCATTGAAGACTGAACAGACCGGTCCTGGCCGGTCACCTGCCGCGGCCGCCCCCGCCTCGGCCACCGCCACCGCCACCGCGGCTACCGCCCCCCTGGAAGCCGCCGCTTCGCGCTGAGGACATGCTTTCACGTCCGCGGTTGCTGGAGTCCCTGGTCTGGCTTCCCCGCTCATAACCGCCGAAGGCGCTCCTGTCAGACGACTGGACAGAGGTTCCCCGTTCGGGTCTGGTGGTGTCTCTTGGCTGCTGTTGAGCCGAGCCACGGTCAAGGGATCCTGATTCACGTTGCCCTTGAACGTCCCGTGTCCCAGCGGCTGCGCGGTGCCCACGCTGGTTTGCCCCGATTCTCCGCGCGCAAGCTCCTGACGGCCGGTGTCACTGCGGCCCCGATAAGCTTCTCGGGTCTGGGCATTGGCGGACTGCCCGCGATTGTACTTCTGTGCCGTTGCCTGATCGCGATAGGCGACGCCACCCCGGTGGCTCGCGTCATGCTTCCATTGGCCCTGGCCGGCCTGACCTTTCCCCTGATATTGACTCGCGTAATTCTGGCGGTTAATGTTTGAGTTGATATTGGCATTCCGGTTGATGTCGATATCGACATCGCCTCCGTGCCAGTTGGAGTGACCCCATGCGTAACCCCATGCCGCACCCACGGCCGCGCCTGCCATAAAGGAAAAGGCAGCGGTTGTGGCCACATATCCCGGAGGATAGACCGGATATGGCGGATAGGACGGATAGGCCCATGTGCCGTAAACCACGGTCGGGTTATAGGTCGGCACATAGATCACCTGCGGGTTGGCCGGTTCGACCACGATCACCGTTTGCTGGGGTGCCTGTTCGACGATGATTTTCTGCTGCTCCCCGGACTTCAGGTTACCGGCGTCATAGGCCTGTTTACGCAGCCGCTGCACCGAATCCATCACGTCCTTTTGCTGGGCGAGGAATGCATCGCCTAACTTCTGCGTCCAGTCGAGTTTCTCGCTCATCATGGACAGCACCTCTGGAAAATTCACCAGGGACTTAACGCTCGGGTCCCAGGGCTGCGCTTCGAGGGCTTTCGCCAATGCGTCACCCTTCATGTCTTTGTTCTGCTTTGCCCAGCGATCAGCCTGCACAATCTCAAGCGGATATGTGGAAGCCATCAGCGCCTGGGTAAGCAGGGAATCAGGGTAGAGCGCGATGGGCGCAAGCAGCTGATCCAGTTGCTCCGGTTTGAGCCCTTGCTCGCCGCCCGCCTCCTGGGCCATAAGCCCGCAGGGCGCCGCAAGGAGCAGCACCATTAAAAATATCACGCAATGTTTGACTGATCTGCTCATAGAGCTCCTCCTATCGTCGGGCCGTCGGTTCAACTTGTCTCCAAGCGGATGGGTGGACCATGGACCCATTCCTCTTCAACCGGGCGGACGGGGCGCCTGCAAGCCTTTACAGCGTAAGCCGGTCCCCTGAGCGTTGACCACGGATGGCCGTGAAGTGATCCTTTCCTGTTCGTCAGGCGGTGGTCGCCTCGTTTGGTCCCGCTTCCTCCTCCGGACCTGATGCCGCCTCGCGCAAGTGCACATCCCTTTGCGGGAATGGGATGACAATCCCCTCCTGGTCAAAGCGAAGCTTGATCTTTTCGAGAAGCGCGCAGCGCACGGCCCAGTACTTGAGGTTTTCCACCCAGCACCGCGCCGAGAGCTCGACACCGTTATCGCCCAGGTTCACCACGTACACCACGGTGCCGGCTTTTCCTTGATTTTGGGATCGGCCGTCAGGATCTCCGTCAGGATCTTCTTGGCCTTCAAGGAGGTCATCGGAATAGCGTATCGTCACGGGCAGCCTGATCTGTCTGTCGGGTGTGTAGTGGTAGTTCACGACAATGTCATTCACGATCTTCCGATTGGGAATATAATATGTCTTCCCGTCAAAGCTCTTCAATCTCGTTGTGACAAGGGTTATTCCTTCCACTTTGCCGACAAGCCCGCCCAGCTGGACCATGTTTCCCACCTTGAAGGGAAGGGTAGGAATCAACGGCCGTACGAGAAGCATGACGGCCGTAATCACCAAGGCGGCCCCCACCAGGATCCTCCTGATTATGATGCTTGCCATCCCCGCCTGCTCCAGCGTAATGACAACCACGATGACCGCAAGGAGCACGAAGACGGTGTTGCAAATGGTTGCAACCATGGCCTTTTTCTTCATGAACCGGTCCAGAATCCGCCTCAGGAGCCTGACTGCGATCTTTGCGGCCAGGAGACCCGCCACAAGCAAAGCGAGCGAAAGAATCACCTCCCGGCCATGAAGCATGACCATGTCCCCGAACCTTTTAAGACCGACCATCTCTCCTTCCAAGTTCATTCTTTCCTCCAAAAAACCCCGGTCGCAGTTCTTGGATCCTGCGATTCATGTTCGATGTCAGTCAACTATTTGTTTTTATTATTCTTAGCTGAACGCTGATGGCTGATCGCGCGAAACCAAAAACAGCCGTTTTTGGATGAGCACCAGCTAATTATTGACATCAAACTCCCTTTTGAGGAGATAGAGCTTGCGGATCAGGTCGTATTCAAAGGGCGAACCCGTCATGAAGTAACGGAACGACTCGTTGTGCCGCTTGTCGACCACGTAAAGCGCCGAAATCCCCCAGCTCAAGATATCCTCTTCGGGGCTGTCCATATCCAGCAGACCGATGAGCTCGCTCGTGGTCAAGCTGTACACCACCCAGTCCACCGCCAGGCCGGAGGCATCCCGCACGGTCGATGGGCCCAATAGCGGCAACACCAGGTAGGGCCCCTGGCCGACGCCATAGAACCCAAGCGTCTGACCAAAATCCTCGTTTTCCCTCTGAACCCCGTTCATGGTCGCCACATCGATGAGCCCGCCGAGCCCCACGGTCGAGTTGACGATGATCCTGCCCACCGTCCGCAGAAACTTTTCGCCCTTGAGCTGGAGCAGGGTGTTCATCAGGTTGGTCACTTCCGTGAGGTTGCGGAAAAAATTGCTCACCCCCGTCTCGACGAAATCAGGCGTGATGAACTCATACCCCCTCACGACCGGCAGGAAGACATATTCGTCAAATATGGCATTGAAGTTGTAGATCTTGCGGTTCATCCCTTCCCATGGGTCATAGGCGTCCACCGCGTAGGTGACGTCCGGCTTGACATACTCACTGATCGGACGTTTGGCAGGAATCACAGGTTCGGTCCGGACCTGGGCCGTCCCACAGCCTGTAACCAGAACAAGAACCGCAAACAAAAAGAGATTCTGAAAGCGCTTCATACCGTCATCTCCTCAATTTTTGAAGAAATTCAACATGTGCTCGACGTTTTCCTTGTAAGTCATATTGCCACAATGACCGCCGTACGGATAAATCTTTGCCCGGGACCCAAACGCGTCTTTCAAGAAGGCCAGATCCTCAGGCGCCAGGATCAGGTCGTCTTCATTGCCCATCAGGCCGATTTTGGGAGTGGACCGCAGGTAGCCGTCGATGTAGCGCAGGCTGTCGACCGCGATGGCCCAATCCGGTGTGAGATTGGGGTGTTTGGCCTTGTAATAGGGGAAGAGGATCTCATCGAAATAGTCGACAAAAGTGGCTTGAGAGACGACCTTGCCGTAGTCGGTCAGCGAATCGCTGCTTCCGAGCACAAGGTTCTTGGGGACAATCACGCCGGCATTGGTCATCACGTCGGTCGCAAAAAACATGTTGTCTGACGATATGCGGAACACCGTCCCGATCATTCCGGCCATGTTTTCCTGCGTGGGCGGGTCGGTCTTATAGGTGGCCTGGTACGCCTCGTAGAGAAAGTCGTGGGTGAGGTCCTTTTTGCCCATCAATTTGGTAGAGTTCCGATAATTTCCGGAAACGCTCCTTGAACCAGGCGTCGAAGGTGGTCGGTCCTCCGGGCAGGGCACGTAGCAACATGCCGTCCAGAATCTTGGCCGATGTGTACAGGCTCACCGCCGGGTTGATCATCAAGACCTTCTTGAAGTTGAAAACGCGCTTTTCTTCGTCCAGCTTGGAGACGAAGGCCGCTTCCGAGGCCCCCAGGCTGTAGCCGGTCAGGTAGAACTCCGAGACCTTGATCCGGTCTTTCACCTGGTCCCAGGCCATGGTCATCACCCGGTAGAGGTCTCTGGCATCCTCGAAGATGTTGCCCGGAACACTCGTCTCGGAGGCGGTAACGATGAAGTTCATATTGGTGGGTGAGGATAGGCAAATCACGTGGAAGCCGGCCTGATAGAAGACCTTCTGGAAGAAAATCATGCTGGACGAGTAAAAGGCACTGCCGGTACCGGCAATCACGAAAATCAGCGGGGCCTCGCCCTTTTGGTAAGTGAGCGAATACCGGAACTCCCTCTCGTACCAGAAGACCTCCGGGGGGACCCGGTCCGGAAAGACCTTCAAGCCCATGAGCTTGTAGTCGATCTTCTCCGGCAGCTTGGGCTGGAGCTCACTGGGCGTGCCGACGATGGTTGCCACGTAAGGATCTTTCACTGGATAGTCGTAGCCCCACCCATTGAAGGCCACGGCCAGAAAAAGGCCGCCAAGAAACAGACCGAACACACCTCTTTTCATAGTGCCTCCACACTTCGGATTGTACGCTTCCCTGCTGAATCAACTCCCTTGGCTCATCCGTTCACTGGACGCCGCTCCGTCCTTTCAAGAGCGGACCGGGTCAAGTGAACGGACGTTTTCGACACGCATCAGAACCGGTAGATCACAAAGGCGCCGCCAAAAAATTGGTTCTCATCCCCTTCATCTTCCACGATGGGGCTGTCCGCCGCATCCCCTATCAGCCGCTTGTAACCGGCAACCCCCATGATGGACCAGTGATCAGAAGCATTGTATCGAAGGGGCACCGTGATCCCAAAATCCTTGAAACCCGAATCCGCATCGTATTCCTTCAACCCGCTCTTGAGCGAACCCGTTCGGTCCACCCCAAAATACGCGGACATGTAATCGCTGTCCGCCCAGGTGGTGTAACCGTTGATAGACAGGATCCAGGTCCTGTTGAAGGGAATTCTGTATCCCGCTCGGAGCCTGACAATGGATCCGTCATTCCCGTCGGCCACATCCTTCATGGCCTCGATGCTCGCCGTAAAATGATCCACATCGACTCCGACAAACCCACCGAGCATGAAGGAGGCATCCACCTTTTCGAGCTTGTCCACCGTGTTATTGTCCACGTTGTCGCGCTCCCCGATGTACTGGGCAATGGGGCCTAGCTTAAAGGTGCGGCTCGGGATGAGATTGGCCTTCAAGGTGTTGGCGATCCAGTCAACGGACATGTGATTTTCGAAATTAAGGGAAAGGTACGGCAGGGGGTAGAACTTGCTGTCATCCGACCCCTCGTATTCCGGCGCAATCCCCGCACCAAGTCCGAGCTCATAAACGCCCTTCACCTCAGGGCCCTCTTCCGCCACACCGCTTGTCGGCATCTCGACGTCCTGGGCAAAACCGTTTGAAGCCAAACAAAGCGAGAACACCAACCCCACCATCCAAACCCGTTTTTCCCTCAAAAATGACCTTTTCATTGTCTGAAACCTCCTCTCCTCTTTCGAAATGATTCCATTGCCATTTCACTTAAATGATTGAATCCCCCCTCGGGTCCATTCCCAGAGGTTTGTCTCGGGGTGTTTCATTCCACGCCGCTTACCACGATTGATCTTCTTTGATATCCCTCCCTTCAAATCGGTAACATTACCATATTCCCCACGCCCATGACAATGCCCCGCCCAATTTTGGTGACCTTCAGATTCCAGTTCAAGAACGGTCGTTGAAGGTGTGGATCAAGCTCGGATCCTATTCCCCTTCGAGGTCCCCCTTTAGTGCGCCTCCGGCTCTATTGACTTTGGCGGTGTCTCGAGTGTAGGAAGGAGGAGAGGCCCGCGCTCAGGACCCTTGCGGCGGGCAAGCTGAATCGCATCGAGCAGCGGCTGGTCATCAAAGGGCTTCATCAGGTAGGCGATTGCACCCGCCTTCTTCGCCCTTTGCCGCCACTCCGGCTTGTCGTGGGCGGTCATGAAAATCATCACATACTTGGCCCCCGATGAGGAGAGCTTTCCTTGCAGATCAAGACCCGTCATTCCCTGGAGGCGAATGTCCAAAACAAGACAGCCTTCGCCTCCCCCTGGAGCAGACTCGAGGAAGTCCTCTGCGGACTCGAACGTGACGGCATGATGGCCGACCGACCTGAGAAGCCGCTTCAGGGCCCTCCGGATGGACTCATCATCATCGACAACATATACCGTGAATGATTCCTGAGGCATGTTACCTCTGCCGATCCTGATGGATCTCCCCGTTGAGATAGATTCAATTGGTTTCCCCGGGAAAGGGGACAGGGCCGTAAACACGATCTGGAGTTTAACGAGGATTGAAAGGGAAAAGATATTGGACTTTGGTCCAATGGGGGGCATCCGCCCGAAGGGTTTTCCGACCGCCTTGCCGGCAGGGGTTATGATGCTTTCGCTATTGGTGTCTTTGAGTACTTGGGTTTGAATCCAGTCCTGCGATTTTCGCTTCTGCTCCTTCATGCTCTGGAGCACCGGGCTCCAATTTCGCGATTTTACGGGCGTAAAGTTCCATGCCGGGCGTGGCGCTAAGCCCATGTGCAAAAATGCTCAAAAACACTGTCGCCATGACGGCCAGTCCGATGGTGGACACGCCCTCCTCGTGCATCGTATGCTCGATATAGACCAGCCCAAGCACGATGGACGCCAGCCCGCGCGGGCCGAACCATCCCATAAACAACACCGTCGCAGAGCTCAGTCGCGTGCCCCAGAGGGCAATCGCCACCGGCAGCATGCGCACCACCGTGAGACTGAGGCCGGCGTAAAGCAAGTGCATCCCGTTGAATTGCGGCCAGGCTCGCGCGACCAGCAGGCCGAAGAGGAAGAACACGGAGAGGTTGAGCAATTGTCCCCATCCCTCGGCGAATTCCCCCACGTGTTTGCCCGCTTCCTTGAAACCGACTTGGGCTGTCAGGCCTGCCGCAAAGGCCGCGATGAACATGCTCGCACCGACGGCTTCGGAGGCCATCGCACAGAGCAGTGGAAGCGTGACCACGCCGAGTTGCTGCCACGACTCCGCCATCCAGTTCTTGCGGTGCGCAAGGCCCAGCAACACGCCTCCGACCAACCCGATGCCCACACCGAGCAACGCTCCGTAACCAAGTTGCTCGACGATGAAGCGTGTCAGGCTTGCCTCTTGACCTCCCGCGCCCGTGCCGGCCAGCGCCATAAAGAAGAGAAGAAAGGGGACGGAAAGGCCGTCATTGAGGCCGGCCTCCACGTTGAGCGCTTGGCGAATCTTCATGGGCACACGCGGACTGTTCACGATGATTTGTCCCAGCCCGGCATCCGTCGGGGCGAGGATGGCGGCCAGAATGCCGGCTTCCAAAACGGAGATTTGGCGAAAGACGGCCAGCGCGCCGAGAGCACCGAGGAGGATGGTCAACAGCATCCCAGCGCTCAGCAGGCGGGCGGGTAGATTACGCATGCTTTTCAACACTTGGAGGTCGATGCGGCTGGCGTCGGTGAACAGCAGCAGTACCAGGCCGACTTCGGCGACTTTCATAAACACTTCGATATTGACTTGCTGCTCCCGAAGAGTCGGAAGAACAAGGAGTGCCAGCATTCCCGCGCTGGTAAACACAATCGGCGCGGTCAGGATTCGTCCGATCGAGGCGCTTCGATACCAGGCTATAGAGCAAGATCAAAGCGATGAAAATGACGATGAGGGTCACAGTTTAAAGCCTCCCACACACTCCCTGGCCCCTGCTCAGCGCATCACCGTCGGCTGACCGGTCGAAGCAAGGACGCTGCTCCACACCCATCCTTCAGGGGTGCCATTTTTCGGGGCTTGCCAATCAAGGCCAAAACCCTGCCTCCATCACAGGCTGTGAGGCGGTCCCGGCCTCGGCCATT
>CAVOVO010000016.1:0-62007 GCA_963699845.1 uncultured delta proteobacterium
TGGTGGAGGATTCAGGCATGGGGATGAGCGAGGAAAACATGAAAAGAATTTCAACCCCTTTTTTCACGACAAAAGACAGAGGAAGCGGACTCGGCCTCTCCATCGTGAAGAAAATCATGGAAGGCCACGGCGGGTCCATATGGCTCACCAGCAACGAAGGCGTCGGAACGCGGGTCATGATGCGATTCCCAAGAGGCCGATGACAAACGGCTCCGGTCCATTCCGGAGATCCGGGCAGGAAGGCGTGGCTTGAATGGAAACCATTATGATTGTTGATGATGAAAAAAACTACCTTGTCGTTCTGGAAGCGCTGCTCTCCTCTGAGGGCTATGAAATCGTCACGACCGACAGCGGGATTGAAGCCCTTCAACTTTCCGTGGCTCGGATATCGATCTGGTGATCACCGACATGAAGATGCCGGAGATGAACGGCATGGAGCTGCTCGGAGGCTGAAGGCCATCAAACGGGATGCTGCCGGTCATCATGATGACCGCCTACGGCACCATCGAAATGGCTGTGGAGGCCATGAAGAAGGACGCCTTCGACTATATCACCAAGCCCTTTCAAAACGAACAGCTGAAGCTGACCGTCAAGAAGGCCCTGGACAACTACCGTCTGGTGAAGGAAAACAAGCTGCTGAGCGAGGCCCTGTCGGAGCGCTACAGGTACGGCAACATCGTGGGCAAGAGCAAGCCCATGCTGAAGGTCTACGACCTGATCGAGAAGGTGGCGCCGTCCAGGGCCACGGTTCTGATCACCGGCCCGTCCGGCACCGGGAAGGAACTGATTGCCAAGGCCATCCATTACGGGAGTCCCAGAAAAGACCGGCCCTTCATCTCCGTCAACTGCGGGGCGCTGACCGAAACGCTGCTGGAGAGCGAACTTTTCGGTCACGAACGGGGTGCATTCACAGGCGCCGTGGCCATGAAAAAGGGACGCTTCGAACTGGCCGACGGGGGGACGCTTTTCTGGATGAAGTGGGGGAGATGCCCGCCGCCCTTCAGGTCAAGCTCCTGAGAGTGCTCCAGGAGATGGAGTTCGAACGGGTGGGCGGCACCAAGACCATCAAGGTGGATGTGCGGGTGTTGTCAGCGTCCAACCGAAACGTGCAGGACGATGTTTCCGAGGGAACTTCCGGGAAGACCTTTTCTATCGGCTCAATGTCATTCACATCGAGGTGCCGCCACTCCGGGAAAGAGTGGATGACATCCCTATTCTGGTGAAGGCATTTCGTCAACAAGTACAAGAAGGACTCAGGAAAGGACCGGGTGGCGCTGAGTCCGGAGGTCTGGAAACGGCTCTATCGGTACAGCTGGCCCGGCAATGTGAGGGAGACTGGAAAACGTCATCGAACGGGCGGTCATCTTGAGCAAAGCGGAGACCATCACGCTTGAAGACCTCCCTGAAGACTTGCGTGGCGCCGAGGCGGAGTTCGACGTGGATCGTTTCGTCCCGGCAAACATTCCCCTCCAGGTGGCGCTCGAAAAGATCGAGGAGGCATTAATCCGGAGAGCCTTGCGCACCTCCCACCATGTCCAGGCCCACGCAGCGGAAATGCTCGGTATCACCAAGAGCAACATCCAGCACAAAATGAAGAAATACAGTATCAGCCCCTGATGATTCGGGGCCTCGTCCGATCCCGATTCAAGACCGCGCGCGGAGGGGAAAACCAGTACAATTTTTTGTACCGAGCTCTTTTTTCACGATTTAAGGAGGTTACCCGTTTTGGTTTTAAGCCGGCAACCCCGGTGGTACAAAATATTGTACTTCCCACGTTGGGCCGCTTCCGGGGGGAATATTTTAATTTCAACAATATCAAATGGATACCATCAATTCGCGACAGACAGCCATGATGGCAAGGCCCTTGCATATATAACACGCGAAACCTGAATTACTCTTTTCTCCTAAACAGATCAGCCCCGCCTCCCAACGGGGCTGATCTGTTTTTGTACCACCCTTTTCCAGATTCCGGTTCGACCTTTCAGAACCGGAAAAGCACGGACTTCAGTATCCCAGCCGTTTCAAAGCCTTGGCATCCCTTTGCCAGTTCTTCTCCACCCGCACGGTGAGATCCAGAAACACCTTCGTATCGAAGATCGTCTCCAGTTCCTGCCGCGCGTCCGAGCCAATGGCCTTGATCTTGTGGCCCCCCCGGCCGATCAGGATGCCCTTCTGAGACTCGCTTTCCACGTGAATTCTTGCGTAAATGACCAGAACCGCCACGTCCTTGGACTCCTCCATGCGCTCAACACTCACCGCCGAAGCGTAAGGCAACTCCTTGCTCGTGTGGTGGTAGATCTTTTCACGGATGATTTCCGAGACCAGAAAGGATTCGGACTGGTCCGTTTTCACCTCTTGCGGGAAAAACGCGGGCCCGGGTCCCAGACGTTGCCGCAATTCGGCAAGGAGCGCAGGGACGCCTTCTCCACGCAGAGCCGACACGGGCACGATGGCGTCGAAGACGTTGAGGTGACTGAATGTCTCCATGATGGGAAGGAGTCTTTCCTTTGCCCCCTTGTCAATCTTGTTCACCGCCAGGAGTCGCGGCTTCTTGAATTCCCGCAGGAAACGGATGAGCGGAGGGATTTCCGGGTCATCCGGACGACCCATTTCAACAAGGGTCAGGATGATGTCCACCTCATGGAGAGCGGCACGCGCCGACTGAACCATGCTCCGGTGGAGGGGGGTGTGGGTCTTGTGGATGCCCGGCGTGTCCACGAAAACCATCTGAAAATCCTCACCGTGAAGGACGCCCATGATGCGGTTTCGCGTCGTCTGTGGTTTGGGTGTGACGATGCTAAGCTTCTCCCCCAGGATGGTGTTCAAGAGGGTCGATTTGCCCACATTGGGCGGTCCCACAATGGCAATGAATCCGGAATGAAATGGCATGGTTCGTTCTCTTCAGGCCAAAAGTTTCAGCATCCAGGCGCAGCCTTTACCACCCGCACCTCTCCGGCGGAAAGGCTGTCGTCAAATCTGACCGCCACCACGCGGGCCCCTGTCTCACGTTCAATCCAGCGCAATCCCTCGTTTTCATGCCCTCGTACCAGGGGGATCTCTTCCTTTGGCGCCAGGATAACCACTTCTTCCGCCCATCCCCTCTTGGGCAGAAATTGCTCGATGCTATCCCGGTGGATCGCCGATCGCACAAGAAAACCAAAGGCGGGGTGCCAGGGGCCCGCGAGGATCCGCCCCTCTTTGAGGAGTGAGGGGGAGCTCATCAGGCCCATTCGGATCACGGGGATCCCATTTTTCTCCAAAAGGGCGCAGCTCTCTTTGCACAGCGAAACCGCCGCGTCAAGGTCAAGGGGTCTAAACGCCCCCCTCTCGTACCATCGGGCCAATTCGGTGCCACGAATCACCACCGCGGGGTAGATCCGGACCATATCCGGTCTCAGCGTCAGGACCTTTCCAACCGTTTCGCGGAACTTCACCGGGGAGTCTCCCGGCAAGCCCGGCATCAGCTGAATGCCGACCTTGAGGCCCGCTTTCCTGAGGTTTTCAACGGCCCTGACCGTATCCTCTGCTGTGTGACCTCTCCCGGAAAGATGCAGGACCTCGTCATCCATGGTTTGGGAGCCGAGCTCAACCGTGGTGACGCATCTTTCCCGAAGCAGTGAAAGTGTTTCCATATCCACGGCATCGGGTCTCGTCGACAGGCGGACGGCGTCGAACAGCCCCCTGTTCACATACTCGGCCGCCACGTCCAGAAGCGCTTTCATGCGAGGGACAGGAAGTCCAGTGAAGGTCCCTCCGTAGAAGGCGATTTCCCGACGGGGCCGCAGTTGGAACGTCTTTGATGCCACGGCCGCCTCGATGACGGCCTCAACCCGCGCCCCGTCGGCGGGTCCCTGCCCTTTCACGGCGGTGATTTCACCTTGGTCGCAGAAAATGCAGCGATGGGGACATCCCTCGTTCGGGATGAAGAGCGGGACAATCAAAGGTCGTGGCCGTCTGTGAGACAATGGAGGGCCTCCCGTGCCGCTTTCTGTTCAGCCTCTTTCTTGCTCTTCCCTTCGCCTTCCGCCAGTTTCCTTCCGGTGACGGTCACTTCGACCCTGAAGGTCTTGTCGTGGGCGGGACCCAATTCCTCAAGAAGGCGATACCTGGGCGTCATCTTGAGACAGTGTTGCGTGTGTTCCTGCAATCGGCTCTTGAAATCCTGGACCACCGCCCCTTGCATGAGCCGCTCCAAAGCAGGGGAGAAGAGATTGCGAATGATCGCCAAGCTCCGGTCAAAGCCGGCATCGAGGTAGAGGGCCCCCAAAAGCGCCTCCATGGTGTCGGCGAGAATGGAGGGCTTCTCCCTGCCACCGCTCTGGGCCTCCCCCTTCCCGAGTCGAACATAGCCTCCCAGCCCGAGCTCCAGGGCCACCCTGCATAACCCCGCCTCATCCACGAGCATCGCCCTCAGCTTGGAAAGATCTCCTTCTTCCGCCTCCACAAAGGCCTCCATGAGCATCTGGCTGACGGCCAGGTCGAGCACCGCATCACCCAGGAACTCAAGTCTCTCATTGTCCTTGAGGGCCGGGCCGGGCTGTTCGTTCACAAAAGAGGCGTGGGTGAAGGCCTGGTCCAAGAGATCTGTCTCAGTGAAGACGTATCCCAGTTTCGTGAATAGATCGGTAAAAGGGTCGTCTAAATGCGAATTCATCGAGCACCATCCCGTTCTTGTATCCGGTTGCAGCACGCTGAACAGGTCCTATCGTTACATTCCGCAAATCGGGCTGTAAATTGAATGGCGGATAGAGAGTGATGCTTCCGGGCGCTCCTCTCCGGGCACATTATTCAATAATTCCTTTGACCATAAGGCATCAGGGGTAGTATAATAGACTTTTATAATTTTTTCCACCAAAGAGACACCCAAATGAAGAACTCTGTCATCCTGGAAGAACACAACATCTCCGAGATCGTCCAGAAACTGGCTCAAGAGATTGTGTCCAATAACCCGTTCATGAAGGATACCGTCCTTGTGGGCATTCGAACGGGTGGCGCCCACATTGCAGCGCGCATCAGAAAGGCGATCTGTGGGCTCGTTCAGAGCGAGCCCCCTTTGGGATTGCTCGACATCACGCTCTAT
This sequence comes from uncultured delta proteobacterium, assembly GCA_963699845.1. GTDB lineage: Bacteria > Desulfobacterota > DSM-4660 > Desulfatiglandales > Desulfatiglandaceae > CAWHLE01. The sequence continues at coordinate 5,081 of CAVOVO010000016.1, forward strand.
CGCGATGACTGGACCAGGATCGGCCCAACGCCTGTTGTGCGGAAAACCGAGTTGCCCTTCTCCATTGACGGGACGAATGTCGTTCTGGTCGATGACGTGCTCTTCACCGGGAGAACCGTTCGGGCTGCCATGGACGCCCTTATGGACTATGGCAGGCCCAAACGAATCGAGTTGGCCGTCCTCGTCGACCGCGGAAACAGGGCTCGGGAACTGCCCATTATGGCTAACTACGCGGGCGGGGTTTGGAGCATTGAACCAAACGAGACCGTCAACGTCTATCTTTCCGAGTCCGGCCATACGGACCATGTGGCCATAGAAGAAAAGAGGACCGCCTGAAGATGCAGCGCCACAAGCAATCCAAGAAAAAGCCCATCGCCCATGGGCAAACGTTGACATCGGATCAGAGAAGTCTGGTGGAAAAGTTCCTCAGTGAGGCCCCGCACGCAACCCCTTCGGATTGGGCTGACCGCGTTGCGGACCCGGTGGTGGCCGCCTTGATCCTTGAAGAACTTCCCATTTCACAAGGGTTCACGATGCCCCTCGCCCAGGCAGTCGCCGCGCGTTTTCAACAGAAGCCCGTTCAAAAGGCCATAAAGCGAATGGTCTTCAGGATGCGGCAAAAGGGGATTGACCCATTGGGCATCGAGCTCAAGACGCTAGACCAGCCGCTCTTGAAACCAGCGGAAAAGGAACACGCTCGGGCCTTCATGGGGCCCATCGACGCGCGGGGAATGAGGCCCGTTTTCATGGCCATTCCCTTGGCCCCTCAAGGTTTCGAAGTCGGGATCGGGGTCGTGAGCGATGAACAAGGCATCCTGCACTTTCTTTCAGGGACTTACAGCAAGAAGCACATGACTGAAATGAGAAAACGGTTCCTGGAAAGCGCAGAGGATGCCGTCTTCGCGGAAGTCACACCCGCTCACGCTGCGAGGGTCCTTGAAAAAGCCTATTCCGAAGCTCGAGAGCACCCCAACGAGGGAGCCGAGGCTTATGTCGCTTTCCGCACCCTGTTGTTGAGTCAGGTTTCCCCTCTGGACCACCCGGCCATCAACGATCATCGCACCGAGATTGAATCGGAGAGGATGGGACCGAGGCTTACTCATTCACAGATCGAAAAGCTGCTTGACCATCCGCTCCTGATAACCTGGGCCATCGACCCGGATCATCTGAAGCCCCTGCTGGAAGAGATCGCGCAACTTCAAGACAGCCCCCTGGTGTTGTCGACCGCTCAACAGACGGATCGGGTTCGGGAGCTTGAACGTCAATGGGCCAAAACCCACTTTGCGGATTCACGAAAGGCCCTTTTTCAAGAGAGATTCGAAGAGATGGCCTATCTCTTCCTCAAACGGCAGGAGACGGAATACGCACGCCTCGCCCTCATGGCTGCGGAAGACATCGCGCACCAGACGGAGACCTCCATGGATGAGACGGTCCTCGATTTTCTGCTTGAACGAAGCCTGAAAGCTCTCTTGAAAGCCCGGAGGGAAAGCAAAGCGCACGAATTGGACGCGCGTGAAGAACGAATCATTGCATGACCTGGCCGCTTGCCCGTCGGAGTGAGCCTCAATCAAAGGCCCCGCACGGACTGCCATATGAACGGATTCGGAGAGCATTTATGCCCCTGACCTTGAGCATCAGAACCAAGTCGCGCAACGAGATGGTCGACATCACCGCTCAGGTACAGGGGGCTTTGGCTGAGACGTCCGTGCGGGACGGCCTCTGTGTCGTTTATGTGCCGCACACCACCGCTGCGGTCACCATCAACGAGGGGGCGGACCCATCGGTGTGCGTCGATATCACGAAAAGGCTGAAGGAGCTTGTCCCCGAGGGCGCAGGATACCGGCACGCGGAAGGAAACAGCGACAGTCACATCAAGGCGGCCCTGGTCGGGAGCACGGTCACGCTGATCGTTGAAGACGGCCGCTTGGTCCTTGGAACGTGGCAAAAGGTCTTCTTCTGTGAATTCGATGGGCCGAGGACTCGCACCGTCATGCTGAAAATGATCCTCTCCCGTTGAAGGCCCGGCGCTCTCAGACCCAATCCGGTTTCCAAAGGGACACCGCGATTGTCAACAGGAGTGTTTTCCATGCCCATTTTCGAATTCCGATGCACAGCGTGCAGCCATCTTTTTGAGAAGCTTTTTTTTTCCTCTGACGAGCCGGTCGATTTGTCCTGCCCCGAGTGCAAATCCGAAACGATCGACCGGGTCATGAGCAGGAGCAGTTATGCAATGGGCGTAGGTCCCCAAGGGAAACAGCCCAAAATGACCACAAAGTCCTGCGCGGGGGGAAACCAGTGCATGACGCTCGATCTTCCCGGTCCGGCCGGTCGATGAGGTTTCCCTGCCTTTGCCTGCCAAGCTCCCGCAACCAACGTTAAGCGAAGAAGAGGAATGGGTCATCAGAGAGCTGTTCCACGAGCAAGTGGTGCCCAAGCTGCGGTCGCTTCAGGCAAGGCTTGGAACAATCAGCTGCGCATTCGCCGGAGAACGTTACACCACATGGGTGCTTCACTTTAAATCCTCAGGCAGCGGCTTCAGCATCGTGGAGCTGGAATATGACCCCGATGCACGCGATATGGACCTGGAGCTCTGAAGGCTGATTATGGTTTACGACAAACTCATGGGAAGAGAGATCGGGATGCGGCCCACGTGCCCGTTCTGTGGGTTGCAGATTGAGCGGCCCGCTGTGCGGCCGGGTGAAATGCCGGTCGGCTCCTGCACGTGCGGCACGGTTTACGCCTATGACGAAACAGGCCACAGCCTCGGCACCGCCTTGATCGAGGCGCTTGTCTTTGCGTGCGGGGATTGGGACGCGGCATGGGAGCTGCAGTCTGAAAAGGACTACATGGAGGCGCGCCTTGAGCACTACGACCTGTCCAGCCACCAGCTGATCCCGAGGGGTGTCTTACGCGGACGGCGCATATCAGGGGTCCTCTATTTCGTCAAGCTTCGTAGTGAGGATCCCGACACGGCAAATGGCCGTCCCGGGGCGCCGCTGCCTGAACCCATTCCTTCCAAGACGATACGCTCGACCCTTCCGAATCAAGGTCAATCCCTGACCAAAAGAGAGGTCGAGCAACGGGTTTCGGAATACCGGCTGGATGAAATCGAAGCGGCGGCGCGGCACGACAAGAGGATCATGCGGTACCTTCAGCGCCTGCTCTATTCCGGGGACCTTCAGATGCGGAAAAGGGCTGCTGAAGCGCTCGGCAGGGCCTCATCGGCCGTTTGCGAAACCGACCCGGGCGTGGTCGCCCGGCTGCTGCAAGGACTCTACACCTCTTTGCTGGACACCGCATCATCCAGTTGGGGCGCTTTCGATGCCATCGGCGAAATCATCTTTCACCAACCGCATCTCTTCGCGGGCCACATCCCACAGCTTTTCCAGTTCCTCACAGACCCGAAGAAACGACCAGACACGCTGGAGGCACTGGGACGGATCGCCCATGTAAAGCCCGAGTCGATCCGAAAAATCAGTTTCCATTTCATCGGTCTTCTTCAGGACCCTGATCCGCGGGTGCGAGGTCGGGCCGCGATGTTGTTGGGTCTCTTGAAGGCCCATGAGGCAAGGGAAGACCTCTCCGGGCTCGTGGGTGAAAGCGACGAGGTTGACGTCTATGCAGACGGCCTAGTCCTGAAGCAAACCGTCGGACACCTGGCATCACAAGCCCTGGTGAGCGTTTGAAAATCGAATATCGGTTCGCGCATCAAGGCCATGACCTCCTCTTGGGGCAGGACGATTTAAGGAGGCCTTTTCTTACCGCCCCTTCCACGGAGCACCCAAGCCTCACACTGCTCGACTACTTCTTGTCCATTGAACGATTCGTGCTTCACGACGACGCGCAATGTCTGCTTCAAGCCATGCAACATCGACTGAAAAGGCGCGTCACGCTAAACGAAATCCGTCGGCTGGTCATCCGGAGCGAAAAGCACGGGGCCTTTCACCATGTCTGCCGTGTCGAGTCGTTCTTGGCCACCGAATCGGTCCCGATGGCGATATACACATCCGTCACGGAAAAGGGGCGGGATACACTCGCACGGGAATTCGAGACCCTCACGTTTTTGAACGGGTCCTCGTCGCACGCCTTTCTGCCGGCGGTCTACCACATGGGAGAAGGGTTGCACCCACCAGGTCATCCGGATACGAAGCTGCTCTTCGTAATGGCCCAGTGGCTCGAAGGATATCACGAGTGGCATTTTCATCGTGCGGAGGGACAGGACGCCTACGCCCTTTGTATCTGGGATCTTCAAGCCGGATACCGTTACGCCTCCCGGCAGGAAAGGTTTGAAATCTTCAGGCAGGCCGCAAAGATCCTCACCCTTTACTACGACATAGCAAGCTCGTGCCGAATCCACCCCTGGAGCCATGCTGCGGGTGATTTCGTGGTGAAGGGCACCGGCGCGGGTCTCGACGTGAAACTGTCCAGCGCCAGAGACTACGGACCCCTCCTGGGGCTTGACGGACCTGAGAAGCTCGACCCCGTGATCGCGATCATCTACTTCTTTCTCGACCTCACCATTGGCATGCGGCTTGACCGTTGCGAAGGGACCGGTGAGGTGGTCTGGGCGGAAGAACAAGACCTTGCCGCTACGATCTCGGGCTTTTTGAGGGCGCGGCATCAAAGGACGAAGGAAAGAGAGGCCTTCTGGGTCAAGCCCGCGACCTCGCCGCATTCCTCAAGATCTTTGCCCCTGCTGAGCTCCTGAAACTCTGCTCGCGCATGAAAGAGGCCTACACCCACCTGGATCCCGAAACCCTCGACACCCTCTCCCAAAACCTTGCGCCTCACTGCGAGGAGCTCTGCCGGATTATACGGGAAATTCCTTCGGAGTCCTCCCCTGTAGTTTAAGCCAGTACGGTTTGACCGCCGTCCACCGCGACGTTGCCGTTCAATGCAAACAGGTCCCGTACGTGCATGGGCCTTCCCCCCTTGGCCTCCTGGTTCAACCCAGGGCTCAATGCTGCCGGTGAGCCTGAATCTCTCGCGCCTTCTAAAGCTTCGGCGGAAATTCCGGGAGCGCGTCGAACAGAGGGTGTCCTGCTCCCCCCTGAATCCGTGCCGCCCGCTTCGCTGCCGCCCTTATACCTGTCGAAATCGCCCAGGGCCAAGATGGAGAGCTTCTGGGCTTCGAGTGAGCCTTCCGCGTGGATCGTAAGCACATCTTCATAGGACGAGGTGAGGTCACGCACGAGCTTCGTCATGCGGAGTCTGTGTTCGGTCGGAACGCCTGCCTTGCCCCGCCAGGTACTTATCCATGAGGTCATGGATTTCCGGATTCAGATAGTCTTTCGATGAAGGACAGGTGGCCACGATGCCCCCTGCAATGTCCTGAATCATCTTGGTGGCCTCATGCCAGTTATTGGCGAATTGGTATTTGCAGATGTTGGCAATCATCGGATTCGGGTAAACGAGATCCGATCCCTCTTCTTTCACGCAGTGCTCGACCGCCGCCCTTCCCCAGGATCTCTATGGATTCGGCGTACATGACCAGCCAGGTCAGCTTTTCCCGCACGTGGGGCGCCCTTTCGATGCCGTTATACTCCGCCATCAGCGCCGCGGCGCCGGTGAACAGCTCAAGTTCCATGGCCTTGTACGTCTCTGCGCTCAGACGATGGAAATTGGCGAACATGTAGGCCACCTGCCCGGCAAAGTCCCACTCCCCTTTCAGGAAAATCCGCTCGTTGGGGATGAAGACATCCTCGAACACGATCAAGGCATCATTGATGAATACGCTTCCCGCGATGGGGTGATCGAACAGGCTGACCCCTTCACTCACCTCGGGCTCCGCCGAAATGAGCGTCACCCCTTTTGCGTTGACCGGGACGCCAAAGGCCACCGCATACGGTTTGTCGTCCGCGGTCATGGCACGGCAGGGCGCAATGAGCAGCTCGTTACAGAGCGGCGCCTGGCTGATGTGCGTCTTTGCCCCCCTGACGACGATCCCGTCTTTTCGCTCCTCCACGATCCGCACGTAAAAGTCCTGGTGCTGCTTCTGCTGCGAGGGGCGGAGGCTTCGGTCTCCCTTCACATCGGTCAGTCCCATGGCAAAGGAAAGATCGTTCTTCTGAAGGTGCTTTCGATAGGCCTCCACGTTTTCGGCGTAGTGGGTCCCGTATTTCTTGTCGATTCTGCGGCTGACCACCGTCACGGCGTTGAGGCCGTCCTTTGCAACGAATTTTGCCCCCGACGGCTTTCCGAAGCAAACGCGGGCCCACAGCTTCACGACCTCCCGGAGCCTCAGCAGATCCTCTCTTGTGCGCTGCGGCCTCAATGCGAAGCTCACCCTTTCGCCCTCTTCATCCACATCCGTGAGAAGGTTTTGAAACCTCGGGTTCTGATTGAGCACGTAATCCATCGCAACCCAGTCACGACAGATCTTGAGAATGGGATGGGCCGTCACATCCGGGACCTTTTCCCCGTTGCAGTAAACGACTCTTCCATCTTTCAGGCTCTCGATGTATTGCTGCGGTGTCTTAAGTGCCATTTTTCTCTCTCCTTATGATTGATTGCCCCGCAAACCCTGCCGGCGGGCCCTGACTCGTTCGTCTCCCTGTGCTTTCCAAACCATCTTCTTTACCCTTCGCGCTATGCTCCTTGCCCTATGCTCTTCGCCCTATGCTCTCCGCGCTTTGCGCTTCGCTCCATCAGATCCATGACCCGAATTTTTCCCAAAACGATTGGTCGCCCTTTTTCCATTCCGGACCAAACCGCTTGTCGTAATAGGCACCAAGACGGTCGAGCCATCGCCACATGAGACTTCTGCCCTTCTCCTTGCCTTCGAGGATGTCCTCCAGAAACGTCGCGATGTTCGCGATTTCCTCTTTGGGCACATAGGAGGCAGCTCCCCCCTTGAATGACTTGACCGTGTCCTCGACCGTGAGGGCGTGGGCCGTCAACATGACGGCGATCACCTTCTTTCGGTTGGCGATCTCAAGGAGCCTGTACCCATCGACCCCCATGATGTCCAGGACGGCGATATCAAAAGTCTCGCTTTCCAAACGCTTCCTGGCCTGCTCGAAGGTGGTGGCCTTGACGAGATCGCACATGGAAAGAAGCTCTGCCAGTGTTTCCAACACATCGGGTTCATCATCGACAATGAGAAGTCTCTTGCCGCTCAAACGACTGTTTTTCACGGTTCGTCCTCCTGGCCTTACTTGATCAGAACGCTGGGGAGCCACATGACAAGCCCCGGAAACAGTATGAGCAGGACCAGGCACGCTGCCTGGATCCCCACAAAAGGAATGACCGATTTGTAGATGTCCATCATGCTTATGTCACTGGGAACGATGCTCTTCATGTAGAAGAGGTTGAACCCGAAAGGTGGCGTCAGATAGGACATTTCCATGTTGACGATGAAAAGAATCCCGAACCACACGGGATCGAATCCCAATGCCTTGATGACGGGAACAAAGACAGGGGTGCAGATCATGATGATCCCCCCCGGGTCGAGAAGCATCCCCAGAAAGAGCAGGGAGACCTGCATGCCCGCCAGGATGACGTAGCGGGATACCGGAAGCACGCTCACCATCTCTTTGATGAAATCCACGGCCCCGACCGCGGTGTAAATGGAAGTAAGACAGGAGCCTCCGATGATGATCCAAATGACCATGCATGAGAGATTGAGGGCCTGAAAGGACGATTGTTTGAAGACCTTCCAGGTGAGGGTCCGCGAAACGGTTGCACACAAAAGGGCCCCGAGGGCACCGACGGCCGCTGCCTCGGTCGGCGTGGCAATCCCCTTGAAGATGGTCCCCAGGACAAGGAGGATCAATAGGATGGGGAGGATCACCGCACGAAGGGACACCATCTTCTCTTGCCAGGTTGCCCTTTCCTCCCTGGGGACCGATGGCCCCAAGGCAGGATTGAGGTGTGATCGTATGGCGATATAGACCACATACATCAACGCAAGGAGTATCCCCGGAACCACCCCCCCGGCGAAGAGGGCGCCGATCGACTCCCCTGCAAACACCCCGTAGACGATCATCAGGACGCTGGGCGGAATGAGGATCCCCAGTGCCCCACCTGCGGAAATGCACCCCACGGCGATGTCTTTGTGGTAGTTGTGTTTCAGCATGGATGGCAGCGCGATGACCCCCATGGCCACGGTCGCCGCCCCGCTGATGCCGGACATGGCCGCGAAAAAGGTGCAGATGACCACCGTTCCAATGGCAAGTCCCCCTCGAATCCCGCCAATCCACTTGTACATCATCTCATACATGGCCTCGGCAATGCCTGAATGCTGCAAGACAATCCCCATAAAGACAAATAGGGGTATGGCGGTCAGTATGAAGTTATCCATGACGCCGAAGGCGGCAGACGATATCATCATGAGGGAAGCGGGTCCCAGCAGGAAATAGTTGAATATGACTGCCAGCCCGCCCAGGATAAAGACGAGGGGAAGCCCTGTTAAAAGCCCCACCACGAGCGATGCGAACAGAATGGCGGTTATGGTTCCGACTTCCATGCGCTGGGCTCCTTTCCGGTAATCAGGACAGTCAGATCGCGAATGAATTTGGCCAAAAGCTGAAGGAGGAGTAGGGAGGCCCCGAGGGGCAGCGTGATCCTGAAGGGGAAAATGGGAGGACCCCACTGGGTCGACGCATGTTCCAACATCTTGAGCGATCTCCAGGCCGCCTCCCCTCCTTTCCACACCAAGACCCCAACAAAGGCCAGTGCGACAAAGAACGTCAGCACATCCAGCAGGGCCCTGACTCGCGGCGCGAACAGACCATAGACGACGTCCATGTTCACATGACCGCCCCTGCAGGCCGCGTACGCGCCGCCGATGATGATGAAGGTCCCGAAAACCATGGCCGACGTCTCATGAACCCAAACAGTCGGGCTCCTGAACAAGTACCTCGCCACCACTTCGTAGCCAACGATCAGGGCCAGGAAAAAGATGAAAAAACTCACCGCCTTTCCCGTCCACTCACTCAGGGCGTCAACGATCCGCAAACACCTTGTGATCTTCTCCATGCTTTCTCCCGTCGTGTGGGAGGACCCGTTCCTCCCACACCAAAAACGACCTCATCACTTCATGTAACCGAGCTCTTTGAGAAAGTCATTCTGCATGGCTATGGCCTTGGCATTCATGGGGTCCTTCTTGGCGACCTTGTCCCAGACCTCCGTGGCCGCCTTCATCATCTTTTCCACCTCCGCATCGTTCACCGTGTTCACCTTGACCCCCCAGTCGGAGATCATCTTGTTGAGGGACGTCTTCGAGAGGACACGTGTGTTCACCGTGGACGAGAAGTCACCCAGTCCCATTGCGGCCGTTTCGATGATCTTCTGTTGCACTGGTGTCAGGCTCTTCCACAAATCCATGTTGATGATCAGGTTGTTCCACGCGCCCACAATGGGCTCGGGCATCATGTAGTTTTTCAACACCTCATGGAACTTCATAATGTACATGGGGCCCGCATCCCCCCAGTGGGCACCGTCAACCACGCCGGTTGCCAGGGCCGTGTAGAGCTCACCCCCGGGGATGTACGTGGTCGAGGTCCCCAACGCGTTCAACCACTCCGCCATCACACCGTAGGCGCGGATCTTCATGCCTTTGAAGTCTTCTGCGGTCACGATCGGCTTTTTCGTCATAATCCCGACCGGGTAGGTCTCATAGGGGATGTGATAGACGTTGTGTTTCGCGTAGCCCTCCTTCAGCATCTCGCCGAACCCACGTCTGAACATGAATTGCTGTGCCTCTGCGTTGTCCCGAAACGCGAAAGGGAGTCCTGCAACTTCGCTGACGGGAATGAGCTTGTGCCAGTACCCCTCGGCGATCAGCGCCATATCGAGCGCCCTGGCGCCGACGGCATTGAGCACGTCCTGCATGGGCACAATGGCCCCCACACCAAACAGCTTGATTTCGATTTGTCCTTCGGACAGAGCCGAAACCGCATCCGCGAAGGGGGCCATGGTCCGTTTTGTATCATCTGGAATAAGGTGCGCCTGCAATTTCAAGGTGAGTTTTTTGGGTGCGTCCCCCGCCTGGCCAAGGCCCGCCACACCCAAAAGCATACACAGGGTGATCACAATCGCCATCCATCTCTTGCTTATACCCATCGCTCGGTCCTCCTTCATTCGTTGGTCTTGATAGTTGGTCACGCTTGAACGGTCTGATTCGTCTTTGATCGACACCCCCTTTCACGTCGATATCTTTTCCTCTTCCACCAGGACCCTTCTCAATATCTTCCCTGCAGCGCTCTTGGGAAGGCTTTCCCGAAACGCGATAGCCCTTGGCCGCTTGTAGGTGGCCATATTCTCTTTGCACCACGAAAGGATCTCCTCTTCCCCGATCTTCCCCCTGAATTCCGATTTCAGGATGACAAAGGCCTTGGGGCTCTCCCCCCTGTAGGGGTCGGAAACCCCGATGACCGCCACCTCCGAAACCGCCGGGTGCCTGAAGAGCAGGTTTTCAACCTCGGTGGGAAACACGCTGTAGCCGCTGCATTTTATGAGCTCCTTTTTCCGGCCGACGATCTTCACATATCCCTCATCATCCATCACACCGATGTCCCCGGTGTGAAGCCACCCGCCTCTCAACGTCCTCAGGGTCTCCTCAGGCTTGTTCCAATAGCCCTTCATGACGGTCGGCCCATGAATGGCGATCTCCCCCTCTTCGCCGGCTTGGAGCTCTCGTTCACCGGTCTCAAGATCCACGATCCTGATTTGGCTCAGCTGGGGGATCCCCACAAACCCGGGCTTATAGCGAAAGAGCGGCGTGACGACCCCCCCGTGGGACACCGTTTCGGTCAACCCGTACCCTTCGCCGATGGCGGCGTTAGGCGCCAATCGGGCGATTTTCTTCTGTATCTCCAAAGAGATGGGGGTCCCCCCACTCAACAGACAGCGTAGGGAGCCAAAGTTGTGCTGCTCGATCTCAGGCGTTTCGAGCAAGGCGATCAAGCTGGTGGTCGCCGTCACCCAGTAGGTGCATTTGTAGAAATCGATGGCTCGCGCCGCCACATGGGGGTCGAACCTGGCGAGCACCACCACCCGGCCCCCCGAGATCAATGGTGTGCACATCAATTGCTGCATCCCCATGATATGGAAAAAGGGTGTCACCCCCAGGTGCACATCGTCGTATCGGTGCCGAAACCAATGCACGCTCCCCACACATGCGTAGGCCAGATTTTCGTGGGTGATCATGGCCCCTTTGGGCACGCCGGTGGTCCCGCCGGTATACTGAAGCAGGGCCAAATCCTCAGCAGGGTCACTCACATTGCATACCGGGACGTGTGGTGACCTGGCCAGCATCTCGGAGAAATCCAGTGTGCCTGAAAAGGACCGCTTCGGCTCCATGGCCTCAGGGGGGAGGGGCAAAACAGGATGATCCGGCGCGTAATCCTTCAACGCCGTGACGATGACATGCTTGAGAGGGGTTGCCCCCAGGATCTTTTCAGCTTCGGGGTAGAGGGAATCGAGCACGACCAGGCTTTCAGCCTGAGCGTCGTTCAACTCATATTCAAGCTCGGCATGCTTGAACATGGGACTCAAGGACACCACGACCCCGCCGGCCCTGAGAATCCCAAAAAAGCTTATGACAAACTGGGGGCAATTCTGCATAAACAGCGCAACGCGATCGCCCTTCTTCACCCCCAGGCCGATCAAACACTGGGCAAATCGATCGATCGCCTCATCCAGCTCCCCATAGGTCATATCCCGGCCATAGAAGCTCAGCGCAATGGATCCCGGCCGCGTATTTGCCCACTCCCTGAGGGACTCGGACACAGGCTTCTCCACTTCTATGGTCTTGGGGACAAGTGTCGGCCAAACCTTGTGCCATCTCTTTTCCATCCCGTTCCTCCTTCTTAGAAGTCAGGAATTTCGTCCAACTCTCTAAGCGGGTCATATCCACCCGTACACGCTTATCGTATCGATCTCATAGCAGATACAGGGCATCTCACGCCCCTGCGACAAAGGCCTAGCATTTTTTTATTTCGAGCGCTCGCATTACATTTAACCCGAGCTCTAGCTGGTCCTCCCGAGCCCATTGAGAATGCGCCAGGCCCCAAAGGCTCCGATCACGAATGGGACAAGCCAAGCCCCCTGAAAATGAAGCCCAAAAGAAATTCGGTCACCTCTTTCGTGGACCTGCTTTTCAGATTCCAGCCACGGAGCGGTTGGAAGACATGGATGTACGCAATGAGGTTGGCCGCCATGTCCACATCCGTCTCGACGCCCTGCTCCTCGATCGCGTCCTTCACCAGTTCGCGCCAGTACTGGACCACGTTCTTGTCATCCATTTCCAAAACCACCCTCAAGTGGTCCTTGGTCAAATACTTGCTTTCCGTGTAGATAAACTGGATCAGGTCCTTGTTCTCCACCAGGAAATCCACTGCAGCCCTGATGGCGAGTCCAAGTCTTTCAGAAGCCGACTCCGCCGCCTCTAGCCTGGAGTCCATCTGATGCTGATAGAACTTAGTCTGCATGTGTTTGTGCATCAGGAAAAGGACGTCGTCTTTGGAGGAAATGTAATGGTAAAGCTGGCCCATGGACATGCCGGCCGCTTCTGCGATTTCGCGCGTGGAGGTAGGGTGAAAGCCTTTCTTGAAGAACACCTGGCACGCGCCTTCGACGATTTGACGGTGCTTTGCTTCGACGGCATGGTGCTTTTTGGCCGCGACCTTGATGAGCGCTTCAACGTGCCCGTCCCAGCGCTTCAGAAATGATCCGGTTGTTTGATCCACTGTCAGTGCCCCAAAGACAATAAATATTTCGAGCCCTCGATTTAATTTAAGTTTTTGCAGAAGTCAAGCACAATTTATTGTGCCCTTGGATTTCCAAACGACTCAGGTTGTTCGCATCGATCAGAGCAAAGACGGGATAGCACACCCGGGCTGCCGACGGGAGGGGACACAGGAAATTATCCGGGAAGCCCTTTGACGAGATCTCCCCATGGGGTGGTGATGGCGCTTGCAACGGAAACCAGGAATGAGGCACCATCTGGCGGGCTTCCATGCCTTCCCGACAGGAGCCCGACCGACATGAGGTACATCTCTCTGTGGGCCTCATCCAGATCAAAGGCGGGATAAGATTGACCGGGCACGAATAGATTCTTCGGGCACGCGCGGATCTGTGTGCGGATCAGCGCCGGGATGCCGTAAACGCGGCAGGTGATCGGTCTGAATGGGTAACCGATGCACGCCTGGTGATCATCGAGAAGGGGGCACCGAACCCGTTTTGTTGCCAGCGCACGGTGCGGTGAGACCGGATCGGCCACGTCGTCGTTCACCCCGCCCATGGCCCTTTCCAGGTCCCGGGCGGATTTCTGCGCCCTCGTGATCGCAAGACGCCTCACTCGGCGATCCAAACCACCAAAACGCTCCTGGAGATAGGCCGCCTCGACGGGAAATAGGCCGAACACGGCATGGCAGCAATCCGAGCACCCGGGACGGCACTTCATCCATTCGCCATAACGGGAGCGCATGCTTTCAAAGGCCTGGTCCGCCTCAAGGGCCAGAAGCTCGTAGCGTCGGAAGAGATCGTTTAAGCCCGGCTTCAATGCGACAGACCCATCTATGAACGGCCTTCGGTCGATCTGGAGGACTCGCCCCTTTCACCGGGGGCCTCTCTGTGAGGCTCGAGCCTTTCAAGAAACTCCGGGGGCACCTCAAAACCCAGGGCCAGGGCCCGGTCCACGTGCTCGATGGCCTTTCCGTAGTCGCCCTTGGTGTAGTAGGCGAACGCCAGGTTGTTGTGCCCCAGGGCGAAATCGGGTGCCAGCTTGAGCAGCCTCTCGCCGGTTTCTATGGCCTTTTCCACGTCGCCCTTCTGCAGATAGGCATTTGCCAGGTTGTTCCACGCCTGTACGATGTCCGGGTTCAGCTCGAGGGCCTTTTCAAGGGCCTCGATGGCCTCCTCGGTCCTGGCAATCTGCAGGTAGGCGAACCCCAGGTTGGCGTATCCCCTGGCATAGCGCGGCTCCATTTCGATGGCCTTTTTGTTGGTTTCGGCCACCATTTCCAGGTCCCCCATCTTGAAGTAGATGTAGCCCAGGTTCACGTAGCCCTCAAACATCCTTCCGCTGTTGTCGATGGCGGTTTCAAAGGCCGCCTTGGCCTCCATCAGCTTTCCCGCCTTCATGAGCTCGACCCCCAGGTTGTAGCTGGAGTTGGCGCATTCGCGTTTGTCGGCCAGAATTCGTCTCTGCTCGGCAATAAAATCTTCGGAATCCTGCGGTTCTCTCACGGTCACTCCTCTTGCAATGAAAAGAAGAGGTCGCACCCCTCCGCGGGACAGCGACCTCTCTCTTAAATGGTTATGAATGGACGGGGAAACGGGTCTAATGATCCTCTGTCTGGCCTCGCCCTTTCAGTCCGTACATGGTCTGCTGCCGGTGGAAAAGATAGATCAGTTTTTCTTCATTGACCAGGGCGGTCGCCGCCTTCTTGATCTCCCTGGCCTTGGCATCCGGGAGATCTTCTGTTGAACGGCCTTTTCCATGTCGTTGAAATAGAACTTGGTCTTTTTGCTCGCCTTCGGCAAACTCCAGAATGGCCTTCTTGATATCTTCCATTTTGATACTCCTTTAGCTTGAATAGGCCGACGGCTTAGTCAATCCCCCCAGCCGCCCTTGAAACCGCCCATGACGCATCAGTGTACTTGAACTGGGTAGAGGTCCTGTAGGTATCATAATGCCAGCCGGTAGTCATCGATGAGGTGCTCGGTAAAGGGAAGCTCGCATTTCTCAAAGAATTTCTCCCATCCGATCCTCTCGGCCCAGTCACCGATCCTCTCGTACTTGTTGGCATCCGCGGCGTAGGCCTCGATGATCTTCTTGACCGACTCACAGACTTCGGGAATCGCGGGAAGTTGTTGGGCAGGGCCGGAATAACCACCTTGGAGAACTTGGGCGGGCTGAATCCGGTTGGAGACCTTGCCGCCCGCCATGATGGTCACACAGTCACCTTCCTTGTCCGAGAGGGGAAGGGCCATACACATGGTGTAGCAGTTGCCGCAGAACATGCAGCGCTCATCTTTGATCTTGACCGTCTTTTTGCCCGCTTCGGTCTTGGCCGGTGAAATGGCGGCCGTGGGGCAGGCGGCGATGACCAGCGGGATTTCGCAGACACTGATCCAGGACCTCGTTGTCGACGATGGGCGGTTTTCGGTGATAGCCCAGAAGGGCGATGTCAGAGCAATGGACCGCACCGCACATGTTGAGGCAGCAGGCCATGGACACCCTGACCTGGGCAGGAAGGGTCATGCCCTGGAAATAGTCAAAAAGATCATCCATGACCGCCTTGACCATGGAGGAGGCATCGGTTGCCGGTGTATGGCAGTGGATGTAGCCCTGGGTGTGGACGATATTGGTAACACCGGCGCCGGTTCCGCCGATGGGGAACTTGTAGCTGCCGGAGACGTGCTTGCGGCTCATGAGGTCCTTTTTCAGGGCCTCCACCTTGTCCTGGCTGTCCACCATGAATTCGATGTTGTTTCGGGTGGTAAAACGCACAATAGCCGTCACAGTGTTTGTCTGCGATGTCACAGATCTCCCGGACATTCTCAACGGTCATGAACCGGCATCCACCGCACCCGCACGGTGAAGACCTTGTCGCCGGTTTCTGAGACATGGACCAGAACACCCGGCTCCAGGATCTCATGATAGTTCCATTTGCCGTAGTTATTCTGGATGACGGGCGGAAAATACTGCCAGAAGTGCCTCGGACCGAGGTCCGTGAGCCTGTTTTCCATGGGTTTTTGCCGGATTATATAGTCCCAATCTTTCTGTAGATAATGCCATTATTGTACCTCCTCTCCTATCTATCTCTTGTGTCTGGATCGGTAGTCATTGATGTCTCGCTCCAATCCGCCGGGCACATCTTCCTCTTTCCAGAAGATGTAGGGGTTGCTGCGCGGTTCTTTCACCATCTGCGGCATGGGCGGAATTTCAGGACCTCCAGGAGCTTCTGGATGCCCTGCCGCTGGATGAGCTCACCCAGACGCTCACGGTTCTTGCCTTCTTCCATCCACCAATCCCAGACCTTCTCGATGACTTCTCCTTGATGTTGTCATAGGGAGGCTCGCACTTCATGAAAGGAATGGTCAGAACGGACATCTGGGCGCCTTCAAGGATGGGCGCCTTTGCGCCGAAAAGGATGCTGACACCGGTGTCCGTTGCCGGGCCTCAAGGCCCTGAGGCATGACATTGATGCAGTGCATGCAGCGGGTGCATTCCTTGTCGTCGATCATGAGCTTGCCGTCTTCCATCCACATGCACTGGGTCGGGCAGAGGTCGATGACTTCCTTCTGGATGTCGAATTTGCCCCAGTCTTTTCCTGCATGGGCGCCGCCGTTGGGTGGAATCTCCCCGCCGATGTAGGCCTTGACCGCTTCCTGATCGATCCGGATATCGTCTCTCCAGGTCCCGATAAAGGACATGTCCGCCCGGGCAATGGAGGCCACACAGCAGTTGGGGCATCCGTCAAATTTGAATTTGAACTTGTAGGGAAAGGCAGGCCGGTGCAGCTCGTCCTGGTAGTAATGGGTCAGTTCATAGCACAGGTCCTGGGTATCGATAGCAGGCCCATTCGCACCGGGCCTTGCCGATACAGCAGGACGGGGTCCGCAGGTTGGAGCCGGATCCGCCCAGATCCTGCTGCAGCACGTGGCCCAGTTCATAAAAGATGGGCTCCAGCTGCTCGGTAAAGGTCCCGAGAAAGATGATGTCGCCGGTGGAACCGTGCATGTTCATCATGCCGCTGCCCGCGGTACTCCCAGAGGTCGCAGAGGCTCCTCAGATAGTCCGAGGTATAGAACTTGCTGGCAGGCTGATTGACGCGCATGGTGTGAAAATGGGCAATGGAAGGAAATTTCTCCTGAAGGTCCGAGTACCGCCCGATGACGCCGCCGCCGTAACCGAATACGCCCACGATGCCGCCGTGCTTCCAGTGGGTTTCACCGTCCATCAAAGGAACTGCTCCAGCTGCCCCAGCAGATCTTCCACCACGTCCTTCTTCAATCATCATCCGGTCCTGCCGCCAGCTTTTTCCTGTGAAGGGCCTCCCTCTTGGCATCGGCCACAAAGCTCGGCCAGGGCCCTTTTTCCAGATCATCGCACATGGGGATATCATGCTTGATCTTGAAATTCTTGAGCTCTTCTTCCGTGTAATTGTGCAGCTCTTCATCGGTGTAGATCCGGAGCTCATCGTATTTCAGTTCCTTTTGTTCTTCTTTTGGTTCAAACTCCATTATCTATGCCTCCTTTTTCGCTGTTCAAATGTGATCTCTTACAAGGGGCAATGAAAGCCGATGGAATGACTGATTACCTTTTCACCTCCTCCCTGAGAATGATTCAACCTGGTCTATATCCCATGGCCGTCAGGGAGCATATCAGACAATCGAGCCATCCTGCGGACGATCTCCCGCCACTTGGGCGTCCCCGATGGTAACTATTTGTGAATATTGGAATTAGTTTATTTTTCAAATAGTTAAGGCTACGTTTATAATCAAAGTCCTCTGAGGTTGTCAATAAAAAAATACCTGATTCCTGTTGACATCCAAGGGGAAAAGCTCTATAGGCTTAGCATGTTTGGGCAGCTGAATCGGGCCATGGCCGGCTGACCCGGTCCTGAGAATCGAGGAGCCATTCGGCCCTTTGAGGCGTCAAGCCGCCCGCATCATCCCCGTCCAGACCAGCAAGTCGCTGGGTGTTTCTCAGCCGTTTGACACCATATTCGATGTTTTCACCTTTTCCACGAATCACCATTTCCGCCCTGAGAGGCGGCGCAGGAAAGACCCTCGTATCCATCGGTCTTCTGGCCGCCTGGAAAGAAGCGGGCCACGAAGTGGCGCCTTTCAAGAAAGGCCCCGACTTCATCGATGCCGGGTGGCTGTCCTTTGCGGCCGGACGTCAGTGCTACAACCTGGATCCCTTTCTCATGGACCGAGACCCAAATCCTCGATTCCTTTTTGAGCCACTCCTCTGGGGCGGAGGTTTCTCTCATCGAAGGGAACCGGGGGTTGTTTGACGGATTGGACCTGGAGGGCTGCTGCAGCACCGCCCAACTGGCCAGGTGGCTGCAACGCCCCTGTCTTGATTGTGGTCGACGCCACCATGGCGACCCGAACGGTTGCCGCCATCGTCAAGGGATGTCAGGTGTTCGATCCGGAGGTCAAGGATGGCCGGGGTGGTGCTGAACAGGGTGGCGGGGCTCACGTCAAGAGACCTTGATCAGGCAGGCGATCGAGCGGTACTGCGACCTTCCGGTCCTGGGGGCCATCCCAAAGCTGAAGATGGATTTCCTGCCTGAAAGACACATGGGGCTGGTGCCGCACCTGGAACGAGATCAGTCCCGTCAGGCCGTGGCGTGGGCGAGAAAAATGGTCACCGCCCACCTGGACCTGGATAAAATCTGGCAAATCGCCGACCAGGCCGGGGGGCTGGCTGCAGCCACCCGGAGCACCAAGATGGCCGATGGCGCCCGCAGGATCCGGCCCATGGACCGAGAATCGGATTCATACGGGACCAGTTCGTTCTGGTTTTATTACCCGGAGAACCTGCATTCCCTGGAGGAGTTGGGCGCTCGAGCTGGTCGAAGTCAACGCCCTCACCGACCGGACCCTACCCGAACTGGACGCCCTCTACATCGGCGGGGGGTTTCCCGAGACCCATTGCGAGGCCCTGGCCGGCAACGAATCATTCCGTCGATCGCTCAAGGAAGGGATCCAACGAGGGCCTACCGGTCTATGCCGAATGCGGGGGGCTCATGTACCTGGGCGAGAACCTTTGGGTCAACGAAAAGGCGTACCCCATGGTGAACGCGGTGCCTGTCGACTTCGTGCTGGAAAAGAGGCCCCAGGGACACGGCTACACCATGCTCGAAGTGGTCGAGCCCAATCCTTACTACCCCCCGGACGGACGATCAAAGGCCACGAGTTCCACTATTCAAGGGCGGTGATCACCTCGGAGTCGGAGATCCGCTTTGCCTTTAAAGTGCTTCGCGGACACGGCCTGGACGGCCGCAGAGACGGCCTCTGCAAGAACAGGCTCCTCGCTTCCTATACCCATGTCCACGCAGGCGGAGACCCTCAATGGGCCAAGGGATTGTTCGATGTGGCCGCCTGTGAGCGCGTCGATGAGAAAAAATTCACGAGACAGGGAATTGTGATCATTGACATCGCAGTTTTTTTTTATTATATGTTAAAAATTATTGCCTTTCCGGCCATCCGACCCAAGCGTTTCCTCGATGCCGGAGGGCATGTCATGTATTATGGTTTTACACATTGGCCCATCGAGAGAATTCTCTCTGGATTTAAATCAAGAAGGAGGTTAATGAATCATGCCAGCGATAGAATTTAAGGGGCATACCTTCAGTGTGGATGAAGACGGCTTCATCGACGACTTCAACAACTGGAACGAAAGCTGGGTGGATTACGTCAAGGAATCGGAAGGGATCAAGGAATTGACGGACGAGCACTGGAAGGTGATCCAAGTGCTCCAGGACTATTACAAGAAGAACGGCATCGCCCCCATGGTCAGGATCCTCTCCAAGGTGACCGGTTACAAGCTGAAATACATCTACGAGCTTGTTTCCCTCGGGACCGGGTAAAGGCGCCTGTAAGATGGCCGGTCTTCCGAAGCCCACCGGTTGCGTCTAGTCGAGAAACCGCGCGAAAAAGAATGATCTGATCCGGCGCACGGAAACCTTCAAGTTCCGTGCGCCTCTTTTATTTCCTGACCGAGCTTTCCAGAAACGGAATCTTCAAGGCCCGGATTCGTCAGGTCCACAATTCTTCCCGTATAGCTCAGGTCGCCTGCGCGACAGAAAATATCGCATGCGGTGGTCTCTGACCCTCTTCAGGTCTTCCTCTCGCAGCTCCGCGTAGAGGATCTTTTCTTCATCCCCCGCGTAGGACGCCATGACACGCCCATCCGGGCCGATGATGACGGCCACACCCGGAAAAGTCAGATCTTCCCTGTTCCGCCCCACCTGATTGCAGGCCACCACAAAGACGCCGTTATCAAAGGCACGGCCAGTGAGGTGTCTCATCCAGCTGTCGAGCTTCTCCGTCGGCTCCCCTCGGGGGGATGCGTGGGGAAGGAAAAGGATGTCCGCCCCCTTGAGCGCCATCACCGTGCTGATTTCCGGGAAGTGCGCCTCATAGCAGAGCTGGACCCCGAAGACCACCTCTCCCTGCTGAAAAGACCGGAAGGGCAGCCCCTGACTGGTAACGGGACGATTCGGGCGGGGAGAGGTGTGTCTTCCTGTAAGTCCCCAAGAGTCCTTCGGCGCCAAGGACCACCTGCGAGATGTAAGGCCGGCCATGATCCGCCGACTCGACGAGGCCGGCCAACACAACTCCGCCCCGATGCCCGGCGCCATGCGGTCCAGACGCCTGGATGGCATCCCCGGGCGACAAGGCTTCCATAGGTCGCCACGGGGTCCCCCAGGGAGTAGCCCGTCACGCAGAGCTCCGGCAGACAGATGATCTCGGCGCCGTTTCCGGATGCTCGTTTGAACCAGGGCCTGAATACGTTCAAGGTTCGCCTCTGGGCACCCGATCTCCGAACGCATGCAAATGGCGGCAACCTTCACGTCTCTCACGGTTTCCCTCGTCTCAGGGTATGGTCCTCATCACGCTCGCGGCCATGGCACACTCTGCCTCATTCCTTTCTCCTGTTTTCCGGCCTCAGCCCCCTGACCGCCGCACCGGCCCGCCACATTTCCGAATCCCTCATTTCACGGAGCTCCTCGTCGAGTCGCTCTCTGTAATCCGGGGCGCTGTTGGCATCCAGGACCACCTTCGTCTCTCTGCCGGAGTGAACGCTTTCGTAGAGCGCTTCGAAAACCGGGGCAACCGCCGCACGGAATTTCTTCCGCCAGTCAAGGGCGCCCCGCTGGGCCGTGGTGCTGCAGTTGGCGAACATCCAGTCCATGCCGTTTTCGTCCACCAGGCGGATCAGGCTCTGGGTGAGCTCCTCCACGGTCTCGTTAAAGGCCTCACTGGGGGTGTGACCGTTACGCCTCAAAAGGTCGTACTGGGCCTCCATCACCCCGGCAAGGCACCCCATCAGGACCCCGCGCTCCCCGACGAGATCGCTGTAGACCTCCTTCTCAAAGGTCGTCGGGAAGAGATAACCGGAACCGATGGCAATGCCCACAGCCAAGGTCCGCTCCCGGGCCCGCCCCGTGTAGTCCTGATGCACCGCAAAACTCGAATTGATGCCGCTCCCGGAAAGGAAATGGGACCGGACGGTGCGGCCGGACCCCTTGGGTGCCACCAGGATCACATCGACGTTATCCGGGGGAACCACACCCGTCTGGTCCTTGAAGGCGATGGAAAAGCCGTGCGAAAAATAGAGTGCATCGCCCGCGTTGAGGCGCGTCTTGATCTCGGGCCACGTGGCCACCTGCCCGGCGTCGGAGACCAGGAACTGGATGATCGTCCCCCGGCCTGCTGCCTCCTCCAGGGGAAAGAGCGTCTTGCCGGCCACAAAGCCGTCATCCAGGGCCCGCTGCCACGATCGGCTCCCCTCACGCTGACCGACGATCACGTTTATGCCGTTATCCCGCATGTTCAGCGCCTGTCCCGGACCTTGAACCCCATAGCCCAGGACGGCAACCGTTTCCTTCTCAAGTACCTCTCTGGCCCGCTCCAGGGTGAATTCCTCGGCCGTCACCACTTCTTCCATCACACCACCAAAATCAATCCTTGCCATTGGATGCCTCCTGTCTTTTGCTTTTCGCGCGCCAGGGCAATGGCCCCCGTCCGCGCAATCTCCTTGATTCCCATGGGTTTGAGGAGGCTGAGAAATGCCTCGATCTTGTCCTCGGCCCCTGTCACCTCTATGGTGTAGCACTCCGTCCCCACGTCCACGACCTTGCTCCGGAAAATGTCCACCATCCTCAAGATCTCGGCCCGATGCTCGGGTTTGGCCCGTATCTTCACGAGCGCCATCTCCCTCTGCACGAACGCGGTCCCCGTAAAATCGAGGACCTTGATCACATTGATCAGCTTGTTGAGGTGTTTCTTGATTTGTTCAACGACGCCCGAGTCCCCCACGGTCACCAGGGTGATTCGTGAGACCATGGGGTCGGTCGTTGCCGCGACACAAAGGCTTTCGATATTGAACCCGCGCCCGCTGAAAAGCCCGGCAATCCTGGATAGCACGCCGGGCTCATTGTCCACCATCAAAGAGAGGATCCGCTTTTCTCCGTCTTGACCTTTCATTTTCCGCTTTCCTTTTCCATGACTGCGAAGCGCATGAGCACCGTGCCCCCGCGTCCCTCCATTTCGCCCGTTTCGTCTTTTCCTTGCACCTTGCACCGTGCGCCTTTCCACCTACACCAACAGCATATCCGTGATCGCCGCGCCGGCCGGCACCATGGGGTACACATTTGCCTCTTTCTCGACCTGGAACTCCATGATCACGGTCTTACGAACCGAGAGTCCCTGCTTCAGGACGGGCACGACCTCATCGGGCCGGGTCGCTCTCAGACCGACCGCCCCGTAGGCCTCGGCCAGCTTCACGAAGTCAGGGGCGTAGTCCATGCAGGTGCAAGCGTAGCACTTTTCGTAAAAGAGCTCCTGCCACTGTCTCACCATGCCGAGGTACTGGTTGTTCAGGATCACCACCTTGACGGGCAAACCGCATTGCACGGCCGTGGCCAGCTCCTGGATGTTCATCTGGATGGACCCGTCCCCGGCAATGTCAATGACGAGGTCGTCGGGCTTGGCCACCTGGGCCCCGATGGCAGCGGGCAGGCCGAATCCCATACACCCCAGACCTCCGGAGGTAATGAAGCGGTTGGGCCGGTCAAAATGGTAGTACTGCGCGGCCCACATCTGATTCTGTCCCACCTCTGTCGTGATGATCGCCTTTCCCTTGGTGAGCTCATACAGTTTTTCGATGACGTACTGAGGTTTGATGGCGTCCCCTTGGACATAAGCCAGCGGCTGTGTATCCTTCCAGGCCTGGATCTGTTCAAGCCAGGGCTTCCTCATCTCGCCGACGTTGGTGAAATCCTCCTTTTCCAGGAGATCGTTCAGTGCCCCCAGCGTGATCTTACAGTCCCCCACAACCGGAATGGTCACAGGGATATTCTTGCGGATGGAGGTCGGGTCGATGTCGATGTGAATAATGCGTGCCTGACGGGCAAAGGAATCGGTCTTTCCCGTCACGCGGTCATCGAACCGCACGCCGATGGCGATCAGCAGATCACAGGCCCCCGTTGACAGGTTGGCCCGGTAGGTTCCATGCATCCCGATCATGCCCAACCAGAGGGGATCATTGGCAGGAAAGGCCCCCAATCCCATGAGCGTCGAGGTCACCGGGGCGCAGATCTTCTTTGCAAACAGCGTCAGTTCCCGCGATGCCTTGGAAAGGACCACGCCACCCCCTACCAGGATCATGGGCCGTCTCGACTCCTTGATCAGGGAGACCACTTTGGGCAGCTGTTTGACATTCGGCGAATAGGTCGGCTGATAGGACTTCATCTTGAGGGATTTTAATGACTTATAGTCTGTGCTCTCCTTCAGGATGTCTTTGGGGAGATCCACCAGCACGGGACCCGGTCGACCCGACCGTGCGATGTGAAAGGCCTCCTTGAGGATTCTCGCCAGATCGTCGATTTGCGTCACCAGGTAGTTGTGTTTCGTGCAAGGTCTCGTGATCCCGACGATATCGACCTCCTGAAACGCGTCGTTTCCGATCAGCGCCGTCGGGACCTGGCCGGTCAAGACCACGATCGGGATAGAATCCATATAAGCGGACGCAATCCCGGATACGGTGTTGGTCGCACCCGGCCCCGAGGTGACCAGACACACCCCCACCTTTCCGGAGGCCCGGGCGTAGCCGTCTGCGGCATGAACCGCCCCCTGTTCATGTCTGACCAGGATATGCCGGATATCCGTTTTTATAAGTTCGTTGTAAAGGTCAATGATTGCACCGCCGGGGTAGCCGAAGATGGTATCGACACCCTCTTCCTGCAACACGCTAAGTATGATTTTTGAACCTGTAAGCTTGATTTTCAACACCCCCTTCGAATCAGCAGTTTATTGCTACAAAGGACAATACTGCTCCATTTTTCAGAGCACCGCCCTTGATGGACCGCGTTTTCGAATGTATTCGACGAGACCGCCGGCCTGAACAATCTGTCTCATGAATTCCGGAATCGGTTTGGCAAAGAAGCAACGGCTTCCCCGACGGATCGCCGATCTTTCCCGTGGCAATGTCTACCGAAACGGTTTCGCCGTCCAAAAACCATTCGAGCCCCTCTTCCAGCTCCAGGAGCGGGAGACCAATGTTGAAGGCATTGCGATAAAAAATCCTTGCAAAGCTCCTTGCCACCACGACGCAGATGCCCTTGGCCTTGATGGCAAGCGGCGCGTGTTCTCTCGAGGAACCGCACCCGAAATTGTTGCCACCGATGACGATATCCCCGGCAGCCGCATCCTTGGCGAAATCGGGCCTTACGTCTTCGAAACAGTGTCTGGCCAGTTCCTCTTCGTCAGAGACGTTGAGAAATCTCGCCGGAATAATCAGATCCGTATCCACATTGTCCCCAAATCGCCATACTCGACCGTGAAACGTCATCGTCAGGCTCCTCTCCTCAGTCTTAGATCTTCAGGGGATGCAATCCTTCCCAGGGCCGCAGAGGCAGCCGCCACCGCGGGACCTGCCAGATAGACCTCGCTTTCCGGGTGTCCCATCCTGCCAACGAAATTCCGGTTGGTGGTCGAAAGCGCCTTTTCACCCGCAGCCAGGATACCCATGTGTCCGCCCAGGCAGGGGCCGCAGCAGGGCGGCCCAATGACCGCCCCTGCGTCCATCAGCGTTTCCACGATCCCTTCCCGCAGGGCCGTCTTGTAAACCGTGGGCGTCCCCGGTATGACGATGAGGCGCGTCCCCCTGGCCACCCGCCTCCCCTTCAGGATCTCTGAGGCCTGCCGGAGGTCTTCCAATCGACCGTTGGTGCACGAACCGATGAAGACCTGATCGAGGCGAATGTCTCCAGCGGCTGAAACCGGTCGCACATTGTCAGGGGAGTGGGGAAAGGCCACCTGGAGGTCCACATCACGACCATCCACCTCCAGGACGGATTCGTAGTGGGCATCCTCGTCGCTCTGCCAGAAGGTGCCCGCCCGCTCCGTCCTGGCCGCAAGATAGTTGCGTGTCACGTCGTCCGGCGGAAAGATGCCGTTTTTCGCACCTGCCTCAACGGCCATGTTGGCCATGGTAAACCGCTGGTCCATGGAAAGGGCCGAGACGGTCTCCCCCGTGAACTCCAGTGCCCTGTAAACGGCGCCCTCCACGCCCAACCGGCCGATCGTATGGAGGATCAGGTCCTTTCCCCCCACCCAGGGCCGAAGTCGGCCCCTCAAGACCACTTTGATGGTGGCGGGGACCTTCAACCAGGTTCGGCCGGTCGCCATGATCACACCCAGGTCCGTGCTGCCGACCCCCGCCGAAAAGGCGCCCAGGGCACCATAGGTGCAGGTGTGGCTGTCCGCGCCAATCACCAGGTCCCCGGGCACGATGAGTCCCTTCTCAGGCAGAAGCACATGCTCGATGCCCGAGTCTCCCAGTTCGAAGTAATGGCGGATGGCGTGGCGACGGGCGAAATCCGTCATGATCTTCGTCTGTTGTGCGGAGGCAATGTCCTTGTTGGGCACGAAATGGTCCTGGACCAGGGCGATTCTCTCGGTATCGAAGACCCGGTCAAGACCCAATTGCTCGAAAACCCGGATGGCAAGCGGTGCCGTAATGTCATTGGCCAGCGCAAGATCGACGCTTACGTCCACAAGGTCGCCCGGGCTTACGGTGTCGCGTCCCGCATGGGCGGCCAGGATCTTTTCAGTAATGGTCATGGGCATAGTCATCACCTCTTTGCACTCACGCCCCGGATCACAACGACCTCTCCTCGGGCGCAAGCGACGGGTTCTTTTTCAAGTATTCGAGTCGATTCAGGCCGTTGACATAGGCCTTGGCGCTCGCGGTGATAATGTCAGGGTCAGCGCCTTTGCCCAGCGCCACCAGACCATTTTCCTGGAGCCTGACCGTCACCTCACCCTGGGCATCCATGCCGCCGCTGATGGAATTGACTGCGAAGCGAAGCAGGCGGGATCGTGACTCCGTCATCTTGGCGATCGTGTTAAAGGTGGCATCGATGGGTCCAACCCCGAATCCCGCGCCCTGGGCCTCCTGGCCCCTGATCTTCAGCTTCACCGTCGCCGTGGGAACCGCTACGGTGCCGCTGACCACGTTCAGGTAATCCAGCTGATAGGTATC
This sequence comes from uncultured delta proteobacterium, assembly GCA_963699845.1. Taxonomy (GTDB): domain Bacteria; phylum Desulfobacterota; class DSM-4660; order Desulfatiglandales; family Desulfatiglandaceae; genus CAWHLE01. The sequence goes on from CAVOVO010000016.1 coordinate 31,320, forward strand.
CGGGACACGAAGAATCTCTTCTGCCACCAGCACCTCCAGATCCTCGTCCAGGATCTCTTTCCGTTTGTCCGCCAGTTCCTTGAATTTTCCGAAAAGCCGATTGAGCTCTTCTTCGGACAGCCCATAACCCAAGTCCGCAAGTCTCTGCTTGAAGGCGTGGCGACCCGAGTGTTTCCCGATCACCATACGGTTGCTGGAAAGCCCCACTGTTTCAGGGTCCATGATCTCATAGGTCATGCGGTGCTTGAGCACGCCGTCCTGGTGGATCCCCGATTCGTGGGCAAAGGCGTTGGCCCCGACCACGGCCTTGTTTGGCTGCACCACGATCCCGGTCACCATGGAAACGAGGCGGCTCGTGGGGTGGATGGACGTCGTGTCGATGGACGTCTCCAAGCCCATCTGCTCCTTCCGCGTGTAGAGGGCCATCACCACCTCTTCGAGGGCCGTGTTTCCGGCGCGCTCGCCGATCCCGTTGATGGTGACCTCCACCTGCCTTGCCCCGGCCTTCAGGCCCGCCAGGGTGTTGGCCGTGGCAAGCCCCAGATCGTTGTGGCAGTGGACGCTCAAAATCGCCCGGTCCATATTCCTTGTGTTTCGACGGACGTAGGCCACGAGCTCTCCAAATTCCTCGGGCATGGCATAACCCACCGTGTCCGGAAGATTGACGGTCGTCGCGCCCGCCTCGATGGCCGCTTCAAAGACCCGGCAAAGAAAATCCCTGTCGCTTCGTGAGCCGTCCTCTGCCGAGAATTCAACCTGCGAGGTGTAGGACTTGGCATGACGCACCGCCTGGAGGGTCGCATCCAAGACCTGATCACGGCTCATGCGCAATTTGTGTTCCAGATGAATGTCGGAGGTGGCGATGAAGGTATGAATCCTGGGCTTTGCCGCATCACGGATCGCACCCCATGCCCGGTCGATATCCTCTCGCGTCGCCCTTGCAAGCGCCACCACCTCGGCCCGGGTCACTTTGGCTGCGATGGCTCGGACCGCTTCAAAATCACCCGAGGATGCCGCCGGAAACCCCGCCTCGATGGCATCCACACCCAGTCTTTCAAGCTGGATGGCCAGCCTCAGCTTCTCAGCCGTGTTCATGCTCGCACCCGGGGACTGCTCCCCATCCCTGAGACGTCGTGTCAAATATAATCACCTTGTCCATAAACTGAATAACCTCCGTCATGTTTCGACCGTTTCACTTCATTTAAGGACATTCCTCATTTCAGGCCCCTTCCGGGCCAAAAAGCCAAGGAAACGTCCATTGTCTGGTTCCAGGAGGTTATCGCTTAAGGACCCTCCGCAGATTCTTCTCGCCTTCAGAATCTGCGGCATGTCCCTCCCTGCCTTTCAAGCCGTTTTTTTTCATAATGGATTCACCACCCGACCGTTCTTGAGAGCTTATACTGCACACTGTCGGACAAGGGCCTGCCAGCTTGCCTCGATGATGTTCTCGGACACACCAACCGTAGACCAGATCTCATGGGCATCGCGGGATTCGATCTGGACCCTCACCTTGGCCGAGGTTCCTACACTTCCGTCAATCACGCGGACCTTGAAATCGACGAGCCCCATGTCCCCGATCTGCGGAAAAAATTTATTGAGCGCCCTTCGAAGGGCCTTGTCCAGGGCACTGACCGGGCCGTCCCCTTCTGCGGCCGTGATCTCCTGCTCCTCGCCCACGGAGATCTTGATCGTCGCATGGGAGGTGCTCGGACCCTCCCGATCCTTCTCGATGGTCACCCGAAAGGACTCCAGCGCAAACGGCTCTGAAAACTGGCCCGTGACCTTTTTGATCAGAAGCTCCAGCGAACCTTCGGCCGCCTCGAACTGGTACCCCTCGTCCTCGAGACGCTTGATCTCCCGAACGATCTTCTCGCTGTCATAGCCGTTTCCGCCCAGTCTGACGCCCATCTCCCGGGTCTTGTAATCAATGTTGCTCTTGCCGGAAAGGTCTGAGACCAGGACCCGCCGCCGGTTCCCGACGGCCTCGGGGTCCAGGTGTTCATAGGCCGCCGGGTTTTTCATGATGGCGCTCACATGAACGCCGCCCTTGTGGGCGAAGGCGCTACGCCCCACATAAGGACGCTGATTGAAGGGGGGGATGTTGGCCACCTCGCTCACGTAGCGCGACAGCTCCGTCAAGTGCTCCATCTTCTCCTCGGCCAAACACCGGTAGCCCATTTTCAGCTGCAGGTTGGCGATGACCGAAATCAGGTCCGTGTTGCCGCAGCGTTCCCCATAGCCATTGATGGTCCCCTGCACCATGACAGCGCCTGCCTCGACGGCGACCAGGGAGTTCGCCAGCGCAAGCCCGCAGTCGTTATGGGCGTGAATGCCGACCGCTGTCTGCATCTCGGGCATCACTGCCTTCATGACGGTCTCGATTTCCCGGGGAAGCGTGCCGCCGTTGGTATCACAGAGCACGATGACGTCAGCCCCGGCCCTCATGGCAGCGCGAATGGTTTCAAAGGCGTATTGGGGATTTCGCTTGTAGCCGTCGAAGAAGTGCTCGGCATCGTAAATCACTTCTCTTCCCACGGCCTTCAGATAGGCAACGGTCTCCTCAATCATGGACAGGTTTTCTTCAAGCGTGACACCCAGAATTTCCCGGGCGTGAAGGTCCCAGCTTTTGCCGAAGACGGTCAGGGTTTCGACGCCTGCTTCAAGCAGGCCCTGGATGTTCTGGTCATCCTGCGCGCTGGTTCCCCCCCTCCTGGTGCTCCCAAAGGCCGTCAGACGACCGTTGCGGAATTTCACGCTCCTCGCCATTTCAAAAAACCGGGCATCCTTGGGGTTTGAACCCGGCCACCCGCCCTCGATGTATGGGATCCCGAATTCGTCCAGCTTCTTTGCGATCCTCAATTTGTCTTCGGCCGAAAAACTGCAATCCTCACCCTGGGTCCCGTCCCTGAGGGTGGTGTCATACAATAAGATCTGCGTGGCCATGGCCTCCCCCGAATTCTTTCCAAAAAAAAACCGTTATCAGGAGGGCCTGATAACGGTTTTTGTGTGAATCTTGCTTTAAAACATCATGTCATCATCAGGCCCGGACATTTCAGTCTAACGACCGAAAGGAGGAGAAGCAACAGGGATAGGACTAGGGTCCCTGTTGCGCTGATAATGGCGATGATGCTGTTAAACGCTATATCCATATCTGATACGGTCGGCCTCAATCCGCAGAGATTCTCTTCCGTAATTTTTGTACTTTATTCGAGTCATCTGACTCTGTCAACCGTTTTTTTTCATCCCCCTGATGCCCCACGAGGAAACCCCGGTGGCACAGGGCTTGGTGACTGTCGTTTCAACCGCCCCTGCATCCGTTCCAAAAGCCCTTTACTTCGAATCTCTCCACGCCATAAGATAAGAGCTCAGATCTCACTCTCCCGCCCATGCCATCAGCAATTCGAAAGGAGCAAGAAATGGACCATGACCATCCTTTGATCGTTACGGACGATGAATTTCAGGCCGAGGTCATCGATGCCCCGGGAATCGTGGTCGTTGATTTCTGGGCACCCTGGTGCGGGCCCTGCCTCCAGATGGCCCCAGCCCTCGAGGCCTTTGCCAAGACCAACGCGGAAAAGGCAAAGGTCGTAAAGGTGGATGCGGACGACAATCCAAAGACATCTGAAAAATATGGGATCCGAAGCATCCCCACCCTGATCTTTTTCAAGGACGGCAAACCCGTTGAAACCATTCCCCGCCAGCTTTCCCAAACGGCCCTTCAGGACAAGCTGGACGACCACCTCGAACCTGAGCCGAGGATTGCTCATCGCTATAGCGGCACTCCGCGTCGTTAACTCATACTCTTCCTATCGGCTCCGCGTCATCGCCCGTTCCGTTCTTCCTTAACCTTCGCCGTGCACCTTGCCTTTCTCACATCCCTCCCTGTGCCACCTTCTTGTAATAGAGCGGAGACATATCCCTTAACGTCTTGACCACATCCTTCAGGATCGTCAAAAACTTGACAATGTCCGCCTCCGTGTTTTCCACCCCGAAGGTGATGACCATGGTGCCCTGGGCATCGGCGAATTCGCGGCCGATCGAAAGGAGGACGTGGGAGGCCTGAAGCGCCCCTGCGGCGCACGCCGAGCGGGTGGAAACCGCGATCTTTTCGTCATCCAGCATCAGGACCACGCTCTCCCCTTCGATGTACTTGATGGAAACGGAAACCAGGTTCGGCAGGCAGTGCTCCGGATGCCCGTTGAGGATGTATTCGTCCACGTACTTGGGCAGCTCCTCAATGAGGCGTTTCCTGAGCCCCATCGTGTGGGCCATGCGGGACGGCCATGTCCTTGCGGGCCAGCTCTGCCGCAACGCCCATTCCGACGATCCCCACGAGGTTCTCGGTCCCCGCCCGCTTGTTGTTCTCCTGAACGCCCCCGTCCAGCAGAGGCCAGATCTTCGTCCCCCGACGGACGTAAAGGCCGCCCACACCCGTCGGACCGTAATAGGTGTTGGACGCGAAGCTCATCAGGTCCACCCCGAGGGTCTTTACGTCCACCGGCACCACGCCGACCGAATCCACGGCGTCCGTGTGAAAGAGGACCTTTTTCTCCTTCGTGATGCGCGAAATCTCCTCGATGGGCTGTATGGTCCCGATCTCATTGTTGCTGTGCATGATGGAGACCAGGATGGTGTCCTCCCGGATGGCCTTTGCCACGTGCTCGGGATTGACACGCCCGTAGGCGTCCACCGGCACGGACGTGACCTTGAAGTCCATCATCTTCAAGCCGTCTGAGGCTCCGGAGCACCGCGTTGTGCTCGATGTTGGAGGTCACAATGTGCTTGCCCTTTTCAGCCAGGGCCCAGGCCGCCCCCTTCACCGCAAGATTGACCGACTCCGTCCCCCCGGAGGTGAAAACAACCTCCTTAGGGGCTTTCACAGTTGATCAGGGCCGAAACGGACTCTCTCGCCTTTTGAAGGGCCTCAGCCGCCTTGTCTCCAATCCTGTGCTGGCTCGACGGGTTCCCGTAATTGGACTGAAGGGTTTCGACCATCGCCTGCTGAACTTCCGGCAAGAGCGGATTTCCCGACATGTGATCCAGATTCATGATGTCCATCGCACCCTCCTTGTTATATCCCTGATGGCCCACTTACACCGCCAGCTGGCAGCTCTTGCAGACCGTCTCGCCTTCCTCCAGTTCCGAATCACAATATGGGCAGTAGCACTTCTCTCCCCCGTGGGTAGGCAATACCTCCAGCTTTTCCAGGGCCTCACGGGCCGGCTTTCCGCCCTTTTGGCTCTCGTAATTCTTTATGGCGAGTCCCAGGGCGTCTGCGCCCAGGTTTGAGCAGTGGAGCTTGTTCTTGGGCAATCCTTCCAGTGCGGCCGCCACATCCTTGTTGGTGATCTTCCTGGCCTCATCGAGGGTCTTTCCCTTGGCCATCTCGGTCAGCATGCTGGACACCGCAATGGCCGCCCCGCAGCCAAAGGTCTGGAACTTGATGTCATCGATCTTTTCAGTCCTTGATTTTCAAGTAAATGGTCATCATGTCCCCGCAGAGCGGGTTGCCCACCTCCCCGACGCCGTTGGCATCCTTGATGACCCCCACGTTCCTGGGTTTCCTGAAATGATCCATCACGACTTCAGAGTACATGGTCCTACCCCCCTTTTCTGATGATATTTTTTCTATGTTAATCACGACCGGCCTGGAGTAAACAGATTTGTAACAAATTGCCTTCTCCATTTCCAGCCGTTCCGCTCCGGATGCGCTCAAGAATGAACGGCCACCCTTTTCAGGGCACAAGCAGCTTATTAAGACGAAAGCCCTCATTTTCTCACACGCAAGTCTCCCACTCGCGATAAACCATTCAAGATTTCCAAGCGGGTTCCGATAGTCTTATTGAGACTTGAAAACCAAGTCGTTCAAAAGCTGGGCTCGAATTCTCAAGGAAAGGAGGTTGGCAAAAAGGGTTCACGTTTCACTGACGGGTATTAGACCGAACATGAGTCTTAATCTATTCGCTCACAGGCAAGGATGCCTTGAGCCCCAGAGCGACAGCGATCCAACATTAAGAAACACATCAGGGAGGATAATCGACCATGGGACTTAGAATTCAGAACAACATCGCCGCATTGAATGCTCACAGAAATCTGACGATTTCAATGACGGACGCGCTTCCAAATCCCTTGAGAGACTCTCATCGGGTTATCAGAATCAACAGGGCAGCGGATGACGCTGCAGGGCTTGCGATTTCCCAGGCTTTCAGGCGCAGACATCGCGAGCTTCAAGGTAGCCAGCAGGAATACGGCTGAGGCAAACTCCCTGCTCCAGGTGGCTGAAGGCGGCATGGATCAGATCGGCAACATGCTCACCCGTCTGAAGGAACTGGCGACCCAGGCCGCATCTGCGAATGCGGGCTCGAATCTGGACAAGATCAATGCCGAAGGAGTACGACGCTCATTGCCGAAATCGACCGGATTGCCGACTCCACCGAATATGCAACACAAAGCCTGATCAACGGCACCTTCGGAGTCGGCAACACTCATCTGCAGACTGGGCCGACCGTCAGCGAGGTGTACAATCTCAGCTTCACCGGATTGAAGGCAGGCGAAACCTACACGGTCAGCCAACGACTGCTGGAACCAATGGCTGACCAGTCACAAATCCTGATCGACGACCGTTGCGGCGCCCAGATCATCCATGAATCGACGATCCCGGCGCGGGCGAAACCAGCACGTCTGCATTCAGCGCCTTCGGCCTGACCCTGACGCTCAGACAGCCGAACCTGGGCGCAGGTTCCCTGGCCGGTGCTAGCACCGATGGTCGCAGCCGAGCCACAGGGAACTCCACCTTCCAGGTCGGCGCCGAGAGGGATATGACAACCAGATCACGGTGAGCCTAGGTGACGCAACAACGTGCAAGACCGCGCCCTGAAGTCTGGCCACCGGTGAACATCAGCGACCTCTGCACCGGCTTTCCTCGATACGGTTGACACGGCGCTATCGATACATTGAACGAGCAGACGAGGCAGACATCGGTGCCTTTCAGAACCGTCTTGACATATGCCGCCGCCAACCTGTCCATCACCATCGAAAACTATCACGGCCGCCGAGTCCGTGATCCGCGACGTGGACATGGCCAGGCGAGATGGTGACCTTCACCAAGAGCCAGATCCTGCTGCAGGCGGGTACGGCCATGCTTGCGCAGGCCAACATGGCGCCTCAGAGCGTGCTCTCCCTGTTCGGGTAGACGCATCAGAGGACCACAGACTCATAACCCAAATCCAAAAAACCCCGCCTCCGTTACCCCGGAGGCGGGGTTTTCCTTTTCACGTGAAGAAGGCAGAACGCTTTAAGGCGTCACTTTCTTGCGATGATCACCTCGCTCAGCGGCTTTCTCGACCCGGCCCCCCGGGTCTCCGCCGGCCGGCCGAGGGCCACCACCGCCATGAGCTCACAGCCGTCGGGGACCCCCAGGAGCTTTTCGACGGCCTGCCTGTTCTTGAGGATCTCACCCAGCCAGACCGCGCCAAGACCCATGTGATGCACGGTCAGGAGCATGTTCTGGATGCAGGCCCCGATGGCCTGGATATCCTTCACCCGGTCATAGCTCTTGTTGGTTGTCCAGAAAAACGGCGATGCAGACGGGGGCATTCTGAAGGACACGGGAATAACGGGTGTGACCCTGAAAGGTGTTTCCGGGTCTCGAAGTCCTGCACGACCACGAATTTCCACGGCTGGTTGTTGAGCCCGGACGGGGCCCAGGTGCCCATCTCTATGATCTGGTTGACGGCATCGTCGTCGACGGACTCGGAAGAAAACTGGCGGATGCTCCGCCTGTTTCGGATAAGGTCTAACATCATGACCTCCGGTTGAACCTGACCCCCAGTCCCAACGACCTTGGCGGTCGGCGAAACGCATGAAAAATCAGGAAGAATGATCGTCGACCGTCGGTTGCTTTCCGAAGGTTTTGTCTTTGAACTTGCTGCGGATCCAGTCATCTGCCTGATGCCGGTCGATGGCGCGGCCGGTAAAATCCAGGCTGCCAAAGTCGGGGCCTTTGCTCCACCGACCGTTCCGCCACACTTCAGAAATGAGTTGTCCCTCCGATGCTTCGCGGATTCTGCAGAGCTCCCCTTTGAACAATGCGTGCCAAAGAACGGTCATGGGAGGTCTCTTCCTCAAATCTTCACCCTTGAGCGATGTGAATTCTGGAAGTTCTCCGAAAGCCGAGCCGCTGATCACTGAATTACTGGCCACTGTCCCCACATCCCTGTCCGCCTTTGCTCTACGCCCACGCCTTAAGCCTTGCGCCGCGCGCCGTGCGCCTTTCCGCTTCCTCTTACAGTGGCGGGGTCCAGCGATTTGTGGCGCCGTCGTAAGACCAGCAATCCGGTAGGGCCTTCTTGGAGCTGAACTGCGGGTTTTCCGTCCAGAGAAGCATCCTTTGGTGGGCCTCATTGAGACGTTTGAAGCTCTCTTCGTCTCCACCCGCGTCAGGGTGGTGAACCCTGGCCATTTTCCTGTATGCGGACCGAATCTCCTGATGGCATTCCCTGCCCAGCAGCGTGTCGGCATCCAGGTTCAGCATCTTGAGCCATTCCCTTTCGCCCTTTTTCAATCTTGGCCGCTTCTTTTGGTTGGGTTTGATACTGCCGGGATCGATCTCCTCCTGGTGATTTTTCTGAAGCAGCAGGAGCGATGCATAACTCCTGGATTTCCGGTTGTTGATCATCCGGTACCATTCATCTCCGGAGTCGAGGACCAGGTTTTTCAAATCAGTCGCCGGCTTGTTGCCCGGGACCCGCCTGCCGCTGAATCGCGATATTCCCCTTGACCAGACCGGAAGCACGTCCAGGATCACTCGGCTCGAATCGAAATAAAACGCCGCATACCTGGCGTTGAAGGTCCTCAACAGTCCCTTTGAAAGGGACAATACCCAGTCGATCTGGTGTCTGCACTCCTTTGAGCAATAGCGCCGCCCAGGCTTGATGCTGTCCGTCCCGCAGGAGAGGCAAATCCCCCTTCTTCGCGCCTGTCCCAAAATGATGATTTCTTTGCCCTGTCTGTGATTCACTGAATTTTCCGTTGAATAATCCCTCTATAAAAACAAGCCCACTGCGTATCAGCAATCAACCGCTTTCAGATGAGCAGCAACCCGGTCCACACACCCAATTTATACCCTTAAACGGGCCGCGAATCAAGGCCCTCGATTCAGCAGAACGTCTATAATCCTTTATCGGCCGAAAGCAGGCCAGGCCTGAAGCCGGCAGTCTTCACACCTCTTCGGGCGTGAAGCAGACCACGTCCTCTATCCGGGCCCGGTCGGTGAGCAGCATCACGAGCCGGTCGATGCCGACGGCGATGCCTGAGGCCTCGGGCATGTGTCCAAGCGCCGTAAGAAATCGATCAGGCGGAAGGATAGGCGCTTTTCCCCTGGGCCACCCTTTTTCGGTTTTCCTGGTCGAAGCGCAGCCGCTGCTCTTCTTCGTCATTCAGCTCAGAAAACCCGTTTGCAAGCTCCACACCCGCGATGTAGAGCTCGAACCGCTCTGCGAAGCGCGGATCGGAAGGCTTCAACCTCGCAAGTGCGGCAAGGGAGGCCGGGTAATCCATGAGAAAGGCAGGCCGATGGACGCCCATTTCGGGCTCGATTGCCCGAACCGTGATCTCATCGAAACGGTCGGAGGCGAGTGCCTCATCGAGCGACACGGAGCTGTATCGCTCGAAGGCCTCGAAAACGGTCACCCTTTTCCAAGGCGGCCGCAACGTCCACCCGGTGTTTTCCATATCGGATCTCGCCCTCCACCTTGAGCGCTTCGAAGACGGAAACAAGCATGGCCTCACATTCCTCCATGAGCCCCAGGTAGTCCGTCTCGCACCTGTACCATTCAAGCATCGTGAACTCCGGGAGGTGAAGCCGGCCCCTTTCCCCGGATCGAAAGCACTTGGTGATCTGGAAAATCCGGGGGAAGCCTGCGGCCAGCAACCGCTTCATGCATAGCTCCGGCGAGGTGTGGAGGTAAAGATCCCCGACGCGGATGGCATCGATATGGCATTCAGGGGCAGGGGCGGGGATCAAAATGGGGGTTTCGAGCTCAAGATACCCACTGTCAATAAAAAACCGCCTCATGGCCTGAATCATCCGGGCGCGGACCCAGAGAAAAGGCACTCTTGGCGGCTAGACGCGCTTGTTCACCTTGGGCTGGATTACTGTTTGACCCGGGTGACATAGGCCCCGGTTCTCGTGTCAACCGTGATCTTCTCTCCTTCCTGCACGAAGGGGGGGACCCTCAGGACGTAGCCGGTTTCCAGGGTGACCGGTTTTGTATCACCTGCTACGGAATCCCCCTTGGCCCAGGGATCTGCACCGGTCACTGTCAGGTTGACGAAGTTCGGAAGCGTGATCCCAATGGCCCGGCCTTCAAAGAGAAGCACCTGGACTTCGAGGTTGTCCGTGAGAAAGTTCTTGGCGTCACCCACCTGCGCGGACTTCAGAAAACTCTGCTCATAGCTCACCTGATCCATGAAGCAGTATTCATTGTCCTGACTGTAGAGGAACTGCATCCTCCGCTCCTCCAGATTGGCCGTCTGGAAGGTGTCTCCTGAGCGGTAAGTCCGGTCAAGCATCGCACCCGTGATCATGTTCTTCATCTTGCACCGGTAGAGCGCTTGCCCCTTGCCCGGTTTGGTGAAATCGAAGTCAATGATGACGTAGGGTTCCCCGTCAATCTGGATTTTCAATCCTTTTCTCAAGTCACCGGCAGTATACATGTGCTTAATCCCTAAAAAACAGTATCTTGGATTTTTCGCGACAATCCCCTCCCCATGAGGGGGGACGCGACAAAATAAGGAATGCGGCGGTATCTGTACAGGTAAAAGGCCGCCACGGTCAAGGACAAAATGCTTGAAACCCTATCCGGCAAAAGGCCGCCTCACCCCACATCCTTATCTCATGGCCCTGTAGATGACCTTTGCCGATGGGTTCGTATTTGTCTTGGGCTTGTGCATGCCTGATGTCGTCGAAGTCCAAGTATACACGGTTGACGGCGGGATAGGTATCTTTGTCCGGGTCGATAAACAGGGAGAGGTACACATTTTTTCCGAGGAGGATCACCGTGAAATCGGCTTCCGGACAAACATCCTCAATCACCTCCGCGGCATTTCCAGGCGTGATCACCAGGGGTCTTTCTTCCTGCACGCAGAAGCTCACCCTGCTTCTCACCATTTCTGACCAACCGGATGCCGAGACCGGTTCGCCGGCGATCTCGATTCCCTCCTCAAGGGCTTTTCGGCCAATCCATGCCGCGGCCCCTTCAATGATTTGCAGTTTCAGCGCTTCCACCATCTCCTGCAAAAACCCCGATGGAACGAACCCTGTGGGGCTTGACGCCGACCCGTTGGTGTCAAAAAGAAACGCCTTGGTGAGGGAAGGCAAAATGGCGATCCGGACCGTTTCCCTCTTCTCGGCGCCTCTTTCGGCCCTGCACGGGAAGTCTCTATAGTTGGCCGCGGCAAGCTTCTGTCTTACTGTCTCGTCCAGCGAAAGAACACCCGCCTCAAAAAGTCCTTTGACCAGAAAGGGGCAGCCCAGGTAATCAAAAAGGTAAGGCGCCCTCTCCAGAATGTCCCTGATGAGCTCAATCTCCTCGATATGAAGACCGGTCGCCTCAATGTCTCCCTCCTCAACCCCTCGCCCTTTGTCAAAGAGCAATCGCCTCCTTTCGAGGAGCGCGCTCAGGTTGATCTTCTCCCCTTTCGCGATCTTCTGGAGGAGCAGCAGGCGGATGGCCAGGAACTCCATGGCCGGATACACGCTGAACTTGCCCTTGCTGAATCCGAGTCGATCGTCGTAGTAGTAAAGGGTCTGAGAAAGATCGAGGATGTTCGGATCAAAAACCATGATACGAAGGATGTTTCCCCCTTCCATGAATGACATCTCGCGGGACACCGCATCAAGGCGAAGAGGAAAATCAAGTCCCCTGGTTGCCCATTCGTCTCTCGTCTCCGGCCTTCCCTTCTGTCCCAGGACCACCCGCAGCATAAGAGCCATAATTTCTCCCGCATGCTGCTTTGCTGGGTCCATTTCACAGCCATGCTGCCGAAAGCGGGAAACAGGGCCCGTGGTCGGGCCTGAAGGAATCGATTCGGACCCTCGGACCTCACGGGCCGGATCGATCCTTCCCCCGGGCCCGGAGCAGGCCGTGATTGCCCAGACCAAAACCCCGACCCAGACCAAATACAGCATGGTATTCGATCTGCCTGCGACTGCTCCTCGGTCGCAAATTCATGCAACGGGTCAAGACCCAATCACGTTCCAAAGGGGCTTGCGCAACCAACTAAACGGCCTTAAGCCCGAAAAAGGTATCCCCGCGCCACACCATCGGAGGATTCCCGAGGTTCCCTTGCGCCACAACCCGGGCGATCACAAGGTGGTATCCATCCACTTCGTGATCCCCGCTGACCTTGCACTCCATCCAGGCGGAAGCCCCTTTCGGGATGATTGCGTCACCTGACTGGTTGGTAATGGTGTCGATGGCAAACCGTCGGAACTTGTCCTCATTGCCCCCTCGCATGCTGCCCAGCTGGACGGCAAGGGTTTTCTGTGCTTCCGAGGCAATGGTCAAGGTGAAGGTTCCCGCCTCGGCGATCAGCTCATGGGTGAGATGTCCCTTGGCCACGCTGATGGCAAGTATTGGCTCTTCTTCAGACACGAACATGGCCGTGGCGGTCATGATGTCCCGCCTGTCCCCCGACGCAACGCTGATAAAGACCACAGGGCAAGGCAACCAATGGGAAACCGGTTTTTCACTGCTCATAGGTGCGGACCTCCTGCAAGAATGACTTATTTTTTCCGTGACACAGAACGCCACCACAATTATAAACGAAAACCCATTTCGGTCCAACCGAAATGGCTTTCGCCGAAAACGATTCTCGTATGCGCCCATGTCTTTGTCCTGCTCCCCAAGACGCCATCTCCCAGGCGCACCCCGACTCTGGCTTATTTAGGCGTCTGGACAGCGGGACATGGAGACCCCTTCCCTTTCGCGGACGCACCGGCATCTTGACACTTAGGCTGCGAATGCTGTTATTTTAGAATTGAAGAAAAGCCCATTTTCGACCAGACATTCTTCATGCCGACTTAGCCCGTGCTGCGCTTCCCGGAAGCTTAAGGTGAGACCCGGCAAAGTTAACATCAGATGGCCGGGAAGCGCAATCATTCTGGAAAAACATTTTTGATCCGATGAGGAGGAACACCATGGCAGTATTGATGGGAACCCGGACGGAAAGCAATCTGTTGACGGCATTTGCCGGCGAGTCTCAGGCAAGAAATCGGTACACCTATTTCGCGAGCCAGGCGAAAAAGGAAGGGTTTGAGCAGATCAGCTTTATCTTCGAAGAGACGGCCAATCAGGAAAAGGAGCACGCAAAGCGCCTCTTCAAGCTCCTTCAGGGCGGAGAAGCCAAGGTGACGGCCACTTTCCCCGCCGGGATGATCCGCACAACCCTCGAAAACCTGAAAGAGGCAGCAGGCGGGGAAAACTATGAGTGGACCGAAATGTACCCGGGATTTGCAAGAGTCGCGCGGGAGGAAGGCTTCAAGGAGATTGCCCATATCTTTGAGTCCATTGCCGTGGCGGAAAAGCAGCATGAAAAACGCTATCTGGCCCTTGCAGGAAATATCGAAAACAATCGGGTATTCAAAAGGGATAGGAAGGTAACCTGGCGCTGCCGAAACTGCGGCTATCTGCATGAAGGAGAAGAGGCGCTGGATGAGTGTCCGGCCTGCGCCCATCCCCGGGCCCATTACGAAATCCTGGGCGAGAACTATTAATCGCCAATGGCGCCAGTTTTTCGCTTTCACTCAATAGCCCCCCGGCTTTGCCGGGGGTTAACCGAACGATAATCCCCGCCCGGCAACACAATAGGTGCCTTGCCTCAGGCCTCCCCCAGCCGGCGGGCATGAACAACTTTGCGCGAATCGGCATAGCCTCCGCCCATCATAGAATCATGACCGTGATGAGTTGAGATATTGGGGATATCCCCCTCCCAACCCCCATTTTAGTCGCATGTCTTCCACACCACCCACCTGACCAGGTTCACTGCCGTGTTCAGGGGGGCCACGTCTGTCACATGAACGATACGGTCACTTCGGCACCAAAATAAGGTGTTCACCCCATTGCATGACCGTGCCGCGAGACAAATATTAAGGAAAAGGGCTGACTCGTAACCTGCGAGCTAAAATATTTAACAAAATTAAACATAAAGGGACACAGATGGTCGAAGAAAAACGGTCTGGAATCGAGCGGCGAACGTTCTGTTATGTCGTCCACATTCCTGAAAGACGAATAGACAGCGACCGCAGAAAGACCAAGAAGGGCGAGAATTGAATCAAGAGACGCTTGCTCTCCTTGGGGCGGCCATTTCGGTATAAACCAGGTGATGTATCTGATCGGCTCAAAGTTGCTGGATTGTGTTGATCGAAGAGGCGCGATGCCTATAAATGGGAGAGAAAAGGCCCATCTCCAGTCCGATCTACTGTGATTTCAAACAAGTTCCAATCCACATGGAATCCATTAAAACAGGTCATGGTCATTATGTTCCGGGCTTCATCACGGTGAGGTATTTCGGCTTTTCGTCTTCCATGCAGAAATATTCCCCCTTCAGCCAGGCATCCGTCATATCGGTGCTGTGGGGGCTGAGAAAATATTCGTTATTTCCGGTGATCAGCATCATGTAGCCTTTCGGATCCGGGGTGAAGCTGACGATCATGCGCGGCGCCGATGCCGACTCGCTCACAAAGGGCGGTGAGATTTCAAGAAAACGTCCGCGATTGTTGGTTTCACAGTCACCCTGGAAGGGAAAGGGGCCGTAATTGACAAAGGGGGCAAGGAGCTTTGACTTGCCCAGGAAATGATCAAACCGGATGACATGGAAAGTTCCCCATGTCCACTTTTCCACGTCCTTTTCCCCCGAGTACGCCTCCAGAATCATCAAGGTTTCCTGAAATGCACGGTTTGCGATGTCGGAAATGGTCTCTCTCTTTTCGGTGGTCACGTCATCGAAAAAGGTGCTGTTGTCCTCCAGAAGCTCGAAAAAGCGCTCCATGCTGATATAACGCTCAGAAACATACTCCGTGGCGATATCTTCACCGATTTCGTCCCTGAGGGTCTGATACATGAAGCGGACAAGAAAGGTATTGTAAATCGATGGGGCCACGGATTCCTCACGGCTGTCCCCGTCCCAGTTCATTACCAATTCCAGCGCACGGGCAGACCGTGGATCTTCTCCGGGGCGAATGTGCTGCCGAAGGAGGGAAATCACTTTATTCGCCAGCACCGTTTTCGTGCTGGCCTGGACCTTTTTCATGTATTCCACCGTAATATTGTTTTTGTCTCTGATCATGGCCGCAACGTTTTCATAGCGATAGCCCGGCGCATAGGTTGCGTTCATCTCATAGGCAAAATGCTTCACGACCTTGTTGTTGGAGGAAATGATAAATCCGCGAGGGGGATTTTTGATGGACGGGTAATCGTCATCAGGCACGTTGCCTTTCCAGTTGGCCTGTACCGTCTCGCCGTTCTGTGGAAAATTCCCGGTTCCTTTCGCCCGGACCGGAAGCGATCCCACCACCCGGTAGGCGATATTGCCGTATCGGTCAGCGTAGGTCATGTTTTGTGGCGAAAGCCGTATCTGCCTGGCGCCGCCAACAAAAGCCTCGTAATCCCTTGCCCGGTTGATGTGAAAATACCCTTCGATGTTGAGATCGTCGAACCCGGACCAATCGAGGCTGACGGTGAAATCCAGGTCGGTGAACACGTCGTTCAGGATCGGCTTTCTTCCTGCGTAGTAGATGGTCTTTTTCACCGGCGCTTTGCCTTTCACGAGAAAGACCTCATCCCGGCTTTTCAGAGGGAAGCGTTCTCCATTGTGATGATAGCTCTTGTTCTCCCAGTTTACGTTTTCAACGAATAGGTCAACCTGATCCGCGCCCTGGTTTGTGTTGCCCCAGGCGATTTGGCGGTTGTATCCGCTCACGATGAAGGGGAGTCCAACCACCTGCGCGCCTGCAGCATCATAGTCACCGGCCCTCACGCGAATGTAATAAAAATCGTTGGGGAGCTTTGATGAATGAACGTGCATGTCGCTGCAGAAAATGGCCCCGCCATGGGCCGTCTTGGAAGGCGCCACCACCCAACTGTTGCTGGCCGATGTGCATCCAAGGAGGGGACCCATCTCCCGGATCACCGTGGCCAAAGCACCGTCATCCAGGCGCCCGCTTTCCACGATGGTCGGTGTCTCAAAGGGCACGAAATTGAGGAGTTGCTCGGCCTTCTCCCTGCCAAGCTTCTTTGCCATCTGATAGTAGATCAATTCGTGCTTCAGGTTGTAAGCCAGCGACCAGTTCAGCATCATGGCGACGGCCACCGCATCGGCGATCTCCCACTTTTCAGGCTTCAATCCCAAAAGCTTCAGGTATATGGGTGTCTTCTCCTTTTCTGCGAAATAATTGATGCCCTCAACGTATCTTTGAAAGTACGTCTTGATCCGGGGTGATAGCTTTTCCTGATTGCGTCTTGCGATCTCGTAAAAGCCGACCGCACGAAGGAAGATATCTTTCTGAAGCGTTGATTCTCCGGCAAATTCAGATATTCTTCCCTGGGCGATGCGTCTGGTGATTTCCATCTGAAAAAGACGATCCTGGGCGTTGACGTAGCCCCAGGCAAAATACAGATCCTCGTCGTTTTCAGCCGTAATCGTCGGCACACCGAAGCGATTGCGCTCAACCGTAACCTTGTCTTTTAGGTCCGGGACTTTGAGCACTTGGTCGTAATTCGGGATAAAGCTCCTCAGGTAAGCGTATCCACCGACAATGATCAACACCACCAAGATCAGAACCCCAAATAGCGCCTTGCGCATGGACCCCCTCCTCGATGGTTCCTCTTATCTCTAACGAAACCGATTACCGCCGGTGAGGTATCAATCAGCAGGTGGAGAATCGTTCCGTTCTTTGCGGTCATGGCAATCCTTCCGACGCCTGTCAGCCTTCTTACGGCAACCCGCTGAAGGGCTGGCCGTCCACCGTCATTAGGCCCTTACCAGCTAAATCACGCTCAAAAAGGGCAGGATTTGAGGGTTCAGTGTTCAGGTTTCAGGTTTTAGGCTTGGACCACTGAACACTGAACCCTTGGGTTACCTGTATGGTTCCGTCCATGCCGGGTTAGGGTCTGCGATCAAACAGGGTGCAGTCCAACCATTTGCTCGATGCGCCGGGACACCTCTGGGGTGAGCCCGAGACCGGAAGCCAGTTTCTCCAAATAGGCCTTCTCAGCAGACGTATCCACCTCGATCGCCATGAGAGAGGCTGCGTAAATCTGGGCTGCCAGTTCTGGCTGGCCTTTGGCCGCGTAAATCAGCTTCTCGGTTTCCAAAGGCTTCTGCATCTGTGTCAAGACGTAGCGCTGGTCCTGGGCATCTGCCCCGACTTCCTGCAGTTTGCCGACGATGCGCTCAATCTCTTTTTCATCGATTTGGCCGTCCGCCTTGGCTGCATTGATCATCGTCTTTAGCACGAGCTCGGCACGTTGCTCCAGTTCCTGATGGTCGGTCTCGGTCTGAGGCGCCAGGAGCCCCAGGGGCACCTGGCCTGTGCTCTGGCCGCTGCCTTGCAACGCCTTAAAGGCCATCGCCCCGAGAAGTGCCATCACCCCTCCACCGAGGGCACCGCCCAATGATTTGCCACCACCGCCCAGCAACGCGCCGGCCAGCGCCCCCAAGCCGCCAAGGGCCAGGTTCTGTTTACCCCCACCGCCTGACCGGCCTGGTGCAATACATCCCCAAGCATGCCGCCTAGGCCTCCACCGCCACCGCCCAGCGCACTGGAAAGGACGTCCCCAATCCACCGCCCTGATGACCGCCAAGCAAGCCGCCCAGGCTTTCCATAAGACCTCCGCTGCCTCCACCCAAAGCATTCTGCAATCACTGATTGGATGAAGGGCTCATGCCGGATTGCATCATGGCTCCCAACAGATCACTGATGCCCATCTCACTATCCTCCTGTATTGCTATGTTTAATGGGAAAGTCATTCGCCTTTCCTCGGATGATCATTCCCCGGCCAAGGCTCAACCTGATCGTGGCCGGCCGGCTCACTCCCCCTTGGATGGTGATCGGCAAGTGAACCCCTCGGAAAATCGGAACGCACAAAAAAGTGGGCGGTGCCACCCTTCGAATCTGGCTGTCACTGCGCTACTTTTTCTTGGGCGGCGCTGGAGTCTTGGGCACCTCCTCGACCTCTATCTTCTTCGCCTGCATGGTGTAGAACACCGTCACCTTGGATCTCACCTTGAGGTCGCCTGAAATGACGGTGGCGTTGTCGCGGGCGATCTCCCACTTATCGTTTCCCTTTTGCACCACTATAACGTCGTCCCTTACCTCCAGCACTGGCCCCGTCACCTGGTATCGCGCAGGACCTGCGAGGGCCAGGGAGGAGAAGAAAACGACCGCGCAAAGAAGCAGAACATATCTTTTCATCGATTAACCTCCTTCATGTAAGGTTGAGTGGAGCCGAGAATCAAAATACCCTTACGACCTTGGCTTTGAACACAGCCGGTAAGGTGAAGTCCCCTTTTCAGACTCTACGGGTTTCGGCCCTGTATGTCAAAAAGGAATCTTTGCCCAGCTCATGGGTTTCTCTGCTTGTTTGCACATTCCATGAGGCTGAAAGGTGCAACCGGGCCTGACTCAAGGTGGTCCGTTTTCGACCATGAGGTTCACCAGTTCGTTCTGGTCGTCGCACCCAACGGGAAATTCCTCCTGAAGAATTCTGCCCATCTCGCCGACAGCCTCGCAGATACCTTCCGCCGGCCGTCCTTCCTTGATCGCCTGAACGATCGTGGCGACAACACCATTCCAGTGTTACCTCGGGAATAGCAACGTTAATGCCACGGTCGCCGAGGACGCAGACTCTTCGCTCGAAGACAGAGATATAGATGAGAACGGCGGTCTCCTCACGCGTCCGATATAGGCGTTTGCGGAAGAACTGGATGTTGGCTGCCTCCCGGACCTCTTCCTCCATTTCTTTTCCGCGAATGAAACACCGCTTCAGGGTATGAACGCACTTGACGACTTCGTGAAATACCAGAAAAATAGGAATCAGCGCGGCCAGAAATATCCACAGATTGGAAGAGCCGGCCCAGAATAGACCTCCAGCGCAACCTCATCTATCCGAGATCTTCTTGGTATGCTCCGAATAGACCAACTCCCTCCCCCCGCCAGGTTCACAAATTTACAGCGTTCCCATCTTTATCAAGTTAAGTCTCATTCCCTCGAAAAGAATCTCGCCAGTCGTCTGACAGGCCGAAAATCATACTATTTCATAGTTTCAGGTAACCAAGTGGCCATTGCCGGAATAAAAAAAAGCACCACTGTCATAATCAAGTTGCATGATGACGAAAGGGAAACACCCTCTGAAAATGTCCTGCAACGGAACATGCCGGACAACTCCCGCAAGCACGTATACGTTCAACCCGACCGGTGGTGTGATGAGGCCAATCTCACAAAGCATCGTAGATAGTACGCCAAACCATATCGCGTTCATGCCGAACACACCCACCACCACTGGAAACATGATAGGCAGAGTGATAAGCATAACCGAAAACGAGTCCACGAACATCCCTAAGGGAATGTACAACAGCGAAAAAAAACCGACCACGGCAAGTGGAGGGATAGGGGCGGCTGCCGCCCATGCACACGCCTTTTGTGGCACCTGAGCAAGGGTGAGAAAATGGGCATAAAGGCCTGCTCCAATAATAACGATAAATACCATGGCTGTAGTCCGAAGTGTGCTCGTGAAACAATCGGCGATCATGGGCCACAGCTTTCCACCCTCGCGCCGCTTGCCAGCCAACATGAAAACGAATGCCATGGTCGCCCCCACAGCGGCAGCTTCAGTGGGCGTAAACCATCCGATATAGATGCCGCCAATCACAACAACAAAAAGCAAAATCATCGACCACATGCCTTTGAGACTCATCAGTCTTTCACTCCATGTGACCTTTTCGGGGGAGGGGGCAAGCGAAGGGTCGCGCCAGGCCATGAACAAGATGCCTGCCATAAAAATAAACACGCTCATAATTCCGGGAATAATGCCTGCGATCAGCATGTGACCAGCTGATGTTTCGGTGAGGACGCCATAAAACACGAGGAGGACACTGGGAGGGATCATGACGCCCAACGTTCCCCCGGCAGCGACAACACCACAGGCCAGCTTTGAATCATACCCTAACCTTTCCATTTCCGGGACTGCGACAGCTCCCATGGTCGCGGCGGTTGCCACGCTTGAGCCGGAACACGCTGCAAAAAGGCCGGAGGCCGCGATAGTTGTGATACCTAGCCCGCCGGGAAGCCGCGAGAGCCACTTGTGACCGACATCGTAGAAATCACGAGTCATTCCTGCATTGTAAGCAAAATTGCCCATAATGATAAATAATGGAATAACAACCAACAGATAGCTTGCAGTATTGACATAAGGGAATGTCCTTAACTGCAGCAAGGCCGAATCCAAATTCTCAATCAACATGACGCCAATCAAACCTGTAAGCCCGAGAGATACAAAAACAGGTATGCCCAGGATTAACAGAAAGAAGGACAAGCGGGACACTGATCATCACAGCTATATTCGGTTCTAGCATTATCTCTTCTCCCTTTTGGGACTCTGCGGCGATTCCACTTCTTTTAGTTCGGGAATTTCCGTTGGAAGGCAACCAATGAGTCGACACACATTCGTCCATATATCAAGCAGGATCTGAATGCATAGCAGCCATAAACCTATGGGCACCAGCGCTCTCGCCCACCAGATGGGCATTTGGACCGTGCCCCAGCGAAACATCTTTATTGAGTAAGCATAGACAGCATCATGCCACGTTTGTATAGCCAGAGTCATGACGAAGGCGAAAGCGATTATCCATACAATTGTGTCCACCACAAGCGCTTTGCGAGGCGTCAATCGTTGTAAAACCATGACCACCCGAATATGTCCACGCTGTGCCTGACACCATGCAAGTCCCATAAAGACACATACGACCAGTATGACTTCATTCAGTTCGAAAATTCCGGGAATTGGAGTGCTGAAAAGATAACGCATTATCGTGTCGATCGTGGTGCTGAACATCATAATCGCAATCGTGGCACAGGAGAGGACCGCAAGGACTGTGGCAAAGCGTCGGTAGTATTCACTGACTCTGTACACAAGAGGCCTTTTCTTGACCATTTTGCAGCTCCTTGTTATAAAAGGCGGAAAGATACAAGCTCGGTGCTTGATCTTTCTGCCTTTTACTGCGACTCATACCTATTTTTTGCCGTATTTTTGGAGATACACCTCGTAGGGCAGTTTGAGCTTCGCTTGAGGTTCATACTT
Source organism: uncultured delta proteobacterium (assembly GCA_963699845.1). GTDB lineage: Bacteria > Desulfobacterota > DSM-4660 > Desulfatiglandales > Desulfatiglandaceae > CAWHLE01. The sequence continues at coordinate 52,679 of CAVOVO010000016.1, forward strand.
GGCAATCAGTTTGTCGATAAGGGCCTGCATCTCTTTGGACTCGGCCTGAGACAGGGGAGATACCTTGTCGATCCAGGCATTAACCTGAGCGGGTTGTACCATGGCTTTGGCTTTGGCAATTTCTGCGTCGGACCACTTGGAAAACTTCGCACCAGCTCGCAACCATTCCGTCAACACATTCCTCTATCCACTTGCCGTACATGTCAACGTATTGGCGATCATATATTTCCTTTATTCCTGCATCGAAAATCGCCTTGAGCTCAGGGTCCAATGAATTCCACAAGTTCAGATTCATGACGACGGCGGTAGGCGCGTGAGCCCCTGAGCCAACTTCGATGACGTAGGGTGCCTGTTCATGAAGCTTCATATGATAAGCAGTTATAAAACAGAACGCAAATACGCCGTCAAGAATACCCCTCTGCAGAGGATGTGTAAACCTCACCAGCAACGACCGGCATGCCTGTTCCCCCGAGCCTTTGGATCGTATCGGACCCAATGCCGTACCCTCGTATCTTTCTTCCCCTTGAGATCAGGGACACGCTCGTCGCCGGCGCTTTCATCAACAATGGGCAATAGTCCCAGTTGGTAAAGTAGAGGACTTTGCAGTTGTTCTTCTTCTCCCACTCATCGCGCAGGGGTTTAAACTCTGCATAGAGGTCCCGCATGACATACAAAAGTGTGTCTGCATGGTCACATCCCCTGAAATACCATTCCGTGCCCCGGCTGATGGGCACGTCCGCGGGGTAGTACCCATAGCTTATCAGGGAAAGTTCTGAAAGCCCGTTTCGGACGGCCGGCAAATGCTCTCCTACTTTGTGCAAGGAAGAAGAATAAAATCGCTCAATTTTGATGCGTCCCTTCGAATTCTTTTCCACGTAATCCCACAGCCAGGTGTCAAGCGCAGCCGTCGGTGCGGTGTTGATGATGTAGCAATCATACTTCATCTTTATCACTTTTTCTTTCTCAGGCGCGGCATACAGGTTTGACCAAAGCCCGCTTATCAGGAAAACAGCCCCAACGACCAGAAACCATTTTGACTTCCTGAGTCTCATTGCCTTTCCTCCTTTGTCTTGATGACGTCCTTTCAATTGCTGGGCTTTCGAACGTTTCGGAGACCTAATTGAGCATAGGCACCACCTCCCATCCTCCAACCTCCAATCATGCCCAAACCAACTATACATTGCTACATGCTACACAGGTCTCAATCAGGTTGGCATTACTGGATTGCCCTAGCCTGCCCCGGCCTTGGATACGGGGGGGAATCTCGGTCTTTTGGATTCTCATGTGATTGATGACGTCCTGCAGGGCTCTTTCCCCCAAAAGACCCACGCTCATACCTTTCTGTCTTTTCCTTTCCAATAGGCAGCCCGTAGTTCCCTCTTCAGGATCTTCCCGTAATTGTTTTTTGGCAGTTCACTGATAAAATCTACCGACTTGGGTTTCTTATAGCTTGCGATGTTGTCTTTGCAAAAAGCAATAAGGTCCTTTTCACTGGCGGCTTGGCCTGGCTTAAGTGCCACAATCGCCTTGATGGCTTCACCCCACTTCTGCGTCGGGAACGCCGATCACCGCCACCTCCCTGACGGCCGGATGCTTTATGAGAACCTCTTCAATCTCCCGAGGATAGACATTCTCTCCTCCGGTGATGATCATGTCCTTTGACCGATCCATGATGAACAGGTAGCCGCTTTCGTCGATGTACCCCATGTCTCCGGTGTGAAGCCATCCGTCACGAATGGTTTCCCGCGTCGCTTCAGGATTTCGCCAGTAACCTTTCATGACCAGGTCGGAACGCGTCACGATCTCTCCCATCTCACCAGGCGGCCGTTCCATATCGTCAGGGTCAAAGATTTTGACTTCGACGTCTGTGCGCGCGATTCCCGCAGAGGCCAATCGCCTTAATTGGGCGGGCGTTCCCTTCAAAACGTGATCAGAGTGGGGCAGATAGGTGATGGTCATTGGAGATTCGCCCTGTCCGAATAATTGGACCAGGCACGGCCCCAGCTTTTGCATGGCCGTTTTGAGGTCCTCCACCAACATCGGCGCGCCCCCATAATTGAGAGACTTCAGTGACTTATGGTCATATCGATCAACGGCGGGACTTTCGGCCATGAGCTTGACCATGGTGGGGGCGGCGAACATATTCGTCACGCGGTACTCCTGGATGGTGCGAAAGACAAGCTCGGCTTCGAATGACTTGGACTCCAGGATGACATTGAGCGCCGCCTTGCCGATGTTAGGCAGGGCATACAGACCACTGCCGTGCGAGAGGGGGGCTGCATGCAAGATCACCTCACTGGTGCCAAAGCCGGGACAAATATCCGCATAGAAATTCATCGTCATGGCCAGCAGGTTCCGGTGGGTCAACATTGCGCCTTTAGGCATCCCCGTTGTTCCTGAGGTGTAGAAGAGCCAGGCCAAGTCGTCGGGGTGGACGGTGGCATCCGCGAATTGATCTGCCCCTTTTTCTATGAGTTGTTCATAGTCCAGCATCTCTCCTCCGCCGCCTGAGAGGCAGATCAGGTGTTGCGCTTGGGAAATGCGCTCACGGTTCTCAAAGATGGCTTCTTTGAATTCGGGCGATAGGATCAGAGCCTTGGACTCTGAGTGATCAATAATAAAGGTGAACTCATTGGGATGGAGCCGCCAATTGATGGGCACCGCCGCACACCCTGCCTTGAAACAGGCAAAGATTGATTCCAGCGTCTCAGGGTAATTCTGCTGAAGCAAGGCCACGTTATCGCCCTGTTTGACACCCAGGTTGCGTAAAGCATTCGCCAGGCGGTTGACCCGGGAGTTGAACTGCGCATAGGTCAGTTTCTTTGGACCATATGCCAGGGCCAGTTTATCTGGAAAAGCTCTCGCTGACTTTGTTAAGAGCGTTCCAATGTTCATTTTGTGCCCCCGTTCTCGGCTAGATGTTGTCTCATGGGTTATGCCATAACCCAGCCTCCGTCCACGTTAAGAACCTGACCGGTGATGTAATTGGATGCCTCGGAAGCCAGGAAGAGGATCGCTTCTGCCATGTCGCTGGGATGGCCCCACCGCGCGATTGGAAGAGCCTGTACGCCGTAATCAAACCCTCGTGTCATTTCGGTCTCGCAGGCACCGGGCGCGATCGCGTTGACGTATATGCCGTCTTTGGCAATGTCCTTTGCAAGCCATCGGGTCAGCGCGATGACACCCCCCTTGGCAGCGGCATAGGCGGGGCCAGATCGTCCCTGAATCTTTTCCGGTGTGTCATCGGGCTTGGAAACGGCGCCTCCGATAATCCCCGAAATCGAAGTGACATTCACGATTTTACCGTATCCCCGGTGTTTCATATGGGGATAAACCGCTTGGATACAAAGGAAAGTTCCTTTCAGTATAATATCCACAACGCGGCTCCATGTGGCCTCGGAAGTCTGGAGAAAGCTGTCCCGATGGACCACACCCGCATTGTTCACAAGGATGTCGATGGAGCCTAAGGCATCCAGTGCTTCCGCCACCATTCTGCTCACATCCGAGGCGTTGGAAACGTCGGCATTGATCCCCACTGAGTGGCGACCTATGGCCGCAATGTCCGCCACGGTATTTTCAGTGGCTATAATGTCAGCCACGGCGACATTGGCCCCCTCCCTTGCCAACACGCATGCCGTTCTTGCGCCAATCCCGCGCGCCGCTCCGGTCACCAAGGCAGTGCTCCCCTGAAGGTCAATGGGTTGACTGAGCCTGTTGTTCTTCATCGCTTTCCCCTGTAGCCGCAACCAAACGGCTTCCTCAAAAATTTGGGACCTTGGGCCACTTTTCTCCCGTTTAGCAACCGCGCACCCGAACATGAATGGCCCAGATCCTATGACAAATGCAGCCATTTCTTCATTGCCAAACCGTTCACGAGCAGGAACTGCGAGATCTCATCCGCTATCCCACTTTGGTTGCCCGGGCTGATGATGGCCGTCGGATTTCACGCCCTCTACTTGCGAGAGGGCTTCTATAGCGGCTCCAAAGGCATCAAAAAGGAGGTTAAGGAGCCGGTCGCTCCTCTTACAAGGGGGTTACTTGCAGCAGTCGGGCTGTTTGGCTTTAAAGTGGACCATGGTGACAGGACAGGTGAAAAAAGCAATTCCCCTCTCCTTCTGAGTTTCTCACATAGCAGACGGACAGGAAAGACGCGCAAGGATTTTAAAAGACCAAACGACTGTCAAAGTCAAGAGAAATTCTGCGGGAAATGGGACTCTCCCCTCCTTGGAGTCCTGCAATCCGCGGACCAGGAAACCGGCCGAGGCATACGCTCATAATCTGCTGATTTAATTAAGACTTCAAACAAGATTGCGAGTCGTCAACGGACGTGCCTGTCCGCCTTTTTAACAGAGAGCAAAAGCCCTCGCCGGTTCACCCAATCCACAGCCAGCGCTTAGAATCTCAAATCTTGAATCTTGAATGCTCTGGAGGGATCGAAGGCTACTTCCTATAGTCATACACCCCTTGCCCGGTTTTCCGCCCAAGCCGTCCGGCCTTGACCAGTTTGACCAGCAGGGGTGCGGGCCGGTATTTGTCCCCCAGTTCTCGGTGAAGCGTGTTCATGCAGTCAAGCATGATGTCCAGACCGAAGGCATCGGCCGCCGCCAGGGGGCCCAAGGGGAATCCCAAACCCTTTTTGCAGCAGCGGTCAATATCCCGGGCATCGGCCAAGGAAGTCTCCAGGGCAAAAAAGGCTTCATTGACCATGGGGAGATAGAGCCGATTGATGACAAATCCCGGAGAGTCGGCAACCGTCACCGTTTCTTTCCCGCACCTCTCCAGCATGGCGATCACCGCCTGGTGGGTCCCATCCGATGTGTCAAGCCCCCGGACCACTTCCACCAACGGGGTGAGAGCTGCCGGGATCAAGAAATGGGTCCCGATGCAGCGGTCCTGCCTTTTGGTCCCGGCGGCCAGCTCCGAGATGGAAAGGGTCGAGGTGTTGCTCGTCAGAATCGTGTGAGATGGGCATTGCCGGTCGGCCTCTTGGAAGGTCTCCAATTTCGCTCGGATGTCTTCAAAGACCGCTTCGATCACCAGGTCGGCGTCCGCAAAGGCCTCCTCCGGCTTGAGGGTCGTATGAATGGCAGCCAGGATCTCATCACGGTCCTTCGGCGCCATCTTCTGTTTTCTGACTTCGTTATCCAGGAACGAAGCGATCAGCGCCTTCCCATTGGCCAATCGATCTTCGGAGACCTCCAGGACCTGTGTCGCATATCCCCCTCTTGCACAAACAACGGCAATCTGGCTTCCCATGGTTCCCATACCCACAACGGTGATCTTTTCGATGTCCATGAACCTTCACCTCCGCAACAGGAATAGCCGGCAATTGGCCGTCATCTTTCCTTGCAGACATCAAGGAATACCTTCAATGGCTTCTTGAACCCCGAACGCAACTCCTCAGGTGTTTTGCCATAGAAATCAGCACCACCGTTGAGCCCAAGTATTTCACCCCGAAACATATCGATCTCCGGATCGTATTCGATTTTGGCTTTGTGGCCTTCAACGGTCATGATATTCATTGTGTAACTCCATGGCTTTCCAATCATTTCCGAACGCTTGAGACCGCCCCTTTGTCAGTATCCAGCGTTGGGTGTGGTCTGTGGAATAGTTTTGGTACCAAATCTTGACACTTTATCAAGTGCGCCCTATCCATTGGACTAATTCAAGAGGTCAATGGCCTTGTGGGAAGCATCTCCTGGGGATCTAGAATGAACCGATCAATCCGCGTTTAAACCCGTGGATACCTGCCTTCTTGAGCGCATTACCCGCCGAAATCATTGCCCGGACAAAGGAAGCGTTCCGAGTGACGCCCTATTGAAATGGATAAATCTTGTTCTTTTCCTTCGCCATGGTCATGATCAATTCATCTTGATTCTCGAAAATGACCGACATGTCTTTTGGCTGCTTTTGGACCATCGTGATTGATTCGGTGGGGCAAGTGGAGGCACACAACCCGCAACCGATGCAGCGATCCATTGCGATGACGGAGACATCGTCTTTCATCTCAACGGCGTTCACCTGACACCGCTCGACGCAGGTCTCACAAGCCGTGCAGGTCTCAGCGTCAACTACCGCATAGTAGTTTGAATGGGCGATGGCCGCCGGATTGTCGTATTTGTTGATATGCGCCAGCGCCTTGCAGCAACACCCGCAGCAATTGCATATGAACATCTTGCTGCCCTTGTGGTTCGACGAATGGTGGACCAGACCGCTCTCCTCGGCCTTTAGCAGGATCTCATGGGCCTCCTGCTTTGAGATCTCCCGTCCCAGCCCGTTTTCAATGTAGTAATCCGCCGCCAGATCAAAAGTCATGCAGGCTTCCATGGGCTTGTCGCAGCCATGGCCCATCAGTGTGGCTTCTTTTCGGCAAATGCAGTCGGCCACCGCGAACCGCCGGCTTGACTCGATGATCTCGGACACCTTCTCAAAGGGCTGAACCAGGGTTGTGTCCTTCAGTTCCCTCTCTATGGGAATGACCCGAAACCCGGCGGTTTGGGTGCGGCTCCTTTCGGCACCACCCCCTCCTCAAAGAACTTTTCATACAGGGGAATATTTTCCTGATTCAGATTCTTTAACTGGAACTCCCAAATGCCCACCATCCATGGCGCCATGAAGTAGAAGGTCTGCCCCTGGATCGTGCCTCGCAGAATCAATCCCTTCTTGGACATCTGATAGAGGATGTCGGCCATTTCCGACTCACTGCGACCCATCCTTTCCGACACCGCCGCGACCGGTTCAGGGTATGGACGTAGGAAGAGCATGATTTCAGCCTCTTCCGGCGAAAAGAGCTCTTTGAGTATCTTCAATTCAACCCCACTCTTTGTCTTCGGGAATCCCTGGGGAAACATATCCAGTCTCTCTCGCAGCCTTTCATAGATCTCGCTCATGGCTTCCTCCTTTGGTCTGGCGGACCGAACCGAGCCGTCCCTTTTTTCTTCAAACAGTACCCTATGTCCCGATCCCCACACAGTGGAAAATTTCAGAGCGTTTCAACGTGTTCAGCGGCGTTCCTTCGGACTCATCGCAATTTCCTGTGCATGGTCTTGCGCGCACGTTTCTACCCTGTCTCAAATACTTGGAGGCCCTCCTGCGGCTCTGCATTGCTGGGGGCAGGAGTCAATTCGAAGCCCGAGTAAGTCTGGGTTGCCGAAGGTGACCCCTTCCAAATCGGTGCAGTCGGCAACCTCCTAGAAATGTTCTCTGTCCGCCATCCGCCAGAAGTATCGTGACTGGCGGATGTCTCTGCGTCAAATAATGGATATTTCAAAGTGCAGTTATCGGAGAGATCGGAGCGTCGCAGGAAGGACTCTCACCGAGGCACACAGCGAGGCTTCGCCTTGACCAAGTCCGAATCCCGAGAAAGTGGCCGCGTGGTTGCTCATCAGCCTGGTTGGCTTGTTATTTCTTCGGGGCTTTTCTGAGCGCTCTTACTCGCAGCATTTTCAGCCCTCTTGGCAAGCAGCTCGCGCACAGTAGGTATTAGATCATTGGGAATCTCCATGAACGTCTGTGATGGGTCCTCCCATGCCGCTTCGTCCTCTGCTATGGCTTCTTCTTCTGATTGGCTTTCATAGTGAGCGAGTACTCTCTTCACGTCGAATCTTCATTCCAACCTTTCGGGAATCTGGTCTGTTTCATGCTCTCTGCTTTCCTCGACGACGACGTCGATATGCTTTGAGTGCGTTGCCACTCAGTTCGTGGGCATCATCACGAAGACGCTGTCAGCACCGGGGACATATATCACTCGGAGATATCGCCCCGCTCTCGTTTGCCCTATCGCAATGCGGGAGCCCTCCCTGCTTGGACGATCCTCGCCAGGATGGGAAAGCATATCCTCGGTTTTCATTTTCCGGTACGTCGTGCTTATGCATGTGGGGCAAATCTGTCTCTGGGTCAATGTAGAAACGAACCTTCAGAGCCAGATCCTGGGATTGTCAAATCTGAATGATGGCACAACCTGAACCCGCAATGCCGAACCGAACAGGTAACCCAAGGTTTCAGTGTTCAGGGGTCCAAGCCTGAAACCGGAGCCCGGAACACTGAAACCTCAAATCCTGTCCTTTTTGATCGTGATTTGGATGGAGAGGGCCTAATGACCAGAATTCAAATGGTTGTTTCCCCCTGAAAACTTTTCTTTGACCATTTCGGTTCACCTTCCCTAGAATGGGCGACACCTTTTGCCTTGAAGCCTGCAAGAGATCATCTGTGTCAGGGGGAACGTATCGTGGCGAATCCGGCGATCATCGTACTGGGCACTTTCGACTCTAAGCGAGAAGAGCACCGTTTCATCAAGAACGGGATCGAAAAGAGAGGCCTCAAAGCCCTGACCATCCATGCGGGGACAAAGAGTCCGTCGCCCTTCGCGGCGGATTTCGACCTTTACGCGGAAAGGGGCCGCGAAACGGCGATATCCGGCTCCCGCGACGAAGCCATTGCCGACATGATCCAGAGGGCCAGGGCACTGGTCTCAGACCTCTACAAAGAAGGCCGTGTCTCCGGGATCATCTCTGCGGGAGGGGGGACAGGGACGCACCTGGCCGCCAGCGTCATGCGCGTCCTGCCCCTGGGGGTCCCCAAGGTCATGGTGTCCACGGTCGCATCGCGCGACATGTCCAAGACGGTCGGTACCAAGGACATCACCATGATGCACAGCGTGGTCGACATCCTGGGCGTCAACAGCATTTCGGGCATGATCCTGGACAAGGGGGTAGGCGCGGTTTGCGGAATGGTCAGGAGCGGTTGGGAGCCTGGGAGGAGAAAAAGAACGATCGGCATGAGCATGTTCGGGTTTATCACGGAATCGGCCGAGCATACCAAGCGTGCACTGGAGGGATGGGTTATGAGGTGATCGCCTTTCACGCCAACGGCACAGGCGGCATGGCCATGGAGGAACTGGCAAGGGAGGGATACTTCGACGGCATCCTCGACCTTGCCACCCATGAACTGGCCGATGAGCTGAAAGAGGATACTGCACGGGTATCGGCCCCGAAAGGCTCTGCCTTCCCCGGATCGAACGGTCCCCCGCCTCGTCGTCCCCGGGGGCCTTGACTGCGCCGTTCTGGAGTTCACCCGCGACACCGTCCCTCCCGACCTCAGGGATCGAAAGCTCTTCTTCTACGATTTTCGCTCCGCCATACGCCTGAGCCGGAACGAGACCGAGCCCATTGCGAGGCAGCTCGTCGAAAAACTGAACAGGCACCGGCCGACGTGAGGGTCCTCATCCCGACCAGGGGTGGTCCGAGGCGGACCGCCAGGACGGCCCTTTGTGTGACCCACAGATGGGGTCCTTTTTTGTCGGGATGCTGAAGCAGGGGCTGGATCCGAAG
>CAVOVO010000017.1:0-34011 GCA_963699845.1 uncultured delta proteobacterium
CTCACCTCGTATTGCTCCAGATGATATTCCGGTTTGCCGATAATGATGAGGTGTTTCTTGATCCTCTTTTCCAGGTCCATAATGGAGTCCTGCTCTTCTTCCCTCAACACGTTCTCGATGTCGGGATGTACCATAACGACCACGTTCCCCTCTTCTTCGCAGACCACGCATTCCCTCTCGATGTCCCTGAAGATCTCACAGCAGATGGTCTTCTTGGACTTGAGGGCACCCCTCCCTTCACAATAGGCACATGGTTCCGTCAGCAGGCGGTTCAGACTTTCCCGGGTTCTTTTCCTCGTCATCTCGATCAGACCCAGATCGGACATGCGGAGGATGTTTGTCTTGGCCTTATCCTTGCTCGAGGGCCTCCTTCAGGGCCAAAAAGACCCGATCACGGTTCGCCTTTTTTTCCATGTCGATGAAATCGATGACGATGAGCCCTCCGATGTTCCTGAATCGCAGTTGATAGGCGATCTCCTTGACGGCCTCCAAGTTCGTTTTGAGGATGGTCTCCTCCAGGTTTCTCTTGCCCACGTAACTGCCGGTATTCACGTCAATCGCGGTCAAGGCCTCCGTCATCTCGATCACGATATATCCGCCGGACTTGAGCCAGACCTTTTTTTCGAGGGCCCGGGATATCTCCATTTCGATCCCATAGGCATCAAAGATGGGGTCTCTGCCATCATAGAGTTGGACTGAATGGCTCAGCCGGGGGGCAAAGGTGTTAATAAACTCCATCACGTTCCGGTACTCGTCAGCAGAGTCGATCACCAGGCGATCCACTTCTCGTGCAAACAAGTCCCGGACGGCGCGGAGGGAGACGTTCAAATCCCGATAAAGGAGTCCGGCGTTTGACAGCCTGTCCATTCTTGCCTGTATGTTGGACCACAGACGCAGGAGAAAATCCATCTCGGACTTGAGCTGCTCTTTTGAGTCTCCCTCGCTCACCGTTCTCGCAATGAATCCCATGCCTGGGGGCCTCATCTCTTGGATGATGGATCTGAGCCGGTCCCTCTCTTCTTTTTCTTCGATCCTTCGGGAAATGCCGATATGATTGACCGTTGGCATGAGGACCAGATGCCTTCCCGCCAGAGAGACGTGGGATGTGAGCCTCGCCCCCTTGCTCCCCAACGGTTCTTTGGCCACCTGGACCATGAGATCCTGACCCTCATGGAGCAGTTCCTCTATTTTGAATGGAATGCTCTCCATTCGTCCTTGCGGAGATTCGACCCCAGTTGCGGCCTCCCTCTTCGGCGGCTTGATGGTTGCTCATCATGAGTCGTTCGAAGTCGAGCAGTTCCTTGTGCACATCCGTTACGTAGAGGAATCCCGTCCTTTCCGAGCCCGATATCAACAAAGGCGGCCTGCATTCCCGGAAGGACCCTGACGACCTTTCCCCGATAGATGTTGCCCATCAATTCCTGGCCGGTCTTCCGTTCAATGTGGAGCTCAAGCACCTGCCCGTTCTCCACCAAAGCAACCCTGGTTTCGTGAGGCCTGGCGTTGATAACGAGCTCACTTGACATGGGGCGGTACCCGAGGTTTGATACGATGGGTTGAAGGGCACGACAACATCTTCACCTACGTCCTCCGTTCACTCAAGAACCTGCATCGTTTTTATGATTCTGGCTGTACGTACCTGTGATTCCGACAGGCCGAAAACCGCCCTGAGCAGGTCCAGGGGTTTGAGCTCCGGACCCTCAGCGTGCGCCGTGACCATGTTGATCTCCCCCGTGGGTAATATTTCAATGGATCTCACCAGCGGCCGGGCGTTGACGACGATTTGGCCCTTTTTCCCCTGTTTCGCGGCCGGCACCACATCGGCGTTCAGGAACTTCTCCAACGCCCCCGCGCTGGGCTGGGTGCCGTTCAATGTGATAAGGAATCGGCTTTCCTTAATCCTTGCACCACCCTGTCCCTGATTCAATGGCTCCGCCATGGTAATGCGGATGGCGCCAGGGAGTTGCGCGTTGACCTTCGCAACGAGCGCTTCGAGCGGGCAGGGTTCCGTCAACTCCACATCGACCGTTTCGACGAGGCTCTCAGTGCCTACAGGCAGAGCACAGGTGAAGGCCATTTTTGGCATGGGGTGGAATCCTTCCGAATGGGCCAATGGCAGCCCAGCCCGCCTCATGGCCCTTATGAAAAGCCTAACCAGCTCCAAATGGCTCAAATGTCTAAGTAGATCAACCTTTGTGAAGGTTAGGCGATACCTGGCGGTCTTCAGTGGGTGTTCCCGGCCTTCTGGTCTTATGACGCTTTGCCCGGAGGGCTGCCATGAGGGATGAAGGATCGGTTTGATGGTTACGTGGTCGCATACCCCACAGTTCAAACAGTGCTGGCGGCAGTCAGGTGTTGTCACTGAGGACACGGCCCTGTGCCACTCCTCTTTCATGTAATGCTTCGAGACCCTTGAATGGAGGTGATCCCAGGGGAGACACTCGTCCAAATCCCTCAGCCGGTGGGCATAGACGTCAGGATCCAGGTTGGTCATGGCAAAGGCCTGACGCCACCGGCCAATGTTGAAATGTTCGGTCCATCCATCGAACCTCGCGCCGAGTTTCCAGGCCTCCGAAGACCGCCTCAGCGAGCCTCCGGTCTCCTCTTGAAAAGACACCCTCCAGCCAGCTCATTTCTGGCTGATTCCACTTCACACGGATGGCCCTGTGCTTCATCAAGGCCTCTTGAATGACGCGAATCCGGTCTGCGCTCTCCTTAATCCGAGCTGGGAGGCCCACTGAAAGGGGGTATGGGCCTTTGGGACAAAGGCAGCCACGCTCACGTTTAGTTTGGGGTTCCTTCCCCTTTTGGGTGCCTTTGCCGCGACCGCTTTCGCAAGTCGGATGATATCATGGATGTCATCCATCTCTTCGAAGGGGAGACCGACCATGAAATAGAGCTTGATCAGGTTCCATCCGGCCCCATAGACCGATTGCGCCATCGAGAGCACCTCGTCCTGGGTCAAACCCTTGTTGATGATCTTTCTTAAGCGCTCGCTTCCGGCTTCCACGGCCAGGGTGAAACCTGTTTTTCTCACCCGCTTGACTTGCTCGATCCATGAAGGACTCAGGCTGTCCACCCGCAGAGAAGGGAGGCTTACCGCGACCCTTTCGGGTGCGTGTTTGTCCATCAAGGTTTTGAGCAAGGGCTCGATGGCACTGTAATCACCGGAACTGAGCGAAAGCAAAGACAGATCCTCGTAACCGGTCAAACGGAGTGTTTTTTCGGCGAGCGTCCAGGACGCCGTTCGGATCCCTTTCGCGTACAGGCCTGTAAATCATGCCTGCCTGACAGAAACGGCATCCCCGGGTGCAGCCCCTCGCTATTTCGATGGCAACGCGATCGTGGACAAGCTCCGTGAAGGGAACGATCTGGCCTGCGGGTGAGGGGACATGCTTCCAGGGCGGGGACAATGGACTTGTCCACATGGTTGTAGCCGTCCAGAAGCGGTTCCACCGCCGTCAGGGACCCATCCCCGCCGTAATGGCACGCAAAAAAGGACGGGACATAGACGCCGGGAATCCTGGAAAGCCGTTTCAGAAGGTCTTGTCTGTTCTTGATGCCATCCCGCTTGGCCGTTCGGACGGTTTTGCAGATCTCGATCGAGGAAATTTCGCCGTCTCCGATGACGAAAAGGTCAAAAAAGTCTGCCACGGGCTCGGGGTTGAAGCACGCCGGCCCACCCCCGATGACAAGCGGGTCGTTTCTCGTTTCTTTGACGGGCCAGAGAGGGGATGCCTCCCAGATCGAGCATCGTCAAGACATTTGTATAGGAGAGCTCGTGCTGAAGGCTGAAGCCGACGATGTCGAGCTCGGAAAGCGTTCTTCCCGATTCCAGTGTGGCAAGTCTCAGCCCGCGGGTCTTCATCTCCATTTCCAAATCCACCCACGGGCAGAAGACCCTTTCAGCGGCCAGCCATTCCTGATGGTTCAAGAGGTAATAGAGGATCCGCAGACCGAGGTGAGACATCCCCACGTCATATAAATCAGGGAAGGCTAGGGCGATGGAGACCTCCACTTGAGAGAGGTCCTTTCTTATGGCGTTGATTTCGTGACCGATGTAGCGGCTTGGCCGCCGTATTTCTGTAAACCAGTGGCTTTCGAACATGGATCTGCTTGCCGGGTAAGGAAAAGGGTGTCATTCAACGGGATCGGTCGGCGCCCCAGGGCTTGATAGACCCCGCAAATGGCGGGCGGGATATCCAAATCCCTCTTTGAAACAATAGCATAATCCCTGATCAATTGCCACAGACAATCGATCCTCCGCTTCCAGGCCCTCCGCGCACCGGCCTCGTGAAAACAAAGGGTGGAACGGTCCACCCAACCGATTCCTGGGCCGCTTGAGGCCGGGTCGGTCGAGACTTATCGAGACAGGGGCAGGATGACGGAGACCTCAGCGCCGCCGGCCGAGTGGTTGGTCCCTCGAACCTGGCCTTTGAGCCCTTCCGTGATCCGTTTGACAATGGCGAGCCCCAGCCCGGACCCTTCGGGTTTTGTCGTGAAAAAGGGCGTGAAGAGGTTTTCAATCGCCTTCGATTCAAACCCCGTTCCGGTGTCCCGGATGCTGACCTTCACCTTCGCGTAACCGTTGGTTTCCGCTGGAAAGGCCTCGATGCGTTCGGTTGTCAAAAAGAGTGATCCGCCGTCCGGCATGGCTTCAACCGCGTTCTGAAAAAGATTCCAGAGCACCTGGTTGATCTGCTCAGCGTCCGATTCCAGGTAAACCGGACAGGAAAAGCTCTGCCGCACCTGGATTTTCTGATTCCAGTGCTGGCTTTTCTGAAAGAGATCAAGAGAATGCTGGATAAGCTGATTCAGCTCAAATCGATCGAATTTGGCCTTTTTGGGCCTGGCGAAGAGAAGGAATTCATTCACAAGGTGGTTCAAACGGTCAATTTCCCGCATCACGATGTCCATCAGCCGCCGGTTCATGTCCTCCTTAGAGGACCCCTCTTTCAATAGCTGGATGGACCCGCTGATGGACGCAAGAGGATTGCGGATTTCGTGGGCAATGGCCGCCGCCATCTCACCGATGAGCGCCAGCCCTTCTACCCGTTTCATTTCTTCTTCTATCTGCCGGAGCTCGGTCAAATCCTGAAAGGCCAGGATCCTGCCCCGCTGATCGCTCCCAGGAAGTGGGAAGGGGGTGATGCAGAAGCGGAGATACCTGTCGTTGCCATGATCCGTTGAATAACGGAAATCAATGAAACGGCCCCGTTTCGTGAGTGGGTTTGAAACGGAAGGCTGTCCGTCTTTCAAGTGGTCCAAAAGGAAAGGGAAGAGGGCCTCTGCCTGGTTTCCAATCACCTCCGTGCGCTTGAGCCTGAAGATTTCTTCTGCGGCAGGATTGAACAGAATGACACGATGGCGGCCATCCAGGGCGATCAATCCGGAGTCGACGCCCTGGATGATGCTTTCATTGAGCGCCTCGAGCTTGTCGAAGTCTATCTGCTTGGCCTCTAGCTCCACATGGCTGCGCCGGGCCTGCTCGGAGAGATAGCTGCTCAGGTAGGAGACCAGGTAAAAACCGGTGGCGTTCACCAGAAAGAGAAAGATAACCTCCGACCCCTTGTACGTCCCAAAACCTGGTCCCCTGCCACCCAGCGGGGAAATGACTCCATAATAGTGACAAAAGACCAGCGCGCCGTAGGTGAGGCTGCAGGCGGTCGCGATGGCCAACCCTCCCTTCCTGTAAAGGATGATTCCGGCGCTGATGATATTGAGCACATACAGGATGGAAAAGATACTGTCGATGCCCCCGGTGGCGAGCACGATGGCTGAGATGGAGAAGGTGTCCAGGATGAGCTGAAGATAGGCTGACCAGATCAGTTGGCCGGAATATTTCAGGATCAGGGCGTAGACAAAGGTCAGCAGGTAAATGCCGGCGATGATGAGGAAGTGGGCGGTCTGGAGCTGTCCGAAATAGGGATCCGCCTCCCTGAGCTCAATGAAGAGGGAGGCGCCCAGGAAGATGGACACCAGCACCACCCTCAGGAACATCAGCACCTGCAGACGCCTGTAGAGCTCCGGCGGTGACTTCGTGGATGCGTGCCCGGGCATGGGGAAAATCAGCCCAACGCGGCGGCCATCTTGAATATGGGCAGGTACATGGCGATGACCATTCCGCCGATGGCGCCTCCCAGAAATACCATGAGAAGGGGTTCCAACATGGAAGTCAGGGCCTCAACGGCCGCGTCAACTTCGTCGTCGTAGAAGTCCGCGATTTTTTCCAGCATGGTGTCCAAGGCGCCCGTGGCCTCTCCAACCGAGATCATCTGCACCACCATGGCCGGGAATATCCCCGTTTCCGAAAGCGGTTCGGCGATGGTTTGGCCTTCCGCGATGCTTGCCCTGACTTCGAAGATGACTTCTTCAAGGATTACGTTGCCCGAGGTTTTGGCCACGATCTCAAGGGCGTCGAGGATCGGAACGCCGCTGCTGATCATGGTGCTCAGGGTGCGCGTAAACCTCGCCACGGCCACCTTTTTCAAAAGCGGGCCGAAAACGGGAAGCTTCAGCAGAAGGGCGTCCGTCCTTTTTCGTCCCCCTTCGGAATTGCGGTAAAACCTGAACGCCACACCAAGCAGGATGCATGCGCCGATCAGGTAATGGACATTGGACTTGACAAATCGACTGAGGTTCACGACGAACTGGGTCGGCAGAGGGAGCGCGGACCCCACGCTCTTGAACATATCTTCGAAGACCGGAATCACGAAGATGAGAATGATCGACAGCACGACAATGGCGATTGCGACGACCACGGCGGGATAAATCATCGCCCCCTTGATCTTGGATCGCAGCTTTTCCGCCTTTTCGATGTAGCTCGCAAGCCTTTGAAGGACCGTGTCCAGGACGCCGCCCACCTCGCCGGCGGCCACGAGGTTGACATATAGATCATCAAATACCTTCGGGTGCTTTTTCAAAGACTCGGCAAGCGTGGCTCCGCCTTCCACATCCTTGGTGATCCCCTTGAGGATGTTCTTGAAAGTTTTATTGTCTGCCTGGTCCGACAGAACGGTGAGACCCTGCACGAGGGGAAGGCCGGCGTCGATCATCGTGGAAAACTGCCGGGTGAAGATGACCACGTCTTTCCTCGTCACCTTCGGCTGCATGAAGGAGACATTTTCGAAGAGGTCCTTCGGCTTTGCTTTGAGTTTTTTTACGCTAAGGTTTCGTCTCTTCAGCTGAAGGCGGGCAATCCGTTCATCAGCGGCCTCAAGCTCGCCTCTGAGGACTCTCCCTTTCCTTGTCTCAGCGACCCATTTGTAAACTGGCATGCGGGTTCTCCTTGAAGGCTTCAGGCTTATCTGAGCATCGGTTGCATCATCGTGAAACTTTAATTGATTCGCGTATGTTACGTAAGATGGCGTGAGGTTAGAGAATTTGCCGGGGCCTGTCAAGGCCCCTGAAAATCCGGTCTCCGGTATCACAAGGACCGATGGCCGGCCAAACCAACCTGGATTTGAAAGAGTTTGTTCTTGACAAACGATGGACGGTGGATGTTAAAAGAAGCCTCTCAATTGTTCTCAAGGTCAGGGGTATTAGTCTTTTTCATATTGGGCTCTAGGGGGGCGAGTTGGGTCAGGACCCTCTGGGGCTGTGATGAAGCGGCACATTTTGAAAACGCGAAGAGGAGGAATCGATTGTGAGCAATGTAACTGCACCCATGGGCGGGAAGATCATAGATGTCAAGGTGAAACCCGGTGACTCGGTCGCCGAGGGGGATGAGGTCTTGATCCTCGAAGCCATGAAAATGGAGCTTCCCGTCGTGGCCGAGGCATCGGGGACGGTGAAGGAAGTGAAGTGCAAGAAGGGAGATGCGGTAGAGGCAGAGGCGGTGCTGGTGGTCATCGGATAGGCTTTCGTTGTCGTTTTTCCCCAGAAATGCTCGACGAACGCTCTCTTTTCCTTTTCGGGGATCTAGATGGACATCGAAGAGAAGATCAAAGAGCTGGAAAGAAGGAATTTCGAGGCCGAACTGGGCGGCGGTGAGGAGCGGATCGCTCAGCAGCACGCCAGGGGCAAGATGACGGCCAGAGAGCGGATTGACTATCTCCTGGACAAAGGAAGCTTTTCAGGAAATAGACAAATTTGTGGTTCACCGCTGCCATGATTTTGGTATGGAGAACAAGAAGATCCCCGGCGATGGGGTGGTCACGGGCTACGGGACCATCAACGGCAGGCTCGCCTTTTTGTTTTCGCCAGGATTTCACCGTGTTCGGCGGGTCTCTCAGCGGTCCCTTCGGGGAAAAGGTCTGCAAGATCATGGATCTGGCCCTTAAAAACGGGGCGCCGATCATCGGTCTCAATGACTCAGGAGGGGCGAGGATCCAGGAAGGGGTCGTCAGCCTCGGGAGCTATGGGGAGATTTTCAAGCGAAACGTCTGGGCTTCGGGGGTCGTGCCCCAGATCTCAGTGATTATGGGGCCCTGTGCGGGAGGGGCCGTTTACTCTCCGGCGCTCACCGACTTCACGATCATGGTCAAGCAGACCAGCAACATGTTCATCACCGGACCACAGGTGATCAAGGCGGTGACCTCTGAAGAGGTGACGCCCGAGGAATTGGGCGGCGCCATGACCCACAACAGCAAGAGCGGTGTCGCTCATTTTGCAGAGGACTCGGATCAGGCGGCCCTCGACCGGGTGAAGGAGCTCCTGAGCTACCTTCCACAGAACTGGCGGGAGAAGCCTCCTGTGGTCCAATGCACGGATGATCCGGAGAGGGTCGAGAAATCGCTCAATCAGGTCGGTCCCGACCAACCCCAAAATGCCCTACGACATGAAGGTCATCATCAAGTCGGTCCTGGATCAGAACCAATTTCTCGAGATACAGAAGCATTACGCGAAAAACATGGTCGTGGGCTTTGGGAGACTGAACGGCCGAGGCGGTGGGCATTGTGGCCAATCAGCCCAGGTTCCTGGCAGGGTGCCTGGACATTAATGCTTCCATGAAGTGCGCCCGATTTGTCCGGATGTGCGACGCTTTCAACATCCCGCTGGTCACCTTCGTGGATGTCCCGGGTTTCCTGCCCGGCGTCAACCAGGAATACGGCGGCATCATCAAACATGGCGCCAAGATCATCTATGCCTACTGTGAGGCGACGGTTCCCAAAATCTCCGTGATTACGCGGAAAGGCTTATGGTGGCGCTTACGACGTCATGTCCAGCAAGCATCATGGCGGGGATATCAACTTACGCCTATCCCTCAGCGGAGATTGCCGTCATGGGGCCGGAAGGCGCCGTGGACATCATTTTCCGGAAAGAGATCGGCGAATCCGAAGACCCGGCTGCCACGAGAGAGAGGTTGATCGAGGAGTATCGAAACAACTTCGCGAGTCCTTTCCGGGCCGCAGAGCTCGGATATATCGACCAGATCATATTCCCGGAGAACACGCAGACCGAGGCTGATACAGGCGCTGATCATGCTCGAGGGCAAGCGGGACTCCATCCCGCAGAGACGGCACGGCAACATCCCGTTGTAAAGGGATCAAAAGGCCTGGCATGACGCCCGGCCTTGGCGCCGCTTCATTCCTCCTTTGACGATGCGGGATATGAGGCCGCCTGAGACTGTCATTCCCAAAAAAAGGATCAGCAACACCACGAAGACGCCGATGTATCGAAGAATGAGCGTCCCGATGATCCAGGTCCAGCTGTCCTTTGAGATGATCGACGGTTGTCCCTTTCTCCTGCACCTTCGAAATGGTGATGGAGTGCCACGGCCGGCTTCCGTCGTCTTCGATGTACGTCTCTTCCTTCCACTCACGGAACTTGATGTCCTCCAGGCCTTTGAGGGCGTCCTGGTAAAACTTCAGGGCCTGGGCATGGGAGAGCTCGGTCTTGAACACCAACCGGTTCTCTGTCTTTTCCACGACCTTCCCCTCCGGGATCACGGCCACCCCCAGAATTCGTCGGCAAGGGAAGGCGGGGCCAGGCAGAGACAAGATGGCCAGGGAAATAACGAATCGCTTCATGGCTGATGTCCTCGTCTTGTCGGGTTGAAACGTATCATATCTTGATGCGATTCTCTGACGTGCCATATCCATCAATCAAACATGGCGATGAACATGCCCGCTGCGGCCGCCGATCCGATCACGCCGGCCAGGTTGGGTCCCATGGCATGCATCAGCAGGTGGTTGGTCTTGTCGTACTTCATGCCCTGCATCTGGGACACCCGCGCCGCCATGGGGACGGCGGAGACCCCGGCAGAGCCGATCAACGGGTTGATCTTTTCTTTCAGGAAGAGGTTCATGATCTTGACGGTCAAGATGCCGCCGATCGTGCAGACCGCAAAATCGACCAGGCCCAGACAGAAAATGAACAGCGGTTTCCAGCTCAGAAAGTTGTCTGCGTGCATGGTGGCTCCCACCGAAACGCCCAAGGAAAATGGTCACGATGTTCATCAGGGCGCCCTGGGCCGTCTCGGTCAGGCGTCCCACCACGCCGCTTTCCTTCATGAGGTTTCCCAGCATGAACATGCCCATGAGCGGGATGACGGAAGGGACCAGGAGCGCAATGATGCCGGCGGTCACCAACGGGAAAGAGGATCTTTTCCTGCCTCGAAACCGGCCGCAACTGACGCATGCGGATCTTTCTTTCCTTGGCGTTGGTCATCAGACGCATGATGGGGGGCTGGATCAGCGGGACCATGGCCATGTAGGAATAGGCCGCAAGGGCATTGGCCCCGAGCAGCTGTGGCGCCAGGTGCTGGGTCAGATAAATGGTCGTCGGACCGTCCGCACCGCCGATGATGCCCACCGAGGCCGCCTCTTTCAGGGTGAAGCCCGCCAGGACCGTGCCCGTAAAGGTGATAAAGACGCCCAGCTGGGCCCCGGCGCCGACCAGCAGGGTCTTTGGGATTGGCGATGAGGGGACCGAAATCCGTCATGGCGCCCAGGCCCAGAAAGATGACGCAGGGGATGACCTCCCATTCCAGACCGTAGTGATAGAAGATCCTGAGCAGTTGCCCGTGGCCGTCCGAGTACCCCATCAGGGGCACCAGCGGGAAGTTGACGATGAAGATGCCGAACCCGATGGGCAGGAGCAGCAGGGGTTCGTATTTCTTGGCGATGGCCAGATACATGAAAAGCGCGCCAATCCCCCACATCATGACGATATTCCACTGGAAGTTGAACACTCCGGTCGTATGGAGGATTCCCCGCAACATGTCCAGGATTTCGTTTGCCGTCATAACCGTCCCCTTGCCAAGTAACCTGATTGCAATGATGAAAAATCGGTTGAACACCATCGGCTCGTGTCTCCGGATTGCAGCTTAAAACCATAAGATGCGGCTATATTAAAGCGACTATCGCTTTGTCAAGGGCAAAGGGTAAGGGCCGAAAAAAGGTTTGACACCTTTTTGACACATACAATATTTTCTGGGCGAAGGACGGTGAAAAGGATCAGTATGGGGTTCAACAGGAGGGCCGAGCATGGGGGATTCAACGGGCTATGACGATTTGAGGTGATGCCCTTGAAAAGTGGCAGGCAAAGGTCGAGAAGGGTCTGGCCAAGAATCCGGAGCGAAAGCCGATCCTTTGTCAACACATCCGGGATCCCGATCAAGAGACTCTATACGCCTCTTGATGTGAAAGAGGTGGACTACCTCTCTGAAATCGGGTTTCCAGGGGAATATCCCTTTACCAGGGGGGTCCAGCCAACCATGTACCGGGGCAGGTACTGGACCATGCGGCAGTATGCGGGTTTTGCCACTGCCGAGGAATCCAACACAAGGTACAGGTTCCTTCTGGAGCAGGGACAGACCGGTCTGTCGGTGGCCTTTGATCTGCCGACGCAGATCGGGTACGACTCGGATCATGAGATGGCCATCGGCGAGGTTGGAAAGGTGGGGGTTGCCATCGATTCCCTGCGGCGACATGGAGACACTTTTCAACGGGATCCCCCTGGACAAGGTCAGCACCTCCATGACCATCAATGCGCCCGCTGCCATCCTGCTGGCCATGTATATCGCCGTGGCGGAGAAGCAGGGTGTGCCCGCGGAAAAGCTGACAGGGACGATCCAGAATGACATTCTGAAGGAGTACTCTTCACGGGGCACCTACATTTTTCCTCCGAAGCCTTCCATGCGGATCATCACCGACATCTTCTCCTACTGCGCGGACCATGTGCCCCAGTGGAATACCATCAGCATCAGCGGGTATCACATCCGGGAGGCGGGCTCCACGGCGGTGCAGGAAGTGGCCTTCACCCTGGCAAACGGCATCGCCTATGTGGATGCGGCGATCCGAGCCGGGTCTGGATGTGGACACCTTCGGGCCGAGGCTTTCGTTTTTCTTTAACGCCCACTTGGATTTTCTGGAGGAGATTGCCAAGTACCGCGCCGCCAGGAAGCTCTGGGCCAAGATCATGAAAGAACGGTTCCACGCCAAGAACCCCCGGTCCATGATGATTCGGTTTCATACCCAGACGGCGGGTTGCACCCTCACGGCCCAGCAGCCCAAGAACAATATCGTGAGGGTGGCGTTTCAGGCCCTGGCCGCGGTCCTCGGCGGCACCCAGTCGCTCCACACCAATTCCATGGACGAGGCATTGGCCCTCCCCTCTGAGGAAGCCGTCCAGATCGCGCTGAGGACCCAGCAGCTGATTGCCTATGAATCGGGGGTGACGGATACGGTTGATCCGCTCGGCGGGTCCTATTTCGTCGAAGACCCTGACCAGTGAAATCGCAGATCGGGCCGAGCAATATATCCGGAGGATCGACGAGATGGGAGGGGCGGTGGCCGCCATCGAGAACGGCTTTGTCCAGAGGGAGATACAGGACAGTGCCTACACGTATCAGCGGGAGATCGAGAAGCAGGAAAGGGTGGTGGTGGGGCTCAATCGATTCCAGGTCAAGGAGTCAAAGCCCACCAACCTCCTGAGGGTGGACCCGGCGGTTCGCCTCTCCCAGATCGAAAAGCTCAAGAGGCTCAAGACGGAAAGAAATACGGCGACGGTCGAAAATGCACTTGGCGAGCTCAGGCGCGGTGCCCAGGGCGATGACAATCTGATGCCCCTGATCCTCCAGGCGGTGAAGGCATACGCCACCCTGGGTGAGATCTGCGATGTGCTGAGGAGCGTGTTCGGGGAATACCAGCAGATCAACACCCTTGGGTGAAAATTTGAAGGACGCGCCCCTCGCTCTGAGCCGAATGAGAGCGTTCTGCCAGACGCTGAGAGGATGGACGCCGACCTGACGAGACGATATCCGGTAGAGAGGTGCAGATATGGACAAGAAAAAGAAGATCAGGGTGCTGGCCGCAAAACCCGGGCTTGACGGACACGACCGGGGCATCAAGGTGGTGGCAAGGGCCTTGATGGATGCGGGGATGGAGGTCATTTACACGGGTCTGCGGCAGACGCCCGTCCAGATCGTTGAAGCGGCCGTTCAGGAGGATGTGGATGTGGTCGCCATGAGCATCCTCTCAGGCGCACACGACTATCTCTTCCCCAGGGTGATGGAGCTCCTGAAGGAAAAGCGCGCCGAAGGCATGCTGGTGATCGGCGGGGGCATCATCCCGGACGAAGACATCCCGGCGCTCAAGGCGGCAGGGATCGCCGAGATATTCGGCCCCGGCACCACCACGGAGGAGATCATCGGCTACATACGGGGCCGTGTGAGCGGGGGCGATTAGGCAGCCCCTTCTGCGTGACGGCCAAGACGAGGTCGCGTAAGTTGGCGGGGGGAAGTCGGGAAACTTCCCCCCTCAAGTTCAAGACCGATGATAGGCCAAGACGCTATTCGCGCTGATGAATTGGCGTCGCTATACTTGATCAGAGCGTTAATGCTTATCTAAGAGACGTCCACAAGACTCAAATTTTGAATTTTTGCGGAGCAAGGGGCTTGCCTTGCCACCAGTCAGGGTCATGGGGAGGGACAAGCTGCGCCCCCAAGACCGACATCGCCTTGAAATGGTAAATGTTTACCATGGCCATTGGAATATCGACTGCAAGGCCGGGTGGGATGCTGGCAACCATATTTTCAAGCGTATAGCAGGCATCCTGAGACAAAATCAGATTTTGACCGTTATTGGTTCTAACCAGAACGGACTGATGACCCGGGGTGTGGCCCGGCGTTGGTAAAACGATGACACTCTGGTCTCCAAACACATCGAACACCCCGTCAATAGTCCGCACGTTACAATTATTCATTTTATTAAAGTCGGCGGGTATATAGGCAGCCTGATCGTTCTTAACCAACTGTTTCTGAATGTGCTCAAGTTCGTTCTTCTGAAAATAAACCGGAACATTGGTTCCTGCCACATCTTCTAAAGCCCCGCAATGATCAAGGTGTCCGTGACTCATAATGACTGCATAGAGATTTTCGGGTTTGAGACCCACTTTCTGTATCTGAATTTTAAATTCTTCATGGGGTTTCATGACCGGCGTATATGCTTTGCAGACCGCTTCTCCCCAGTATTTAATTGGGTCGACCGCAACCTGAGCATTGTTGCCGCTGTCATAGGCTACCCATGACGAACCGTGCCGAATGAGGAAAAAGGGCACGGGAACATCATATGGAACCCCTACGCGGGTATCTTTCAAAATGTACTGGGTCTGGGTTTTCAGTATTCCGCATATAAACGCATAAACATCAACATCGCTCGTGCCTTCCATCGCATTGGCATTCAGTACTCTCAACTGCGAAAGACCCAGAGCAGCAGCGGCAGTGCCCCCTAGCCTAAATAAGTCTCTTCTCGACAAATCCATATCGTCCCTCCTCTTGTATGTTGTGACTATTTAGGTGTTGTCGAACGAAGACGCCGGACAAAATACCCGCAAATATCACCTCCTTTCAGTACTTCACCCAGATCGTGACGTTTAAAAATTCTGCCTCATTATTCTAGGTTATGGTGTTGGCTAGATCGTTTGCGTCTGTAAGTTTCTAAGGCGACGAGGCTGCAAGTTATTGAGAAACGATAATAAATCTGGCGGTTTCCGTCCACGACCCAGATCTAAGCAATGTGGCAGCTCAAACGCAAAAACCCCCGGCACCGTTTCACAGGCACACGGGGGCTCTATATTTTCCGCCCCTTCTGGTATTGCTGGAATCCACAAATACCTCCAGAAGGTTAAGATCAGGTTTTTTCACGATTCAAGATCGACAAAGAGCGCTTGAGATGAGGGAATTAAATTCCTATTCTATTTTGCTGTCAACAAAAAACACAAAAAAACTCTCTCCAAGAGTCGGGGGCATGAATCAAAGTAATGAATTTGGCTTACGGGGGATTCATTGATGCATGAAGCTTGAATCCGAAAGAACGGATTCAGCCATGGGTACAAGAATTCCTGGTCTGAGTCAGGCTGTGGTTTCTGTACACGGTTTCGTCCGATACAGAATCCAGAATTTTCACCAAGTCGCATGAAGGCAACGTCTCGCTGGTAGACTGCAGCCAGACTGTATGAAAAAAATCGGTCTCCGGGTTTTGAAACCGCTTTGAAGTCACCTCCGGGTGTGGAGCGTTTCTACGACCGGGGGACCGGGTTAACGCTCTAACAAAACGCGAAAACACCCCTTTGATAATTCGACACCGGATTTGACGCTCTCGAAGGATTCTTGCCACGCACCCGGCTGCCTCTCGCGCAGCCTCTGAAGGGTGTTTGGCGGTTGATGCCGCAGATCACAGTGGTGTTTGAATGGTCCATAAAGGGACTCCAGCGCCACCGGTCTTCTTTATCGCGTCCGTAGGTAAGGTAAGCGGAGAGAGTGTTGAGCCCCGTCCCGGGTCGTTCTCCAATCAGATGTACGATAACGTCGACGTTCAGCAGGCCACCAATGTGGTATCCCGCACGAACTCGACCGTTTTGGAAAACGATGTCGACATCTCCCACATGGAAACCTTTCGCAATAAGCAAATGCCGCAAGGGAGGAAGCAGGTCGCGGAGGTTTTCATCGACCGCATCAGCGTTCAGTCCATCGGAAATCACGATCTGGACCTGCGGGACGCGAGAGATCCCGAAGAGCCCAAGCACACGCTTCTCATACCTTTCTGTAATGCCCTCTCCCAACGAAGGATGCGACAGATAATCGTCGCGAGAAGCCGCCAATGTGGCGATGCGCAGGCTATGAGGAGATGCGTCCCTGAGCACTGAATCATCCAGAGTGGCATAGAGTGCCCGCCGAGCCTGTTCATAGATTCTTTGTATTCGCACAGCGACTTCACTCGGTGCGCCATAGTCTGGATCATGCCCGTACCCGAGATCAAAGCCACGCCTGCGCAGAGCGGCCATCTTCTTTCTTGCCTCGGCTCGCAGAGCCTCAAATGAGCGCTTTTCAACGCGGTTTTTCATGTATATTGCATATAGGGACTCTGCATCAGGCTTGTCCGGGCGCAATTCGCCCGTTCTGTCCATCACACCGAGTTTCATCAATCTGGCATGCATCTCGGTGGCGACCCGCTTGTCGCCGTCGTAACGCAGTCGCGGGTGCTCCCGAAATGAAGTCGTCAGATACCCGAGCATGGGATCACAGTTACCCGCCACGGCCATGAGGTATGCCGGTGCGGCTTGGGCCGTGATTTGAACGGTGATTTGCCGGAGGGTTTCCGGATCGATGCCCATGTGGAAGGTGGAGCAGACGTCTAGTCCCATGCTTAATCCATGAAGTTTTGCCATCACCGTGTCTTCGAGGCAGGCCCGCAAAAGTTGGCCGGGACTCCGAAATACTTCCGGACCGATAAATCCTGCAACATCATTTACAATCATCCAGGAACCGGTTTGCCTTCTGATGATCCTGGCCAGTCCGTAGTTGCGCGCCTCGAGCGTTACCATATCGACTCCTTCGGCGGCATGATTGGTAACAGCCGAACCTTGACCGGTTTCGAAATAAAGCCCATCGAAACCCCGTGCCAGTTCAAGCAATCCATCCACATCCACACCAATCATCCCACGGAGTGCCTTGGATGTACCCGCCAGACTCTGGAAGCCCACATCCACCCGGGTGCGTTCCCGGGCAGACGTCTGTTTTACAATGTCTGAAAGCACGCAATAGCGGGTTGGCAAAGCCAGATGCTCCACTATCCCCTGGAGAAGTCTTTCGAGCCGTACGATGGTTTCCACATCATCGCTCGCTGGGTTGACACCGATTATCACGTCCCCGCAGCCATACGCAAGGCCCTCGAGAACCGAAAAGAGTATTTCTTCCTCGTCATCGCTGGGACTGTTGGGTTGAATCCGAGATCCTAAATGACCCGGTGAGCCGATGGTGATACCCTGACCTGGCAGCGGATCAAAGATAGAGCG
Source organism: uncultured delta proteobacterium (assembly GCA_963699845.1). GTDB lineage: Bacteria > Desulfobacterota > DSM-4660 > Desulfatiglandales > Desulfatiglandaceae > CAWHLE01. The sequence continues at coordinate 17,239 of CAVOVO010000017.1, forward strand.
AGAGATCTGCGATAGTTCGTTGTTGTTCATCAGCTTCGCAAGGCAAGCGATCTGTTCGCTCGCCAGTCCGTCGCTGTAATGGCGAATCCAATCGTTTCCGTTCTTGCCGAGAAGTATCTCTTTCAATTGACCAAGAGACAGGTGAGAAATTTCGGCGGCCAGGTCTTTATTGAGAGACCTTGTAAGTGCCTCGGTGACCGCGTCCTCTACTATATCCACCTTCGAAAAATCTCCAAGCCGCAGTGTCGAAAGGATCAGCCTGGCATCCTTACGTTCGTGCCCATCGCGCGTTCCCCCTACAATGAGATCTCCTTCCTTGAGCTCATTGGCTTTGACGAATAGCTCGAGCAGTTTCTCTCTGTTCATGACAAAACCCATATGTCTTGAATCATGGTGCAGACCTCTTCGACCTACGAATCATATGCGACTCCACAAGATTCGAGGGCCTGTTGAAGGGCTGGCTAATGGCCTTTGAAAGTGAATCAAAAAGGACTCGCAAGATGGCGGACTCCTTATATTATATCAATGCCGGGATCTCGGGTTCAAAGGGAATGTGACTGCGGCAGGAGCCGAGTTACCACTGGAATCCGCCGCCATGTTATGTTGCAGATTCGATGTATCAAATCGGTTTGGCTCCCAACAGTGATAAAGAACGATCGGGAGGCTGACGGGCATAATTTGAGCGGTTTCTCCATTCATCATCTCCGAGATAGAGGTCATTGGATTGAGGAAACAACACTTGAAATCATGTTCTGGTAAGGGGGATTGGTAAAGGAAAATCGGAGAGGATAATGGCTTGATTTATGAATGGTTTCGTTTGGAAGGGTGGGGCTCAGTCCGACAGATTGTCTTACAGACTGGCGCGACCACCATTCGGCTTTCTCTTCAACACCGTCGAACACCTGAAAGTCACAACCCGCCTCTCGGCCGGCATAAGGTACTCGCCGGTCCGCGGGTTTCTCCGCCTGCGATTGCCCTTGTCCTTCACATAGAACTTACCAAAGCCAGTTGATCAGGACATGCTCTCCGCCCTCAAGGGTCTTCTTGATGTTCTTAAAGGTGGCCTCGTCCGCTTTAACGGATGCGGCTTTGGATAGGTCCAGGCGGTCGAAGACGGAACGGGTGATGGCTTCTTTGGTCAGGGTCATAAAGAGGCCGTCCTATTAATGGTTCGGGTAGGACCCCGTTGATACCGGATTCTGGAGAAATATGCCCGAGATCCTTGGTCTGAGTCAACCGGCTGGTCTGTGGTGTGGAAATCCAATGGGAAATCGTGCACAAGTACCTGGATCTTTTGGGTCTATTGGCAAGTTCCGTTGCAGATTTCTAGAGTGGAAGAAAAGCCGTGCGTATATTCTAGCTTTTTTAGGTTCTTTGGGCCTGATTCAATCGTGCAAGCTCTTCAATGTCCATCCTTGGGAGCACTTCGACGATATCCTCAGAGGCATCATGAGCCATCCAGTCAGCCGCCTTAGAGAGTTGCTCCCCGACCAGTGGAAGCTCCTCACCAAGGATGAACACGGCCTGATCATCCAGCCTCGTTGAAGTACGATAGGCCTTTACTTAAAAATCTTTTTATGTCAAAGAGCAACGGCGACTGACTCAGCCGGTCACATCCTATCGAATCCCGTCACCCAGTTCGGGTGGGCTCGTTTGACGGTTAGTAAAGCAAGCGATTGAATTCTCAACGAGCTTGAGGAGGGGATGGTGAACTCCGAGAAAAGCATGCAAATGATTGCCCCGGGGTACTGTAAACTAACGAAAGGACTCCATCTTGCTGCCGGTTTCATGTTTGGGCATCGCTCAGTTCAGGCGTTTTCTTTCTACTTCGAGTTTTTTGAGCTCCTTGCGCATGATTTTGCCCGTGGCGGTCATGGGAAGCTCCTTGACAAACTCGATCTCCCTCGGATATTCGTGGGCCGCCAATCGAACCTTCACGTAATTCTTGATATTCTCCTCCAGTTCTGGGCTGGGTGTCACTTCCGGTTTTGGAACGATAAACGCCTTTACAATCTCAGTCCGGATCGGGTCAGGAATTCCTACAACAGCCACCATGCTCACTGTAGGGTGCTTCATTAGGCAATCTTCGATCTCAGCGGGTCCGATCCGATAGCCTGCACTGGTGATCACATCGTCCTTTCTGCCCACAAACCAGAAATACCCGTCCTTATCTTTTCTTGCCAGGTCTCCGGAAAGCCACCAGTCGTTGACATATTTCTCCGCCGTGGCCTCCGGGTTCTTCCAGTATCCGATGCACATCACCGGATCGGGTCGCTTAATGCCCACCTCACCGACGGAACCAACGGGGACAGGGTTGCCGCAATCATCCACCACCTCCACGATATGTCCCGGTATGGCCTTTCCCATTGAACCCGGCCTGGCTTCCATGATCTCTGAACAGGTCCCCACCACCAGGTTGACCTCGGTTTGGCCGTAGAACTCGTTGATTGTTAATCTCATCACTTCTTTGCCCCAGTCCAGCAGTTCTTCTCCCAGGGCCTCTCCGCCGCTGGCGATAGATCGCATGGAAAAGTCATAGCGGCTGCGAGGGTCTTTAACTTGCCGCATTATCTTGAGCGCAGTGGGAGGCATAAAGGCGTTTCGGACCCCGTACTTGGCCAAGAGGTGAAAGGCCTCTTCCGGATCGAATTTCTTGGCCCGGTGAGCCAAAACGGGAATGCCAAAGTGCCAACTGGGCAACAGCACGTCCATGAATCCACCCATCCACGCCCAGTCTGCGGGTGTCCAAAAAAGATCGTCCTCTTTTGGAAAGAAGTTGTGAGGCATCTGGATGCCGGGCAGGTGACCTAAGAGAGTCCGGTGGGCATGGAATGCCCCTTTGGGTGGACCCGTGGTGCCGGAGGTATAACTGATAAAGGCGGGGTCATCAGCCTTGCTCTTGATAGGATCAAAATAGGGAGATCCCTTTTCCACCAAGTCCCAGAATTTTAATACGCCTTCTCCACCCTCTCCTCTTGTCAGGATGACAACCTGGAGGTGCGGGAGTTTTTTCTTTATCTCAAGGATCTTGGGAAGGTTCGAGTCATCCGTCACGATCCCTTTGCTCTCGCTGTTCAGCAAACGGTGCTCCAGTGCCTCTGTGCCGAACAGGGTGAAGAGCGGGATCGCTACCGCACCGATCTTGTACAGGGCTATATGGCAAAGACCCGCCTCGGGAGACTGGGGCAGCATGATTCCCACCCGGTCTCCGCACTCAATCCCGTGCGCCTTCAGGGCGTTGGCAAGCCGGTTTGACAGACGTTTCAGGTCCCAGAAGGTATACCGCTCCACCTGGCCTTTATCATCCTCATAGATCAAGGCCATCCGGTACCGCTGGTGCGCCCATTTGTCGCAGATGTCCACGCCCATGTTAAAATACTCCGGAATGTGCCAACGAAATGAATTGTAGACTTCTTCGTACGTCTTCCCGGGCTTCAGCATGTCTGGCCTCCTTTCAGGCTAAGTGAATCGGCTCCTCACAATAATTTGTTGGAGAAAAAGAGCATCTGATGACCCGACACACGAAGGGCTGGGAGGGTGCCGTTTCCCTGAAGGCGGCCATGTCCGGCTACCAAAGGTATTGTTAGAAGAGAGCATCAACTGCTAAATCATTAAGTATCTTTTCTTGACCTCTTCATCAGCCTTCAATTCCTCGATTCGGCCCTGATATCGAATTCTGCCTTTGTCAATCACATAGGCCCGCTCCGCGGTCATCATAGCAAACTTTACATTCTGCTCGGAAAACAGCATCGTTTCTCCCATCTTCCCCAGCTCCATTATCCGTTTGCCCAGGTCTTTCACTACGATGGGCGCCAATCCCTCGACAGGTTCATCGAGGAGGAGCAGGTCAGGATTACCCATGAGGGTCCTTCCGACGGTCAACGCCTGCTGCTCGCCCCCGCTCAGATACCCACCCAGATGTTTATCCAATCGCTTAAGGAGAGGAAAAAGCTCATAAATCCTGTCCACAGTCCATGGCTTGCCGTCAAAATTCTTGGGGATCTTAACCGCAAGTTCCAGGTTTTCGCGTACCGTGAGATCAGGGAAGATCAATCGGTTGTCTGGGACGTATCCCATTCCTTTTTGTGCGATGTAATAGGGAGGTCGACCTTTCATTTCTTGGCCATGGAACAGAACGCTCCCGGACCGAGGGGACGTCAGTCCCATGATGCTCCGCATGGCCGTTGTTTTGCCTGCGCCGTTCCGACCCAGGAGACAGACGACTTCACCGCGATCAACGGACATGGAAACATCAAAAAGAATATGACTTGTTCCATAAAAGGTGTTTATATTTTTGACCTCTAAGATCATGCTTCCTCCCCCAGATAGATCTTTTGCGCTGTTTCATTTGCCCTAACCTCTTCCGGGGTGCCTTGAGCGATGATGGTTCCCTGGTGTAAGACAGTCAGGCGGCGAGCATAGCCGAAAACTACGGACATGTCATGCTCGGTAAATAGAATAGTCAGCCCCATCTCCCGGTTGAGCCTCTCGACCAGCTTCATGGTTTCTTGGGTCTCCTCGCTGGACATGCCGGCTGTCGGTTCATCCAAAAAAATCAAATCGGGCTTGTTCCCCAGAGCAATGGCCAGTTCCAACCTTTTTTTGTCCCCTTGTGAGAGGTTTCCTGCAAGAATATCTGCATGCTTGGGAAGCCCTGCGGTCTCCAGAAGCTCTTCCGTCTCCTGTTTGGCCAATCGCTCTGCCGGGGTGAAGAAATAGAGGGTCCGCTTCTGTTGCGCGAGGACGGCCTGCCGGATGTTCTCATAGGTTGTCAGGGCAGGATAGAGGTTGCTGACCTGGAAGGCCCTGGATATGCCCAGCCGCACAATCCGATGAGGCGGCCAATTGGTAATATCCCTGCCGTTGTACTGCACCTCACCCGAATCGACCTTATGGTACCCTGTCAGCAGGTTAAAGAAGGTGCTTTTGCCTGCGCCGTTGGGGCCGATGATGGCGGAAAGCTCTCCCCTCGTCATTTCGTAGTTGACATTGTTCGTGGCCTTCAGTCCGCCGAATGACTTGTTCAATTGCGTCACTTTGAGGATAACTTCTTCTGCCATATCATCTCTTCTCCGTTTCGGTCGACTCCTTCAAGTCCTCCGCGAAGCGACGGGATCCAAACCATTTCGTCCTTACCTCAGCCAATCCAAGGACTCCCCCAGGCATGAACAGTACGACGAAGATGATGACGCTTCCTATGACCAGGGGCCAGTATTGGGTGAAACCGGTGACAAAGGCAAATAGGAAGGTATAGATCACGGAACCGATCATGGGGCCCAAGAATCCCATGGGACCGCCGATCACTGCCATGAAGACGGGGATTCCTGATTGATGCCAGTTGCAGAGATCCGGGGCAATGCTTCGATTGAATGGCCCCCAGAGACCACCGGCCAGTCCGGCGAACATGGCCGCCACAACAAAGTTGATGAGCATGTATCTGCGAACATTGATGCCGATGAACCGGGTTCGATCGGCATTTTCCCTGATACTCCGCATCGTGTACCCGAAGGGAGAGCGGCTGATATACCACATGGCGATCAGTGCGGCCGTCACCACACACAGCGAAAAATAATAATAGGCCGTTGCGCCGAAGAGCAGATCCGGAGGGACGATCCCCTGGAGGCCGTTATCTCCGCCGGTGAATGAATACCACTGAAAGATGATGTAGTAGAGCATTTGTCCGAATGCGAGGGTCAGGATGGCAAAATAGATCCCGGTCAGGCGCACGCAGAAATAACCAATGATCAGGGCACAGATTCCTGCCGCTACCATTGACACGGCCAGACCGATGGGCAGAGGAAGGGACGCCTTCACCATAAGGAGACCCGTGGCATAAGCCCCCACCCCATAATAAGCGGCATGTCCGAAACTGAGCTGGCCCATGTAACCGAAAATCATATTGAAACTCACGGCAAACAGACCCAAGATCAGGATCTCAATGGCCACGTGAACCCAGAATTCACCCACAACAAGGGGCAAAATCAGTCCGATGATAAATATCAGTCCAAGCCACCAATATCGCTTCATGAGCATTTATCCTAACTGTGTGAACGATCATGTCCTCATGGGTGTTCCGAACAGCCCCCATGGGCGGACAATAAGTATGAAAGCGGTGACGACAAATATCAAAACAAGGGCGCCCTCGGGCCAGAAAAGAATGGAGAAGGAATAGACTTCCCCGACGATCATTGCGCCCACAAAGGTACCCAAGAGACTGCCGAACCCCCCTATCACGACCACGCAAAAGGCCTGAACAACCACGGCCATGTCCATCCCCAGCGTGATAGAACCGACGGGTGCCTGAACAGCCCCGGCGAGACCGGCGATGAAGACCCCCAGCACAAAAACGCCCGTGTAAATCCTCGGAATTCGGATTCCCAGGGCGCTGACCATTTCCCGACTGAATACAGCGGCCCTCACGATGTGCCCATATTTGGTCCTTTTCAAGAACCACCACAGGCCAACGGCCACGCCCATCCCGAGCAGGATGACGAAGACAAAGTAGGAATCGAATGGTGTGCCGAACAAGAAGATCGGGCCTGCTACCAAAGGGGGTCGAGTAATGATCTTGTCCTCCACACCAAACGTCAGTTTGATAAGGTCGCCGATGACAAGAATCAGGCCATAGGTAAGCAGTAGCTGTTCGGGGAGCTTCCGTTCATATACACGACGCAGCAGCAGCACCTCAATGATCCAGCCGACAGCGGCCAGCACCAATGAGGCGAGCGCAATGCTCACCCATAGCCCGAAGGCGTAGTCCTGCATCAAATTCCAGAACGTGTAGCAGAAGTACGCGCCGGCCAACCAGAGGGTGGCATGTGCAAAATTGAGGATGTTCATGACCCCGAAGATGAGCGAGAGGCCCGAGGCAATCAGGAAAAACATCATTCCCCGGGCCAGCCCGCTCATGAATTGCGCAAAGAGCAGCGAAATATCCATAAGTTATTCTCGCTTATTTCTTCTCTTTCGCCCGATCGGCAAGAATCTCCGCCTCAGGGCGCCAGGAATCAGGTCCCTTGACTTCCACCAGATCGTGGTAGATCGGGAAGGGGTACTTGGGGTCATCCGTCACGACGCCGATGTAGGATGAGCAGCTCAACTGATTGTCTATAGTACGAAACGAGAGCTTGCCCCTGGTCGTATCTACCGTAGCACCCTTCAAGGCCTCTCGGACCTTTTCAGTGTCAATGCTACCTGCCTTCTCAATGCCTTGCTTCAGGACATAGACCGCATCATATTCCATGACGGCCCAGTCACTGGGATAACGGTCATATTTGGCTTTAAAGTTTTTCACAAAGTCGGCCATCATGGGAACATCCAAGTGGGCAAAGAACGGTGCCCGGCAAAGACCGACCAGTCCCCGGGTGAGCGTTTTAGCCTGTATGATCAACTCGGAGACGCTGATCAAGGATCCGGGATAAGGGATCTTTTCGAAAAATCCATAGGCCTTTGCCTGCTGCATCCAGGCCACATTGTCCTTGGACGCAATGGAGCCGATCACGAAGTCGGGTTTTTGGGCCATAATGGCCGTGATGTAAGAGGTGAACTGTGTCTCACCAAGCGCCGGCCAGAATTCCTTTTTCAATTTTAGTTCCGGTGCGATCTCTTTTAAGAGAGCGACAGTATTCTCTTGTGTCGATCGGCCCCATTCATAATCCGAGGCGATGGTCACGTACTCTTTCCATCCCTTCTTCTTGGCCAGTCCGGCAACCCCCAGGACCACGGCCTTTGCCTGCATGTAGCTGTTGGGAACCACTTGATAGGTGTACGGGCTGAAGTTGTCTTTGGTGATGCTTTCCGAGTTGCTGATGGCCGGGATGTGCAAGACCTTGTATTCCTGGCAGATCGGTTTGATGGCGACGGCACAGGCGCTGGAATAGGTCCCGAGGACGGTCCTTACTTTGTCTCTCAGGATCAAGTCCTTGGTCTCACGGACGGCAACATCCGGCTTGGTCTGGGTATCCCTGCTGAAAAGCTCGATTGGATGCTTTTTCAGGAAACCGCCTTGGGCGTTGATTTCATCCGCCGCAAGTTTGATGGCATCCACACCGTCCTTGCAATACAGCGCTCCGGTCCCCGTGATGGCCAGAGCAACCCCGATGTTGTAAGTTTCCGCTGCTTGGCTCTTATCCAGACTGGGCATGCCTCCAAGCAAAATGAACGTACAGATAATGACCATAAGTTTTGACTTCTTCATCGTGTCACTCCTTTCGCACCAATCAATGTTTAAGGTTCTGAACATCAAAGAAAATGCTGCGCTTTGCTCTTAACTCCCTTATCACCTCCTTTTCTTTATTCGGATTTTGGGATCCAAAGAATGCAAGAAGTAAATCCTGTCACATAACAGCCGGAAACAGTCGATGGGAAGGCGATCTGCGATCCATCGGTGTCCAAAATAATCCTTTTGCAGGTGGCCAGGCTCTGTTTTGTTAATGCTTTGGCGTTTGAAAGCATTGTATCCGCTGGAGTACTGGGGTGTTGGAGTAATGCATCCTATTTCCTTTTCCAATACTCCATTACGCCAGGTCCCGGGCTTGGCGACGCTTTCCATCCTGGATGCAAAGTTGGTGGTATCCCCGACCGCGGGATAATCCATCCTGAGATCATCGCCGATGGAACCCACGATGACTGGCCCGGAGTTGATCTCCATGCGCATCCTGAACCCCACCCCTTAGTCCTTTTCTATCTTGTCCCCATACCCTCGCATAGTATTCTGTATGGCCAGCGCTGCGTGGCAAGCCCTCTGAGCGTGGTCCTCGTGGGCCACGGGGGCACCAAAAAGGGCCATAACGCCGTCACCCGTGAACTGTTTGATCGCGCCCTCATAGAGGTGAATTTCTTCCATCAGGATTTTGAAGCAACCTTCCATGATCTGATGGACTTCTTCGGGGTCGAACTTTTCCGAGATGGATGTGAAATTGGCGACGTTTGCGAACATCACTGTCACAAGTTTCCGTTCGCCTGCGATGGAGGTACGGGTGGTAAGGATTTTGTCGGCAAGGCGCTTCGGTATGTAGGATTGGGGACGGTTGCAATCAATCGGATGCTCCTTGGATGGCTCCCCCATGTGGCGCCCGCATTTGTTACAAAACTTGCTTTCTGGGGGATTTGCCTTCCCGCACCCTAAGCATACGAGTTGCAGTTTGCCGCCGCCCTCATTACAGAACTTCGTACCTTCGGGATTCTCAACCTGGCATTTCGAGCACTTCAATTCAAAGCCCTCCGGGTAGAAATCAAAAAACGGGAATCTCCTTGTGGCAGCAGCAAGTCTGGGACCTCCTGGCAGATGAACAGGTGATCTACCAGGAGCTTGATGGGGCAAATTTGAGATGTCTTTCCACGGCGAACCTCAAAAGAGAGGTTAGTGGATTGAGGGGCAAACAAAAAAACTCTGAGCTGAAAATAGAAATCAGTCAAGAAAAATCGGAGAGCATAAGGCCTTGATTAATGGTGGCTTTCGTTTCGAAATTCTGAGCCTAGCCCGGCCGGTGATTCTAGAAGTCAACCCTGGCCGCCATTCAGCCTTTCTCTTAGTACGGGGGAACACTTGAAAGTCACAATCCGTCTCTCAGCCAGCATCAGGTCCTCGCTTGTCTCTGGGTTTCTGCCCCGGCGCTTTCCTTTGTCCTTTATGCAGAACTTCCCAAAGCCGCTTATCAGGACACCCTCGCCGCCCTCAAGGGTCTTCTTGATGATCTCAAAGGTGGACTCGACGGCTTTCGCTGATGCTGCTTTGGACAGATCCAGACGGTCAAAGACGGAACGGGTAATGGCTTCTCTTGTCAGGGTCATGAAAGCGAACTTCCGATATTGATTTTGGATATGACCCGGCACAGGCATCGGGGTCTGGAGGAATATGCCTAAGATCCTTGGTTTAAGTCAACCGGCTGGTCTATGGTGTGGAAATCCAATGGGAAATCGTGCCCAAGTGCCTGGATCTCTTGGGTCTATTGGCAAGATAGAACCAGATCCTGTGAGCGGGAGTGTCCGCCCCCAAACTCTCAGGATTTACCCCAGGCCGCCCGATTCTTCTTGACAGAACCGTCGTCTTGGGTCTTAAGTGGAATAAACTGAGTTCATTCCATGTAATTTCCGTAAAATCAATAGCATAACCTCAACCTTCTTGGAGGAAACCATGTACATGTGTCTCCTGAAGGTGGTGAAAGTAAAGCCTCCAGCGGATTTCATTATCCACCAGGAGGCTTTCGCATTTATGGTTGGGAAATTTATGCACTAAATGAGAGATCAAGGATTTACCTGAACGTAGAGTGCTTGAAGTTGCCGTCGAAATGCCCCGGGAGGCAGCACCGAACCATTCATCAGGGCTATTTGTAGTCGTCGCTGAGGACCTGCAGAAAAGGAGGGTTCCATGAAAAAGCACATACGCTTGATTGTCCTTCTACTCGTTTACATCCTTTTCATAGGTTTAAGCGGAGTCACGGACTCTGGGGCGCAAGGCCGACAGGTTCTTCTTATAGCTGAGAGAAGGTTCATTCGACCTGGCCCAGATGGTGACCAAAGAACTGGCCGTAATGAAAGATCTTATGGAAAAAAGCGGTCTCACAGTCGTTATTTCAACCTCCACCGGGCAAGAAGTACTCTAGTCTACCGGCGGGAGTATCAAGCCGAACTGTAAGCTGTCTGAAATCGACCCATCCGAGTATCAGGGTGTTATTATTGCATGCATGGCAGGCGGTAGGCCCGGCCACGTTCCATCGGAAGCTCTCAAAATCGTAAAGTTTATGTTCTCCAAGGGTCTTCCAGTCGCTGCGCAGGATGGTGCTGTATGCATTCTGGCGGATGCAGGAATATTAAAAGGAAAAAAATATGCACTGCACAAACAAATTTTCTATATCAGGGACGGGATGTACTCCGGTAATGGAGTGGTTGTCGATGGAAATGTGATCACATCCGGCATCTGTCCGTACATAGCCTCCGCAGAAAGCCCGGACTGCACGACGATGCTAACCGAGAAATTTATTGAAATGGTCAAGAACGTCAAATCATAGTCAGTTTCAGAAAATAGCTGATCGTCATCGGAGTCGCCCAATTTCTGCTTTGTTCGCTCTCCCACATCTTGGGTTTTTACATCAGTGACTTTGCTCTGGAAGTCAGCATCTCGCCCTTTTGTATCTGGAGCTGTTTTGTGCCACCAGCAGTATAACCATTGTCGGGGTACGAATGTGGCTTTCGGGACCAAGCCTAACCGTTCTGCTTCATGCGACGGCGCAAAACCGCGCCGTCCCTGAGCAGCCCATACGGATGTCTCCAACATCTATTGACTTAAGACTGATTGGGTGTAGCTACTTCGGTTTCCCGGGGTCGCTTGCCTGACCTAAAAGGGTTGGTCTATCAACTGCAAATATGCAATCATTGATTGATTTCGGCTACTTATGTACTGGCAAGTAAACCAAAATTTGAGGAACAGGAAATTCTACATCCCAGGCCAAGAGATGGCGTTTTCCAGGCCGCCGGAAGCCATAGAAGGAGTCAGATGGCCCACTTGTCGGCATGTCTTCCCGCCGTACGAAAAATCTGGGTTGACAACCACTGATAAACGTGTAATTACACATATAGAGGGAGTCATGGAAAACGCGAACCTAAGCAGCAAGAGTTTCCGCAGGGAAATCGGAAAGAATTGTGTCTGCTTTAACCTTAGAAGGGCGGCCAGACTAGTGACACAGAGGTTTGACCGGATCCTTCGAGCAGCCGGTCTTAAAGCAAACCAGTTTTCCATCCTGATGGCGTCTACGAGCGGGATGGTGTCCTCCTCACCAAAATGGCAAGGATCTTGGGTATGGAGAGGACCACGTTGACCCGCAATCTTGCGCTTTTGGAGCGCATGGGAATGGTCTCCATTGAGCCGGGCGAGGACAGGAGGGAACGAAAGATCAGGATCAGTGAGAAGGGCGCCGATTTGCTCGAAAAGGCATTGCCACTCTGGCGGCAGGCCCAGCGTGAGATCGTCGAGTCAATTGGTGAGGAAGAGTGGGATGGGTTGCTATCCGGTCTCCATGAGGTGGCCAGGAAGCTATAATTTTTTTCTGCCTTTATGTGTAAATACACTCATTACACATTCCCTTTTCAGGTTGGGCACTTTAACAAATGGAACGGGCGGCGCGTTTCGTTCGTTTCTATTATGCAATCAGATAGACAGGTATTGTTATGACAACCCAATCTGACAATCTGGCCGTCGAGATTTTGAATGGACCTATACTCCCATTGCTGCTTCGTTTGGCAGGCCCGAATGTCATAGCCTTTCTTCTTCAGTCATCGGTGAGTATTGCAGAGGTGTGGTACGTAGGCCAACTGGGTACGCGGTCTTTGGCAGGGTTGGCCTTGGTTTTTCCGATGTTTATGCTGATGCAAATGATGTCAGGCGGAGCATTGGGTGGGGCGGTGGCATCCTCTGTAGCGCGCTCGATTGGCCAGGGGAACATTGACCGTGGCCAGGCGCTCATATGGCACGCTCTGATATGGCACTGACAGGAGCATCGATATTCAGTGCAGTCTACTTCATTCTTGGGGAGGTCATTCTCAAGGCGCTCGGCGGTCAGGGCGATGTATTGCTTCAGGCCAAATCATATGCTGTGGTTCTCTTTACAGGTTGTGCTTTGATATGGGTCGCCAATATCCTCAGCAGCGTATATCGCGGTATGGGCAATATGAAATACCCCGCAGTACTGACGGTTCTGGCCGTCATCATTCAGATACCCTTATCCGGTAGTTTGATTTTAGGATGGGGACCCTTTCCATCAATCGGGATTGCCGGTGCGGCAGTATCCGCGATTTTGTCGGCCTTGATTGCCACAACACTGCTTTTACTACCGCTTATCTTTTGGGATCCCCTGGTTAAGCTGCGGATACATTCTTTCGGTTGGAGATCGCCCTTTTCAGAGATATCCTGAAAGTGGGATTGCTAGCCTCGTTATCACCAATCCTCAACGTTCTTACTATACTTTGCATCACCAGCCTCGTCAGTCGCTTTGGCCCGGCCGCTCTAGCGGGATACGGCATCGGGGCACGGTTGGAGTTTCTGCTGATACCTCTGATATTTGGGATCGGTGCCGCCCTGAACTCCATGGTCGGCGTGAATATGGGAGCCGGCAAACTGATGCGAGCCATTCGGATTGGCTGGACCGGGGCCGCCACTGCCGGCCTGCTCTCAGGCTTTATCGGAATGGTGGTGGCTGTATTTCCTTCGTTATGGGTTGGTTTGTACACCGAAGACCCGGCCGTATTCGGGGCCAGTTCCGCTTACCTGAGATTCGTTGGCAGCACATACGCGTTCCAAGGCATTGGTCTGTCCATCTATTTTGCCTCCCAAGGGGCCGGCACAGTGATCTGGCCTGTGGTAAGCACAATCGTCAGAGCCTTCGTCGCGGTGGGAGGTGCGGCGGTGGCGGTGGTGACTTTGGGATATGGAATTACCAGCCTGTTCCTTTTGGTCGCAGCCGGCATGTTGCTGTTCGGCTGTATCAACGCATCGTCCCTATGGCTAGGCGCCTGGGGCCAGGTTCCAAAATAGGGAATCAGGGTTAGACCGCAGTGAGTAATCGGCGTTGATCCTTTAACTACATGGTGGCTTGAAACCGATTCTTCATTATATCAACAATCGACCTAAATTTAGTCTTATATCAAGAGCAAAACATTTTGAAATCTCCGAAATGCATATTACTCCAACAAAGCTCCATATGTTTGGAGCCTGTGGTTTCTGCTATTATGTTGCGAGTCCATTTAAACGACTGATTTCAACTACGATTCCAGATCGGGCATGCTACGTGTAACATACTGATATCAATAATGAATAAAGTGAATTAAATAAAATAATCTATAACCATTTGATATAATTAACGAATAAAACTCGCAACACAACTGCTATTCGCCTTTGCTGTTTCTTTGTGTGGAACATATGTGATTTCAACTGCAAATCTGTAATCATTTATTGATTTCGGATACTTGTGTCCATATCAAGAAAGACCCAGATTTTGTGATGTAGAGTGGCCAGGCTGATTTCTAAGTGCGTCGGCAGAGCATGAAATTTATTGGCTCCATGGTCAGGACGATTTCGTCCTTCTGATTCAGGGTCTCTATAAAGGATCGGACGATGCCCCGATCCGGCTTGGAATTCGAACGCCTCGTTTCGAGCACGGTCACTCTAATCCGCAACTCATCCCCTGGCCGTACGGGTCCGAGCCATCTCATTTCCCGGAGGCCCGGCGAGCCCAGACTGGCAACGTGTGAGAGATAATGGTCGACTGCCAGCCGCATCGTCAATGATCCCGTTAACCATCCACTCGCAATCAAACCCCTGTAAATGCTTTTGGTTGCCGCTTCCGGGTCGGTATGGAAGATCTGCGGGTCGTAACGCTTTGCAAAGGCGATGATCTCTTCCTTTTCCACCGTGATAGGACCGAACTCGTGCACGGAACCAGGGATATAATCCTCAAAGTAGCGATTCTCAACTCCGACCCTGAAGGGTTCCGAAGCGGTCATTTTCCTGTTTCCTCCCTCAATGAGGCGCAAGCCGCCACCAAAACGGCCCCAGCAAGCACCGGATTTTGGTGAATATGCATTAGATCCCGGTCTTGAGTCAACCGAAGGTATAACAAAAGATCCAATTGGTCCGTGGATTGGTCTTTGCTCTGCCTATAGCAGTTGTGTGGTTATCGTATTAATTTTTTCATTATTGATATCAGTATGTTACACGTGGCATGCGGTTGTCGGAATGAAATAAGATCAACATAATAGCAGACAGAATCACCCGTCAGGCGCTGGTTTCGATATCAAGAAATCTGCAAATCGGGGCTCCATGAAGCGAATCCAACCTCATGTCGCCGGCGTTCCAGCCTAAACATAACGGAAAGGTTTGGAGGTTTGAGGGCGGCCTCACGCCTTTCCCTGCAACACGCTCCTTCGGTCGGCCAATAGGGCTCTCTGAGCTTCCGCTTCAGGAGTTTGCCCAGGGCGTTCCTTGGGAATTCCTCTTGTCTGAATTCCACCGCCGTCACACGCTGGTGTTTGGCTACGCGGCTGTTCACCCATTCCTTCAATCCATCCCCGGTAATGGTGGCGCCCGGACGAAGCCTGACCAGAGCCAAGGGAGTTTCGATCCACTTCTCATGAGGTACGGCGATCACGGCCACTTCATGAACATCAGGATGCTGCATAAACACATCCTCGATGTCGCTGGCAAACACATTCACGCCTCCCGAAACAATCATGTCCTTTTTCCGGTCAAGGATGTAAAGGAAGCCGTCCTCGTCGAACTTGCCGATGTCTCCCGTCCTCAGATAGGTCCTACCCTTCTCATCGCGCCAGAGCGCCTCTTCCGTCGCTTCGGGACGGTTGTGATACCCGGTCATCATGCCGGGACCGTATCCCACAATCTCGCCGCTTTCCCCTGGGGGCAACTCGTTGTCATCGTTGTCTATTATGCGGATATCCGTGCCGCTGATGGGCGTTCCCACAGAACCGGTCTTGATGAGGATCTCCTCGGGCTTGAGCGTGGTGCCGATGCCTTCGGTGATGCCGTAAAGTTCCATGAGGCCTGTTCCCATCCGGGCCAGCACCCGTTTTTTGAGCGACAACGGCATGGCTGATCCCATGGAGACCATGATTCGAAGGCTCGACAGGTCGTATTTATCGAAATCCGGGTGTTCGATAATGGTCTGGAACTGAGTGGGCACCAGGAAGGTATGCGTCACTTTTTCTTCATGAACCGCCCTGAAAAATCTGTCCGGCGAGAAGGTCGGCAAAAGCACCGTTATGCCGCAGGCACCCACGGTGCGGAAGAAGCATCATCCAGGTGGCATTGGTGAACATGGGCGTGTTGATGAGGGTTACCGAAGCGGCGTCGATGCGGAATTCGGTGCCGCAGGCAGACCCGGCCATGTACCGGACCAGGTTGCTGTGCACGATGCCCTTGGGGACCCCCGTGGTGCCGGATGAATAGATGATGTTGCATTCATCCTCGTTATCCACCTCCACCCATGGTGCCTCCTCAGCTGCTGGCGCAAGAAACGCTTCGTAATCGGTCCATCCCTCATCCTCGAAGACCACAGCGATCCGTCTCTCCTTGGGGATGTTTTCCACTCTGTTCACAATAGGGAGGGCCAGGGGCTGCAACGGGAAGAGTACAAAAAAGAACCGGGACGCTGAGTCCAGGACCAGGGAAGCGATCAAGTCAGGGGTCAGAAGGGCAGAGAGTGGGACGATGACGCCTCCGGCCCGCAGGGTCCCGTACATGATCTCCATGGTCTGGATACTGTTGAGCCCCAGTAGGCTGACCCGCTCTCCCTTTTTCAAGCCGGCGGCGATGAGGGCGTTGGCCACCCTGTTGACACGAGCGTCGAATTTGGCCCATGTGACTCGGCTCTCTTCACACACAAAAGCTGTTCGTTTTCCGCGAAATTTAGCATGGGACCAGATGTCTCCCGCTGATATTGATTCCGGGCCTTACGATCATCGCGCTACCTCCTGTAGATTTTGATGAATCTTTGGAAACCGAACGCGCCGGTACGCTCAACTACCAGGGCCTTCTTGATGATCTCAAATGTGGCTTCGACTGCCGTAACGGATGCGGCTTTGGTGAGATCAAGGCGATCAAAGATAGATTTTGTGATAGCGTCCTTTTTCAGGGCCATGAAAAGGCCTCTCGATATGGTTGTGGATGAGACCGCATGAATACCGGGACCCGGAGGAATATGCATGAGATGGTCGGTCTTAGTCAACCGGTTTGGTCTTTCAACTGGAAACCAAAGGCGCCAAAAC
>CAVOVO010000018.1:0-16751 GCA_963699845.1 uncultured delta proteobacterium
TTGGTGTTGCCGACAGCGGCACGAACCTGATCCCGGGCACGTGCACCTCCACGAGCTCGCAGAGGAGGTGAAACGGGGCATCCGGGACGGGGGCGGCGTGCCCTTTCCTGGGGGGTCCCGGGCGTCTGCGACGGGATCGCCATGTATGTGGAGATGCGGCTCAGCCTCCCCAGCCGGGAGCACATCGCCGACAACATCGAAATCATGGTCCTTTCCCACTCCCTGGACGGCTGGGTGGGGGTGACCAACTGTGACAAGATCACCCCCGGCATGCTCATGGCGGCCGGCCGCCTCGACCTGCCAGCCATCCTGCTCACGGGCGGCCCCATGAAGGCCAATGTGGTGGAAGGAAAAAAGCACCACCCCATAGAGGGCTTCGGGATCGTGGGACAGGTCAAGGCCGGGATGATCACGCCGGAGGAGGCCGAACAGATGCTTCCGGCCATGACCTGCGGGCCCGGATCCTGTGTGGGCCTCTACACTGCCAACACCATGGCGGTCGTGACCGAGGTCCTGGGGATGTCCTTGACGGGATGCGCAACGACCCCCGCGGTGGACCCTTTGAAAAAGCGGCAGGCTTACGAAACGGGCCGGCGGATCGTGGAGCTGGTGAAGGCGGGAGAGCGGCCCCGCGACATCATGACCCCCGATGCCTTTCAAAACGCCATTCGGGTGGACATGGCCATGGGGGGGTCCACCAACACGGTCCTCCACATCCCGGCCGTCGCCCGGGAGGCCGGGTGCTCGATCGGGATCGACCTGTTCGACGCCATATCCCGGGAAACCCCCAACCTCTGCTCCATCATCCCCGCGGGCAGCTATGAAATGGCCGACGTCCACAGGGCCGGGGGCATATCGGCGGTCCTCCATCGCTTGCGGGATGCCGTCAAAGACGCACCCACCGTCAGCGGACCGTCCACACGGGCCATCGCCGCGCAGGGCAAGGTCCTCGACGAAGACGTGATCAGACCCCTTGACCGCCCCTATCGGAGGGAGGGCGGCATCGCCGTGCTGCGGGGGAACATCGCCCGAAGCGGAATCATCAAACAGACGGCTGTTTCCAAAGAAATGTTGGTCCACGGCGGGCCTGCAAGGGTTTTTCATACCGAGGGAGACCTGCTGGAGGCCATTGCGTCGAAGGAAATCCATGAAGGGGACGTGGTGGTGCTCCCCTTCAGGGGCCCGCGGGCGGACCGGGGATGCCCGAGATGCTGACACCGACCGACGCGCTCAAAGGTGCCGGCTACAAACGGGTCGCCCTCATCACCGACGGCCGCTTCTCGGGGGCGACCACCGGCCCGTGCATCGGCCACGTGGAAATGGAAGCCTATAACGGCGGTCCGCTCGGTGCAGTCAGGGACGGCGACTGGATCGAAATCGATGTCCCTGGAAGAAAGCTCAACGTCCGACTGAGCGAAGAAGAGATCAAGGCCCGGCTGCGCGGGACCACCCCCCCGAAAAGAGTGCTCACCGCCATGCTTGAAACCTACAGGAAGAAATTCACGGAAGTCAACTGCTACGGAGACGCCCTGTAGCGGGGCCCAGACCCCTCGGTCTCGTGAGTGCGGACGCTCGCTCCCCACTCACGAGAGGGCATCCAGGATGGGCAGAATGTCGAGCTGGTTTTCCTGGATTCCCAGAACGAACGGGTCGATGGCCATGCAGAGGCCGAGGAGCTGCGTGAAAAGGATGGAAGGCATGGGGTTGGGGATACGGCCTTTTTCCGCCAGGCGCTTCTGCACTCGGTCGAACTGGACTTGACAATAGGAGCAGGCCAGACAGAGGTAGTCGGCCCCGGACGCTCTGGCATTGTCGATCTTCTTTTTGGTGAGCGTCGCCGAGAGCTCGTCGTCGATCCCCCAGACGGGGGATCCGCAGCATTCCGACTGCATTCGCCAGGCAACGGGGTCCGCGCCGGTCATGGACACCAGCTCGTCAAAAACGGCCGCCGTCCCCGGTTCGGCAAACTGGACCAGCTGCCTGGGACGCAGGATGTGGCACCCGTAGTGGACGGCGACTTTCAGTCCATTGAATTTCTTGACAAGTGTCTCCCTGACCCGGTCAAGCCCCACGTCATGGTAAAAGACCTCCATGATGTGCTTGATCTCGACCCCGCCTTCGTATCCGAGCCCCTCTTTTTCAAGCTTGCGGTTGATCTCCAGGCTCAGGGTCCGGTCCCCCTTGAGTCGGTGGTTGACCTCCTTCAGGGTGCCATAGCAGCAGTTGCAGAAAGTCATGATATTGACCTTTCTCTTTTCGGCAATGGAGAGGTTTCTCGCCGATGCAAGCACGTGGGCCTTGTAATGGTAGTTCTTCAAGGGGTATCCGCAGCAGTTGAGGGCCTTGTCCGTCAGTTGCACCCCAAGCTTTTCAAGGACTGCGTCCGTGGAGGACTCGTATTGTTTGAGGAAAAGGGGGGTGGTGCAGCACCGTTGCAGGGCCAGCTTCATGATCTCTCTCCTGACTGGCGGCCGACGTCTTTCATCCGTGCGACCGCGAGGTTTTTCAGTTCGTAGAGCACATCCGCCACGCGGACCGCCTGGGGACAGCTGTCCTGGCACTGGTAGCAGCCAAGGCAATACCAGAGCATCTTGGACCGGAAGATCATATCGGGGAGACCTAGGGCCGTCGCGCGGATGATCTGGTGCGGGGTGAGCCCGAGGGCCTCGGGAGGGTTGTTGTAGCTCCGCACCACCGGACAGGCCGACGTGCAGGTCGTGCAGGTGAAGCAGTATGAAAAGGTGGATCCGTTGGCCGAGGCGAGCAATTGCTTCTTGAAATCCCTGTCCATGTGAGTGGACTCGATGGTCTCCCCCGGTGTCGAAAGCGAGGTGCAGACCGCTTCAATGCCGGCCGTGGCCTGCTGCTGTGCACCGAGGTAGTCTGCCTCCTTTACAGAAGGGCTCATGAGCCCCCTGTACATGGAAAACGGGGTGAGAACCAGGAGCTCGGGAGATCCCCGCTTCAGGACCGCCTCCCGAACGTTGAACCACAGGTCCTGCAGGTTGATGCCTACCGGGCAGACCGGTGTGCAGCGGTAACAATTGGTGCACAGGTAGAGGCCTTCCTGGATGGCGGCCAACTGGCGCGCGCTCAGGGGTCTGCCGGAGGCAAGGGCCTTGAGGGAGGCGATCTTCTCAGAAGGAAGGATGCTTGGGTTGGGGATTTCCTCGTAGGTCACCGCCACCGAACAGCGCGCGGTGCAGCTCCCGCAGTGGGTGCATGCGTCCAGCTCCATGACCTGGCGGGTCAGGACGTTTGCTGGGTGGGACCTTTCCCTGTCCATGACGCTGTTGGCAAGGAGGCTCAGGGGGCTTACAAGGATGTGGAACATCCTGCTGAACGGGAGATAGGCAAGACCGATGAAACAGGCCAGAAAATGTACGTACCAAAGCAGGACGTCAATGCCTGCCCGGTCCAGAGAAACGGCAACGGGCCGAAGGGTCGCGGCGGCCGCGTAGCTGATGAACGCCCACTGGGGACGGGAATGGCAGGCCGCGCAGCTCATCTCGTGCAGATCACGGCCCCGGTCGAGCAGCCCCGCCTCAAAAGGGCCGGATACATTGGGGGAGACCATGCCAAAGTGCTCCACCCAATAGGCCTCCAGGGCTTTGAGATCCTGTTCGTCGTCGGAATCCGCATAATCCGTCACCATCAGGGAGTATCGGTCAAAGGACCCGATCTTCGCCCCCTCGAGCAGGACGCCCGACAACATGATCACGGCAAGGAGGGTCAGGGCGTATCGATCCATGACGTTGGTAAAGAAGCGAGGGGCCTTTTGGACAAACCTCCGGTAAAAGGCGATCCCGATCCCCACAAACACCAGGAGCGAAAAAAGGTTCCTCAGGAAAAGGAACGGGTTCAGGGTGGCGGCATAGTCCTCAAAGAGCTTTGAAGTGAGAATCCCTTCCAGGGCATGCATCCACAATAGCAGCGTGAAGCCCCAGAAAAGACACATGTGCATGACCCACCGAAGCCGGCTCTCCATCAGGATCCTTCGTTGACAGAAGACGTCCAGGATCAGGACCTTCAGAAGGGTGAGGACCTTGGCGCTGAAGAGGGTCGACAGGATGCCCCTTGCAGCGGCGAAAAGGCGTTCCGAAAACAAAAAGGGGTTAGTCTCCCCGCCGAAATCGCGGCGGAACCATGTGCCCACTTTGAAAATCAGGCCCAGGCCAAAGACCATCAGCGAGAGATATAGGCTGATTTCAAAAATCATGGCTTTCTTCCTTACGCCCGGTGAGGGTTCGGGTATGACGCGATGGGCCGGCCACCATGGTCGCGAGCCCTGCCTTCAGATGGAAGATCTTTGCTGACTCGATACAAGTCTTCAGAAACGAACTACTTTTCTTGACAAAGAATACCACCTTGTGGTACTCATCGCAACAAGAAATATTTAGCGGGACGCAATCTTGCCCCAATCTGCCGGTGTGAGCGCCCTTTCGACCACAACCTCCGGCACCAAGGAGGCCCTTATTGGAAAACCATGAATTCGCGCACCTGCGAAAGGCCCTGAACAAGACCCAAAAGGAGGTTGCCACCCTTCTCGGCACCTCCCTCAAAGCTGTGCACAGCTACGAGCAGGGCTGGAGAACCATTCCCACCCATGTGGAAAGACAGATTCTCTTTCTTTACCTCCGAAGGAGGGACGCACCAAGGAAGCCCAGCGCGTGCTGGAAGATCAAGCGATGCCCCCCCGAGCACCGAAACCAATGCCCCGCGTGGGAGTTCCGGGCAGGGACCCTTTGCTGGTTCATCTCCGGGACCATCTGCGAGGGGGCCGTCCGAAAACACTGGCATCAGAAGATTGCAATGTGCAGGGAATGCGAGGTCCTCGCGCCCCTTCTCCCAAGGCTCGACAGCCTTGAAACGCCGAGCCGTGAGGCGGGCCGACGGTCCGGCACGGCGCCGTTGCATGAAAAAAGGGGCGAGGCTTAAGACCATGAAGGTCGTATCCATAGCGGTCAGCAGGAAAAAGGGGACACGGAAGCAGACGGTCACGGAGGCCCTCCTCGTTCGTGAGCACGGCATCGAAGGCGACGCCCACGCCGGGCCATGGCACCGACAGGTCAGCTTTCTGGCCTCGGAAAGCATTGAAAGGGCACGGCAAGGCGGTTTGCAGGTGACCTTTGGCGACTTCGCGGAAAACATCGCCACTTCGGGGATTGAATGGACCCGAATGGCGGTCGGTGCACCGGTTCGAGATCGGCGAGGATGCCCTGGTGGAGATCACGCAGATCGGCAAGGAATGCCACAATAAATGCGCCATCTACTATCTGGCAGGGGACTGCATCATGCCCCGGGAGGGGATTTTCGCCCGCGTGCTCCGGGGCGGAAAGGTCAGGTGCGGCGACGTGATCCGCGCGGTGAGTCTCCCGGGCGCGTAGTCTTCCGTCTATGGTTTGTCTTTGCCGACGACCAGGCCGTCCCTGAAATTCACCACCCGGTTATCCGGATAATAATAGTGGACCGACCAACGGTTACCCTTGCGGTGCACTTTCTTGATATCCACCGGCTTTCCCAGAAGCGCCAGGACTTCTTCTTCGGTCATCCCTCGTTCGATCCGATCAAAGCTGGCCGGTTCGAACTGAATGTCCTCGTAAGGCCCCATGTCTTCGAGCTCAAGCGGTTGTTCCCACGTGTCTCGTCCCGTATCCGTGTACCGCTCTTGGCCCGCGGTCTCCCACACGGGCCAGAACAGGGTCAAGACCAGTAGACCCATCATGATCCGTTTCCCGTCTGCGCGCATCTTTCACTCCTTTCCGGTTCGGGTCCGCCCTCGCTGGCCGAGGCAGTCCAAAAAACCATCCCCTGCGTCCCGCAAGGATCACTAATCGCTCATAAGAAAGGGTTCGTGTGTGTTACACTCATGAGTAACCTCTTTTTCCCTATTTTTCAAGGGGGATCGCCCAAAACACCCGGTGGGCGGGACTCAAGCGGGACCGGTCTTCAAAATGCAAACACCCGGATTGAAGAGATACCGCGATTACGGCACCTATCTGCGCCAGGCCTTCGGGGAGCGAGTTCACAAGATCTCCCTCGACGCGGGGCTTGGCTGCCCCAATCGGGATGGGACCGATTCGCGCTCGGGCTGCATCTTCTGCGACCGGCTCGGCTCAGGGAGCGGGGCTCTCGTGGACCGTCACCTTTCCATTTCAGAGCAGATCACACGCGCGCAGGTTGGGATCAGGAGACGCTACGGGGCCCGCAAGTTCATTGCCTACTTCCAGTCTTTCACAAACACCTACGGCTCTTTGGCCCGGTTGAAGGGACTTTACGATGAAGCGGTTGCCCATGCGGACGTGGTGGGCCTTTCAGTGGGAACGCGGCCCGACTGTGTGGACGAGGAAAAACTGGCGCTGCTGGCCTCCTACAAAAAGACCCACTTGGTATGGGTCGAATATGGCCTGCAGTCCGCACACGATGTTACGCTCAGGACAATCAGGAGAGGTCACGACGTGGCGTGCTTCGCGCGGTCCGTCCACATGGCCCGCCAGGCGGGCCTGAATGTCTGCGCCCACATCATCCTGGGACTCCCCGGAGAAGACAGGGAGATGATGCTCGGGACGGCCCGGTTCCTTTCCGGGCTGCCCGTTCAGGGGGTGAAATTTCACGTGCTCTACGTCACCCGGGGCACCCCTCTTGCCACGCTCCATGAGCGTGGGGCCTACGCGTGCATGGAAAGGGAGGTCTATGTGGACCTGTTGGTGGACCTCCTGGAAGCCATCCCCCCCGGCGTCATCATCCAGCGAATGGTCTCGGATGCGGGGAGGGACGATCTTCTGGCCCCCTCGTGGGTCGGGGAAAAATCCAAAAACCTGACGTGCATTCACGAGCGACTCGAAAGGAGAAACACTTGGCAGGGGCGACTCTATTCTCCTCCGATTGCCGGACCCTGACGAGGTGAATCGCGCAAGCCTGGTCACCTGCCTCTTTCCCTCTTCCTTCACCATCGCCACCCCCGCGTCAAAGGCCGCAAGATTCACCGCCATCTTGTCCGGAGACATTTTCCGGGAAAGGACCGACTCGAAGCTTTCCCGGTCCAGGGGCAGGACGCCGGTGGCGGCCAGCGCGCCCACGGAGATGACGTTGGCGAAAACGGGGCTTCCAAGCTCCATCGCCTTGTCGGTGGCATCGATGAACCACGCCCTTTCGGAGAGCGCTTGGATCCATTTCTTGAGTTGTTCGGGCTCGGGGTAGCGTTGCTCGCCGCAAATGACGCCCACGGCGTGTACGGGACGCATGTTGCAGAGGACCTTGACGTGCGGGTTACCGTAGTCTTTCAGTACCCGTATGGCTTCCGTGGGCTCGAGCGCCACCACGGCGTGGGCCATTCGCTTCGGGATCTGGGGCGAAAGGGTCCATGTCGCCGAGATCCGCAGATGGCTCATGACGGACCCGCCCCGCTGGGAGGCCCCGAATATCTCACCGATGGTCACTTGAAACCCCAGCCTGGAGAGCATATCGCCCACCATCCTCGATGCAAGGACGTTTCCCTGCCCCCCGACGCCGGTGATGATCAGATTATATGGGTCGTTCAATAACGAAACGCTTGTCATGTCGGGACACCCTCCCGAGTTCATTCGGCTCAAGGCAACGAGCCGCGTCACTGCTAGTCAGCCTTTAATCCTTTTCAGCGGCGAACCAAAGCCCTGTCCCTGGTTATTCAGCCTGACGGCTGATTGTACCGGGCGCTTCACAATGGCCCCGGATGGGCAAATGGAGGCGCACACCCCGCATCCGGCGCAGATCACCTCGTCGATTCTTGCCCTTTTCTCCCCTTCGTCCCAGAGGAGGCCGGGGCACCTGAATATCCTCGTGCACAGACGGTTGCACCCGCAGCTGTTCCCCAAGGCAGATCTCCGGGTCCACCGCGACGTCGAACTGCCTTCTTCCCCTTTTTTCCGGGCTCAGCGCGCAGATCTGCCGCAGCACGACCACCTTCACCCCTTTGGGATCATCGAGCACTTCGAGGAGGTTCTTCTGCGTATCCTCCAAATCAAAGGGGTCGCAGATCCTGACCTTGGCCCCCATGGCCTCGCACACCGCCGGTATGTCCACGGCCGGGGCCGCTTCCCCGGATGCGGTCGATTCCAGGCCGGGGTGGGCCTGAAAACCGGTCATGGCCGTCCCCCGGTTGTCCAGCACCACCATGGTGATGTTGGCGTCGTTGTGGATGGCGTTGACCAGAGCGGGCATGACCGCGTGAAAAAAGGTGGAATCCCCGCACACGGAAAAGATGGGCTGGTCGAACCCGAAGCGGCCCAGTTTTGCGAATCCGCTGGCCGTCCCCGTGCCCGACCCCATGGCGTGAAGGGTCTTGAGGCTCTCAAACCCGCAGGGGAGTGCGGCAAGCGAGTAACATCCGATGTCTCCGCTCACGAACCCCTCGCGCCCGTCCAGCTCGAGCGCGTTGTGGATGGACCAGAAAGAGGCCCTGTGGGGGCAGCCCGGACAAAAGGTCAGGGCCCTGACGGGTGCGCCCGCTTCGGCGATCTCCCCGGCCCGCCTGACGTAGTCCTCGTGCACGGCCGGGAGCGCGAGCCCCAGGATGCGGGCAAGCGCCTCCATGACCAGGTCCGGGTTCAGCTCACCGATGGTCGGGAAGGTGTTGTCATATTTGCCGAAAAACCGCTTGATCCCGATCCTGTCAACGATCCGGGCGGAAAGCGCCTCGATCGTTTTCCTCGATAAAGGGATGCACCTCCTCCACCATCAGGATCTTGATCCGTGCGGGCCATGTGATGCTCGATCAGCATCGAAGGAAGGGGCCAGGTGGTTCCCAGCTTCAACACGCCCACGCGCCCCTCCGCGCCCAGCATCCGGATCGCCTCCAGGCAGTAAAGGCTGGCACGTGGAGCTGGTGATCACGAGCAGCTCGGGCCGCTCGGGTCCCGTGTAGGTGTTGAACGGGGACTTCTCGAACAGGGCCTCGGCCTTCCGATTGTTTTCCTGCTGGCGTCGGTGGAGGGGTTCCACCGTGCCGGGAAGGTTGACCACAGGGCCATCCAGAGGGTCCAGCAGTGGCCCGCCGCATCTGAACCGGGCCCGACGCTCAACCCGGGGCAGTTCGCCCAGCGTGATCATGCCGCTCGCGTGGGAAAGCCGCGTCACACTGCGCACCATGACCAGGTTCCCCACCGTTTCCGAAAGCTCGAAGGCCCATTTGGTCATGTCCTTGGCCTCCTGGAAGTCCCCCGGCTCAAGGAGCGGGAACTCCATCATCCGGGCGTAGTGCCGAGACTCCCCCTCGTTGGTGCTCGAAAGCCCCCCTGGGTCTTCGCACGAAACCAGAACCAGACCGCCACGGGTCCCGCGCAGGGTGAGGTGGAGAAGGAAGTCAGCGGCCACGTTCATCCCCACCTGCTTCATGACCGCCATGCCCCTGAGCCCCGCAAAGGAGGCCGCCGCGGCCACTTCGAGCGCCACCTTCTCGTTTACCGACCACTCCACGTAAACGTTTCTTTCCCCGGCAACCTTCGAGAGGCCTTCGATGATTTCAGAAGAAGGGGTGCCGGGGTATCCCGCCACAACGCTCACGCCTGCCTCCAGCGCCCCGCGCGATATGGCATCGTTTCCCATGACCAGGTGCCGGCTCCCCGCCTCGGTTTCGAGCAATACCGACATACACCGCGTCTCCTTTGTATCTTCTGATCTACCCCCCAAAGCCCCCTCGTCTTTCCCGGGTGCCGTGTGGCTTTTTTTAGCGACCGCGATTTCGCAAATGGCATCTGCGAAATCTGTAGGACCCTGTCTTTATAAATGAAATGGACCTTCCATATGTACTCAACATTTCGGCGGGCAATCCGCGACCGAGCTCTTCAGTCAAGCTTGGTTCTCGAAGGAGGGTCTTCCCAATTCGGCTTGTTCACGAGCCCCTGTAATGCCGCAGCCATTTCCCGTCCAATCCCACAATCTCTCAACTTGCCATGGTGGTTTCCAGAGGCATCCCACCCGCACTGCGTTGCCAGACATAGTCATAGAGACGATCAGCGAGCATCTCTGTATCTTGCTCTGTAAGAGGTGGACGTGGCAGGCTTTGCCAAAGGTTATCGAGAACGAAGACCTTCACTTCCGCCTGGGTCTGGACACTCTGCGTCCATCTCGGCGCTTTGGAATTGTTTATTGCAATAAGGGGGAGGAAGAACAAGAAAAAAGGTTCTGCAAACAAGTTGCTCCCGGTTAACCCTCAGACCGCCTCGATGTAGACTGTAACCTCCCGTGCCTCGTGAGCGTCTTAAGGATAAACACACTGCGTAGGAAAGAAGAATATGGATGAGAAGACAAGAATTTTGGTATCATTAGGGGCATCGGCGGCGGCGAACTGTATCCCGTGTTTTGAACATCATCACGGCAAGGCATTGAAGACGGGGCTCACCAATGGGGAGATCGAGGAGGCCGTTGCGGTGGCCATGCAGGTCAAGAACGGGGCACATCTTGCCACGAGGAAGTTCATCGATCAAACCCTCGAGAGAGAAGGTGAGGATCCATCGTGCCAGGAAGAAGTTAAAGACCATCCTTGAAGACCGGTGCACCTTCCAGCGGGATGAGAGAAACGTGCTCGTGTGCCTTCCAAGATAACCGGGAAGCACGGGGTGCCAAATAATCGCTTGACATGAGGGCTTGCGTGAAGTAATTTCGATGAATGTCGAATTATCGAAAAGATGACGTTGAGAAAATGGCAGGCATATTCAAGGCGTTGTCACATCCCAACCGCTTGCGGATCTTTCTGCGCCTCACCTCATGCTGCGTTCCGGGGACGGTCCGAAGCATCGATGCGGAGGAAAGCACTTATGTCGGGGACCTGGGCAGGGACCTGGGGATCGTGCCTTCCACCGTCTCCCATCATATCAAGGAGCTCCGCCGGGCGGGCCTCATTCGGATGGAACGGCGCGGGCAGAAGATCGAGTGCTGGGTGGATCCTGAAGTCATCAAGGATCTGGCCGGGTTTTTTTCAGCGTAACCATATCCATTTTTTTTGAGCTGATATTTCGATATATTTCGAAATATCAAAAGAGGAGGCGAGTTATGGAAAGACATCACGAAGAGTCCATTCGGAAGGCGGTCAGAGAGAGATATGGAAGCATAGCCAAGGACGGTCATCCACTGCTCAATCCGGCACCTCCCATGTCCTGCTGCAGCAAGTCCTCGAAGCCCCTAAATGAGCTTTCAAAGCACATGGGTTACTCAGAGGAACAACTTGTTTCCGTCCCGGAAGGTGCCAACATGGGTCTCAGTTGCGGCAACCCGGTGGGAATAGCCGGCGTGAGGCCCGGGGAGACGGTCTTGGACTTGGGGGCAGGCGGAGGGTTCGACTGTTTCCAGGTGGCGGATCAGGTGGGAGAATCCGGACGGGTCATCGGCGTCGACATGACCCCCGAGATGGTGAGCAAGGCAAGGGAGAACCTTTCAAAAGGCCATTTCCCAAATGTGGAGTTCCGGCTGGGGGAGATCGAGCACCTGCCGGTTGGGGATGGTGCCGTGGATGTCATCCTGTCCAATTGTGTCGTCAACCTTTCCCCTGACAAGTCCCAGGTCTTCCGTGAGGCATATCGAGTCCTCAAACCCGGAGGAAGGCTTTCCATCGCTGACATCGTGGCCACTTCTCCCATGCCCGAAGGCCTCCGAAACGATCTGGCACTCGTGACAGGATGCATCGCCGGTGCAGCCACAGTGGAGGAGCTTGAAGGGATGCTGGGTGAGGCAGGGTTTGAGGATACAAGGATTGTTCTGAAGGAAGAAAGTCGCGAGCTGATCCGCCAATGGGCACCGGATCGCGACGTCCACCAATACATCGTCTCCGCCATCATCCAGGCATCCAAACCGGTTGACGGGGCCCAAACGGACCACGGGGACAAGTCGTCAGGAGAAATAAACGAGGAAAATTCAAAGGAAACGGACAATTGGAGCCCAAGGCGATCAAAAAGCAGGTCTACAAAAACCTCGAATCCGGGCTCCACTGCGCAGAGGCGCTTTCAAAGGCAGTCTTGGATGCGGTTTCTGATGAATCGCATCGAGACGTGGTCAAGGCGTCATCGGGATTCGGGGGCGGTATTGCCGGGACCACGGAGGACCTTTGCGGCGGGTTCACCGGTGGGGTGCTTGTATTGGGGGCACTGCTTGGCCGTGACAAGGGGCTTGAAGATCTCAAAGATTGCGGCCTCCTGATCAAGGATCTCAAGAAACGATTCCTGAAGGAATTCGGAAGTGTCAACTGTGGGGCCATGCTGAAGGGGTTCAATGAGACGCAAAAGCCCTTTATGTGCGCCAAGATCACGGCCAAAGGCGCCGAGATGGTGGTTGAACTGCTTAACGAATACGAAAAGGAAAGGGCGCAAGACCTGTCAACACTTTGTTGCAGGCCCAGAGACAAGGTGGCTTTGGGGACCTGCCCATTCGGGGCGACCTGCTGAGCCCAAGCCCGAGATGGGAGTGTGAAGCTCGAGTTATGAGGCTTCACACTCTCTGTCCTTATTACGATGACATGGTTGCACGCCCTCTCCCTGGCTCATCTATGTCTCCCGTATGGACTAATTGTTGTCAACAAGAGATAAATGACGAGGAGGCGACCATAAAACAAGTCGTTATGGGACGAAATGAATGCTTGACAATAGGAAAGAGAGAGGTTTTTTTATCAATAATAATGAACCTTAAATTCGGCTTTGGCTGTAATACCCAGAGACTGTAAGAAAAGGCTTCTGGGTTTTTTTTTGGTGGGAATGCCTGGACGAGGGCGAATCAAGAGACCGGAATCGTGGCGTGGCCGAGCTCAAAGGAAAACGGAGACAAATGACATAGCAGAGTTAAATGAAGTTTGCGAAAGGCAAAGACATTTGAGTGCTGCAAAAGCGAAAGAAGAGATGGACAAGCGGCAGGGGATGAACAACGACAAGACAGTGCCCGAAGCGGCCGAGTTCCCCGAGCAGCGCGTGTTACAACATAAAGATCCAATCATAATAGAGGAGTTTTAATGAGTTTCGAATCGTTCCACTTTCACCCTAGAATAGAATCCGGCATCGGATCCCTTGGTTAGACAGTCCCCACGGCCATTCAGGTTCAATGTATTCCCCCGGTGCTCAAAGGCAAGGACGTTATCGGGCTGGCCCAAACCGGTACGGGCAAGACGGCCGCGTTCGCCCTCCCCATTCTCCAGCGTTTGATGGCAGGGCCGACGAAACGTCTTCGTGCCCTGATCATTGCGCCCACGAGGGAACTGGCGGAACAGATCCACGAATCCATCAGCCAACTGGGCGGTTATACACGACTGAAGAGTGTCGCCATCTATGGCGGCGTGAGCAAGGGCTCCCAGATCGCGAAGCTCCGGGCCGGCGCAGAAATCGCCGTGGTATGCCCGGGACGACTGCTGGACCTTATGGACCAGAAGGCGGTCAGTCTGGCGGGCGTGGAAGTCCTGGTCCTGGACGAGGCAGACCGCATGTTTGACATGGGTTTCTTGCCGGATATTAGAAAGATCATGGCCCGTCTTCCGGTTGAGCGTCAGACGCTCCTCTTCTCCGCCACGATGCCAAATGACATCCGGGATTTGGTCCAGGAATTCCTGCACGACCCGGTCACCGTGCGAATCA
The DNA here is from genome assembly GCA_963699845.1 of uncultured delta proteobacterium. GTDB lineage: Bacteria > Desulfobacterota > DSM-4660 > Desulfatiglandales > Desulfatiglandaceae > CAWHLE01. Next base: position 13,587 of record CAVOVO010000018.1, read on the forward strand.
GTGACAGCGTCCCTGTGTCCACCGTCTCCCATGCCGTTTACCCGGTTGCGCCTCACCTCAAAACGGCCCTTCTGATGAAGCTTCTGGATCGAACGGAAGCGGATTCGGTGCTCATCTTCACACGAACCAAAGACCGTGCGACGCGTCTGGCGAAACAGATGAAGCAGGCAGGGCTCCCGGTGACGTCCCTTCAGGGTGACCTGTCGCAACAGCAGCGCCAGAAAGCACTCAGCGGATTTCGCAACGGCACATACCAGATTCTCGTAGCCACCGACATCGCCGCGCGCGGCATCGATGTCTTGCGGATATCGCACGTGATCAATTACGACACGCCCGACACCGTCGATGCCTACACGCACCGGATCGGTCGCACAGGCCGCGCCACAAGGACCGGAGATGCCTTCACGTTTGTGACACCCAAGGATAGATCACTGGTATGGGACATCGAGAATGTCCTCGGCGAGAAGTTGGAACATCGGACACTAGAGGGCTTCGATTACAGGGCACCGGCGCCGGAATACGCCAGAGGGGTTGGGAAGTCCCGTCAGAGTGACGGACGGCTGGGCTTGCCGAACTTTATGAAAAAATCCCCAGCGCGTCGGTCTCCCGGTTTTTCACCTCAGCGGCCATCGGCATCAGAGGCGGCGAATAGATCGGGGGATGATTCCAAAGGCACCATCCTTTTTAGTTCGTCCAGACCCAAGGCACGCCGGTCCTCCGCCATGCGGTCTTTCTGAGTCCATCCAAGGATGGGAGCAGATTTTGAGACACAGTAGACGGGTTAACGTAACAGCAAACATTTAACAGAAATTCAACGAGGAGCGAGAAAATGAATATCTATGTAGGGAATCTGTCTTTCGAAGTCACGGAGCAGGATCTGCGACAGGCCTTCGAGGCCTTCGGACAGGTCACGTCTGCCAACATTATTAATGACAAGTTCACCGGTCAGTCCAAGGGATTCGGGTTCATCGAGATGTCGGCAAAAGAACAGGCGCAGGCCGCCATCGCCGGGATGAACGGCAAAGAGATGAAGGGCCGTGCGTTAAACGTGAATGAGGCCCGTCCGCGCAACGACGACCGCAAGGGTGGCAACGGTGGAATGCGGTCCGGGGGCAGGTCGCGGTATTAAGAGCGGTCTTTATCGTCCACCACGTGGTGCCTGGAACGGCCCGTTCCGGATGGATCGCGGGCCTTCCGACACCCATCCGCTGGCCGTTCAATTCCAAAGCACGTCGAAGGGTCAGTCGGGTGCTGCCAGCCATCAGGATTCCAACATGGAGATGCGGAATCAAGCTTGTTCTTGTGGAGGACCAAAGGAGCTCAAATAAAGAATCTTTTTGCTGCTTCTTATTGACAAATCCGAGCCAATCGTCGAGCATTAAAGATTGAAGGGATACCGCAAGTCGCTCAACTTACAGTCGGTGTTTTTCCGTTTGCATGTCTTTTCTCGGATCTACCTTTCTTGGGTTGGACGGCGCCAGCCTGCTACGATGATCGACTTGCTTGGTTTCCTTCCCTGACAGTGTTACTGATATTTTTGCCTTTTTCATTTGCACCCTAACCCAAAAGCCATCCATTAGCCTTTCTCCAACGGACTTAACCTTTAATCGATCGCACACGGTATAAGACCGAGGAGACACTCGCGAATGCCGTGGAAATTCCACCCATTCGATGCCTTGGTCATGACGAGAATTCAAACCAACTGGGAAATACCCCCAAACGACAGGAGGATGGAGAAATGGCATTCTTGAGGGAAATGAGACAAAAACTGCATTCAACGACCACTGGACGTCAGAGAGCTGTCTTGCTCGGTATATCGCTTTCGTACATAGGGGTCATACTTGGGTCCATTTCTTTGTTTATGGGACAGACTTTTCTTCGCTTTTAGACGCATCGCCATAAACGGACCGATGCCTGCGGAGGACCTTTTGATGAAGCTGTGAATCGAAGTAACTTCAAAGAATAAGTCAAACCGTTTGGATGAGGTACGGCAACCTTGTCGGTCGAGTTGCTGATTCAGTTGTCATAAAAACGAGCAGGGGTGGGCAAAATGCCCGGTGAGAAAAAGGCAGGTTATAACGTTGCCAATGAGTGTGCCGGAAGACTTGTCGAGATCAAAATCCAAGGACCTCCGGGTCCTCATTTGAACTGACACGTCAAGGCTTAGGGAGGTAACCAGGATGGGACATCTATGTGCAATGTGTCAAATTCGGGACGTCTACGGAGAAGGCGTTGATAGGACGAAACCCTCATTGAGGTACCAGAATCCGGTGGACAAGCTGACTTCAACAGTGAGTTGGCCAGCTTTGTGGAGCAAGTACTGCTATTTTTGCCGGAAGAAACACAATGGGCAAATAAAACTTTAGCGGATTGTGGAAATTGTGCTCCCGGCCTCTGATTGTTTGAGCGCTCCGAGTCTTGGGCTTCGGGGGGCGGGGGGAAGGCCCCCTAAACCTGCTAAGGGGCCGGTATCTTATGCTTCTGCATCACTTGAGGCGATAAGTGATGAGTCCGTGGGAGGGATCGTAGGGCGAGAGACTGAGCTTGCCACCCGGTCTCCAACCACGACCTTGACCCGATATTTTCTCATCCTTCCGGAAAGCCGGCCGGTGACGGTGACATTGTTGTCACATAGGACCTCCAGCAAACCTGGCCCCAGTACCTCGGAGTCACCTCGCCCTCGACCTGTATCAAATCCTTCTTGCTCAAAACGGCCTTTCTGTCCCTGCCTCGCAATTTGGCCGGAGTCATGGAATAAAGTGAACAAAAAAGGCGGAGCCGCCTATAACCTCACGTGCCTTCGCCCAAAGCAATAAGCAATCAACTTCATTTTACTTTATTGAATCTCAGAAGGCAAGAAAGACTTCCGTTGATCCCCCAAAGAGAAGGTCCACGACAGCCATGGACCCATGCTGTCCGAGAGGTCTTTCCTTCTGCCGTGGATCGACCGATACGGGTAACTCACAGCAGGGGAGCCATTTCAGGCGCCTTTGGGAACAGCCCGAAAATCCCGCCCGTGTGAAGGAAAACCACTCTTTCGCCGAAGCAGCCTGGATGCCGCTTCAGTTCTTGTGTCATGCCATAGAACGCCTTCCCGGTGTAAACCGGATCGAGAAAGACACCCTCTTTTCTCGCCACATCGCCGATGAGGGAGAGCTCTTGGGG
>CAVOVO010000019.1:0-53524 GCA_963699845.1 uncultured delta proteobacterium
AACTGGATGTGGGAGAATGCGGACAGACATCGTCCAGGTGGCCGCCGCTGATGCCCACACCGTTGGCTTGAAGTCCGACGGTACGGTTGTGGCCGTGGGGGAATATTATGGACCAATGGAAGATTTTTGTGAATGGACACAGGTTGTGCAGCTGGCCACTGCGCCGATCCACACCGTGGGATTGAAGTCCGACGGCACGGTGGTGGCAGTCGGAAGCAACTGGCTAGGCCAGCTGGAAGTTACAGGATGGAGGGACGTGGTCCAGGTCGCCGCTGGAGGAGATACCACTGTAGGGGTGAAGTCTGACGGCACTGTGGTAGCCGCGGGAGGGTGGGTTAAATCTAATTCCGACGGGACGGCGTACTATTGGACCGGTCAGGTGGAGGTGGGAGGATGGACGGACATCGTCCAAGTGGCCGCTGGATCTGGGCACACTGTTGGACTAAAATCTGACGGTACGGTTGTGGCCGTTGGGGACAATGATTGGGGGCAACTGGATGTGGGAGAATGGACAGACATCGTCCAGGTGGCCGCCGCTGATGCCCACACCGTTGGCTTGAAGTCCGCCGGTACGGTGTTGGCCGTCGGGCCAAATTGGTCCGGTCGGGTGAATATGGGAGAATGGACGGACATCGTCCAAGTTGCCTCGGTATGTAGGCAGGTTTTCGTCCATGATTTCTCCTCCTGGTGGATGTACGTTGTGGGAGTGAAGGCCGACGGCACGGTTGTGGCCGTTGGGGACAATGATTGGGGGCAACTAGATGTGGGAGAATGGAAGGACATCGTCCAGGTGGCTGCCGGATATTGGCACATCGTGGGATTGAAGTCCGACGGTACGGTGGTGGCCACCGGAGACAACTTGCTCGGCCAGCTGGAGGTGAGAGGATGGACAGACATCGTCCAAGTAGCCGTTGGAGAGGGTTTCACCCACGGATTGAAATCCGATGGCACAGTGGTGGCCGCAGGACGCAATATTTCCACGAACGGCTTTGTCATCCCCGGTTGGCATTCTTTCTTCTTTTTATTCCGACTCCCACCGTTCCTGCGAACATTTATTGCCGCTTTCAAATTCGGGCAGTTATCGATTCCGTACCCTGAAAAGTAATGCCTATTGGCGTTGGAATCTTTCGCATGGGGTGGGGACACGTTAAAGCCGCAGGTTAAACTGGGGGCATTTGTGATCCGGTGTATCTGTATTTCGGTATATCTATTCCTGATGTAGACCCTGTTAACCTATGCATATGAAGCCGATCTGAAATTTCAGTCTCATCAAAATGGAATCATCCTTGGAAACGAATGTAAGCGGTTGATCTCTCGAGACGCTTTTGGACAGGTCCTGATCTCTGCGTTCCTGAGTCGACTTATGACATCTACCTCGCTGGAACTCAGGCAGGTAGGCTTTCCTTCAGGTTACGACGTGGGTCCACCCGGTTTGAAATCGGAGCGGGGGGGGCGCCGAAATGGTGGCAGATATTGAATTCCAGTAATCGTGAACGATGGTTGTGTCTGTGACTTCCTTTGGCTGAAATCCACGAGCCGGCCGAGATAGAGCGGTTGAACCGCGAGGAGATCCTGGCGGAACTGAGAGATGGATAGGAGGCGCTTCAAGGATCATCGGCTTGGGTTCAAGCGCGGAATGCGTCTGTGGGCGCGTTAACTTCATACTCAGGCAGATACTTGATACATCCCAAGGGCCTGATGGTGCTTTGAGTCACCATATATCAAGTTGAAATCACATGAATTCTGTATCTGCACCCTCTCACCGGACTTCGGGGCAATCCCCCAAGCACATATCGTACGCCTAGATCCTCAGCCACTTTCTGAATCTTTACGGACTTTCCCTTGTAAGCGAACTCCGAGTTCCAAACAATCACGAACCAGCGCCGGAACTTCTACAAAATGTTGATAATTCCCTCGGTTAACCCATCGCTGAAATCGTTCACCTCAGGTGATAACAACGAGCATTAAAGTCTCTGCTTGGCATTCATTCGACGTAAACAGGGCAAAGCACCTCAGTTCCAAGGTTAATATTAGTGAGAATGTATTCCCTATAACTTGGCCCGCCACCCTTGCTAATAACGTATCCGATGTGAAGTGGGAATTCCAACCAATCTGGGTCAGGATTCATACAGTTCTCATATCTATCACCTATATTCAATCCTTCGCAACTCCCATTTAGCTCTTTAATGGAGCATTCACGCCAAGTATAGTTGTCTGTTAGAGCTACGCCCAGCATGCAACTGCCGCCGGCTGGCGCCTCATAGAAATATCCACGAATTTCTGCTAAACCCGTGGCTTCGTACAGAATCTCACACACTTTTCCCAAGGTTCCATAAGATGTGACATATAGTTCGCCTCTAAGATCTCCATAGCCATAGACTTCATCGTGATGTGCATTTTCCCCGAACGGCAATCTGAAAATTGAAAATGGGAATATCTCCATCTACACTTTGCGTCCAAGTGCCATAATTATCGTGACGAATCACGCTAACGATTCCATTTCCAATTCTTTTCAAATTGGAGGTATCCATACGGTCCATCACCAAGTCAACGGTCTGTTCTCCCATTCTGATTTTTTGTATACTGAGAGCCTTGCCGATTTGGGAGTAATTATAAGAGGCAGAGGGCTGATTCATCGTCACATGGGAAGACACATTCGTTGTGGCCGCTACTACAAGCCCCTGGCCTTCCTCACAATTGGTCGAGTACAAGTTGAAAGTGATGCTGGAGTCAGATACCGTATAATTACCTGATTCAGTGCATCTGTTCACCCAAGTGTAATTTGTCATAGAGAATCGATCTGGTTCTGTCAGTATTAACGAAACATAGCTATCTATATTTCTTGCGACGCCAGGTCCCCGCGAGCGAGGGTCCGCCTTCACTCACACCAACAACAAGCTTATCATAGTGCAATTGACCAGCGTCCAACTGTCCATTCCTATTCATGTCAACCCCGAAATAGAAGGTATAGGTTCCTGCGGGCAATCCCGACATGTTCAATATTTCAACCGGTGTCAGATTAAACAAAGGGCCTTGATAAGTAAAGGACACTCCTGCAATCCAAGACCCTGCGTAAGCATTCAAATAAAACCAACCAAAAGGTGTTTGTACGGCGATCCACCAGTCAGCATCACCTTGGAGCCCCGCCGAATCAAGACTAACGATGATTGAAAGGGGGTCATTTATCGTTTTCGTAATTGGCCCGTCTGATCCGTATGCCTTCACATCTGGTACGGGAATACTATTGGAAAAAGCATGATCCACATTGAATGATAATAGGGATAGCATAAGAAAAATGAATATTCTTACGTAGCCATGTCCTTGCCGCTCTCTTTCGTCCATCTTCATCATGATTATCCCCCCTTCATGATCTGCCAACTAACCCTTCAAAGTTTTTCCTGGAGAGTCCCTTTGACTCTATACTGCTTACTTGGGAACGAGTGAGCTCAAATCCATTTTCCAGTAAAGATTCAATGGGTCTGCTGGATTTGGATAGTATTCGAGATCAAATCCGTACTTCGAACCCGCGAGCTGAGCGCACGGGATCTGGAGGGTCAACCCTGAAGTCACGCTGACGCAGGGTCCGATGGTGTTCGCTGCACCAAAGGTGGTCAAATCCATCTTCCAATAAGAGATTGTATGGATCCATGGTGTTCGGATAGTAGACAAGGCCGAACATGTACTGGTTTCCAAGATAGGTCGCACAGGGAACGTTGATGACCAATTCCGGGGAGACTGGGACGCACTCATCATATTCGTAAGCTCCAATGTCAGGACTGGTGTCCCTTGGATTGTTTTCCAAATCCGCTGTGGGACCATCCAGGGCACTTCCCGTATTGATGGCAGGACTGTCCGTTTTCAAATGATAATCCCCGGTCGTCCCCCAAGCGGGCCTTACAAATTGCGGATCACCATATTGATTGCCAGACCCCAGGTCCGTCAATTGGGTGGAGTTATATTCCGTGTCTCCGTGACTGATCACATAACTGGAGTTTGGAATATAAAAAAGATTGTGATCCGCCACCAGGTTCGTGGCGCCGGTGGTGAAGATCGGCGACTCGGGTCCTGTGGCTCTAAAAATGCAGTTTTGTATTGTGAGGGAGACGGGCAGTGACGGATGGTCGTACATGGCGTACATCACGTAATTGTGTCCCAGGGAATCATCGACCGTAACGTTCATGAGCGTGAAACGATCTGCAGCTGTATCGCTGTCGATCACGATGGCCGCCCATTCAGTGGGCGTGGCGTCGCCGTCCGCCTCTTCCATAGATCAGGGTGTTCTCGATCCGGCTGTTGCCTCGCCATAATTTGACTCCGTCACATCCATTATTGGCCACGTAGCAGCGTCGAATGGTTGTGTCTTGAACGGAGCAGTCGATGCCATCTCCGATGTTATGGGTCACCACCGCACCTTCCACCAGCATCGGCCCTTGAGAGCCGTGAGGGATTTCCATGCCGTCGGGTCGATCATAGGGTCGCGGCTCACCATTCTCGATACCGTGGTAGTAATGTCCCATGTATGACAGATGGGTGCCCATGATGGTGATATTGCGCCATCCCCCTTGATTTCCAGCGGGGCCGCCGATACCGGAAATCCCGCAATAGCTGACGGTGCAGTTCAGAATCTGCAAATGATCGACATCCATGGCATTGAGACCCATGTCTCCAAAGTGGTGTACATTGAGTGCTTCCAGAGTGATGTGATGGGCCGGACTGTCCAGGATATCAATACCGTTTTGGCACCAGCCGGCACTTCCCGATGCCTGGTCATTTCGCGTCAACTCCAGATTTCTGATGTGGACATAGCTGGTTCCCGATAGAAAAAACAGCGCGGCGAGGTTTTCCCCTCCGGCCAGAATCGGCCGATTTCCCGGTTCTCCCTCGATGGTGACGAAGGCGCCGGCATTCCCGGAATTGGGACGGATGATGTCGTCGTACTCGGTAATGACATACCGCCCACCGAGAATGATCAGGTTGTCACCAGGGTTCAACCGAGCCGCACCGTATGCGGGATTGCGCCACGGTGCGCTTTGAGTTCCAGGATTGCTGTCGGATCCGTTGGTGGCGACATAATAGGTCGCCAGCCTGCGCCATTGATGTCAGGAGGATAGGTGATCAGGAGGATCCACGTAACTGAAAAGACTGATCTTTTGCTCATAGTATCCGCCTTTCTCGACCTTATTAATTTGACGGCCAGGAGGGAGCATTGGGTTCGGTGGCAGGATTTTGCGTCAGGTTGCATCCTAGGAAGGACTAGACAGAATCTTTTGCGCGCTCCAACGGATAGACTGATCGGATGGAGAGTATTTTCTTCTCACCTTCTGGAGATCTCTTCATGATTTCCTCCAGTAAGGTTGGGGTTATGCGGCTGATTTGACTGAAACTAGATGAAATGAATGCAACTCAGTTCAATTAATACACAAAACGGCATTTCTGTCAAGCGGAATCGGGAGGACAGGGAAAAACCAAGGCTATTGCGGGTGGTCCTTTCCGCCCCCCGGAATTACCGATAGCTTGATACATACCACGGGTCTTGCGGCATTTTGTGGCACCAGATAGGCAGAACATATCACTGTTCCACCCGAACCTGTGATAAGAAGAGCTGAGCCGATGTGCATGGGACGCCCTGAAAGTCTTTTTCCAGACCATGATCCCGGAGGAGAATGCAGTCCCCGGCGCCGTCATCGCCATCCAGACACTTGGGGATTTCCTGGGATACAACCCCCACTGCCATGTCTTATGCACGGATGGCGCTTTCTATGGTAAAACCATGTTCAGGGTGGCGCCCAGGTTTATCCTGAAAGATCTGGAAAAGCTGTTCCAGTGCAAGGTCTTCAAAATGCTCCTGTCCAGAAAAAAGATCACTGAAGACTTCATTGAAATGGCCACCGGGCCGCCAAAGGTGCAGGAATACACCATCGACGATTCCGTACCGATTTTGGGTTGGGTCGGAGGGGCGGGGAAAAAGATTTTCACTCAAAAAGTGTGATTACTCTTGCCAATACCTCATCCACGATCGATTTGGGAACGCTTTCTATTTTGCGGCCGTTGCGGGACCCAATATCCAGAATACGGGGCTGGTCGCAGCGGATAACACCCGTGGTTTTGGTTCCCGCCTCCTCAAGCGACACGGCAAAACCGGCTGTGCGCGCAAATCTCCCCCCGGTGGTGATCGGCAGCACCACCGGGGTTTGTGTCAGACGATTGAACGCGGACGGCGACACGATCAGGACCGGCCGCGTTCCTTGTTGCTCATGTCCGGAAATCGGATCGAGTGACAGCAGATAGATATCGCCGCGTTCCATCACAGCAGTTCTTTGCCGACCGGGTTTGCGTTCAGCCATTCCTTGTCCTCAGCAGTTACATCGGCCGTGGCATCACATCGAGCCAAAAGCTCATCCAGGCTGTAGCGCGGCCGTGGGTTTGGCTCCACCACTAGGCGTCCACCATCGACCGCCACATTGACTCTGGTTCCTGCCTGTAGCTTCAATAGCTCCAGGATTGCAGGCGGCACAGCTAACATGATTGAACCGCCGACTTTGCGAAGATTGGTTGTATACATGGCTCCTTCCTGCTTTAAAATTATATAAATATATAACAACCCGAACTGCCTTTTGCAAGTCCAAATAAAGAAAATCCTCAACCAATTGGGATTGTGGGACCGGAAACCCCTACAATTACGGCGGGTAAAAGCAAGGCCCCACCCAAAGCCACCTGGCCGCCAAAGGTCCAAGGGACTTCTTATCACCTCACCATGAGCGCCCGAAGCCTGCTCTTCCGCCAGCGATCGCTGGGGTTGATAAGCTTCTGACGTTCGGCTTCGTTGAGGGGCCGCATGGATGACAACGGCGGCGGGGATGGGACGGTGAGCAGTGTGTCATCCGTAAGAACCTGCTGGATCCCCAGACCCACGGCCACACGATTCAGGTGGCAGCTGTCACAGGGGCGGCCGCCCTTCCCCACCGTGTGCGGCACATAAGGCATGAAAGCCCAGCCTGAGCCACTCCCGTCACCTCTCGACGGCGTGACGCTGTCTAGCGACACATTCCCCAACCGATCCACGTAAGAGACCTCGTACTGGTAAAGCGGCCGCATGACGGTGTAGCGACCGTTTTGATCCACACCGAGGGGCATGGGCTCCCACCGTCTGAACCGCCATCCCATGGACCAAATCCCTGGTCTTTCCTGCCCGTTCAACCGGTCCCTTGAAAGGGGGTAGGCCACGTCCGGATCATCGGCAAGTTTCTTGAGGATCGACTCCAATTCGGGATCCCCCTGGGTCGAGAGTGAGCGCCACTTCTCTCTGTTGAGCGAGTCCTCCCGGATGACGCTCAGGCCGTAGTCCTGAAAGGACCACCGGCCATGGCACGCGCTGCATCGAAGCCTGCGGTGGTCGGCCACGTCATGACCCGGACTTGTCTTTTCAAAGATCGGCAGGGTCGTCTCCCTCCCCTCGCCCTTAGTAACAAACACGAATCCCGCCGGGCCTCGCCAAATCTGTGGGATTTCTTCATGAGGCAGCGCACGATCAAATCCGCCATGGCAGTCCGTGCAAGTGCGTTTGGGTGTTTCCATCTGGTAGCCGTAAACCTGTCCGTCTCCCATGATGTCCGCCCCATCGTGGCAGTCTATGCACCAGAGCCCTCTTTCGGCATGGACATCCTTCCTGAGTCGATGGTGTTGGAGCCCGTATTCTAAAGTCTTCTCCCTCGTCGGCCAGGCCCCGTAGCGGTAGATCTCGTTGAAATCCGCTTCAAAACGCCCTTCGTAATCCGCGCCCACACGGTTCCCGTTGTGGCAGTGGAGACACTGTTCATTCGAAATCCGTTTCGTGAAGCGATGAAAGGCCGGGGACCCGGGACGGTCGCGGGAAATGGCGCGATCCTGGCCCATGTAGCGCCCATCGTCCCCATAGAGGACATGACAGGCGGCACACCCCGTGGATCGATAAAGCCCTCTCCCGCCGGGGCCCCGGTCATGAAGGTGGCAACGGAGACACCTCCGTCTCAGAAAATCGTCCACCAGGTCGGCAGGTTTTTCCGGATACACAAGCGGGTCCGGTGCCGGCAAAGGGGCAAGCCCCCCTCCCAGGCCGTATACGGGCGGGTTCGCCGAGGCCTGGGCACCCCAAAGATAACGGGTTTGGTTGATGACCCCTGCGACCGTGCCGTGGAGGGACTTTGCCACCCGATCGATCTCTTCCCTGTGGCAAGGCAGGCAGAAACGGGACCACTGATCAGGCGCCGATGGATTTCGTACGATCTTGCCGTGATCGGTCAACGCCCCCTCGGCCCGGTCCACCTGCCCCACGTGGCATGCGGCGCACGCAAAGGGATGGTGTTCGCTGATGACCTCGATCCCCTCGTGGCACTTGAGGCAGTCGGTGAAATCCCCGGTTCCCGACGGGGCAGGCCCACCGTAGGCGGCAAGGGGTAGAAGCAGCATCGCGAACCCGCCCAGCGAGGCAAGACCTGCTCTTATGGATCGCTTACACATGGCAGCGCTTCTTCCCCTGAATGGTACCGCCGCTTGCTTTTTCCAAAGTCCTCATAGATCTTGTCCCCGTAGTCGTCATGGCAGCCCACGCACAGGTTCACGAACAGGATGGATGTCGCTTCCTTAACGGTGAAGGGGCGCGTTCCGTCCTGGGAGTTTGCCTGCCGCATTGTCCCGGTTGAATCCAGAAAAGCATCCAGTGGAAAGCCTTCTGCCGGTCCCGGTAATGGCGCCTCCTGTATGGGCGGCGTTTGAATCGATCCCCCGCCGGCCATGTGCCCGCCGCCAAACCCCATGACCTTTGGGTCCCCGTGGCATTCCCGGCACGATCGGGAAGGCTTCGCTGTGGTGTGTGGGTCGAAGGCGGAAACGGAAAGGACCTTGAAAGGCTTCCCGGTTTCCTGTTCATCCTTGCCGTCGTGAGAAAAGAATACCTGGCAGGGAGAAATCGGGTAGACCCGTGATCCGGCGCCCCGGATGCCCAATGTGGGGTTTTCAAACCTGGTGTGGCCCCTTTTTTCCTCCCACCTCCCCTCGGAGGCTGAGCCCGTCAACCAATCCACTTGACGCCCGGATTCCCGGTACGTGAGGTGGCACCCGTAACACTGGACCATCCAAGCACTGTGACAGGCCTGGCAGGAAAGGCGTTCGTGGCCGGAGAGGCGATGATGGGGCTTTCGGCCCGATGGGGTGTCAAGCTCGATCGGCACACCGTCCGCCTTCCGATAAAAGACCACCTTCTCCCCTTGCTGCCTCAGATTATAGAGGGGTGTTCCCTTCTTGGACAGGGCCACCGCCTCCCCGGCAGGAGCCGGCACCCTTTCGTTCAAACGGGCGAGCCGCTCTGCTCCGGCCAGGTCGGCCTCATGGGAAGAAAATTTCGGCATGTGGCAAGCCTCGCACGTGATGTCGAGCTGCGTGTCCATGTCGTCGTGGTGTTTCCCGTCCCCCATCACCTCGATGCCCGTGTGGCAGTCGATGCAATCCATCCGTGCCCTGCTGAAGTGCGCATCGGGTTGAAGGTGGAGGTAGAAACGGTTTCCCGAAAGGGTCCGACGGCTCAAACCCGACCCTTCGTACGGGGTGCCGTACCCCTCTGACTCATAGCGACCAAAATAGGAAAGCCCGATCCTGGCCGATCGATTGTGGCACTTGACGCAGTTGTCCGACGGGATCCTGGTCGTGAGCGCGGCGTGGCGAAAGGGTCTGTCCTTTGGCGATCTTTTGGGCAGCGGCCTGGGGTTCGTCTCTTACATGACAGTCGCTGCATCCCCCGCCTCTGTGTCCCACCTCACCGGGTCGGTCGTGCCTCGGCTTCCAGAGGTGACATCCCCCACACATCTTTCGGTAATAGTCTGTCGCCAGGTCTTCCGCCTTCTCTTGGCCCAGAAGCCCCTGTACCTCCATCCGGCCCGCTTCGAGACCCGGCCAGTGAGATCTCAGCGTTCGAAGGATGCCGGCGTTTGTGGCCATGAGCCCGTTTTTCACGCGATCCACGACGTCCCCGTGACACCCCGCGCTCCCGCAGGTCCGGTCGACCACCCGCAGGTCCCCGGGATTTCGGACCATTCCCATGTGGGCTCGTGCCGCGTCGGCGGCGTAGGGGTTTCCCAGGTGGCATCGATGACAGCTGAAGGCGGACACTGGGTGGAAGGAGTCCGGGTCGCTCACCTTGTCGTGACAGGCCAGACAACCTTCTCTGGAGGTATCCTGGGAGCGCTCCGTCTCATGTTCCTTCGCGATGACGACAGCCAGGAGCAGGAGAATCAGTAGGGCGGGCCAGGCCTTTTTCATGGGGCTTTTCTGGTAGTGGTGCGGGGACCGGTCATGACCGTCGACATCTCAGCTCAAGATCTTCAAAATATCCTGGAGCTCGCGTCTCACGAGGTCCCTCGTTATGATGAGGGGGGGGGTATCCTGAGGTTTCTGCTCGACGAGTGGGTTTTTGAGCCGCTGCTTCACCCCTTCGATCGTAATCTTTTCGTCATAGAGGAGCCGCTTGATTTCCAGAATCAGCTCCAGGTCCCTCCGCTGGTAGGTCCGCTGATTGGAATCGGCGCGCTGGGGACGAATCTGAGGGAACTCGCCCTCCCAGTAGCGCAGAACATGAGGTTCAACACCGATGATCCGGCTGGCCTCCCCGATTCGAAAATATCGTTTGGTCGACGGGATTTCAACCATGGGGTCAAGCCTCCCTCAATCTGCCTCCGGTTTCCTTTCCGATTCTCTTGACGATGTCATCCTGCAGACGATTCACTTCTGCACCGTCGAGCGTCCTCTCGTTGGACCGATAACAGATCCGGTAGGCCATGGCCTTTTCAGACGGATCCATTTTGTCCCCCTCGTAGAGGTCAAATAGGTAGACGGATTCGACGAGCCCTCCGCCGTGCGCCCTGATGACCTGTTCGATTCCGGCGCTTTCCACTTCCCGTCGGACCACGAGCGATATATCCCGGTAAACCGCCGGGAACCTCGTGATGGGCTGAAACCGCCGAACCCTGTCGGCCAGGGGGAGCACGGCCCTCACATCGATCTCGAAGAGGTAACCCACCACCCCTTCGATTTCAAATGCCCCCATGACGATCGGGGCCACCTGACCTACACGACCCGACTTTGACCCCTGCACTGAAGACGTCTGCAGAGACCTCCTGATGATAAGGCAGCGACTCACCGCTCCTCTCAAAACGGAGGGCTTCCAGGCCAAGCCCGCTCAGGAGCGTCTCGACCGCTCCCTTGATGTCGTAGAAATCCGCGTCCCTTTCCTCGGCGTACCAGACCTTTTGAGGCCAGGGCCCAAGCATGACGCCGGCCAGCATGATCTCTTCCGATGGCTGGTGGTCCTCCCCCTGACGGATAAACACCCTTCCCCACTCATACAACCTCAACGATCTTTCCCCGTGGGCCATGTTGCCCCTGACCACGGCAAGGAGCCCGGGGACCAGGGAGGTGCGCAGCACGGCCTGGTCAACCACCAGCGGGTTGAGAAGCTTCACCATGGAGCGCCGTCGGCTGTCCGGGGCCAGTCCCAATTTGTCCACGTCATCCGGCGCAATGAAGCTGTAGGTGATGACCTCGGTGAAGCCAAGGCCTGCCATGATCTGTCTCGCCTGCTCGTGGATGACAAGCCCAGGGTCTTCTCTCTCCTCCGAAGGACGGATACTGGGCGTTGTCACGGGGATGTTTTCAAAGCCGCTGAGCCGGGCCACCTCCTCCATGAGGTCCTCCTCCCGGGAGAGGTCCACACGGAAAGAGGGCGGCGTGACCATCAGCTTGTCGTCCCCCGCGTCGGCCACGTCCATTTCAAGGGCCTGAAGGGTTTCGACCATCTGGTCCCTGGTAAGGGTGGTCCCCAGGAACCGGTTGGTCCTGGCGATCCGGAAGGAGATGGTGTGCTTGGGGAAGGGTACCGGTTGGTTGTCGATGATGCCCGTTGCGATGTCCCCGCCGGCCAGTTCCTTCATGAGGGAAAGCGACCGTTTCAACGCCGCGCTCACGCCCTCCGGGTCGATCCCCCGTCTCAAAGCGGTAGGAGGCCTCCGTGGAAAGGCCCAGCCGTTTGGCGGTTCTCCGAATGGTGCGGGGATCGAAATAGGCGCTCTCGATAAGCACGTTTCTTGTGCCGGCAAAGATCTCCGAGTTGAGCCCGCCCATAATCCCCGCCAGGGCAACGGGCCGCTCCCCGTCGCAGATCATGAGATCCCCGTCGGTCAACGCGCGGGTCTGCCCATCCAAAGTGGTGAACCGGTCGCCTTTCTTTGCCCGCTTCACCACGATTCGGTTCTCACGGAGCCGGTCGTAGTCAAAGGCGTGAAGGGGTTGGCCCAGCTCCAGGAGCACGTAGTTGGTCACATCCACCACATTGCTGATGGACCGAAGCCCACAGAGATGAAGCCGGTGCCGCATCCAGAAAGGGGAAGGCCCCAGCGCAACGTCCCGGATCATGCCGGCATCGTAGCGGGGGCATCCTTCCGGGTCAAGGAGGGTGACGCTGGTCAACTGATCGATGGGAGGCCCCTCTCCCTTGATCGCCGATTCGGGTTTTCTGGTCTTCCGTCCGGTCTTTGCCGCAATCTCCCGCGCGATCCCCAGGACACAGGTGCAATCCGGTCGGTTGGGCGTGATGCTGATGTCGAGGACGAAATCGGGCGGTGGGAGGAGCCGGGTCACCGGGTCCCCCGGGACGGAATCACCAGGGAGGACCATGACACCTGAATGATCTTCCGTCAGCCCCATCTCGTCTTCGGCCAGGAGCATGCCCGATGATCGGACACCCCGGATCAGGGCCTCTTCCACCAGTATTCCCCCAGGGAGCTTCGTACCGGGCAAGGCCGTTGGGACTAAGACGCCCCTCGACAGATTGGACGCGCCACAGACCACCTGTAGCCGCTCAAGGCCCACGTCCACCTGGCATATGAAGAGGTGGTCGGCATTGGGGTGAGGGACAAACTCGATGATCCTTCCAACCAGGATAGGGTGGAGGTCCTGCCCCACGCGTTCCATGCCTTCCACCTCCAGACCGGACATGGTCAGGAGCTCGCAAAGGGCCTCGGGGGCGATCTCGATGTCAACGTAATCCCTTAACCAGTTGATGGGCAGTTTCATGGTCGTCCTGGAAAACAGTGGCTCGGAAGATCAGGTCTATTGAGATTAGAATTGCCGGAGGAAACGCATGTCATTTCGATAGAAGAGCTGGATGTCATCGATCCCGTACTTGAGCATGGCGATCCGCTCCACCCCCATTCCAAAGGCAAATCCTGAGTACACCTCGGGATCATAGCTCACAAAACGGTAGACCTCCGGATCCACCATCCCTGACCCCAGGATCTCCAGCCACCCCGTTTGGGAACAGGTGCGGCAACCCTTTCCACCGCAGAGAACGCACTGAATGTCCACCTCGGCACTCGGCTCCGTGAAGGGGAAAAAGCTCGGGCGGAACCTCAGCCCGACGCCGGGGCCGAACATGCGGTGAACAAAGGTGGTCAGGGTCCCCTTCAGGTCCCCGAAGCTGACGTCCCGGTCCACCAGCAGGCCCTCCACCTGGTGAAACATGGGGGTGTGGGTCACGTCGGAGTCCCGCCGGTACACCTTTCCGGGTGCGATGACACACACAGGGGGCCTCTGGGCTTCCATGACCCTCACCTGGAGGGGAGACGTGTGGGTTCGGAGGACCACATTCTCGGAAACATAAAAGGTGTCCTGCATGTCTCTTGCCGGGTGGTCCTTGGGGATGTTGAGGGCCTCGAAATTGTAGTAATCAAGCTCTACGTTCGGTCCCTTGACGATCTTGAATCCCATGGTCACGAAGATCTGGCAGATTTCCTGCAGAGTCTGGGAGATGGGGTGAAAAAAGCCCCTTTTCCAAGCCCTTCCGGGAAGGGTCACGTCGATGGTCCCTTTCTTGCCGGTCTCGCCGGACCCGATGCGTTCCGCGGCATCGTTGAAAAGGCTTGTCAACGTCTGTTTGGTCAGGTTGGCCAGTCTTCCGAGCTCAGGCCGGTCCTCGGCCGGCAGGGTCCCGATCTTCTTCATCAGTCCGCTCAGCAACCCCTTTTTGCCCAGATAGCGGACCCTGAAAACCTCCAGATCTGCGGCGCGGCCAATGCCGGCCAGCTCAGCGGAGGCCTCATTTTCAAGTCGGATCAGTGCATCTTTCATGGGGTCACTGGCAACACTTACGCCGCTTGGGCCTCGCGAGCCGCATTCGACCAGTTTGGAAAAAGCGGACGGATCCCGGACGGCCATGTCGGCCATGATCTTTCGGTCCAGGCTGATCCCGGCCTTGCTGAGACCGCTGATGAGCCGACTGTAGGATATGCCGTTTTCCCTTGCGGCGGCATTGATCCGCACGATCCAGAGCTTTCGGAATTCCCGCTTCTTGTTCCGCCTGTCCCGGTAGGCATAATTCCCCGCCCTCAGCACGGCGATCCCTGCGGTTTCAAGAACCTTGCTGTGGCCGCCGCGGTAACCTTTGGCCGCCTTCAGGATCTTGTTTCTCCTTTGCCTGGCTTTAAACCCTCTCTTGACGCGTGGCATGATATAACCTCATGTTCAATGCTGTGTTTTGGATCCCGAATCCATCGTTCACATGTAAGGCAATCAGCCTTCCCACCTGGTTCATGTTGGTGGAGTGGACCAGCCCCGACTTTCTCAGACCTCTTTTCCGCTTGGTGGTCTTTTTGGTCAGGATGTGGTTCGCAAACGCTTTGCTGCGGACGACCTTTCCCGTGCCCGTGGTCTTGAACCGCTTGGCCGCGCCGCGATTGGTTTTCATTTTCGGCATGACAACCTCCTAGACAATTCGAAAAAAAGATAAAACCACTCTTCTCCCCGCCCACGACCTTTATCCAGGGGGGTTGGCGTGATTTTACCGCTGGTTACGTAAAAAGGACCGGCCCGAATTCGGCGCTACTTGGGGACAATCACCATGGACATGCGGTTCCTGGCCTCCGAAGTCGGCGGCTGATCGACTGAGCCCTCCTCGGCCACTTCTTTGGCGATCCGCTCCAAAACCTGCACGCCCTGGTGCATGTAGGCCATCTCCCTGCCCCTGAAGGTGAGGGTCACCTTCACACGGTTGTTCTTTTCAAGGAATTTCTTCAGATTCCTGATCTTGAACTCCAGGTCATGGTCGTCCGTGCGGGGCCTGACCTTGATCTCCTTCATCTGGACCGTTCTGCTTCGCTTGCGCGCATCGTGGACCTTCTTGCTGGCCTCATACTTGAATTTGCCGTAGTCCATGATCTTGCAGACGGGCGGGTCCGCGCTGGGTGCAACCTCAACGAGGTCAAACCCTTCTTCGCTGGCAATCCTCAGGGCCTCCGGGATCGACACGATGCCAAGCTGTGTGCCATCCGAAGAAATCAGCCTGACCTCCTTGGCCCGGATCTCTCGATTGACTCTGACTTCCTCAACTTTCTTGCCTATGGCCGCTACCTCCTTTGAAGTGTTTCCTCCCGGACGCGATTGAGAAACGCCTCGGCCGTCATGAAGGAAAGGTTTTCACCGCTCCGCAATCTGGGGGTCACCCCCCTCTCTTCGCACTCCTTGTCTCCCAGAATCAACATGTAGGGGATCTTCTGGAGCTGGGCCTCCCTGATCTTGAGTCCCAGCTTTTCGTTTCTGAAATCGCCCTTCGATTCGGACACCCGCCTCCGACATCTCCTTCAAAAGCTCCTCCCCGTAGGGGATGTTTCGGTCGGTCACCGTCAGGATGATGGCCTGCACCGGAGCCAGCCAGGTCGGGAAAGGCCCCGGCGAAGTGCTCGATCAGGACGCCGATGAACCGCTCGATGGCCCCCAGGATCACCCGGTGGATCATCGACCGGCCGGTGCCGTTCCCCGTCCGGCCCACGTAGTCAGGTCGAAGCGCTCCGGCAGGGTGAAGTCGCACTGGATGGTGGCGCACTGCCACTTCCGCCCCAGGGCGTCCTTGAGCTTGACGTCGATCTTCGGGCCGTAGAAGGCCCCGTCGCCCTCGTTGATCTCGTAGGGGAGGCCGTGTCTGCTCCACGGCCTGGATCAAGGCCGATGTGGCCAGGTCCCAGTCCGCGTCGGTGCCGATGGACTTCTCCGGCCGGGTGCTGACTTCCAGGTCGTAGTCGAACCGGAAAATGGCCATCACGTCCCGCACGAAGTCCAGGACCCCGCGGATCTCGTCATGCAGCTGCTCCGGGGTGCAGATGATGTGGGCATCGTCCTGGGTGAACTCGCGCACCCGCGTCAGCCCGTGCAGCACGCCGGAGCGCTCGTGGCGGTGGACCGTGCCCAGCTCGAAGTAGCGCATGGGCAGATCGCGGTAGCTCCGGATCTTGGATTTGTAGATGAGCATGTGGGCCAGGCAGTTCATGGGCTTGATGCCGTAGGACTGGTCTTCGACGTCGGTGAAATACATGTTCTCCCGGTAGTTGTCGAAGTGGCCGGAGCGCTCCCACAGGTCGGTCCGCAGGATCTCGGGCCCCATCACCATGTGGTAGCCGCGCCTGAGGTGCTCCCGGCTCTCGAAGTCCTCGATGAGGTGCCGGAGCAGCATGCCCTTGGGGTGCCAGATCACCAACCCGGCGCCCACCTCCTCGTGCGTGCTGAACAAGCTCGAGCTCCCGGCCCAGCTTCACGTGGTTGCGTTTCTGGGCCTCCTCGAGCCGGTGGAGGTGTTCCTTCAGCGCTTTGCGGTCCTGAAAGGCCGCCCGTAGATGCGGCTCAGCATCGGCTCGCTCTCGTCACCCCGCCAGTAGGCCCCGGCCACCTTGTGCAGCGAAAGGCCCGGATATACCGGTGGAAGGGAGTGCGGGCCGCGGCACAGGTCTGTGAAGCTCCCCTGGGTGTAACCGGCGGACCTCGGCCCCCAGGTCCTTGATCAGCTCCACCTTGTAGCTCTCGGACCCTTCCGTCGAGAACAGGTCAACGCTTCGCCGGCCGGCATCTCTTTCCGGTGAAAGGGCAGGTTTGCCTTGACGATCTCCCGCATCCGTCTTCGATCCGCGGAAGGTCCTCTTCCTTGAAAGGCCTTTCATAGTCGAAGTCGTAATAGAACCCGTCTTCGATCGCGGGCCCGATGGTCACCCTCACGCCGGGAAAGAGCTCCTTGACGGCCATCGCCATGACGTGCGAAGTGCTGTGCCTGAGGATCTCCAAGCCTTCGGCAGAGTCGATTCGAACGGGATCGAGCTCGGCCGGTTAATCGATCAGGGTTGAGAGGTCACGCAGCTCGCCGTTGACGCGAACGGCCACAAACCGGTCCAACCCCTTGACCCCCAGGCGCTTCAGGGCCTCCCTGGCGGAAACAGGCTCGTTCAAGAGCGTTTTCGCGGATTCACTTTTTAGGACGATATCGATACTTTCCATATGCGGAAAACGCTGCAAACTTTCTGCCGCCAACCCTGTGGTCCGAACCCGTTGTCGGATCCCGGAAATCAGGGTACCGCCCATGGGCTCTGCTGACGGTCATAAGATAAAAACGGATAAGGCACCCGATCTGGTGGCCCGCTCAGGTGCCTTATCCGCGATCAACGAATATGCGGTTTTCTCGAAAAAGACTTAAGTGTGGGGAAACGCCCAACATCTCTCTCGCTGAACCGATATCTTAATGGCGCTCTCGAAACAGCCCATTTAATTAAACCATAACTTCGGGAAATGCAAGAAGAAAAACCATAACTTCGCCGTGGTCCGCCCCCCCCGGACAGAAGCGGGTGACCCCGGCCGGCGACTCGGTCCGCCGCGCCGGCGCGCGCGTCCCTTTGTCCTGCTTTCCTTCACCCTCACCGCTTCCGCATCGGCGCCGTCATTCGAGAATTTCGAGGACCGCACGCTTTTTGAGCTTTTTGCCGGCCGCGCTCAAGATGGTCCTCATGGCATCTGCCGTTCGCCCGTGCTTTCCGATCACCTTCCCGATATCAGACTTGGCCACTTTCAGCTCAATCACTGTGGTTGACTGCGCCCCAATTTCAGTGACACTCACCTCCTCTGGAGAATCCACCAGCGCCTCGGCAATCTGCTTAATCAGATCTTTCATCTTGGCCTCCATCCTACCTCGGTTTACAAGGGGGTTCCTTTCCTCTTCAACCAAAGCCGTCTGTCCGCGCGCATGCCGGGCAAATCCGCTCCCCCGGTCAAGGGCCTCGTTTTCCGATCAGGCCACAAAGGTCGGTCCTCCGAACCGAAAAGTCCTCTCTGTTTCCCTGGGGCTGAATCACGCCAAGCAAGCCCGTCTTTTTCTGGACTCAAGACAAATATAACCTAACACGCATTGATTTCAAAGTACATTCAACACATCCAATATGACTGAGAATGGCGTCGATCCTTGACACATCCTACTCAAAAAGGGGATATTCCAGTGGGTGCCCGGCCGGACTGTATACCGGTCATCGATCGCTTTGTTCAGCTGCGGAGGAAACATGTTTCAGCCCTTTCACGAAGTCATCACCAACGTGTCCGACACCATCCTGAAATATGAAAGGGAGCAGGGCCGCCCGGTGGTCGGGGTCATGCCCGCTTATTTTCCCATGGAGCTCATCGACGCGGCGGGAGGATACGCTGTTCAGCTCTGGGGCAACAACCTGCCCCTTGCCAAGGCGGACGCTTATCTGCAGAGTTACTGCTGCTCGGTGGCCCGGTCCATTCTGGAGCTGGAGCTCCTTGGCATCGCCAAGATGGTGAAGGCCTACGCGTTCACCTCCCTTTGCGACACCCTCATCAACTTAAGGGAGATCTATCGGAGGCTCTTTCCAAAGCCCACGCTTGAGCTCTCAATCCCCATTACGGGCACCCCGGACGCGCGGCAGGCCTATTTGAAAAGCGTGATCGAAAAGGTGTTCGAGGACCTTGAGACCATCACGGGGCAACCCATCACTCCGGAGGCGCTCGCCGAAGCGTCGAAGACGCGGGGGCGGTCACGGGCGCTTCAGCGAAGGCTTTACGAGATCCGGCGCAATAACCCGGGGGCCACAAAAAGCCACGATTTCTACGCGGCCCTCAAGGCCGCCTTCTTTTTGCCGCCCGCCGTCTACAACGACATGCTCCAGGGGCTCGTGAACCAGTTGGAGGGCTCGGCTCCGATGAGTGCCAAAGGACCGCGGATCGTTCTTTCAGGCATGGTCTTCGATCCCATGGCGCTCCACCGGGTCATGGACCAGGTGGGGGTACACGTGGTGGACGATGACTTTGCCAACGGGTGGCGCACCGTCGCCAAGGGGGCGCTCCTTACGGAAAATGTCCTGGAAGGGGTCACGGAATACCTGTTCAACCCGGCGCCCTGCTGTTGCATTTACCATCCCGACCTGGACCGCCACCCTTATCTGGTTGCCAAGGCCAAGGAGGCGGCAGCCTCGGGCGTTATATTCTGGTACGTCAAGTTCTGCGAGCCGGATGCCTTTGACCGGCCCCAGCTGATCCGTCGTCTCAAAGAGGAAAATGTGCCGGCAACCGTCATCGATGTGGAGCTTTCCATGACCAACATGGATGCCGTCAGGACAAGAATCAGCGCCTTCCGCGAGATCCTGGAGGTTTGAGGATATGACGCAGTTAAAAGCCACCGAAAAAATGAAGGAAATCTTGACCAACTACTACATAGAGGCCAAGACCACGACCCAGAAACCCATCGCGTGGATCACCAGCGGGGCGCCCGTGGAGTTTCTCATCGCCTCAGGCGTCATCCCCATCTACCCCGAAAACTACGCGGCCATGTGCGCGGCCAATCATCAGTCCGTCCCGCTGATGGAGGCGGCCGAGGCCGAAGGCTTCTCTCAGGACATCTGTGCCTATGCGCGCACCGACTTCGGCGCGGACCTGACCCAGGGCGGCCCTGTGGGCGGACTCCCCGCCCCCCACTTTCTCCTTTGCTCCACCAACATCTGCAAGACCGTCATCAAGTGGTACGAGGTGGTGGCGCGGAAATACAACGTGCCGCTCTTCGTCGTGGACACACCCTTTCTGCACGATGGGCTCACCCGCGAGCTGATAGACTACACGACCCGGCAGTTCAAGGATCTCGAGCGCTTTTTGAGCGAGTTTCTTGGCCGCCCGTTCGATCGGGATCGCTTCATGGAGGTCTTGTCCCTCGGCCGCGACGCAACCGATTACTGGAAAAAGACCCTCTACCTGGCAAAGGCCAGGCCCGCGCCCATCAACAGCCTCGATTCCTTCATCCATCTGGGCCCCATCGTCACCCTGCGCGGGACCAGGGAATGCGCCGACTACTACAAGCTTCTCCTCGATGAGGTGAGCCTTCGCGGGGAACAGAAAATCGGGTCGATCCCCGAGGAACGCTACCGCGTGCTCTGGGACAATCTGCCTGTGTGGTTCAAGATGCGAAGATTAGAGAAGTTCTTCGAACAGAGGAAATGCGCCCTGGTGGTAAACACCTACGCCAACAGCTGGGGCGGCATCAGCGATTTCCTGGACCCAGGGATCACGGACCCCTATGAAATGCTGGCGGCCTCCTACCTGAACGTTTACATCAATTTCGGGTTCGAAGACCGCATCAAATACCTGGCCAAGCTCATCGACGAATTCTCGCTCACCGGTTTCATCATGCACTCCAACCGATCCTGCAAGCCATACTCGGTGGGGATGTATCGACTTCAGGAGGAAGTGAGCCGGCTCACGGGAAAACCCGGCGTGGTGATCGAGGCCGATCAAAACGACCCCAGGGTGTATTCCGACGCTCAGGTGGAGACAAGACTTGAAGCCTTCATCGAGGCCATGGAGGCCTGCCCGTGAGATATTTCGCCGGGATCGATGTGGGCTCGCTTTCAGCGGATGCCGTCATCATCGGTGAAGACCGCGTGATCGCGGGCTATGCGATCCTGCCCACAGGCAACGACTCGCGGAGGGCGGGGACCGAGGCGCTCAACGCAGCCCTGGCCCGGGCCGGAATCGATCCATCCCGTTTGGCGGCGGCCTTCTCCACGGGATATTCGAGAGACCGCGTGCTTCAGGCCAAGGAGTCCAAGACGGAGATCGCCTGCCACGCCAAAGGGGCCCATTTTCTTTTCCCGGATGTGGGCACGGTCATCGATATCGGGGGTCAGGACTCAAAGGCCATACGGGTCGGTCCGCGGGGCCGGGTCATCAATTTCGCCATGAACGACAAGTGCGCCGCCGGCACAGGGCGCTTCCTTGAGGTCATGGCCGGCGCGCTCCAGGTTCCGCTCGGGGAGATGGCCCGGTTGGCCGCCGAATCCACGGAGGCGCTCACCATCTCATCTATCTGCACCGTTTTCGCGGAAAGCGAAGTGGTGAGCCTCATCAGCATGGGAAAGACCCCGGCCGACATCGCTCAGGCCGTCTGCCGCGCCGTCGCCCGCCGGACGGCCGGCCTGGTAACAAGGGTCGGCGTGGCCGATCGGGTGCTCATGACCGGCGGTGTTGCCAAAAACAAGGGCGTGGTCTCGCTCCTCTCGGACCAGATCGGCCACCCGATCCAGGTCCCGGAAGAACCTCAGATCGTAGGGGCCCTCGGGGCCGCCCTCTTTGCCCGCGAGACCCACATTGCCTGACGGCGGCTTTTGGGTCCCCGTTTCCTTCCCCCTCCGGCACCCCTCAGGTCATCGCTTAACCTTTTGCTAAATTAGACGCCGGATTAGTTGAGTAATCCTTTACTATCCTGATTTTTCGCGAGGTCGAGCCGAATGCGAGGTCATACTTCAGTGGAAAAGACCGCTCTGCCTGTTTCCAAATGCTATTTGACCCCTGAAGGGAGGGGGCTGATCACATGCCCCTCCTGCGGCTTTGGAAAGACCCTGGATTTCAAAGACGCCATCCCCGCCGAGCGCAGGCTGCAAGTCCGGTGCAAATGCGGTGAAACCTTTGAGGGCTTTCTCGAAATCCGACAGCATTACCGCAAGAATGTCAAGCTGAGCGGAGACTACACCAATTTGAGCGCCATGCGGTCCGGAAAGATGACCGTCAAGGACGTATCACGGTGGGGAATCGGTTTTAAGGTCACGGGGCTGGAATATTTCAAGGAAGGGGACCAAGTCCAAGTCTCCTTTGAGCTGGACAACAGCAAAAGGTCCCGAATCGTGGCCAACGTCTCGGTTGAACAGGTCAATCGAAACTTTGTTGGCTGCCGCATCCTCAGAATCAGGGAGGGAGAAAAAGAGCTCGGCTTCTACCTGATGCCATGAGAACCGCGACACTCAGCTTGAACCAAATTCCAGGGGAAAATCTTCCCCGCCCTTCCGCAAGGCTTCGACGGAAGTCGCGCCCGACCTTCCCATTCAGTGCCCGAAGGCTTTGCCGCGTCACGACTCCCTCGCGTTGACGCCGACCTTCAAAATTCCACGTTCTGCACAACATCTATCACGTCACGAACGCAGTGGGGCATCATTATCGGCGACGGGCCGCTCTTAAGATCCTAAGTTTGGCGGGAGCCACTCAAAACACATACCAAGGCAGGCGCTCCCAAGGTTCACGGGGCAAAACAACTCGCAGTGCCGGCTCCTATCCGGGTTCCTCCCCGTAAAGCGTACGGTGGAGAAGCTCGACCATGTCCACGATCCGGGGGCCGGTGCGGCAGGTGAGACCGCAGTCAAACCCGTGCACGCGACCCTCCCGGACGCACCGGAAAGACATCCACCGGGGATGTTGCCGAAGGCGGGCAATAAACCGGGCGTCCACGCCGCAGAAAAACACCACTTCAGGATCCAAAGACTTGAAATTGGGACAATGAAATCTTCGGGTAGGCCTCCGGAAGCATTCCGGTCACATTCCGGCCTCCGGCGCGGGTGATGACATCGTACTGAAAGGAAAGGGGACCTGCCACGATGAGCCGATCGTCCGTCCATTCGAGCACGCGGGAAACGGTGGGGCGCCGGTCCGGGGAAATGCGGTGCACGCGATCGTCCACCCACGCCAGCCGTTCCTGCAGGACCTTGAGCAAGCGTTGCGCCCTTTCGCGAACGCCCAGCAGATTGCCCAGGAAGGCGATATCTCCCAGGGCCTGATCCACGGAGCTTGGATGGGTGAGGACAAACGGCACACCTTCGAACTTCTCTTCGAAGCGCATCTTCAAATGCGCATGCGCGGATTCCAGGCCCAGGATCAGGTCCGGGCAGAGATCGCGGATTCGGTCCATATCCGGATCGAACCAGGAGTGAACGTGAGGCTTTTTTCGCATCTCACGCGGGTAGTCACAGGCGTCCGTCACTGCGGCCACGGCGTCCCCGAGTCCCAGGGCGAACAGGATCTCCGTCAGGGAAGGGGTCAAGGAAACGATTCGGTGATAAGGAATGGATTGGGGTGGCATGTCATATCATCGGCTGGTTAAAGTTGGCTGAGACGGTCAAGGAGGTCCCCGGTTACACCGGATTTTGCGATCATGGGTCGTTATCCCTGTTCCTTTTGTGCATAAATGGGAGGATACCACACCTTATCGGGATTTTCCATTAGCCCAAAATGCCTAGAATGATCGGCCACTTGAATTTCCTTTTTCCCTTGGCATTTGACTTGCTCCCCATTGATTGGCCGGCAAGTTCATAATGTCTTTTGTCAAGAAAGCCGGGAAAGGGAAAAACGGTCAAGAGCAAGACGCCTTGGGTTTACTGAGAAGATGTTCATCGTAGCAGCCGCCGCTCTTAGAGCCTGTCGTCAAACTCCACGACCTCACCGGTGACCATGAAGATCACCCGCTCGCAAATGTTCACGACGCGGTCAGCGGCCCGTTCCAGATTATGAGCCACCCAGATCAGATAGCTGGCTCGATCAACCAGTTTGGGGTCGACCATGATATAGGCTGGTCAGCTCCCGGAAAATCTGGTCATAGAGGGCATCCATCTCATCATCTTCCACAGGAATCGCTCGGGCCAGCTCGGTATCCCGTCCAAAGAAGGCCTGAAGCGCCTCTGTGCAGCATGTTGCGTGCTTTCTCGGCCATGCGTGGAATATCGATCAGAGGTTTGACAAAGGGTTCCGTCCCCATCTTGATGGTGATTCGGGCAATCCCCTTGGCGTAATCCCCAATCCGTTCCAGCTCGGTTGCGATCTCCAGGACAGCGGCGAGAGTCCTCAGATCCACCGCCATAGGCTGCTGCGTGGCGATGACCACGAAGGTTTTGTGTTCAATGGCATAACGCCTCTCATTCACTCGCACGATCGGCATCGATGATTTGCCGCGCCTTCTCCAGGTCGCGGCGTTTCAAGGCATCCACTGACGCCACCAGGGCTTCTTCCACCATGTCGGCCCAGTTCCCGGAGTCCCTTTCCCAGATCCTGCAACGCTTGCTCAAATGCTTTTCGTGCCATAGCCTGATTGGTACCTCCATTGGGAAAAGGGGTTCTTCCGGTCCCGGTACGTTTCAGGTCGACTCGCCCTTAGCCGGCCCGCCCGGTGATGTAGTCTTCCGTCAGTTTCCGGCTGGGCCGAGTGAAGATCGAATCGGTCACGTCAAATTCCACCAGCTCGCCCATCCAGAAGAACCCGGTAAAATCCGACACTCGCGCGGCTTGTTGCATGTTGTGAGTCACGATGACGATGGTGTAGTTGGCTTTGAGCGCTCGCATCAATTCTTCGATCTGCAGTGTGGCGATGGGATCGAGAGCCGAACAAGGCTCGTCCATGAGGATGACTTCGGGCTTGACCGCGATGGTCCTGGCAATGCATAGCCGCTGCTGTTGCCCCAGAGAAAGACTGAACGCATCCTGATGAAGCTTGTCCTTCACTTCATCCCAGAGGACTGCGCCGCGAAGGCTTTCTTCCACAATATGGGCCAATTCATTGCGGTTTCCCAGCCCCAGCACCCGCGGGCCGAAAGCCACGTTATTGAAGATGGATTGCGGAAAGGGATTGGGCCGCTGAAAGACCATCCCCACGCGCTTTCGCAACTCGACCACGCCGGTGTTTCGACCATAAATGTCCTGCCCGTCCAGGAGCACCTCCCCGGTCACCCGTGTCCCCCGGATCGTATCGTTCATCCGGTTCAGGCAGCGCAGGAAGGTGGACTTGCCGCATCCCGACGGACCGATGAGGGCAGTGATCTGACACGCCTGAATGGGGATGGAAATATTGGACAGCGCCAAATGACTGCCGTAATAAAAGTCGAGATGCTTCACCTGGATTTTCTCCATCCCCTATCCCTATCCAAAA
This sequence comes from uncultured delta proteobacterium, assembly GCA_963699845.1. Classification (GTDB taxonomy): domain Bacteria; phylum Desulfobacterota; class DSM-4660; order Desulfatiglandales; family Desulfatiglandaceae; genus CAWHLE01. The sequence continues at coordinate 25,076 of CAVOVO010000019.1, forward strand.
CGACCGGTGACATAGTCTTCCGTTCTCTTGTCACGAGGCCGCGTGAAAAGTTCCGTGCGAGGGGCGTATTCAACGAGATCGCCCATGAGAAAAAAGGCGGCCTGGTCGGCTACGCGAGCGGCCTGCTGGATACTGTGCGGCACCATGATGATGGTGTAGTGTTGTTTCAATTCGAACAGGGAGTCTTCCACCTTGCGGGTCGAAATCGGATCCAGACCCGAGGTGGGTTCATCCAGGAGCAATACATCGGGTTCCAGGGCCAGACTGCGGGCGATGCACAGGCGTTGCTGCTGCCCTCCTGAAAGCGCCGTCGCCGCATCGTCCAGCCGCTCCTTGACCTCCTCCCAGAGCGCGGCCTGAGTGAGGCTTCGTTCCAGGCTCTCGTCCAGTCGCGACCGGTCCCTGATGCCCGCCAGTTTGAGAGCATACAGAACGTTCTCTCGAACGGTTCCCGGCAAAGGCAGCGGCAGCGCAAACACCATGCCCACCCGCTGCCGCAATTTAGAAACATGGATGCCGGAACCGTAGATATCCTGTCCATCCAGAAGGATCCGGCCTTTCATCTGCGTGCCTTCCACCAGGTCGTTCAAACGATTGATCAGGCGAAGCAGGCTCGTCTTGCCGCCCCCTGCAGGGCCAAAAAGCACCGTGAGGCTGTTGCGCACAATGTCCAACGTCACGTTACGCAATACCCAGTTGTCTCCATAAGCGTAGCTCACCTTGTCGATGTGAATCTTGGGGTCTACCACTGTCTTCTCCGCCTGAAGTAGCTGCGAATGATAGTCGCCACAAGGTTCATGGAGAGCACGAGCGCGAGCAGCACCAGCGCCGTGCCGTGTTGGATAGAGAGGGGCATGCCCGGCACCTGAGTGCTGATGACATAGAGATGGTAAGGGAGGGCCATGGTCTGATCGAATGGCGATTGGGGCAATCGCGGCAGGAAAAAAGCGGCTACGGTAAAGAGAATGGGCGCCGTCTCTCCGGCAGCCCGCAGCAAACCCAGGATCACGCCGGTGATGATGCCCGGCAAGGCCTGTGGCAGGATGATGTAGCGGATCCCCTGCCAGCGCGTCCCTCCCAGACTGGCGCTCACGGTCCGAAACTCGGTGGGCACGGCACGCAACGCTTCTTCCGCCGTGCTGATGATCACCGGCAGGGTCATGATGGCCAGGGTCAACGCCCCGGCCAAAATGGATGTGCCCATCTTGAGAAACAGCACGAACATCCCAAGCCCGAAAAGCCCATACACAATGGATGGAATCCCTGCCAGATTGACGATGGCCAGCCGAATGCAACGGGTCACCCAGGTATCACGCGCGTATTCGGCCAGATAGATGGTTCCTCCGACCCCGATGGGAATGGCGACCAATGCGGTCCCCAGCGTGAGCAGAAGGGTACCGACAAGCGCAGGGAAAATGCCACCCTGTTTCATTCCATCGAAGGGCATGGCCGTGATGAACTCCCAGGATACGGCACCCATCCCCTCAACCACAATAATCCCGATCACCACTAAAATAGGAACCACCACCGCCAGGGCAGTCAGGCCCAAAAAGGCAAAGCCAAGCCGCTGTACCCAGGTTCGACTCATCAGCGCAGGCCTCCGCGACGCTGTTTCTTGAAGATGGTGGCTGCGGCCACCAGGTTGATTAAGAACGTGAGCATAAAGAGGATGATGGCAATGCCGAACAGGGCATGGTAATGGGTGCTCCCCTGGGCGACCTCCCCCATTTCCGCGGCGATGGTGGCGGTCATGGTGCGAGCGGGCTTGAACAGCGAATCCAGGCTGAGCGGCATGCGAGCAGCGTTGCCCGTCACCATCATGACCGCCATGGTCTCACCGATGGCACGCCCCATGCCCAGCATCACCGCCGTCGTGATTCCGGAACGGGCTGCCGGCACCACCACTCGCCAGATCGTCTGCCATTGCGTCGCTCCCATGGCCAGACCGGCATCACGGAAGCTTTTCGGGACCGCATCCAATGCGTCTTCGGCCACACTGATGATGGTGGGAAGCGCCATGTAAGCCAGGAGCAGACCGCCGGTGAACACCGTAAGGCCCGTGGGAGCACCGAGCGTCTCGCGGATCAGCGGCGCGACCACATGCATGCCAAAAAAACCCAGAACCACGGAGGGGATACCCGCCAGCACCTCGATCAAAGGCTTGAGAAGCTCTCGCAGCCCAGTCCGGTGCCACTTCGCGCACGAAGACGGCGGCGGCTACCCCCAGGGGCAAGGCGATGAGGATAGCGGTCACGGTAACCAAGGCCGAACCCAACAGGAGCGGCAGGGTCCCGAAGAGATCAAATGTCGGGTACCAATGGATCCCGAAGAGGTTGGAAAGCGGCACCTTGTAGAAAATCGGCACGCCTTCTCGGAGCAGGAAAAGGAAGATGAGCAGGACAAAGCCGATGGTTGAAAAACCCAGCACCCGGATAAGCGCTTCGATGACGAACTCTCGCCAGTCGGCTTGTGCCGCCTCTGCCCGCTTTTGAGCAAACATGTCAGAGCCCTCAATGCAAGGGGACAAAGCCCAGTTTGGATACCAGTCTCTGGCCCGGTCCGAGCACCCAGTCCAAATAAACTTTCACTTGGCCGCCGGGTTCACCGGCGGTGTACATGTATAGGGGTCGGGAAATGGGATAAGTTCCATCGTTGACGGTAGAAACCGATGGCAGCACGTAAGGGCCGTTCGCGTCCCTGGCCACCGCCAGCACTTTCTGATCCGGGGTCACATAACCAAGCCCGTCATAACCGATGGCGTTCGGGTTCTGTCGCACCTCCGTGCTGATTCCCTCAGAAGAGGGCATCAGGAGCGTGTCCGGAGAGAAAAGTAATTTACTCTTCGGATTGCCCATGCGGATGACATGCTCCAGGACGTAGACATACGTCCCCGAATTGGATTCCCTGGAGAGTAACACAATGGGCCGATCTTCTCCTCCCACTTCTCGCCAATTGGTGATTTTGCCCACATAGATATCCGAAATTTGCTGCATGGTCAGGGCACGCACCGGGTTGGACGGATTAACCACGACTGCGATGGCATCACGTGCCACAACGAATTCAACGGGTGTGGTCCCGTTGGCCTGGGCCGTTCGGATCTCTTCGGGTTTCATCTCACGCGAAGCGTTCGCAATATCCGCCGTACGGTTCATCAGCGAGGCGATCCCGGTACCCGAGCCACCGCCCGTGACGGAGATGCGCATCTCGGGATGTTCCTCCATGTAGCGCTCAGCCCAGGCGAGTGCAAGGTTGACCAGGGTGTCCGACCCCTTGTTTTCGATGCTTTTGGCGCCTGACCCAGTCGATCTGCTGTCGCCGACTCGCTCTTCGCGGCAAGCCGGCGACCCAGAGAGCAGGAACACCAGTGCCCCGGCAAGAAAAACCCACCGCATCAGCCGACGTGGCACGGCACCTGCCTCGGAAATCCTCCCAGGCGATACCCGTAGAATTGGAAGACACGATTGCGACGGCACCTTGATCACTGCTGCGCTCTTAAAGGAGCTCTCAAACCCGGTTTCCTCATGCTCCAGCCCGATACCAAAAATCACGGAGTCGGTCCACAGGGACACTCAATCCTTTAGCTAATCTCGCTAATATATATCATTAGACACTGCTGTCCAAAATAAAAGGGAATGCTTGATTCGGGATTTTGAGTAGTTCGGCTGGACCATTTGAGGATTGAGGTCGCTTCTCTTCTTCACATGGACGCGGTCGCACATCCCGGTCATGTCAAGCGCCCATCGCCTTTATCAAACAGGTTGCCTTGGAGACGCCTTGTTGACTGATTGAGACGCCTTATTTAGAATGACTCGCCCGCATGAAAGAGAGGCGCTTTCGGGCAGGAATATGGAACGGATGGCACGTCAAGGGATCGATTCCCCGGCTCCAGGGGTGAGGGCCCGCACCCCGGGCCGAAAGGGAGACGGATGGCACAGGCGCAAACGAAACAGTCCAGTCTGAAAGGCACAACAGGGACCCTGGGGACATTTGGAGGCGTTTTCACTCCGAGTGTCCTGACGATCCTCGGGATCATCCTCTTTCTTCGCCTTGGTTTTGTCGTCGGAAGTGCCGGGCTTGGAAGGGCACTCATCATCATCGGTCTTGCCAACGCCATTTCCCTTCTCACTACTTTCTCTCTTTCCGCCATCGCCACGAATCTGAAAGTCAAGGGCGGAGGGGATTACTATCTCATATCCCGCACCCTGGGCGTAGAATTCGGAGGCGCCATAGGGATTGTCCTTTTCCTCGCCCAGTCGGTCTCCGTGGCCTTCTACTGTATCGGTTTCAGCGAGGCCGTGGCCTTCATGCTTCCGGAGGGGCCTCCCTTTTTTCCCCAGGCCATCGCCGCGCTCGCCGTGGCGTTCCTCTTCATCTTCGCCTGGATGGGAGCGGATTGGGCAACAAAGTTTCAGTACGTGGTCATGGCCGCCCTTGGGGTAGCCATTGCCTCCTTTTTCATCGGGGGGCTGGGCAAGTGGGATGAGGCCATGCTCACCCGAAACTGGGCACCTTCAGCCGGAAGCCTCCCTTTCTGGGGCCTCTTTGCCATTTTTTTCCCCGCGGTCACGGGCTTCACGCAGGGAGTGAGCATGTCCGGGGACTTGAAGGACCCGGGAAAGAGCCTGCCGCTCGGCACCTTTCTGGCCGTGGGGATTTCCATTGTCGTCTACTTCGGCGTTGCGATCGTTTTCTCTGCGTCAGTCCCCTCCGACCGACTCATGGTGACTACGGGGCCATGAAAAGGGTCTCTCGATTCGGTTTCCTCGTCGATGCGGGCGTCATCGCCGCTACCCTCTCTTCCGCCATGGCCTCCCTTCTGGGGGCACCCCGAATCCTGCAGTCCATGGCGCGGGACCGGGTCTTTTCTTTCCTTCTGCCCTTTGCCCAGGGCTCCGGACCCGCCCATAATCCCAGAAGAGGAGTCACTCCTTTCAGCGGGGATCGCCTTTGCCACGATCGCGCTGGGAAATCTGAACGCCATCGCGCCGATCGTCAGCATGTTCTTCCTGGTCTCCTACGGGCTTCTCAATTACGCCACCTTTTATGAGGCGAGGACCTCAAGCCCCTCGTTCCGCCCTCGGTTCAAGTGGTTTGACTATCGGCTCAGTCTCTTGGGCGGGCTTGCCTGCCTGGGGGTGATCTTGGCGATCGATCTGAGGGCGGGTGCCATCGCCGTGACCCTTCTGTTCGCCATCTACCAGTACCTGCGTCGCACGGCGGGACCGTCGAGGTGGGCCGACAGCCGACGCTCGTACCACCTCCAGCACTTGCGGGAGCATCTCTGGGCCGCTTCGGCCGAGGTGGAACATCCACGGGACTGGCGACCTCAGGTCCTCGCCTTTTCCGGTGATTCGCACAGACGAGAACAGCTCCTGCGCTTTGCCTCCTGGATCGAGGGACGCAGCGGGTTCATCACGGCGGTGCGTATTCTGGAGGGAGAAGGCGCGGCCATGCTGAAACTCAGAGAGGAGGGGGTCGCCGAGCTCCGAAACGACATCAAGAAAAGCGGGCTGAAGGCCTTTCCCCTTGTCATCAACGCCCCGTCTCTTGCGGTCGGGATCCATACCCTGGTCCAGTCTTACGGAATCGGCCCCCTCCGGGCCAATACGATCCTTCTGAACTGGCTGGAAGCGCTTCCACTCGGCATCCTTGGGCTAAAGGAAAAGCGGTATGCGCGCAATCTGAGGGTGGCGTTTCGTTTAGGGTCCAACATCGTGATTCTGAAGGCCAGGGAGGAGGCATGGCAGGCCCTCAATGACATGGCTTCCAGGGATCGGCGTATCGACGTGTGGTGGTGGGGGGATGCGACCGGCCGGCTCATGCTCCTCCTCGCCTACCTGACGACTCGGAATGAGGAATGGGACGAATCCACCATCCGGGTGCTGGCCGCCGGGTATGAAGAGACGTCAGAGGAGACCATGGCCGATCTCGAAGAGGACCCTCGATGAGGTGAGGATCGACGCAGAACCGGAGATCGTTGAGCGGGCGGACGAAGAACGCATGGCAGAGCGCTCCGCCGACTCCGCCCTCGTCTTTGTTCCCTTTCGCCTGCGGGGCAATCATCTGGAGGGTCCCTTCGGCCGCCCTGTCGAGGACCTGCTGTCCCGGCTTCCCTTTGTGGCCTTGGTCCTGGCCGCCGACGACATTGATCTGGACGCCGAACCCGAGGAAGGTGAAGCCGGAGAAATGGCCTCGGCCCTCGATGCCCTGAAAGATGCGGAGAAAAAGGCCCGGGAAAAGGAGAAGGAGGCCGAAAAGGCTTCCGAAGCGGCAGAGAAGAAACTGCGCGAGATGGCCTCTGCGGTGGTAGCAGGGGCCGGCGAGGAACTGACGTCCAAGATCGAGGCGGCCGAAGAGGCGAAGAATAAGGCCGACGAGGCGAAGCGCCGTGCGGCGAAGGCGACAGCCAAGGCCGAGGAGGCAGCCAGGAAGGCTGAAGCGCTCGGGGTGGAAACGGAGAAGGCGGACGATCTTGAATAGTTGAGGATCGTTTCCTTCTGGACACCCTCCGGCTGGTCAAAGAAAAGCGCAACACGAAAAAGGATGATCTAATGAATGTCCAGTTGGACCTTGATGGCCTCCTCAACTTTGCACATATCCTCTTTTGAAAGCATACCCGCACGCCGAAAGAGCCGTTCCTCGCTGACAGTCATCAACTGATCTGTCATGGCTTTGCCTTGTTTCCCCTCAAAGACGACGGCTGCCTCGCTTGGGTAGAGGCCACCTGCGTTGCTCGTGAGAGGGACAACCTGAACCCGGTTGAGGAAATTGTTTGAGGCGTCATTACTTACGATTACGGCAGGGCGCCTCTTCTTGATCTCGCCTCCAATCGAAGAGTCGAAGTTGACCCACCAGACCTCACGCCGTTTCATGGACGACGTCCCTGAAAGTGGCCTCGGCCCACTCCATGGCCTCTTTCTCTCTTTTCTTGTCCTTTGCCATTTTGGCGTAAGCCGATTCGAGGTTTGGACGTATGACGTAAGGCCGGACCAGTTCTTGGACAGACTTGCTTATCTTGCGAGGGCCGATTGTCTTGTGGAGCCCTTTGTCATGCCATTCATGATATGGATACTTTGCCCTCGTTATACTTATGAATTAGCATCGAGATGAGCGATTGATAAGGGACCCCTTCTTCAATTGCTTTTGCCTGGATCTTCTTCAAATCTCGTTCAGTCATACGGATGTTGATCCTTTTCTGTTTTGTCAAGCTATTGCGGGCATACTCCTCATAGCGGTTCTTATCCTTCTTAGTGAGATCGGAAACCCATTCTTCGGTTTCCAACGATTCTGCCAATGCCGTTTCGTCTCTATCGATGTATTTTATTCTTGTCATCCTGTGCCTCCCAAATGCCTCTTTGTTGCCTTCCTGTTGGGTATTATTGTTTTTAAAAATATTTTCTCATCATCCTCGACATATGGCACTGAGTAGATGTAGTCTTCAATCCTCACCAGGAATACGTTCTGGTTGGGATACTTCTTCGGGTTCGGATGTTTTAAGCGCTCAATTAGATCCCCAGAAGCTATCGCTAATAGGGCTTGCTCAAACGACACCCCGCGCAATTCCTTGAGCAACTCATTCTTCTCATCATTCCAATCGAAATATTTCATGAAAGTGTGCCTATTGTATTCAGTCCATAAGATAGCGAGATCTGATCATTCTGTCAATGATATTGCTGGCGGGCTAAGCTGTGGGCCTCGGTGGACTTGGGACACTCCAGGCCGACCGTGACATTAAACGTTTACACTCACAAGCTCAAGAGGGGCAATCCCGAGGCTGCCAGGCGGTTGGAAGAAGAGATTTTTGGGCTCAACCGGCCGCAAAATGGTAGCAGAAACTAAAAAAGGGCTCCGGCCTTTTGCCGTAACCCCTTGATTTTCCTGGTAGGCACGCGGGGATTTGAACCCCGGACCCCTACCGTGTCAGGGTAGTGCTCTCCCCCTGAGCTACGTGCCTATGAGAAATAAAAAAATTACCAGTACGATCAGGGCATGTCAAGCCCAATTCTCCGCTGAAGGCCAACCCCGCAGGGGACACCTTCAGAGCGGCGCGGGCCCCTCGCCCATGGCCTGAAACCAGTACCGCATGTAATGGAGACCCGATATGATGGTGAGGAGCCCCGTGATCAGGAACACGTACTGGGAGATCTCTGTGAAGAAACCCACATAGCCTGCCGAAAGCACCACGAACACCGTAAGGAGCTGCAGACAGGTGGTCGCCTTGCTCAGGAAAGAGGGCCGGATCGTCAGGTCCCCTTTGCTCAGGAAGAGAATCAGGACCCCCAGGAGAATGAGGATATCCCGGCTGATGGCCAGGACCGTGAGCCACGCGGGGACATAGCCCCTCACGGCCAGGGTTACAAAGGCCGCCACCAGAAGGATCTTGTCGGCCAGGGGATCGAGAAAGGACCCGATCCTGCTCTTCTGATTGAAGACCCTGGCGATGAAACCGTCTGCGCCGTCCGTGATGCCGGCCACGATAAAGACCACCAGCGCCGGCAGAAACTCGTCCTGGATCAAGTAGATGATGAAGATCGGCGCCAGTATGATCCTCAGGCAAGTGATCAGGTTGGGAATGGTCATGGCCGTCACCTTCACCGGACCCTCAGCACGATCCTGTCTCTCCTCGGCCTGCTGGAGGTCAAAGGAGAGGGAAGCGATTTCACGGCCCAGCACCTGCCTCAATAACGCCTTTCGATCCCCTGAAAAATCCACCGACAAGGAGACCGACTGATACTTCATGCGGCGCTCCACCACCGATTTGACGCCGTCCACATCCGATGCCAGAAATCGTTTGAATTCCGTCAGTTGGTCGAATCGTTTGAGCCCCTCCAGGACGATCTCCACGCGGCCGGTTCCCTGTGCCTGGGGCGCCATGGCCCGGGAGATGCAAGGGATCAAATTCCCAACCGACCTGGCAACGAGGGTCTCAATGCGGTCGCCCGGTAAGCCCACTTTGTCGGACGCCGTTCCGCTTTCCGCCGTCTCGACCGTCTCACAGATCTGTGCAGGCTCTGCCACCCTCAACACTTTCAGCGTCAAGGAGGATGCGTTTTCTCCCTGGCGGGCCACCCAGCCGTGAATCACCAGGTCGGCTGAAAAGGCCTGACCCCACTGCGCCGCCTCCGTTTCGGTGAGCTCAGCGGCCCTGCTCCCTGATAAGAGCAACGACTCGGCCACGCCTTGGGTCCGGTTTATGGGCCGAAACCCCCGTTCCTGAAAAACATTGTGCAGGATCAAATCCACTGGGCCCATCGTGGGATGGAGGCCCGGGTCGGCCCACCAGTATGAAGCCTGATGGTCGCCCAGGATCGGCCACCATGAAGAGCACCTTCAAAGGCGGACCATCCATTGGGCTCAGGCCGGCCCGCACGATCTTCTCTCTGACGCGGCCTTCGTTTATCCCCACCCGCACCAGCAGATTCAATTCATCCCCGATCCGGCTCTCGGCCAGGATGTGATAGTTTTCAACGTCGCCGAGGACCTGAGGCAGGAGCTCTCCCATGATCCGCACGAAGTTCTCCTTCATGGCATTTGGCCCGAACTGACGAATGAGGTAAGTTTGAACGCCTCTTCTCAAGGCCTGGTTGAGGGCCTCATCCTTCGCACGGACCCGGTTCGAACCGGCAACCGAAGCCTGCCCCACCGAAAGCACATCCACGCCGCCGGCCCTCCGCGGACCAGCCGTGGACCGGCATCAGGAACCACAGGAAAAAGATCGAAAGAATGCGAAACGAAAGCCTTTTCATTGCACGCCGTTTTCCTCTGCCACATCAAGCGGGTTGCGACCTGGGCCCCTTCTCCGTCACGGCCGGGGAAGCCGGCCCAGAAACCGCCGGACCATTTCGAACGCGCGGGTTTGCTCTCCGGCCTCAACCCAGATGTATTCCGGATCGCCCCTGAACCAGGTCATCTGCCGCTTGGCATATCTCCTCGTGTCCCGCTTGAGCGCCTCAGTGGCCTCCGCGAGCGACCACTCCCCTCTGAGGGCTTTCACCATGTGGCGGTAGCCGATGGCCTGAAGCGGTTTGAGATCGGGCGAGTAGCCCCTCGCCAAAAGCGCCCTGGTTTCCTCGACGAGCCCCTCTTCCACCATGCGGTCGCACCGCTCGTCGATCCGCTGGTAAAGCTCCGCCCTCGGGCGGTGAAGGCACAGCTTCAATGGCCTCCAATGCCTTGTCCGCAAAATGGTGCGCATCTCTCATTTCAGAGGGCGGGCGCCCGGTCAAGACCGCAATCTCGATCGCCCTCGTGACCCTCACGAGATCGTTGGGATGAATGGATGCGGCCCCTGCCGGGTCCATGAGCTCGAGGCGACGGTACAAGGCCATGCCCCCCGACCGGCTCGCCTCCTCCATCAGACGACCGCCTCAAGGCCGGGTCGGAGGGCGGACACCTGAAAAGCCCCCCCAGGAGCCCTTTGATGTAGAGCCCTGTTCCGCCCACCACAAAGCAGGCCTTCCCCCTCGCGTGGATATCTCGCACGGCCGCCAGGGCCATGACGCGAAAGGCCGCCGCGTTGAATGGCTCGTCCGGATCCGCCACGCTCAGCAGGTGGTGGGGGACGGATTTCCGTTCCTCTTCCCCGGGCTTTGCCGTTCCGACGTCCATGCCCCGGAAGACCTGCATGGAGTCCGCGTTGACGATTTCGCCCTCGAATTCGAGGGCAAGGTCCACGGCCAGGGATGTCTTCCCGCTGGCGGTGGGACCTGCGAGCACGACGACTTTAGGCCTTGTCCGTCCCTTCCCCTCGTCTTTCGGGTCCAGCGGCGGCAGACCGTCACGCGCGCTCATGGCAGCCTGCCGAACATCTTCTCCAGCTCATGATAGGTGAGCTTTCTGCACACCGGCCTCCCGTGAGGGCAGTTCGTGGGAAGCGCCGTTGTCTCCAGCTGAGACAGGAGCTGGTCCATCTCCATGTGGGTCAGGGGGGCGCCCGCGCGCAAGGCCCCATGACAGGCCATCACCGTCAAGGTCTCATCCAGCAGGGCCCCCGGCTCCAGTTCCCCTTCGGCAAGCTTTGCCAGCAGATCTGAAACAAAGCCGGGCCACTTCACCTCATTTGGCAGGCAGGGCGCGCCTCTCAAGAGAAAAGTGCTCCCCCCGAAGGGTTCAAGCTCGATGCCTAGCCGGGCCAGCTGATCCCGCTTCCGCCCGGCAACAGCTGCCTCGCGCAGCCCGAGCTCAATGGTCAGGGGAACGAGAAAGGCCTGGGACTGGACGCTGCCACTCGAGAAGGCCTTCTTGAGGGATTCATAGACAACCCGTTCGTGTGCCGCGTGCTGGTCGACCAGCAACAGCCCTTCCCCGGTCTCGCACACGATGTAGGTCCGATTCAGCTGGCCGATGATCCGCACCCCCTTTGCCGACAGGTCCCGTCTCGACAAGGGCGGTTCCCGGTTCCCAGAAAGGGTCGGAGGGGGCTTGGTACAAGGCCGGCGACTCCGCTGCGAAAGGAAGTCGGGACGGGATTGCCGAGGTCGGATTCGCCGGCTGCCCGCGCCGCACCGGCTTGAGCCACGTACCCCTTTCTTCCCAGTGTCTCCTGAACAAGCGACTGGACGGACTGAAACACCCCGCGGCCGTCCTGAAACCGGATCTCCTGTTTCGCGGGGTGAACGTTCACATCCACCAACGCCGGGTCTATGTGGAGGAAAAGCACCGCCTGCGGGTATCGCCCTTTCATGAGACGCTGCCCATAGCCCTCCATGAGGGCCCGCGTGAGGAGCCGGTCCCTGACGTGGCGGCCGTTGACGTAAACGAGGAGGCGGTCCGCCCTTGACCTGCTCATTTCCGGGGGCGAAAGGAACAGCCGAATGTCGCGCCCCGCCCAAGGCCCCTTCTCCGGCCGCCATGGCCTCGGCCACCTCCCGGCCGAACAGGGCGTGGAGCCGCGCCTTGGGGTCGGTGGCGGCAGGGATGTTGAGGATCGACCGTTTTTCGTCTTCGAGCTTGAAGGCGATGGCGAGGTGGGGCACGGCCATGCCGGCCACTTGGGTGCTGATGTGATCGGCCTCCGTCTGCGCGCCTTTCATGAACTTGCGCCGCGCCGGCAGGCAGGAGAAGAGATCCCTCACCTCCACGGTGGTGCCGGGCGGCGCCCCGGTCTCTTCTATGGAGAGGAGCTTTCCGGCGTCGATCACCAGTTTGTGTCCCGACAGCTCATGGGCCTGCCGCGAGACGATCTTCAGCCTTGACACAGCCCCGATGCTCGGGAGGGCCTCCCCCCTGAAGCCGAGCGTCCGGAGGCTCAACAAATCGGAAAAATCGCGGAGCTTGCTGGTGGCATGCCGTTCCACGCACAGCAGGAGGTCCTGGCGGGACATCCCCAGCCCGTTGTCACTGACCCTGATGAGCCGCTTGCCCCCGGCCTCGATCCGGACGACGACACGGTCGGCCTCAGCGTCGATGCCGTTGTCAACGAGCTCCCTCACAACAGAGGCGGGCCGGTCTATGACCTCCCCCGCGGCGATCTGGGAGGCGATGCCCTCCGGAAGGATCCTGATGCGGTTGACCTCTTCCAAGACGGCGCCTCAGCTGAAAAAGGCTCGAAACCGTTTCCGTCGCTCGCCCCGCGGACCCACCCCGAGGGGATGGTGAAGCAGGCAGGGCGAGGCCCCGGGGTTCTTGAGAAAGCCCGAGCTCGCCGCGCAGGAGAGGCTGACCATGGATGCCAGGTGACGCGCCAGCAGAGGATCCCGGGACATCCTTACCCATGAAAAGGGCCGAGTGGTTCTCGTAGAGGTAATATGAAAAGCTGACGGACCGCGTGTAGATCTTCTTCTTGGTCATGAGCCCTCTCGTGCGTTTTCCGGTCACCTGCTTGAGAAGGTCATCGCACGCCAGGTGTTCCAGGCGCAGGACCTGTTTTGCCACCATGGTGTAGGCCGGTCCAACCGCATAGTCGGCGCGGGCCTCCCAATAGACGTGCCCCGCCCTTTTCGGCGGGGAGGATTTGGCCAGGGCAGGGATAAAGAAATTGTGGGCCACCACGTCGGCCGCAAGGTGTGAGAGAAACCCATAGGCGTAGGCAAACTCCCGGTCGTCTCTGGCCTCACCAAGGATCCGCCCGCCACCGGTCCAGTCGTGGGAATGGTGGGTGGATTTCCCTTTCCCGATGAAAAAATCGGCCGCGAGGGAACCATAAAGAAAGGCCATCGGGTGGAGCATGATGACCTTTCCAATGGAGGGCAGGAATTCACCGGCGTTTGCCAGGCAGTTGTACGCGGCCAGCATGTGAACGCCCGGCCCCCAAGCCATGGCGCCATCGGCAAAAATGAGCTGCAAGAGCAGTCCGGCTGAAAAAAACGCAGCAATCAATGGTATCATCGATCTGTCGTCATCTCCTTTGCAGGGAAAATGGGCAAAAGCCCCTTCTTACCGCCATGGTTCGGGATTGCGACGCGCGGGTCGGAGAGACGTCCGTTTTCTTCCGCCCGACTAACATAGCACATCGGCTCCTTCAAATCCATAAAGATCTTCGGTTGGATCGCACCGGCGCCTTTAATCTCGGTCGGACCGGTCTGAACGATTCACTGGCATGCCACTTGATTTTTCAGGCCCTTGAGCCAGCGTCATCCGGAAGAACAAGAGTTACTCGGACCCAGACGGCTTTCATTTCTCAGTGGCCCGTTGAGGTCAGCGTTCAGTCCAATCTTGTCGTACTTTCTATCATTGGTCGGGATTAGATCAGCGAGGTCCTGAGCGGACTTCGGACCTCTTTTTTTTGAAAGGTCATCGATTCCAGGCTCTCAGCTTTCAGGTGGCGGACATGGACAAGGATGACTGGCAGGAGCGTGGCAAAGGGCACCGGGAAAGGCTCAGACTGAAATTTCTCGACGGGGGCTTTGACCGGTTCTCGGACGAGGAGGCCATAGAGTTCCTCCTCACCCTGGGGACCCCTCGCAAGGACGTGAAGCTGATCGCCAGAGAGGCCCTGAAGCAGTTCGGGTCCCTGGCCGGCGTGCTCTCGGCCCCGCTTGGAGCAGCTCACCCAGGTCCAGGGGATCGGTCGGAAAAATGGTCTCTACCTCACTTTCATCCACCAGGTGGCCGCACGCTACCTCAAGGAACGGGCCTTTCAGAAGACCCCCTTTGATTCCTCACGCACGGTTTTCGATTATCTGTTTCATTCCATGCGCGACCTCAAGCGCGAGGTCTTCAAGGTCCTCTTTCTGAACCGGAAGAACCATCTCATTTGCGACAGCGACCTGTTTCTGGGCTCGCTTACGGGAAGCGCGGTCTACCCGCGGGAAATCGCTGGCCCAGGCCCTGGAGCAGAAGGCCGCGGCCCTGGTCTTTGTCCACAATCACCCATCCGGCGACCCCGCCCCCTCGAACGAGGACAGGCGGTTGACAAGAGATCTGACCTGGGCCGCGAGGCTTCTCACCATCCAGGTGCTGGATCACATCGTCATCGGGCACAACACCTATTACAGCTTCGCCGATGAGGGGCTTATCCGGCAATACGCGGCGGAGTACGACAAGCGTTTCATCCAACCCCTGTGACCTACCGGTGATCAGGGGTAAGGGGTCAGTCAAAGGCGTTCTGTGAAAGGTGCTTCCTATGATTGAGATCCATCGGTTGGGCTGTCCGTCTTGAGATCCCTTCAGCTATCCTATTGACAACCTGACTTCAAGGCGTATTCTTTGACGAAAAAAATCGGGACCCGCACCACAGGTCCCTTACGCTCAGGAGATGGATTAGCTCATGGATATTCAGGAGATCACCCGGCGAGTCGAGAAGGAGAGCGTCGTTTTCCGGCAGATCACGGCGGAGATGGAAAAGGCGGTGGTCGGGCAGCGCCAGCTTGTGGAGCGGATGCTCATCGGTCTCCTTTGCGACGGTCACCTCCTGCTCGAAGGTCTGCCGGGGCTCGCAAAGACCACGGCCGTCAAGACGCTCGCCGCCACCATCAAGACCTCTTTTCAGCGGATCCAGTTCACGCCCGACCTCCTGCCCGCAGACATCCTCGGCACGCAGATCTATCGCCCCGACACAAATTCCTTTGAGGTGAGAAAGGGACCGATCTTTCAACAACATCATTCTCGCAGACGAGATCAACCGGGCGCCCGCCAAGGTGCAGAGCGCCCTGCTGGAGGCCATGCAGGAACGCCAGGTGACCATCGGGGGCGAAACCTTCGTCCTCAAACACCCTTTCCTGGTCCTTGCGACCCAGAACCCCATCGAGCAGGAAGGGACCTACCCCCTTCCCGAGGCCCAGATCGACCGGTTCATGCTGAAGATCAGGGTGGATTATCCTACGGCTGAAGAAGAAAAGGAGATCGTGGACCGGGCGCAGAAAAACCTGGGCGATCAGGTGCGGGGGGTCGTTGAGACCGCGGACCTCGATGCGGCCAGGGTCACCATGCGGTCCATCCACATGGAGGAAAAGGTTGTGGACTACATTGTCCGCATCACACGGGCCACCCGCAATCCCGTCGAGTGCGGGCTGGATCTGGGCACCATGATCGCCTACGGCGCCTCCCCACGGGCCTCCATCTGGCTGGCCCTCGGCGGTCGAGCGCACGCATTTCTGAGCGGGAGGGGTTACGTCACGCCCCAGGACGTGAAATCCATCGCACCGGATGTGCTCAGGCACCGCATCATTTTGAGCTATGAGGCCGAGGCGGAGGGAAAGACCACCGACGACCTCATCAAGACCTTTCTGGAGCGCATCGAGGTTCCCTGAGATGCTCCCGGAAGATGTCCTGAAAAAAATCCAACGCTTCCACTTCCGGACGAAACGCCTTGCCAACGACGTGTTCGCGGGTCAGTACGTGAGCGCATTCAAGGGCCGGGGCATGGAGTTCTCGGAGGTGCGCGCCTACCAGCCGGGAGATGATATCCGCGCCATCGACTGGAACGTCACCGCCCGGTTCGGCCATCCCTTTGTCAAGGTCTTCCATGAAGAACGAGAGCTCACCGTGATGCTCCTCCTGGATCTCTCAGGTTCCCACCTGTTCGGCACCAGGGGCCGTTTCAAGCGGGAGCTTCTCGCCGAGGTGGCCGGCATGCTCGCGTTCCTTGCCATTCGCACCAACGACAAGGTGGGGGCCATCCTCTTCAGCTCCGGTGTCGAAAAATTCATCCCCCCGAAAAAGGGTGCCGCCCATGTCTGGAGGCTCATCCGGGAGATATTCACCTATGAGCCCAAGGATCTCTCGACCAGCATCGAGTCGGTTCTGGTCTACCTGAACCGACTCGTGAAGCGACATGCCATCGTCTTTCTCATATCGGATTGCATGGACACCGGATTCGATCGTTCGCTCCAGCTGACCGCCAGAAAGCATGACCTGACGGTCCTCCGGGTCCGCGACCCCGCGGAGATCGATCTCCCCGAGGTGGGCTACGTCAGGCTGAGGGATCCGGAAACGGGCAAGGTCGCCCTCGTCAACACGAGGCAGCCGGCGCGTGAGGGATGGGTGGCGCGTTTATCAGCAAGAAATGGATGACGCCCTCCGCGCGCTCCTGAAACGTGCGGCGGTGGACCTGGTGGACCTCACCACGAACGGCCCTGTGGCGGAACCCCTGACGCGGCTGTTCACGGCGAGAAGGAAAAGGATGTAGCACGATGGTGATGCGAATGCTTTTTGTCCTGTTGTGCCTGCCGGCCTTTTCAACGGCCAGGGCCGGGCCGACCGATGCCGAACCCGGGCTCAAGGCGCTGCTCGACAAGCAGACGGCCCAGGTGGGGGACCGGGTGGTGTTGAGCCTGAGCTACGTGCTGCCCGAAGGGGCAGGCCTTATGGAACCCCCTGAGATCAAAGGGGTTGAGGACCTGACGCTTGTGGACGTTCAGAAAGGGAGAAGGGGCGCTTCGCCTTTCATTTCTCGTTGATCGGTTGACGGACTGGAAGACCAAGCGGATCGCCCTTTCCTATCACGACAAGGATGGCACGCGGCTTGAGCTGACCACGGATCCCGTCTCCCTCACGGTGGCATCCAACCTGGGGGAAAAGCCTGCCGAGGCCACGCTCCGCCCCATTTATGACATCATCCCCGTGAGGGCCTGGTGGCAGGTCCATTTCGCGTGGATCGCGGGCGGTCTGGCGATGCTGTTTCTCGGCGCAGGCCTTGTCTGGTGGCTCAAACGGCGCAGCGCCGTAAGAGAAGTCACCGCCACGGTCGCCTTCCCGCACATCCGGGCCAGGGAAGCCATCGAGGCGTTGGAGCGCCAGGGGCTCTTTGAAAAGGGTTACATCAGGGCCTTTTATTTCAGGACCTCGGAAATCCTTAGGCAGTACATGGAGGCCCTGCGAAACTTCCCCGCTCCGGAGCTCACGACGGAAGAGATCGCCCTCAGGATCACCGCCGAAGAGGATCGAAAGGCGCTCTCGCTCCTGCGGCAAGCGGATCTTGCCAAGTTCGCCGACATGGTCCCGACCCCTGCGCGGAAAGAGGAGGAGCTGAGGGAGATGCTCGCTTATATCGACGAGACGGGCACGGTCTTTGAGCCGCAGGAGGCCCGCAACGAAAAGAGAGGGGTGAGCCGGCATGATGTTCCGCTTCGCCTATCCCGCTCGTCCTTTTCCTGGCGCTCGCGGTGGCGGGGTGGGTGGTCATGACCCTTTGGCGAAAACCGCCCAGCATCGCGCATCCTGCGACTTCAGCCCTCGCGCGGTTTGGCGCGGGCAAAGAAAGGCTGGCAGAAAGGATCCCCTTGATCCTCAGGGCCCTCTGCCTGGTGCTCCTGGTGGGCGGCGCCGCGCGGCCCCAGCTCTACAACGTCTCCAGGGACGTCCGCTCCCCCGGGGTCGACATCGTGCTCACCATCGATACGTCCGGGTCCATGCAGGCGCTGGATTTCACGCTGAACGGGGAGCCGGTCTCCCGGCTCACGGCGGTCAAGAAGGTGGTGACCGACTTTATCGGAAAGCGGGAGATGGACCGCATCGGGCTTGTGGTCTTCGGGGAAGAGCCGTTCACCCAGTCTCCCCTTACGCTTGACAAGGGGCTTCTCCTTGCGCTCGTGGAAAAGATGGAGATCGGGATGGCAGGAGACCGGACCGCCTTGGGGTCTTCCATCGCCCTCGGAGGAAAGCGCCTCAAGGATATCGCGGCAAAATCAAAGATCCTGATCGTCTTGACGGACGGAAGAAACAACGCGGGCGAGGTGACCCCGGAGCAGGCTGCCGAGGCCGTGGGCGCCCTGGGGGTGAAGATCTACACCATCGGGGTGGGTGGAAAAGAGGCCGCCCCCTTCAGGGTGCAGACCGTCTTCGGCCCCAAGGTCGTTTACCAGCGGGTGGATCTGGACGAGGAGACCCTGAAGAAGGTCGCGCAAATCGGGGGAGGCAAATACTTCAGGGCCGCTGACAGTGATGAGCTCAGCAAGATCTACGAGATCATTGACCGGGCCGAAAAGACGGAGGTGAAGGTCAAGGAGTTCTTCCATTTTCGAGAGCTTTATCCCTGGTTCCTCATCCCCGCCCTCCTGCTCCTGGGGATGGAAATCGTGGTGAGGGCCACGGTGCTGCGGGTGATTCCATGAATCTGGTCCGCGCATGGGTGCTCCATTTCCTGTGGGTCCTTCCCCTTGTCCTTCTGCTTCTCCTGTTTCTGACGCGGCAACAGAGGCGGGTGATGGAGCGGTTTGCCGAGGAGAGGCTCCTCGACCGTTTGGTCCCGCCGCTCAACAAGGGGAGACGATTTCTCAAGGCGTTCTTTTTGCTCACGGCCCTTGCACTCGTGATCCTGGCACTTGCAGGCCCCCGATGGGGAAGCCACTACCAGGAGGTCCGGCAAAAGGGCGTTGACATCATGGTGCTGGTGGATGTCTCGCCCAGCATGACGGTGGCGGATGTGGCAGCCGAACCGCCTTGAGCGGGCACGCAGGGAGATCAGCGATTTCATAAAGGTGGTTGAGGGCGATCGGGTGGGATTGGTCGCCTTTGCAGGCGCTGCCTTTGTGCAGTGCCCCCTGACGCTCGACTACGGCGCGGTTCAGATGTTCCTGGGGGCCCTTGAGCCGGACCTGATCCCTGTGCCGGGAACGGATCTGGGGGCCGCCATTGAGACGGGCATCTCCGCGTTCGACCCCACCAGTGAAACCGACAAGGTGCTCCTCCTCATCACCGATGGGGAGGACAACGAGAACCAGGGGCTCGATGCCGCCAGAAAGGCCACGGCAAAGGAAATCAAGGTGTTCGTGTTCGGCATCGGCGACCCCACAGGGGCCCCGGTTCCCGCAGCGGATGGAAAAGGGGGGTTCAGGAAGGACGCAGAGGGTAAGGTCATCCTCTCGAAACTCGACGAGGAGGGGTTGAAACGGATCGCGTCCGTGACCGGGGGCGGCTACGTGCGCGCTGTGGCAGGGGACCTTGACCTGGATCTTCTCTACTTCGACGGGATCAAGCAGCACACCAAGGCGGCAACCCTCAAGAGCGGGAAGATCAAGGTGTATGAGGAACGCTTCCCGATCTTTGCGCTGGCCGCCTTCTTATTGCTGATTCTTGAAGGGGTTCATGAGGGATAGGACATGAAACACGCACCTCTGATAAAAAAGAGGCCGATGGACCGACTTGCCATGAGTCTGCGTGTGGTATCCAATGCTTGGCTGGGCCAACCTGTGCGCGCCGGGGCCAACGGTTCTTGCCGCCACCACGGCAGACGAGCTTTACCGCGAGGGGAAATTTGAAGAGGCGGAGAAGCGCTACGCCGAGGGCGACATGGATCACCCCAAGGACATCCGCTACCGGTACAACCGGGGTTGTGCCGCTTATCAGAAAGGGGACTACCCGTCCGCAACGGCTGCCTTTGCGAGCGTCATGAGGAGAACCGAAGAAAACGAAACGCGATTCAGGGCCGCCTATAACCTTGGAAACGCCGCGTTCAAGCAGGAGGACTTTGCCGCTGCCGCTTCACACTACAAACAGGCGTTGATCATTCGTCCCGAGGCTGAGGACGCCCGTTACAACCTTGAGCTTGCCCTGCGGGAGATGGAAAAGCTCGAAAAGCAGAAAAAGGAGCAGGAACAAGAGCAACCCCCGAAAGAGGAGGGACAGAAAGGGGAGAGCGAAAAGGGCGATCAGACAGGAAAAGCAGCAGGACAAACCGGGGGAGCAGGGCGAGAAATCGGAGACGAAAAGAAGGAGTCATCGCAGGATAAGCAAGAACAGGAACAGCCAAGGAGAAGGAGGAGGCGAAACAGGACCGGGACGGAGCCGTCCGAGGCCCATGAGCCACAACACGAGGAGACACCCAAGGACCTCTCGGGGGAGCTTGCCCCCATGCAGCAAATGGACAAAGAGAGCGGTCAGGATGAAAAGGCCGAGCCTGAAACTTCGGCGGCGACGGTCGACAGGAAGAAGGCCGAGGCGCTCCTCGACAACGTGCAGGAGGACCGCTCGCGCTTCCTCCAGTACCAGCTTTCAAAAGAAAAGCGGCGCGGCCCCAGTCCGGCAAGGACTGGTAGCGAGGCGATGGGGCAAAGTTAGTCTGAAACGACTGAGGGAGAATTGAAACACAAGGTCTTTACCATCGTCTTAGTTGCACATGGGTCCTGTTGTGCGTGGCACCACCGTCCGGGGCCCAGGTCTCGGTTGACCTCCGCGCGGAACAGACGGACGTGACCCTTGCCGATTCCATCACCGTGGTCGTGTCGCTTTCCGGGGCGAGGAATGTGGGCACGCCCCCGTCCATCCGGGGGCTCGAACCTTTCACCGTGTCCCAGGGGGGCACCTCCAGCCGCATGGAGATCGTGAACGGCCAGGTGAGCAGCGGCGTGGACTACACCTATTTCCTCCAGCCCAAACGGGTCGGGACCTTTGAAGTCGGTCCGGCCGAAATCCAGATACAGGGGGGCGTACGCCGCAGTGGCACCGTCACGATCCGGGTCCGGGAGCCCTCAACGACCTCCG
Organism: uncultured delta proteobacterium; assembly: GCA_963699845.1. Taxonomy (GTDB): domain Bacteria; phylum Desulfobacterota; class DSM-4660; order Desulfatiglandales; family Desulfatiglandaceae; genus CAWHLE01. The sequence continues at coordinate 45,935 of CAVOVO010000019.1, forward strand.
GCAAGGATAGGGGATCTATTTTTGTGGAGACATCCCTCTCCCGTGAGGAGGTGTTTGTCGAGGAGCAGGATCTCTACACGGTCAAGCTCTACCTGCGCGCCAAGGTGTCGGACGTCTCTCTCCAGATGCCCGAAGTTGAAGGGCTCACCTTCAAACAGCTTGGAAAACCCAGCTGAATACCAGAGCGTTTACAACGGTCAGCCTTACCGGGTGCTGGAGGTGCGATACGCGCTGGCGGCAGAAAAAGAAGGCGCCTACAGCCTTCCTCCCGCCCGCATGTCCATGACGGTCTACGAGCAGCGGGGCCGCAGTCCACGGAGCCCGTTCGACGACCCCTTCTTTTCCTTTGCCCAGGGGCGGCCCGTGACCGTGGCAAGCGAGCCGCTTCACCTTTCGGTGCAGCCGCTCCCCACGGAAGGGAGACCCGGCAATTTCACCGGTCTCGTGGGCACTTTTTCTTTGAAGTCGAATCTCGATCCGCCCCAGGTGAAGGCAGGGGAGAGCGCCACGCTCACCCTCACCATTGAGGGTCGAGGGAACGTAAACCGTATCCCCGATCTCAAGGGGCCGGACCTTCCGAACGCCAAGCTCTATGCAGACCAGCCCGTGCTCACCACCAACGAAGACCAAACAGGCCTCTCAGGGGTCAAGACCATGAAGTGGGCCATTGTGCCGGAAAACGAGGGCGAGGTGGTTGTCCCCGCTGTTTCGGTGAGCTATTTTGACCCGGCACAGGGAAAGTACGTGGTTGCCACATCCGTCGCACACACGCTGAAGGTGTTTCCGGGACAGGAGCCAGGGAAAACGGCGGCCACGACGCTTCTGCGCGAGTCGAGCGAGCCGCAACAACCAAAGCAGGCGGTGAAGGAGATCGGGAGAGACATCCTGCCTGTCCACACCTCCACGCAGGTCCTTTTATCCGGTGGCGCGGGCCTACCGGTCTCGATGGGCCTCTGGGCCCTCCTGGCTGCGCCCGTGCTGCTCTACGTGGGCGTCTTCGTGGGTTTGCGCGTCAGGCGAACGTCCGAGCGATCCCTGGCAGGGGCGCGAGCCAGGAGGGCCGCCAGGGTCTTTGTCCAGGCGGTGCAAGCTCGGCACGCCGAGCGCAGCATCCCTCATGGACGGTCTGCGGGAGTACCTGAACGACAGGTTGAGACTCACCATGGGATCGCTCACGCCGACGGACGCACATCGGGTGCTCACCTCCCACGGGGTGAAGGAAGACACGGCCCGTCGGTTCAGTGAAACGGTTCAGCGGCTTGAAAATGAGGTCTATACCGGGAAGGGCGACGAGGCGTGCCCCTTGGCCCGGGACTTGCCCGAGATGATCAGCCGAATCGACAAGGAACTCCGTTGAAATCAAGAAACTTGCAGCAGGAACACGGCTTGACGGGCGGAGACCGCCTCCCCGGATTCCTCCGCAATGGGCCAAACGCCTCAATCCGATACCGCCTGCTCTGTGCTTGTGCGGTGATCCTTTCGCTGTTCCTGGGTTGCCCGGTCATTCAACTTTTCGGCGCCACGGCCACGACCCCGGGAAACGACTGGGAAGAGACCTTATTCAAGGCCAATCAGGCCTACAAGGATGAGCGGTATCAGGAGGCCGAGGAGGGGTATCAAAGGCTCCTGGATGCGGGGCACAAGAGCGGACATCTTTACTACAACCTCGGAAATGCCTGTTTGCGCCAAGGTGAAATAGGCCGGGCGATTCTTGCCTACGAGCGTGCCCGGATCCTCATGCCGAGAGAAGCAGATCTCCTCTTCAACCTACGCTACGCCCTGGACCAGAGGCAAGATGTCGTCCCGGAAGACAGAAGCATGTTGACGACGGCCTTTTTCTGGCTCGACGCACTCAGCGTGCGTGAACTTTTCTGGGCCTTCGCGGTGCTGAATCTCCTCTTCTGGATGGTTCTGCTTTCGCGTCTCTTCAGCCGGTCTGACCTTGCCTACTATCTGCTGCTGACCGTCTCCATCTTTTGGGCGATCGGGGGGGTCTCCTTCGGGATCAAGTTGGGTCCAGGCGGAAACGGATGACCGGGCGGTCGTGCTCCCCAAGGAGGTGAGCATCTTCGCAGGCCCGGACGAAAGAGAAACCGTCTTGTTCAAACTCCATTCCGGCACGGTTGTCCACAAGGAGCGGTCTGAGGATGGCTGGGCACTCGTGAGTTTCTCAGGCGACAAAAGGGGTTGGGCAAAGGCCGGCGGCATCGAACGGATACGGCGAAACGAGTAACCGCCGCACAAGCGTCTCAAGTGGAGCGATCAGCTGTCAGCCAAGGCTGAGAAGAACAAGTGTTTAGCTGAAGGCTGAAAGCTGCATCCAGAAATCCCCGATCTATGGCCGGACACTGCTGATCATTAAGGGACGCCCCGCCTCGTGCTGAACCGCCGAGGGCCGGGCGTCCCGTCATATTACGCTTTAGGCACTTGGATGGCGGCAAAAAGGGTGTTTTCGCCTCTCTCAACAAGGAGGAGGACCGTTTCCTGGTCTTTCGCCTTCTCGATCATCTCCTTTGCATTTTCAAGATCCTTCACCGACTCCCGGTTGACCTGACGAATGACGTCGCCCGAGCGCAAGCCCGCTTCCTCAGCCGGGCTTCCCGGAACCACGTTCACAATCACAACGCCTTTGTCGCTTTTCAAGCCGAGACCCTTTGCGACTTCAGGGGTCAAGGTCTGCAAAGACAGGCCTAGAGTTTTGTGGGGTGACACCTCCGCCACCTCTTCCTTCTGCTCCAACTGCCCGATTTTCACCTGACGATCGAGCTCATCGCCTTTCCTCAGAACCTTCATGGTTACCGTCTTTCCCACCGGCGTTGCCGCGACCGTGCGAGGCAGGTCATTGACGTCAGCGATCGCCTTCCCGTCAAACTGAACGACCACGTCGCCCGTCTCAATTCCTGCCTTGTCCGCAGGACCGTCTTTGACCACCTGCGAGACCAGGGCGCCCTTGTCCTCTTTCAGACCAAAGGATTTGGCAAGGTCGGGCGTAATCTTTTGAACCACAATGCCGAGCCAGCCGCGCGTGACGTGCCCCTTGTCCTTGAGCTGCGTAGCGATCTCCTTCGCCATATTGATGGGAATGGCAAACCCGATCCCCACATTCCCTCCGCTCTGGGAGTAAATGGCCGTGTTGATCCCTACGACTTCGCCTGCCGTGTTCAGCAGGGGCCCGCCGCTGTTACCCGGATTGATCGAGGCATCCGTCTGGATGTAGTCATCGTAGGGCCCGGAGCCGATGGCCCTTCCCTTGGCACTCACGATCCCTGCCGTCACCGTCTGATCCAAACCGAAGGGACTGCCTATGGCCACCACCCAGTTTCCCACCTTCAGTTTGTCTGAATTGCCCAGCCTGAGCGGTTCGAGATCCGAGGCCCCATTGATCTTGACAAGCGCCAGATCGGTTTTTGGATCTCGGCCCACCACCTTACCTTCGTACTCCTTGCCGTTGGCGATCTTCACCTTGATCTGCTCCGCATCATCGACCACATGATTGTTCGTCAGGATGTAGCCCTCGGTGCTGATCACAAATCCGGAGCCCACGCCCTTCTGTTCGTGGCCCGGATTGGGAATCCTGTTCGAAAAGGGACCGAAGAAATCCCCGTAACCCACGTTCTTCACCGATTTCGTCACCTGGATGTTGACCACACCGGCGCGAACGCCTTCTGCAAGATCGCTGAAGTTCGCAGGAACCATAGGAACGGCAGCGTCGCTGACTGCAGCAACGGCATTCGCCTCGTAGCCCTTGACCAGCGGCGACATCCCGTAACCCAATCCCACAAGTGCCCCCGCCATGATGAGAACACCCAGCGTTTTCTTGAAACCCATCTTCTTTTCCATTTTATATCCTCCTCTGTCATCGGTTTTGGCCCTGGATGGCCGTGTTCGTTTCCAACAAGATAGCGCACGAACGTTTCATGCACATGACAGAAGCATTACAAATGCGTAATTCTGGAAGATCGTTTGGACGGTGCCTACGGGAACAGCTCAATTTGGAAACTGAGAGATATGGGCACCAGGATCAGGGAGGTCAGGCGGGCATGGGACAAGGCCCGGAAGGAAGTTGACTTCCAGGGCAAACTGTTTCATGATTGGCCGCAATCCACACCAATAAGCCAATAGGCAAGCGAGAGTGGCGGAACTGGTAGACGCGCTGGACTTAGGATCCAGTGGGGAGACCTGTGGGGGTTCGAGTCCCCCCTCTCGCACCACCTCGAAAAAATAATCAATAATCAAGGCCTTTTACCCCTGGTAATAGGCCTTTTTTTTTCCCCCCACCACCTCGTATTGGCCGTTTTTCGATTGTTTTCGCCGTTTCTCGCCATTGTTATGGCAGAAATTGGGCAGAAATTGTTGACCCATTTTGCCTGCCTGAACATACTGGATATGGATCCAGTGGGGAGAAAGTTTTGGCTGTTATCTGATCGATTCCTGACCGATTTCTGCCATTTGCCCACTGACAGCCACCACTGAAAATTAAAGCTTGACGTTACCGTCGTCCACCTTGCATAATGTGACTAATAGTCACATATTGTGGAGGTACGCCACATGGACCAAACGAAATACCCCACCACGGCCGCCTGCAAGATCAACCACATCAAGCATGCCCATCTTCGTCAACTGTGTTCCCGTGGATACGTTTTCCCCACCTACCCCGGACGCAAGGGAAAAAAGATCTGCCTACTGGTTGTGGGCCCACATGTACGGGATTCAAATACTGAAACGGGTCATTGCGGCTGGGTGGGACAGGCAGACGGCAACTGAATTCCTAGACTCGGGTTACCAAGTCCTGACTCCGAACGCTTGGACGAAATCCATAGCATCCTGTTTCTCCGTTTCAGGGATGAGGTCAAGGTCATGTTTCTCACGGGGGATGACAACCTTATCGACCTTAATGCCATTGCTCATGAAGAGGGTTTGAGGTGGTGGGATGACGCCTATTTGTTGAATTTTACCAAGTTACGTCTGGAGGTGGATGAGGCAATCTTCATCTGGGAGGTAGAGCACGACGCATTCCAGGGCCGGAGTGCCGGGAAAAAGGGGAAGGCGAAGGGGGGTGACAAGTAGTGGCACGGGAGATCTGGAATTTTAAAAGGCTTTGCAAGGAATACCCTGCGCTCAGCCGGTCCCAATGGTATAAGGCCTGCCGCCGCCGGGACCACCCGGTCCCCCACAAAAAGATAGGCAAGTTGCTGCTGTTCGATCCTGAACGGATCTCAAAGTGGTTCGAGTCTCTGCCGGGCCGGGATGAGACGATTTAACCATTAACCAAGGGTGCGTTGTACCGCAGGAAGGGGCTCCTATGAGGTACATATTATATGCAGCAGAACCCGGAAAAACAATGTGGGCATCGTGTAGCTCAGATTCAGGCCATCGAGTCACCCAATGCCCACCAAACGGAACCACTATTCTCAATTATACCAAATAACCCAAACCTTTCAACCAAGTTTATCCTCGACTGCCTGAATTCCAATGAAGCGGGAGATGCTGCTTTATTCCGAGAGCTAACCCAAGACCACCTTGTCTATGATCACGGCTCGGAGTCCTTCTACGTGTGGACCGGCCACTACTGGCAACTTGACAGCCGGAATCACGCGCTCAAGTCCGTGGAGCTGGTCATAGACACGTACGCTCAAGAGGCAGACCGGCAAACGTGGCTCGCCAACAAGTGCACCCGTGAAAACGTCCACGAGAAGGCCCGAGAGCATGAGCATCACCGCTGGGATCTCCTCCAACGTGTCACAAAGCTCCAGACGGCCACCCGCATGAAAAGCGTTCTGTTCCTTTCTACTGTTGGCCACGGTCTCATGGGTGACGAATGGGACCAGGACCCTATGCTGCTGGGGACTCTCAATGGTGTCATCGACCTCCGCACCGGTGAGCGCCGTCCCGGTCGCCAAGAGGACTACATCCGGATGGCAGCACCCGTTATGTGGTCCGGGCTCCACACTCCCTGTCCAAAGTTCCGCCGGTTTATCTTTCAAGCACTCAATGGGGACTTCCAGAAGGTCGCATTCGTTGACCGACTTCTGGGGTACTCCATCACCGGTCAGTGCACTGAAGACGTGTTTCCTGTACTTTATGGTCCTGAAGGTCGCAATGGCAAGACCACTTTAATGGAAGCACTGGCTCACACTCTAGGTCCATATGCCCACAAGGCAGATAATGAAATACTGCTAGAGGGAACCTTTAGGCGGCAATCAGGAGCACCAAATTCAGCCTTGGTGGCACTAAAGAACAAGCGTCTGGTCTGGTGCTCAGAGGCCAGCTCCACCCGGTCATTTGACACTGCTGCTGTCAAACAACTCACCGGCGGCGACACTTTTGCCGCTCGTGGCTTGTATGAACGGGACCCCATTGAGATCAAGCCCACCCATCATATCTTCCTCGTCACTAACCAGGAGCCCGAGGCCGACGCTTCAGACCAGCCTTTCTGGGACCGTGTGGTGAAAATAGACTTCAATGTCCGGTTCGTAGAACGGCCGAATGGTCCCAATGAGAGACGAGTTAATAAGGCTCTCCGTGCCGACCTTCTGGAGGAAGCGCCCGGTATTTTGGCCGCGCTGGTCCGGGGGTGTCTCAGTTGGCAGAGAAACGGGCTCAATCCTCCTGAAGGTGTGCGTCTCTCTACTGAGCAATACCGCACAACCCAAGACGATTTTCAAACGTGGCTCACCACCTACTGCACCCTCAAACCACATACTGAATCACGGGCAAGTGACTGCTACCTGTCATATGAGCAGTGCTGCAAGGAGAATGGTTCTCCTCCCAAATTGAGCCCAGTCAAATTCGGTCTCAAGATGAAAAAGAAGTTCTAATTCAGGGGAGGACCGGAACCGGATTATCTATTTAGGTCTGGACGTCCACCTCAAAACAGCGGAGTTGTTACCAGTTGGAAAATGAAACAAATGAACAATATCATAGAATTATCTCAAAAACTTGTTACCAGTTGACCAGCTGCTGCTATTTCTCGTCGCTATACAGAGAAAGTCTATTTGTGGGGGGGAGAATAGAGCAACTACTGCAACTACTAACACCTGGTAACACAACCATGGAGGACCACCACCATCGGGCCACATTCTCTACCTCCGCCGAGACGATGTGTGCATCACCACAAACCCCGATCAACAAGGAGAACTGCCATGACCCAAACCATTATCAACGCCGGAGGAACCGTCTTATCCTCAACAGGCCGATTCCCTGGAACGCCATCCACGAGATCGACGCAGATGAACTTGCCCTTAACCTCTCAGTCTTTACCGGTCAAACCATCGAGGGTCGCGCCACGGACGATGACAAGCAGTTCTTTATTACGTCTGGGGCGTTCGGGGAGGTGAACAGGGCTTGCCGGGAGTTCACGGAGGCGATGACTGCCATTTACCGGGAAGTAGGGCCGCAAGTTGTCAATAGTCGTGGGTAAAAATAAACCTTTTAACCACAGGAAGGAGAACAATGAATCAGAACCAGATGACAAACGAAATCATGGCCGAAAAAGATGAGCTACTCGCTGAGTTTGCTGAGCGATGGGAGGGACCCGTCGCGTTTGACGATCTCAGTTGTGCATTTGTTGTGGCAATAAGGCAGTTGGTA
>CAVOVO010000020.1:0-55322 GCA_963699845.1 uncultured delta proteobacterium
CATTGTGGCAACGAACCGTTGTCGAAATCCTGCGCGACCGCGAGAACATCGTTATCGCCATTCCCGACGCGACGCGCAGCGAGGTTGTGCCGGTCTGTCTGCCGCCGCTGCTTCGCTACCTGGAACGGGAAGGCGTCACTCGCGATCGCGTAACGATCCTGGCCGCCACGGGCTTCATCGCTGCCGCAACGGCCTGCAGGAGGAACTCCAGGCGCTTGTGGGCGCCGAGATCGTCGCGAACTGGACCGTCGTGGACGACGACCCGGACGAGGGCAACGTCGAACTCGAGCCACTCGACGAAAGGACGCCGCTGTGGGTCGACGCCCGGTGCGGTCCAGGCCGATTGTGACCTGGCGGGCGCGGCGCCATCACTACTGCGCGGGATTCGGCGGGCGGGTCCGGCAAACTGATCGCGCCGGGGCTGTGCGGGCGAGATGGTCAGGTGGCGCTGCACCGACACACGCTGGCCAACATCGATCCATCCGGCCGATGGCGTTCGCGAACCGTACCATGGGGCCAATCTGTTCGACGAGATCGACGACGGCGGCTGTGTAGCGGGTCGGGGCTGCATTTTGCACTGAACGTCTCTATCGGCTGCAGGGAGAACTCGTCGATGTCGTTGCCGGCGATCCTTTCCAGTCCCATCTGATCGCCTGTCTCCAATACGACCAGATTTTCCGCCGTGCCGGTCCCCGAATGGTTCCCGTCGTTGTCGCTTCGTGCGGCGGTTGGCCGCACGACGTGAATCTCTACCAGGCTCACAAGGCGCTGCAGAATGCCTTCCGCGTGGTCCGGCAAAACGGTGCGATCGTGCTGGTGGCCGAGTGCAGCGAGGGATGGGGGCCGGAGTCATTCATCAAGTGGCTGGCCATCGATTCGCTCAAGGAGCATCGCGAGCGCCTGATCGATGAATTTGAAGTCCCCGGCCACGACTAACGCGCTGAAATGGAAGGCGACCCAGTGCCGGATTCTCGTGGTCAGCGAAGGCCTGAGCCGTCGCGTGGCCGAAGGGGATGCGCCGGCCTGGCTAACAACGGGCGGCAGCGATTCGCCCTTCCGTCTCTGATGGCGCCAATCTGGCCGAAGCCATCGACAAGGAGCGCACCAGCGCATCCGCTCCCCACTATCTGATACCCGTTGCGTCCTCGTGCCTGCCGGCAGTAACCGCTTCGACGACGTGACGGAGGCCGGCCTGTCGCGGTTCGCTTTTCCCACGCGTCTTCGGTTCGCGCACTACACACGAGCTGAAATAGTCGGGTATTCGACACCGGCGAGCGTTTGAGAGGTCTCGTCAATTTCTCGGCCGGCGACGCGGGAGGAGGAGGTCGCGACACAGTCGGCCGGCGATCCGAAACAGCGGGGCGCCGCGCAGGAGATGGCGCAGAATCCGACGATACGTCACTTCGCCGCTGACGGCGTCATACAGCGCCTGGCGCAGCGCCTCGTCCTCCCGGGCGAAATCGATCACCGTGTCGAGAAGCCTCGTCCTTTTCAGCCAGCGCGTGAGGCTGCGGAACGCGGTGCCGTAGCGGTAGTCGCGGATGAACTCCTCGCAAGACAGGGGATAGTGATGTTCAAAAGCCTCGCGGCTGATTCCATCGTTGAGAATGGCTTCGGCGGCCCGCACACCGGTCAACACGGCCATGTTGATCCCCTTGCCTTTGAACGGCCGCATCCAGCCCGTGGCGTCGCCGACCACGACGTAGCGGTCACCGAAAGCGGCGCGCGAAGGTGCGGTCGGGAACTGGCCCTGGTGATACGGGATGCCCCGAGGGTCGAACGGTGGCAACAGACGCTTGACGGCCGTATTCACCGGTTACCGCATTGTGCACAACCCGTCCCTCGGTCCCGGAAAGGGCGGGATGCGGTATCACCCTGACCTCAACCTGGATGAGGTAAGGGCCCTCGCCATGTGGATGACCTGGAAGGCGGCCCTCATGAACATTCCGTTCGGTGGGGCCAAAGGGGGGGTCGAGTGCGATACGAAGCAGCTGTCCGCCAAGGAGATCGAAAACCTTACCCGTCGATTCACTTATGAAATCGCGCCATTCATCGGCCCTGAAAGCGACATCCCTGCCCCTGACATGTACACCGGCCCCCAGGAGATGGCCTGGATGATGGATACCTATTCCATTTTGAAAGGTTATTCCGTCTCCGGTGTGGTTACTGGAAAGCCATTGGAGCTCGGAGGATCCGTGGGTCGCTTTGAGGCCACTGGAAAGGGCGTGTGTCTGCTTGCCCTGGAGGCCGCAGACCACGCGGGGCTCGGTTCGTCTCTGGAGGGTGTGCGGGTCGCGATTCAGGGCGCCGGAAACGTCGGGGGGATTGCGGCCCGTTATTTCGATCAGGCAGGCGCCAAGGTGGTTGCGATCAGTGATTCGAGGGGCGGGGTGTACAACCGGAAAGGGCTCGATGTTCAAAAGGCCATCGTCTTCCGCAACCGATACCTCAGCTCTCTCAATCGGGATATGGACGGGGAGCAGATCACGAACGAAGCGCTCTTGGAGTTGGATTGTGATATCTTGGTTCCGGCGGCCGTGGCGGACCAGATCACGGCGGCAAATGCCCCCAAGCTTCGGTGCAAGATGATCGTGGAAGGGGCAAATGGGCCAACCACTCCCGAGGCGGATGACATCCTTTTTGACAGGAACATCTTCGTGGTGCCCGATATCCTTGCCAATGCGGGCGGATTGACGGTCTCTTACTTCGAGTGGGTCCAGAACCTTCAAGAGCTGCTCTGGAACGAAGAGGAGGTCTCCGAGCGGCTTCAGAGAATCATGAAGCGCGCCTTCGCTGAAGTCCTGAGCACCGCAAAGGAGAAGAAGGCGCACATGCGGACAGCTGCTTATATTATTGGCGTGGGTCGCGTGGCCAAGGCCATGGCGCTGCGCGGCATATATCCGTAACCCGGATAAAACGGAACCAAACGGGTTTCAGGCATGACCCCTGAACACTGAACGCTGAACGCTGAAACCTGAACTCTAAAATCGTGACCCTTTTGAGCGCAATTTGACTGGTAAGGGACGAATTGCGACAAAGGCGTGTTTGGGCGATGGCCCTTCGCGGCTGCCATGGACCGGGGAAGGCCCTCACCAGAAGGAGACGAAACGATGCTTTTGATTGAAGACCTTCAGGTGGAACTTGGCGGAAAGATCATCCTGGACCACATCGACCTGGAGATCGAGCCGGGTGAGACCCATGTGTTGTTTGGTCCGAACGGGTCGGGGAAGACCTCCCTTCTCATGACCATTATGGGCTACCCCCAGTACAAGGTTCTGAAAGGCAAAATGGTTTTCAAGGGAGAGGACATCACCCACTGGCCTATCGACGAGCGGGCGCGTCTTGGGATCGGCATGTCCTATCAGCGGCCCCCCACCATCCACGGGCTCAAGACCCGGCAGATGGTCCAAATCTGCGCCGGGGGCACGGCTGACGTGCAGGGGCTGGCTCAAAGGGTGAATTTTCGTGGACTTTCTGGAAAGGGACGTGAATGCGGGTTTTTCCGGCGGTGAGATCAAGCGGTCCGAGCTTCTTACAGCTTCTGGCGCAGAATCCGGATCTGATGCTTTTCGACGAACCGGAATCGGGCGTGGATCTTGAAAACATCTCCCTTGTGGGAAAAACCATCGCCGCGCTGCTGCAGAAGAACTGCGACCCGCCTGCGGATGACCAGAAGACAAAGCTCCAGAAAAAGATGGAACGTACAAAGATGGGATTGATCATTACCCATACCGGACATATCCTTGACTACGTCATTGCCGACAAGGGACAGGTGCTGTTCAATGGACGGTTGAGCTGCGTGACCAACCCGCGCGAGATTCTGAGGTGCATCGGGGAAACCGGCTATGAGGAGTGCGTGAAATGCATGGCGTAGAGGAGTTGAAGGAAAGGGCGAAGCGATCCAGGGAAAAGGCTGCAGCAACTCGGCCCCGACGTTGATCTGAGCGGTTTTGAGAACGCGGGTGTCCCACACAAGTATCTCGCCGACGAGGAGCTCTGCCTGCTTCCCGAGGACGAGCAGCAACGGCTGGTCATGGCGGGTCTGGATTTAACCGAAAAGGGGCGCGGCGGCACCTTTTTTCAGAAGGACACCTCGGTGGTTCATTGCGACAGTCATCAGGCTGGGATCGAGGTGATTCCGATAAGAAAGGCGCTTGAAACCTGCGACTGGATCAGGGACTATTACTGGAAACTGGTCTCGGTGGATGCGGATAAGTACACGGCGGCGGCGGAGCTGGATCTGCATGACGGCTATGTCATCCGTGCGCTTGCCCGGCAGCAAGTCCGTTTATCCCGTCCAGGCATGTCTTTATATCGAGAAGGAAGGTCTCCAGCAGAATGTCCACAACATCATCATCGCGGAGGAGGACTCAGAGCTTCACATCATCACGGGGTGCTCCACGTCGCCGCACCTGAAGCGGGGCCTGCATGTGGGCATCTCGGAGTTCTTTGTAAAGAAGAATGCGAAGCTGAGCTTCACCATGATTCACAATTGGGCCGAGGACATGATGGTGAGGCCCAGGTCGGTGGCGCAGGTGGAAGAAGGCGGCCTGTTCCTGAACAATTATATCTGCATGAAGCCGGTCCGCTCCATTCAGATGTACCCCACGACCCATCTGGTGGGGAAGGATGCGGTGGCGCGTTTCTACAGCATCATCGTCGGGAGCCCCGGCTCCGAGTATGATGTGGGTGGGCGGATATTTTTGAAGAAGACCGGGCAACCGTGCTGAAATCGTGGCCCGAGCAATCACCAACGGTGGCAAGATCATCGCACGCGGGGCACTGATCGGTGAGGTCCCGGATGTGAAGGCCCACCTGGAGTGCCGCGGATTGATTCTGAACGGCGGGCTCATCCATGCCATCCCGGAGCTGGAGGGCCATGTGGACGGGGTCGAGATGTCCCATGAGGCGGCGGTGGGAAAGATCGCGCAGGAAGAGATCGCTTACCTGATGTCCAGGGGCCTCAGTGAAGACGAGGCCACATCCACCATCGTGCGCGGGTTTTTGAGCGTGGATATCCCGGGCTTGCCGCCGCAGCTGAAGGCGGAAATAGACCGCGCCATCGACGCGAGCGACAAGGACGTGATGTAACGTCATGCCGGCGCGCGGGGTGCCGGGAGATCAGAAGGCAGCCCTGAAAACCAGTGGGCCAGGCGCAAGAGGGGGCCCATGATGAGAAATGAAAGGATGCCTGTTTGGGCGAAATTATCGAGCATCACGACCATCAGCAGCAGAATGGGACCGTAACGGGCTGCCTTGCGGAACAGATCCGCGGCCCGCGGGGGCAGAAGGTTCTCGAGGACGTGGGCGCCATCGAGAGGTGGTATCGGAAACAGGTTGAAGATCCCGAGGCCCAGGTTCATGAGCAGCGTGTAGATGAGGAGCTTTTGATATATTTCCCACGGGATGAAAAAGGTAGCGGATAAAGAGACCCGCCAGAAAGGCGGCTGCGAAATTGGCCAGGGGGCCGCTGAGCGACATCAGGATGATGTCGGACCTTGGGTTTTTGAAGTATCGGGGGTTGACGGGCACAGGCTTCGCCCAGCCGAAATTGAAAAGAAAAAGGCATACGGCCCCGAGCGGGTCAATGTGCTTGAGCGGATTGCGGGTCAGTCGCCCCATGGCCTTGGCGGTTGGATCGCCCAGGGAGAAGGCCGCTTTCCCGTGGGCATACTCGTGGACGGTGATGGCGAAGAGGAGGACCGGAATCTTCAGGATCCATTCCCAGAGATCAAACGACATTGAGTGAGCCCCCAGGGTTTGAGTTTACTGACGAAAGGGCAAAATGGCGTAGGGTGAAAGATAAGAAAGTGGCGAAGCGAACACGCCGGGTGTTCGTCCGTACGCCAGCCCATTGTCAGGTCGCGTTGCCCCGCCGATGGCAGGATGGGCATCAACAGTGTATGACCAACACTTTATTATCCTAATCGTATTCAGCGGACAAGCCTTAAAGCGTTATAGGGGCCGTGCTTGGAATAGCCCAGGGGCTTTGGCTGTCAGCAGGGAGAGGGGGGATCTTGATGGCGGTGAGTAGGCCGACTTCGCAGGTTCCTGGTACCCCGGCAGGGACGATGAGTGCAGGCAGGCCATAGAAACGTTTAGTGCCTCGGCGGTTCCCTGTGGCGGGAAAGACGACGTGCTGGTTGGCGGTATCGTCCCCCACGCCGGATGGGTGTACTCGGGCCGTATCGCCTGTAATGTCATCAAGTGCCTCTCCGGCGCAGATGGTGCCGACACCTGCTTGATCTTCGGCAGGCACCTCCATCCTGGCGCCAAGAATTTCATCATGAAAGAGGGGCGCTGGGCGACCCCCCTGGGAGAGCTTGACATCGACGGGGATGTGGCAGAAAAGCTTGTCAAGGAGTTTCCCTTTCAGGTCGAGACCGTTGCCCGTTATGAGGAAGACAATACCATAGAGCTTCAACTCCCATTCATTCGGTTCTTTTTCCCGGGGATCAGGATTGTGCCCATGGGTCTTCCGCCTGTGCCGGCCTCCTTGGAGATCGCGCAGCGGGCCGCGGAGATCTCAGACAGGAATGGGTCGTAAGACGATCGTGATTGGGTCGACGGATCTCACGCACTATGGATACAATTATGCCTTCACCCCCAAGGGAGTTGGGCCGGAGGCGGTTGAGTGGGTCAAGAGGGAAAACGACAAACGGATTGTGGATCTGATGGACCGCATGGACGAGGAGGGCGTCATTTCGGATGCGGCCAAGAATCACAATGCATGCTGTGCGGGGGCTGCCGCATCCGCCATCGTCGCGGCAAAGGTTCTCGGGGCCCACAGCGCTGATGTCCTTGGTTTATTCGACGAGTTATGACGTGAGGCCGGACAGCAGCTTCGTCGGATACGTGGGAATCGTGTTCAAGAAGTAGGAAATTCAACGCTCTTCACGGGAGGCACTTCTGATTTGATTTCCATAAAGGAATTGTTTAGACTCAGGTCAACCAACAAGAATGGCGTTCAACCGGCAAAACCCATGAACGATTCGGTGCACGGCTCAAGAAGCAGGTCACGGTCCGTCCGAAATGGATGACAGGATCAAACTGGAGGCCGCGTCCGGCCGAAATAAAATAAAGATCGACCTGCTGGTGCACGACCTGAAGGTCCCACTTGCCGTGATCGAGGCAGGGGTGAGCACGCTCCTGAACCGGCAGGAGAAGTACGGCACTCTGACGGAAAAACAGGAGAAAGTCCTCCTGAGGGCCCTTCGCAATACCAAGATCACGCAGGCTTTGGTCAACGATGCGCTCGGAGCTCGGAAGGTCGAGGGCAGGGGTTATCCATGTCTCCCATTTTAAGGTCTCTTACTGGGTCGAGCAGTCGCTGATGGAGATTTTTGACCTGGTGGATTTCGGCATTTCAGAGGATATCAAGAAATGCTCCGATCTGACCGGGTTAAAAGGGACCCTCCGGGAAAAGGGAATCGGACTCGTCGTTGATGAGGATCTGTGGTGCGAGGAGGTCTGTCTGGATGAGCCCAAGATGCGGCAGATTTTCAGGAACCTGCTCAGCAATGCCCTTAAGTACAGGAAAGATCGAGTTGAAGTCCATGTGGGAAAAAGGGGCGACCATTTGACGCTATCGGTCAAGGACGATGGAGAGGGCATTCCCGAGGCGTTTCACAACAAAATTTTCGAGTGTTACTTTCAGCTTGACTCGGTGGACAGCTGCCCCGTGAGGGGCCACGGGCTTGGGCTTGCCGGGGTCCTGGTGCTCGTGGAGGACCTGGGAGGGCGTCTGCTCCTTGAAAGTGACGCCGGGAGGGGCGCAACGTTTTCGGTGGAGTTACCGTTCATCCTCGAACGTCAGGCGCAGGGTCTCGTTAGGTTGCGGGCTTGGTAACGTTTCGAACGCATGCACCGCATGACCAAGGCGATAAGCTCATTGCCCCTTGGATGCGATCAGGTCGTCCAAGTCTTCTCGTCTGGCACGATAGGTCTTTTCGAATACCTCCCAGAAATTTTTGTCCTTGTCTCTCCACCCCGCTCCGAACTTCCTTTCGAAAAATGGTTGCAGACGTGAGAACCACTTGCCGTGCTTCGGCAGTCCCTTCTCGCAGGCATGCAGGACATCGCTCACATAGGTGGCGATTTCGGTGATTTTGTCCTTGGGGACATAGGCCTGAGCCCCTTTCTTTATGGATTTTATAAGGTTTTCAGGGCTTAAGGCGTGAGCGGTGAGCATCACCGCGGGGATGTCCAACTCGCCCGCAGAGCTCCAGAAGGTCGTAGCCCCTCACACCCATGATGTCGAGAATGGCGATGTCGTAACGGTTTTTGTTGAGGAATTTTTCGGCGGTCTGGAAATTCGGCGCCGTGTCGATCAAACATGTGTCGAGCATCTCCTCGAGGGTTTCAAGGATATCCGGCTCGTCGTCTACGATCAGGACACGTTTTCCTTTCAGAATCTCCCTTTCCTCCATTGGGGCCCTCCCGTTAGGACAAAGGATCTGTCATCGGATATTAGCCCGCGTTGATTTTTGAGTCAACATTTCATTATCGAGCCGATAAGGCAAATCAATTGACATTGAAGACCTGATTCCTTGAACGATTACCCGACCTGGACGGAGGAACGGGGAGTTCACAGTAGTGAATGCTCCCGAGGAGGCTGTTACGTGAGCCGACATTTCGTGGTGGAAAGCCGAATTCGACTGCGGACCTCGCTTGAGAATCTCTATGCTTTTTCAAAGAGGAGAATGACCCTGACATGTGTGAAGCCCATGCATATCTGATAAAAGAAGGGCGAGAAGAGCGAATCCTTGAGAGTGTCGACGACGTCGAGATCCAAGGCGACGAGGTGAACCTGACCAGCATCTTCGGGGAGCAAAAGCGCATCAAAGCCAGGTTCAAGCGATATGTGAGCACCGAAGGCAAGATGGTCTTCGAGCCTGTTTAGACCTTTTCCGGGGGGGGGAAGTCAATGGAGAGGCTGATCGAACAGGCGGTCGATTGGATGTTGAATTCCCGGTTGACCCTGGCGCTGACAGGTGCCGGCATATCCGTGGAGTCGGGGATCCCTGATTTCAGAAGCGCTGAAGGTCTTTGGGCCAAGTATGACCCTGCTGAATACGCCACCATTTCCGCGTTCAGGTCAGACCCGCCCAAGGTGTGGCAGATGCTGCGCGACATGGACGAAGTGGTAAGCCACGCCAAGCCCAACCGGGCCCACACAGGCATGGGGGAGCTCGAGAAAATGGGTTGTCTCCACTATGTGATCACCCAGAACATCGACAACCTGCATCAGGCAGGTGGGTCCAGCAAGGTGATCGAGTACCACGGCAATTCGAGCACGCTGTCATGTCTGTGGTGCGGCAAGAAGGTTTTGGCCGGCGAGAAGAGGGGCGGGGTGTTTCCGCCGCGGTGCGATTGCGGCAAGATCTTGAAACCTGACGTGATATTTTTCGGCGAGGCCATCCCCGTTGAGGCCCTCAACCGTTCCTACCAGCTTGCCTCTTCCGCGGGAGCGGTGCTGGTGGTGGGTACCTCCGCGGCTGTGGCGCCCGCGAATACGATTCCGATCGTGGCCAAGGAAAACGGGGCGAAGATCATCGAAATCAACAAGGAGCGGACCCATTTGACGCACACGATCACGGACCTATACATCGAGGGTTCCGCCGGGGATGTGATTTCCGCGCTCGTGGCAGCGATCAAGCGGAAGAAGGGGATCGCCGCAGTGGGTTGATCAGCCCGTTTTCAGGAAGTCCGTCAGATAGTGCCCATCCAAAAACTGCCGTTTTTCGATTGTCGCGATCAGCCATCAGCTGTCAGACAAAGCAAGGAAATACAGGCATTTGTCTGAACACCGAACACTGAACGCTGTCTACTGAAAGCTCCATCCAGAAATCCCCGATTTATGGATCAACACTGGATCGATGGCCTTGTCGTCCTTTTTGAGCCTTTCTTTCACAATTCCCCGTGAATCAAGCTTGAAGCCGCCGAGAATCGAGACCAACACGCAGCACGCTCAGCGCCTGAAAAGGCCCGAAGTGGGTTGCGCCCTGGAAACACAAGGGGCAATGACACAAAGGCTGAGGCAGGAAAAACCCCGTTCGATTGGTTCAGAATGAAGCGTGGGCTTGTGAACAAGGGCATGCGCTTTATTTAATTGACAAAGCCGACGAAAAATATAAATTACGCGTTTCAAGGTGATGGTCTTGGGGCGGAAGGCCGATATAGATTGATAGGACTCCAGACGGCTTCAGATTGTGGCTAGGATTGAGCGGATGATAAAGGTTCTGCATCAGGGTTTCGTTCGGGGTGAGCTTGTTTGTGAACATCCGAGAAGGAATTCACCTTGACCATAAGGATTGAAAAGCAGGCCCTTGAGTCGGCCTGCAAGAATATCATTGAGACGATCCTGAATTGTCTTCCCAATGCCTTCAAAGGGACGGTTTATTTGATCGGGGCCCCGCCTACCCTTACCGCGACCCGCGTCACTTCCGGTATCATTGGTCAGGACCGAAAATCGATCTCCTGGGGGCTGCCCGAAAGGTCCGATTACAATCCGCCCGGCAAGCAGTGGAAAGACTACCGGGATCAGCCGGGGCGACCGCTGGAGGCCATGGCGTGGTGTGTTGAGAAGCAGAAAAGCTGGACTGCCGGCGACCCCTGGCACAACCCCCGAAGCGTAAGGCTCCAGGTGGAGGGGATCCTGGAAGACAACCACCATATGGAGCCCGTGCTGGTCCGAAAAAGGGACCTCTACTTCGAAGACACCCATCTCATATCCTACCCAAGAAACTATGGCGAGGAGCTGCTCTGGCAGGACACCGATTACATGGTGGTGGCCGTGATCAAAATCCATTTCCAGCCCGGCACCATTCAGATTGGGCAGTCCCGAGACAAAGCTCATCAAGACGCTCTCCCGGGTCCTGGGGACGGAGCTTCTCTCGGTTCAGCTGCGCGACCACGCGATCGAGGCCATGCGGCGGCTTGCGCAAGACAAGCTTGATTCGTGCAATATCCTGGCGGACTCGCTCAGAAACGCGATCATGAAATCAGGTCTGATTTTTTCCCTGGTGAAACTGGAACTGGGGTATTTGAGGGACCACTGGGAAAAGCATCTGCTGGCAGGCGCCGGCATGGGGTCCTCAAAGAAAGAGGCGATCGAAGCGCTGAACCGTGTTCTCTTGATCCTCAACCATTACAACGGAAAACAGTCCGGGGACCTGGTGGAGGTCCAGAATCGGTTTCTGGAGCTGTACCTTTCTCCGGAGCAGGGGGAGAATTGGATCCGCATGCAGATCGAGGAGCGGTGGAAAGAGGTGATGCGCAGCAATCACCCTGAGCGAAGACCAGGTGAAGAGAAGTCACCCTGAGAATCGAGCAGCTGAAGGCGTCGCTCCGGCTGGGTCAGGACAGGACGATTCTGGCCTCCGTGACCACCATGGGTGAGGATCTGAAGAGAGAGTGGACGGAGCTCATTTACAAGAGCACGGACCGTGTTGATCGTCGAGGACCTCGACAGGATCATCGAAATCCTCAAAGACCCATCCCTCAAACTCCCTTCACAGGAGAAGTCAAGAAAGACCCTGATTCACCTCAAGACCTTGATCGAGATCATGACCCAACTGGAGGAAAGTACCAACAGGGTTTTGCGACAGGTCCTGAACGGGCATGCCAAGGCGAGCCTTGCGAGCCTGCTCAACGGTTCCGGGGCGTCGACCCTGCCGACCAGCATTCATGAAATTCAAGCGGCCGCCTTTGTGGCGCCCCTCTTGCTCGCGGAGCCATCTGCCCCTGATCCATCCAGAGTTTTCGAGGAGCAAACGGTATGACCAATCCCATCAAGACGTTGGATGTGAGGCCCTCGATTCCGCAGAGCCTCAGCGCCCTCATGGAGCTTGCCTACAACGTGTGGTTCGTCTGGAATTACGAGACAGACGCCCTATTCAGAAGGATGAACCCGGACCTGTGGGAAGACGTGAGAAAGAACCCGGTGGAGCTGCTGGGGAGATTGAGGCAGCAGGACCTGGAGACCCTTTCGCGGGACGAGGGCTTCATCGCCCACCTGGAAAGGGTGAAGCAGGAGTTCGATCGATACCTGTCCGAAAGACCCAACCCTCAGGTCTTCGGGGCCGAAGGGCGCCCGTTTCAGGTGGCCTATTTCACCGCCGAGTGCGGGGTTGCTGATTGTCTTCCCATCTATTCGGGCGGACTGGGAATCCTCTCGGGTGATCATCTCAAGTCATCGAGCGACCTGAATCTCCCCTTGTTCGGCGTATCCCTTGCCTACCAGAAGGGTTATTTCAGGCAGTACCTCTCCAAAGACGGCTGGCAGATGGAGACCTACCCCATCAACCAGTTCAACGCCATGCCCATGCGGCTGGTGCGGGGCGCGGACGGTCTTCCCACAAAGGTGGCCGTGGACCTGAAGGGCGAAACGGTCCAGGTTCAGGCCTGGGAGGTCCATATCGGGCGGATTTCGCTGTTCCTGCTGGACACCAATCTGGAGGAGAACTCCCCGGGCGCCAGGGACATCACCTCCGAGCTCTACGGCGGGGACCGGGAAATGAGGATCCGGCAGGAAATCATCCTGGGCATCGGCGGGGTGAGGATGATCAGGGCCATGGGGCTGAATCCGGCCGTGTTCCATATGAATGAGGGCCACTCGGCCTTTGCGACGTTCGAACGGATCAGGGTGTTGAGGGAGGATCAGGGGCTGACCTTCAACCAGGCCCTGGAGTTGGTGCGGGTGACCAATGTCTTCACCACCCACACGCCCTGTCCCTGCCGGCATCGACACCTTTCACCCGGACCTGATGCGGGCCTATTTCGAGGGCTTCGCCAGGAGCATGGGCATCAGCCTGGACGTTCTGCTGGGTTTCGGGCGACAGGACCCCCGCAACCGGGGAGAGGATTTCTCCATGGCGGTTCTGGCCCTGCGCCTCTCCAACTGGAACAACGGGGTCAGCAAGCTCCACGGGCGCGTGAGCCGCAAGATGTTTCAGAACGTCTGGCCCAAGACGCCTGAGAACCGATCTGCCCATCGTCTGTGTCACCAACGGGGTCCATATCCCGTCGTGGATCTCCAAGGGCATGGCCGAGAACTACGATCGCTATCTGGGGCGTCGATGGATCGAGGACCCGGACAATGTCAAGGTCTGGGAGAGGGTCAACAAGATCCCGGATTCGGAGCTTTGGCGGACACACGAAAGGGCCAGGGAAAGGCTTGTGGCCTTCACGCGCAAGCGGCTCAAGGAGCAGTGGGCCAAGCGGGGGGTCTCGAACCGGGACCTGGCGCTGGCCGACGAGGTGCTCAACTCCGAGACCCTGACCATCGGCTTTGCAAGGCGATTCGCGCCTTACAAACGGGCCTATCTCCTGATCAAGGACATCGAACGCCTCGACGCCATCCTGACCAACCAGCAGAACATCCGGTCCAGATCATCCTGGCCGGCAAGGCCCATCCGCAGGACCAGATGGGCAAGGACCTCATCCGGCAGATCCTCCAGATCTCCAACCGCGAGCGGTTCAGACGGCACATGGTCTTTCTCGAGGATTACGACATGGAGATCGCCAGACACATGGTCCAGGGCGTGGACGTTTGGCTCAACACGCCCAGGCGGCCGCTCGAGGCCTGCGGCACGAGCGGGATGAAGGCCGTCGCAAACGGGGCGCTTCACATGAGCGTCCTTGACGGCTGGTGGGACGAGGGGTTTGACCGGGAAGTGGGGTGGGCCATCGGGAGCGGGGAGGAGTATTCGGACCACGATTTCCAGGACGAGCTCGAGAGCAAGGCCCTTTATGATGTGCTCGAAAAAGACGTGGTCCCCTTGTTTTATGACAGAGGGACCGGAGGATACCCCAAGGGTTGGGTCGGCATGATGAAGGCGTCCATGAACAAACTGTGTCCCATCTTCAACACCCACCGGATGGTGGAGGAGTATTGGGACAAGTTTTACGTCCAGGCCGCGCAAAGGGGGGTTGAGCTGACAAAGGACGAGGGGAACGGACTCAAGAGCCTGGCGGCGTGGCGTGAGAAGATCATGTACAACTGGGCAAACGTCTCCATCCAGGACATCCGAATGCAGCCGATAGGAGGAGATCTCCATGGATGCCGGCTACCACGTGGAGGCCGACATCTTCCTGGGAGAGCTGGAGCCCGCCGATATCATGACCGAGGCCTACTACGGCAGACTGGACCCTTCGAACCAGTACGTGGACAGCTTCACGACCCTCATGACCACTGCGGGACCCATTCGGGACAGGATCTTCCGTTACCAGTGCGACATCCGATTTGAGGAGGTCGGCCACTACGGGCTCAACATCCGGCTGACGCCCAACCACCCGAACCCCGAAAGCCGCCACGGCATGGGGCTCGTGATCTGGGGGCAGAAGTAAAGCCTCATCTTCAATGCGCACAGGACACGATCTCGCCATGACGCAAACCAGTGCGCCAAGAACGCATGAAGGCATATGACCGATTGGCGCGAGCCCGAGCAAAAGGGCTGGAATTTGTCTCTCGATTGATGTATAAAATGGGCGTTGCGCCTGTAGCTCAGCTGGATAGAGCAGCGGACTTCTAATCCGCAGGCCAGAGGTTCGAGTCCTCTCAGGCGCGCCAGTAATAGCAAGCTTACATCAAAAGCGCTTCGGCGCTTTTTTGCATTCAGGCATTCCGGTCCCCACATGGTCTCCGTCTCCGGGAGGTCCCCATTCCCCCCCGCCCCAAGAAAAGAGGAAGTCTTTGCCCGGGATGGCATCCGGAGGCATTGGAAAGATTTTCTGGCCGCCCGATCCTCTTGCCAGACCTTTCTCTGACCTCAGGCCTGCCGAATAAATCTTGATCGATTTTTTTTGGCCCTGCCACCCACTTCCTTGGTTTCAAATCACCTAGCGCGAATGCAACAAAATGATTAATTTATTAAATATGTTATCTTTTCAATCCCCATCCGTTCCTGTATGGACGGCAGGGCCGGGGCCCTTAAATATAGTGCTTTTGGCGTATTGACTTCTGAGCGCGGTCCTGTAGAAAAGAGGCCCCAAGCTGCCGGAAGTTCACAACCAGTGTCCCAACCACTGGCAACTGATCAGTCCGCCGAAGCGGACTGATCAGTTTTTTCGCCCTCTGTGTGGAAAATAACGCGTCAGATGGTTTGCGATCTTCGGTTTCGAGCCTCAAGCGCAGCGCTCCTCAAGTCACGCTCGACCTGACGAGCCTCAAACCTCAAACGGTCTTAGAATTTCATGTACTGCGACTTCTACGGATTCTCTGAAAAGCCCTTCGATGTGACCCCGGATCCCAATTTCCTCTATCTGGGTGCACAGTACCGGGAGTTGCTCGCCTCGCTGATCTACGGCATCCGCGAGCGTCGAGGGCTTGTGGCCCTCGTGGGGGAAGTGGGGATGGGGAAGACCACGCTTCTCAACGCGGTCCTGGATCGGTTGGACCAGAAAACGAAAGTGGCTTTTATATCCAACACGGATCTGACCTTCGAGCAGCTGCTGAGCATGGTGGTTCTGGAGTTGGGGATCGCCGAATCGGGAGAGGAGATCAGTAAGGTCGATGCGCTGAATCGACTCAATGATTTTGCAATGGAACAGCTGGCCCAGGGCGGGGGCGTGGTGATTATCGTGGACGAAGCCCAGAATCTTGACGCCCGTTCCCTCGAAAACCTCCGCCTTCTCTCCAATCTCGAGACCCGAAAGCACAAGTTGATTCAGATCATCCTGGCAGGCCAACCGGAACTGGACGTCAAGTTGAATCGGCCGGAATTGCGCCAGCTTTTCCAGAGGATCAGCGTCAAGCGCTACATCACGCCCCTTGGCAAGGAAGAAACAGACGATTACATCCAGGATCGCCTGGTGTTGGCCGATTACAGAGGCCGTTCCCTGTTCAGCCGGAAAGCCCAGGAGATCATCTGGAAGTATTCAGGAGGCGTCCCCCGAAAGATCAATATCCTGTGTGACAATGCGCTGCTCATCGGTTATGACCAGGGAAAGAAGACGATCGATAAAGCGGTGATGGCTGAAGCGGTCAAGGACCTGAGCTGGAGTCCCTTCTCCAGAACCGGTGATGCGCCCGCGCCCCCGGCCGACGGGCGAAGAACCAAGGCGCGTCAGGTCCGTCCGGTTCTGGCCGTGGCCGGCTCTGACTGCCGGCCTGGTGGTTGTGGTTTTCCTGGTGGTGTGGGCCGTGTTTTTCCGGGGCGGCATCAGCGCAAACCATCAAGGGGCCAAGGACATCGCCTTCCACAAAACGGACCGGGAAGAGATCATGGGAAAGACGTCCGAGCCGGATCCCCTGGACGCCAGAACCTACGCCCAGGCGGCTACGACAACGTATTCCGGAACACTGGACATGCCGGGTGACAAAACCGGCGACAGCGCCGCCCTCAGGAGACGGGCAAATTGAAGGTCCCCGAAAGCCTCTGAGCCCCTGATAGGAAACGGCCCGCCCTCACCTGAGAAGGGCTCACGAGGCGCCATCGGCAGGTGAATCGACGCCCCCTCTGGGCCATGTGACCGCATCAAAGACCCCTCTCTCCACAACCCGGAGATCTGGTGATCCAGGTTGGTGCCTACCGGGAGATTGCCATCGCGGAAAATGAGGTGAAAAGTCTCCTGTCCCACGGGTACGATGCCTTTGTGGAAGAAAAGGCCTTCGAAAACAGGGGGATTTCTATCGCGTTCGTCTGCACGGGTATAAGGATTTCGCTGAGGCATCGGCCGCCATGGCCAGGCTCAAGGAAGAAGGGTATCAAAGACTGCTTCCTGGCAAGAAAGAAGTGAAACAACCCTGAACCCTGAACACTGAAGCCTCTATGATTCCCCCCTTGCCTGCGATTTCACCGCTGAGAGACTAAAAGGTACCGACACATGGGAAGAACGCACGAAGCCCTTGAAAGGGCGGAGAAAGAATACCAGGAGCATATTCTCAAGACCGCACTCGATCCCGACAAGACCGCGGTGACCCTGCTTCACAGGCGCACCCCGAAGGAGGGAGACACCGAGCACTTTGAGGAGCTCAAGATGAATCTCCTGACACGATTTGCTGACAGGTCCATCAAAAGCATCCTGTTCACGGGCACGGCGCTGGGGGACGGAACCTCCACCTCGGCGGTCAACGTCGCCAGGCTGCTTGCCAGGGACAACCAGTACAACGTCCTCCTTGTGGATGCGAATCTCCGGAGGCCGTGTCTTCATCACATCTTCAAGGTCGATCACAGCCCCGGCCTGGTCGGCCTGCTCACTGCGGGAGGAGAAGCGAGCACCCCCATCATGAAGGTCGGCCCGGAGAGGCTCTATCTGGTCACCTGTGGGGGAAACCATTCCGGGCCTGCGGGTCTTTTCGAATCCAACCGGTTCTCAGAGGTCATGAAGACCATGTGCGAGCGGTTCGACTATGTGATCCTGGACGGCCCGCCGGTTGGGAGCTTTTCTGAATCACGGGTTCTAAGCGCGCGGGTTGACGGCGTGGTCCTGGTGGTGGGGGCCGGAAAGACGCGCCGGCAGGTGGCCCTCCGGGCAAAAAAAGAGCTGGAAGAAGCTGGCGGGAAGATGCTTGGAGTGGTCTTGAACAGGCGCAAGTTTCACATCCCGGAGTGGATATACAAGAGGCTGTAGGAGGCGCTTCGCGCGTTGGAGGTTTGAGGTTGACCACTCTTGCCTCATACCTCAAGCGAAGCGATCCTCAGTGAGAAACGCTCCTCCAGCCTATCGCGCCTTGGCGTGACGAGCCTCAAGCGGAGCGAGCCTCCAACCTCCAGCCTAAAGCCTCAACTTTCTTTCCCCCGCCGTTCTCTTGCTGTGGATATCCACCCTACGGCAAAGTGTAAATCAACTGTTTTCCTTTCTCAGTTACCATGTAAAAGTCCAGAAGACCATCATGGTTCACATCTCCTGCATTCTCGAAATGGATCCCATTAAGGGCGGTCACGGGGCGCTGTAACGTATAAGAAGGGACGCCTCTCCACAAAACGTGATGATTGGAATCCAAAATGCTTACAATCCCGGTTGAGGAGTCGATAAGGTAATGGAACTCCATGGCCTTCATGAAATCTCCAAATTCTTGAGGGTCGGCTAGAAACGGCAATAATTTCTGGCTGGTCCCGTCGGGATAAATCACTGAGAGAAGAAAGGTCTCGGGATGGGTTGAGTTTCCTTCAACCCTGAACGAAGCCTCTCTATTTTTGCAAAAATCCCACCGTGGAATCTGATAATGATGGCAGTATTGCACGGCCGCGTCATCAGCCTGTCGTCACCGTTGAGCTCAATCATGGTGACACCGTTGTCGCTCACATCGCACCGAAGGCCCAGGTCTTCCACCGCCCTTGAAAAGGCGGGCGTGTCAACCCAAGCCGGCGCCGCGGTTATGGCGATGTTTCTTTTGACAAAGACGAGCTCCCCGGTTTCGGTCGCCATGACTCCGTCCGGCGATGAACGGGTAACCACCGAATTCACTTTCCCAGGGACGATCACATCACCAAGGACGTCGGCTGATACGGTCAAAATCCCAAGACCATCGGACTGAACGGTTACCGTATCATCCTGCAATATATCTTTTACCAACTCTCTGACAAGGTCCGCGGTGGTCAGTTCCCTGCCGGTCTCATCCAGAACCAAGCCGGCATCCACATTGACGAATCCGCTCGGTTCAGAAATCATCCCGGTCAAGTCTATGCCCGGGTTCCCATCTACGGTCGTTTGTGTCACCTTGCATCCGAAGCCGAAGGTGACATTGGAAACCGATGTGACGTCTATCACTGCGTTGGTGATGGTCGCGTCTTCGCCCTGACCAGTGAGCGTACCCATCACCGTGCCCCCGTCGATTCCGGCCCCGGGCCCTAGAATTGTATCTCCGGCCAGGGTTTTTCCGGTGTTTTCGAGGGTCACCCCCGCTTCCACGGCGACATTTGATTCAACAGGGGTCTCTGGCGTGACCGGTTCACTTTCATCAGGGGCGGGCGAAAGCGGTGGCGCGCGCTCCGGTCGCCGGCGGGTCGTTCCGGGCTCTAAGGGGTCGCCCGCAGGGTCGCCCCCATCGCCGGCAGGCGGTTCCTGGTCCTGGTGGATCGGGAATGACCGCACCACTTTCCCCTGCGCGGGGGGCGGCACCACGCCGCCGCTACCCCCATCGCCGGCAGGCGGTTCCTGGATCTGTTGGGTGTAGCAGACCTCATTTGAATTCTCGGTCTGATCCCCGTAAAGATCGAAGGCCCTCGCGACGAAATAATAGACAGTCCCGTCCTCCAGGCCCGAGATCGTGCACGAGGTCTCGGTTCCTTCCCAGACCGCATCGGAATAATCATAGCTCTGCCCATCCTGGCGAACGAAGACCGCGTAGCCTGCAGGCGCCAACCCGGGGCCCTGTTCCCAGGTGAGGGTTACCTGAGCGGAATGGGCGCTTGGCGGACAGAAATGTAAGAATGCCCATGTGAGGACAATGATTAAAGCACGAAGGTCCCAACGGGTTTTGTGCCGGCGGGGCAAGGTAGAAATTGGACACGTGTTGCGAGAGGAGGACGGGATCGACGGCATACGCTGCACCCCTGTTGTGCTTTAAAATATCAGCCGTGCGAGATGCAGCCTGTGTGCGGTATCTGCTCGGCAGCCCTGCGACCTTATCTTTGGGAATGGAGACTTAGGCCAGTGGCTTTGCGTCCCACCCTTTCGGATGGTTTGCCGTTTCGAGATTCACCTTATAAAAAGCAAAATTGATGCCAGCGAATTCAATGGTTGAGCAATTGACCGATTGAGGAAAGATCTTGATCCGGGGGCCGCTGAACAAGCTCAGCTTCCCACATTGCGCTTAGCCGTTTTGCAGCGTTCTGACGTCTGCTATCAGGTCGGGCCTGAAGGAAAGCGCGCCCTCTCTGCATGAAAGAAGGGCAAAGGCCCTCGCGCAGGACTTTTTCTTGACCCTCGTGCCATAAGGACGGCTCTCACGAAATGTGAAAATTATCGTACACCCTTTGCCCTTTTTCGTAACAGAGCGGATTTTCGATGGGGATGGGACGCTCTCAACTTCTAGACTTTTCGCTTTTATCGAGTAACAGATTTTGGAAGGAGCGCTGCGCTTGAGGAGGTTAGGCGCGTCACGCTCGGGCGTGACTGGAGGATCGCTGCGCTTGAGGCAAACAAGGGGAGAAAGGGATAGGAATGAGGGTAAAGGGAATAGGCGCTAGGGTATTCCCTATCCTATCTTGACAAATGGTTTTGCCGGAGTAACATCGAGACAGAGCGAGGAAATGGATCGCGGGGCATGTGGTCGCGAGATGACGGTTGTTCGACTGGTAACACTGGCTTACCAAGGCACTGATCGATGAAAGTCGCGAAAAACTTAAACGGCGCCAGTATGCAGTTTTCCAAACATGCTGTCGACCAAAGCATCATCCGAGACATAGGAGTGTCGGAGGTCGAGGATGCTATGGCCGGCAGAAGGGAAGTGATTAAGACTACCGGATGACGAATATGGCCCGAGTTGCCTCATCCTTGGTTTCACTGAAGCGGAACGTCCCCTGCACATTTACTGCAGCTATCCGAGCAGACTACTTGTCAAGATTATCACCCTGTACGAGCCTGACCCGGATCTACGGATCGATTTTCGGGTCAGAAAGTGAAATGAAAGGACATTCGGGATGAAAGAGACAATGGTAGATACCAGAGTAACCTATACACGGAACAGGGCGGCAGGTTTTTCATTGTTGAAAATGTGCCAGCGCGCGGGTGTAAGGAGACCGGAGAGCGAGTTCTTTGCCGCTGACACGGTAGAACATGTCCAAAGCATTATCAAGGGGAAAAAGGCCGGAAAGAGTGATCAGACTCCGCGTGTATCGTTATGAGCAAGGCACCCCGGTATGAAAGTAGGTATATTTGCCATTCCAAATGGAGCCCATTCCTGGTAGCCATTTTCCCCCATTTTCACAGCGCATCCCACTTTCGGCCGGCTCAACCCCAGACTCCTCCCGAGTCTCTCTATGGCCCTCGCCCAACGCACGAACCACCCGACAACAAGGGCCACGGGCCGTCACAGACGGCCAGGGTTCAGATTTCAGTGTTCAGGGGGGGCGCGGGGGGGCTGCGCTTGAGGCGCGTCACGTCTAGGGCATGACTTGAGGCAAAGGCCTTCACCAAGAAGTGCACAAGGGTCACGATCCGTGAAGCGGGGAAGCCGGAAACACATGGATGGTCAAAGGGTATTTTTGTCGGGCGGCCGGATCTGGCTAGCTGCCGGCGGCAGATGACGGCGCCGAAAAGGGCGGCAAAGGTGATAAGGGCAGGCTCAATCAAATTCACGGGAGCGCCCAGGAAGTGTCCTTCAACATTGAAATTCCTGCTGAACCGCATAGGTACGCCCATTTCTCGATGATGTTCTTTTTGACCCGCTCGAAGTGAAAGGGTGAGATCTCATTGAAAGGAAGGGCACGTGTCGCGGGCTTAAGCCAAGACTCGAAATGTCCCCATTCTGTGCGGATCACCAGCCCTTGTGCTCTGACTTCGGACCCTCATTGGGGGCTTGGGCGGATGCGGGTGTCTCAGGCAAGCACCTTCCGCCGCTTCATGCCGGCCGTGCCCCAAAGGTTTGGAGACTGCGGATACTGGCGCGAGGGGAGGGTCTTGCGGATCTCCTTGAACCAGTCGGAATAGGTTGCAGCGGGACGGAGCTTTGAAAGCGCGCGGATGGCCACAAATGTGAATGCACCGTTGGGTCTTCCGCGGAAGTATGCATCGTAGCTGTACTCCACATCCTGGCATCCGGCCAGGAGCAGGGCCCCGGGTCGGCCGGGAGGGCTCGATTTCCGGAGCGGGCGACACCGGCCCAGCTTCGATATTTCGCGCCTGGGCAGATAGACGGTGGGAGGAAGGAACCGGATCGTGCGCTGGGGCGGATTCTTTCCCGCCGTGGTGGGAGGGGTCGTGATCGGGGCGAATCGGGCAACCGTTCCGGAATGGCACGAATCGGAGATCATGAGCAGCCTGGCACCCCGTGCCAAACGGGATAAGATGTCGTAGAGCTCATCATCCGTGATCGGTCCGTTCTTCTCGATATCGTAGGGGCAGAGGCATTCGTCGGTCCCATCCGGCTCATCCCCGTCCACGTCGGGGACGAAGGACCCGTGGCCGGAGAACTGGATGACCACGCTGTCGCCCTTCTTAGCGTCCACGACCAGCGACGCGACGGCCTTGCGCATCGCCTTTCCGGTGGCCTGTCTGTTGAGCATCTTTGTTACGGTGAATCCCCGGTCTTTCAGGACCGTCGCCCAGTCGTCGGCGTCGTTTACGCATCCGGCCAGGTCGCTGTCGGTTCCCGGGTAATCGTTGATTCCGATGCAGAGCGCCTGTTTTGCCATCATTTCACTCCTTCGGAAACATTGGCATGTTTGGTATTCAACAAAACTCATCGGAAAAAATCCGCCTGAGCTATACCGAAAAAAGAGAAATTCCCCCTTTCCAAAGGGGGACTTAAAGGGATAATCCTTAAGAACTTTGGACTCTCAAAATATCCAACAGAAATGATCGGAAAATATTCGTTTTTCCAACACAAAAAGATGAAAGAGCGCATGAGAAATCATCGGTGGTCAGTAGCCCGTGGTCAGTGGATGGAGGCGGAAACCGAGAGGGAGAAGCAGTTCTCGCAGAGACGCAAAGGACGCAAAGAGACAGGAGACCTAGGTATGATTAGTTTCAGGAAAGTTAAGTTAACCTGTCAGCCAGCCTCAAGTCAGCCGTGAGCGACGCTCCTCAAGCGAAGCGATCCTCTAACCTTAGGCGAGACATTCTCCGTGCCTCAATGGTGTGCACCGCTTTTTTGCGAACTTTGCGGTTCGGCGAGAGGGCACGTACCCGTTACCACTGCGGCCCGCTTGCATGCACAATCATTTCTTGATATCAAGTGGACCGCGTGTGAAGCGCATCATCGTAGGTATGGGGAGGAGCCAATGAGCGACAGCGTTCGAGAGAATCTTGCGAAGGCATTTGCAGCGGAATCCAAGGCCTCGGTCAGAAACGGGGCTTTTGCACTCAAGGCACGGAGTGACGGTCACCCTGCTTTGGCGAGCTTATTCAGGGCCATCGCGGAATCTGACTCCGTACACGCGCGACGGTTTCTTCTATTGATGCGCGGCAAGATCGGAACCACCAGGGAGAACCTCCAGTCGGCGCTAAAGAGCGAGCTTGAGGCCTCGGAAGACCAGTACCCCCCCATGGTGGAGGCGGCCAAGGGTGCAAGCCTGGCCATAAGGAAGGCCTTTACGCAGTCCATGAAGTCGGACAGCGAACATGCGGGACTTTTGAAGACCGCCATGGGGGAGCCTTCACAGGAAGACGAGACGGAATATTACGTGTGTCAAATCTGTGGTCACATCAGCGTCGGGACCCTTCCGGAGAACTGCCCCATCTGCCACGCCGTTCAGAACAAGTTCAAGAAGGTCGGATCAGAAGGAGGTAGGAGGAGGCAGGAGGTAGGAGGTAGGAGGTAGGAGGTAGGGGAAAGCGAAATTCACCACAGAGACGCCGAGATCACTGAGAAAGATGGACGAATAAAAATCAGCCCGTCTCAAGTCGTGCGCCGCGCTCCTTTGACGCTATGCCTCGTTCAGCCTCTTGATGGTTTCGGCCAGAAGATCGGCGATGCTCGCGACATGGAGTGGCCGCTCAGGCCCGTTGGCCTGGGGGACCGAGTCGGTGACGAGGATCTTCTGGATGGGCATGGGGGAAAAACGCTCCAGGGCGTCGGCCACGAAAAGGCCGTGGGTGGCCACGACCGTGAGATCGGGCACACATCCCAGGTCCAGAAGGGTTTTCAGCGCAGAGCGGATGGTACCGCCGGTGCTGATCATGTCGTCCACCACCACGGGCGCCTTGCCCTTCACCTCTCCGATGACGCGACGGGTCGTCACCTTGACACCGTTTGACCGTTCTTTGTGAATGTACGCCACAGGGAGATCCAGCACATCGGCATAGCGGTGAGCCAACTTGACGGCCCCGAGATCCGGTGCCACGAGAAGGGGGTTCTCGGGCAGGGCCGATCGAATTTCCTCGGCCAGGAGGGGGATCCCTGAGAGGTGCTCGACGGGAATGGCGAAGAACCCTTCCACTGCCGGATTGTGGAGGTCCATAACGACCAGCCGGTTCAGCCTGGTGCTCATCAGATCGGCGAAGAGCCTCGCCCCCACAGGTTCGCCCGCTTCGCACCCGCCGATCCTGTCTCGCGTAACCGAAGTATGGGATGACGCCGGTGATTCGGTCCGCGCCGGCGCGGCTGCACCCATCCGCGAGAAGCAGCATTTCCAGCAGATGGCTTCCGACAGGGGGGGTCGTGGGCTGAACAATGTAGACGTCGCGCCCGCCCACATCCACGTGCAATTCGACATGGAGCTCGTGATCCGGGAAGTCCTCGAGGGTTCGGTCTCCCGGTTCGACACCCAGCACCGAAGCGATCCGCGACGCAAGCGCTTCATTGGCCCGGCCTGACAACAGAACCAGTTTTTTCATCCTTCTAAAGATTCCCTCTCGCAAAGCCGCAAAGTGCCCAAAAGAAAAGATTTTTTTGGCATGTGAGCTCTGAGATGTGAGATGGGCATCTCCTCCTTCTTTCCGTGCGCCGTGGGCCTTGTGCCGTGCGCCTGCATTTTATCCCATATCATACTCTTGACTTGGTGTCGTCAAAATAGGGATGATCAGGATACCGGATCTGTCATCGGGGGATGGGGTGAGGTTTTTCCTAGTGACTTCCGGTTTGCTGCTGATGGCGCACAAAGGCAAGGAGGACAAAAAGATGAAAAGCGTTCGAAAGCAGGCATTCGTTTTGGTCTTTTTGATGTCGGTCCTGTGGCTGGCCGTCTCCTGTGAAAGGGAGAAGGAAGCTTCGGGACCCCGGCCAGGGGCTGTGCTGAGCGAAGGCGCATCCAGCAAAAGTGCCGGCGCTTCGGGAGAGTCGAGCTCCTTTTCCCAGTTGGCCAAAATGGCCAGTCCCGCCGTGGTGAACATCGGCGCAGTCAGGGTCACCGGCAAAAAAGATTTGCTGCCATTTGGGGACTTATTCGGTGAGGACAACCCGTTGAACCAATTCTTCAAACGGTTCTTCGGGGACCAGGGGCCCAGGGACTTCAAGCAAAAGAGTCTGGGCTCCGGTTTTATCATCGACAAGGGTGGATATATCCTCACGAACAACCACGTGGTGGAAAAGGCGGAGGAGATCCAGGTCACCCTTTCTGACGGCAAGATGTTCGAAGGCCGAGATCGTGGGCCGCGACCCCAAGACCGACATCGCCCTGATCCGCATCGAAGCGGGTACGCCGTTGACGCCGCTACCGCTGGGAGACTCCGACCAGGCGGAGGTGGGGGACTGGGTGCTTGCCATCGGCAGCCCCTTTGGCCTGGGAAACACGGTGACCGCCGGCATCGTCAGCGCCAAGTACCGCAAGATCGGGGCAGGCCCCTACGACGATTTCATCCAGACCGATGCCTCCATCAATCCCGGCAACAGCGGCGGGCCGTTGCTGAACACGAGGGGTGAGGTCATCGGGATCAACACGGCCATCTTTTCCCAGAGCGGCGGAAGCATCGGAATCGGTTTTGCCATCCCCATCAACATGGCCAAAGATCTTCTCCCGCAGCTCAAGAAGGGAGAGGTCATCAGGGGTTGGCTGGGGGTGCGCATTCAGCAGGTCACCCCCGACCTGGCTGACAAGTTCGGGCTTGCGGAAGCGAAGGGGGCCCTGGTTTCGGAGGTGATCGAAGGTGGGCCTGCGGCAAAGGCCGGGATCGTCCGGGGCGACGTGATCGTGTCCTTTGACGGGAAGGAGATCAAGGCCATGGCGGACCTTCCCTACATCGTGGGCACGACGCCTGTGGGCAAGACCGTCAAGGTGGAGATCATCCGGAAGGGGAAAAACAAGACGCTGAAAGTGAAAGTCGGAGAAATGGAAAGACAGGCGTGAGACGGTCAGGTCAGGAACGGATCACCTGCGGGGCTCCCCACAGAAAGCGGTCGCAGAACCCTTCGGGAAGTCTTTGGGTGACTCTTGACCACGAGGGCAACCGCCAGGATGGCGAAAACCAGCCTTGCCCACAGGATTCCGGAGAGGTGAGCGCCGATCATGACCATCAGCATGGTGTCTTCGATGAGGCTGTGACAAAGCCCCATGAGGGTGAGAGAGAAGAACACGTCCTTTTTTTCCACCTGGCCCGATCTCGCCTCATGGATGATCAGCCCACCCTCCGTACGCAAGACCAGTGGTGAGACCGATCACGGTGATGGCCGAGGCCTTGGGGCCGATGCCCATGAGCCTCAGGAGCGGGCCAAGGAACCGGTCCATGAGCGCGATGACCTTGAGCTCTTTGAGCAGACGCATGAGAAAGAAAAGGGCCAGGACGATCAGAAAGATGGAAAAGAGGTTCCAGACCTGCGCCCTGGCCCATTGCAGCCATGACCCCAAAGCCGGCGCAGTTGTGCTGATCCGAGGTGAAGATGACCGTTGCCGGACCCTGGAGGCGGCCTGAGGCGGTGTAGATGAGATGGAGGATCCCTCCCAGCACGAGGGCGGCGCCCACACGTGAGAGCCCCTGAAACAGGAGTCGGGGCCCGGATTTCTGGGCAATCCGCAGCTCCACGGGCAGGGTGTGGGCGATGAGCATCATGGTGGCGAGGATCGTGGCCTGGGCGGTGGTGACGGGGACCTCCCGAATGAGGGAGACGAAGACCACGATGGCGCCGTAGAGATTGTTGACCATGGCCGTCACCCAAACGATCCCCATCTCCGCAGGCAGGCCCACCAGGCCCATCAGGGGTTTGAAGGGAACGGCAAGGGGCTCGATCCAGCCCAGGACCTGGAGGATCCTTACCAGGACGACCACCGGTATCATGATCCTGAAGAGGGACAGGCTGACCTTCAGCGCGTCTCGAAAGACTTGGAGTGAGAGCCGCTCAGGAGCGTTTCCGCATGGCTCATGGGTTCTTCAGGATGACCTCAATGCTGTTTCCCGGTGTCCGGATGGACGATCTTCAGTTTGCCTCCCCCCAGGTGAATCACGTCCACGCGGTCGTCCCGGTCGATGCCTTTCAGACCGATAGCGCTCCAGCTTCGAGGGGTCGACGATCTTGCGACGACCTCTTCGGGCATTTCCTCCGGCTCAAGTCCCAGTTCCTCGAAGACGGGGCTCACCAGGGGGTTTTCACCGGCCGCAGAGGGCGCGATCCAGACCAGGAAGAAGGAGCAACGAGCAGATCCAGGTGGCAGATGCGTATCGGGTGGTGCTTTTTGCCATGGCGAAGGTCCTCCGTAAGAACATGGATGGTTCGAGAAATGCTCCCTATACGATCGGTCGCCCGTTGCGACTTGACAGGGATTCTCAAAGCACCTGTGGCGAGTTGAGTACTGGGATATCTCGAAAGCCGCAAATACCAAAGAAAAGAGACTGGGCAATGAGAACGAAACCAACATAATCTTACACTCTTGCTCTTGCAACAACCTTGATCACGCCCTTCCATAGATCTCGGTCATCTCGCGGATTTTCTTTGCGAGCGCCGGGGTGAGCGCATCGGGCGAAAGCCGCCACGCCCAGTTTCCGCCGGAAACGGACGGACGGTTCATGCGCGCCTCTTCACCCAGGCCGAGGAGGTCCTGGACCGGAAAGATGGCGATGTTTGCCACCGACATCATGGCAAGGCGGATCATTTCCCAGTGGATCTGGTCCGCGGCGATTTCTCGTCCGAGATAGGAGAAAAGGCGGCGTTTGTCCTCCGGTCCCGCCTCCCGTTCAAACCAGCCCTCTCACGGTGTTGTTGTCGTGGGTGCCTGTGTAGACCAGGGCGTTTACGGGAAGGTTGTGCGGCACATAGGGGTTTTTGGCCAGGTTGTCGCCGAAGGCGAAAATGAGGAGCTTCATTCCAGGGAATCCGAACCGGTGCATGATCTCCCGCACATCGGGGGTGATGACGCCCAGGTCCTCGGCCACCAGGGGCGCATAGGGGAACCGTTTGAGCACGGCCAGGAAGAAGTCTTCCGCCGGCACCTCCACCCATCGGCCGTTCATGGCCGTCTCGTCGCCGGCCGGCACCTCCCAGCAGCCAACCAGCCCCCGGAAATGGTCGATGCGGACCATGTCGTAGAGATCGAAGGCCCGTTTGATCCTTTGGATCCACCAGGAAAACCCCTCTTGTTTCATGACATCCCAGTCATACATGGGGTTGCCCCACAGTTGACCGGTCTCGCTGAAATAGTCGGGCGGGACGCCCGCCACCACAAGAGGGCGCTTTTCATGATCGAGCTTGAAGAGATGGGGATGGGCCCAGACGTCGGCGCTGTCATAATTGACGTAGATGGGCATGTCCCCAAAAATCAGGATCCCTTTGCGGTTGCAGTATTCCCTGAGCGCCCGCCACTGTATTGAAAAGAGGTACTGGAGAAGCTTTTCCTGCTCTATTCGTTCGCCCAAATTGGCCCTCGCCTCCTCCAGTGCCCGGGGGTCCCGGTCGCGAAGGGGTTCGGGCCACTCCCGCCACACGGTTCCGCCCGAATGCGACTTGATTGCGACGAACAGCGCGTAATCGTCCAGCCAAGTTTCGTTTTCCACACAAAACCGCTCGAAGTCCACAGAACCTTGTCGCCTCTGAAACGAGCCGTGGAGGATCTTGAACAGGTTTTGCCTGTGATTCACCACCCCAGCATAATCCACCCTGTCCTGAGAGGAGGCGGGGAGGGGGTGGAGATCAGCCTCGGCGAGATAGCCCTCTTTCACGAGCACTTCCGGGCTCAGGATCCATGGGCTTGATGCAAAGGCGGAGACGCTTTGATAGGGCGAATTGCCGAAGGCCGGGTCCGTCGGGTTCAAGGGAAGGATCTGCCAGAGGGTCTGCCCGCTTTCCGAAAGGAAATCCGCAAAACGGTAGGCCGCGGGCCCCAGGTCCCCAATGCCGAATGAAGCGGGCAGGGATGTGATGTGAAGGAGGATGCCGCTTGCCCTTCTTTTCATGTTTTGTCCTCGCTGATGAGTAATGAGACGGGAAATGAGCGCAGTGCTTCCGCCACACGGAGATTTTGGTGGACATGAATCCGCTCTCCGGTGATCGCGTTGCGCCAATTTTTCGGCGCATCAGGGGGGAGCGGAAGGAATGTGTCGCCCCAGACCGACTTCCCCGATGGGCGCCTCCCCTTCGGCAATGACCGACGTCAAAAACAGAGGGACCATTGTGATCGACCATTTCCCGGATCGTTTCCTGGCAAAGGCAGCCACGTGACCCTTTCTCTCGCCTTCGGCCTCGATCGCCAGGTAGCCGCCATTCTCAAAGAGCGCGGCATGGGCCTTGCGGGCCTGGAGGGATTGGTATATCAGAAAGAGCTTGATTCTGCCATCTTCCATGTTTCCCACAAGACCCTTCATCAGTCCCGAAAGATTTTCTTTCGCCTCCCGGATCAGATCTTCCAGCAACCGGGCAAGGCGTGGAAAGTCGACGGGGCGACGATTGTCCGGGTCCACAAAGGTGAGATCCCACAGCTCCGTCCCCTGGTAAAAGTCGGGGACCCCGGGGGCGGTGACCTTCAAAAGGGTCTGGGACAGGCCGTTGAGCATGCCGTAGAAGCCGATCCTCTTTTGAAATGCCAGAAAGGATGCAAGGAATGGATCCGCCGTTTTGGGTTCCAGCACCCTTTCCACGAACGTCAGGTACCCGTTTTCGTAGTCTTCGTCCGGTTTGAGCCATCCCGTGTACACCTTGGCCTCGCGGACCGCCTTGATGAGGTAGTTTTTCAGACGCTCCATGAACCCAGGGATTTGGGCTCGGTCCAATGGGTAAGTGCCGATCAGGGTCTGGTAAAGAAAGTATTCGTCATTTCGGTCCGGGACCTTCACCCCTTGAACCATTGGCTTCTTGTCCCGGTTGATGCGTTGCCATGTCTTCAGCAGCGCTTCCCACTCCTTGGGTATCTCTGAAAGGACGTTGATCCTTGCGCGCACATCCTCGCCCCGCTTTGTGTCGTGTGTGGCGGTGGCGTTCATGGTGTTGGGCCACATCTCTGCACGGCGCAGGTTGAAGGTGTGAAACGGTGCCAAAGATGTCCCGAAGCGGGCAGGGTCACCGCCCACTTCGTTGAGCGACAGGAGTCGGTTGTAAACGTAAAGGGTCGTGTCTTCAAATCCCTTGGCCATGAGCGGCCCGGTGAACTGCTGAAATCGCATGGCAAAGTGAGCCCACGGTGTCTTCTCCGTCTCACTCAGGTGGTCACCGAATTTCAACAGCAGGAAACGTTCGATAAAGTCGATTTCGTAGGACAGTCCCGGGACCGACCGTCTGGCCCTCTGTGTGGCCTTTTCAACGATCATTCTGTCACCATCTGAGACCCCCCGCTGGTCGATGTAGGTCCGGTAGACCGGGAACTGGGCCATCACCTCCACGAGCCCCCTCTTGAGGCCATAGAGCGTGATGTCGCTCGCGTGACGGTCCAAGCTGGCACTGGTCTTCAGCAGGTGGGCCAGGTTGTCGATGTCACCGGCCATGTGTTTTCCGATGATGAGTCTTTTCTTGTTGACGACCAGTTCATCATACCCCGATTCCTGGGGTGCAAAGGCGGTGTAGATCCTGTCAAAGGCCTTCCGGTTTTTTGTCTGACAGAAAATGCCGTTTACGTGATTCAGGAAGTCATAACCGGTCGTCCCCTGCACGGGCCAGGTCTCCGGTAACGCCTC
This sequence comes from uncultured delta proteobacterium, assembly GCA_963699845.1. GTDB lineage: Bacteria > Desulfobacterota > DSM-4660 > Desulfatiglandales > Desulfatiglandaceae > CAWHLE01. Next base: position 30,637 of record CAVOVO010000020.1, read on the forward strand.
ATCATGGTCGAGGATCTTTTCAACCACGATAAAACGGTCTCCGGTCCTGTGGCGCAAGGCTTTCAGATAGGCGGCGGGATCATAGAGCCCATCGATGTGGTCCACCCTCAAGCCATCGATCAAGCCCCGTGAAACGAGATCAAAGAGAAATGAATGGGTCTCTTCAAAGACCCTTTCCTCCTCCACCCTGACTGAAATGAGCTCATTGATGTTAAAGAACCGACGGTAGTTGATCTCCTCGGCTGCCACCTTCCAGAAGGAGAGCCTGAAGAACTGGTCCGCCAGGAGGCCTTCAAGATCCCTGAAGCTCTCGGGGTGGCCCGCCACGCCGTTGAAGGCCTCGACGTTTTGATCGATCAGTGTTCTCAGTTGTTCGTTTCTGGCGTAGAGCTCCCAGAGGATCCGTTTGATAAATTGGATTTGACCTCGGCGTTGGTCGCTGTCGGTCAAGGTCCCCAGGCCCTTCAGCACGTAAAGAATCCCGAGGTATTTGATGTAATCAGGGTCTTCTTCGCCAAGCTTGCGTGTGAGGGATTCCAGTCGACGGGTAAGGAGTGGGAGGTAAGTGTCGATCTTGATCGGGAATTCATGCTCGAAGTAGCGGATGGAAAAACCGTTGGGCCCGTAGGTGATCTGGATCTCCTTGGACTCGAGGGCCTCGCCGTAAAACCGGCCCAGAAAAGGCGCAAGGAGCCTGTTTCGAAGGCTCGGGTAGGGATGGTCCCAAAGAATGTCGAAGTATTGGTAGTAAGGCGACGCCGGTCCGTTTTCGAGCAGGTCCGTGATCATGGGATTTTCTTGACTCAAGGCCATGTGGTTCGGGACGATGTCCTGGATCCATCCCATCCTTGCCATCTTGAGGGTCTTGTGGAGGCGTTCGAAGTCGGCGGGGCTCCCGAGCGTCGGATTCAGCTGTCCGGGGTCGACCACGTCATAGCCGTGGGGACTTCCGGCGCGCGCCTTGAAGATGGGCGAGGCATAGATGTGGGTCACGCCCAGCCTCTCCAGATAGGGGACGACCGCTTCAGCCTCGCTGAAACCGAACTCGCTTCTGAACTGCAAACGATAAGTTGCCGCTGGAATACGCATGGTCGATTACCAAGTTGTTAGATCACTGAATCAGACTTGGTTCGATCACCTGCCGCGTCGTGCTCAGCCCGCCCGGGTGGACGGTGTGCGTAATCGTAATCGAACGACAGAAAGAGACGCAGCAGAAGAGATCGATCACATCACGAGCACGAACAACCGGAAATACACATCTCACGCCAACACACGGACCGAAAGTCTTTCGCCCAGAGATCGAAAACGGCTCACCCACTGGGAGGCCGCCTCATCCCCCTTTTCGGACCGTTGTTTCATTTCAGGAAAAACGGTCTGGAGAAGCCGGTAGATGATGTTCTGGGCGGTTCTGAGGTTGACCTTGAAAGGCAGGCGGCCCACAACCGCCGCCAGATCGTCCAGTGTTTCGAGCAGCGGCAGATCCTGAGGATTTTGCAGGAACTGCGGCGGTGAGCCTCTCGAAGCATTTACGGATCACCATTTCAAGGACGATCGGGATTCAGTGGAATCCCTTTCATGGTTGACTTGGCGAGAAGGTCATCAATCACCTCGGCTTTGGGCCATGGCTCTTCAAAGGCCCTTTTCATGTCAAGGTTCACAATGAATTCCGCGGCGGTCTGGAGGGCCTTGGGCGATGGGATCAGACTGTCTTCTCAGAAACAGCATGAGGGGCGCGTAGTTCTCGTAGAGCTGGCGATACGCCGCTTCTGCATCCGCTAGCGTGGTGTCAAGAATAATGTCGAGGATCTTTCGCTGTTCGTCCCGGAAAAGACTCTTCAAAGAATAGAAAGATGCGCCGAAGGCTCGCTCCATAAGTTGAAAGGTCAATGGGAAATCGGCCCTTGCAAAGACGTCGAAGATTTCCTTTGAAAAGGATGAACCAACTGTTTCGTCGCTGGCCTGACGGACGCAGCCGCTCATGTTGTGGTCGCCCCAGTGAAGCACGCCGAAGGCAAAGGTATCCGTCTCTCCGGTGATTTCGCTTGTGACCCTGACAAGGCCCAAGGCTAGACCGGCCCGGCCGGCCCGGGCTGTCTCGTAGGCCAGCCGTTCCGCCCGGTAGCAAAAGATCCGGTCGTCGTCGCCGTAGTCCTCAAAGAGCGAGCTCATGGCATAATGGGCGGCCACCGTTTCAAGGGATACGGTGGCGGGCCTGACCCATTTTTCGAGCAGACGTTTTCCGTCACCGAGCTCAGGGATGTTGCTCTTGGCGGCTTCAAGGAGCTCAAAGAATTTTGGCTCCAGCGTCCCGTCAAAGAGGGGTTTGCCAAGCTGCAAGGTCCGGCCGGCATACTGGATTACCTGAAGCGTTTCGATTCCGGAGATTTCGTCAAAGAACCAGCCGCAGCTGGTGTACATGAGCATGGCGTTTCTTTGGAGCTCGAGGAGCCGCCACACCATGACCCGTTCGGACTCATTCAGCGGTCGATGCGCATTTCCTGCCAGGAATGCGTCCGCACGCTTTGGCGATCGGTCGAGCACGACCTCGATGTAGTCGTTCCGAGCTTTCCAGGGGTCCTTCAGCCATTGGCCGGCCGTCTTTTCAAAGGCGGGGGCAAGGGCGTCTCTCAGCCAATCGAGGGCATGGCGCAAAGGCCCTCTCCATTCCTGGTTCCACTCCGGATACCCGCCTGAGTTGCAGCCACAGTTGTCTCTCCAGCGTTCGATCCCGTGGACACAGCTCCAGGAGCTGTTTTCGATGATCTCCACTTCGTGGGTGGGTGGGTGCTTTTCCAGGTATTCGCCGTAGTTCGTCAGACGCGCCAGGTTTCTGCTCTCGATGGTGTGAAGGGCATAGGCCAGGGCCATGTCGCCGTTTGCGTGGTGGTGGCCGTAGCTCTCTCCATCGGTTGCGATGTGGACGAGCTGGGGCCAGGTCCTCTGGTCGGAGAAGCCGGTAACGAGCCTCTCGGCCAAAGACTCCCCTCTTGCAAGGAGCCCCTCAAAGGCCACTGCCTTTGAAATGGGTCCGTCGTAGAAAAAAAGGTTGATCTGTCTGCCGGACGGGAGGTTCATCAGGTAGGCCATGCTTGGATCGATCTCCTCGCCGCTCACATCCTGCCACGTCGCTCTCTCCGAGCGGTCTTACGCTTTTGGCCTGCCTTGGCGCAAGAAGGGTGAACCGCATGCCCGCCTCAGCCAGGATCTCAAGGGTCTCAATGTCCACCGCGGTTTCGGGCAGCCACATGCCTTCAGGGGCTCCGCTTGAAGCGGTGCTCGAAGTCTTTGATCCCCCAGAGGACTTGCGTCATCTTATCCCTGCGGTTGGCCAGCGGAAGAATCATGTGGTTGTAGGCCTGGGCCAACGCAGCCCCGTGGCCGGAGAAACGCTTTTGACTCTCTGCGTCTGCATCGAGAATGGCCGCTGTAAACATCGCTTGCCTTATTCTCGAGCCAGGCGAGCAGGGTGGGGCCGAAGTTGAAGCTCATCTTGGAATAGTTGTTCACGATCTCGATGATCCGCCCCTTTTCATCCAGGATGCGCGATGCAGCATTGGTTGCATAACACTCAGCGGTAATCCGTTCATTCCAGTCGTGATAGGGATGGGCGGAGTCCTGGAGCTCGATGGCCTCAAGCCATGGGTTTTCCCTGGGGGGTTGATAAAAGTGACCATGAACGCATATGTATTTTTCCATTACGTCCCTTTCTCCATCACGCCAAATCAAAAAACATCTTGGTGCCAGGTCAAGGAAGACGGCGCCCTGAGACTTGAGCGTTTGGGGCACCCGGCTCCCGGGCCCCAACCAGCGCTTCTCCGATGAGTCAAAAAGGCGAGACCATTGGCCTTCGGGGAATGGGAGCGATACCTTGGTCCATTTCTTGCCAAGATGGAAGACAAGCGCCAATTCCGTGTGATGATTCCAGCACCTGACAAACAGGGTTTGATCGAGCTCAGAACCCTGGACATCCATGTCCTCCTTGTTCAAGCGGGAGAGGACCAAGGACTGTTTGCGGAAATGGATGAGCCACTGATAAAGGTCGAAGATGATCTGTTTGCGGCTGTCTTGCGCTTGATCTCGAACAAGCCTGGCGGATTGAAAGGTTTCCAAACTTTGCGGGTCGGGCGGCTCCCCCTGCCACCTGAAAGACGCGAATTCTTCCTGTCGGCCCTTGCGCACCGCTTCGACAAGATCGCGATCCGAGTGGCTGATGAAGTATGGAAAGGGCGCGGTTTCCCCGTACTCCTCTCCCATGAAGAGGAGCGGTATGTAGGGTGAGAGCAGACGAGACCGGCCGTCAGCTTTAATGTCTCAAAATCGACCAGAGATGTCAAGCGCTCTCCCTTCATGCGGTTGCCGATCTGATCATGGTTCTGGGAGAAGACAACGAAACGGTGGGCAGGTATATGCCTGGAAGAATTGCCATGGCGCCGCTTCCGGTAGGCCGAATACTGGCCCGAGTAAACAAATCCGTCCCGAAAGGCCTTAACCAAATGGGAGAAGTGACCGAAATCCTCATAATACCCGAACCGCTCGCCGGTCAGGAGCACGTGCAGGGCGTGGTGAAAATCGTCGTTCCACTGGGCGTCAAGCCCGAAGCCCCCGAGGTCTCTTGAACGCACCAGTCGGGTGTCATTGAGCGCGCTTTCCGCGATCAAGTGAACACGGCGATTGAGCCGCTCGGCGCGGGCATTTGCCGCCTCGGCCAGTTCCTCCAGAAACGGATGGGCAGAAAAATCCATGATGGCGTGGACCGCATCGAGCCGGAGCCCGTCCACATGGAACTGGGTGATCCAGTAAAGGGCGTTTTCGATGAAGAACCGCCGGACCTCATCGCTGTGGGGTCCGTCGAAATTGATGGCATCTCCCCACGGGGTCCTGTATCGGTCAGTGAAGTACGGACCATAGTCCCAAAGGTAATTGCCTTCGGGCCCCAGGTGGTTGTAAACAACGTCCAACAAAACGGCCATGCCTTTTTCATGGCACGCATTCACCAGCCTCTTGAGACCCACAGGGCCGCCATAGGAATTCTGGACCGCAAATGGGTACGTCCCGTCATACCCCCAGTTGCGATCGCCCGGAAACTGTGCGACCGGCATGAGCTCAATGGCGGTGACGCCCAACCCTCTCAGCTCATCGAGACAGGGGATAGCGCATTCAAAGGTCCCGTCTTGCGTGAAGATCGCCCACATGAAGTTCATAGATGATCAAATCCGTAAGGGGAATGCCACACCAGTGCTGATCCTCCCACGGGAAGTCCTGGTTGATCACTTCGGAGGGTCCGTGAACGCCCAGGGCTGAAATCGGGAGGCGGGGTCCGGCCGGTCACGATCGCCGTCAAGCCGAAAGAAATATCGTGCCCCCGGACCGACGTTGTGGATGACGGCAGAGTGATATCCACTGGCGGACCTATCAAGGGGTTCGATCCTCTCTTGGGGAGAGACCAGATGGACCGCTGCCGATGCGACGTTCGGCGCCCAGACCAGAAATTCGCATCGGCCATCGCCCAGATCGGTTGCCCCGAGCCTGGTCATGGGACGTTGCATTCGAGCCATGTCCCGCAGAGCCCATAAAAGACGTCCGACAGATAGACGATGCCGAGGATTCGATCGCTGTCAACGACCGGGAGGCGCCGGGCCCGCTTTTTCACCATGCGATCGATGACCTGCATGAGGGGATCGTTTGGCCTGCAGGTGATGACCGGCGTGGTCATGACCTGTTCCACGCGCAACGCCCTGAACTGGTCCAGACAGGCCTCCAACTCCCCTTTCCAAAGGGGGGATTCCTCCATTTCGTAGTTCATGAAAGAGGGACGCAAATGGTAGAGGATGTCAAACATTGATATCATTCCCACGAGCCGACCGACTTCGTCGATCACCATGATCCCGAAGGGTTTGTAGCCGGTATGCCTCGGTTTTCCTTCCAGAATCATGCGTACAGCCTCACGAACCGGTGCATCCGGCCCAATCGTCGAGAAATCCTTGACCATGATGTCTTTGGCTTTTAGTTCCATGGGTCACCTCCGGAGAAAATGGAGTGCTGGAGTGTTGGAGTGCTGGAGAACGGCGGCGGACAAAAACCGTCGCTCCGTCGCGCCGCAGGCGCGACTCCAGTTCTCTACCGTTTCAATACCCCAATATTCCAATACCCCAATATTCCAATACCCCAATATTCCAACACTCCATTACTCCAACACTCCAATTCCTCATAGCCACTTTTTCCTCCTGAATCCCATGAGCATCACGACGGCAAGCAACACCATAATCCCCCATACGACAAAGTAACCCCACCGCCATTCCAGCTCAGGCATGTATTTGAAGTTCATCCCGTAGATTCCGGCAATGAAGGTGAGAGGGATGAAGATGGTGGCAATGATGGTGAGCACCTTCATGACCTCGTTCATCCGGTGACTAACGCTGGAAAGATACACGTCAAGGGTGCCGGAGATGAGGTCCCGGAAGGTTTCAACCGTATCGATCACCTGTATGGTATGATCGTATATATCCCTTAGATAGGGCCTGACCGATTCCGTGATGAGCGGGGAATCCTCCTTCTCAAGGTTGCTTACGGCTTCTCTCAGGGGCCAGACCGACTTTCGAAAAAAGATCATGTCCCGCTTTGCCTGCTGGATCTCCTGAAGGGTCTCCGGCCCCGGATCAGTGAGCACTTCATCTTGGAAACCATCGATGAACTCCCCAATCTTTTCGAGCGCCAGGAAGTAGTTGTCCACAACGGCATCAATGAGGGCATAGGCAATGTAGTCACTCCCCAGATGCCTGATGCGACCTTTGCCGCTTCTGATTCGATCCCGAACGGCGTTAAACACATCCCCTTCCCATTCCTGAAACGAGATGACATACCCTGACCCGATAACGATACTGATCTGTTCGACCTCGATCTCCTCATGGTCTTCCCGGCACTTGACCATCTTGAGGACGATGAACAGGTGCGTTTCGTAGTCATCCATTTTGGGCCGCTGCCCGGTGTGCATGACGTCTTCAAGCAGCAGGGGATGCAGGTTGAAGGCCTTGCCAATGGCCTCGATGATGGCAACATCATGGATCCCGTTTATGTTGATCCATGTGACGGACGGCTTTTCTTTAAAAGCGATAAGGTCATCGATCGTGGCATGGGCCTTTTCATCGACGCGGCCCGGGTCGTAGTCAATGATGGATATGTTGACGTCGTGTGTCTTTTCCTCTCCAATATGCAGGAGCGTTCCGGGCGGCAGCCCTGCCTTGTCGGATGTCCGCTTGAGAAACCTGAGCATGGCATCTTCTCTCCTTCAGAAGACCGATTTTCTTACCGCAGAGGCCGAATTCCTACTTGGCTTCGACCACGACAACACTGTTGCAGGTTCCGTACTGATTCCGGCATTTCTGTTCATTGGCGGGATCCTCCCACCACTGGCCGTCCACAACGAATTTGTACTCGTAGCGGCCGGGGGACAAGAAGAGGTGCTTTTCCCATTGTCCGGTTTCGTGCATCTTCATAGGGTGTGCATCGTCGCTCCAACCGTTGAAATCTCCAACAACCGAGACGGTCCTCGCATCGGGTGCTTTTAAGGAAAAGAGCACCCGTCTCCTTCCGATCCTGAACGGCTTTTTGCTTTCATGGCGCTCCCCCATTAACGGTCTGATTTTTCGGCCTTATGGCCCCGCCACCTTCTAAAGTCCCAACAAGGCCCTCCTGTCAAGTTTTTGTTTCCGGCAGGCGGGGTCCTTAACTCAAAAAAACGGTGTGCTCGCCCGGCCTGTCAAGGGCCATGAGGAGCAGGATGTAGCGTTTAAGGTTCTTTGTGATCAAAAATTCGTCCTTGACCCTTTGGTGGCCGTTTTGCCCGAGCCTTTTCGCAAAATCGGACTGATTGAGGAGCGTCCGGATCGCGAGACCGGCCCCTTCCACGGTATGGACCAACAGCCCGGTGTGTCCGTCGATCACCTGGGCGGGAATTCCGCCCACCGCGCCTCCGATCAGCGGTCGAGCCTTCCAGAGGGCTTCCGTAACCGTCAAAGCGAATCCTTCTCGCAAGGATTTCTGTAGGACGATGTCGGACGCGCGCTGAAAGGCGTTGATCTCAGTGGCAACCGATGGACTGAACAGCAGCAAATGGATATCCGGGTCTTCTCCCGCCGCCTCTCTGACCATCTCGAAGATCTTTTCGGATTCCGGGTCGTCCGCCGCCTTGTCCCCAACGAGAAGGAGTTGGCAGTCCAGGTACTTTTTTGCCATCTTGAATGCCCGGACCACCCCCACGGGGTCTTTCCATGGGTCATAGCGCGAGATCTGGGTAATCAAGGGCCGGTCCTCCGGAATGGCATACTTTGAGAGCACCTCCCGGACGTAATCCGGTTCCAGCCCACGGTTCTTGTCGTCCAGTGGGTCGATGGCCGGGTAGAAACGAAACTGCGGAATGGAGAGCTGTGGGGAGAAGAGCGGTGATGAGAAGATGGCAGCGTCATATCGTTCCACATGGGCCCTCAGAAATTCCCAGACCTGGGGGTTTGGATGAGAAAGGTCGATGTGACACCGCCAGACCCACTTGTTCTTTCTGCCACGGTTCCATTGGATCAGAGCCGCCGGTTGGGGGTCGTGGATCACGATGAGGTCCTGCTCGAAATCCATCCGGTTGGCATTTTCCTGGTTGTAGGCCAGGTACGTTTCGAAGACTTCCTTCCCGAAATGGCCTTCCTTGCCTTGAAGGGCATTATGAAAGGCCTTGGTGATCTCAAAAAACGGTTCGTCGCCCTGGATGACCGCCCATTCCGTGTGGATGCCCATTTCATTGAGGAGGGGGACGACCCTGTGGAGCATCTCGGCCACACCGCCTCCCACGGCGGTCGAGTTGACCATTTTGATGGAACGGGTGTTTACGTGGGACGCAAGGATCATGAGCTCTTCAATGATGTCCTCCCCCACCACATCCTTGTAATCGAAAAGCGATGGCGCGGTCATTTCCTGCTCCAATTCGGTTTCTGCGTCGTGGCCGGTCGGTGGTTCAGGATGGGTTTTCCGACGTTTGCCCCGATAGATGGGCGTTGATCACGTCCACGAGCCTTGAACGCAGCCCTTCGATGGTGTAAACCGTGATGTCGATCCTCCTGATTCGTTTCGCGAGCGCCGGAAGGTTGAGCTCTGTTTCGATCCAAACGGAAAGGTCATCGGTCCGGCGTCCGGCGTAGAGTCGTGACTCGATAAAATGAAAGTAAATGGAATAGATGCTGATGCCCTTCAGGACGTCCCTGAGGGACTTCAAATCATAGGCGAATTTGTCCGTCAAATAGACCAGTTGCATGACATCGTAGAGGTAAAAGGGGTCATCGGCCGTCTTCGAGAATGACTTGGGTTTCTCTTCCTTGTACGTTTCGATAATCCGGGTGAGATTGAAGCGAAGATCTTGAATGGTGCTTTGTTCAGTGAGGTCAAGCGCCCTTAACCGTTCGGCCAAACCGGCTTCATTCAACTGATGGGCGACCCAGATGGCGAAATCACTGTTGAACGGGATCTGGGCTTCGCGCATTTTCAGGAATGCGGAGAAGGTGTGATAGAAAATGGAGGAGTCCGAGCAGGTCTTCACCATGTCCAGAAGTTCGCCAAGATTGAAGGCCTTGCGTCCCGTCAACTGCTCCAGAGAGGCACTGGAGGAAAATTGAAACACGGTCGTCATAGTGGGGTCCCTTCCAAAGGCTCAAGGATTGGCGGTCCTTCGGCACCACGCCCTAAATGGCCCGGACCAAAGCGTTCCAGTTCAACACGCGCCTTCGGGAGACATGCGGTGTGATGCTGTTTCAGATGCTCGATCAGTTTCTCCCGCACCTCGCAACGGAGCTCCCAGAGGCGCGAAGCATCGGCGGCGCTGACAAGGGCGCGGATTTCAACAGTCCGCTCCGAGACGTCAGTCACCTGCAAAGCGCAGACCTTTCCGTCCCAGCGATCCGAGCGCTTCAGGATTTCCTGGAGCGCTTCCCTCAGCGGATGGACCGGCAGGGTGTAGTCGGCATAAATGAAAACGGTCCCAAGGAGATCGGCCGAAACCCGTGTCCAGTTCTGAAAAGGCTTTTCCAGGAAATAGGTGATCGGTACAATCAGACGCCTCAGATCCCAAATGCGGACCACCACGTAGGTCAGTGTGATCTCTTCGATGCGCCCCCATTCGTTTTCCACAATGACTACGTCATCGAGCCGGATCGGTTGCGTCAAGGCGATCTGAATGCCTGCCAAGAGCGTCGCGATGGAGCGTTGTGCCGCAAACCCAACGATAATCCCGACAATCCCTGCAGAAGCAAGGATGCTGGCCCCGAACTGACGGATCTGATCGAAGGTCATCAAAACGGCACCCAAGGCCAGGATCGAGACCAACGCCACAACGATTTTCTTGAAGATTTTGATCTGGGTAACAATCCGTCTTGCGTTTAGGTTGTCTTGCACATCGATCCGATGGCGGGCAAGGACGACATCCTCAAAGACATCAGTCATTTTGACGATGAGCCAGGCGACAGTGAGAATAAGGGCGATGGCAAGGGTCTCCCTGAGAAACGCCAGGACGCCGGCTGGAAAGTGCGTCACAGGGAGCAGAATATGGCAGATCAACAGAGGGATGATGACCCGGGAAGGGGAGACGGCAGTGCTTGACCAGGGCGTCATCGAGCGGGCTTTCCGTCCGACCGGCCAGGATGGTGAAGACTCTGGCCAGGACGTAGTGGACCACAAGACCCAGAAGGGCCCCCGATGCAAGGTAGATTGCCCCCCTCCATGTGTCAGAAAGAACGATCATTTGCCTTCTCGGCCTTTCAAAGGGGTTCCATTCATTCGTCTACCCCTTTGCCGGATGGTTTTCCCGAGGCCTGGGACTCGTGTTTGAGAAAAATGGCCCCGAGCGGCGGAAGGATCACGTTGAGGGCGTGCGGTCGGCCATGGGAAGGGATGGGTGCGGCCTCGATGGCACCCATGTTTCCCTGGCCGCTTCCACCGTAATCGCGTGCATCGCTGTTCAGGACCTCCCGCCACAGGCCGCCCTTCGGTACTCCCATCCGGTAGTTGATGCGCGGGACGGGCGTGAAATTGCAGGCGATCACGATGAGATCGTCCGTGGATTTGCCCCGCCGGATGACGCTCACCGTGCTCTGCATGGCGTCATTGGCGTCGATCCATTCAAAACCCTCCGGCGAAAAGTCCAACTCGTGGAGGGCCGGTTCACGACGGTAAAGGCCGTTGAGGTCACTGACCCATCGCTGCAGCCCTTGGTGAAGGGGTTGGTCCAGGAGGTGCCAGTCCAGGCTCGCCTCGTGATACCACTCGTTCCACTGGCCGAACTCCGCGCCCATGAAAAGGAGTTTCTTTCCGGACTGGGCAAACATGTACGCGAAGAGGACGCGGAGGTTCGCGAATTTCTGCCAGTCGTCACCGGGCATCTTCCGGATCAGTGCCCCCTTTCCGTGGACCACCTCATCGTGAGAGAGCGGGAGCACGAAGTTTTCATGATAGGCATAAAGCATCCGGAATGTGAGGTTGTTGTGGTGGTAGCTTCTGTGAATGGGGTCCTGGGACATATATTTCAGCGTGTCATGCATCCAGCCCATGTCCCATTTCATGCCGAACCCGAGGCCGCCCACATAGGTGGGGCGGGAAACCATGGGCCAGGCCGTGGACTCCTCCGCGATGGTCTGGGTGTCGGGATAGTCCTTGTAGACCGCCTCGTTGAAGCGGCGCAGGAACGAGACGGCCTCCAAGTTTTCCCGCCCGCCGTATTGGTTGGGGATCCATTCACCCTCCTTGCGCCCGTAATCCAGGTACAACATGGATGCCACCGCGTCCACCCGAAGGCCGTCCGCGTGATACTTGTCCATCCAGAAAAGGGCGCTGCTGATGAGAAAGCTCTGAACCTCGCTTCGGCCGTAGTTGAAGACAAGGGTGTCCCAGTCCGGATGGATCCGCTGGCGGGGATCTTTGTGCTCGTAGAGGTGGGTGCCGTCAAAATATCCAAGCCCGTGCTCATCACTCGGAAAGTGGGATGGCACCCAGTCCAGGATCACACCGATCCCCTTTTGGTGGAGATGGTCGATCAACTGCATGAAATCCTGTGGTTTTCCATATCGGCTCGTGGGGCAGAAATAGCCGGTTGTCTGATAACCCCAGGACCCGTAGAAGGGGTGCTCCATGATGGGGAGGAGCTCCACGTGGGTAAATCCCATCCGCTCGACATAGTCGGCGAGGCGTGGCGCGATTTTTAGATAGGTCAGGGGTTCTTTTCCCTCCTCGTCCATTTTCATCCAGGACCCGAGATGGACCTCATAAATGGACATGGGCGCACTGGCACGGTTGTGACGACCCCGCCTTTCCATCCAATCCTGATCCCCCCAAGTGTAATCAAGGTCCCATGCGATGGACCCCGTCCTCGGAGGCTTTTCGCTGTAAAAAGCGAACGGATCTGCTTTCTCCACGCGATAGTCGTTGAAACGCGACACGATGTGAAACTTGTAAATGGCGCCCTTCACGACCTCCGGGATGAAACCTTCCCAGATGCCGGACTGGGCCCTTGGCTGCAAAGGGTGGGCGCCCTTGTCCCATTGGTTGAACTCCCCGATGACCGAGACCTTCAAAGCATCCGGCGCCCACACGGCGAAGTGGTAACCTTTTCGACCCTCCACGACCACGGGGTGAGCCCCGAGCTTCTCGTAGAGCCGGAACTGGCTTCCTTCGTTGAACAAATAAATGTCGTCATCGGTCAGCAACGAGACCTGTTGTAAAACCATTGTGTACCTCCTAAGAAAGATCGGAGTGATGGAGTATTGGAGTGATGGAGTAATGTTTTACCAACACTCCACTACTCCAACACTCCAGTACTCCAGTTCTCCATTCTTCCATCACTCCATTCCTCCAACCAGATCCAGGATCCCCTGAAGCGGGATCCTGACCCATTCCGGCCGGTTGTTGAGCTCGTAGCCCAGCTCGTAGATCGCCTTTTCGAGCAGATAGACATCCAGGAGCACCTGAAGCTCCTCCTTCGTTTCAGGGAGATACCGCCCCTCTCGGGCCTTGAACAGATAGGACTCCAGGAACAATCCTCCTACCCAAAGGTGCCACGCCTCAATCCACGCCTCCAGGGACGCCATGTGCCCGTCAGCGATGACGCCGCAGGCCTGTTGATTGAAGAGCGCCGAGTAGGCTGCATAATGAAAGGATCGGAGCATGCCGGCAACATCCCGCAGCGGTGAGCGTTTGATCCGCCTCTCCGATATGGGCCTTGCGGGCTCGCCCTCAAAGTCGATGATCACGAAATCGTTGCCCGTATGGAGGACCTGGCCCAGGTGATAGTCGCCGTGACAGCGGATCCTCATGGCAGTGGTCTTGAGCGTCGTGATGGAGCGGAAACGCTCCACCAGAGATGTTTCCGAATCCAAAATATGCTTGGCCAGGCCGAGGCTTGGTTCCGGCAGGTCCTGAAGCCTCTGGCGAAGAAGCGAAAAGACCTTTGTGGTCAGCGACCGCATGGATTGATAAAGCGAGCGTTGGTAGAGCTTGGTGAACGGTTCGGGGGCGAACAGGGGTCGGTCGGTGGAGGAGGCCAGGCAGAGGTGCAGCTCAGCGGTCCTTTGGCCCAGGAGGCGTGCGTCGGCCAGGTAGGGACCGATCATTTCGGCCAATGCATCCGGGGGGGCTTGTGCCGACGGATCGAGAAGCCTGCCTTTTGGTTTGGTCGGCGGAGCGAGCTCGGCCTTTCGGGCTAGCAACGTTTCAAGAAAGCGCCACAGGGTGTCCTGGGTGTAACGCCACGCATCCCCCTGGTTGGGAACAAACCCGTGGAGGATTGCAAGGGTCACGGGCTCTTCACGCGGGCGGGTGTACTCCATGGCACCTGCAATCACCGGGGCATGAAGAAACCGTTTTTCCGTCAGGAAGCGACTGATTTCGAGATCCGGGTTGACGCCGAGTGCGAGACGACGAATCAGCTTGAGGATGAACCGGTCGCCGTAAATGACCGAGGTGTTGCTCTGCTCGGCCTGAACCACCGACGGGTTCAACGCCTCCGGTGTCCCACTGGAGAGGCGCCTGAAGTGCTCCGTGGTCGATATCACGACCTCGCCGTCTCCCGCCTTGATCCGACGCCGGCGGCCAAGGGTCCCCAGCAGGTCCCGACACAGGTCAGGGTCGACCAGGGCATCATGCAGGAGCCCGGAGGACCCATCTTTCTCCAATCGGAGACGGGCGATCACCGAATTGGGTGTTTCCTGAAGGATCGCCCCGCTCGTTCCCCCTTTGAGAAAGCGAGCGGGATCAGGTAGATCTCTGCATCTCCATCCATGTAGACCACCTGAACCAATGTCAGGTAAAAGGAGGTCGTTGCCTGGGGGAGATCGAAGGAATTGAGGATCTCAGTCCTCTTGATGGCCCGGGCCTTGCCGCCAAACCATCTGGAGCGGGCAAGGAATTCTGGCAGGACCTGTTCAAGGCCTTCCCGAGAACGATCATCCCTCAAGACATCGTCCCACCGATCGGGAACCGTCACGAGGGTTGGCTCGTTGCTGCGGCTTTGAATGTCAGCGCTCTTAACCTCTGACGGACCGCTTTCCAGCGAGAACCAATAGAAGCTGTGGGGGCCAAAGGTGAGAAAATAGGGGGTCTCTGACACGGGCGGGAACGCGATTCGTCCGAAGAGCTCCACGGGGACGCACCCCTTGTAAGCCGAAAGATCAAGGGTCACATGCTGAACGAACCGCGATAGATTCGCTACCACCAGGATCCGCTCGCTGTCGTATTTCCGGAGAAAGGCGATGATCTTGTGATTCTCGGGCCGAAGGAACTCAATGGATCCGCGGCCGAAGGCCTTGAACCTTTTTCGGAGCGCGATCAGCCTTCTCATCCACCAGAGCAGCGAATGGGGGTTGTTCTGCTGGGCCTCGACATTGATCACCTCGTAGTGGTATTCAGGATCGATGATGATGGGCAAATAGAGCTTTTGGGGATTCGCCCTGGAAAACCCGGCGTTTCGGTCGGTGGACCACTGCATGGGCGTGCGGACACCGTTTCGGTCTCCCAGATAAATGTTGTCGCCCATACCGATTTCATCCCCGTAATAGATGACGGGCGTCCCCGGCATGGAGAAGAGGAGACCGTTCATGAGCTCTATCCTACGCCGATGGTTGCCCAGCAGGGGCGCGAGACGGCGTCGGATTCCCAGATTGATCCGCATTTGAGGGTCCTGGGCGTA
The DNA here is from genome assembly GCA_963699845.1 of uncultured delta proteobacterium. Classification (GTDB taxonomy): domain Bacteria; phylum Desulfobacterota; class DSM-4660; order Desulfatiglandales; family Desulfatiglandaceae; genus CAWHLE01. Next base: position 45,845 of record CAVOVO010000020.1, read on the forward strand.
AACCCGATACATGTAATCCCTCTCTTCGTCTGTGACCATCTCGAGGGTGAGCTCATCGTGGTTCCGCAGGAAGATCGCCCACTGACACCCATCCGGTATGGCAGGCGTCTGATCCATAATGTCCACGATCGGAAACCGATCCTCCATGCGCAAGGCCATGAAGAGCCTTGGCATCAGGGGGAAATGAAAGGCCATGTGGCATTCGTCGCCCTGCCCAAAATAGGCTGCCGCATCCTCCGGCCACTGATTGGCCTCCCCCAGAAACATTCGATTCGTCATGCTTGCCGATCCACATGGGCCCTCATCTTTTTGAGGAACGCGTGCGTCTCCGGGAGGTTTTCGCAGTTGGTCCCTTCCCGTTCATACAGATAGGGGACGGCGTCCAACCTGAGTCCGTCGACGCCCATGTCGAACCAGAAATCCAAGACCTTGAGTATGGCCTGGTGCACATGGGGGCTGTCGTAGTTAAGGTCCGGCTGGTGGGAATAGAACCGGTGCCAGTAGTAACCGTTGCCCACGGAGTCCCATGCCCAGTTGGAGGGCTCGAAATCCTTAAAAATGATCCTCGCCTCCTTGAACTTTTCGGCGGTGTCGCTCCATACATAGAAGTCCCGCCACTTGGTCCTGGGTTTTGCTCGCCGTGAGCGCTGAAACCAGGCATGCTGGTCCGAGGTGTGGTTGACCACGAGCTCCGTGATGACCTGAAGGCCCATCTGGTGAGCTTCCCGCAAGAACGTCTTGAAATCGCGCAACGTCCCATACGACGGATGAACGCCGGTGTAGTCGGAGGTGTCGTATCCGTCGTCCCTCAAGGGAGATGGAGAGAAAGGGAGAAGCCAGAGGGCCGAGACGCCAAGCTCTTTGAGGTAATCCAGTTTGTCGGTCAGGCCCCTGAAATCCCCCATGCCGTCTCCGTCGCTGTCCGAAAAGGCCTTGACATGGAGCTGGTAGATGATGGCGTCTTTGTACCAGAGTGATTGACGTTCAGGAGTCATTTGCGCTTCCATCCAAAGCGGGCGTTGCGGCCCATAATGCGCCGTGTCCTTCGTTTAGAGAAAATAATCAAAGTCATGTTCCGTCCTTATTCTGCGTCTGATCCTCAAGATGTGAGCGGGCGATACCTGTGGGTTGATTTCCACGTAGTTACGGCCCCCATGCCACAGGTAGCGGGCCCCGCTCAGGAGATCGTGGACCTGGTAAGGTTGTTTTTCCAGGAGGCCGAAATCCTCAATGGGCAAACGGAGCCAGCACGCGTGGACATGATGGGGGTCCAGGTTGACCACGACCAGCACGATGTTGGAGAAATCCTCCGTATGCTTGGAATAGCAGACGATTTGATCGTTGTCCGTTTCGTGGAACCGAAGGGTCCAATCGCTTTGAAGCGCTGGATTTTCCCGGCGGACGCGGTTCACCCTTGAGATGAAATCCTTCAGGCTCAGCGGAGAATCCAATTCCCAATGTCTGATCTCGTATTTCTCGGAGTCCAGGTATTCCTCGCTTCCCGGCCCTTTTGGCCGGTTCTCGCAGAGCTCAAAGGCCGGGCCGTAGATGCCGTAACTGGCCCCGAGGGTTGCCGCGAGGACCAGTCGGGCCATAAAGGCAGGCCTTCCCCCCATTTGCAGGTATTCCGTGAGGATATCCGGGGTGTTGGGCCAGAGGTTCGGCCTGAAAAACTCCCGAACGGGCGTCTGGGTCAATTCAGTGAAGTACTCCCGGATCTCCCAATCGGTGTTTCTCCAGGCAAAATACGTGTAAGATTGGGAAAAACCCAGTTTGGCCAGACGATACATGACTGTGGGGCGCGTAAAGGCCTCCGCAAGAAAGATCACTTCGGGGTGCGTTCGTTTGACGCCTTCGATGAGCCACTCCCAGAAGGCGAAAGGCTTGGTGTGGGGGTTGTCCACCCTGAAGATGAAAACGCCTTGATCGATCCAAAAATCCACCACGCTTTTCAGTTCCTCGAAGAGGGCTTCCCGGTCTTCCGATTCGAAATGGATCGGATAGATGTCCTCGTATTTCTTGGGCGGATTTTCAGCATATTGGATCGTCCCGTCCGGGCGGTGTCTGAACCACTGGGGGTGCGCCTTGACGTAAGGGTGATCGGGCGTGCACTGAAAGGCCAGGTCCAGGGCAATCTCAAGCCCATGTTCTCTGGCCTTTTCAAGCAGCCGCTGGAAATCCGAGAGCGTTCCCAATTGAGGGTGGATCGCCTTGTGGCCGCCTTCCGCAGCGCCGATGGCCCAGGGGCTGCCAGGATCGTCTGGACCGGCCGTCGGGTGCGTTGTTCCGCCCCTTTCGGTGTCGTGACACCGATGGGGTGGATCGGCGGCAGGTAGAGGACGTCAAACCCCATTTCCGCCACGTAAGGGAGGATCGTTTCGCAGTCCCTGAACGTGCCGTGCTTTGCTTGATCTGGTGCAAAGGAGCGAGGAAACAGCTCATACCAGGTGCTGAATCGGGCCTTGACACGGTCGACCTGGACCGTGAGCGTCCTGTCGTAAGTGCTGGCATTGATTTTGTCCGGGCACCTGGCGATCAGGCTTTCCAGTTCGGGGTCCAGCAAGGTCAACACCCTCTCCTCCAAACGGGGCAAGGATTCGATCCGTCGCTTCCAGCCTTCGATGAGCGCTCTATCTTCCTTGGTGGCATGGCCCATGGCCTTTTCGATCAAACCTAGCCCTGTGAGCACATCCACGTCCATCGATTGGCCCGCTTCCATCTTCTTGGAAAGATCCCGCTGCCATGTCTTGAAGGGATCAATCCAGGCCTCGATGGTGTAATCGTAACGGCCCATTTCCGTGACTCGAAAGGTGGCCTGCCAGCGGTCATTGCCCAGAGGGACCATGGACGTCTGGGTCCAGTCGGCGTCTTTGGCATGCCTGTGAAGGAGGGCACACGAAATGGCGTCATGACCGTCTGAGAAGATGTGGGCCTGGACCTGGATTTTTTCGCCGATGGTCCGTTTCACGGGAAATCGGCCTCCGTCCACCTCAGGCGCAACCCCCTCGATGACCACCCGCTTCAAACCGTCCGCTCGCTCCATGGTACCCTCTCCTTCATCCTGAAAAGCCTTCTTCAGACCGCAAAAATCATGGTTAAGAGATTGCTTTTCCCTTTTGCTCCCACACCTCAAGGAGGTGGTCTTTCTGTTCTTCAAACTTGATCGCCTGTTCTTCAACCAGGGCTTCGGCCTCCTGAGAGGACATTTCCTGGGTTTGCCGAACAAACGAGGCCACCCTGGCATAGTAAAGCGGGGTCACCAGGTCCACCAGCCTGTGACGGTTCACTTTCCATGCGTGGAAGGTGGCCGCAAGCTCGAAGAGGACTTCGCACCAGGCAACCGTGGGGAAGTAGAATTGGGATGGCTCCGCCTCGGAGGCGGCCCGGATGGCGTCGAAGCACTCGGCGCAAAAAATCTCTTTCCACAGGGAAGAGAACTGTTGATAACCCGTCTTGAAATGTTCGACAATGCCTTCAAGGTTCACCTTGACCGGTTCGGGCTCCACGTAACCTTCAAAGCCGTAGGTGTCAACGGCCTCACTGCCTCTCACCTTTTTCCAGAAAGGCTCGTGACGTTCCATGAGGGTGAAAAACGTCCACAACACCTGGCGAAACATGGGCCCGAGGTGCTGCCCCGGGTCCTTGGCATCGTGAATCTTGACGCCCAGGTTGGATTGGCAGATGCGAAAACCCTGCGTTATGGCGCCAATGGTCATCCAGATGTCTATCCCGTAACGGGCAATGTCTGTGTCCCAGACGTCCTGCTCACTATAAAACTTGGCCACGTCTCTCGAAAAGGCAAAGTCGCCGCCGATGGGCTGTCGGATACGCTTGCCGTAAAGGGCGCGGGTCAGGTTGTAGACGACGTTGTTCGTGATGGTTCCGTCGTACTTGTGCCGCACATAGACAGGGGCCACAAACTGGTAGCCTTTTTCGAGTACGGGCTCCATGAGGTATTTTACCCAGTCGGGCGTAATGGACCTGAGATCCGAATCCACTACGGCACAGACACCCACCTCAAGACGTTCCGCCGCCTCGAAGACCGAGCGCAGGGCTGTCCCCTTGCCTCCGGGGCCCCGGTAGATGGAAATGATCTTTTCCTGCCAGGGCTTGATCTCGAATTCTTTGGCCACTTCACGGCTGTCGTCCGTTGAGCCCCCGTCGGCGATGAAGATGACACCCCGCTTGTCTTTGTAGTGTTTTGCGAGCCCGTGCGTCACCATCTGAATCACATGGGCGATGGTCGACTCGTTGTTGTAACAGGGAATGCCGACCATGATGTCGGCGGATTCGATTTCCTCAATGCGTTTGGCAGTGTATGCCCTAAGCGCGGTGTTGTAATGCACTGTCTGCCCTCCCTCCGTTGTTTCCTAGAAAAGATCGATGTGAGATGAAACCTTGTGCTGTGCGCCCGTCTTTTATCCCACATCCCATCTCTATCGATATTATCGCATGCCGGCGAGGTGTCAAGCGACAAGATCCACTGCCACTATAACGGCACATGAAGAACTGAGTCAACCCCTCCGGGGGAAACAGTCAAAGCGTTCTTTGTTAGTGCAGAGGCTCTATTGCTTTTTTCAAGCAAGCAGTCAAGCGGATGGTTCGGCGTTTTTGGATGTTGGCTCGCGCCATCGAAAGGCATGTAATGAGAGATCAGTAGACAGTGGAAGTCATTTGTCGATGATTGACCACCGATAAGTGATCGTTTTATTCTAGGAGTCGCCCCGGCCGGTCAGCCCTTTTCAGGGAGAGACGTCCTCACGGCCCCCGCTTCTTTAGGCCATTCGCGTTGAAATGGCCCGGAATCAAGGGGATCATGGTTTGAGGCGGCTCGGATTGGGGAATGTCGCCGGGGAGGACCGGCCGTTCGGGGAGAGTGAAGGTCACCTCCATTTCCCTCCCCTCTCGATGGATGATCAGCCGCACCGAGTCGCCGACCTTGAGAGACCGGACGAAGTCGTCGAATCGTCTCTCCTCGTCGAGGGCCGCGCCGTTTCCCATGGTGATGATGTCTCCCCCAAAAAGGTATTCGTCTCCGCTGATCACGATGGGCAGGTCTCCCCCTCGGATCCCTGCGGCCTCAGCGGGACTTGCGGGGTCGACCGTTTCAACCAGGAAGCCGTCCACGAGCGGGAGATTGAAGATGGCTTTCAACCTCTTTGCCCTGATCAGTCTTCCCCGGACGCCTAGCCAAGGTCTCACGACCCTGCCGTCCCGAATCATTTGGTCCATCACCTGTTTTGCCACATTGATGGGGATGGCGAACCCGATGTTCGCCGCACCACTCATCATGGAGGTTGTCACGCCGACGACCTCGCCGCAGCGATTGAGGAGCGGTCCGCCCGAATGACCCGGGTTGATGGCCGCATCGGCTTGGATCATGGGGAGCATCATGCTCATGGGGGCAACGGGCAGGATGCGATTCATTCCGGAGACCAGGCCGTGGACCAACGTCTGTTCCAGCCCCAGGGGGTTTCCGATGGCGATGATCTCTTGGCCGATTCGCAGGGTGTCGGAATCACCCAATTTTAGCACAGGAAGCCCACCCGAAGGGGCGGGGATTTTCAGGGCCGCCAGGTCCAGGATGGGATCGGCACCGAGCAAGACGGCGGTTTGAGTTCGGCCCGCCATCCCCACCGTTATGGACTGGGCGCCGTAGACCAGGTGTGAATTGGTCAAAATGGTGCCGCTGCTGCTGATGATGAATCCTGATCCGACCATGGAGCTGAAACGGCCCGTGACCTTGAAGGGATCAATCGTCACGGCGGATACCAGGACGACGGATGGCGAAACCCTCTGAAAGATAGATGGGATGGGCTCCTTGCACTCCTGGACGGCCCGTGCTGGGCTTGAGAGACAAGCCGTGGCAAGCAAGAAGGCGAAACTGAGCAGAAAAGGGGTAAGCCCGCTCCCGCGCGCGGTCCTCCCCATGCGATCGAACGTCTCGGCCTGCATGGTGACCATCCCTTACGCGCCTGTGTGCCCACAGAAAAAAATCATCCGTTTGGGCCCACGGGCCTTTGCATCGTGGTATTTTGGGGCATCATAAATGGTTCGCTCACCGGCGACAAGGGCATTCTCGCAGGAAAGGGGACGGGGGTTCAAGGACCAAGGTTCATAAGGCAGAGAGTGTGTTAGCTGCACGCAAGGATGGGCGCTGACAGAGGCGTGGTCGAAATTTTGCTTTATCTTTCCTGTCGGGATCTAATAATCTGTCTTGATTTGATCGGCTCTTGTCACTTGTGGGCCGTGGGGTTTGAAGGGATGGCCGTTTCAAAACGCCAGATCGCCAGTGGATTCGTTTTATGTGTCGTGGCTTCTGTTTTCATCTGCTTCCCATGGCTTGGTCCGCCCCTTTGCCTCTCACTCGCCCAACAACCGGTGTCTTACGAGGTGGCGTTCCGGGGGGTCGAGGACGGGAAGCTCAAAAGCCTCATGGAAGAGGTCTCCAACACCGTGCAGATGAGGGATCGTCCCCCTGCGTCCCTGGGCCTCCTCGAGGCGAGAATGAATCAGGACCTCTCGAGACTAAAAGAGGTCTTGAGCTCCCAGGGGTTTTACGGGGGAGATGTGAGCGGCGAGCTGGACAGTGCAAGTGTGCCGGTGAGGGTGATTTTCAAGGTGATCGCCGGTCCCCCCTATCACCTGGAATCCGTGACGGTGGACCTTTCCGAAGAAGAAAGGGAAACACAGGTGAACCTTCCAGGGCCTTCGGACGTGGGACTCCCATCGGGAATGGTAGCCCTCAGCAAACCCATCGTCGATGCGTCCGTGAAGCTCGCCGCGACACTTCGAAACCAGGGTTATGCGTTTGCCCAGGTGACGGACCGAAAGGTCTGGGTGGACCACAGGGCCCGGTCGGTCCGGGTGGCCTACACCGTTCGTCTGGGACCGGAGGTCGAGTTCGGAGAAACCCACGTGACCGGTCTTAAGGCGGTCTCCGAGGATTATGTGCTCAGGAGGCTCCCCTGGAAAACGGGGGACCGGTTTGCGGCAGATCTGATGGAGGAGGCCCAGAGGCGAATCGTGGAGACTGGCCTTTTCGGACTGGTTCGTGTCTCCCACGGCGTGACGATCGATGAGAAGGGGCGGCTTCCCATGGCCATTGAGGTCAAGGAACGGAAGCATCGCTCGGTAAAGGCAGGCGTCAGTTACAACTCCGACGTTGGCCCCGGTGGGAAGGCGGGCTGGGAGAATCGGAATCTTCTTGGGGATGCGGAGCGGCTCAATTTTTCTGTTGAGGCGACGGGCATTGGTGTGCAGGGGGAGGCGGGGTTTCGGCGGCCGGATTTTTTGCGCACGGATCAGGCATTGGTCTTCACCGGGATTTTGAAAACAGAGAATCCGGACGCTTATCAGAGCACCAGCCTTGACGTGGTTACCCAGGTGGAGCGTGTCTTTTCAAAGCAGCTGAGCGGGGCGATCGGCGTAGGGGCCAGGATATCCAAGGTCGAGCAGTTCGGGGAGGACCAGCGAACGGCACTCCTCTACCTCCCTTCGCGGCTTGACTGGAAGACCACGGATCGACCCCTGGACCCAACGCGGGGCGGTTGGCTGTCCCTTGAACTCGCTCCCTATCAGGATTTCAATCGCGAGGACCTGAGATTCTTCAAGGCCTACGGCCGCTACAGCCGGTACGTGCTCCTGCTGGATCCGTTCGTGCTGCTGGCGTTCAAAGGCGTTGTGGGCACCTTCGGGGGGGCCAACCGGGACGACATCCCCGCCGATCTTCGATTCTACGCAGGGGGGGGCGGTTCCATTCGGGGCTATCCTTATCAGAAGGTGGGCCCGCTCGAAGACCACGAGCCCAAGGGCGGGCGATCCCTTGTGGAAGTTTCAGCCGAGGTCAGGTTCAAGATCACGGAGAAGGTCGGACTTGTCGCCTTCCTTGACGGGGGAAACGCCTTCGCCTCTTCCTTCCCCGACCCAGGTGAGACGCTTCGTTGGGGGGCCGGAGGGGGGGTTCGCTATTACACGCCGGTCGGTCCGCTCCGACTGGATGTGGGCGTGCCGCTCCAGTGGACGGGAAGGGATCGACGACCCCTATCAAGTCTACATTAGCCTCGGCCAGGCCTTTTAGACCGGGATCTTGGCATAGCCCCTGCGGGCCGGTCGTCATCCCTCAGATCGGACAGGAATGGTGATCACCGGGACGGGGGAGTTTTTGACCACTTTCTCCGCCACGCTCCCGAAGGAGAATTGGCCCCGATGGCCCTTGCTTGCCATAACCACCATGTCTATCTTCTCCATTTCGATTAACTTGAGGATTTCGCTGGCCGGGTCGCCGATGGCGGTGTGCCGAACGTAAAGCGGGCAGCCATTCAGATGGTCCTGACAGACATCATCCAGCCGCTTTTCGGCCGTGCCTTTCTCCCACTGGTGGATCTTGTCAATGTGGGGCTGATCAAAGACGCCATACCAGGGTTCGTGATAGGCTATCTCTTCGATGACGTAAAGGACGTGGACCTCTGTCGGTATTTCTCCCCCAGGGAGGAGACGTAGGGTAGAGCCTTCTTCGCGTTATCCGAAAAGTCCGTCGGCCAGAGCACCTTTTTGAATTCCATTGGAGACCTCCTCCGTTTCAGATCGAATGATGAATATCGAACAAGGAATATCGAATTTCGGAGCTCTTGACTTCTACATTGGAAATTCGCCATTCGATATTCTCCGGTTCTCTTTCCCAAGCAACTGCTCTTCATTTGAACATAAAATCTCGGCCGGCAACAAAGCGAAAAACGTCTCCCTTCAGGGAGCCCCCTTTGTTGGGATCCATCTTCCCCTCGGAAGTGATCTCATTTCTTGATCATATCCTTCCCGCAGCATTGAAGGGGCACACTGCAGGAGGCCTCCCCGGAGCCGCAGGTGCAGACCTTTGAAACCTGGAGCTCTAACCCACAAGTTTTGCACACGAAAAAATCACCTTTTTTCATTTCACCACAATTTGCCATCGCCTATCTCCTTTCCTGAAAGCTTAGGAAATGCAGACCGTTCGGAGACCCACGAGAAGGATGTCTCCGCCTGTAAAGTGGTCTGCGCGAGTCCGTGAATTCGGACTGACTGTTGATCCTGCAAGTGTCAACGCCAGAAACCGTTTTGGGTCACCTGGAAGCGAATCGGTCATGGACTGCTTCTAAGGCACTTGCCCACTGCAGTGTCCCTGTCAGAGGATCACACCGGCACTTTCAGGAGTCAATGGGGTGATTCATGTATTTTTATGCTTCCTACCCCAGGGAGAAAGGGCGGATGCACGAGCCAGGAAGCACATAGAGGATTTGCACCGCACGGGTCATCCCTGGATCCTGACTGCCTGACGAGAGGCAACCCATGTACCGTGTATTTCTTCTCAAACTACACAATTCTCGGTATTTCAATCCCGGAGCGGGTAGGCTATCATCGGGAGCATTTTGATCCTGAGGTGGCTTTCAAGAATGGACTTCAAGACAGCTCAGACTTTCAAACGGATCGTGGGGTCTATTGG
>CAVOVO010000021.1:0-13600 GCA_963699845.1 uncultured delta proteobacterium
TATCGAGGAATCCCGTCAGGACATAACCTCCAGAGGACCCTTCATTCCAAGAACTTCTCCCGATCCAACATGAAATCCCGGTAAATGCGGAAGTGCGCCGTTTCCTCGTAAGAGATCCTACTTACGGGAATACGATCGAAGCTCAGGATCTCTGCGCCCGGGCAGGCCAGAAGAATGGGAGAATGGGATGCGATGATGAACTGCGCGTGCCCCTTCTCGGCCGCATCCCTCAAGAGCCTGAGAAGCTTGATCTGGCTTTCCGGGGACAGGGCCGTTTCGGGTTCGTCGAGCAGATAGATTCCCTTGATTTTGTATCTGGCCTTGAAAAAGGACATGAGGGATTGGCCGTGCGACTGCGCCTGGAGGGATTTCCCGCCGAAGTAATCCAGTATCCCGGGACCGGCTGCCGCCCATTCGTCCAGATACTGAGAAAAATACCGAAAGATGTCGGAGGAAAAAAAAGAGCCCGGGACGATGCCGTTGGTCCATTCAAGCGCAATGGCACGATGGAGGGCTTCTTTGTAGGGATTTTTTTCAAAGCCGGTCCTCTCCGTGTCCTGCCAGATGTGGATGCGGCTCTTTCGTGCGATGGCCTGAAGCAGGGTGGATTTTCCCGTGCCGTTTTCTCCCGCAAAGAACGTGACGGGCACCGAGAGCCGGATGAACGGGGTCCGCTGGAACACCGGCAGGTTAAAGGGATAAAATTCGCGGGTAGGGTATTTCCCGGGGTCCAGGGTGATCGTTTTCAGGTGCATGGTGCTACCAGGTGTCCTGTTTTTTAGGGCCACGCTTCATTTGTGCCATCCGATTCCAGGAGCTCTCGCACGGCAGGTCTCAAATACACACGGCTCAGGTCGAAGCGTCGCAGGGCCCTTGCAAGGGCCATCATCTTTTCCCTGGGGGTGGCCTCCGAGCTCAGGATCAGGACCTGCTTGGATCTGATCCGGCAGAGCCCCCCAGAGAAACCGGATGTCTCACCTTCCAGCCGTTCGTAGCGGATATCCAGGCCGATGGCGGACGCCACCTCCTCCATGTGAAGGAGAAGCGTCCGATCATCCGGTCCGGGACCCGAAGGGTTCATCACCCTTTCAACCGTTTCATGTCAGCGACCAATTGCTTGACCGCATCGGCCGAACGGTTGAGGGCCTTCTTCTCGTCATCTGTCAATTTGATCTCGATAACCTCCTCGATTCCGTTTTCCCCCAGCTTGACCGGGACCCCGATGAAAAGGTCGTGAATCCCATATTCGCCCTGCAGCAAGGCCGCGCAAGGAAGGATCTTTTTCTTGTCCTTCAAAATGGCCTCCGCCATTTCAACGGAGGCGGATGCGGGCGCATAATAGGCGCTCCCTGTCTTGAGGAGGCCCACGATCTCGGCCCCTCCCTTCCTTGTCCTGTCAACAAGGGCCTCGATCCTTTCAGCCGACATCAGTTCCGTGATGGGGATCCCCGCCACCGTGGAATACCTTGGAAGGGGCACCATAGTATCCCCGTGTCCGCCGAGGACAAAGGCGTGTGTGTTCTCGACGGAGACGTTCAGCTCCATAGCGATGAAGGCCCGAAACCGGGCCGAATCCAAGACCCCTGCCATTCCTATGACCCGGTTCCTGGGAAAGCCGCTGGCCTCATAGGCCACATGGCACATGGCATCCAGCGGGTTGCTCACGATGATCAGTGTGGCGTCGGGGGCCACGGCAGCCACCTCCTGGGTCACGGACCAAACGATCTTCATGTTGGTGGTCAGGAGGTCATCGCGGCTCATGCCGGGCTTTCTGGCGATGCCGGCCGTGATGACGACCAGGTCGGAGTCCTTGGCCTCCGCATAGGTCCCCGCACACCCAACGAGTCTGCAGTCGTGTTGTTCGATGGGCGCGGCCTCAATCATGTCGAGGCATTTTCCCTCTGGAACGCCTTCGATGACATCGATCAGCACCACGTCCGCAAGTTCCTTCTCCGCCAGCCGCATGGCCGTGGTCGCCCCCACATTGCCCGCGCCGACCACCGTTACTTTTTTTCTCATGACTATTTCTCCTTTCCTTTGGAAATGCTTCAAATCATCTTGGGCTCCGCTTTTTTTCGAGCCGGATTATAGAAAATGCGCTTCCGAAGCGCAAGAACGGAGCAGAAGTCTCACCCCATGGATTTTCCGCAGTAAGGACAGAACCGAAAGGCCGCTTCAACGAATTGTCCACAATACGGGCAGTTGGTTGCCCTCAAGGCCTTGGCCCCTGCCTCCCTTTCTGATTCAGGCGAAATGACCCCACAACGCTCGCATTGAAGAAATGGGACCCCTTCCTTAATTTTCAGGAGCGGCACAAAGAAGAGCGAAATGTAGTGATCCACCCTCTTCAGGCGTGCCTGGTAAAGGCCGCAGGACGGGCACATTCGTGACTGCTCGTCGATTTGGCGGGTCTTCGGCTGGATGCCGCCGATGAAGAAGAACATCTACCGGCCTCGAGATGAAAAAACGGCGCAGGGCGTGCGGTGAAAGGCGCAAGGAGAAAAAGAGCTGTGGTCTGTCGATTATGAGCTGAACGACACGCCGCCTTTTTTCTTCCGAGTGGCCCCTATTGGAATCAAGTGATTAAATATTTTACAATTCGCTACAAGTCAAGGCAAAGACAATCCGCAGGCTTTCAGCAGGGACTGGGCGCTGATTTTTGGCGGGACGCCCCAGATGAGATTCGTCTGATTCACGGCAGCTTCTGAAAATGACTGGTCTGAGATCACCGGTGACCATACGCATGGCGAATTCGGGAGATCTCCTCTTTGTGAGCGATTTGAGCCAAAGGGTCTTTCGACGATATGGCCCTTACGAGGAGATCCTGCCCCAGTGGTTTTTCTCTGAGTTGAGCATGACGATTCTGGCGGAAACCGGGCGTGTGCCTGTTGGATTTGCCATGATGGCCCGTATGGTCGATCAGCGGGACGGATCCGGAACGGCTGAAATCATGGCCATTGCCGTTGAGCCGGCAAGACAAGGCCAAGGGTTGGGCCATGTGTTGATGGAGGTCTTGGAGAAGAAGGCGAGGGCCGCATCCATCCGTCGGCTGATCCTCCATACCGGCACTGACAACGCGGCCGCCAAGGCGCTCTTCTCTCGCCTGGGATTCAGGATCGCAGAGGCGAGAAAGGGCTTCTATCCTGAAGGGCAGGAAGCCTTGATGATGCACAAGATGCTGGATGGCTGAGAGGCGAAAAGTGACCTCTTCAGCTGGGCCCTGTCAGGTCAGATAGAGCGGGAGGCTGTCTGCCACCAGGTACCCCTTCCGTGTGGGAACAATATGATGGCCGCGCCGAGAAAGAAGCCCCGATTGCATGAGCATGGAAAGGGATTCGCGGACCCGGGGTTCCGAAGGGATCGCCTCTTCGGGGCAACCCTCCCTGGTCCTCAGCCCCAGGGCGATGGATTCGAGCATCAATTGCTCAGGAGTCAGGTCTTCCGATCTCTTCAACCGGAGATCGCCCGCTCTGGAGAAGGGTGAGGTATCGGTCCATTGATCTAACGTTCCACCACCGGGTGGCGCCGCGGAAGGAATGGGCGGCGGGTCCGAGCCCCAGATAGGGGACGTGGCGCCAGTACTTGAGATTGTGTCTGGAGACCCGAGCCTCCCCGCGGGCGAAGTTGGACACTTCATAATGGATGTACCCTTTGCTCTCGAGAAAACGGGAGGTCATGAGAAACAACGCGGCCATTTCCCGCTGCAGGCGCGATTCGGTCGGAAGGATCAGACGCCCGTCTTGGACCATTTCGGAGAAGACCGTTCCCTTCTCGATGGTCAATTGGTAACAGGAGAGGTGCTCGGGCTCAAGTTCCATGGCCTGTCGAAGATTTCTCACCCAGGCCTGTTCCCCTTGGCCGGGCAGTCCGTAGACGAGATCCAATCCCACGTTTTCAAATCCGGTGGCGCGAAGCGTTTCAAAGGCCTTCACCGCTTCCTCTGCGGTGTGCCGCCGTCCCAGGAAGGCCAGTTCATCGTCATCAAAGGACTGGACACCCAGGTTCACCCGGTTGAACCCCATGCCTTTGAAGGCCTCTGCTTCTCTCCGGGTCACGTCTCCCGGGTTGCACTCGACACGTCCGTTCAACACATTGACCGAGGTCCAGGTGCCGGACAAGGATGTCCATGATCCGGCGAAGGTCACTGCATTCCAGTACTGAGGGCGTTCCCCCTCCCATATAAAGGGTCTCAAAAGAGCCGAAACCATCCTTGTGGAGCTGGACCTCTCGTTCAAAGACCGAGAGCCATGGTTCGATCAGCGACAGGGAAGTGATCGAATAAAAACCGCAATAGGGGCACTTGGTCTTGCAGAACGGGATATGAACGTAAAGGCCCGGAGACTCAGAGTATCCCGTCACAATCAATGGTTTCGATATTTTTTACTGTTTCGTGCATCTCCATGAACGATCTCTTCTGTTTTCAAGTCATTCGCTGATCTCTGCCCTCCGATCTCCGACCTCTGACCGCTAGTCTTTATTCTCCGCCTTCAAGCACCGCCACAAAGGCGCTTTGGGGGATGGTGATGGCCCCGATCATCTTCATTCGCTTTTTGCCCCGCTTTCTGTTTTTCGAGCAGCTTGCGTTTCCGGGTGATATCTCCGCCGTAACACTTGGCCGTTACGTCCTTTCTGAAAGGCGAGATGGTGGTCCTGGAGATGATGTTGCCCCCGATGGCCCCCTGAATGGCGATTTTGAAAAGGTGTCGAGGGATTTCTTCCTTCAGCCGTTCACAGGCCTGAAGCGCCCTCGTTCTCGCACGGTCCCTGTGGACGATCTGGGAAAGGGCATCGACCCGTTCCCCGTTGAGCAGGATGTCGACCTTCACCGGATCGCTCACTCTGTGGTCCAGCAGTTCGTAATCAAAGGACCCGTAGCCCTGCGTGACGGTCTTGAGCCGGTCGTAGAAGTCATACAGGACCTCTGCAAGGGGCATGTCGAACTGGATTTCCACGCGACCGCGGGTGGGGTAGTGGAATTTGGAGTTGACGCCCCTGCGCTCGATGCACAGGTCCATGACCACGCCCATGTAACGTTCGGGTATGAGAATGCTTGCCCGGATGTAAGGTTCGAGGCCTTCTCGATGGTCGTGGGGTCAGGGTAGTAAAGGGGGTTGTCAACCATAAGCGGTCTCCCCGTTTGTGAGAACGAATTGATACTGGACCGTGGGCACGGTCATGATGATGGACTGGTCGAACTCCCTCTCGAGCCTTTCCTGCACGATCTCCAGGTGGAGGAGTCCGAGGAACCCGCACCGGAAGCCGATGCCCAGGGCCGCGGAGGAATCCTTCTGATAAGTGAGTGCCGCATCGTTGAGCACGTATTTTTCCAGGGCATCGGCCAGAGAGGGGTAGTCATCGGAGGAAATGGGATAGATGGAGGAAAAGACCACGGGCTTTGCCTCCCTGAATCCCGGGAGGGGTTGTGAGGCGGGGTTGGAATCGAGCGTGATCGTATCCCCGATCTTGGTGTCGCTCACACGCTTGATCCCCGCGATGATGTAACCCACCTCTCCGCAGTTGAGCGAGTCCTTGGGCTGCCGTTTCAGGAGAAACTGGCCCACTTCCTCCACCTTGTACCTGGCCCCTTTGGACATGAGCAGGATCGTGTCGCCCGCCCGAACCCTGCCGGAAAAGAGCCTGCAACCTATGACACTACCCCGGAACGGATCATAGTGGGCATCGAAGATGAGTGCTGCCAGGGGTTCCGTCTTCGACGCCCTTTGGCGGAGGGATAGCCGCTGCACGATGGCCTCCAGCACATCCTCTATGCCGGTGCCTTCCTTTGCGGAACAGAGGATGGCCGCATCGGGGTCCAGGCCGAGATCGCCATCGATCTGTTCCCTTACGCGCTCGATGTCGGCGGAGGGGAGATCGATCTTGTTGATGACCGGCACGATGGTCAGGTCGTGTTCCAGTGGCCGCATAGAGGTTTGCCACGGTCTGTGCCTCCACCCCCTGAGAGGCGTCGATCAGGAGGAGGACTCCCTCGCAGGAGGCGAGGGCCCGGGAGACCTCGTAGGAGAAGTCCACATGACCCGGTGTGTCGATGAGATTGAGCTCGTATTCCTTTCCGTCCTTTGGCCACATAGGGGAGGGTCACCGCCTGACTCTTGATGGTGATCCCCCGTTCCCGCTCAATGTCCATGTTGTCGAGGATCTGGTCGCGAAAGTGCCTCTGGTCCACGAGGCCGGTGCGCTGGATCAGGCGGTCGGCCAAGGTGGACTTGCCATGGTCGATGTGGGCAATGATGCTGAAATTTCGTATGGTTTCCATAAAGGGCCCCTTGAAGGCGGTCTTGAGATAAACAAATTAATATATTCTATCATGCTGTGCAGTGCAAGGAATAATGTGAATTGTGCAAGGCCACACCATCCCTGTACACAACTTATTGAAATCTTGGGCTAAAGATTCCATCCAACCCTTTCCTCTTTAAAAAAAACACAAGGCAGCTTCGTTCATATCAAAAACTCATTGACAAGGGTCGGCTTGAAATATACTGTAGAAAAAACTGTAAGTTGTTCTGGCGAGAGAAACCCTTAACACAGGAAACCAGCCCTATGAAGACTCTCAAGAGACATCTGCTATCTGAATGGTCTTTGGCCTTTCTATTTGTATTCGGCCTCGCCCTGCTCGGCTCAGACGGAAAGTGGTTCCCAATACCTAACTTTGTCGGGATTTTTCTCATGGGCCTATTTAGATCAAAAGCTCTGAGAGCTGTGAGACCGGATGATCATCAGGCGACGCAGGAAATATTTAATCCTATCCTGAGCGGCCAAGAGATACAAGACGAGGCGTTTTCCGAGATCTAAAACATTCGGAATCGCCTCACTCGTCCGAAGTTGGATGAGCGTGTCCGTCCGTTTGAGATAGCGGGTCCTAAAAGCTCTGCTCATTTTTTGGGTTCGTACGTCTATGGGTTTCGATGTTTGATTTATCAAAGGGAGGATTGCGGGATAAGCGGCGTGACGTCCGTCTGTGGAAAATCCTCACCCTTGAAAAGGAGCGGCTCTCCCAGCACTATCGCGATGGCATAGGCGAAACAGTCGCCATAGTTGAGTCCGGCTGGGTGTCGCCCTTTGCCAAAGCGGCCGAACGCGCGACGCGCCACTTTGGCTTGCTCCACGTCCAAGGCGACGGCTCAATGCCTGCCTGATCCACGAACAGGTCGAGGTCGCGCAGCCCTTCGGCGCCGTAACGGGACTCGATGACGATGGATACCTCCACGAAGGTCGCCGTTGACATCAACCGAGAGTCAGCAGCTTCAATGGCCTCGTTGAAGGCTCTGCGCTCGGGCTCGTCTTGAAGAATAGCCAAAAGGGCGGATGTGTCAATAACCGTATCGCGTGTGGCAGCCCGTGTTCGTCGTATCCGAGGATATCCTCCGGGGATCGGGCATCCAGTACTGGCAGGGCAGCGCAATGAAGTGCGATCTCATCAAGCTGATCGGCGAGGCTGCGCTGGGACCGCTCGCGGCGCAGGCGGGCCAGGCGATCGCGGAGCGCCCGTGTGACAGCCTCAGTTTTGGTTTCGCCCGTGAATTTGGCCAATGCCTCAGCGAGCTGTTCGGCCTCCCTGTTTCTGATGTTGAGGGCCATGTTTCCTCCCGTGTAGATCAGTTACTACAACGTAACATGCCGCATCCGGGCTCGTCAAGAGATCTGGGGCTGGGGCTGGGGCCCTTTATATTTTTGTACATTCGAGCAAAATGTCGAGCATGTCAAATGATTCGCAATTGCAACACAACTTGCCAGTTGAACCAGGCTTTTGCGGTTGATTGTGTACTGGATATCAAGAGCATAGATGCACCTTGCAGTTTGACTAGAACCCCCGGCCTCCATCTTTTGCGTTGGCCCGAGGAAGAGGAATAGACAGTCTGTTCAGGGATAACGATCCAGCCACCACATGAAATGGAATCGAGCCTCAACTCACGTCAACCCTGCCTTGCGCAAGGCAGCAATAAACTTGTCGCTTCTTGATAGATCCTTGTATCTGAGCCTCTTTTCAAAGGAATCCATGGAGAACTTCGGGTTTATTCTGAGGACTTCGGTGGCTGAAGCGCGAGCCTCCTCCTCTCGGCCCATCATAATGTAAGTAGCGGCCAGGCCAATATGCGCGAATAAATTGTTGGGCGCACGCTGGAGTGATTTCTTATATTCAGAAACCGCTTCCTCAAACCGCCCCGTGTCCCGGTAAGCATGGCCAAGGTGTAAAAAATTAAAGGATGCACCTATGGGGTTGAGTCGGATTGCTTTTTGCAGCTCAGGAATGGCTTCTTCCGGTCGGCCTCCAGCGTACAAACTCATGCCCAACACCATGGATTCTGAGCACACATCTCAATCGCCTCATCGGCGATCCGGATAGCCACCCTGGTGGAATCGATACTAAAATCTTGGAGGGTTTTGACTCCATCCAGATACTTTAAGTAACAATCGAGGCCTTTCTTCCCTTTGAAATATTTTTCGTAACTTGAACTTCCTTCCCCCTCGGTTAACTTCACCTGAATGGCCGTAAGGATCTTCGTGGTGATGCCATCCTGCAGGGCAAACAGGTCTGTTAGATCACGATTGTACCGTTCCGCCCAGATGTGCCGTCCTGTGAGCGCATCGATCAACTGGGCATTAATCCGGATGCGGTCAGCCGACCTCTGAACACTGCCCTCCAGCACATACCGAACTCCAAGCTCTTCGCTGACCTGTTTGACCTTCACAGGTTTGCCCTTGTACGAAAAGGTTGACTGCCTGGATATCACAAATAAGTGGCGAACTTTGGACAGGGCGGTGATGATTTCCTCAGTGATCCCGTCGCCCAAGAACTCCTGCTTAGGGTCCTCGCTCATGTTCACAAAAGGCAACACGGCAATAGAAGGCTCGTCGGGCAAAGCGAAGGCAATCTTCCCCTTGGAGGCAGGCTCAGTCCTTGGTACACGCCAATACAAGTTCCAAGTTGCCACACCAATGATCACGATTAGAACTGCCATTGCGCCGATAAGAACCCCTTTTTTTCGCCACAACGTGACCTTGGGAGCCTTTGCCTTTGCCCCCGCAACCGTCACCCTCGGGTCCATCAGGACGCGATAGGCACCCACCGGCTTAGCGATGTTTTTGACCTCTTGTTCACCCAGGAACTCATACCCCAGGGGCAGCTTAGTTTCGATGTGGTCAAAAGCTGTCTTGGAGATGCAGATACCACCTGGGTCAGCCAATGACTCTAAACGGGCCGCGATGTTCACACCATCCCCATAAATGCGGTTTTCCTCCTCGATTACATCGCCGAGGTTGACTCCAATGCGAAACTCCATACGACGGTTCTCAGGAAGTTCTGCATTCCGTGCCTTGAACTCGTTCTGGGTCGCAACCGAACATTGTACCGCATCCACTACGCTAGCAAACTCGGCAAGGATGTTATCCCCCGGCGAGTCTATGACACGGCCCCGGTGCTGATGGATCAGTTCCCCCATGATCTTCCTATAGGATGTGAGGGTTTTGACCGTCTCGGCCTCATCTTCGCCCATGAGACGGCTGTATCCTTTCACATCCGCACTGAGAATGGCCGTCAGCTTGCGTTTAAAGGACTCCGGTGACATGTGATCACCCCCTAAATGAAAAAGCCTCCGAGCGGATATTGGCATCCACCGGAGGCTTGGCTTTCAAGACCTTCTGGAAACGCATGGGCATGGTTTCCCCATAGAAGGTTAGGGTTATCGTATTGGTTTGACTTGGATTAATCGGAATGAAGCCGATTCATGCCGATTAGGACCTAAAACGAGGCTTCTGTCAAGAGGAATCAACTGACATGGAATAGGGGAGGGGTGGTTGAACAGCTTTCTCCCACCACGGAAATCTGGAGAACTTGCCATCTCCAAAGGGCCTCACGCCACACGGAGCCATTTGATTTCCAGAACAAAAACCATCCCACGGACCCAATAGATCTTCAGTTACACCTTCCGATTGACTCAAGACCGGGATCTAATGCATATTCGCCAAAGTCCGGTGCTTGCTGGGGCCGCCCTTGTGGCGGTTTACTTCTCTTTGAAGGAGGAAACAGGAAAATGACCTCTTCGGAAACCTTCAGTGTCGGAGTTGAGAAACGCTACTTCGAGGATTACATCCCTGGTTCCGTGCACGAGTTCGGTCCCATCATGGTGGAAGAGAAAGAGATCATCGCTTTTGCAGAGCGCTACGACCCCCAGATCTTCCACACCGACCCGGAGGCGGCAACGAAAAGCATTTACGGGGGCTTGATCGCGAGTGGATGGTTAACGGGATCGTTGACGATGCGGTTATTCGCTGAACATTATCTCTCGCACGTTGCCAGCCTGGGTTCGCCCGGCGTCCGGGAAATGCGATGGGTCGAACCCGTACGCCCACAGGATGAACTGCGGATTAGAGTGACCGTGCTCGAAACAAGGCGTTCGAATTCCAAGCCGGATCGAGGCATCGTCCGATCCTTTATAGAGACCCTGAATCAGAAGGACGAAATCGTCCTGACCATGGAGCCAATAAATTTCATGCTCTGCCGAGGCAACAAGCCCGCCAGGTGATCGAAGCATCTTGGAGGGTGGTAAGGAGACAAAGGTTAGCGACCACAGAAGCGAATGGACCTGAGAAGAAGACGGCGTGGAGGTCGTTCGGGGCAGGCGCAAACAGGTCCATCGATGTGTTTGGCCGGAATGTACTGAGATTTGGCTTGCAAAGCTCTGGTAGGAGAGGTATTCGCATAACAAACAGAAAGAATATTTGGCGACCATCCCTAAAAGGGTCAAGGGAGTGCCGGTCTATTTCACTGGGAAGTGAATCGGTTAGGCCGTTCCCAACCTTCGCTCGTATTTTAGGATTCTATGGCAGCCATGTGAACGGAATGGAGGGGAGATTGTGCTACCCGAACATAAGATCATTTTCGAACCAATGATCATTGGAAAGGTCAAGTTGAAAAACCGTATCGCCCTGGCCCCAACGCATACAGGAGCGTCCGATGAAAGGGCCGGGGTAACCGATCAACATCTTTGCTACTACTACGCCCGTGCCAAGGGCGGGGTGGGCCTTATTATCGTCGAGATTGCAGGGGTTAGCGGGCGTTACGCCTTTGTTCCGGGGCGCGGGATTGGAGCGGCCTCGGATCAAAGCGTGCCCGGCCTTCAAGACCTGGCACGTGTGATCCATTGGGGAGGGGCCAAGGCCTTCATCCAGTTGGCGCCCGGCCACGGCTGTCAGGCCATGAACCATCATGAAAGAAGGCCGCTGGTGGGCCCTTCGGATGTGCCGGCCCTTATCCAGCAGGAGGGGCTCCCTAAGGCCATTCGGGGGATGCTGGAAGAGACGCCGCAACGCCCCCGCCCCATGGAGGTAGGGGAGATCCGGGCGCTCAAGGATGCCACGGTGAGGGCGGCCGCTCGCGCCAAGCGGGCGGGCTTTGACGGCGTCGAAATACATGGCGCCCATGGGTATTTGCTTTGCCAGTTCACCTCTCCCTATTTTAATCGACGCACGGACGACTACGGCGGCTCACCCGAGAAACGGTGGCGTTTTTCCTTGGAGATTATCCGGGAAATCAAGGCGATCTTAGGAAAAGACTTCACTGTTGGTTATCGATTCAGTGCACGTGAATGGATTCCGGACGGGATCGATCTTCCCGAATCCATTGAAATGGCCCAGGCCCTCCAGGCATCCGGAGCAGATTATCTTTCGGTGAGCCAGGGGTGTTACGGATCGGCTACACGGATGTTTCCAGAAGGGGAAAATGATTTTGGCCAGGATGCCGCAGCCATCCGTAAACAGGTCGCCATCCCCGTCATGTGTCCCAATTTCCAGAGCCCGGACAAAGTTGCCGAGGCCATTTCAAACGGGTCGGTGGATCTGGTGGCCCTCTCCCGGGCACTTCTGGCAGACCCCCTATGGCCGAAAAAGGTCAAGGAGGGGAGGCCCGCGGAGATACAACGCTGCATACGATGCTATCATTGTATTCAGACCGGGGTCGTCGAACACGTCCCGGTGCGTTGTCTGGTCAATCCCAAGCTCGGTTTTGAGCGCTTTGACCCGGAGTGTTTTCCGAGGCCGGCCGGGGACTAGGCGACCGCGTCCGTCACGGTCTGCCTTAACCGGTCAGGAACCCGATCTCGCAGCAGGTCACGATAGTATTGCAGGATCTTTGTTACGCGGGAGGGGCGTATTTGGTCTTGTATTCTTTTTGTGATGTGGCTATCCAGGATTTACGAATTGGATAATCTTCGTTGAAGGCATTGCATTCAGTAACCGCCGCAGGCGATCCCCGCGGCCTATGGGGGACTCGCATCGCGAGTGACCGCTTCGTAAGTCAACCGCTTGAACTCGAACGAGAACGGATGCCAAAACGCCATCTCACGCTGCGTCATGAGTAATCCCGCAAGATTCGCCTTCGGCGAAATCCACCAATGTGTGCCGGCGATGCCACCCCACTGAAGTTCGCCGGTTGAATCTTTGGGATCGATCTGGGATGGCACCAAGGTAACCGAACCGGCAAGCCCGTGTCCCCTGCCGTGAATCTCGCCGAACTGAGGAAAGCGGATCCACACACCGGCCGGCAATTGATTCGTCATCATGAGTGCGATGGTTTCCGGTTTCAGGAGCGTTGGACCACCGGGCAGAAGACTGCGCACCAGCGCCACCATGTCCGGCAATGTCGAAACCAGTCCGCCGCCCCCTGACAACTTGGGGACCGGGCGCAAATAGGCCTGAGGGTAGGGCAAATGGTCCGCACGGGTCAGCCCCGGCTTCATTGGATCCAAAAGGTCTGCACCGGAGTAATACGCGGCGAACCGGTGACGCTGGGCCTCAGGCACCACAAACCCGGTATCCACCATGCCAAGCGGATCGAGTATCCGTGATTGGAGGAACGAATCGAAGCGTTGGCCGCTGAGGATCTCGATGAGGCGGGCCATGACATCGGTTGCCACCGAGTATTCCCAAGATGTACCCGGATGAAAGACAAGCGGCAGGTCGGCCAACGCCTCCACCATGTCCGCCAGCGATAAGCCGGGATCGCGCACCTTGCGCTCGTTGTAAGCCTTGTAGATGAGCGTCCCGGGGTCAAGAAGGCCGTAGCTCAGCCCGGAGCTGTGGTCATTAGATGGCGGATGGTGATCGGTGACCTTGCCGGTTCCGTATCGTCCAACCCAGTCGCACCTGGCCTGAGAACCCGGCGGTTCGCCAGTTGCGGTATGTACTGCTCGATCGGGTCATCCAGTTGGAATCGCCCTTCCTCAAAGAGAAGCATGGCGGCGCAGGACGTGATCAGCTTGGTGTTGGAGAACACACGGAAAATATGGTCCACGCGCAATTTGACATCCTGCTCCTTGTCGGCCCACCCGACGCAATGCACGTCCACCAGATCGCGGCCTACCAGTACTGCGGAGGAGACTCCCGCAAGAATGTTCGCGTCCACATAGCGTTGCATTGCAGCGTGCACGGCACCGAAGTCATATCTGTTGGCAGTCACTGTCATGTCTTCCATTGCAGCACTTCGTGTTGGTTTGACTTGGATTACTCGGAATTAAGCCGATTGATATTCATTAGGGGCCTAAACGGGATTTCTGTCAAGGGGAATCGGGTGGCCCGGTGTAAAGAT
>CAVOVO010000022.1:0-131142 GCA_963699845.1 uncultured delta proteobacterium
GATTGGATGTTGTCGTGGCCCAGGCGGTTCTTTATATCCGTGATGGGATATCCGGCATAAAGCATGTCCACAGCCCGGCTATGGCGGAAACTATGAACGGGATTGATGTAGTTGAGGCGTTTAGGGGGGAGCGCCTTGTTGAGGTGCATTTTGCAGATTCGATAAATGCCATGACGAGTCAGTTCGTCTCCCCGTTGATTTATAAAGAGCCGGTGCTGATATAGGGGTTTCGGTGTTGCACGGTATTTTTTGACATAGATCTGGAGGAGCTGAGAGGTCTTTGGTTCAAGCCCTATTAGCCGGAACCGGTCGCCTTTTCCTAATATGGCTAGCGTCTTTTGCTGTGGATTAAAGTAATCGAGGTTCAGAGTGGCCATTTCACTGGCCCTTGCCCCGGAGTCATAAAGCAGATGAAGGAGCGCATAATCCCTAAAGCCTTCCTTCCTTTTAAGATCAACGGCCCGCAAGACCTCCAAGATCTCGTTCTGATAGAGGAACCCGACCAGGGGCCTCTGAGCGCGCTTCTGGGGGATATTGAGGATGGTATCTGCCACGGCTTTTTGTTCTGGATACATGAAGCGAAGCATTTTGGCAAAAGATTTAAGGGCTGCAAGCCGCTGATTGCGGGTCTTGACCAGGTTTTTGCGCTGGCGCTGAAGGTCCTCAAGGAATGCGATGATTAACCCCGATGAGATGAGCTCTACCCTGAGCGATCCGATCTTGATATTGTAATATTTTGCTGCAAAGGGAAGAAACAGTTTAAAGGCATCGCGATAAGCCTTAACCGTATGGGGGCTCACCCCCTTTACATGGGGGAGATACTGATCGAAGAACCGGTGGATGCAGGGGGAGAGTTTCATTGCTCCCTTATCTGCCAAAGCGCAAAATCGACCAGGTTTTTGCGGCTAATGGCATCCGAGACCTTGAGATATACGCTGGTATACTTGTATTCACTATGGCCCATATAAGCGGCTAATACGGGAAGGGCGTGCTGTGGGGATCCTCCCCATTCTTTGATTTTCAGCAGGGTGTTCACTGCAAAGCTGTGCCGTAAGCTATGTGGCGTGGGCTGTAGGAAGCTCACCTTCCCTATTACCCTCCTTGGTTGCTCAAGGCCGATGTCTTCGAGGGCAATATGGAACAAACGGCGGAGTTGGAAATCAGACAAAGGGCGGTGGTTTCCCTGAACCAGGAGATATGGACTCTGATCATCTCGCAACAGGGATTTACGTACAGAGAGGTAGTTTTCGATCTGTGTGACAACGCATTTTGGGACGGGGATGAGTCGGTCCTTACAGAACTTGGTTCTTTCGATATAAATCGTGGCATCATCGCGACGATAGTGGTGAGTCTTCAGTCTTAGAGGCTCCCAGATCCTCATGCCGCATCGGGCCAGGAGAAACATTGCCGTGTATGAGGCGAGCTCTTTTAGAAAGTACCCTTTGGTTCTATGAAACCGCTTGCAGAAAGCATCGAGGAACTGATCGGTTTGCTCGGCTGAGAAAATAAAAGGAACAATGGTATTTTGCTTGAGACGGGGGATATCCCGAAGGAGATTTTCCTTATAATAACCTCGACGAACCAGGAATTGAAAGAAGGTGCGTGTCGCACTGAGGATGGCGTTAACAGAGCTTGCCCCCAGTTTGAGATTAGCTCTCATCTCAAGGAAAAAGGCGGGTTGAAGCGATTGCCAGCCGGCATTTTTCTCCATCAAATATCGATCCAAAATAAGAAGATGCTCTCTGTGGGTTTTCAAGGCATATCCCAGGCTTTGGCGGTAAGCGAGAAACTCATCCAATTTTGGCGCCAGGAAGCTCTTAAAGGGTTTCATGAAACAAGACCTTTCTCATTGCTTCGGTGTCTATGTGGAGATATCTTTGTGTGGATTGGATATTTTCGTGGCCCAGCATCTCTTTGATCTCGTAAATGGATCGTCCAATTCCCAAAAGATTCTGGGCGTAGGTATGCCTGAGCCAGTAAGCCGTAGAAGAAAGCCCTGCTTCCTTCATCGCCTTGCGGATTGCGCCAACCACGGTCCCTGCGCTAACGGGTCGGTGGGGTTTGCCATGAGTCAAAAAGAGATGCCTGTGTTCTGTCTTGGCTCGTGCCTTGAGGGTATAGGCGGCTAGGGCCTTCATGGTCTGCTCGGGCAGAGACAGGGTGACAGGATTTTTCGTTTTTCTTTCCCGTACGGTGAGCTCTCCCCTGGTAAATGAGATATCATCGAGCGTGAGCCTGCTGATCTCAACGGGCCTAAGACCCAGAATATAGGCCAGGTGCACCATGACATAGGTCCGCATATCCACAGCGGTAGAAAGCTTCAGGCTTGAAAAGAGATTTTGTACCTCCTGGGGCCGCAAGAACTTGGGCGGCTTTTTGCGGTCAAATTCGGGGGCGCCTACCAACAAGGGGGCGAGATCTTTCTTGATTAGCTTTCTTTCATGATACAAATACTTCAGAAATCCTCGTAAAAAGTGACGGTAGGTTTTGAGCGTGGTCTTTGCGACCCTAAATTCCGCCATGAAAGCGTCAAGGTGTTCTATCTTCAAAGCAGTAAGACGGAGTTGATGCTTTCTACGGTAATCGTGAAAGGGAGCCAACACCCTTCTTACAGCATTGACCTGAGTTTGGGGGATCTCTTTGCTCTTTCCAAGGTGGAGGAGATATTGCTCGTAAACGGCGGGCAGCTTAATCTGGTAGCTTGGAATCCGTAAGGGTTTCGCAATCCGGCCGTTTTGGTGCAGATACTCTGAAAGAGCGATGATGGCGTGGGAGGTATTTCCGAGACGGCTATATTTTCGAAACGCCGTGAATGTATCGAAAGTGAACATGTCTTTCCAGGCCGTATCGGTTCTTATTGCGTAGATGAGAAAATCGGTCAGGATTTCGGTAAGCCTTATGACGCGGTTATCGTGTTTGCCTTCCGATATGATCAGACATAGGTATTCAACGATTGCTTTCGCCAGCATTTTGATCTCTTCGTTGGCCACGCTAAATCCTTAATGAGGCCCTTGAAGTCATGGGGCGCTGTTTTGTTACAGACTCTATGGGCTTTGGTGGCAAGTCGAGTACCTGAAACAGGGTGCCATCAAAGGCGATCAGATCCTTTTCGATCAATCCGTCACGGCTTTCAATGTATTGATCCAAGGACATTTGAAGCAGGGTGCAGATTTTATCGTAGCTGTAAAAAGAAAGCCCGTTACGATCACCGGCCAAAACCAAGAGAAAATACAACAGCAGTTCGTGTGGGCTTAATGAGCTGAAGAAACCATCGATAAGAAACCGATGCGGGACAAAACTGAACCCTCCGCCAATCTTTCGAACACGCTCGGCAACCAGTATCTTCTTTTTGATCATGACCGACTCCTTGACTTTCTTCGCTGATGACACGCTTAGCAGATCGCGGCGTCATCTCCTAATGAGTCGATCTTTGCAATCATCGATAAGGGCTTGAGATGTCGAAAATATTGACTTTCAATGCGTCCACCTTTGCAATCACCGGCACCAGGTAAAACTGACCTACCATCCTGTTTCTATTGAAGATCGATGCGTCTACCTTTGCAATCAAGTTCCCTTTGGCATCCGGTTGATGACCCGTGACACGTCTGCGATTGCGAACCGCCTGCAAAATGCGATTGCGTCTCACATAATCCTGATGCCGGCTGCGGTATTCTTTCCAGTAACCAGGATGCTCCATTCCCCACTTTTGATTGGCCAGCTTTTGGTTATATTGATAGTCCGGATCGGTATGCATTTTGTTGCGCTTCCAGGCTGCCTTACGCGCGCGTCGGCAGGCTGGCTTCATGCAGTATACCTGGTTCTTGTGCCGGGGATCGGGGGTGAAAAAATCACCACAATGACAGCACGGTATTTGCCCCATATCCACCCCTCTAATCCAATAAGAATTAAAGGAATGATATAAAGGACTTATGCAGATCTTGGAAGGAATAATATCGAGGGAATTACATAGTGGGAACTATAAACGACTCATAACATAACCAAACTCGCAACATAGCTTGCATAATACTGGAGTCGGCGCCAAATTCAACCTTGCTGATGGTATTCCCGATTTCAAGAACATCTGGAATGTATGCCGTATTTGCCATGTTGGGCGTCGGAGTCCGTTCAATTCTGGTTGTTGTTTCACTTCGACCTCCCTCATGCATCAGGGAGCACTTACTCTAAATGGTCCGTCATGGCATTCCAGCCTTCTTGAGCCCTGCGAGGACCCTTTCGAGGTCTTGTTTATTTTTATAGGGTAGTCTTTCTCTCCAGACGGTGGTTGTTGTTCCCGGGCTTTTTTTAAGGATCAGGGCGGCTTCGGCGTGCGCTTCTTCATCACGGCCCAGTTCGGCGTAAACCACGGCCCGAAAGGCCCGGGCCGGAAAGAAATCCGGATTGCCACTGATGGCTTTTTCCAAGGCCCCGAGTGCCTCCTCATAGTTCCTGGTCAGGAAATAGGCGTGACCGAGATAGAAGGAATGGTAAGGGAAAAACGGGTCGAGCCGCAGTGCCCTTTCGATGAGCTCTATGGCTTCCTTGGGCTTTCCTGCAAAAGACAAAACCCCACCCAGGTCGCAAAGGCCATTGGCGTAATTGGGGTTGAGGGTGAGGGATTTCTCATAAAGCTCGACAGCCTTGTCGTACTCCTTTCGCCACAAATAGACATTGCCGAGCAGGCAGTGGGTTCCTTCGAAAGAATCATCCGCGGTTGCAGCTTTTTGACCCAGTTGAAAGGCCTGATTCAGTGACTCGGGGTCAGAGCTCCATCCCATGGTCCAATCGATGAGATAGGTCCACCCCATCTTCTCACAGGCCATGGCGTACCCGGGATCCAGCTCAATGGCTTTCTTGAACAACATCCGGGCCTGTACATTTGCCTCTTTGGTGTATTGATTGAAGGACTCGAGTCCACGGAGGAACAGGTCATAGGCCGCCAGATTCCGTGTGCCTCTCGCTGCCAATCGCTTGTGTTCTTCTTCCCCCATCTTGATGGACAAAACCGCTATGATTCGCTGCGTCAGCTCGTCCTGGAGGGCAAAGATGTCCCCCATATTGCGGTCATAACGATCCGCCCAAACATGCCTTCCTGTGGTAGCATCAATGAACTGGGCCGTGATGCGGACGCGTTCTCCGGCCTTGCGGACGCTGCCTTCCAGCAGGTATTGAACGCCAAGCTCCTGGCTCACCTGCTGGGCCATGACAGGCCTATTCTTGTAAGTGAACACCGAGTTTCGCGCGATGACAAAGAGGCCCGGCATCTTGGAAAGGTCAGTGATGAGATCCTCCGTGATGCCGTCGCTGAAGTACTCCTGCTCCGGATCGCCGCTCATATTGACGAAGGGCAATACGGCGATGGAGGGTTTATCAGGCAACACAAGCACGCGGCTCGATGTGTCGCTCGGAGCCCCCATTAATAATCGATACACCCGGATCGGCGTTTTGATGTTCTTGACGGATTTCTCTCCCAGATACTCGAACGGGAAAGGCAGCTTGTTCTCAATCTGGTCGTAAACAGTGCCCGAGACGCAAATCCCTCCTGCGTCAGCGAGCCCTTCCATTCGGGCGGAAATGTTGACGCCTTCCCCATAAATGCGATCCCCTTCCTCGACCACATCCCCGAGGTTGATCCCGATCCGAAATTCCATCCTTCGGTTCTCGGGTAGATCGGAATTCTTGAGTCTCAGTTCCTCCTGGATTTCTACCGCTGACTCAACTGCATCCACGACGCTCGCAAATTCAGCAAGCACGTTGTCGCCGGGGGCGTCCACCACCCGGCCAGCGTGTTTTGGATGAGGCCGCCGACCACCTTGCGGTATTCCTCCAGGGTGCGGATGGTCCCCACCTCATCTTCACCCATCAGCCGGCTGTAGCCCTTCACGTCCGCACTGAGAGATGGCTGTGAGTTTCCGTTTGACCTTCCCCACGGCCATGGGATCAACTCCCCGGAAATGCAAA
Organism: uncultured delta proteobacterium; assembly: GCA_963699845.1. Taxonomy (GTDB): domain Bacteria; phylum Desulfobacterota; class DSM-4660; order Desulfatiglandales; family Desulfatiglandaceae; genus CAWHLE01. The sequence goes on from CAVOVO010000022.1 coordinate 5,959, forward strand.
AGTGCTTGGACAGAACATTAGCGGGATGGGGTCTTATCCCGTCCGCTGGATGCTCTTCTTCGGCATGCCTTGCCCTAAGGGCCATCGCCTTTTGGCTTATTTCCTCGCTCGATAAGTCCCCGGCCGGATCTTCGCGCCATTTGGTGTTATCGTTTCCAGCTGCCACGGGATCAAGCCCCTGAAAATAAAAGCCCCCGGCCGGATATGAATATCCACCGGCAGCTTTTTGTTCACAACCTTCTGGAAACGGAAGGCCATGCTTTCCTCGTGTAAGGTTGGGGTTATGATGTTGATCTGCTCGTGATTAAACGAATATGGATTCAGGGCCCAGAAACGGTGACTCATTTCACAGACTGCATTCAGCGAGCCACTTCACCCAGCCAAGATCCATTTTCACGCTGTTATAAAGTCGCTCATCCGCTGTGAACAGATCGACCCACTCTTGTGCGGCAACCGCCAGGTAGCTCGCGTCATAGGCTGTGCGGTTCTACTTCTTTGAATAATTTGCAACCTTTTCAAACAGGTCGGAGATGGAGACAAGCCTGACCCCAAGATCTGTAAAACCCCTCATGGCTGTTATGGCAACGCCCACACCTATCCTGCCCCTCCGGCACGCGATGAGCAGTCCATGAGCAAGTTCATACTCGATGAGCGAAGGGGAAACAAGCCCGATGTTCCCTTTGGCGTGATGTTGCAGCAGCCCGAGCGCTATTTCCTCCTTATAACCAAATAATATGACCATTTAAAAATTCTGTAAAGAGGACTCCGAGAGGAAATGGTCGGCGTGGGATAGAATCAGGGTGATTGAACCCGTTAAGGGTGATCCATTTGGCTTACCTGGAACATATACCCTCGATTATTGCTTCGTGTCCTTCGTGGTCAAAAATCTTGCCACAACCGGCTGCACCTCAAAACGCCCGTCGGGGCGATTCAATCCAATGCGGAACCGAGGAAAGGCTGCCTCAAGCCCGTGTTGCCGAAAATAAAGCATTACGTAATAATTGTCAGTCCACGAATTATTTAAAAATATTTAATTATTTTAGATCTATATGTAACTATAGATTTAATAAAAATTCGATTGACATCGCTTTTTTAATAAGATAAGCTTTATATAATGAACGCATCGAATCTTCCATCTAAGCCCACGATCGATACGGCGAACCAGCTGCATCGCAGCGCCCTGAGGCTGCTCCGCTTGCTGCGGGCCACCCGGCCCGCAAAAGGGTTGACATCATCGAAGCTCGCCGTCCTGGGTCGTCTTTACCAGGATGGTATGGCGACCGCCACGGCACTGGCGGCCTATCTGCGCATCCAGCCGCAATCCCTGACGCGCCTGGTCGCCGACCTGGAGCGACGAAGGCTGATTACGCGCCGCCAAGATGACGCGGACCGCCGCCAAAGCCTCCTTGAGATCACCGACGCGGGGACCCGGCTGCTGATGGAAGAGATCGGCGCCCAACGGGTGGAGCTGGCGGAAACCATGGCAAGGGAGTTGACGGTCACAGAGCAGGAACTGCTCAGACTGGCCGCCGGCCTGATGGACCATCTCTCCTCCGTGACCGAGGCTCAGCTTGCCCCATTGGGTGAGCCCATACGGGACGGGGCCCAGAGAGCGACATCAGGGTCATGAGTGTGTTCCCATGGCATCCGTTCCACTTAAGGCGGACGTTTCACGCAAACCAGCCGGTAAGTTCGCAAAGATAACGTTAAACCAGGATAAAGAATTCCTTGGCCTTCTTTGCGCCTTTGCGAGAATAAATAGGTTCATTTCCTTTTTCGCCGACGGTTGGGCGGGCGTAAGGACTGCGCGAGCACCGCAGGTCATTGCCGCGATGCTGGGTCTTGCGGGACCGCTCGCGGTCGGAGCCATGGCCGGCCATGCGGAAATCGGGATGGCGGTCTCCCTTGGCGGGCTTGCGATGAGCGGAGGCGGAAAGGGCGAAACCTTTCGCGAAGAGGCCCCTCGGATGCTTTACACGCTGGCAGCCGGCGGCGCGGCGATGTTGGCATGCTCGGCCATGGCCGGGCATGCCATCCCATCCACCTTCGGGCTTGCGGCGATCGCCGTGGTGGTGGGGCTCTTAGGCAGTATCAGCAGGCCGCTTGCGCGAGCTACCACGCAATTCATTCTATACACCATCATCGCCGCCAATGTTGCCGCGCCAACCGCTCACCCGCTCGGCATGATGCTCCTTTTTTCCTTGGGTGCTGCCTGGACCGCCGGCTTGTCCCTGGTTTTGAGGCCGCTCTTCCGAACCATGCGTCCCGCCTCACACACTCCGGCAGATTTCGCTCAAGTACCCAAGTACACGGTGGCGACAGCTGCTGCGCCGGTGGCGGAATTCACTCGCCCATTTGTCAGGATGGCAATACGTGCTTCGCATCACCCCGTGTCTGCTCGCTGCTGGAGCTTTCGAATGGATATGGCCCCACCATCATGGCTATTGGGTGTCGATCACGGTCGTGATCGTAGTCCAACGCAACCTTCAAACAGCGTTGACGAGGACGCTCCATCGCGCGGCCGGAACCGCGCTCGGCGTCCTGCTCACCAGTTTGTTTCTGGCCGGGTCACCGAACATGTGGGCCATGATCGCCATGATCGCAGCACTGGCTGCAGCGCGGCCGATGCTCATAGAGACCAACTACACGGCCTATGCTGCAGTCATGACGCCGCTGGTCATCCTCTTGTTGGATTTTGGGCAAGCGCCATCGTGGGTAGTCCTAGTCGATCGGCTGGTTGCGACACTTGCCGGCTGTGCCCTTGCCCTGACGCTTGGATACATGGCGTGGTCCAGCCTCTCCCTGCCGACGCGCGTCTCCAGGGAGAGCAAAAGGAGTCTCTAAAAGGGTCACCTCAAGGGATCATGGTAAGCCTTCCAGCATTGCTTCCGGCAGCCTTTCGCGGTTGCCCTCGGTCACTTCAAAAAGGACGATATCCGGCCTTTGCTTGATTTCGCGAATGAATCCTTCGCCTCTCAGAGCTATGCTGGCAAGAAGTTGTTTATCGGAGCTCAAGACCTCACGGACTATGCGGCGAAAGTGGTTCGAGAAGAGCTCCATCTTTCCGATTTCATCGATCACAACCAGTTGCACATTAGGATTCAGCAGATCCAATGTCACCAGAAACGCCTCGAAGCCACCCGTATCCACCCCGTATTTGCCCACCCGGTGGTGGCTATGGATGCCCACGTGGGCCAGGGTTCGGCGCTTGCTATTGAGCCCCACCAGATCGAAGCCAAGGCGAGTCCCCTTGGATCGAATTTCAGCTGTGTAGAAACCGGCCATATTGACCGATCGCAGCCGCCCGATGATCTTCTGAACGAGGGTAGTCTTACCCACGCCGGGTTTGCCGGTGATCAATGTCTTGTCATACCTCAACCGCATGGCGTTCACCTTAGGAGATTCGTGTTGCCCCTCATCATCAAGCAGTGTTTTCGGCATGGCGCCGTTTGATTTTCAGCAGATTCTCGGTTCCATATAATAATCTATGGGTACACGCGCCAGAAAGCTCCACTTGGATGAAACGACTGGGGCCCATAGGTCAGCACTCCTGAAATATCCATTTGATCTAGCAGGAATTCTGATTCAATCACTTGGTTATTTATAGCAGCTATATTCAATTTTCGGTCTGTGGGTATACGTTGGATAAATCTGCGATTTTAAGGTACACTTTCATCAATGATTAGCAGATATTCGAACAACTTATCATTATGGTTTAATAGGGTGCCGAAGTTGCCAACATTGACCGGTTTTTCAAAGAATCAACGTATCTGTGCTGGGACGAGAAAGCAGAATGTAAGAGAAAACGCCTGATTCTTCTCAGTCAACCGGAGAAAATAGTTGGAACCCGAAATCTGATACTGCGATGTACTCGTTCTTCATTTCCGGTGTCCCTTCAGGATTGCGGAAAATTGGCATACATTGCTTGAGACCAGTAAAATGAATTTGCCATTGATTGCAAAGCATGTCATTTTCAATCCAACTCCGGCCGCTGTCGTTGTAATCTCCAGGCTTTTCCGTAAGGATACTCCAGGTGGCTTTTCCATCCACGGTGCGTTCGACCAAGAAAGGTGATTCCAAATACGTAGATTGCACAACTCCGGCTACCTTCCGACCGAAGATCAATTCCCTGATCTCTTTCTCAACCAGCATGTTTTCTTGAAAAAATTTGTAATATTTGAAGCTCGGTGCCCACATACCTGCTTTGCGGATACCGTCCACAAGACGATCAGTCACTGCCGGATCCTGAAAAGGGAAATTAAACAAAATCGAACGGAAATCATAATTAATTACGGCTTTTTTGAAATTTGCCAATGCGGCCTCTGCTTTTTGTTCCTGGCCTAAGTTAGCTAAGGCAGCAGGAAGAATTGGTGCCAACCTGGGAAGTTTAGGATTATGTGTCAACGCTCTTTCAATATTTGATACGGTTTCCTTCAGTTGTCCCCTGGCAAAATGGACCATTCCGAGAAGATATAGAGGCTCGGCGATATTGTGGGGGTCGAGCCGCATGCCTTTTTTGATAAGCTCAACAGCCCGCTCGGTTTTACCAACCGCCATCAATATATAGGCGAGGGTATAGATACCATCGACGTCGTTGGAGTCGAGATCAATAGATTGCCCGGCTTCAGCGACAGCCTTCGCATACTGGCGTCTGTAAAGCGCCATTGACGCCTCAACCCGATAATAAATGGAGGTCGGCTTTATCCTTGCTAACTCTAAATATTCACGGGCGCGCGCTATTGCTTCGTGATAATTTACACCCAATTCCGAATCCTGAAAATAAGACATTGAAGTGCGGCTGTATCTCCAGTAGATCATCGCAATAGCCGCATAGGCACGACTGAAATCCGGGTCAAGTTCGATGGCTTTTTGAAAATGAGAAATTGCTTTACCCCAATCTTGAGGCGTATTTCGACGATAATAGTTCCAACCCTGCAGGAAGGCATCGTATGCTTTAATGTTTTCAGTTTCTTTTCGAACAACCTGTTCCTGCTCACCAACTGATAATTTGACTTTTAAGGCTGTTACGATTTTTTGGGAAATTTTGTCCTGCAGGGTAAAGATATCTATCAGTTGACCATCATAGCGTTCAGCCCAGAGATGATGGCCGGTGGTCGCGTCGATTAGCTGTGAATTTATTCGGACTTCATTGCCGGACTTGCGAACACTGCCTTCCAGAACGTACCTCACACCAAGCTCTTCTGCAACCTGCTTGATTTTAAAGGGCCTGCCTTTATAGGCAAACGTCGAATTGCGAGCGATAACGAAGAGTTGCGAGATAGCGGAAAGGTCGGTGATGATGTCTTCAGTGAGCCCGTCACTGAAATACTCCTGCTGCGGGTCTTCGCTCATATTGACAAATGGCAGAACAGCGATGGAGGGTTTGTCAGGCAAGGGGAAAGCCATCCTCTCCTTGGAGGCGGGCTCAATGGCCGGGGTACGTAAATGGAAATTCCAGACCACGGCAACAACGATCACGATGAGAGTAGCAACTGCACTGACGAGAACGAATTTGCGGCGCCAAACCGGAACCCCTTTTGCTTGTCCTTTCCTATCGGCGCCGGTCACCCTCGGCTCCATCAGAACCTTGTAAGCCCCCACGGGCTTAGCAATGTTCTTTACCGTCTGCTCCCCAAGAAAATGATACCCCAGTGGCAACTTTGCTTCGATATGATCAAAGGCCGTCTTGGAGACACAGATCCCTCCGGGGTCGGCGAGAGATTCAAGTCTGGCAGCAATATTCACACCATCCCCGTAGATCCTCTCCCCTTCTTCGATCACATCCCCCAGGTTGATGCCAATTCGAAACTGCATCCTCCGGTTTTCAGGAAGATCGGCGTTCCTGGCTTTCAGTTCGTTTTGGACCGCCACCCCGCACTGCACCGCATCCACCACGCTCGCAAACTCAGCGAGGAGATTGTCCCCTGGGGAATCGATCACGCGTCCCCGGTGCTGCTTGATGAGGGTGAACATGACCTCCTTGTAAGCCTCAAGGGTCTTGACGGTGGCTGACTCGTCTTCACCCATGAGACGGCTGTAGCCGGCCACGTCCGCGCTGAACACAGCAGTCAGTTTGCGTTTGAAATCCTGTGTGTTCATGGGAATTGCCCCCTAAATGAAAAAGCCTCCTAGCGGATATGGTATCCACCGGAGGCTTTACTTTTCACCACCTTCAGGAAACACAAGACCATGGTTTCCTCTCAGAAGGTTGGGGTTATGCTATTGATTTTACTTGCACTAATGGCATGAAGCCGTTCGTTCCGTTAGGACCCAAACGGGGTTTCTGTCAAGAGGAATCGGGTGACCTGGGATGAAACCGACGTGATTTAAGCCGGCCGCTCGCCTTCACCAAATCCGGTTCTTTCTTGCCACCTTCCACGGGCCTGATGGTGCTTTGGGGCATCCATATATCCATTTGAAATCAAATGGATTCTATGTCTAGGAGTCCCTAGGAAGGCCAGAAAGACCCAGATTCGATATCGCAATGAAGACCCAGAGGTAATTCAAAAAAGCGGTCCTTTGGGTTCAAGGTCCATTTGGTTGACAACGGCTTTTTGATCCAGACCTGGGATTTATACGTTTCAGGAGATCATCCTTATCACCTGCCGATTTTGCTTGACTAATCTTCGCCTTCCGGTAGATCGTTTCGATCATACCTTACCATCCATTCAACTGACCTCATTTGGAGGTTGGCCATGGAAAGACTCTCTCAAAATCGTCCTATCAAACTCCTGGTAGAGCACATCTTCATCTGCCAGGAGACCCCAGACATACTGCTTCCACAAACACATTTCCTTTTCTTCATTTCTGACCGGAGGGCTTTGAATTGAAGTGCTCGAAATGTCAGTTTGAGAATCCCGAAGGAATGAAGTTCTGCGGTGAGTGCGGGGCAAAGCTGGAGAAAGCCTGCTCTGGATGTGGCCACTCGAATCCTCCCCAGTCAAATTCTGTGGCGAATGCGGCCAGCCCCTGGCCCAACCCACCGCCCAACCCCCCAAAGACCTCTCCTTTGACGAAAAGCTCGCAAAGATCCAACGCTACCTGCCGGAAGGATTGACACAGAAGATCCTCTCCCAGCGGGATCGGATCGAGGGCGAGCGCAAAGCAGGTCACGGTCATGTTCTGCGACATGGAGGGGTTTACCCCGCTGTCGGAGAGGCTCGGCCCCGAAGGGATCTACTCCCTCATGGACGAGGTCTACGAGATCCTGATCCACAAGGTCAACGACTTCGGGGGCACCGTAAACGAACTGACCGGGGATGGCATCATGGCACTTTTCGGTGCCCCCATCGCTTTGGAAGATGCCCCCCAGAGAGCCATCCGTTCCGGCCTGGCCATCCACAGCGAGATCACCCGCTTCAGCGAGAAGATGACCCAGGGAGAAGGGTATCCCGCCCCTGCGGATGCGAGTCGGCATCCATTCAGGCCCCGTGGTGGTGGGTACCGTGGGCAATGACCTCCGGGTGGATTTCAAGGCCATCGGGGATACGGTCAACCTCGCCTCCCGCATGGAGTCCCTGGCGGAGCCAGGGACCATCTGGGTCACCGAAGACACCTTCAAGTTGACCGAGGGTCTCTTTCGTTTTGAGGCCCTTGGGGAAAAGGAGGTCAAGGGCAAGGAAAAGCCGGTCAAGGTCTACCGTGTGATCGCCCCCAGCAGCCGAAGGACCCGCTTTGATGTGAGTGCCGAGCGGGGATTGACTCCTTTCGTCGGAAGGGAACGGGAGCTGGAACTTCTGCTCGACGGCTTCGGGCGGGCCAAAGAGGGCATGGGGCAGGTTTACTCCATCGTGGGAGAGGCGGGGGTGGGCAAGTCCCGATTCCTCTACGAGTTCCGAAAGGCCGTGTCAAACGAGAACGTGACCTTACTTGAAGGCAAGTGTCTGTCATACGGCAAGGCCACGCCTTACCATCCCATCGTTGACATCCTCAAGGCCAACTTCGAGATCGGCGAAGAGGACGACGATGCCAAGATTCGGGACAAGGTCACACGGGGTCTCAAGGTGTTGGAGGCAGATGAGGCGTCAACTCTTCCCTATCTCCTGGAGCTTCTCTCGGTTAAGGACTCGGGCATCGACAAGATCCCCATGAGCCCCGAGGGACGCAAGATGAAAATCATCGAGGCCCTCATCCGGATCGTGATCAAGGGTTCGGAGATTCGGCCATTGATCCTGGCCGTCGAGGACCTCCACTGGATGGACAAGTCCTCGGAGGAAGCATTCAAGTGGCTCCTGGAGGCGATTCCAGGGGCAAAGGTGATGCTCCTCTTCACCTATCGTCCCGAGTATTCGCACACCTGGGGAAGCCGATCCTTCCACAACCAGATCAACCTAAATCGTCTCTCCAACCGTGAGAGCCTTGTGATGGTCTCTCCCCTCTTGGGTACGGGGGACATCGATCCAGGTCTTCAGAAGCTGATCGTTACCAAGACGGAGGGGGTCCCGTTCTTCATTGAGGAGTTCGTCAAGTCCCTCCAGGACCTCAAGGCCATCAGGAAAGAGGACGGTCGGGTATACCTTGAAGGAGATCTGCAATCCTCTGCGGTCCCTTCCACCATTCAGGATATGATCATGGCTCGGGTGGACCGCTTGCCTGATCCTGCCAAGGCGGTGCTTCAAGCTGGGTCGGTCATAGAGCGGGAGTTCACTCACGAATTGATCGGCAAGGTTACTGGACTTCCAGAGCAGGAGCTTCTGAGCCCATCTGTCCGCCCTGAAAGATGCCGAGCTTCTATATGAGCGTGGCATTTACCCTCAGACCTCTTACATCTTCCGCCACGCCCTTACAAGGGAGGTGGTGTACAACTCCATTCTCGCCCAAAAGCGAAAGGAGTTACACAAGGATATTGCTGAAGCCATTGAGGCACTTCACAAGGACGATCTTTTTGATCACTACGAAGTCCTCTCCGAACATTTCTTCCAGAGCGGGGCTTACCGCAAAGCAGCAGACTACTCCCAGCGTTCAGCCAAGAAGGCGGAAAAGGGTTCCTCCTTATTGGATGCCGTCAATCACGCACGGAAGAGGGTCCTTTGTCTGAATAAGTCCCTTCAATCAGGTGAACCTGGAAAGGAAATGATTGGGGCCAGAACCGTTCTTGGTCTCTATCTCATTCAGATAAGTCATCCACTGGAAGCAATGGAGGCCGTTGAACCCGTTGCCCAACTGGCGAGGGAGAAAGGCTACATGAGAAGGCTTGGCCAGATCCAGACCATCATGGGGAGCTATTACTTCTCCGTTGATGAAAATTTGGAAAATGCAACCAACACATTCGAGAGAGTCGCTTCGAATCGCCGAAGAAGAAAATGATTTGATAACCTTGGTCCTGGCAAGTTCCTCGCTGGGAGTGATCCATGGGTACAGTTGTAATTTCGAAAAAGCCAGCCAATCATTTCAGAGAGCTTCGGAAATCAATGTTATGGCTAAGAACCTTTGGGGGATCGCTTCAGTGAAGGCCATGCTGGCCTATTTTTGTTACTACCATTCTGGAAGGATCGACTTGCTGGAGGTGCCGTCATCGGAAGCCTTAAAGATAGCGAAACAAAGCGGCGATGGTCACTCAATGGGATTGAGCCATACAGTCTATGCCGCCCTTTGTTATTGTAAACACGATTTTAGAGGTGCTGAGGAACATCTACATGCAGGCGAAAAGCCTGTGTGATCGAGTGGGATTATACGGATGGGCAGCGGCAGCTTGTTACAACCTTGCAGAGATATTTTATGACACAAAAGATTTCAGCAAGAGCAAGGAGTTTTACTGTATAGCGAACAGTTTTTTTGAACGAGTGCAACTGTTTCCATCATGGGTGCGATGGGGCCAATTGGGCATAGCCAGATGCAGGGCAGTGCTGGGTGAACAAGATATGGACCTCCAAACACTGCGTGCGGTTTCTGACAAAAACAGGTTAAAATTAGTTGATGGCTGGGCCTTGGCGTATCTTGGGGAGATCTTTTTGAACCTCGGAAAGAGCCATTTTACTGAGGCGGAGTATTGGATAATAAAAGCTATTGAAGCAAATGAAAGAAATGGGGCAAAGTTCCGTTTAGGACTGAATCATGCGCTCTACGCAGAATTCTTCAAAATCCAAGGAGACAGGACTAACGCGCAGGGAAATTTGGGCAAGGCTATAGAGATCTTGAGAAAATGCGGTGCCGACGGCTGGGTGGAGAAGTATGAGAGGGAGTTGGCTACGATTCAGTAAGCACATTCACTTCAGAGTGGAGGCTCGACGATGAAGTGTTCAAAGTGTCAATTTGAGAATCCCGTAGGGCCGAAGTCTTGCACGGTGGATCGCAAACGAGGGCTGATCGTACCCTACAATGAATACTCCACATTTCTTGATACATCTTCTTCGTTCAATTGCGTTTTGTCTCTTAGGCAACCCGACAGATCAACGAAGCAGCCCCGATAAATCTTAACTATCTTATCATCTTAGCGGGAATCCACTTTTTGACTTGGAAGGAGGTCAGAAATGAGCAAGTATCTACTGATTTGGCAGATGGACCCTGCGAGGATACCCGCAGATCCGAAAGAGCGTGGAGCGGGATGGTCAATTTTGATGAGCTTTATCAAAAAAGACTTTGAAAAGGGAATCACAAAAGACTGGGGAGCATTTGTGGGAGAAGGCCGGGGCTACTGTATCGTTGAGGGGAATGATGTCGAGATATCTATCCTATTGCAGCAATACAGTCCATATGTTCACTTTGAGACCCACCCTGTTATGTCAGTAAATCAGATAAACGAAATGCTTGCATCCTTGTCAAAGTAAGGAATTCAGGATCGGGATTTTCAGACTGGCAGGGTCCTCTTCGACCCTGCCCTTCTATTCCAGTGATAACGATCTTTCGAACGGACTTCGAGTGTGCACCTAACCGGTTGACTCAAGTCGAGGATCTCATGCATATTTCTCCAGACCCTGGCGCTTGCCGGGTTCCATCCGAAACCTGATAGAAGGCTCCCTTCATGACCCTAACCAAAGACGCCATCAACCGTTCTGTCTTCGACCGCGTGGACCTCTCCAAAGCAGCCTCAGCCAAGGCGGTCGAGGCCACCTTTGAAATAGTCAAGAAAACCCTTGAGGGCGGCGAGGATGTCCTGATCAGCGGCTTCGGAAAGTTCTGCGTAAAGGACAAAGGCAAGCGCCGGGGGAGAAACCCTGGGACAGGCGGGGACCTGATGCTGGCCGAGAGACGGGTCGTGACCTTCAAGTGCGGGGCGGTGCTCAGGAGAAAGCTGAATGGCGGCCGCGTCTGATTTGGATTTTCACCTGAGAAGAAGCTCGCGAAGAGCCGGTGTCTACCAGCCCGCGACCTTGACCCACACCGCTGATCCCATTATAGTCCGGCCCAAAGATTGGCAAGAAAGGGGGCGGTACAGTGAAGAATGTCGAGATGAGTGTTGAGGGAACTGTTCTGACGGTCAAGGTGGACCTTTCAAAGGAGTTTGGACCGTCTTCTTCTGGGAAAACGATCATCATCGCCTCGACCGAGGGAAATGTGATCATCCCAGGTGCAGAGGACAAAAAGATTGGTTTGAACGTTTACCGGAAAAAGTGAAAGAAGGCCACCTCGTTTCCTCTTATAGTTTCCCCAACTCGTCCAGGAACTTGATCACCCTCAGCGACTCGGCGATGCCTGTGGTGCCCCGCATGGAGATCACCACCTGAATGGTCTCAAGAATCTCTTCTTTGGTGGCTCCGGCCTTCAACGCAAGGTCCGTCTGGGCCAGGATGCAGTTTGTGCAACCGGCTCCAAGGGCTATGGCCATAGACATCAAGCGCTTGATCTTACCGCTCAAGGCCCCGTCCTTATAAGCCGCCCCAATCACCCCGAATTCAGCGGCCATGAATTCCGGCAGTTGACCTTTTAACTTTCCGATTAGCTGCACGCGCTCTTCATTCAGTTGAACTTGGCTTTCCATCGTTTTCTCCTTTCGACTCATTGGTTTCAAGTAGCTCGGTGTCCAACCCAGATTTCAGGATCGATCCGAGACAGTCCGCAACCGCCGCTCTTGGCTCAAAGGGATTTGAAGGCACTATGAACACGAAATCCGCCCCCGCCATTTTTCACGCCTTTCGTAAGCCGCCTCCCGCGGCCATCCGTAAAGCCCATTGATCTGCCTTTGATGCCTGACGCCGAAAAATGGGGAGGGAGTGGGGAGATGTGAGCCCAAAACAAAAAAGGACTTTCGGCGGTTTCGCCTAAGTCCTTGATGTTTCAAGTGCCGAGACCCAGAGTTGAACTGGGGACACGCGGATTTTCAGTCCGCTGCTCTACCGACTGAGCTATCTCGGCAAGGGTTCGGATTATATGGCCGAGCCCCAAAGCCGTCAAGGAAATTCTAGGCAAGACCCAGGGCACAAAGTTTCCGATTTGACGCGTGAACCGGTACCTTGGACGGTCATCCGTTCGTTTCCCCTTGCAACCTTTGCCGGGCTCCGGGTCTTTCATGCGTGGGTGGCTCCTGCTTCGACCGAGCGCCAAGGGTGACGTCCGGACCCGGCAATTCGTCTTCCATCATGTGCTCGATACCGAGGGAGGGGTTGAATGACCGGGTTTTTTCCTCTTCGGCGGGGGCAACGTCTTCATTGATGCTCTCAACCATGGAGGCCAGTTGGTCAAGATCGAGGGGGCCTTCCAGCTCGCCCTCCATGGCGGCCTCGTCGTCAAGGAACAAGACTCCGGATGCGTGATCGGAGGCCTGACCGAGGGACGCATCCATTGCTTCCTCCTCTACGCCAAAGAGCAGGTCGTCATCCAGGTCCGCCAGCTCATCGCCCAACGAAGTCGACACGTCGAATGAGAAATCGATTGCGGCTTCCTCCGGGGTCACATCTTCAACGGTCAGGGAAGAGGGCGGCTCCAAGTCATCCAGGGACAGTTCCGTAAGCGCAATCCCCTCCAGATCGCTTTCCAATTCCAGGGTCTGGGAGGGCTCAACCTCAGAAAGGCCGGCATCCTCCCGTTGGGCTCGCGCTTCGATTGGAACCTGCGTTTCCTGATCCGTTTCGAAGGCCATTTCCATGGCCTGGATGGCCTGGGAATCTTCGGGGCCGGCGAAGGCGGCCGCACCCAACGTCAGGGCCGGCGCCATTTTCTCGGTTTCAAGGCCTATTATTTTTGCCCCCACTTCTCCGCTCAGCGGCCCGAGGAGATAAGGCGGGTTGGGTGAAAAGGCAGGCAAGTTCAATCGGTGCCTTTCGGAGGCGATGTCCTTCCGGCACCTGGGGCAGCTGTCATTGTAATCAAAGCTCGTGTATCCGCATTTTGGGCATTTCATAAAGGGTTCCTGGCGGTTCCGTCTCGGTGAGCGCCAAGGCCAAAGCCTTGGAAGAGGACTCAAGCAGTCTTACACGTCCCCTTCAAGGCCTTTTTGGCCAGTTCGTCGCACCGTTCGTTTTCGGGGTGCCCTTGATGTCCCTTGACCCATTGCCACTGAACCTGGTGCAGGCGGCTCAGATGAAGGAGCTCCTCCCACAGATCCCGATTCATCACCGGCAATTTTTGGGAATTCATCCAATTTTTGCGGATCCACCCCGAGATCCATTCGGTCATGCCTTTAACCACATAGCTGGAATCGGTGTGGACCCTAACCCTGGAGGGGCGTTTCAGACATTTGAGGGCCGCAATGACCGCCTTGAGCTCCATGCGGTTATTGGTCGTGTCGGCCTCACACCCGCTGATTTCCCTCGTGTGATCGCCATATTTAAGGATGGCGGCGTACCCGCCGGGGCCGGGATTGCCGCTGCATGCCCCATCGGTAAAGACATCCACAATGGTGCTGCCGGATGACGTGGAAGCCATTGAGGGAAAACCCTTCCTCATCACCCTTTTGGATTAACGCTCAGCCTGCCCCTGATCCAAATGGTCATCTCGGGCTTTTCAGCATAGTTGGTCTTGATCTTCAGAAAGCCCTGATAGGCCTGCGAAGGACCGGGGATACTTTCGAATCTCACGTTGTATTTGCGGCCCTTTTCTATTTCCTCGATTTTGAAGCTCACCTTCTCTTCCAGGTTGAACTCTCCGGGGGTGATCTCAAGTGGCTTGTCGAGCGTGGCCGTGATTTCAACGACCCGGGTGACGGTCTGTTCGGCATTGCCGGAAAGATACACGTACTTGGGTGTCAAAACGATGGGCACCTGAACCATCGCCTTCAAGCGCAGCGTGATCTGCCTGTTGACGGGATCGTTGCTGGTGACAACGGCGGATTTGTCAATAGGGCCTTGAAAGCCGTCGGTTTTCACCTGAAGTGTGATTTTTCCCTCCGCCCCGGGAGGGATCGCCCTGTCAAAGCTGGGCACGGTGCAGCCTCAGCCGGGCCTCACTTCCCTTATCTCCAGCACCTGGTCCCCCTGATTCAAGACCTGGAATGTGTGCTCGATGAGGTCTCCTTCTTTGACCGCGTTGAAATTGTATTCCAGTTCCTTGATGACCATCCTGGGACCGGTTGGCTGCTCAGCACCGAAAACGCACCAGGGCAAAAGGAGCAAGGTCGCTCCAATCAGGCAAAAAAACGGCAAGAAAACGTTAAAACCTTTCCTCATGAATGCACTCCTCCCTCACCGAGGCATCACATCCCCCGGCGCGTAGCCACTGACGTTACGGAGGCTTAAACCCCCAGTTGGTTTTGCATCCTGTATGACAGAATGTCAAGCTTTACTGTGAAATCAATATTCTCAACCAGACAGCAGTCGGGGACCCGAATCCTGGTTGGTGTGAAGTTCAGGATGGCATACACCTTGGATCTCAGAAAATGGTCCGCCGCGATCTGGGCCGATGCGGGGGACGTCGTGATGACCCCGATCTCGATATTGAGGTCCCCCACCGTTTCCTCCAGGTCTTGGATATCTAGAATCCGCAGCCCCGAGGGAGTCATGTTCCCGATCTTGGCCGGATCGTTGTCAAAGGCCGCAACGAATTTGAAGCCCCTGAGCTCGAAGTTCTGATGTCGCAGGAGGGCCGAGCCCAGACGGCCGATTCCGACAACCCCCAGATGCCAGGTTCGGTTCACGGCGAGGATCCGCTTGATCTGGCCCTGGAGATCGATCACGTCATAGCCAACGCCCCTGACCCCGAATTCACCGAAGTAGCCAAGGTCCTTTCTGACCTGTGCGGGGTTCACCTGGCACAGCCACGCCAGCTTTTCCGACGAAACCATGCGGTAGCCGTCAAACTCCATAAGCTCCAGCTGTCTATAATAAAGGGAAAGCCGTGTAATGGTTGCCTTGGGGATTTTTGCTTGTTTTGCCATAGCCCTTCATCCGGATGATACGGTTCTGCACCCTTCGGGATGAGAGTACTATAGAACAATCGGCGGGGGTTCTCAAGGGGGGAGGGTGCCGGCTCCAAATCTGATGAACCGCTCAATTTGGGCAAAATGTAAATGACATCCTGCGCGGTATAAGATATAGGTGATTCGAATGCGTGATGATCCCCGTTAGAGAGGGTTCCAACCGAGACACCAGGAGGCCGCGAGCCGTTGTCAGCAGATGAGGATAAGAAGCGAGAAGGGGTGGTCCCACAAGACCCGTCGGTTTTGCCCCTGCCGGAGGACGAGCGCCTCCTGACCGCCTGTGCGACCATTTCGAGCGAGCGGTATCAGGCTTTTGTAGAAAACATCGCCGACGGGGTCTACGAGGTGGACCTCCAGGGCAATTATCTCTACTTCAACCAGTCCATGAGCAGGATCCTCGGTCATCCCCCCAATGAGATCCTCAACCAGAATTTTTCAAAATTCATGACAGAGGACCAGGCGAGAACCACATTCGACATGTTTCACCGCGTGTGGGAGACAGGCGAGGGGTTCTCCGATCTGCGCTGGCGCATCAGGACCGAGAAGGGCGAAGAAAGAGTCGTCGAGCTCTCCGCGAACCTGATCAGGAACGAAGAAAGGGACCCCATTGGCTTTCGAGGGATTGCCAGGGATATCACGGAAAAGCACAAAGCCCAGCAGGCGCTCCAGAAATCCGAGCGGCGGTATCGGACGCTCCTGGATTTTGTCCCATACCCCATCGTGGTCTTCACGACGGATGGACGCGTTTCCTACCTGAACCCCGCTTTCACGGAGACTTTTGGCTGGACCATGAAAGAGCTCATGGGCAAGCCCGTCCCCTTCTTGCCGCCAGGGCTGGAGCTAGAGACCAAAGAGATGATCGAGCGTCTCGTCGCGGAGCGGGGCTCCCGCAGATACGAGACCAAACGGCTCACCAAAGACGGCCGAGTTTTGGAGGTGACCACGCGGTGGGCGGTTTTTGTCGAGGAAGTCGGTGAGCCATCCGGCACGTTGGTCATTTTGAGGGATGTGACCAGGGAGAAACGCATTGCCCGGAACAACGCCGCCATGCTCCGCATCAGCCTGGCCTTGCCCGAATACCCGGAGCTGGAAGGGTTGCTCGACTATGTGTCAGGGGAGGTCAAGCGATTGCTGGGGGTTGAAAGCGCCCTGGTGATCCTGCTGGACCCGGAGCGAAAAGAGCTTTCGTTCAAAGGGGCGGCCTACGACGATACGGCCCGGGAGAGCCGGATCAAGGAGGTGCGCTTCCCTTCGGACAAAGGGGTTGCCGGCAAGGTGCTCCGGACCGGCAAACCCCTCATCGTGCCGGATACCAGCAAGGACCCAGACTTCTACCCCCTGGTGGACCAGATGGTCCGCTTTCGCACCCGGAGCATGCTGGATGTCCCTTTGAGAAACAAGGAAAAGCCCATCGGCGTGCTCTCGGCCATCAACAAGAAATCGGGTGAGTTCGACGAAAGCGACGTGGAGCTCCTGAGCATGGTGGCCGGCACCGTGGCGCTCTCGGTGGACAACGCCCGGTATTCAGAGGAGCTGAAAGAGGCCTACAAGGAGGTGAGCAGCCTCAACAGGGCCAAGGACAAGGTCATCCACCACCTCTCCCACGAGCTGAAAACGCCGCTGGCCGTGCTGAGCGCATCCGTCAACATCCTGCGCAAGCGGCTGGCCGCGCTTCCTGAGGAGACCTGGAAGGCCACGCTGGAGAGGTCTCAGCGAAGCCTGGACCGGATCCTTGAGATGCAGTACGAAGTGGAGGATATCATGAAGACGGGGGACGACAGGGCCTACCGTCTCAGCTCGCGTCTGTTCGACCAGGTGGCCGATGAGCTGGAGGCCCTGACCGCGGAGGCCTTCGGCGAGGGCCAAGCCGTCGAGCGTATCCGTGCCGGCATCCAGGCGCTCTACGGCCCGAAGGAGGTCGCCCCGGAGCTGATCGACGTGAGCAAATTGGTCTCCGACACCCTGGAGGAGATCCACCCCCATTTTTCCCACCGGGAAATCAACATCGACACCGACCTGAAACCGGCTCCCCGCATCTGGATACCGCGCGATGTGCTCCGCAAGGTCGTGGTGGGCCTCGTCCGAAACGCCGTCGAAAACACCCCGGACGAGGGCAGGATCGAGCTCCGCGTGAGAAGCAAGGGACAGGGGACCGAATTCGTGGTGCACGACTATGGGGTCGGCATCACGCCGGATAACCAGAAGCGGATTTTCGAGGGATTTTTCACGACCCAGGAGACGCTGGATTACTCCACCAAAAGGCCCTATGATTTCAACGCCGGGGGGAAGGGCGCTGATCTTTTGAGGATGAAGATTTTCTCTGAGCGCTATGGTTTCAGGATCGCCATGAGCTCGAAGCGTTGCCCCTTCAAGCCGGACAATACCGACGTTTGCCCGGGAAGAATCAGTCAGTGCGGGTTGTGCAAGGCAGGGGAGGGGTGTCACGAATTCGGCGGGACCACTTTTACGGTTTTTTTCCCGGAGGGTTCCTGATGCCGGAAACCTATCCGACGACCGCCGGCGGCCGGAGGCGCGGCGGCCTGGAGAGAAAAGATGGATGAGGCCATTCGAGGCGGGCTGCTCGATCTTGTGGCCCGGGAAGGATACGCGCGAAAGCTGGGAATGCACTTGGTGGACCTCAAGCCCGGCCATGCGGTGGTTGAGATGGTCCCGGACGAGTCGGATGAAAACATTTTCGGGATGGTGCACGGGGGGGTCATTTTTTCCCTGATGGACGAAGCCTTCCAGTTGTCGTGCAACTCACACGGGACCGTGGCGGTCGCGCTCAGCGTGAACGTGATTTACCACCACCCCGTGCGGCGAGGATGCAGGCTGCGCGCCGAATCCCGAGAGGTGCATCGGTCAAAGAAAACAGGGACCTACGACATCAAGGCGGTCGACGAAACGGGGGTCCTGATTGCCTCCTGCCAGGCGCTTGCCTATCGCAAGAAGGACCTGCTGCCATTCGCAGAGGGGGAAGCCGCGCACACATCGTGAGATGAGCCTGATAGGGTTTCAGTGTTCAGTTTTCAGCAAGGTCCGTCCCGTGCGCCGCGCACCTTGCGCCGTTTGCCGGTGTTTTAACTCGATGTGAGATCTGGGATCTGAGATATGAGACGTGGGATGGGGATTTGATCTTTTCTTCCGTGCGCCTGTCTCTTATCTTGATCACGCAAGGGGAGGTTAGGGAATGCTCGATAAGGAAGACGTGGGCCGGGTGCTGAAAAAGGCAGCCCGAGTCCTTCCGGGGATCGGGTCCTACCAGGACAGGGAGTCGATTCGTGAGTCGGACAAGGCGCTCCGGATGCGGATCTCTCGAAATCTGGACGATCTTTTGGGAAGGGTGGAGTGGCTCAAGACGGATCATGCAAAGAAAGGGGCCTTGAAGCACTTGACAGAGATCGACGGCCTTTCGAGACACCTGGAAAGGGTGTCCCGAACCATTGAGCTCGCCTCCAGGGGCTACACCCCTCTTTTTTCACATGAGGCCTTTGACGAGGATGGATTGGCCCGCCTCTTCGAGTATGACCAGGGCCTCCTCCAGGGCGTGGCGGAGGTTGAAGCCCTGGTCGTCAAGCTCACCGAAAAGGGGACCGTTGTGACCTCCGAAATGGTCTCAGGCGTCCGTGCGCAGCTGGATCATCTCGAGAAGAAAATAGGAGCGCGTGGGTCGCTGCTTAAGAATGAGGCCGTTTGAGCCGATTCCCGGAGTAATCGGTCTGTCGGCCTGAACCGGGCCGAAGCCGGGGTCGGCGCGGCGTGAAGGAAAGCAGCGTCCAGATCACATTGCCCGGGAGGGGGTCCCATGGTGTTCATCGAAATCATTGAGTGGTTCGACGAGTCGGGTCAGGCGCTTGTTCATCGGATCCCTGAACAGGGGTCTGCCGATATCAAGTTCGGTGCCCAATTAATCGTCAGGGAAAGTCAGGGGGCTGTGTTTTTCAGGGACGGCAAGGGCCTCGACGTGCTCGGTCCGGGCCGGCACACCCTTTCCACCCTGAACCTGCCGATTCTGACCAAGGCCTTGAGCCTGCCTTTCGGATTCAAGAGCCCGTTTCGGGCTGAAGTCTATTTCGTCAACCTGAAGAGCTTCACCAACCTCAAGTGGGGCACCAAGGAACCTGTCGCTTTCAAAGATGAGAAGCTGGGATTGGTCCGGATTCGCGCGTTCGGGGTCTATGCGATCCGCATCATCCAGCCCCTGCTCTTCATCAACACTCTTGTGGGGACTCAAGGGTGTTATGACACGGAGAGTCTGGGTGACTACATGAGAGAGGTGATTGTCTCCAGGTTCAATGACATGATGGGGGAGATGCTCGACACGATTTTCCACTTGCCCCAGCAATACGATGAGTTGGCGGTGGCGCTCAAGACCAGGGTGCAGGATGACTTCGGTAAGTTCGGCATGAGGCTGGAAGACCTCTTCATCAGCGCCATCACCCCCCCGGCCGATGTCCAGAAAATGATCGATGAGAAGTCGGGCCTTATGGCCGTCGGGGATCTGGACCAGTTCATAAAGTATAAGGCGGCCAAGGCCATGGGGGATGCGGCCTCACAGACAGGGGGCCCTGGTGCGGACGGAAGCGCGGGGACGGGCATGGGGCTTGGTCTGGGCGCGGGACTGGGGATGATGATGCCCTCGATCCTGAAGCAGGCCATGGGTGACCCATCCGCTGCGGCCGGCCCCCCTGTTGTTTGCAGCAAGTGCCACGCCGAGATCAGCGAGACCGCGCGCTTCTGTCCCATGTGCGGTCACCAGATCGTGGTCGTCAATCGATGCCTCAAATGCGGAAAAGACCTTCCGGTGGAGGCCCGTTTCTGCATGGTCTGCGGCGCAAAGGTGGAAAAGGAACGGGCCAAGTGCACGCATTGTGGAAAGGATGCCTTGCCGGGGGCGGTTTACTGCAACCACTGCGGGGAGAAAATCTGATCGAGTGGGACGACCTTGACGGTTGACACCCGCCGAGAAATCCAATATGTTCCGGCCTGTCCGTCCAATGCCGCTCACCTCCTTCCAACAATCACGGAGCCTGAGGGCTTTTTGAAAAAGGAGCTTTTCATCACGAAAGAGGCCATTCGGGCGAGGGTCGTGGCGATCGGCGCCCGGATTTCATCCGACTATCAGGGCAAGGAGCCCGTCATGGTGGGCGTGCTCAACGGCGTTGTCCTATTCTTCGCCGACCTGGTCAGGGAGATCTCCATCCCCGTGAAGATGGATTTCATCAGGGCGGCCAGCTACGGGTCCCGGGTGGATTCCTGCGGCAGCATCACCTTTACCAAGGACGTGGAGCTGTCTATCGAAGGGGAGCACGTCATTGTGGTGGAGGACATCGTAGATACGGGCTTGACGCTTTCAAAGATACTGGAGAAGTTGAGGGGAAGGGCGCCAAGGTCCATCCGGACGTGCGCCTTGATCGATAAGCAAGAACGTCGAAGCGTATCCATTGCCATTGATTACTGTGGATTCAAGGTAGAAGAAGGATTTATCGTCGGTTACGGCCTGGATTGCAGGGAAGCGTACAGGCAATTGCCTGATATCTATGTCCTGAGATGAGCTCGGGCCACGCTTTGGGAGGGCGCCAATGATTGTCACATGCGATCGATGCTCGACGAAATACAATCTGGATGAATCCCTGTTGAAAGAGGATGGATCAAAGGTCCGGTGCGGCCGCTGCAAGACCGTGTTTGTGGCCTTCCCACCCGCGGAGCTGTCAACGCTTGAATTCGACGAGGACACGGTTGCGGACGAGGAGTTCGATGAGACGGTGTCCCTTGACACGCCTTCTATGGGCGATGCAAAGGAGGAGGAAAACGACAGGGAAAAGGCGGACGTCTTTTCGGAGTTCCTGGACGAGACCCTGGAGGAAGGGGAGCCGCATACGTCAGAGGCTGCCTCGGATTTGCCCCTGCCGACGGAACCTGAGTGGGGACCCCCGGAGACGCGTCCGAGCGAGACGGCAGCGGGAGGGGATGAGAGACGTGCACCAGGGCGGTCTGTGGGACGGCGTGTTCTCGTGGTCCTTCTGGTGGTCCTGCTCGTGGTCGCGGGTGGTATCGGCGCACTGTTGATTTGGGCGCCGCAGTACTTGCCGGGCTCTTTGTCACCACTCACCTCACAAGCGCCCGAGCAGCCCGCTGGACCCCGGGGTGAGGCAATTGTCTTTCAAGGGGGTTACGGGCTCTTTCGTGGATGCGTCCAACGGCCGGCAGCTCTTCGTGATCGGGGGGGTGGTGTACAACGATTACAGCGCGGCGCGACGTTTTATCCTGGTCAGAGGGACGATCCTCAACGACAAGGGCGAGGTGGTCCGGAAACAGGAGGCCTACGCAGGAAATACCTTCACCGATGAAGCGCTTCGAAACGCCAGCCCTGGTGACGTCGCCACGGCCATGAAGAACAGGCCGGGACAGGACGACGCGAACACAAACATACCACCGACTAAGAGCGTGCCGTTCATGATCTTGTTTGAGAACCTGCCCGAGAACCTGAGTGAGTTCACGGTGGAGGCTGTCAGCTCCGAACCGGCCGAATGATCAGGTTTTGGCGGCCCATTGTGGATTTCGCCCCGTTATAGGCCACGCGGACCCCTCATATGAACACCTCCCGCCATGGGGAGCCCTCCCCATCCAACGTCACCAGCAAGACGCTCAGGGGGATCGGTCTCCTGGCCGCGGTCCTCCTGGTCGGAACCATCGGCTACATGGCCATAGAGGATTGGCCGCTGCTGGATGCCCTTTACATGACGGTCATCACCATTACGACCGTGGGCTATGGCGAGATCCGCAATGTGGACCAAATGGGCAGGATCTTTACGATCGCCCTAATTTTTATGGGCATGGGCAGCGTGGCTTACACGGCCGGCATCATGGCCAAGGCAATGGTCGAGGGACAGCTCCAGCTGGCGCTGGGGAAACGAAGACTGGGACAGAGGATAAAGGGACTGAAAGATCATTACATTATCTGCGGCTACGGCCGCATCGGAAAGGTGATCAGCCACGAGCTCAAGAGCCACGGGATCCCCCTGGTGGTGGTGGACGCCAATCCCAACCTCAAGGATGGCCTGGAGCACGAAGCGGTCCCCTTTATCGTCGATGACGCGACCAGCGAGGAGGTGCTGTTGGCGGCGGGCGTCGAGCGTGCGAAGGGGTTGGTGGCTGTCGTCCTTTCAGACGCGGACAACCTGTTCATCACCATGACGGCCAGGTTGCTCAATCAGAACCTGTTCATCCTCGCGCGGGCAGACGGAGAGGCCACACAGCGAAAGCTTCTTCGGGCCGGCGCAAACCGGGTGGTCATGCCCTACCTCATCGGCGGGCAAAAAATGGCCCAGACCATCATCCGGCCGGCTGTGACGGATTTTCTCGAGATCACCGTCCACGGCAAGGGTATCGAGCTCAAGATGGAAGAGCTCGTGGTCGGGGAGACATCCCGGCTCAATGGGGTCATGTTGATGGATTCGAAGATCAGGCAAGAGATGAATGTCATCATTGTGGCCATCCGCAAGCGGAGCGGCCAGATGATCTTCAACCCTTCGAGCCAGGCAAAAATCGAGGCGGGCGACATCTTGATCGCCCTGGGCGACAGGAAGGAACTGCAACAGCTCGACGCCATATTGACTGGGCGGTGAAGGCAGGGAGCTTCACTTCGCAGCGGGCGATGCCCGGAAGACGGCCTGGGCCTCGACAAGCGCATGGAGGTCATCCACACCCATCACTTCCTTTTCGTCCGACACCACCTCAAAAGCGACGTGTCGACCATCGTCTGCCATATACTGGACCAGATCCGTGATGAAGAACTCCTCCACCTCCCTCGGCTCGCCATCGATGACTTTCTGGACCCGGTGCGGCCGGGAGGCCAGCAAATCCAGGTAAGGCATGAGCTGGGCACGGTTTGCCGCATAGATGCCCGAATTGCATACCTGCAAATGCGCTTGTCTTTCGGGAGGATAGTCCTTCCAGTACTTCCACTCCGTGATCCGCGTTACCCGGTCTCCATCGACCTCGAGAACCCCGTATCGCTTCTTGCGGCGAGGTCGGAATCCCAGGACCACGAAACTGGCGTCGTCGAGCCGATCCCTGATCCGTTTGTAGGTGGTGGGCTGGACCAGCGGCACATCCCCCATGGTGATGATCAAACGGTCTGCATCGATCCCGGCAATGAAGGGGCGTGCGGCCAGCAGCGCGCCCCCCGTGCCGTTGAGCCTTTCCTGCTCGCAGTAGGTGACGCCAAAGGGTTGCGTGAGCGCCATGACCGCTTCTTTCCGGTGATGGACCACCACTGCCCTGGGCCCTCGAGGAAGGCTTTGGAGGATGTGAACGAGTATGGGGTGGGCGCCTTCAAAAGGAGACCCATGGGGCGTGAGGGGAAGAAGGGTTTTGTTTCCGTCGAACCCTTCCATCCGCGTGCCGCGTCCGGCAGCCAGAATGACCGAAGCGGTCTGTTTGTTCATCCCAGAGGTCCCTCCGGGATTTGGTATACCAGAGCCCGGGTCGGCGTACAAGGCCAATAGAGAGGTGAACCGCATCACGGGTTGACCATTGCCTTGAAAAGGTCGATAAGATATTGTTCGGAAAAGAGGGGCGTCTTTCCAATTTCTGTTCACGGGGCGGTTGAGGGTTGCATTCATGTCTTTACGAAGAGCGAGGATTCTCCTTGGGAAGATTGGGGAGGGACACAAGGAAACACAGCTGAAACTGGCCAAAAGTCTTGGGGAGGCCGGGTTTGAGGTGATCTACACGGATCTTCAGGAGCCGGAGGCCATCGTGCGGTCGGCCATTCAGGAATCGGTGGATCATATCGGGATGACCACGCTTCCGGGGTACGACCTACGGGTGCTTTCCGAGCTCTTTCTGGTGCTCGAGCGTGAAGATGCCAGGACCATATCGGTCGCGGCAGGAGGCTTTATGGCTCCGGAAGACCTCCCAAAGGTGAAGGCGATGGGTGTGGCGGCCTTTTTCCCGAGGGGAACCCCTTTTGAAACGCTCATTGCCTGGGCCGGGGCGCACATTACTCCTTCGAAGGGGCAGCGCGATTGAATCATGCAGATGGGCCGCTCCCGGCCTCGCCATCAAGGGCGCTGACGATCGAAACGGGCGGGTTATAAGGTTCCATGAAGGACACAGAAGTTTTCATAAAGGCCTACCGTGAGTTCAGAGACGCCGTGGACCTGCGGGGCAATGAGGTCCTGCCCGACATCAACACGGTGAGCTGGTGCATGCTGATGGGCATACCGGATGTTCCTGCTGACAACGACCCCTCACCCGAGGGGTCTGCCGCAGCCATCGATCAGAGAGTGGCCATTTTGAAGGCCGTGTTCGTGGAGGCCAATCGGTCTCGAAACGACGCCTTTCTGGACGAAGGGCTTTCGAGGTATGACCAGGCAGGCGATGCGGCAAAACGTCTCTTGCGGGAGGAATTCTAGATCGAAAAGGCTGCGATGTCACACCAGGGTCTCAATGCCAAGGGTGATATCCGATGTCGTGGTACGATCTGAAAAGATCAAAGTCCGTTGATTTGTGGGTTGACCGCCTCAACGTCAATGGCTAAAATGGGAAATCGCAGAGATAGCGTATCGTCTTGCGGGTGGTTCAGCCCTTGATCACACCCATGGGCCTGAGCCGAGCGACCTTGCGGGCCAGGTTCGTTTCGTGAACCACCTCCACGACGTGGGATACATCCTTGTAGGCCTCCGGCATCTCTTCCTTTAGTGTTTGTTTGCCACGCGACAAGACAAATATTCCGCGGTCTTCAAGCTCTCGGTGTATGGCCCGGCCCTTCGACCGCTTGATGGCGAGATTTCGGCTGAGGACTCTTCCTGCGCCGTGACAGGTTGAGCCGAAGGTCTCATCCATCGCCCCTTCAGCCCCCGCGAGCACGTAAGAAAAGGTCCCCATGTCCCCAGGGATCAGGACGGGTTGACCCGCGTCGCGATAGATGGATGGCAAGAGGGGGTGTCCGGGCGGCAGGGAACGGGTCGCGCCTTTTCGGTGGACACAGAGGACCCTTTCCTGCCCTTCCACGATGTGGCGCTCCTTCTTGGCGACATTGTGGCAGACGTCGTAGAGGAGCCTCATGCCCAGCGCCTTTGGCCCCAGCGACAGGACCTGCATGATGGTTTCCCGCGTCCAGTGCATGAGGACCTGCCGGTTGGCCCAAGCATAGTTGGCGGCGCACGCCATGGCTGCCAGATAACGCCTGCCCGTTTCTGAACGGAGACCGGCGTAGACGAGCTGCCTGTCCGGCAAAGGGCTGGGAATCCGGTCCGCCGCCTTGAGGGTCCCCATTTCCTTCAGAAAGTCGTCGCAGATCTGGTGACCGAAACCCCGGGACCCGGAGTGAATCAGAATGGTCATCTGGCCTTCAAAAAGGCCAAAGGCTTGGGCTTTCACCGGATCATAGATTGTGTCAACGGCCTGCACCTCCAGGAAATGATTTCCCGAACCGAGGGTCCCCAATTGGTCCATGCCTCGCTTGAGCGCCCTTTCGCTCAGGACGGACGGGTCCGCGAGCGCCATGGTCCCACGGTCTTCCGTCCTATCGAGGTCTTCGGGGTCACCGAAGCCTTGTTTCACGGCCCAGGCCGCGCCTTGAAGCGCGACGCTCGCCTCGTCTTTCTTGGAGAGGCGAAGCGCACCCGTTGCGCCAACGCCCGTGGGGATGTTTTTGAAAAGGGCGGTTACCAATGGTTTGATGCGGGCCCGCACGTCGGCTGCAAGGAGGGCTGTGGTCATGAGCCGGCATCCGCAGTTGATGTCGTAGCCGACACCCCCCGGGGAAACGATGCCCTCCTCCGCGTCGAAGGCGGCAACGCCGCCGATGGGGAAACCGTATCCCCAGTGGATGTCCGGCATTCCCAAGGCGTGAGTGACGATCCCCGGCAGCATGGCAACATTTGCAACCTGGACCAGGCTTTCGTCCTGTTGGACGCCTTTGATGAGCGCGTCGCTTGAAAAGATGAGACCGGGAACCCGCATGTTTCCGGTTCTGGGGATGATCCACCGAAAGCGGTCCACCCTGTGAAGGTCGATATCCATGGCCAGGACTCCTGAACGGATGTTTCGAAAATTCTAAAACCCGATGAAATTGAACTGGAATAATGGAATGGTGAAATGATGGAATATTGGGGTCAAGCGTGACGTGATTCCGATAAACCCATCATTCCATGATTCCATCATTCCCGTTGGGGCGAAGCCTTTACCCTCGCAAGGGAAATCAGCGGTCGAAGATGACCCTCGCTTCCCAATGGTCGTCGTTTTTCCTTACAAGGACCTGGTGATACGTGACCGCCTTGATCTCGCAAAGAACCTCGAAGTGGGCGGGATCCAGAGGCGAGCATGAAATCCGGGCGTCAAGACCGCGTTGGGACATCGTGAGAATTCGGGCATTGGTGACGACCTCGCGGTCCGCGTCAAACAGGTAGAGGATCTCTCCGAGCCATCGGATCATGAGGTCCGGCAGGTCTTCGCCTGAAATAGAAAGGACCTTTTGGTCGGCCTCAACCGATTTTCTGGGCCTCACCATGATGGACATCATGGCCGCGGCCGCGGCCTCGAAGAGGGCTTTTAGGTCTCTGCGGCGAACGATGATACCCATATCCGCCGTGTGATCCAAGAAAGTAAAGCTCGGTTTTTTAGGCCACATGGGGAAATCATAGGCACAGACGGAGGGATTGTCAAAAAGTTGCATGAGCCATCGATTGGAGGAAACCAGATGACGAAGTGTTCGTTTTGTAAGAAGGAGATCAAGGTCGTGGAACGGGTGGGCAGAAGTGATTCCTGTCCACGTTGTGGAAGGGATCTCCGGTGTTGTAAACAGTGCCAGTTTTACGATCAGCGGGCCTACAATGAGTGCCGAGAGGTCATGGCCGACCGGGTGGTGGACAAGGAGCGTGCCAATTTCTGCGACTACTTTGTCTTCAGGGGCACGTCCCACGGCAACCACAACAAGGCGCAGGAAGCCAGAAGGGCACTTGAGGCCTTGTTCAAAAAGTAGGTCTCAAGGCCGTCCCGTTGAAGGGGTTGTTTCAACAGGACGGCTGATGTATTATAGCCACCCGGCCTCGCCAAGACAAATTGAGACCTGACCAGAGCGATTCACCCAATTTGGCGCCGGCCCCAGGGGGGCTTCATGGGTGTTTCGGGAAAGCCAAGAAATTGATTATGCTGGAAAGAATCCCTTCTAGGGCAGTCTGGAAACGAGCACAAGAAGTTGGTGCCGCGATCAACGGCCGTGAAATATGTTGCGGCTCCAAAAAGGATCCATCCCTGCGGCCCGCTCCAAGAGGTTTCAAATTGTGTCTCATGGATCCGATGAAAGGGCCTCTCTTGCGTCTGGTCTTGTTGTACGGGTTCCTTCAGCTCGGATTGTGGATTCATCCGATGACCACGCCCTATGGGCAGACGGATTCCGAGAGGCAGATCATCGGCGGTCCGAAGCTCCAGGAAGCAACGATTTGCGAGGATCTCAAGGACTTCCTGCCGGTGAACCCAGGGGCTGTTTTTTCCGTCTCGGTCGGAAGGGTCATCTGCTACACTTACTTCAATCCCGTCCCTCAGAAGACCTTCATCTACCACAGCTGGTTTCAGAAAGACCAGTTGATCACCCGGAAACGTCTCCACCTCCAGCCCCCCAAGTGGGCCACCCAAAGCGCCGTGCAGCTGCGCGACACGGACAAGGGGCCCTGGCGTGTGGAGATTTCGGATCAGGCCGAGAAGATCATCAAAGTTCTAAGATTCAGCATTACCGATTGAGGGTTCATGAAGAGCTTTGCCCTAACGCTCGTGAGTCTCGCCTGGCACGATGTCCTGGACATCCTTCTGAACACCTATATCCTTTTCCGCCTCTATGTCCTCTTCAGAGAGACCATTGTCTTCCGTTTTCTGGTCGGCATCGCGGTACTGTGGTTTTTTCAAAGGCTCGCCGTTTCCATGAGCCTGGTGCTCACCAGTTGGGTCACCCAGGGTATCACAGCGGCTGCGGCCCTTATCGTTATCCTGGTTTTCAGAAACGAGATCCGTACGGTCCTTCAGACCAAGAACTGGAAAGCCCTTCTCTGGGGGTACCCGACAAGCCACGCGCGCGTCCCCACGGAGATCCTGAGCGAGAGTGCGTTTGAGCTTGCCAGACTGCGACACGGCGCCCTGCTCGTCTTGGGGGGCAAAGATGACCTGAAGGAGTTCGTTCACAGCGGCATCCCTTGGGAGGGGAAGGTATCGCAAGAAATGGTGCAGGGGATTTTTTACCCCGGCAACCCGGTCCACGACGGCGCGGCGGTGGTCTCCGGCAACCGCATACAAGAGGTGGGGGCGATCCTGCCCGTATCGAGACGGTCGGATTTGCCTTCCTATTATGGGACGCGCCACCGGGCGGCCATTGGGCTTACCGAGGTGACCGACGCCCTGGTGGTGGCCGTGTCCGAGGAAAGGGGTCGGGTGACGGTCTGCAAGGGCGGCAGGATCAAGATCGTCTCCGGCAGGGGGGAGCTCGAAAAGCTTCTGCGCGAGCATCTCGGGATGGAGACGGACATGAGAGGGGCCGCCCGAAAAAGGCAGAAACTCGAGCTCTCCATGGCCGGGGTGCTTTCGCTTGTCTTCATCTCAGGCCTTTGGTTTGCGTTTGCCCGGGGTTTGGACACGCTGGTGGCACTCGAAGTCCCCATTGAATACATGAACCGCAATCCAAACGTCGGAGATCCTGAATACCTCCGTCAACGCGGTCAAGGTCCAACTGAGCGGATCCGGGACGATCCTCAAGTCCCTTCGTCCGGATCAGGTGCGCGTCAGGCTGGACCTGAGCAAAGCCGTGATCGGGCGCAACGATTTCACCATCACGAGCGACCATATCGCTCGGCCTCCGGGCGCCACGTTGAGAATGGTCGAGCCGTCCGTCGTGGAGGTCACGCTGGATTCGGTGGCCAAGAAGGAGCTGCCGGTCCAGGTGGATTGGGTCGGAAAGCTCCCCGAAAGCTTGATTCTGAGCCAAGTGAAGGTCGAGCCTGAAAAGGTGGTGATACGGGGTGGCGCCACCATCCTGGATAGGCTTTCGGTACGGTTTACACAGAGAAGATTCGACTCGACGCCCTCGAGGGAAGCGGCAACATGGCCGTGAGCCTTGCCCTGACCCCGGCCTCCTTGAAAGTGGAAACCGGGTTCAGTGAAAAGGTCAAGGTCACCTATCAGTTGAAGGAACGGGAAAAGATCGAGAAAAGGGAATAGGGCCGAGCGCCACATGGGGTCTGGTTCGATGGCGCGCGTCGGAGGTGAGAGGGCATGACAGGTATTGCGGCAGCCGACTGAATCCGATCACGAAAAGATCAGCCTAAACCTGGCCGTCGTCGGTGGCGGACGAACCTGCAAGTTCTTCCTTGACCTCTTCCAAAGGGAGATTTTTCCCTATCTGCACATCGGGATATTGGGGGTCTGCGACATTGATCCCGAAGCCGAAGGATATCGGCTCGCCAAGGAGATGGGTATTTTCACCACCAATGATTTCCGGGAGCTCTTCAAAATCGAGGGCCTTAACTTCATTCTTGAGGTGACCAACAACCGGGAAGTGCTCCTGGATCTCATCCGGCTGAGGCCCAGGGGCATTGGGATCCTGGAACACAACATCAGCCGGTTTTTCGAGACGCTTTTCGTCATGACGCAGAGATTGGAGGTGGCCCAACAGCAAGTCGCTTTCGAAAAGCAGGCTTCCCGTTTCCTGTTTGAACAGACCAACGAGCGAATCGTTGTGCTTAGCCCGGAGTTCACAATTCTCGATGCCAGTGAGTCGTTTTTGAATGCCGTGGGGCAACCAAAGGGAGCGGTGATCGGGGCGCGCTGCCATGAGGTCACCCACGGGCTGAGCGTGCCCTGTTCACGAGACCAACCCGATATGGGGTGTCCCCTCATGGAAACTTTGAGATCCGGGGAGTCGGCCCATGTCATCCACGGGCACCCGGCGCCCGATGGTGGGACCACTTACTGCGAGCTGGTCACTTATCCCTCTGAAGAATCCTAACGGCGAAATCCTACGGGTGATCGAAATCTGGCGGGACGTAACCGACAAACTCTCCATCCAAGTGGAAAAACGCGTCAACGAGATGAAGGAGAACCTTCAGAAATTGATCCAGAAGGACCGCATGATCTCACTGGGGAAACTGGTGGCCAGCAGCGTTCATGAGATCAATAACCCCATTCAGGGGCTCATGACTTTCAGTGGTCTGATGAGGGACATCCTGGAGGAGGGGGACCTGAGCCATGAAAGCATCAAAGATTTCAAGAAATATCTTTCAATGATGTCCAACGAACTGGAACGATGCGGGAATATCGTTTCGGGGCTCCTTTCCTTTTCGCGGCAGTTCGCTGCGGAATACAGGCATGTTGACCTTTGGGAAACCCTCAACCAGGCCTTGACGCTGACAAAACACAGAATGGACATACAGAACATCCACCTGGAGACACGCCCGTGGGGTCGATCCTCTGATCGTCGTTGGGGATGTGAACCAGCTCCAACAATGCTTTCTCAACCTCATATTCAATGCCATCGAGGCCATGCCCGATGGGGGGCAGCTGTGTGTCTCCTCCGAATTGGACAGGGCTCGCCACGAGGCAAAGATTACTCATACGGGATACGGGACACGGCATCCCGCAAGAGATCATGGATCATATCTTCGATCCTTTTTTTACCACCAAGGAAGAGGAAAAAGGGACCGGCCTGGGGTTGTCCATCGTTTACGGGGTTATCAAGAACCACAAGGGACATATCAGCGTGGATAGTCAGGTGGGGGAAGGGGCCTCTTTTCTCCTGACCTTTCCCCTCGCATAGCATCAGACAGGGCGGTGAAGCGGAAAGACAGAGGAAAGATAATGGACAAGAACATGCGCATCATGGTTGTGGACGATGAGATGATTGTCCGGGAATCCTTTCTCCACTGGTTTCGAAAATACGGCCATCACACCGAGGCGGTGGCCTCCGGGTTTGAGGCCCTGGAAAAACTGGAGCGGGAGGCCTTTGATATTCTCCTGGTGGATATCAAAATGCCCGGCATGAATGGGATAGAGCTTCTGGCGAAGGTGAAGGAGGAATACCCGGACACCATCGTGATCATCATTACGGCGTACGGCTCCATCGAGACCGCCGTGGATGCCATGAAAATGGGGGCGGCGGACTACCTGCTCAAGCCCTTCAAACCTGAGCAGCTTTCCCTTGTGATGGAGAAGGTCATCCAACAGAAGCGTCTGTTCTCCGAGTACATGTATCTGAAAGGCCGTCTGGAAGAAATCACTCGCTTTGACAACATCATCGGACGATCTCTGCCGATGCAGGAGGTCTTCGAGATCATCCCCGAGGTTGCGAAAAGCGACTCGTCCATCTTGATCGTGGGAGAAACGGGCACCGGAAAGGAATTGGTGGCCAAGGCCATCCATGCCAAGAGCAAGCGCGCCCAACTGCCGTTTGTCGCCATCAACTGCGGTGCCATCCCCGACAGCCTGCTGGAAAGCGAGCTATTTGGGCATCAAAAGGGCGCCTTCACAGGTGCCGTCCATGCCCGCAAGGGTTTCCTTGAAGTGGTCTCCGGCGGGACGCTCTTCCTGGATGAGATCGGGGAGATCAGCCAGAAGATGCAGGTAGACCTCCTCAGGGTCCTGGAAGAGAAGAAGATCCTGAGGATCGGCGACCGGCAACCCATCGATGTGGATTTCCGGCTCATCTCCGCCACAAGAAGGGATCTGGAAAGGGATGTGGCCGAAGGCCGTTTTCGTGAAGACTTTTTTTATCGAATCAACGTCATCATGCTCCACATTCCACCCCTCAGAAAGAGAAAGGACGACATCCCTCTGCTCGCCGAGCACTTCCTGAATAAGTACAGCCACCAGACCGCCAAACCTGTGGATCATGTGACCGGGGAGGCCATGAGGTTGCTGCGGGCCTATGATTGGCCTGGAAATGTGAGAGAGCTCGAAAATGCCATGGAGAGGGCGGTGGTCCTTGCCAAAGCCAGAACCCTCCACCCTGAGGATTTCGCCTTTCTAAGAAGTTCACCACAGCCACCGGAAAGACCTCGTTCCCTCAAGGCGTTAGAAAAACGTCACATCCAAGACATCCTGGAGGATTGCGACTGGAATGTCACCAAGGCTGGCAAGGTCCTCGGACATCAACCGGGTCACGCTTCACAAGATGATCAAGCGGTTCGGTCTGAAAAGACCATGACTTCAGCAGTGGAATGCGCTCAAACGACCGACAGGCGAAGACGCATCGGTATCCTTCCGCTTGGGGACATCCCCGAGATCACCGCGAAATCCATCGCGGGCAACATCCTGGGCCATCTTCGTCTCCCCGTGGATATCCTTCCCCCACTGGCGCCGCCATCCTTCGCTCTGGACGAACGGAGGCTTCAGTACGACGCCGGGTCGATCCTGAAGGCCATTGAATGCGCCCGGCAGGACGATTATGAGAAGCTCATCGGCGTTGTGGACGTGGACCTCTTTGTGCCCATTCTCACCTACGTATTCGGCGAAGCGAAGCAGGGGGGCAGGTGTGGGCTGGTTTCCATCTACCGGTTGAATAAGAATCTCGGACGGTTCTCCTGCGAAACCATCGGTTCAACTTGAGCGGACGGCCAAGGTGGCGCTTCACGAGTTGGGACATCTCTTTGACCTGCACCACTGCATGGAGGAACGGTGTCTCATGCACTTCTCAGGTGGGATGGCAGACCTGGACAGGGCGCCTCTCTATTATTGCCGATACTGCACGGTCTCTCTCCGAGACGCCCTCCGTCCCGTTCGTGGGCCTCGAGGCCCTTCATGAGGGGTCAGACTTGGCGTTCTTAGACACCCTCCGTCCGAAGGAACGTCTTGACCAGGCGATCCCATCCCAGGTCCACCGAATTCTCCAGCATGCTTCCGTAGATGTCGTTGATGACCTCACCACCGGTGGCTGCGAGCTGTCCGTATTCCGGATCCAGGAGGGACATCAGGTTTTGATTTTCCATCTCCATCCACTTGTAGCTCTCGCTTCCAAAATATAGACCCTTCAGGTTACCTTTGGGAAATCGGGGTTCCACCATGAGCAGCCACCCTGCCTGATATGGATCCATATTGGCGATGTCCGGGTGGTCAAGGGCCTTGTGGTTGGTTGCAAGGACCGTCCCCGTCACGGGTGACAGAACCGCAGCCTCGTGTCCGTTTCGCCTGAAGGCCCACCCGACCTCATGCTGTTTCAGATTGGCGCCGGGGGGAGGCAAGGTCAGCACTTTCATGGCCCCGAAGAGTTTGACGAGGAATTCATCGAATCCTATCCGAATCCTGCCCCCGTGTTCGAAGCGCGCCCAGGTGTGTCCCATGTGGTAATAGTAATTCTCAGCCATGCGGTAGCCGGAGATGCGCTTGTAGTGGAGCGTTTCGAGGGTTTCGGCAAAATCCATCTCATCGAGCATCTGATCATAGGCACAGTGGTAGCACTCGTAATGGTAGGGGCATATCTTTGGGGCATCGATCCGGCCGGTCAGAACGTGTCGGCACGGACGCGATGAACCGTGATACTGTTTCCGAAGATGGGTAACCCATGCAGGGTCTCCCTTTCTTGCGTCCTGGTGGGCCTTTGGTCCCATGGCATTGCGCATCCCCTGATCGAACGGGCAGTTGTAACAGTCAAAGGCGTTGTCGCACATCCGGAAGTTGACGACGCCGGCCTTCATCCAGATGCATTCTTCTTCGATGACCTGAAACCCGATCACCCTCTTTGGCAGGGGTTTCTGCAGCCTAGCGGTTTCTTTTCTCATGGCATGTCCTCCCTTACGTTTGAGAAGTGCTATTGTGACATTTACAAATCAGGCCGCTTCGGCAAGAATCAATGCTTCACTGTCTTCCATGGCATCCATCCATTGGTCAAAGGCACAGTGATAGCACTCGTGATTGAGGATGCACGTCTTTGGGATTCCTCCGTGGCCGCTTTCTACCCGCAGGCAATAGCGGGAAGGTTTGGGGAACCCGGATGCTTTCATTTCCTCAAGTTTCCTGCGTTGTTTCATGAAAACCACCTCCTCCGTGATCACAGGCTCTGGCCCATGATTGAAACAAACTCGATCCCTGTCACCCTACACCAGTGCAACACGGAGACCATGAAACACGTCGCAAGCGTTTTTTGAGTATATGTTATTGAATTTATATATTTTTTTTAAATCGCTTACGGAAGACAAGGAGAGTGCTCAAATGTGAAAGACGTGAGAAGGGTTACATCTTTTTTGGAGGGGATAGATTTCTATAGGAATAAACTAGATTTTTCGGTAGGTTATGGATAGTGTTGCTTTTGGCGACATGGACTGTAGCCATTGTTTACTTCCCAGGTTCGATCCTTGCTGGGACTGAAGATGACGTAGGCTGCGCCCCACTTTGTTTCATTCCCGCGCATGCTTGATTTTTGAACTGAATTGGTAGAAAATTGATAGACATTCCTTTGAGTTGTTTCAGTGTCCAGAGACGGGATGCCTTCTCAATGGGGAACGCCATGCGGAAAGGCCGTGGCCTGATCATCGTTTACACTGGGCACGGGAAGGGGAAGACCACAGCGGCCTTCGGGCTTGCCCTTCGCGCCGCGGGGCACGGCATGCGAGTCCTCATCGTCCAATTCATGAAGGGTCAGAAAGAGATCGGTGAGATGAAGGCCGTGATCGGATCCAACATCGGGATCGATGTCATTCAGGCGGGCCGTCCTGGTTTCGTTCAATCGCGAACCTGCGAACCTCTGGACATCTATATGGCCCTGGAAGGGCTAAGGGCGTTCGAGCAGGCCATGGAGAGCCACGCCTACGAACTCATTGTCCTGGATGAAATCAATGTGGCGATCGATTTCGGGTTGTTGAAGGTCGAAGCGGTTTTGGCGGTCATCAGCAAAAAACCCCCGGGGGTACATCTTGTTTTGACGGGGCGAAACGCACCCGAGTCGATTCTGGAAGTGGCCGACATTGTTACAGAGATGAAGAATCTGAAACACTGCTTTGCCAATGGCGTCGCGGGACAGAAGGGGATCGAGTACTGAAAGGATATCTCACTTGAGTTGAATGACAAATGGATGGCGCTTATTAAATGAAGTGGGCGCATCTATGGTCTTTCTCTACCTGCCATTTCAGCGGGGGTCTATGATCCAGCAAGATCCAGAGCTGTGAACCGTCGGAGTCGCCGATCTGAAGTTTCCGAAAGGGATTGACATCAGGCCTGTCCTAGCGGACGTTCTTCTCCGGAGAAATGTCCGCAGGGATGGTCGTCACCGGCAAGGTCACCGTGAAGGTCGAGCCTTTGCCTTCACGGCTGCTCACGCGGATCTGACCGCCGTGCTTGGCAACGATCCCATGGGAGACGCTGAGGCCAAGCCCTGTGCCCTTGCCTTTCCCCTTGGTGGTGAAAAAGGGGTCGAAGATGGAACCCAGGATATGGTCTGGGATGCCGCTTCCGAAATCGATCACCTTCACCGCCACGTAGTTGGGCTCATCGGCGGGCAGGACCAAGATCTGTATTTTACCCCCCTTTGTGGATGCGTCAATGGCGTTCAGGATAAGGTTCAGAAAAACCTGCCTGAGTTGCTGGCTGTCGCCGTGCACACGGGGAAGGTTGTCGGTTGCCTGGAACTCAAGCCGGATCCCTGAGAGCTTCACCTGATTCGCGGCCAGGTTGACGGTGTCATGGAGAATCTGCTTCAAATCCAGGGGCTCCAGTTGAGAGCCGCTTTCCCGCGCAAAGTCCAGAAGGTTGCTGATGATGTCTTTGGACCGCTTGCTTTCGGCCACCACGTCCCGGATCATTTCTTTGCGCTCTTCGTCTGAATGGGTGTCGTAGTCCTCCAGCAGCATGTGGGCGGTGAGGGTGATGTTGTTCAAGGGATTGTTCAGCTCATGGGCAACACCGGCCGTGAGGGTCCCCACCGCCCGCATCTTGTGTGATTGGATCAGGACCGCCTCTCGGGTCTCCAGCTCCTGGATCATGTGATTGATGGAAATGGCAAGGTCCGTGAACTCATCGCGAAAGGACCGCGTCGGCGTGATGGGCGTGAAGTCTCCCGACGCGATACGCTGTGCATAGGTCGTAAATCGGCTGATGTTGCCCAAAAGACGGCTTCCCAAAAGGTAAGCGTTCACGACGATGAAGACGAGCAGAAAAATGAGCGAGTAAAGGTGCATGTTCCTGGACCGGCGAAGGGTCTGTGACACCGCTTCTTTTTCCTTGGCCATCAGGTCCTGGGCGAAAGAGACCATTCGCTGACCGTGCTTACGCAACTCCAGCTCGATCTCATTCTTGTTTTTCAGGTATTCCTGAAGACCTTTGTGCGGGCTGTTCGAGCTCCACCAGCTGTTTCAGCAAACCTTCGTAGACATTGATGTCGGGCGGCGACACTCGCCGGACCATCTCTGCCCAGGATTTTCTTCAGCTCTTCCTCATTGCGATCAAAGATGTCCTTGGCCAGGTAGATGTTTTCCAGGGCGTCGCTCAGATTGGTCCCGTAGAGGAAGTAGTTCTTCTCGAAGCGCCGGGCCTGCTGGATCTCGATGACATAATCATTGACGATCTCGAGGATCCGAAGCTTCTCTTCCACCTGGTAGGTCGTGATCAGAAGGAGGGTCGCGATGCCGGCGGCAAACAGGAAATACCAGGAGAAAACCGAGATAGATCTGAAGACGCAGGCTGAAGCGACGCCGACCCAGGAGCGCTTGGCGCGCCGATTCGGCCGCCTCGATGTGTTCGTAGTGTCCTTCGAGGGTCTTCTCGATGTCAGGCCGCCCGTTTCCAGCCGATGAGATCTTCAAGTTCCATCCTTTTCCGTGAGTGCGCAACCTACGCCTCGATCCGGCGATTGAGGGTCGAAGTCTATGGTGGATCCCAATGCCTTTGCGGCTTTGGCAATGACCTTGCTGAGATCGTCGGGTTGAAACGGCTTGGCAATGAAGTCGAAGGCGCCCTTTTCCATGGCCTCTCTCGCCAGGGCCATCATGGCGTAACCGGTAATCATGATGACCTTGGTACGCGGCGACTTTTTGGTCACATGCTCGAGGACCTGAATCCCGTCGATTTCATCCATTCGGATGTCGGTGACCACGACATCAAACTCTTTTTCATCGATTCGTTTCAGAGCCACCGCGGGCTGCTCGAAGACCTCCACGTTGCAGCCAACCTTGGCCAGGGCCGGTTTTAGCCTCTTGCCCACAATGGGTTCGTCATCCAGAAGCAGGACTTCCAGCCGCTCAGTCATCCTTACCTCCCGCCCGCGTTCCGGTCAAGCCGGAGCGAGTCATAAAATGGTTGATGCCTTAACGGATCAATCGAACACGCAAGAGGTTGTCAGGCCATATGCCCGGGCACTCAGCGGAAAGACTCTGCCGCCTGACGAAATATATCATTGATCACATGGACCTCCACGTATTCGACGCCGGGAAGTCTCTCCTGCCAGTTCCTTTATGGCCTTCGCCCTCTTTTGTTTTTCTCGTCTCAAGGCGGTGGTCTCAACGACCAACGTCCCTCGATTGGCGCGCACCCGGACATCAGGAAAGCGTTCCAGGAGGGCCGCCCGCACCCTGCTTGCCAGCGCCAGGTCCTGCATGCATTTGACGGAGTAGGTCATGGGTTCGAAGCGGCGGTATGCCACCGTTTCGGCGATGATCTTAACGGCCTCATCCGAATCGATTTGGCTGAGGCTGATGACCAGATCGTATTGAGACGGATCCGTTTCGTCCAGATGAAAGGCCTCCATGGACCATCGACGGCGTGCCTTCTTCTGGCGATCAAGGATGCTTTTTCGCCTTTTCCAGGGAGAGGCCCCCTTGAGAGGCGATTTGCTGGGCACGCTTTTCAGGATCCGAGAGGACCCGCACCCTCAGCGCGTGGGAGACCCCCAGGACATAGAGATGGGCCGCCAGTCCCTGGCAAACCACGCTTGTCCTTAAGAAGTTCAGACAAGGACGGCCTCCTGAATGTAAGCCAGATATCGATGGCACAGCTTCGAGGACAAGCCCAGAAAAGTAGGGCCTTCATCCAGGGCCTGGGTGAGCTTCACCTCAGGGACCCCGTGTCTTGTCTGCCACCTTGCCAAGGATTTCCCGTGCCCAATTCCTTGTAGCCCAAGACTCGCGCCGTCGATTGGGCGATCTCCTGCCCCGTCTTGTAAGAATCTGAAGAAATGATGATGACGGACATGTCGCGATCCTCTCTGTCAACAGGTTTAGGGCCGTTCGACGCCGCCGCCGAACCATCAAACAGCGTTCGGAGGAACCGGCACCCCGGGATGGACTTCAATGTTGTTGATCACCTTGATCTCGCGGGCCAGGGTTTTGACCTTTTCCAGGAGCCTGCGTGCAAGTCGGTCGTCGTCCTTGGTGTAGATGAGACAGTTGCCGTACTCGCACGCCACGTGAACGTCCGAATGCAAGTCCACCAGATGCGCCTTTACCTGACTTGCAAGGGCCAGGTCGTCCATCTTCTGCTGGGATTCCCTGGTCGTCTTGAACTGGTCCAGACCGGCCGCCTCACAGATGAAGTCCACGGCATTTGACACGGTGAATTTATGGATGTGAATCACGAGATCATAAAGGGAACTGTCCCAGGGATCCGCCCCGTAAAGGCTCTGGGTCCACTTGCGACGTTCCTGATCGTCCTTGAGGATCACGGATCGGGCCTCCTGTTCGCTGATCCCCTCACGGTTCATCTCGTTGCGCACGCGATCGGCCAGATCGGCGATGATCCGTACCTTGAGCACATGGGGCACGCCTTTGAGCAGGAGATGTCCGGCCAAGCCCGTGATAGACGACATTGTCCTTTTGCACATGCCGGGTGAGCGCACTCTGGTAATAGGCGATGAACGCAGAGTTTGCCCCGGCCCAGGCGCTCCAGAATGGACGGGGAATCGTGTATGGCCTTGATGAGCTTTATCTCCGGAATATGGTAAAGGTCGCTGGCCTCAAGGATCACTTCACGGCTCAGACATTGATAGCCCAACCGCTCGGCCACCCTTTCGGCCACTTCCTTTCCTTTGCTGTAGGACCCTCGTGAAATGGTAATGATTGCCATATGTCCGTCTTTTCCTCCCGTGAGATTTCAGACGCCATAAATCAGATAGATGGTGCCTATCATCACCAAGATAAACACGATGCTGATCAGCCCCCCGGCCTTCATGAAGTCCGTGCTGCGATACCTTCCCGGCCCCATGTAAAGTGCGTTGACCTGGTGGGTGGGAAGGATAAAGGAGTTGCTGGCGGCCAGACCCACCACGAGCGCGGCCATTCGCGGGTCGGCATGTGCCGCGACGGCCATGTTCACCACCAGGGGGACAAGGAGCACGGTCGCGCCCACGTTGGAGATCACCAGCGTAAAAACGGAGGTGAGAAGTCCGATGATCGCCAGCAGCACGATGGGTTTGACCGTTCCGATGGCAGCGAGCACGGTGTGGGCGATCCAGGCCGCGGTACCGGTCTTTTCAGTGGCGATGCCCAGAGGGATCAACCCGGCCAGGAGAAAGATCGTCCGCCAGTCAACGGAACGGTATGCCTCGTCGATGCTGAGGACCCGGGTGAGGACCATGCCGAGGGCCCCTGTCATGAGACAGACCGAAAGCTGGATGTTGAAAACGAGGATCATCACCAGGGCGACGGCCAGCCAGAGGCCTGCAAAAACCGCCTTTTCAGGCCGCATGAGCTCCACATCCACCGGAGTTGTGAAGAGCAAGGTGCCTTCGTCGTGAAGAACCTGCAAACGCTTCCAGGTCCCGTGGATGACGATGGCATCCCCCACCCGGAGCGCCAGATCGCCGATCTGCGCCCTGTAGGTCTCGCCCTGGCGGTAAATGGCCAAGGGGGTGACCTGATAGCGGTCCTGCAGGTTGATCTGGTTCAGGGTCCTGCCCTCCAGCGGAGAACGGGGTGCCACCACGGCCTCCACGGTGCCGGAGGCGTGGTCGGCCACATCGTTCTTGAATACCTCCAGCCGGTCCTTGACGAGCATGTCTTCACTCTCCGCCATCCGCCTGACATCTTTCTCCCGACCGTAAACCACCAGATCAATCCCTGAGCGGATCACCATGTCCGAATGGGGGGAGGTCACCTTGAAATCGGGAGGCTCGGTCGTTGCCACCACGTTGACCAGGTAGCGTCGCCTCAGGTCGTCAATCCGAACGGGCTCCCGATAGTCGGTGAAATTCTTCGGGGTTTGAAGCTCATAGATTTCCCCGATTTCCTGAGCAGAAATCCGCCGGAATCGGCGCTGGCAGACTCCTCTGCGAATCCGTCTCTGTGGTCCCCTGTGGAAGGATGAAGCGGCCGAAGAGGATGAAACACAGGATGCCGCTGACCACCAGCGCCAGACCGATGGGGGTTACGTCAAACAAGCCAAATGGTTTCAGCTTGAATGGGGCCAGGAGGTCATTCAGGAGGATCAAAGGACTCGATCCCACCAGGGTCACCGTGCCCCCCAGGATGGCGCTGAAGCCGATGGGCATCAGGAGCTTGCTGATGGGTATCTTCAGAGTTCTTGCTGACGCGCTGAATGGCCGGAAGAAAGAGGGCCGCCGCTCCGATATTCTGCATAAAGCTGGAGATGGTCGCCATGGCGAGCGAGAGGGCGATGACGATCCGTGAGGTGCTCTTTCCGGCAATGACGAGGATCGGCCCGACCAGTCTGTTGATCAAACCGGTTTTATCGAGCCCCTCACCGATAATGATCACCGCGATGATGGAGATGACCGCGTTGCTGCTAAACCCTACAAACGCCTCCTTTGGGGTAACCAGGTGCAGGAGCGGCAGTGAGACCATCATCAGAATGGCGACCACGTCCACCCGCACCCATTCCACGACAAAAAGAAACACGGCCACACCGATCATGATCATGACCATAATCATCTCAGCGGTTAGCGGTTGCATCGATTTAGATCTCCCCTCAAGCGTTTAACAACCTATGGGTTTTTCTTTGACTCCGATGGTTCGGGCCTTGACTTGCTGATCACCGCAAGGAGGGGACACTCAAGGGTTCCAGCCACCTTGCTGATCCAATGGGACCGTCTCGGCTGGCCCCCGTCGGGCAGGTCTTCACTGCTTCCCCAGATCACCGCCTGAAACGGCGGCCGCTCTGCGAGAAATTTCAAGAGCTCCTGTGCCGCGTCCCCTACCCGCAAGGCGATTCTCACGGAAATCCCTTCCTTGAGGAATTCAGAGGATATTTGTCCCAGTGTCTCCCCAATGCGCTTCTCGATGAGCTCCATGGCCCTTCTCTTGGAACCCAGAAAGGAGCGGTCCAAAAAGGCCATTTCCACCAGCATGAGAAGCGCCACTTCGGAATCCATGCGCAGGGCCAGCTCGCGACAATAGGAAATGGCCTGTGGGCAAATTTTTTCGTCTTCAAAAATGACGAGAATCCTCTGGAACATGGTGTTCCTCATTCCTTTCAGGAACAAATTTGTAGCACGGTCCATGCCGGATCAGATAAATCGAATTAACTATCAGATATAGTTAAAAAAATTATTGAATTGGCAAAGCAGGATGAGGGACGGTGTGTTGCAGAATGCAATCAGCAGGAGAAGGTGGATCGAATTCGTATCGAAAAACACAGGAAGGAACAAATCGTTGCAGAAACGATCTGTTGCGTTTCAGAAACGAACATGTCATACCATTCCGTATCTCTTCATCTTGCGCCACAGGGAGGCACGGTCGATGCCGAGGATCTCCGCAGCACGATTTCGCACCCCTCCGGTGAGATCAAGGACGTGGCGGATATAATCCTGCTCCAACTCCTCCAGGCTCAGAATTTTTTCCCCGGGCCTTCTGTAGGAATAAAGGGTCAGCTCTGAGAGATCCGGTGGGAGGTCCGATACGTGGATGATCTCATCCCGGCACATGGCCACTGCCCGTTCAAGGATGTTTTCGAGCTCTCTCACGTTCCCCGGAAAGGTGTAATCCTTCAAGAGGGCCATCGCCTCCCCTGAAATGGCCCTGATGCTTTTTCTTGCTCTCTGGCGGCACTTATCAAGGATGTGGTAAGCCAGGAGCGGGACGTCTTCCCTTCGCTCGGCCAGGCTGGGAAGCGCAATGTTTACCACATTGAGGCGAAAATAGAGGTCTTGACGGAAAACCTTTTCTGTCACCGCGGCCTTGAGATCCTTTGCCGTTGCCGCGATGATTCTGATGTCAAGCGGGGCGGGCGTTGTCCCTCCTACCCGGAGGACTTCCCTTTCCTGAATGACCCGCAGCAGCTTGACTTGGGTGGACAGCGGCATGTCTCCAATTTCATCCAGGAAAAGGGTTCCGCCGTTGGCCGCCTCAAGCAGTCCGGGCCTGCGACTGCTCGCCCCGGTAAAGGCCTCTTTCTCATGGCCGAAGAGCTCATTGGCAACGAGCTCTTCGGTTAAGGCCCCGCAGTTAAACGCCACAAACGGGCCTCGGGCCCTGGCGCTGTAAGCGTGGATGGAGCGCGCCACAAGCTCCTTGCCCGTGCCGGATTCGCCCATGATGAGCACGTTGCAGTCGGTGGGTGCGATCTGACGGATCACCGCCTCCACCCGGACCATGCTCAGGCTTTTGCCGATGATCACGGGGAGGGGAGGATTATTCTCGCCCTTGTCAAGCGGGCGAGAGGATTTTTCTTTCAGGAATTTCTCTGCGAGGGCCTGGCTCACCAGGCTGCGGACCTGATCCGGGGTGAATGGTTTGGCGAGGTAGTGAAATGCCCCCTTTTTGGTGGCCTCGACCGCTCCGTCGAGGGAGGCATAACCGGTCACGAGAATGACCTCGATCCCGGGGACCAGCCGCTTTGCCCGGTTGAGGAGCTCCATGCCGTCCAGGTAAGGCATCCTGATATCGCTGATAATGAGATCACATGGTTCTTCCTCAAGACGTTTGAGGGCCGAAAGGGGGCTTGCGAAGGTGGAGACCTTGTGGCCGGCCTTTTCAAGGATGCGGCGCAGGTTCTTGAGGGTCAATGGTTCGTCGTCGATGACGAGGATCCTGCCCACGAACGCATCCCTGCCGATTCGTGAACGACCATCATGCTTCCCTGTTTCGGGATTTCGACTATTGGTGGTCACCTTGCTCTATCTCAAAGCATGGGTTGGGAGCTTTCAGCTCGGATGCGCGTTTCAGGTTAGCAGGGAAGGACGGCGGAATCAAGGAAGCGCGTACCTTGCCTTGTTCCTCGATGTCAAAGACCTGTGGGCCTGGCATGAATTTCCTTGCTCGGCTGGAGGGTTGAGGCAAGTGTAGATCACCCGATGGGTCCGCTTTCTCTCCCAGTGAAGGATGACTTGATTTGAAAAGAATTCCGCGTTAAAAAGTTTGGATAAAAAGTCCCATTCCCCCTTAAGGGCTTTACAAGGGACCGATCATCAGACAACGGGAGTCCCAGATGAAACAGTCTGTCTTCAGTATTTGTAACATGTGTACCGTCCGCTGTCCCATCCGCGTGGAGGTGGAAGACGGGGTCGTCAAGTGGATTGAGGGCAATCCTCACGATCCGGCCATGGCGGGGCGGCTTTGCGCGAAAGGGTCTGCGGGCGTGGCCATGCTGTATGACTACGAACGCCCCCAGTATCCCATGATTCGGAAGGGAAAACGTGGCGGCGGTGAGTGGGAAAGGGCCACGTG
The DNA here is from genome assembly GCA_963699845.1 of uncultured delta proteobacterium. GTDB lineage: Bacteria > Desulfobacterota > DSM-4660 > Desulfatiglandales > Desulfatiglandaceae > CAWHLE01. Next base: position 49,837 of record CAVOVO010000022.1, read on the forward strand.
GGATGAGGCCTTGGACCATATTGCCGGAAAGCTCAGGGCAATCATAAAGGAGCACGGAGGGAAGGCCGTTGCCTTGAGCGACCGGGGTGGACCTTTTCGGGATATCCACCGGAGCTTTCTGAAGGCCATCGGCTCTCCCAACTATTACAACCACGACTGCACCTGCGCACGCAATGTCCAGCACGCGGCCATCTCCCTTTTCGGTTTTGAGCGCAAGACATTCAACTACGACTACAAACGCTGCAAGCACCTTGTTTTGTATGGGCGCAACGTCTTTGAATCCCTGCGCGTCAAGTCTGCCAGCGCCATCATGCAGCAATTGAACGCTGGGGCCAAGATGACCTACATCGATGTCCGAGCCAGCGGCACGGCCATGAAAGCCACCCGTTTCTGGATGGTTCGCCCAGGGACCGACTATGCGCTCAACCTGGGCATCATTCACACCGTTTTGCGTGACAAGCTCTATGACGCCGAGTTCGTCGGCCGCTGGGTCCTCGGCCTGGATCAGCTGGAACGGTTTGTTTCTCCCCACACGCCGGAATGGGCTGAACAGGAAACGGGTATCCCGGCAAGTGAGATAGTGGAATTCGCCCATGAAGTGGCAGGGGACCGACCCGCCGTGATTTTTCATCCGGGTTGGATGACGGCCCGGTACAAGGATTCTTTTTACAGCAACCGGACCGCATATATCCTCAATGTTCTGATGGGGAGCCTGGAGGCCAAAGGCGGGCTCTTTTTCCAGAAGGGGCCAAAAGATGTTAAAAGGCAGGGCTTGAATACGCTCCTGGATACCATCCCCAAGCCCAAGGACAAACGGGTCGACGGATGCGGGTGGAAGTACAAACACTTCGAATCGGGCCCCGGTCTTCTTCACTTGCTCTACCCTGCGATCCTGAAGGAAGACCCATACCCCATGAAGGCCTACATCGTCTTCCGGCACGATCCCCTGCTCGCCTTGCCGGACCCGGAGGCACAAAAGAGGGCACTGAACAAGCTGGATCTCATCGTGGCCATTGACAGCAATTACAGCGAAACGGCCTGGTACGCGGATGTGATTCTGCCTTCTGCCACGTACCTTGAAAAATCGAGCATCCTTATGACCAACAAGGGGTTGAAACCAGGCTTCGGCATGCGGAAGAAGGCCATCGAGCCCAGACACGAGGTCAAGCCGGACTGGTGGATCTTCAAGTCCCTCGCGGAGCGTTTGGGGGTTGGAGAATACTTCAAATTCAACGACATGGAGGAATTTTGGCAATGGCAACTGGATGGGACGGGGGTGACGGTTGCCGATTTCGAGAAGAAGGGCTCTGTGAGTCTCACGGACAAGGAGATCTGGTACGATCGGTTGAACGACCTCAAGTTCAAGACGCCTTCGAAGAAAATTGAGTTCGTCTCAAGCCTGCTCGAGGAAAACGGCATCCCCTCCTTCAAGCCCTACGAGCCCCCGGCAAGACCGGCAAAGGGATTCTACCGATTGGCGTTCAGCCGAAGCCCCGTCCACACGCACGGCCGGACCATGAACAACCCGGTACTTCACGAGATCATGCCGGAAAACACCCTCTGGATCAACGCCGGTGAGGCCCAAGCACTGGGCATTTCAAACGGCGATCTGGTCCGGGTCACCGCTTCCGACGGGAGTCACAGCGGGACCATCCGCGCCAACGTGACGGAATTCATCCAGCCTGAATCGGTCTTCATGGTCCATGGTTTCGGCAGGAAGGTCCCCTGGCAGACGCGCGGGTACAACAGGGGGCTTGGGGACTATCGATTTGAAGTGGGGCTTCTGGATGTGTACGACCCGGTAGGCGGCGCCATCGCCCTGATGGAGTGCTTTGTCAAAGTGGAAAAGGCCGCTTAGCGGACGGAGGATATTCAAAATGAGCAAGTACTATCTGTACCAGGACGCGAAAAACTGCATCGGCTGTTACAGCTGTGAATCCCACTGCAAGGTAAAGAACATCCTCCCCACCGGGCCCCGTTTCTGCCAGATCATACCCGTGGGCCCCAAGAAGGTGAACAACCTGCCCCGTCTGGCCAATGTCTTCATGACCTGTTTTCACTGCGAGGACCCCTGGTGCGTTGCCGCATGTCCTACCGGTGCCATGCAGAAGCGACCAAAGGACGGGATCGTCTTTGTGGATGAGTCCCTTTGTGTGGGCTGCAAGAGCTGTATGACCGCCTGCCCCTGGGGAGCGCCCCAGTGGAATTCTGAGACGGGAAAGGCGGTCAAGTGCGATTACTGCATGGACAGGGTGGATTCGGGACTGAAACCGGCCTGCGTGACAAAGTGTATCACCCAGTGTCTCCATTTCGGGGAGGCCAAAGACCTTCCCAACGTGAGAAGAGAGAAATATGCCAGGGAGGTCGCCTCCTTCTGAGGTCCCACAAAGATATAGATCATGAAAGTCCACTCTTGTCCTGTCCAATCCCTTTTGGGAGAGATCACATCCGTGCTCGGGTCTTCGCGGGCCTTGCCACCCCATTGCAGGGAGGGTATGGAAAGATCGCGCAACATCTTGGCGGAGATCGCCACGGGAAGAGCAGGACCGGTCCATCTTCAAGCTCTGGAGACCGTTGCCGGGGCTCTCATTCAGGAATCGGACGCGGCCTGCAGCCATATGGGCCAAGTGCTCGCTTCGACCCTTCATGCAAGCCGGTCTACCCTGACGAGCCACATGGAGGCCCGATACTGCCCCAGCGGTGAATGTGATCTGCTTGTCGGCGCACCGTGTCAGATCGCATGTCCTGCCCATGTGGATGCCCCCACCTACGTGGCGCTGGTCGGGGCAGGCCGGTACAAGGACGCGCTCAATGTGTTGTTGGAGGACCTTCCCATCCCCGGCTCTCTTGGCCGTGTCTGCGTCCACCCCTGTGAGAAGGCGTGCCGCCGGGGGGAAATGGACGCGCCCATCTCTATCTGCCGGCTCAAGCGGACCGCCTTTGACAAGGCTCACGAAGCAAGGCCTGGCGCTCCCTCAACCCGTTCCGGAAAGGTACCACGAGCGGGTCGCCGTGATCGGGAGCGGTCCTGCGGGTCTTTCCACGGCCTACTTCCTGGCAAGGGAGGGTTACAGGCCGACCGTTTTCGAAGCCATGCCTGAACCAGGCGGCATGCTCCGTTGGGGCATTCCGGCCTACAGGCTGCCCCGTCACGTCCTGAGGATGGAAATCGACCATATCAAGGCCCTGGGGGTCGAGGTCCGGACCGGGGCGTCTTTGGCAAGGACTTGGACCTGGATCATCTCAAGGTTCAGGGTTATGGAGCCGTTTTCTTGGGGATAGGCGCATGGGCGCCTGTGAAGCTCGGCATCAAAGGGGCGGAAATGGCCTCCCACGTGATGGACGGCCTGGCCTTTCTCCGTGATGATGACTTGCAGAGAACCGTGGCGGGGAAGAAAGTCATTGTTGTGGGGGGAGGCAATGCCGCACTCGATTGCATTCGAACCTCCCTGCGACTGAACGTGGAGAGCGCCCACCTTGTCTATCGGCGTTCTCGCCGGGAAATGCCCGCCCACCCGTCGGAGGTCGATGCTGCCGAGCGTGAAGGTGCGCGCTTGACCTATCTCACATCCCCTTTGCGGGTCGTTGCCCAAGATGGATCGGTGACAGGCCTCGAATGTGTCAGAAATGAGTTGAGCGAGCCGGACGCAACCGGACGGAGGCGCCCTATCCCGGTCAAGGACTCCGAGTACGTGATCCGGGCGGATGTGGTCATCAGCGCAATCGGGCAACAGGTTGACCTCTCAAGTCTTGGAACACTCGGGGAACTGGCAATTTCAAAATATAACCTTCTCACGGTTAACGGGAGCACCATGGAGACCTCTGTTCCAGGTGTTTTTGCGGGCGGTGATGCGGTGACGGGTCCTGCCACGGTGATCGAGGCCGTGGCAGCCGGGCGAAAGGCGGCCCAATCCATACACTGCTATCTGCGGGGTCTGCCGCTCACGGAACCGTTGATCCTCCCCCGCAGACCGCGGGCCGCACCGGTGATGCCCATATCCGCTGAGGAAAAATCAAGACCGCTCCGGTCAGACATGCCGGAAATCGAGGTTACGCGGCGAAAAGCGGGGTTCGATGAAGTGGAGCTGGGGCTGGGAGAAGCAGGCTTCTGTTGAAGAGGCCAAGCGGTGCCTGCGCTGCGACATCTGCATCAGTTGTGGGCAGTGTGTCCATGTCTGCCGCGACGAAATGAATGTGGACGCCATTCATCTCTCCTATGTTAAGGAGCATGGGACCGAGGATACCGATTTTCTCCGGCCCGCCCAGCAATGTGTCGGATGCGGTGCTTGTGCCGTGAATTGCCCCACGGGGGCCATCGTGGTGGAAGATGCCGCAGGTGAGCGGAAGATCGCCATGTGCGGGGGGGAGATGAGCCGTCACCCCCTTGTCAAGTGCGCCGCATGCGGAGAGGGTTTTATCGCGAAGAAGCATCTGGATTACATTCAAGAGAGAGCTGCAGGCGAGCCGGGACACCAAGTATCGCTCCAACCTCTGCCCGGCATGCGCCAGAAGGGCACGCGTGGAGGAAATGACCGGTGTCCTGTCCGTCTGATGACTTACTCTAACGGAGTATCAAGCGATTCAAGATGGAAAGAGGTGTAGCCGATGGGAAAGATGGATTGCGCCAAGCGCTGGTTGGTGGTTTTGACGGTCGTTGCGGTCTTGTTGGGTGGTTGCGCGACGATTCCGGAGCTGAAGCTGCTCTATCAGCTGCCGCCTCCGCAAGGATCGGTTGAAAGGACAGACGGTCTTTTTGTCCATTCAGGATGCAAGGGCTGGCAAGGATATCATTTCGGAGGGGGCGAGTGAGGATTACAGGGGGTTTACGGGGAACATCTCCCTGAGCGTCGCCCGGAGCAATGAGTCGGGTTTCAAGATGGGCGCCTTTGACTTTGATGGGTTGATGAGGGAGGGATTTCGAAGACGCCTTGAAACCAACGGGATCAGCGTGTCACCGACGCGCCTGCCATCCGAGCTCGAGCTGCAGGTGATGGTGCAGACGTTCAATCTGGACCGGATCGATCGAAACTGGGTCGCCACCATGTCCTATGAAGCGAGGCTTCTTGCGGGGGACCGTGTCCTGGCAAAACAGGTGGTATCCGGCAGTGCGGAGCGGGCCAAGATCCTGGGGAAGCGTGATGCAGACAAGGCCGTGAGTGAGGTCTTCAGCGACACCGTCAACAGACTGGATCTTGAAGGGTTATTCAGCGAGGCTGGCCTCCTGCGCTGAGCCATCCGGGTTTATTGGAAGAGGCAATTCGTGTCGATGCCTCCATGGATAGGGCTAACAGAGTCGGGCCGGGAAAGGGTATCGTGACGCGAGGAGACAGGAAACAAGAGACACGGCCTGACCAGTTGGATCAAGGCCAGGTTGCTCGGCAGAGGCAGAACCCTTGCCCCGGTGGACGCAGGCTTTATCTCCGAGCTCTCGGACATCGAAGAGATCGGCCGCTACGAGGTCCTCGACCGGGTGGGCAAGGGAAGCATGGGGATGGTCTACCTGGGAAAAGACCCCTATATCAAGCGACATGTGGCCATCAAGATCTCCCGCCCCTCCAGGGACCTTACGGAAGAGGAAGCGGACAAGTATCGGGAACGCTTTTTTCTGGAGGCCCAATCGGCCGGACGACTCAGCCACCCCAACATCGTGGCCATCTATGACGCGGGGATGTACCGCGATTTTTGCTACATCACCATGGAATACGTGGACGGCCCGACGCTCGAACGGTTCTGCCGACCGGAGAATCTTCTGCCGATCCCACAGGTCGTGGAAATCATCTTCACGGCATGCAGGGCCCTCGATTACGCCCACAAGATGGGGGTCGTGCACCGGGACATCAAGCCGTCCAACGTCATGCTCAACAGTGCCGGAAGCGTCAAGATCACGGACTTCGGGATCGCCCGCATCGAGGCGGAACACACCCTTCAGGACGGCATCATCGGATCTCCCAGCTACATGTCCCCGGAGCAGATCAAGGAAGACCCCGTGGGCGAAAAGAGCGACATTTTCTCGCTCGGCTGCGTGCTTTACGAGCTTCTCACCGGGAGCAGGGCCTTTACGGGGGAAAACTATTTCTCCATCCTTTACCGGATCACCCATGAGGAACCGCCATCCCTCTTGAGCTACGAGCAGTCGATCCCCGAGGTCCTTGACATAATTACGCGGAAGGCCCTCGCCAAGGACCCCGCCTTGCGCTACCAGACGTGCATGGACCTGGCCTATGACCTTCGCGTGGCCTTGAGGGGCTTGAAGGGCTTGGTCAAACGTTCTAAGATCGAAGACGTGGTGGACTACATCCACCAGGTGTCTTTTTTTGAACCCTTCAGCCGCGACCAGGTCACAGAGATCCTCATGGCCAGCAATCTGGTCAAGGCCCCCAAAGGCAGGGTCATCGTCAATGAAGGGGATATTGACGACTCCTTTTTCATCATCCTGAGTGGTCAGGTGGTGGTACGAAAGAACGGCCGGACGCTTTCACGCATCGACCGGGGGGAGTGCTTCGGCGAAATGGCATACCTGAGCGGAAAATCCCGTGCCGCAAGCGTCGTGGCCGCCACGAACTGCATCTTGATGAAGAGCAGTGCAACGCTTGCTTGACCGCTCGCCGCTTGAGATCCAACTTCTGTTTCTGAGACAATTCGCCTTGACCCTCCTTACCCGCCTCTCCAAGAGCAACAGCCAGAAGGTCTGAATGTGAAAAAGAAGATTGCGGATTTGCCTGATCAGCCTGGGCTGTTCAAAGAACCTGGTTGACAGTGAGAACATGCTGGGTCTTCTGAGGGCCCAGGGACACGAGATCGTTTCCGATTGTGGAAAAGCCGAGGTGGCGGTCGTCAACACCTGCGGATTTATCCAGTCAGCCGTGGAAGAGGCGCGTCTCGACCTTGGCTGATATGATTCGGCTTAAAGAACAGGGGGAAGATCCAGACGGGTTTTCGTGACCGGGTGCATGGTGCAGCGCTATGGGGCAAAGCTCAAACGCGAGATGCCCGAAGTGGACGGGTGGCTCGGCACCGGGGAGTATCTACGGATCGGATCGCTTGTCTCAGCGGACAGAGGACCTTGCGGGACGGCCTTTTATGTGGCAGGCCCATCTATCTGGCTGACCACACGGTCCCCCGGGTCCGGTCCACCCCTTTTTACACCGGGTACATCAAGATCGCAGAGGGGTGCAGCCACAAGTGCTCGTACTGCATCATTCCGAACCTCAGGGGGCCTTTCAGGAGCAGGGATCCGGCCTCCATCCTGAACGAGGCGAACCGCATGGCGGCAGAGGGCGTGAGGGAATTGAACCTGGTGGCGCAGGATACGACCCATTACGGAAAGGACTTGAGCCCGCCGACCTCTCTTGAATCCTTGCTGGAGCGCCTTTTGCGGGTGGAGGGCCTCTCGTGGATTCGAATCCTTTACGGCCACCCCCAGAACATCTCCGAGGGGCTTCTGGACCTGATCGATTCCAGTGATAGGATTTGTCCTTATCTTGACATCCCTTTCCAACACGTCAACGGAGCAATCCTCAAGGCAATGGGGAGGGGCGGATTCCGTGAGACCCCTTACGAGTTGATTGAACGGATCCGTGCCAGGAGCAGGAAGCATTGCCCTTCGAACCACGCTCATGGTGGGTTTTCCCGGCGAAACGGAGGCCATGTTCCAGGAGCTTCTTGATTTCGTGAAACGGGTGGGCGTTTGAGCGCCTCGGGGTCTTTACCTATTCTCCGGAAAAGGGCACCCGGGCGGCCCGTAGGGCCTCCGATGTGACATCGAAAGTGGCCAGAGAGGCGACGGGATGCCATCATGAAGGCAACAGGCCAAGATTTCGGAAGCGAATCCATCGAGGTTTGATCGGGCAAGTGACCCAGGTCCTGATCGAGGGCGTCAGTTGCGAGACAGATCTGCTCCTGACCGGCAGGACGGCGACCATGGCCCCTGAGGTGGATGGTCAGGTTCTGATCAACAGGGGGACGGGCCGGGTCGGGCAAATCGTGCCGGTCCGGGTGACCGATGCCCATGCCTACGACCTGGTCGGGGAGATCCTGGAATAGGCGCCCCGGTTTTGTTTTGACAAACAGGCGGGCTATGCTTTAGTTTTTAAAGCGATTTTTTTCATCACTGGATCCTTTCAAGCATGAGTGACCGAGACCGCGAAATCCTTTCCCAGTTCAAGCCACACTTCGAGAAGATCAACCAAGCGCTCGATGGTGTTCTCGAAAGCCGTATCCCGCACATTGTGGACATGGGCCGTCACAGCCTGCTCGGTGGCGGGAAGCGGTTGCGACCGCTTCTCTTTGTGCTTTCAAGCCGGCTTTGCGGGTACAAGGGAGAGGACCTCTACCGCCTTTCATCCATATTTGAATGCATCCACACGGCCTCGCTGCTCCACGACGATGTGCTGGACAATGCCGAGGTCCGGCGCCGGAAACCCTCTGCCAACCAACTCTGGGGCAACCACGCGGCGGTCCTGGAAGGGGACTTCCTCTATTCCAAGTCCTTCAGCATCGCGGTCAGGGGCAACAACCTCCGCTTTCTCGAACGGCTGACCGAGACCACCACCCGTATGGCCGAGGGCCAGGTCCTGGAGCTCATTCACACCGATGACTGGAACATGAAGAAGGAGGCCTATCTGGAGATCATCACGGCAAAGACGGCCGTGCTCATTTCCGCTGCCTGCGCCTGCGGGGCCATTATCGCTGGGGCAGACGAGGCGACCGTAAGCGCCCTTGGCGGATTTCGGTTTGAGGATGGGCATCGCGTTTCAGCTTATGGACGACGTCTTGGACTACACCTCCACCCAGAGCATTTTTGGAAAGCCTGTGGGGAAAGACCTCCGGGAGGGAAAGATCACGCTCCCTTTGATTTACGCCATTTCAAATCTGGACGGAAGGGAAAGAGTGCGCCTTGAGACCCTTTTCAAGGAGAGAAAGGCTGACGAGGCCGACTATCAGAGGCTGATCGGGTTTGTTCGGACAAATGGCGTGCTGGCGCGCATTCAAGATGAAGCCAGGGCTTATGTGGACGAGGCGGCCGAGTGTTTGGCCCCGTTCAGAGGTTCAGCCACGGGAATGAGTCTTCTCGACCTCAACCGCTACATTATCGACAGGAGCTTCTAAAGGACAGCGGCACACCATCCTGCGGCAGTCACCGGATCAATACTCGCCCCGTTGGGCCTTCCCCTCGGTTCGATCTTGATGTGCACCCCGTTTCCACTCACCGAAAAAGGCCTGCCGGTGATCGCTTGTGGGGCCGGGATTCTATTTTCCGAAAGGGCAGTTGGGATATCGGCATTCCGCGCAATTGAGGCAAAGACCCCCATGGGCCATGGCCGCAAAGTCCTGCCGGGTGATGACCTCGCCTGCCAGGACCCGGGGCAGAATCAGATCAAGGACCGTGGTCCGATAAAAGAGGATGCAAGCGGGAAGCCCCAGGACCGGGGTGTGGCCGATCCTGGCCATAGAGGAACATGGCTCCCGGCAGCACTGGGGTCCCGTAGACCACGTCCCGGGCGCCGGCTTCAGCGATCGCCATGCGGCTGATATCGTCCGGGTCCACACTCATGCCGCCTGCCACCATGAGAAGGGTCGCGCCCTTCTGGGCAAGCGATTTGATGGCGCCGGCGACGGCCTGCTTATCGTCCGGCGCATAAGACGATCTCCTTAAGGGAGCAGTGGATAGGCATCCAGTTTCTTGCGGATCAAAGGGGCAAACTTGTCTTCGATGAGACCGCTGTGGACCTCGTTTCCAGTGATCACGAGACCCGCCTCGACCTTCGCGAAGGGCTTCACCGTGAAGATGCCGCCGCCCGACCGGGCAGTCTCCGTCGCCAATCGCAGTCGGCCTCGATCAATCACCAGGGGGATGATCCTGGTTGCAGCGACGATGTCTCCTTGCTCGACAACATCGTGATTGTGTCTGGAGGCACAGGAGATGTCCGGAATGATATTGAGGGCCATAAGCTGATCCACCCGGACCTTGAGAAGTCCCCTATGGGCGGCCTTGAGCGCGACTTTTCCCTCCGAGGGAGCCGGGTCGAAGGCGACGCCTGGTCCACAGAGGGCCCGGGCCAGGTCCATGGCCGCCTCGTCTTCGTGGACCTGCTCAGGTCCCAGTTGGAGGACGTAGAGGTGCTCCTTTCCTAGCCTTCGAAGGTGAGGGATGTCGACCGCTGTAACCACGTGCCCTTTCTTGAATGCGGCCCCTTTGAACTGTCCGGGCCTAATTTCGGTGATGTCATGGGCCAGGACCGTCCCGACCGCCTGATCCACAGGGATCACTTTCACATGAGACCGGTGCTCCGTTTCCATCCGCTCCCCTCCAAAAGCCATATTTTTCAGCGCATGTTCCCAGTGCCTGATTTCTTACCCACAAATTTTGTACTATAGATATAATTCTGGTCCCCGGTCAACCCGCTGCGAGGCACCAATTCATTCCAGGGGCGGCAGGCTTGGCGTTTTTTCGCCATGGCGGGGGTCCTGCCAAGGGGCCTTGAACCTGCCAGGACCGTCTTCGTTTTTTCTTGACACCCTTTGGTATTTGTATATAAAAGTTGGCTTGTTCAAAAATGCACAAGCTAGAGAGCCCAGACGAATTTTTTGGGAACCGCAAAGGCCCGGAGAAGGCCCCCGGATTTGAGAAGCGAAATCATCTATGTCTGATTTTATTGCACCCCATGGCAAAGAACAAGAGCGGATGCCCTTGCTCCGTGCCACGTTCCGCCAGAGCTGCGGGTGCAGTCCGAGGAGTAAGGTCGAGATCAGGGGCCACGGCGCTGTAATCGGCGAAGCCAAGAACGAGTAGGACCTAGGGCCGTTTCGCGCTTGGGAAAAACGGCCCATTTCTTTCTGAACTCTGCCAGGCAACTGGTTGACGGATGATGAAAGGAAAGGGGGTGCAGGACACACAGTATCAGTAAATCAGAGGGCTGACGTTCATTTAAATCGTTAATTTTACAGGAGGTGTAATAATGCCAAGTTATGTGATCGTTGAAAAGTGTGACGGTTGCAAAGGGCAGGACAAGACCGCTTGCATGTATATCTGCCCAAACGACCTGATGATCCTCGACAAGGAAAAGATGAAGGCATACAACCGTGATCCTTCCTACTGCTGGGAGTGCCAGTGCTGCGTGAAGATCTGCCCCCAGCAGGCCATGGATGTGCGCGGTTACGCCGACTTCATCCCCATGGGCGCAAGCGTTGTGCCGCTGAGGGGATCTCAGGACATCATGTGGACGGTCAAGTTTCGTGACGGGAGCCTCAAGAGGTTCAAGTTCCCCACCCGGACCACGGAAGAAGGCACTGCCAAGCCCGATGGCGGGTATCCCACCCACGATGACCTGAACAGTCCAGGCCTTGGCCACGGAGCCGGGATCACTGGGACTCAAAGCAGTCCCCACAAGATAATTCAAGGAGGTGTATAGTTATGGCAAATTGGGAGACCGTTGAAGTGAACACCGACCTCCTGATCGTCGGTGGGGGCTTTGCTGCCTGTGGCGTCGCGACAGAGGCAGCTTACTGGGCAAAGAAAAAGGGATTGAAGGTCACCTTGGTGGACAAGGCCGCGCTGGATCGCAGCGGCGCCGTGGCCATGGGGCTTTCGGCCATCAACCAGTATGTTGGCGTCAGGGACGGCGAAAACACGGTGGAAGATTACGTCCGCTACGTCCGCCAGGACCTGATGGGCATCTCCAGGGAAGACCTGGTTTACAACATCGCCCGTCACGTGGACTCCACGGTTCACCTGTTTGAGAAGTGGGGTCTCAAGATCTGGACGGACGACGCGGGCAAGTACGTGCACGAAGGCCGCTGGCAGCTGATGATCAACGGCGAGTCCTACAAGATCCTCATCGCCGAGGCTGCAAAGAACGCCCTCGCCGATGCGGGCGGCGAGATCTTCGAGCGCGTCTTCATCGTGGAGCCGCTGGTCGAGAACAACAAGGTCGCGGGCGCCGTGGGCTTCAGCACCCGCGAAGAGAAGTTCTATGTGTTCAAGGCCAAGGCGGTCGTCTGCACCATGGGCGGTGCGGTGCACGTGTTCCGTCCGCGGTCGGTGGGTGAGGGCTTTGGCCGTTCCTGGTATCCGCCCTTCAACACCGGATCGAGCGCCTACTTCACCATCAAGGCCGGCGCCGAGATGACCTGCCAGGAAGTGCGCTTCATCCCTGTCCGGTTCAAGGATGCCTACGGACCGGTCGGCGCGTGGTTCCTGCTCTTCAAGTCCAGGGCCATCAGCGCTGGCGGCGGCGAGTACATGGCGGTCCGGAAGGCCGAGCTCAACAACTGGGCACCCTATGGCCTGGCGAAACCCATTCCGGCCAACCTGAGGAACTACCTCGGCATGCTGGATGTGGACGCCGGCTTAGGCCCGCTCTACATGGAGACCGCGGAGGCCATCGGCAACCTGGCCAAGCAGTACAAGGACGATCCCAAGGCCTTCAAGAAGAAGATGAAAGAGCTGGAGTCCGAGGCGTGGGAAGACTTCCTCGACATGACCATTTCCCAGGCCCATCCTCTGGGCGGCCCTGAATATCAAACCGGAGGAGAAACACTCCGAGATCGCGGCCTGCGAGCCCTACTTCATCGGGTCCCACTCGGGGGCCTCCGGTGCCTGGGTCAGCGGTCCTGAGGATCATGGATACCCCCTACAAGTGGGGCTATGCCAACATGACCACGGTGGAAGGGCTCTTTGCGGCCGGTGACGCCTCCGGCGCCTCCAGCCACAAGTTCTCCTCCGGCTCCCACGCCGAAGGCCGGATCGCCGGCAAGGCGGCCATCAAGTACATCGTGGAAAAGGGCAAGGCGCCCACGGTGGACGCGGCCAAGGTGGAGGCATTGAAGAAGAAGATCCTCAAGCCGCTGGATCTCTACGCTGCGCACAACAAAGAGACCACGGCCCCTGAGATCAACCCCAACTACATCCTGCCGGCGCCAGTTCATCCACCGGCTGCAGAAGATTATGGATGAGTACGCCGGTGGTGTTACCACGGCGTTCAAGACCAGCAAGTCGCTCCTTGAGAGGGGCCTCGAGCTCTTCGTCTATCTGAAGGAAGACGCCGAGAAGTTCGGCGCCAGCGATATGTACATGCTGGAACGGTGCTGGGAGAACATCCACAGGATGTGGCAGGGCGAGGCCCACATCCGGACCATCCTCTTCAGGGAAGAGACCCGGTGGCCGGGATACTACTTCAGGTCCGACACACCCAAGATGGATGACAAGAACTGGAAGTGCTTTGTCAACTGCCAGTACGATCCTTCCAAGAATGAATGGAAGCTGATGAAGAAAGACGTCTGGACCATTCCCGGTGTCTAATCTTTGTCTTTGAGTCGTGATGCTCCAGGTGCCCACGCGGGCACCTGGAGCATTTCGTTTTTTCCCACCTTTCGGAGCGGATTTCACGTTATCCCTTTTGAGGCGTGTTTCCTCAATGGCCATTTTTCCGGAAGGGCATCGGTAGAAAATGGATATTGACGAAACAGGCTTTTTGCATTAAAGATTAGACGTTTGCCTTTTGTGAAATAAATTACAATCATGGAGGACGCGATGGCAAATGCGCAAGCCACAAACCAGACCATTCTAGTGGTCGGAGGAGGAATGAGCGGGATCACCGCCGCGCTGGAGGCGGCCGAGACCGGCTATGACGTGGTGTTGGTCGAGAAAGAACCCTTACCTGGGGGGGCGGGTCGCACAGCTGCACCAATATTTCCCCAAACTGTGCCCTCCGTCTTGTGGGCTGGAGATCAATTTCAAGCGGATGAAGCTGAGCCCGAGGGTACGGTTTTTCACCATGGCCGAAGTGACCGGCGTCTCCGGGCAGAAAGGCGACTATGATGTAACCATCCGAGTCTCTCCACGTTTTGTCAACGAGAAGTGCACGGGCTGTGGAAAATGCGCAGAGGTGTGCGACGTTGAAATCGATAATCCCTTCAATTACGGCATGGACAAGATCAAGGCCGCCTATCTGCCCCATGATTTCGCGTTCCCCATGAGGTATGTCCTTGACCCCTCCATTGTGGGGACCGAGGCGGGCAAGAAGTGCCGGGAGGCTTGTGCCTATGACGCCATTGACCTGGACATGAAGGAATCCAGCTTTGATCTCGAAGGTCGGGGCCATCGTGTGGGCCGCCGGGTGGACCCCGTACGAAGCCTCCAAGGTCGAATACTACGGATTTGGCCAATATCCAAATGTGATCACCAACGTCATGATGGAGCGATTGGCCGCATTCGGAGGACCTACAGGGGGGAAGATCCTTCGGCCTTCGGACGGAAAGGCTCCCAAGAATGTGGCCTTCATTCAGTGCGCCGGCTCAAGGGATGAAAATCACCTGGCCTATTGCTCCGGTATCTGTTGCCTTGCATCCTTGAAACAGGCCACTTATTTGCGTGAGCAGTATCCTGACAGCAAGGTCACCGTCTTTTTCATCGACATTCGGGCCACTGACCGACTTGAAGACTTCTACGTGAAGGTGAAAGAGGACCAGGCGATCACTTTTATCAAGAGCAAGATCGCCATGATCACCCAAGATGAGGAGACCAAGGACCTGCTTCTCGAAGGGGAGAACACCCAGACGGGCAAGCAGATCCGCGATCGTTTCGACATGGTGGTCCTTGCTACCGGCATGGTGCCGAACAGACCCACGATGGAAGGGCTTCCGGAGGTCTGCTACGACGACTACGGCTTTATGGTCAGCGATGAAGGAAAGGCCGGTATTTTCGGCGCCGGCTGTGTGAGAAGGCCGGTTGACGTGGCCACGTGTGTTCAGGAATCAACCGCAGCCGCCTTGAAGGCCATTCAAACTGTTGCGAGGAGGTAGCTCGATGGACAAGAAAACAGCACTTTACATCTGTACCGGCTGCGGTATCGGCGAGGCTTTGGACGTGGAAAAGCTCGCGGAAGTCGCTTCCGATGATTTCAAGATAACCGACTGCAAGAATCACCCGGTGTTTTGCGGGCCTGAAGGGTCCGGGTTGATCAAGCAGGATATCGAGGCAAATGGCGTCAACACGATCATCATTGCCGCCTGCTCCCCCCGGGTGTGCTATGACGTCTTCAACTTCGGACCTGATAAGATCGTCGAGCGGGTGAACATCCGGGAACAGGTGGCATGGAGCCAGCCGGCCCAGGATGAAAACACCCAGATGCTGGCCGAGGATTACGTGCGCATGGGCTGCTCCAAGGCAAAGGACACGCAACTTCCCGGAGCCTTTCAAGGCGGAAGAGGCCTATTCGCGCGACGTGCTGGTGGTCGGGGGCGGACTGTCGGGCCTGACGGCAGCGCTTGAGACGGCCAAGGCAGGCTACCAGGCCGTTGTGGTGGAAAAGGAGAACCAGCTGGGTGGTTTTCTCGCCCAGAACAAAAAGCGGATCACGGCTCCCTATAAGGAGATCACGGACACCGGCATCGCGGATCTGGTCAAGGCGGTCACGGAAAACCCCAAGATCAAAGTGTACACGGGATCTACGGTCGGAGAAGATCAGCGGCGCCCCCGGCCTGTTTTCAGTGGATATCAAGACAAACGGGACGGTGGCCAAAGAGAAGGTAGGCGCTATCGTCCAGGCGACGGGCTGGGTCCCTTATGACCCAAATAAGCTGGGCCATCTGGGCTACGGCAAGTTCAAGGATGTGGTGACCAACGTGGAGTTGGAAAAGATGGCCCTGGCGGGCAAGATCACCCGGCCGTCCGACGGTGGGGCCGTGAAAAATGCCCTGTTCATCCAATGCGCCGGGTCAAGGGATCCCAACCACCTGCCGTACTGCTCATCGGTCTGCTGCCTGGTTTCACTGAAACAGGCCACGTACCTGAAAGAGCAGAATCCCGAGGCGTTGAACTACATCCTCTACAAGGATATGAGAACGCCCGGACAGTCGGAGGACTTCTACCGGAAGGCCCAGCTGGATGGGAACGTCTTTATCCGGGGCGCGGTATCAAGCGTCGGTGAGGCCGGTGGGAAACTGTATGTGGAAGCCGATGATGAACTGCTCGGCGAGAAGATCAAGATCGAGGAGCTGGATCTGATCGTGCTCGGCCACCGGGATGGTCGCGGCAAGCAAACCTGAGGTGACCCCCAGGATCAAGGCCCCGGAAGGGGCAGCGGATGCCGATGCAGAGGGCATGATCGAAGTCCTGCCCGACTCCGGGTTTTACGCCACAAACGCCCTGAACTTGAAATATCGTCAGGGTCCGGAGCTGCCGACCCTCAAGTATGGTTCCCCCGATTCCCACTTCATCTGCTTTCCCTATGAGACGAGGCGGACGGGGATTTATACCGCGGGTGCATCCGCCGCCCCATGGAGTCGATCAAGGCGATGGAAGATGGCGTGGGGGCGGCCATGAAGGCCATCCAGTGCGCCGAGGCCACCGCTGTGGGCATGGCGGTCCACCCAAGGGCAGGGGACACGAGTTATCCTGAGTTCAACATGCAGCGGTGCACCCAGTGCAAGCGGTGCACGGAGGAGTGTCCGTTCGGCGCCATCAACGAAGATGAGAAGGCCAACCCTCTGCCGAACCCCACCCGGTGCCGACGTTGCGGGGTCTGCATGGGAGCGTGTCCGGAGCGGATTATTTCCTTCAAGAACTACTCCGTGGGCATGATCGGAAACATGATCAAGTCGATGCATGTGCCGGAGGAGGATGAGGAAAAACCCAGGGTGCTTGCCCTGATCTGTGAGAATGATGCCTATCCGGCACTGGACATGGCCGGGATCAAACGCATGAAATGGAGCCCCTATGTCCGCTTCATCCCGGTGCGCTGCCTGGGTTCCATCAACCTGGTCTGGGTGGCCGACAGCATGTCCAGGGGTATCGATGGCCTGCTCCTCTTTGGATGCAGGCATGGGGATGACTATCAGTGCCATTTTGTCAAGGGCAGTGAGCTGGCCAAGACCCGGCTTTCCAAGGTATCGGAGACCCTGGATCGGTTGGCCCTTGAGTCTGACCGGGTGAAATTCGTCGAGGTGGGTATCATGGATTATGATAAGATTCCGGGCATCATCGACGAATTCATGCAGACCATTGAGTCCGTGGGCCCGAACCCCTACAAGGGATGGTAACGAACTTGGGGCTGAGTGAGACCCTGAGCGATACCATTTAGACG
Organism: uncultured delta proteobacterium; assembly: GCA_963699845.1. Lineage (GTDB taxonomy): Bacteria > Desulfobacterota > DSM-4660 > Desulfatiglandales > Desulfatiglandaceae > CAWHLE01. Next base: position 66,921 of record CAVOVO010000022.1, read on the forward strand.
AGGTTGCCAATGGAACAGACGGCAAAGAGCAAGAAGCGGCAATGGACGTCCGGACTATGATCCCTCTTTTGCGGAGGAGGTGTTTCGGAATGTGGACTTTGGGGAAGAGATCAAGATGTGCATGCAGTGCGGTGTTTGCGCCGCATCATGCCCCCTTAGCCTCGAAATGGACCACCCGCCGAGGCAGATTTTCACGCTGATCCGTGCCGGCAGGCGCGCAGAAGTGCTCGGAAGCCAGTCCATCATGCTCTGTACGTCCTGCTACTCCTGCAAGGTGAGGTGCCCGAGGAAGATCCCTGTGGTGGATGTGATGCACGGCCTTGCCCACTACGCCCTAAAGCAGGGGTTCGTGCCTCGAAAGGAGACGGCGGCTTTCGGAGCCAAGTTCTGTGAGCAGATTTACAGGCTGGGGCGAATCGATGAAAAGGACCTTCCGAGGCGGTATTTTTTTGCAGGGGGCCTCGTGGAAGGCATCAAGAAGGCCTTGGCGTTTCAGGATATCGGTTTGAGGCTGCTTCTGCACGGAAGGATGAAACTGCTTCCGGAGCGGTCCATCAAGGATATAAAGACCCTCCGGAAGATGCTCGACAAGGCCCGTGAAAAGGGGAAGGGAGGTGCCCGCGCATGAAAAAATACTTCCTTTACTGGGGCTGCAGTCTCGAAGCCAGCGGCGCCAATTACCTCGTGTCTTTGAAACCGGTTGGAAAGGCCCTCGGCCTTGCGTTCGAGGAGATCGAGGACTGGAATTGCTGCGGGGCGAGTATTTCCTATGTGGGCGCCAATGATCTTTCCGTCAAGGTCCTCAACGCCAGAAATCTGGCGTTGGCGGAGTCAAAGGGCGGCTATGATATCATTGCGCCCTGCAGCTCGTGCTACATCCAGATGGTGAAGGTCAATCACGAGATCCAGGAAAGCGAGACCGTGGCAAAGCAGGTCAATGAGATCCTGGCTGAGGGGGGACTCAAGTACACCGGCAAGGTGAAGGTTCGGCACCTTCAGGATGTGCTTTATCACGACGTGGGTGTTGAGAAGATCAAACAAAAAGTGACGAAACCCCTGAACGGACTCAAGGTTGCCGGTTATGTCGGCTGTCAGTCCGTTCGGCCTTACGGGGAATATGACAGCGTGGAAAAGCCCGTGGTCCAGGATCGGCTCCTTGAGGCGCTTGGGCGCCGAGGCGGTCGCCTTTCCAAAAAAGATGCGATGCTGCGGGTCCGGCATATTTCTCACGGAGATGGAACACTGCCTCGGACTTGCGCAAGAAATATCCTGGAAGATGCCGTCGGACACGGGGCCCAGATGGTCTCAACGGTGTGCCCCATGTGCGCCATGAACCTGGAGCTTTACCAGGAGCGGATCAACAGGGCCCATGGCACCCATTTTGATGTCCCGATCGTCTATCTCACCCAGTTGATGGCTGTTGCGTTCGGGATGGATTTCAAGCGGGATGCCGCCCTCAATTATAACATCATCCCGCCGGAGGGTATCCTTAAGGCCGCCCTCGGTTGAGATCGGCTTTCGGCTTGACGTACAAGACCAAACCACCCGGCGTGTTCTTTCCGGGCGGTTTGGTTTTCGTTTTTTTGTGATTAATTTTGAATGACAAAACGTATGATTCGGAAATGAGGGGGATATCATGAGCTCAGAACAAAAGACCAGCTTGCCCCTATTGCGGGAAGGATATGAAGAAATGGAGAAATCCGGACAATTCCACGTGGACCACGGAGTTCCAGTGGGTTTGTTTTAACGATGAATGTTCCTATTTTGTCAAGGGTTGGGATCATATGATGGCCACGCAAAATGTGAAGGCCTCCTACCGATGTCGCATCAACCCGGAGAACCACAAGAACGGTCCATTGCCCTGCTGGTCTTACGATGCCCACAAAGATCGTATCATAGAGGAATGAGCGGGAGCTGACCATGCAGAAGACGGGAAGAAATGACCCTTGCCCCTGCGGCAGCGGGAAAAAGTTCAAGAAATGCCACTTTGGACGAGAAGACGAGATCTTTTCAGACGGACTCGCGGGGTTCCCCGAGGAAATGAGCAAGAGGATTACGACGCTTTCCCCGGTGGATCATCCGCGTGCCTTGGAAATGGTCCAGGCGATCGAATTGGAAGGGTTGGCAGAGGCTTGAATGTGGGAATAAAGTTGATCAGCTTGAAGGAATACCGCGATCTTGATCTCTTCGGCCATCCGTCTTCGGCGAGAGCCATCGGCAGGATCTGGGGGGTTGCTCGTTAACCCCCAAAAAACCGCCAAGAGCGACCCCAACCATATCTATCTGGCGATTTCCTATGATGCGGACGAAAGCGTGTTGGTCCACCTGCTCGCGCACGCCATGGATCATCTTTGCGGATCTCGCCTCTTGCCTGGTTTGGCCAAACCGTTGAGCCTCGATCTGCAGATTCCGGTCGAGCACCTGGAACATCCCCACGAGTTCGGCTACTGGTTGACCCGCCTGCAGGAAAGGTTTGACGTGCAATTGGATGCCGACGACTCGGTGATCGCCTACTTGTACAAGAACGGCATGCTCATCCGAGGGGAGGAGATCTCCGGTCAAAACCAGGTCCTGCTCAAGACCCGCTCGGTCGGGATCCTGCGGTTTTTATCCGAGCACAGCGCAGAGATTGACGAGCTCATCTGTGAGAGAAAGGGTTACATCGGTTCCAGAGTCAGGCAGGAATGACCCGATGACCAGCGATGCTCAAGGATCGCCTCGCGACAGTCGCGGCGAGATGAGGCTTTGAGGGGCAGCGTCGGGTCTCCGTAAAGGCTGAACCTCAACCACTTGAAATCCGAAGGTCATGAGCGCCGTGTCGTCTTCGGCCAGTTGACGGATCATGCGGTTGTGGCACATCGAAGACCTCAAAGAACCTGGCTTCCAAATAAAAAGTCTCTGAAGCGGTCCAGATTGTAAGAAGCCATGAAAAACATCTGATGCTTCCTTGGACACATCCCGCTGTCCCCAAGGCCTTTGGTCCGAAGTGACGATGTCCATCCAGAGGTCATTTTTTGCGTTGTACTCCTTGATCCCTTCGTGGCAAAGCCATTCCTGAACCGTCCACTCCCTGTTCGCTTCAAACCCAAGGCAGTGTGATTCACGTACGACGAAGAATTTGTCCCGGTCGTCCGCGCTCTTCCTGAGCCAGGTGGTCGCCCTCCCCAGCGGGTAGAGGCGGCACGCGGCTGGCCGGTCGCTGTAAACGGTGCATCCTGTCTTGGCAAGAAACGGGCAGGTCTGGTCGGGGTTCTCATCCATTTTGAGCCGGACCAAGGCGAATCGGTTATGGGGGTCGAAGACCGTTTCGGTGAACTGCTCCAGAAAAAGGTCGGATCTCAGCCCCAGGCGGTTTTTCAGCCGAAGCACGTCATAGGGGGTCAGGATGAGGCGCAGCCTTGCGCAGCATTTGGTGAAACAATCAATCTCAGGGTGACAATGAAAGTCGAAACCGTTCCGTCTCGAGCGGTTTCACTTGGAGGTCCGATGAAACGTCTGTCTTTTGCATCTCGATCCTTTTCTGACCCGGACAAGTCCGTCAACCGCTTGTCTTCAACCAGAAAACGCGCGAATTTCGAATGAATGCAGCCTATCCGGATGCGACAGGCGGTTTTTGTTTGACGGAGAGGGTCTTCTGCCCGAAAATGCCGAACTTGATCCAGTCGAATGAAAATTTCAAGAAGCTCCAGATCACTCCGCTTGATTTTTTCAATCCTGGTGGGGTCCATTTGAAAGCGATCCAGGAACGTGCTCTTGAAAACGAATTCCCTGAAGCGGTCCAGATTGTAAAGAGACATGAATATCATCTTTTGGATGTCGGGATTGTCGATGTCGAGGTCCTGAGCCCGGAGGGGGCCGGTGATCTCTTCAAAGAGCACATTCATTTGATCGTACAAAGGCACCCCTTGGTCTACAAGCCAATCGGAGACGCGAAGGCTTTGTTCCTCGTTTCAGACCTTTGCATCTCGATGGGTCGGTGATGAGTCGAAAAGTACCGTCGTCGTTCATGTCGAGCGGAAACATTCGACAGGGCCAAGGTCGGTCCTGATAAACGCTGCAGCCCTTATCACCGACAAAGGGACACCGTTTATCGTCCTCACGCATTTTGAGCACAACCATCGGAATCAACAAGTGGTCCCGAGTCAGGATAACGGTGTGGCGGTCCAGGAATTCTCCTGAGCTCACTTCGAGTGCATTCTTGAGGCGGAGCACGTCGTAAGGCGTCAGCGCGATGGTCACATCCCGACAGCACTGAGTGAAACAGGAAACACCCGGCCCACAACGGAACTGAAAGGCATGGTCAGGGTCGAGCCTCACAACGTCAGGAGGCTTGTTTTTTTGTGGAACGTTTATGTTCATGTCCTTCATCCTCTAACAAGCGAAAGGTTTTCCCTCCTGAAAAAGGATCCTCCTCAGGAAACCCTTGGGCGGACGATCAGAATCAGTTGGTTCTGATAGGGTCACCTGTCCAGGGAGGGTGGATGAGACAAGAGGCGAGGGATAATTTGCTTGACTCATCTCGACAGATCATCTTTACTGATCCTTTTATACCACCTTTAAGGGTAGGTTGTCTAACTAAATCATTGAATAGGGGGTTTTCGTGGTATGTTAGAAAGGACACTTGCTATCATCAAGCCTGATGGTGTCATGAGAAAGCTGGCTGGAGCGGTTATTGGACGATTGGAGAAGGAAGGGTTTGACATCTTGGCCATGAAGTTGATCCGGATGACCAAGGCGCAGGCCAAAGGGTTCTATAAAGTCCACGAAGCTCGGCCGTTTTACGAGAGCGTGACCGATTTCATGTCTTCAGGACCTTGTGTGGTGATGGTCTTGGGGGGAGAGGACGTAATCAAACGCTACAGGACGGTCATGGGCGCCACCAATTACAAGGATGCGGAGGAAGGGACCATCCGTCGCGCATTCGCCACCGACATCGAAAGAAATGTGGTGCATGGGTCTGACTCTCAAGACACGGCGCGATTTGAGATAGGCTATTTTTTCAGCGGTCTTGAGCTGGTCGAATAGACGCAATGCAATGCATGCCCCCCAGGCAGATCTAAAAAAACCCTGGGGGGTCATGCCCTTCGCTCAGGAAGAAAGGGCTGGGCCTATTTGCTTTCTTCCTTTGCTCCTTTCTGTGGTCCTTTCTGTTCTTTGAGTCCTTTGATCTCTTCCTTGAGGGAGTCGACTTCCTTCTTGAGATCGGACGATTTGTCATCCAGTCGCTCCGCGGCCCTTTTGTCTTTGATCTCCTCAAAACCCAGGTAAGCCGCCAGCGCCCCTCCGAGAATGAACATTGCGGGCAAGGCACCCATCACCAATAGGAGAAACGCGTCCCACCAGAGAATAATGCCGATGATCCCCAAAATAACCGCAGCCAACCCTCCTGCCAAAGCAGCCATTTTTGCACCTCCCTATCATTTGGTGTATCAGATATGCCCCGAAAAACTATTCGGTAGGTTTTCTTGCTTTTGTCTGTTATCATAGGAAACGAAGATGTTCAAGCATTTTATGGCAGAGGGAGGTGAGATTGTGGCTTCCGTGAGGTCCCGGCATGATGATGAATCACTTGCCAGGTGACATCGATAGAAAAAGACCGAAAATCGAAGAAATTCCAAACTATCCGGAAGTAAAGCCTAGCTTAAGGGTCTATTTGGCCAATATTTGCACCTGACGCTTATTGCAAAATTTCCCTTGTGAACATAAATTTCTCATTTACAAATTTTTTACGGCAGGCCAGCGTAGCTCAGATGGTAGAGCAACTGACTTGTAATCAGTGGGTCGGGGGTTCGATTCCCTTCGCTGGCTCTTCTGAAATGGGGAATCAAGGTGCTCCAATCGGTGCGGCTGGGTTGGGTGCGCTTGACTTTGGAGAGGTTCCCGAGCGGTCAAAGGGAGCAGACTGTAAATCTGCCGGCTCAGCCTTCGGAGGTTCGAATCCTCCCCTCTCCACCATGGTGGATTTGTGTCGCCTTCATGGAAATCGGGTCCGACCGGATGACCCGTCGAAGGCGTTTCCTGAAAATGAGGATTCTTTGCGTCCCGGGCCTTCGCCGAGGGTCTTTGAAGCGGGAATAGCTCAGTTGGCTAGAGCGTCAGCCTTCCAAGCTGAGGGTCGCGGGTTCGAATCCCGTTTCCCGCTCCATGTCGCTTTTCCGGGCCCACGTAGCTCAGTTGGTAGAGCACATCCTTGGTAAGGATGAGGTTCACCGGTTCGATCCCGGTCGTGGGCTCCAATGTCCAAACGCCATACACCATTTTATCGATTATGACCAGGTCCACATTGGAGGGGTATAGGGATATAAGGTGTAGAGGATAAGGTAAGGAGGAAGGAGATGTCGAAGAAGAAGTTTGAGCGGACGAAGCCGCATGTGAATGTGGGGACGATCGGGCATATTGATCATGGGAAGACGACGCTGACGGCAGCGATCACGAAGCATCTGGCGAAGCGGGGGATGGCGGAGTATGTGCCGTTTGACCAGATAGACAAGGCGCCGGAGGAAAAGGCGCGCGGGATCACGATTGCGACGGCGCATGTGGAGTACCAGACGGCGAACCGGCATTATGCGCATGTGGACTGTCCCGGGCACGCGGACTATATCAAGAACATGATCACGGGTGCGGCGCAGATGGATGGGGCCATATTGGTGGTGGGTGCCGATGATGGTCCGATGCCGCAGACGCGGGAGCATATATTGTTGGCACGTCAGGTGGGGGTGCCGTACATTGTTGTGTTTTTGAACAAATGTGACATGGTGGATGATGAGGAGTTGATTGAGCTGGTGGAGTTGGAGCTGAGGGAGTTGCTGACGAAGTATGAGTTTCCTGGGGACGAGATACCGATTGTCCGTGGAAGCGCGCTGAAGGCGTTGGAGAGTGACGATCCGAATTCGGCGGAAGCGAAGCCGATTTTTGATTTGATGGAGGCGGTGGACAGGTATGTGCCCGAGCCGGTGAGGGATGTGGAGAAGCCGTTTTTGATGCCGATAGAGGATGTTTTCAGTATATCGGGACGAGGGACGGTGGTGACGGGCCGGGTGGAGCGTGGGATGGTGAAGGTTGGGGAAGAGGTTGAGATTGTAGGGATCACGGATACGATGAAGACGGTGTGTACGGGCGTTGAGATGTTTCGGAAGATATTGGACCAGGGCCAGGCTGGGGACAATATTGGGGTGTTGTTGAGGGGTACGAAGCGGGATGATGTGCAGCGGGGGCAAGTGGTGGCGAAGCCTGGGTCGATCACGCCGCACACGAAGTTCAAGGCAGAGGCGTACATATTGGCGAAGGAAGAGGGTGGTCGGCATACGCCGTTTTTTCAAGGGTATCGGCCGCAGTTTTATTTTCGGACGACGGATGTGACGGGAGTGGTGACGTTGCCGGAGGGGGTGGAGATGGTGATGCCGGGAGACAACGTGTCGATGGCAGTGAATCTGATCACCCCGATTGCCATGGAGAAGGAGCTGCGGTTTGCCATTCGAGAGGGCGGTCGGACCGTGGGTGCAGGCGTCATCAGTGAAATCCTGGAATAATGGGAGCGGAAAGCGGACATGCGTGACATCGTGACTCTGGCCTGTGAACAGTGCAAAAGGCGTAACTATTCAACCACCAAGAACAAACGCAAGACACCGGACAAGCTTGCCTTTAAGAAGTATTGTCCCTCGTGTCGGGTGCATACGGTTCACAAGGAAACGAAATAGACTTATTGATCAGTGCAGGCCAGTAGCTCTAACGGCTAGAGCACCGGACTCCAAATCCGGGTGTTGGGGGTTCGAATCCCTCCTGGCCTGCCATTTTGTGCCTGTGTGATTCGAAACGCCTCCGGTAAGGAGCAGGACGGACCTCCCGGCGGAGCTTAAATTCGTCAATATCCTGGCAGAGCGCATGAAGAAAGAAGATCAAAAACCGATGAAGCCGAACGCTCCCAAGCGGGAGGAATCGAACCAGAAGCGGAAAGAGGACAGCTCTTCGGCGATCTCCGCCCCTTTGAAGGATCCCGGTAAACAGGTGAGCGGAAAGTCTGCCGGGAAGAAGCCTCCCGAAAAAAAGAAAGACAAAGGCTTTTCCATCGGGGATTTTGTGGCGAAGGCAGGCCAGTTTCTGAGAGAGGCAAGAAACGAGCTCAAGAAAGTGAAGTGGCCGACGCGGAAGGAATTGATGGCTTCGACGGCCGTTGTGATCGTTCTCGTCTTGGTGGTCTCCCTTTTCCTTGGTATCGTGGATTTCGGTTTGATCAAAATTATCAAGACGATCGTCGGATGAGGGTGATTTTTTGAGCGAGAGCCCCCAAATAGACAGCGGCGCCGACATCCACCTGAAGTGGTACATCGTCCATACCTATTCCGGGTTTGAGAACAAGGTAAAAAAGAACCTGGAGGAAAGGGTTAAGGCGATGGGTCAGGAGCAGTACTTTGGTAGAGTGCTGGTCCCTACGGAGCAGGTGGTGGAGCTCAGGAAAGGTGCCAAGCAAACGTCCACCCGGAAGTTTTATCCAGGCTATATTCTGGTCCAGATGGTGCTCAATGACGAGACTTGGCATACGGTCAAGAACACGGCCAAGGTGACAGGCTTTGTGGGGGGCGCGATCAAGCCGCCGGCCATTTCGGAAGATGAGGCAGAGCGCATCATCCGACAGATGGAAGAGGGGGTCAGCAAGCCCAAGCCCAAGTATCGCTTTGAGGAAGGCGATGAAGTCAGGGTGGTGGATGGTCCATTTAACAACTTCCAGGGGGTCGTCGAAGAAGTAAAGCCGGACAAGGAAAAGCTGAGGGTGCTCATTACAATTTTCGGGCGTTCCACCCCCGTGGAGCTCGACTTTATTCAGGTCAATAAGATCTAAGAGGGGCGTTTTATGGCCAAGAAGGTGATCGCTTCAGTTAAGCTTCAAGTGAAAGGAGGACAGGCAAACCCTTCTCCTCCTATCGGGCCCGCCCTGGGCCAGCACGGGGTCAATATCGCCGAGTTCTGCAAGGCGTATAATGCCAGGACCCAGGACCAGATGGGAACGGTCATCCCGGTGATTATAACCATTTATGCGGACAGGTCCTTCTCATTCGTGACCAAGACCCCCCCTGCTTCGGTACTCCTCAAGCAGGCGGCCAAGATTGCGAAGGGCTCGAGCACCCCAAACAAGGAAAAGGTCGCAGAGGTCACGCGGAAGCAGGTGGAAGAAATCGCGGGTCTCAAGCTGGAAGACCTCAATGCCTACGATCTGGAAGCGGCCGTCAAAATCATCGAGGGCACAGCCAGGAGCATGGGCATCACGATCAGCCATTAGCAAAGACGCAGAGGACAGTCGGACATGGCGAAGCAAGCTAAACGTTACAGAGAGAACACTGCAAAGGTTGATAGCGCCAAACGGTACAATTTTGACGAGGCCGTCGAATTGGCTGTCTCATGTGGGACGGCGAAGTTTGACGAAACGGTGGATGTGGCCGTTCGACTTGGCGTTGACCCTCGGCATGCTGATCAGATGGTCAGGGGGACGGTGGTTCTGCCCAACGGGATCGGCAAGGAAGTCCGAGTGGCCGTGTTCGCTAAGGGTGAGAAGGAAAAAGAGGCCTTAGACGCCGGGGCGGACACGGTTGGCGCCGATGACCTGGTCGAGAAGGTCCAGAAGGGTTGGCTGGATTTCGACAAGGCCATCGCAACGCCGGATATGATGGGTGCGGTGGGCAAGCTCGGAAGGATTTTGGGACCCAGAGGCATGATGCCAAACGCCAAGCTGGGCACCGTGACATTTGAAATCGGCAGGGCCGTGAAAGAGGTGAAGGCCGGAAAGATTGATTTTAAGGTGGAAAAGGCTGGGATCGTCCACGCGCCAGTGGGGAAAGTATCTTTTGGCCCGCAAAAACTTCGTGAGAACATCGCTGCTTTTCTGGATACGATTCAAAGACTTAAGCCAGCTTCCAGCAAAGGGACCTATCTGAGAAGTATTGCCATCTCCACGACCATGGGGCCTGGGATCAAAGTAGATCCCGTTTATACGAAAGACCTTTTGAGTTGACCAGCCTAGAAGCCTTCTCCCATGAGTAAGGAGTAAGGCTCCTCAGACTATGGGTTTGTATTCCTGCAGAAGATTTTAAGTCTTGGAAAGCGTAATCGGTCACACCATGCCGGTTCCTTGCTTGAAAGGCGGCCGGTAGGTGGCTGTTTGCGTTATGTACATAAGGTCAAAGACAGTAGGTGCCTTACCCACGTGTGCCAGGTCCAGGGGGATCTCGGCATCGTCGAGGAAGGCTTAATCTGTATTCGGAGCCTACCGAGACCGAAACGGAAGCCCTTCCACGGGAGGAGACCTCTGCCTTTGACGGGTGATGTCAAAAGGAGAGGAGGTGAATATGAAAAAGGAAGAGAAAGAGACATTGGTGTCTGATCTGAACGGCAGGTTGCAGAAGGCCAAAGGGACATTCCTTCTCCACTACCAGGGGTTGAAGGTCGCGCCCATGAGCCGGTTGAGGCGAGAGCTCAGGACGGTCGATACGGAGCTCCAGGTGGTCAAGAATCGACTCCTCAAACGGGCCTCCGAAGGCACGAGCACAGCGGCCATGAAGGATGCCATGCAGGGACCCGGCGGCATTGCGTTGGCCTATGGCGATCCGAGCGCGTCCGCGAAGGTGCTGATTCGGTTTTCCAATGAGCTGGAGCCGTTGAAGATCACGAAAGGACAGATTTCGGGAAAGCCCATGGATTTTGAGGGTGTCAAGAGGTTGGCCGAGCTCCCAAGCCGGGACGTCCTCTTGGCCCAGACCCTTTCCGTCATGCAGGCCGTTCCCGCGTCTTTCGTGAGGGTCCTCAGTGGGGTCCCCCGCAAGTTACTATATGCCCTCAAAGCCATAGAGGCGCAGAAGGCTGAACAAAATTGAATAAGAGATCATGGAGGTTGAAAAATTCGAAATGGCTGAAAACATCACCAAACAAGACGTGATTGATTTCATATCCGGAATGACGGTGCTGGAGCTGTCAGAGCTTGTCAAGGAACTGGAAGAAAAATTCGGCGTAAGTGCCGCAGCGCCCATGGCCATGATGGGGCCGGCAATGGGAGCGGGGCAGGCCCTGCCGGAAAAAGAGGAGGAAAAGACTGAGTTTGATGTCATCCTCAGTGCGATCGGTGACAAGAAGATCCAAGTGATCAAGGTGGTTCGTGCCATCACCGGTCTCGGGCTCAAAGAGGCCAAGGAGCTTGTGGACAAGGCCCCGAACCCAGTGAAAGAGGGTATACCCAAGGAAGAGGCTGAGAACATCAAGGGTCAACTGGAAGCCGAGGGCGCAACGGTTGAGATCAAATAGCCAATGATTCGAACGAAAGTCCCGCATGACCTTCGAAGGGAGGGACATGCGGGCAAACAGATTTTCGCAGCCCAGATTGGCCATGAGCCGCTTTAGAGGGATGAATATGTCGGGAGAAGATGGTGCAAGCAAGCGCTTGAGAAAAAGTTACGGAAAGATCGATAAGATTATCGACATACCAAACCTTATCGATATGCAGAAGGAGTCCTACCTACGTTTTCTTCAAAAGGATGTTCCGCCTGAGGAAAGGCAGGAGATGGGGCTCCATGGCGCATTCAAGAGCGTATTCCCCATCCATGATTTCAGCAGCACGGCCTCACTGGAGTTCGTCAAGTACGGCTTTGAAGACGTGAAATACGACGTGGAGGACTGTCTCGCCAAGGGGATGACCTACGATCAGTCGTTGAAGCTGACCGTGAGGCTGGTCGTCTTTGACACGGACTCGGCAAGCGGCACCAGAAGCATCCGGGACATAAAGGAGCAGGAGATCTATTTCGGGACCATTCCCATCATGACGGAAAAGGGGACCTTCATCATCAACGGGACGGAACGCGTCATCGTGAGTCAGCTGCACCGATCCCCAGGTGTTTTTTTTGATCATGACAAAGGCAAGACCCATTCCAGCGGGAAGCTCCTCTATTCCGCAAGAATCATCCCTCTGAGGGGCTCATGGCTTGATTTTGAATTCGATCCGAAGGACGTCCTCCATGTGCGCATCGACAGGAGGCGAAAATTTCCCATCACCATTCTTCTCAAGGCGTTGGGATACACTGCGAAGGAGATTCTCTCGCAATTTTACGAAACGGATACGATTTGGATAGGGCCTGACGATCTGTGGAGAGAAGCCAAAATCGAAAATCTCACCCAGAAAAAGGTCTCCAAGGACATCGTGGATCCCAAGTCCGGAGAGGTCCTGGCCAAGAAGGGTGACAAGTACACCAAACGCGTTTTGAGGGCCCTCCAGTCTGCGGGCATGGATCGTGTTCCCATCGAGCTGGAAGATCTGCTGGAAAGGATCGTGGCCGACGATATTATTGACCCTGAGACCGGAGAGGTCTTGGTCCCGGAGAATCAACCCATCACCGGTGAGGCCGTCGAGAAATTCCGGGAGCGATCCATCCGGGAGATACGCTGTGTTGTACTTGACGCGCCCGGCGTCAGCCCCACCATACGGGACACGATGCTGATCGACAAGATCGAGCGGCCTGACGAGGCGGTTCTCGATATCTACCGAAAGATGCGGCCCAGCAGTCCGCCCGACTCAGGAAGTGGCCGGCAACTTTTTCAAGAGCCTGTTTTTCAATGCCAACACGTATGACCTCTCTGCGGTGGGGAGGCTGAAGCTGAATCACCGACTCAAGATCGACGTGCCCCTTGAACAGCGGACCCTGCGCAAGGAGGACATCCTCGCAACCGTCAAGGAGCTGATCCAACTGAAACAGGCCGAGGCCATGGTGGACGATATCGACAACCTGGGCAACCGGCGGGTGAGGGCGGTTGGCGAGCTGCTGGAGAACCAGTACCGGATCGGCCTGGTTCGGATGGAACGGGCGATCAAGGAAAGGATGAGCCTTCAGGAGGTGGAGACCCTGATGCCCCACGATCTCATCAATTCCAAGCCGGTCTCCGCCGTCGTGAAGGAGTTTTTCGGGACCAGCCAGCTTTCCCAGTTCATGGACCAGACCAATCCCCTTTCGGAGGTCACCCACAAACGGCGACTCTGCGCGCACTGGGCCCCGGGGGCTTGACCCGGGAGCGGGCCGGTTTCGAAGTCCGGGACGTGCACCCCACCCACTACGGCCGCATCTGTCCCATTGAGACGCCGGAAGGTCCCAACATCGGGCTCATCGTGTCGCTGTCCACCTATGCCCGGGTCAATGAGTTCGGGTTCATCGAGACCCCTTACCGGAAGGTCGGAGAACAAGCCATGGCCATCACGGGAGATCGATTACCTCTCGGCCCTGGACGAAAAGGACTATCCTATCGCCCAGGCCAACGCCCCGCTGGACTGAAAGGGGATTTTTTGAGACAGGATGCGGCCGTGAGGATCGAGGGTGAGGCGCCAGCGAGTCCCGGTAACGGATGTGGATTATATGGACGTGTCCCCCAGACCAGCTGGTGAGCGTGTCGGCGTCCCTCATCCCTTTCCTGGAGCATGACGACGCCAACCGGGCCCTGATGGGGTCCAACATGCAGCGCCAGGCGGTGCCGCTGCTGAACGGCCAGGCGCCCCTCGGTCGGAACGGGCATGGAAAGGGTGGTGGCCCGGGATTCGGGCGTCACGGTGGTCGCCCGGCGCGACGGCGTGATGGAAGACGTGGATGCCACGCGTATCGTCATTCGGTCCAGCGGACGGCAACGGCAGGACGGCGAACCGGAGGTGGACATCTACAAGCTGATGAAGTTCAAGCAGTCCAACCAGAACACCTGCTACAACCAGAGACCCATCGTGCAGAAGGGGAGACCTGGTCAGGAAAGGCCAGATCATCGCCGATGGCCCGGCCACGGAGATGGGCGAGCTGGCCCTGGGCCAAAACGTCATGGTGGCCTTCATGTCCTGGGGCGGCTACAACTTTGAGGACTCCATCCTGATCAGTGAGCGGGTGGTCAAAGACGACGTCTTCACCTCCATCCACATCGAAGAATTCGAGGTCATGGCCCGGGACACCAAGCTGGGCAAAGAGGAGATCACCCGGGATATCCCCAACGTGGGCGAAGAGGCCCTGAGGAACCTGGATGAAAGCGGCATCATCGCTCGGTGCCGAGGTCCGTCCCGGCGACATCCTGGTCGGGAAGATCACCCCAAAGGGCGAGACCCAGCTCTCCCCGGAAGAGAAACTGCTCCGGGCCATTTTCGGCGACAAGGCCGGGGACGTGAAGGACACCTCCCTGCGGGTCCCCCCGGGCATCGAAGGCGTCGTGATCGACGCCCGGGTCTTTTCCCGGAAGGGCGTGGAAAAGGACGACCGCAGCCGCTCCATCGAGGACAAGAGCAGGCCAGGCTGCAAAAGGACCAGGCGACGAGATCGACATCATCACCCAGAAGCGCCAGGAAAGCTGAAGGATCTGCTGGTGGGAAAGAAGCTGAAGACAGAGCTCATCGACAAGGTGACCGGCAAGGTGCTTCTGAGACACCAAGAAGGCCATCAGCGCCGGCGGATGTGGAGCAGATCCCTGTGGAGTCCTGGTCCGGCGCCGATCTTGAAAGCAGGCCATGGACTGATCGACCAGGATGGAATCCGTGGTCGAGACCTACCCGGCAAAGGTAACCCAGATCAGCGAAACTGTTTGACGCCAAGATCGACCGGCTGAGCCAGGGGGATGAGCTGCCCCCGGGCGTCATCAAGAAGGTCAAGGTCTACGTGGCCATGAAGCGCAAGCTGTCCGTGGGCGACAAGATGGCCGGCCGCCACGGCAACAAAGGGGTGGTTTCCGCGATTCTGCCCGAAGAGGACATGCCCTACTTTGAAGACGGCACCCCGGTGGACATCGTCCTCAACCCCCTGGGGGTGCCTTCCCGCATGAACGTGGGCCAGGTGCTGGAGACCCATCTTGGGTTGGGCCTCCCATGATCTTGGGAAAGCAGATCGGGGAGATGATGGACAGCAAGTGAGTCAGGCCGTCAGAGGTTGCGTGAAAGGGCTTTCAGCAACATCTGGGCCAAGAGAGGAATATGAGCGATTTCTTAAAGAGCTGCCGGATGAGGAAATGATCGAGACGCGCCAGGCCTACTGCACAGACGGCGTCCACATGGCCACCCCGGTCTTTGACGGGGCCAACGAAGATGAGATCAAGCAGTGCCTGGCAGAGGCCGGGCTGCCCGGTGACCGGGCAGGCCACGCTCTACGACGGCCGCACCGGCGAGCCTTTCGACCGGGAAGTCACCGTGGGGGTGATGTACATGATGAAACTGCATCATCTGGTGGACGACAAGCTCCATGCCCGTTCCATCGGGCCTTACTCCCTGGTGACCCAGCAGCCCCTGGGCGGCAAGGCCCAGTTCGGCGGCCAGCGACTGGGTGAGATGGAGGTCTGGGCCATGGAGGCCTACGGCGCGGCCTACACCCTGCAGGAATTTCTGACGGTGAAATCCGACGATGTGGCCGGCCGGACCCGCATGTACGAAAGGATCGTCAAAGGGAATAACGTTCTGGAGGCCGGTCTGCCCGAATCTTTCAAGGTCCTGGTGAAGGAGCTCCAGAGTCTGGGTCTGGAGGTGCAGCTTTTCGAGGACAGCCAAGCCATGACAAGTCCGGCGGCTAACCCGTTCACCAGTTCCAAAGAAGGAGTAAAGTCTTGGAAGATTTATACAGCTTTTTCACAAAGCCCAAGGATCCATCCAGTTCAGTGCGGTGCAGGATCTCGCTTGCCTCTCCGGAGAAGATCAGGGAGTGGTCCCACGGCGAGGTGAAGAAACCGGAGACCATCAATTACCGGACCTTCAAACCGGAGCGGGACGGGCTTTTCTGCTCCAAGATTTTCGGCCCCATCAAGGACTACGAGTGCAACTGCGGCAAATACAAACGCATGAAGCACCGGGGCATCATCTGCGAGAAGTGCGGCGTCGAGGTGATCCAGTCCAAGGTGCGGCGGGAACGGATGGGCCACATCGAGCTGGCCTCCCCGGTGGCGCATATCTGGTTTCTGAAGTGCCTCCCCTCCAAGATCGGCAACCTCCTGGACCTGACCCTGAAGGATCTGGAAAGGGTCCTCTATTTTGAGAGCTACATCGTCGTGGACCCCAAGGACACGCCCCTTCAGCAAGGGCACGCTCCTCACGGACGAGCAGCTTCGCCAGGCCCGGGAGGAGTACGGCGATCGGTTCGAGGCCGGCATCGGGGCCGAAGCCATTCAGAACATGCTGCGAAGCCTCGATCTGGATGAGCTCTCCGAGGCCCTTCGGATCGAGATGATGGACACCAGATCGGAGGCCAAGCGAAAGAAGCTGGCCAAGCGGCTGAAGATCATCGACGCTTCCGGGACTCCAAGAACCGCCCGGAATGGACGATCCTGGACGTCATCCCGGTGCTGCCGCCGGATCTCAGACCCTTGTGCCGCTGGATGGCGGCCGTTTCGCCACCTCGGACCTCAATGACCTTTACCGACGGGTGATCAACCGCAACAACCGACTGAAGCGGCTCCTGGAGCTCAACGCGCCCGACATCATCGTCCGCAACGAAAAGCGGATGCTGCAGGAGGCGGTGGACGTTCTTTTTGACAACGGCCGACGGGGGAAGGTCGTCACCGGCGCCAACAAGCGGCCCTTCAAGTCCCTGAGCGACATGCTCAAGGGCAAACAGGGGCGATTCCGGCAGAACCTGCTGGGCAAACGGGTGGACTACTCCGGCCGTTCGGTCATCGTGGTCGGGCCGGACCTGCGACTGCACCAGTGCGGGCTGCCCAAGAAGATGGCCCTGGAGCTCTTCAAACCCTTTATTTACAACAAGCTGGATGAAAAGGGGCTGGTCACCACCATCAAGAGTCGCCAAGAAGATGGTGGAGCGGGAAACCCCGGAGGTGTGGGATACCCTGGATGAGGTGGTGCGGGAGTACTGCATTCTTCTCAACCGGGCCCCGACACTGCACCGATTGGGTATCCAGGCCTTTGAGCCCATCCTCATCGAGGGCAAGGCCATCCAGCTGCATCCCCTGGTGTGCACCGCCTTCAACGCGGACTTCGACGGTGACCAGATGGCCGTTCATGTGCCCCTGTCCATCGAGGCGCAGATCGAGGCCCGGGTCCTGATGATGTCCACCAACAACATCCTTTCCCCGGCCAACGGCGATCCCATCATCGTCCCGACCCAGGACATCGTTCTGGGTATCTACTATATGACCCGGGAAAGGCCGTTTTCCAAAGGGGAGGGGAAGGTTTTCGCGAGCCCGGAGGAAGTCCGGATGGCCTATGATGCCGGCGAGCTGGGATCTTCATGCCGGCGATCAAGGTGCGGATCGACGGACAGCTGCTAGGAGACCACGACCGGACGGGTCATCCTCTAGGAGGTCCTGCCCGAGTCGCTTCCCTTTCGACATGGTCAACACGGTCATGACCAAGAAGGAGCTGCGGACCCTCATCAACGAGTCCTACCGACGGGCAGGCATCAAGTCCACCGTGATCCTGGCCGACCGCCTGAAGGACATCGGCTACAAGTACGCCACCCTCGTCGGGCATCTCCATCTCCATGAAAGACATGGTCATTCCCAGCAAGAAGGAAGACATCTTGACCAAAGGCCGAAAAGGAGGTCAAGCAGGATCGATGATCAGTACACGAGCGGCCTGATCACCGAGGGTGAGAAATACAACAAGGTGGTGGATATCTGGGCCCAGTCCACGGAGGATGTGGCTTCGGAGATGATGAAGGAGATGGCCACTGAGGAAGCGAAAGGGCCCGATGGCGAATCAGGCCAAAATAGGCAGCTTCAACCCCATCTTTATGATGTCCGATTCAGGCGCCAGGGGCAGCAAGGACCAGATGCGGCAGCTGGCCGGGATGCGGGGGCTTATGGCCAAACCCTCCGGCGAGATCATCGAGACGCCCATCACCTCCAATTTCCGGGAAGGCCTCACGGTGCTGCAGTACTTCATCTCCACCCACGGCGCCCGAAAGGGTCTTGCGGACACGGCCCTGAAGACCGCCAATTCGGGATACCTCACCCGGCGACTGGTGGACGTGGCCCAGGATGCGGTCATCACCGAAGAGGACTGCGGCACCATGGACGGCATCTGGGTGGACGCCCTGGTGGAGGGCGGCGAGATCATCCAGCGGGTGGGGGACCGGGTTCTGGGCCGAATCGCGCTTCGAGGACATCCATGACCCTATGACCGGGGAAATCCTGGTGCAAGGCCAATGAGGAGATCGATGAGGAGAAGGTCGAACAAGATCGAAGAGGCCGGCCTGGAAAAGGTGAAGATCCGATCCGTGCTCACCTGCGATGCCAAGCGGGGGATATGCAAGAAGTGCTACGGCCGGGACCTGGCCCATGGCCACGAGGTGAACATCGGCGAAGCCATCGGGATCATCGCGGCCCAGTCCATCGGCGAGCCCGGCACCCAGCTGACCATGCGGACCTTCCATATCGGCGGCACGGCCAGCAGGCGGGTGGAACAGCTCCATGATCGACCCAGGAACGAGGGGCAAGCCAAGTTTCAGAACCTCAAGACGGTGGAAAACGTCGAGGGAAGCCTCGTGGTCATGAACCGAAACGGGGAGATCAGCATTCTGGGCAAGGGTGGAAGAGAGGTCGAGCGGTATCCCGTGATCTATGGTGCGGTCTTGAAGGTCCAAGACGGTGAAAAGGTGAAGCCCGACCAAATCCTGGCGGAGTGGGACCCCTTCACGATCCCCATTCTGACCGAGGTGCCGGGCACCGTCAAATTCGGCGACATCATCGAAGGGGCCACCATGCAGGAGCGGCGTGACAAGGTCACCGGGAAGATCAGCCGGGTGATCGTCGAGAACCGGGATATGGAGATCAGACCCCGGATCTCCATCAAGGACGAAGGCGGCAAGACGGCCAGCCTGCCGGGCAGCGCCCGGGCCAAGGCCCGATACCATCTGCCGATGGGCGCCATCATCATGGTGAACGAAGGGGATGCGATCAGCGCGGGCACGGTGCTCGCCAAAATTCCAAGGGAGACCACAAAGACCAAGGACATCACCGGAGGTCTCCCGCGGGTCGCCGAGCTCTTCGAAGTCCGCAAGCCCAAGGAGACCGCCATCATCAGTGAAATCGACGGCATCGTCTCCTTCGGGAAGTACACCAAGGGCAAGCGAAAGATGACCATCACCCCGGATGTGGGGGATGCCATGGATTACTTCATCCCCAGGGGCAAGCACGTCAGCGTCCTGGACGGGGATTATGTGAGGGCCGGCGAGCCCCTCATGGATGGCTCCGTCAATCCCCACGACATCCTGAGCATCAGGGGACTCAAGGAACTGGCCAAGTACCTGGTGGACGAAGTCCAGGAGGTGTATCGACTCCAGGGCGTCAAGATCAACGACAAGCACATCGAGGTGATTGTCCGGCAGATGCTGAGACAGATCAGGGTGAAGGACCTGGGAGACACCAATTTCCTGCTCGGCGAGCACGTGGAGAAGTGGCGCTTCGAAGAAGAAAACGACAAGGTCATGACCAGGGGCGGAAAACCGGCCACGGCCGAACCGCTTCTGTTGGGAATCACCAAGGCGTCGCTGAGCACCGAGAGCTTCATCTCCGCCGCCTCCTTCCAGGAGACCACCAAGGTCCTCTCCGATGCCGCGGTGGCCGGAAAGGTGGATTTGCTCAAGGGGCTCAAGGAGAATGTGATCATGGGACGACTGATCCCGGCAGGAACCGGGTTGAAGCAGTATCGGAACCTTGAGGTCTCGGTGCCGGACTGAAAATTGAAAAACCATCTGAAAACAGCTTGACAAGCGAGCTGTTTACGGATTATAAAGAATCTTTTTGGAATTTTCCGTCTTTCCCACAACTGGACCCCGCTGCGTGTGTTGACGGAGTGGGAATGTGAGGAGTTTTTTTATGCCTACGATCAACCAACTTATCAAGAAGTGCCGCCGCCCACCCAGGAAAAAGGGTAAGACGCCGGCCCTTCAAGCCGCACCCCAGAAGAGGGGCGTGTGTGTGCGTGTTTATACCACGACACCGAAGAAACCCAATTCGGCCCTCAGGAAGGTAGCGAGGGTGAGGCTCACAAATGGTATCGAGGTGACTTCATATATCCCAGGCGTCGGCCACAACCTGCAGGAACACTCGGTCGTTCTGATCAGGGGGGGCAGAGTCAAAGACCTTCCCGGTGTCAGGTACCACATCGTCCGGGGGACCATGGACACCACCGGTGTGGATGACCGTAGAAGGGGTCGATCGAAATACGGAGCGAAGAGGCCCAAAGGGTTGTAAACATAAGGGCAGGGGCTTCGGTCCGCCGCTTGAAGGTGGAACAGGGGGCTTCATGGAGGCGTTATATGCCCAGGCGTAGAGTGGTAACAAAGAGAGGTCGTATTGCCTGACCCGCGATACAAAAGCGTGCTTGTCACCAAATTTTTGAACAGCCTCATGGGGGAGGGCAAGAAGAGCACGGCCCAGTCGATCCTGTACGATGCCTTTGACATGATAAGGGACAGGACCAAAGAGGATCCCCTGGCTCTTTTTCAGAAGGCGGTCGGCAACGTGAAACCCCTTGTGGAGGTCCGGTCAAGACGCGTCGGCGGATCCACCTACCAGGTCCCGACAGAGGTCAGGGCTTCGAGAAGCCAGGCACTCAGCATCCGTTGGATTATCGGTTTTGCCAGGGCCAGGGGCGAAAAGAGTATGAGCGCGAAGCTTGCAGGTGAGTTGATCGACGCGGCCAATGCGAGAGGCACCTCCATCAAGAAGCGCGAAGATACCCACAGGATGGCTGAGGCCAACAAGGCTTTTGCCCATTACCGCTGGTAGGTCACCTTTGAGCGCTCGTCACCCGGAGAATGTCCCGCGTCTTGCATGCTGAGTCTCTCGCAACCCACGTAACGGGAATGTAGGGGCATAAGGTGCAGAGGATAGGGTAAGGAGGAAGGGGATGTCGAAGAAGAAGTTTGAGCGGACGAAGCCGCATGTGAATGTGGGGACGATCGGGCATATTGATCATGGGAAGACGACGTTGACGGCGGCGATCACGAAGCATCTGGCGAAGAAGGGGATGGCGGAGTATGTGCCGTTTGACCAGATCGACAAGGCGCCGGAGGAGAAGGCGCGCGGGATCACGATTGCGACGGCGCATGTGGAGTACGAGACGGCGAACCGGCATTATGCGCATGTGGACTGTCCGGGGCACGCGGACTATATCAAGAACATGATCACGGGTGCGGCGCAGATGGACGGGGCGATTTTGGTGGTGGGGGCGGATGATGGTCCGATGCCGCAGACGCGGGAGCATATATTGTTGGCACGTCAGGTGGGGGTGCCGTACATTGTGGTGTTTTTGAACAAGTGTGACATGGTGGATGATGAGGAGTTGATTGAGCTGGTGGAGTTGGAGCTGCGGGAGTTGCTGAGGAAGTATGAGTTTCCGGGGGACGATATACCGATTGTCCGGGGGAGCGCGCTGAAGGCGTTGGAGAGTGATGATCCGGATTCGGCGGAAGCGAAGCCGATTTTTGAGTTGATGGATGCGATGGACAGGTATGTTCCGGAGCCGGTGCGGGATATGGAGAAGCCGTTTTTGATGCCGATAGAGGATGTTTTCAGCATATCGGGACGGGGGACGGTGGTGACGGGCCGGGTGGAGCGTGGGATGGTCAAGGTTGGGGAGGAGGTGGAGATTGTGGGGATTCGGACACGATGAAGACGGTGTGTACGGGCGTGGAGATGTTTCGGAAGATATTGGACCAGGGCCAGGCGGGGGACAACATTGGGGTGTTGTTGAGGGGTACGAAGCGGGACGATGTGGAGCGGGGGCAGGTGGTGGCGAAGCCTGGGTCGATCACGCCGCACACGAAGTTCAAGGCGGAGGCGTACATATTGACGAAGGAAGAGGGTGGGCGGCATACGCCGTTTTTTCAACGGGTATCGGCCGCAGTTTTATTTTCGGACGACGGATGTGACGGGAGTGGTGACGTTGCCGGAGGGGGTGGAGATGGTGATGCCGGGAGACAATGTGTCGATGGCGGTGAATCTGATCACGCCGATTGCCATGGAGAAGGAACTGCGGTTTGCCATTCGTGAGGGCGGTCGGACCGTCGGCGCCGGCGTCATCAGCGAAATCCTGGAATAATGGGAGCAGGGGATGATCACCAATCAGAAAATCCGAATCCGACTTAAGGCCTACGATCACAAGCTGCTGGACCAATCGGCCCTCGAAATCGTTGAGACGGCAAAGGATACCGGTGCGCGGGTGGCCGGTCCCATTCCGTTGCCGACCATGATCAACAAGTTCTGCGTGCTCCGCTCTCCCCATGTGGATAAGAAGTCCAGAGAGCAGTTTGAGATCCGGACTCACAAGCGCTTCTGGATATTCTGGAACCGACCCAGCAGACGGTGGATGCGCTCATGAAGCTGGACTTGGCCGCCGGGGTGGATGTGGAGATCAAGCTATAGCGTGGATGGTCCGGAGCGTTTATCCGGGGGCATCGCAGGGACATGGATCACTACGTTTCATAGGGAGCCTTTTGATATGGTCTCAAAGCTATTGGGCAAAAAAATTGGGATGACGCGGTTCTTCGTCGAAGAGGGAAGGTCCGTGCCCGTAACGGTGCTGAAGTTGGGCCCCTGCGTGGTGCTGCAAAAAAAGACCAAGGCGAAAGAGGGCTACAATGCCATTCAGTTGGGCTTCGAGCCGCACAAAGAGTCGCGCGTGAACAAACCCATGAAGGGGCATTTCAAAGGGGCCGGAGGCCAGTGCTATAAGGAAGTGAAAGAGATCCGCGTCGAAGATCCTGATGGCTTTGAGCTTGGACAGGAGATCGGCTCGGACGTGTTCAGTATCGGCGATCTGGTCTCGGTGGCGGGAAATAGCAAGGGGCGGGGTTTTACGGGAGTCGTGAAGCGGTGGGGTTTCCATGGCGGGAAAAAGACCCACGGGTCCCGATTCCACAGGGTGCCGGGCTCCATCGGGACCAACACGACGCCCGGCCGGGTGCACAAGGGGCAAGAAGCTGCCCGGCAGGATGGGAAATGAACGTGTGACCATCAAAAACCTGGTTGTCATTGATGTGAGACCCGAAATGAACGTTGTGCTCGTGAGGGGATCGGTACCGGGTCATAAGAACGGCTTGTTGGAAGTCATGAGAGTCGGGCGCGCAATTCGTGGGGAAGAGGTCTAAAATGGCCATAGTGGATGTGTATAACCTGCAAAAGGAGAAGGTTGGGCAGATCGAACTGAGGGACGAAGTCTTTAACGTGTTGATCAAGAAGCATGTCCTGCACCAGGTTGTGGTGAGTCAGTTGGCAGCTCGACGCTCAGGAACAGCGTCAACAAAGGGTCGGTCCGAGGTGAAGGCATCGGGGAGAAAGCTCTATGGCGTCAGAAAGGGACCGGCCGGGCCCGGGTAGGCGATGCCGCCTCCCCGACACGGAGGGGAGGAGGGGTGGCGTTTCGGCCCCAAACCCCGTGAGCTATGATCTCCGGAAGGTCCCGCAAAAAGGTGAGGAAAGCGGCCCTACGCATGGCCTTACAGACAAGCTGCAGAGCGACCAGCTGATCGTGGTGGATGCTTTGGCGCTTGCCGGAGATCAAGACCAAGCATTCGTGGGCTGCATGAAGCACTTCGACGTGCGAAAGCTGCTGATCGTGACCGAAGCGGAGACCGGAGACCTGGACAAGTCCTCCCGGAACGTGCCTTGGGTGAAGGTCATGCGCCGCGAGGGCCTCAATGTGTACGATATGCTCAACTACGATCATCTGTTCCTGGAGCAGTCGGCCATCGGCAAGAATACAGGAGGCACTGGTTTCATAGTGGACATCTATCACGTCATCAAGGAGCCGCACATCACCGAGAAGGCGAATCTTCAGAAGGAGTCCATCAACCAGGTCACGTTCAAGGTGGACCGCCGAGCCAACAAGATCGAGATCAGACAGGCGGTGGAGACCCTCTTCAAGACGAAGGTCTTGGACGTGAAGACCATGACTGTGTGCGGAAAGCAGCGTCGGATAGGCAAGAATGTGGGACGGCGGCCGGACTGGAAAAAGGCGATCGTGCAACTGGCACCAGGTGAGAACATCGAATTCTTTGAGGGCGTGTAGCGGGGAGCGTGGGTCGGCGAGATCCGCTGACTCGGGAAGCAGCGGAGAAGAAGATGGGTATCAAGACGTACAAACCGACCTCACCGGGAAGAAGATTTCAGACCTCTTCGACGTTCGAGGAGATCACCGAGCGCGAGAACCCGAGAAGAGCCTCGCGAGGCGCTGAAGAGCTCGGGCGGCCGCAACGCGCCGGGCGCATGACGTGCCCGGCATCGGGGCGGCGGGCACAAGCGCAAGTACCGCCGGATCGATTTCAAGCGCAACAAGGATGGTATTCCGGCCCGAGTGGCCTCCATCGAATACGACCCGAACCGTTCGGCCAACATCGCCCTGCTGCATTATGCAGGACGGGGAGAAAAGCGCTATATCCTGGCTCCCGTCAAGGATCTCAGGTCGGGGACACCTTGGTTTCGGGAGCCGAGGCAGAGATCCGAACCGGCAACGCATTGCCGCTCCGGAAGTCCCGCTGGGGACCCACGTTCACAACATCGAGCTGCAACCTCGGACAGGGGCGGACAATTGGCCAGGAGCGCAGGAGGCTATGCGCAGCTCATGGCCAAGGAAGGGAAATACGCGCAGATCAAACTGCCATCCGGCGAGGTCCGGATGGTGCTTCAGGACTGCAAAGCGACATCGGGCAGGTGGGAAACCTGGATCACGAGAACCTCTCCATCGGCAAGGCCGGACGAAACCGCTGGCTGGGCAAACGGCCGCATGTGCGGGGCGTGGCCATGAATCCGGTGGATCATCCCCATGGCGGCGGTGAAGGCAAGTCTTCGGGCGGCCGCCACCCGGTGACGCCCTGGGGCGTGCCGACCAAGGGGTACAAGACCGGGCCGGAAGGCCAGTGACAAGATGATTGTGAAGAGAAGCAAGTAAGGGCAAAGGATCCTGGAGCAGAGGCGGCCATACGAGGCAGCCGGAACGCGGGTCGCATTGGAGGCAGGAGGAACGAGGAGGGAGGAATTGCCAAGATCTGTTAAAAAGGGACCATTTGTGGACGACCATCTGCTGAGGAAGGTCACGGGAGCCACGGAGACCCAGAGCAGAAAGATCATCAAGACGTGGTCGCGACGGTCGACCATTCTTCCGGACTTCGTCGGCATGACCTTCGCGGTTCACAACGGGAGGAAGTTTCTGCCGGTGTTCGTGACGGAGGACATGGTGGGGCACAAGCTTGGGGAGTTTGCCCCGACGCGGACCTTTTACGGGCATGCGGGCGACAGGAAAAGCAAGCTGAAGGGAAAGAAGAGACTCCCCCGGCTGTCTGATGGAGAGAGGAATGGAAACAAGGGCAGTGGCAAGGTACGTGAGGATATCCCCTCGCAAGGTCCGACTGGTGATGGATGAGGTAAGGGGCAAAAGGGTGGAGGAGGCCCTGAACCTGCTCACTTTTGCGCCCCAGAAGGGAGCACGTATCCTGAAAAAGCTGATCGACTCGGCGGTGGCCAATGCCGAACAGGACGGCAGCGTTGATGTGGACGCGCTCTTTGTCAAATCGGTCTACGCGGACGAGGGCCCGTCTCTGAAACGATGGCTGCCGCGAGCCCTCGGGCGGGCGACTCAAATCCGGAAGAGGACCAGTCACCTGACGGTGATTCTGGATGAGAAATGATCGGGATTATGGACGGTCTTTCCTGCAATTTCGCGGTGAGGACCAGATAGCGGCGAGTGGAGGTTGAGTTTGGGACAAAAAGTTAATCCGATCGGTTTCAGACTCGGCAGTTACAGGAACTGGGACTCCAGGTGGTTTGCCGTGAAAGACTACGCGAGCTTTCGTGTATGAAGACCACCACATCCGCAAGTTTCTCCGAAAAGCGCCTGTCTCAGGCCGGTGTTGCCAAGATCGAGATCGAGCGGGCCGCCAACAAGGTCCGTATCCGGATCCACACGGCGCGACCGGGCATCGTGATCGGAAAGAAGGGGATCGAAATCGAGAACCTTCGAAAAGACTTCGAAAAGCAGATCAAGCGTGATATCATCATCGACATTCAAGAAGTCCGTAAGCCGGAAGTCGATGCCCAACTGGTGGCCGAAAACGTGGCGCTCCAGTTGGTGCGACGGGTCGCCTTTCGGAGGGCCATGAAGCAGGCCGTCAGTTCAGCCCTGCGGCTTCGGCGCGCTGGGCGTAAAGATCGCCTGCGCCGGGAGACTGGGGGGGCTGAGATGGCGCGACGGGAGTGGTACCGGGAAGGGCGGGTGCCTCTCCACACCATTCGGGCCGACATTGACTACGGATTTGCTGAGGCCTTTACCACTTACGGTGTGATCGGCGTAAAGGTGATCATTTTCAAAGGCGAGATTTTGCCTGAGAAAGAAAGGATAGGGATCCATGCTGAGCCCAAAGAAAGTAAAATACCGAAAGAAGCAGAAGGGTAGAATGCGTGGCCGGGCCGACCGGGGCAGCAGCCTGGACTTCGGTGACTATCGGGTTGCAGGCGCTGGCTTGCGGTTAGATGACCGCCCAGCAGATCGAGGCGGCGAGGATCGCGGTGACGAGACATGTCAAACGTGGCGGGAAGGTTCTGGATTCGGGTATTCCCGGACAAGCCGATCAGCAAGAAACCGCTCGAGACCCGCATGGGAAAGGGCAAAGGCGCACCGGAGGGCTGGGTGGCCGTGGTCCGACCCGGACGAATCCTGTACGAACTGGAAGGCGTGGCTGAAACGGTGGCGGCAGAAGCGTTTCGGTTAGCCGGACACAAGCTGCCGTTTGCCACGAGATTTGATGGTCAGGAGAACATAAAACGATGAAGGCGAAGGAGTTGAGGGAGTTGGGTTTGGAGGAATTGAGGGAGAGGGCCAGATCCATGGGTCAGGAGCTCTTCAGCCTGCGACTTCAGAAAGCGACCCGCCAACTGGGTAACACGGCCATGATTTCAAGGGTCAGGAAGGACCGGGCGCGCGTGAAGACGGTAGCCAGGGAGCTCGAAATTGGCGAAAGCAAGCAACGGGGAGGTCTGAAATGAGCGAGGTGGACTGCGTGGGAAGAAATTGGTCGGCACTGTGATCAGTGATCGGATGGACAAGACCGCCGTGGTGACCGTGGAACGGTTGGCAAAGGATCCCCTGAATAAGCAAGTTTCTGAAAAGACGAACAAGTACATGGCCCATGATCCTCAGAACCTATGCAAGGTCGGGGACAGGGTCAGGATCGTCGAGAGCAGACCGATCAGCAAGCACAAGCGTTGGCGGGTGCTCAGAGGTCATCGAAAAGGGTGAGTTCGAAGGATAGCCCAGGGGCGGCAATCAGTGGAGAAGAGACAATGATTCAGACGGAAACATGACTGAAGGTCGCAGACAACTCAGGCGCCAAGTCGGTGATGTGCATCAAGGTATTGGGCGGGATTCGCAGAGGCGATATGCCAGCGTCGGGGATATTATTATCGTCTCGGTGAAGGAGGCCATTCCGCAATTCCAAGGTGAAAAAAGGCGACGTGGTCCGGGCGGTAGTCGTTCGAACCGCAAAGGAGGTCAGACGGCAGGACGGGTCCTACATCAAGTTTGACGACAACTCCGCGGTGCTGATCAACCAGCAGCGAGAACCGATCGGCACGAGGATTTTCGGCCCGGTTGCAAGGGAGTTGCGGGCAAGAAATTTCATGAAGATCGTTTCCTTGGCCCCGGAGGTGCTATAGTCCAAGGGGCGAAACGCGAAATATTGGAAGACCAGGAAGGCCGGGAGAGAAAAAGGTGCAAGAGAAACAGCCCAGGATAAGAAAGAGCGACAAGGTCATCGTCGTCGCCGGCAAGGAAAAGGGGAAGATCGGCACGGTCCTCAAGGTTGACTCTGAGAAACGACGCGTGATCGTGGAAAAGGTCAACATGGTCAAACGGCACGCCCGCCCGAGCGCCAAGGTGCCGCAAGGAGGCATCATGGAGAAAGAGGCACCGGTAAACGTCTCCAACGTCATGATGGTCTGCGGCAAGTGTGCGGATCCCACCAGAATCGGGAAGCGAACACTGGAGGATGGCTCAAAGGTCAGAGTGTGCAAGAAGTGCCGGGAATCGGTGGACGAGTGAGAACGGAGTGGCGGAGTGATTTCCTCCGGCATGCTCCGACCGTTGGGGATCACCATAGGAGGAACCTTTGTCGCGTTTAAGAGAAAAATACCTCACGGAAGTGGTGCCTGAGATTCAGAAGGTGTTCGGGTACAAAAACCCCATGGCCGTTCCGGCCTTGGTGAAAGTGGTCCTGAACATGGGTTTGGGCGAAGCGATGCAGAACATCAAGATCCTTGATGCCGGCACTGAAGAGCTGACGCTGATCGCCGGCCAGAAGGCCGTCATTACCAAGGCGAAACGCTCGATCGCCGGATTCAAGCTCCGGCAGGGCATGCCCATCGGGTGCATGGTGACCCTGAGACGAGATAAGATGTATCATTTCCTCGACAAACTTTTTAATGTGGCACTGCCCCGCGTGCGAGACTTCAGGGGACTGTCCGAGAAGATTTTCGACGGCACGAGGCAACTGCACCATCGGTATCAAAGAACACCTCATTTTCCCGGAGATAGATTATGACAAGATCGAGAAGGTCAAGGGATTGAACGTCTCGATCATCACGACGGCTAAAACCGACGAGGAAGGCCGACATATGCTCAAACTTCTGGGGATGCCTTTTCGAAGCTGATAAAGGGGGTCATTTTGGCAAAAAAGTCGCTGATTGCAAAGGCCAAACGGAAGCAGAAATTCTCAGCCCGGCAATACAACCGATGTCCCATCTGTGGCCGGAGTCGGGCCTTTTTGAGAAAGTTTGGTGTATGCCGTATCTGCTTCCGGTCCATGGCGTCAATGGGTGAAATTCCTGGCGTCGTCAAATCGAGCTGGTGAGACCTTTCTCTCGGAGATTCTCCGAGGGGTCACAAAAGGAGCGTGACAAATGACCATGACCGATCCCATCGCGGACATGTTGACCCGAATACGAAACGCACTCAGAGCGTCACATGAATCCGTTGATATTCCAAATTCCAAAATAAAGGCCAATATTGCCAAGATCCTCAAGGCAGAGGGTTACATAAGGAATTTCAAAATCATTCCCGACTCACGGCAAGGCGTTCTCAAGGTGTTCCTTAAGTACGACGAGCAAAAGCTTCCCGTGATTGTGGGCATTGAACGGGTCAGCAAGCCAAGCTGTAGAATTTATTCTGGATTTGACGATATTCCCGATGTCCTCAACCAATACGGTGTCAATATCCTTACAACCTCCAAGGGCATTATGTCAGACCGAGAAGCACGGCGGGCGCGCGTTGGGGGCGAAATTCTCTGTCGAATCTGGTGAGGAAACGATATCAGGGTGTGAGGGGCGGTTTGCGCCTTAGCGGCGTGTCAGTGTGGAGGTTCTGGATGTCACGAGTTGGTAAGAAACCGATAACGATCCCAAAAGGCGTCGAAGTGAAGCTTGAAGGCTTGAGGCTCACAGTGAAAGGCCCGAAGGGGACCCTGTCGAGAAGCATTCATCCGAAGGTGAGCGTTCAAGTCCAGGATCAAGAGATCATGTTGGCCATTGACGGGACGAGCAAAGACTTAAGGTCCCTCCACGGGTTGCACAGGGCCCTGATCGCCAACATGGTAACAGGTGTGACGAAAGGATTTGAAAGGGCACTTGAAATCGTAGGGGTGGGATTCAAGGCCGATCTCAGCGGAAGGACTGCAGTGCTCAATGTCGGGTATTCTCATCCCGTAAGCTTTCCACTGCCGGAAGGGATCGATGCAAAAATTGAAAAAACCCGCATTTCTTTGGCAGGGATCGACAAAGAGCTTTTGGGGTTGACGGCCTCTAAGTTGCGGGACATCAAGCGGCCGGAGCCCTACAAGGGAAAGGGAATTAAATACGCTGAGGAACATATTCGCAGGAAGGCCGGTAAGGCGGGCAAGAAGTAAGGGGTTGAGGATATGGGAGCATCAAGCAGAAGAGAGGCACGCGAACGGAGGCAAAAAAGGGTCCGCCGAAAGATCAGGGGGAAGCCTGAAAGGCCAAGACTTTGCGTGTTCAAGAGCGTAAAGCACATGTATGCGCAAATCATTGACGACCAATCGGCCAAGACGCTGGTGGAGGCCTCTTCCCTTTCCAAAGAGCTTCGCGAGCAAATGGGGAGCAAGGGTGGAAACAAGGACGGGGCTGCCGTGGTGGGAAACGCGATCGCGCAACGGGCGATCAGTAAAGGCATCAAGCAGGTGGTTTTTGACAGAAATGGGTTCCTATATCACGGCCGCGTGAAGGCGCTTTCGGATGCGGCAAGGGAGGGCGGTCTTGAATTCTAGGGAAGAGCGTTCGTTCGGCAAACAGGACGACCAAGCCCAACTCATCGAGAAGGTGGTCTATATCAACCGGGTCGCCAAGGTTGTCAAGGGCGGTAGGCGCTTCAGCTTCAGTGCCATTGTCATTGTGGGCGACGGGAACGGAAAGGTGGGCAGCGGGCTTGGCAAAGCCAACGAGGTGCCCGAAGCGATCCGGAAAGGCGTTGAGAGGGCCAAAAAGGCGCTCGCCAAGGTTCCTTTACAGGGGGGGACCATTCCGCACGAGATCATTGGACAATGGGGCGCCGGGCGGGTCATCCTGAGACCGGCCGGACCAGGGACCGGACTGATTGCCGGAGGAGCGGTTCGAGCGGTTCTGGAGGCGGCCGGGGTGCAGAACATCCTGACCAAGTGCCTCGGTTCCCACAACCCTCACAACCTCGTCAGGGCCACGGTTAGCGGGTTGCGCAGCCTGCGCAGTCCGGAGGAAATTGCACGTCGCCGTGGAAAGACCGTTGAGGAAATCATCGGCTGATAAAAAGTGCGCACCTGGGGATTGGTCATGGAAGACACCATCAAAGTAACACTCGTGAAGAGTGGAAATGGAAGGAACAAGCGGATCCGCGAAACGCTTAAAGGCTTGGGCCTTACCAGAATGAACAAGACCGTGGAGCTAAAGAACACGCCTGCGATAAGAGGAATGATTGAAAAGGTCCTCTTCGCAGTCAGGATAGACTAAATTCGGTTCGGTAAGAGACGATGAGAATTCATGATCTTAAGCCCGCTGAGGGTTCGAAAAAGAAGGCAAAAAGGATCGGCAGGGGACCTGGTTCCGGGCATGGGGGGACGTCATGCCGTGGAAACAAGGGCCAGAAGGCGCGGTCAGGAGGACATCCCGGCCGCGGGTTTGAGGGAGGCCAGATGCCTCTCCACCGTAGACTGCCGAAGAGGGGATTTAAAAACCTGTTCAAGAAGCAATTTTCTGTCGTGAACGTGGGGGATCTATCCGAATTCGCCCCTAACTCGAACCTCGACTTGGCGGCCCTCTCGCAGGCGGGTCTCATCGGTAAAGTGATAGATGGCGTCAAGCTTCTCGGCAAAGGAGAGATATCTCACCCTCTGGTGGTGAAGGTGCAAAGAGCCAGCCGAGCCGCGCGGGAGAAAATCGAGAAGGCCGGCGGGCAGGTTGAAATTTATTAAGCTTGCAACCACGTAATTCTTGAAGGAGATGGACGGCATTGATCAGCGGTTTTCAGAACATTTCTAAGATTCCGGAGCTCAAGAAGAGGATCCTCTTCACTTTTCTGATGCTCGCCGTCTATCGTCTCGGTTGCCACATCCCGACTCCGGGAATCGACGGCGCCGCTCTGGCTGCCTTTTTCGGCGCCAAGCAGGGCACCCTTTTCGGGCTCTTTGACATGTTTTCCGGTGGTGCGTTGAGCCAGATGTCGGTCATGGCGCTTGGTATCATGCCCTACATCAGCGCGTCCATTATCCTGCAGCTGTTGACCGTCGTGATTCCGTACCTGGAAAAGCTTAAGAAAGAAGGAGAGCAGGGCCGCAAAAAGATTACCCAGTATACGCGATACGGCACCGTCGTGCTCAGCATGGTTCAGGGTTTTGGGATTGCTGTAGGGCTCGAGCAGATGAGCAGCCCGGGCGGGGCGATGATCGTTCCCTCCGGAGGGTGGGGGTTCCGGTTGCTGACCGTCATCACCCTGACCGCGGGAACGGCGTTCCTCATGTGGCTGGGCGAACAGATCACGGAGCGGGGGATAGGAAACGGCATATCGCTGATCATCTTCTCCGGCATCGTGGCCAGATTTCCGGTGGCGGTGGCCAACACTTTCCGTCTGATGGGGACGGGGGAAGTCACGGCCTTTTTCATGGTTCTGATCGTAGCGCTTATGATTGTCGTAATCGGCGCTCATTGTGTTTGTAGAACGGGGACAGCGTAGAATCCCCGTTCAATATGCCAAACGGGTGGTGGGGCGGCGCATGTACGGCGGGCAAAGCACGCATTTGCCGCTTAAGGTCAACACGGCGGGAGTCATCCCACCGATTTTTGCTTCATCGATCATCATGTTCCCGGCCACCATCGCAAATTTCCTGAATGTGCGGGAGATGCCGTGGCTCCAATATGCGGTCAATTTCCTCGCGCCCGGGCATATCGTTTACAGCCTCATTTTCGTGGCTTTCATCTTTTTCTTCTGCTACTTCTACACGGCAATTCAATTCAACCCGGTCGATGTGGCGGAGAACATGAAAAGATATGGCGGCTTCATTCCGGGCATCCGGCCCGGCAAGAACACAGCCGATTACATCGATCGAGTGCTTACACGGATCACATTCAGTGGGGCCATTTACATCTCGGCGATTTGCATCCTGCCCCAGATCCTCATTTACCAACTGAATATGCCTTTCTATTTTGGAGGAACGGCGCTCCTTATTGTGGTGGGCGTGGCCATGGATACCACAAACCAGATAGAGTCCCACATGCTGACCCGCCACTACGAAGGGTTCATGAAAAAGGGTTTCGGCAGGGTACGTTAGTCGCGGCGATGTGTTGATTTCTAGGCCCGAAAGATGTGGCCGGAAAGACGATTGATCAGGGGTTTCGGGTTAAGGAGCATGCATGGCCAAAGAGGACGCCATTGAAGTCGAAGGGGTTGTGGTTGAGACGTTGCCCAATGCCATGTTTAGAGTGGAACTTAAGAATGGCCATAGAATACTCGCGCACATATCCGGAAAGATGAGGATGCATTTCATCAAAATCCTTCCGGGTGACAAAGTCATTGTGGAGCTCTCTCCCTACGATCTGAAGCGTGGGAGGATCGTTTTTCGTGGTCAGAAGTAGCGTTATTTGAGTGTCGGAGGCGTTGCGCCATGAAGGTGAGGTCATCAGTAAAGCGAATATGCAATCACTGCAAGATCATCAGGCGAAAAGGCGTCACACGTGTCATTTGCAGCAATCCCCGGCACAAGCAGAGGCAGGGGTAGCGTGGCGGCGGCCCCGGGTCCGTTGGCCTGGAATGCCCGGTGATGTAAGGAAAAAGGAGTCGAGCGTTGGCAAGAATCGCAGGAGTTGACTTACCGAGAGCGAAGCGGATCGAAATCGCGCTGACGTACATCTACGGTATCGGGAGGAGTGCGTCACGGAAGATTCTCAGCGAAGCGGGGATCGACTGGAACACGAAGTCCGATGACGTTTCGCCCGAAGAGGTGAACCGGATTAGAAAGATCCTTGACGAGAGCCACAAGGTCGAAGGGGATCTTCGGCGGGACATCTCCATGAACATTAAACGGCTCATGGAGGCAGGTGCCTACCGTGGCTTCAGACACAGGAAGGGATTACCCGTCCGGGGCCAGAGGACTCACACGAACGCCCGAACCAGGAAAGGCCCCAGGCGGGCTGTGATGGGCAAGAAAAAGAAATAGGGAGTTAGGGACTCAGCATGGCAAAGGCCGCAAGAGCGAAAACAAAAGGGAAGAAGGAAAAGAAGAACGTCCCAATGGGCGTCGTCCACATCCAGTCCACCTTCAACAATACCATTATCACCATCACGGACGGATCAGGCAACGTGATCGCCCAGTCGAGCGCCGGTCGTTTGGGATTCAAGGGATCTAGAAAGAGCACGCCCTTCGCGGCCCAACTCGCCGCGCAGGACGCGGTCAAGAAGGCCATGGAGCAGGGGATGCGGATGGCGGAAGTAAGGGTGAAGGGCCCAGGCATGGGAAGGGAAGCCGCTTTGCGTGCGCTGCAGGTTGATGGGTTCAACGTCAGCGCCATCAGGGACGTCACACCCATCCCCCATAACGGATGCCGTCCTCCTAAACGAAGAAGAGTGTGACGGGACCCCGTGATAGGGGTCGCAGCACTGGGCGAAAATGAGTGAGGACAGCTTGGGCTATCTTTTGCCGGTCGGTCGTGCCCTTTCAATTAGGCGACGACAGAATGCTGTCAACGTATAACGGTTAGTGGATATAACGGGAGGCTATATTGGCCAGATACACTGAATCTTCCTGCAGGCTTTGCCGCAGAGAAAACATGAAGCTCTTTTTGAAGGGAGACAGGTGCTACAGCGACAAGTGCGCCTTTGAAAGAAGGGCTTACGCTCCGGGTATGCATGGCCAGAGGCGGAGCGGCAAAGTGTCTGACTACAAGATCCAATTGAGGGAAAAACAGAAGGTCAGACGAATATACGGCGTATTGGAAAAGCAGTTTCGGAGTTACTACGCCCGGGCCGATCAAATGAAAGGCGTCACTGGTACCAATTTGCTTGCTTTGCTTGAATCGCGCCTGGACAATGTGGTTTACAGAATGGGATTTGCCTCTTCGCGCCATCAGGGGAGGCAGTTGGTGAGACACAGCCATTTTTTGGTGAACGACAAGAAAGTGAATATCCCTTCTTATCTGGTTAAGCCTGGCGACAGGGTTGAGGTAAGAGAAAAGAGCCAGAAAGTGGTCCCGATCCTTGAAGCGATGGAGACGGTGATCAGAAGAGGTGTACCCAATTGGATCGACCTCGAGAAAGACAAATATCGAGGGGTCTTCAGGGTGCTTCCCAAGCGCGAGGAGATCACCATGCCCATCCATGAACAGCTCATCGTGGAGTTCTATTCCAAGTAAGAGGGGGTTGGGGGCACTAATCGGTTGCGCTTGGTTAATGGTGAAGAGCGCTGAGTGGCCTCGATCAGCGGCAAGAGAACGGGTGTGGCCATGGGCGTTTCATCAACCCTAAGGAAATGAGTACGGAGGCTCCAGTTGGTGGATTTAAGAAGCAAGAACTGGAGGGAACTGATCAAACCCAGGCGTATAGAGCTTGATCAGGACTCCCATACCAATGATTATGGGAAGTTCGCGTGCGAACCCCTTGAACGCGGGTTCGGCATTACGATCGGGAATTCTCTGAGACGGATCTTGTTGTCCTCTCTGCAGGGAGCGGCGGTCGTCTCCGTGAAATTCGACGGGGTGCTCCACGAGTTTTCAACCATACCGGGTGTGGTCGAAGATGTGGCCGACATCATTTTGAACGTGAAGGAAGTGAAGTTCAAGATGAAGAGTGCCGAGGAGACGGTGATCCATTTGTCCCGGGAGGGTGAGGGAGAGGTCGTGGCCGGAGATATCGACGGCCATGGTCAGGTCGAAATCCTGAATCCTGGAAAGCATCTCGCGACCCTCAACAAAGAGGCGAAGCTCAACCTAGAGATGGTTGTCCGGGTGGGGAAGGGCTACGTGCCGGCAGAGCCTGAAAAAGAAAAGGATACCCACATCGGGGTCATCCCAATCGATGCCATATTTTCCCCCATCAAGAAGGTCAATTATGTGGTAACCAATGCCAGGGTGGGTCAGATTACGGATTATGATAAACTCACTATGGAGATTTGGACCGACGGGAGCATCCTGCCCGAGGATGCGGTCGCCTGTGCCGCCAAGATTCTCAAGGAGCAAATGACACCTTTCATCAACTTCGATGAGGGGGACGAGCCCATTGAGGAAGAGGGTGACGCGGAAGAAGAGCGACTCAACGAGAATTTGTTCAGACCCGTTTCGGAGCTTGAGCTGTCAGTGCGGTCGGCCAACTGCTTGAAGAACGCGAAAATTACGCTTATCGGTGAGTTGGTTCAGAGGACCGAGGCTGAAATGCTCAAGACCAAGAATTTCGGCAGAAAGTCTTTGAATGAGATCAAGGTCATTTTGGAAACCATGGGACTCCATCTGGGCATGAAACTCGACAACTTCCCTCCGGTGAAACCGTTTGAGGAAGCTGATGATGCTTCGGAGATGCCGGATGATGATGAAGAAGACAGGAAGGATGAGGACCAATGAGGCACAGAAACGCAGGGAAGCAACTGGGGCGAAATACGAGCCACCGAAGGGCCTTGCTCAGGAACTTGACCACCGCGCTTTTCAAACACCAACAGATTGAGACCACGGACAGCAAGGCAAAACAACTGAGGCCCGTTGCCGAGAAAATCATGACTTTGGCAAAACGGGGTGACCTGCATGCAAGGCGACAGGCGCTCGCTTACCTGACCGAAACGGCTGTGGTCCACCGGCTTTTTGATGAGCTCAAGGAACATTATAAGGATCGGCAGGGCGGATACGTCCGAATTGTGAAAAAGGGTCTGCGGAAGGGGGATGGTGCGCCGGTCTCGGTCGTCCAATTGCTGGCTGTGGAGGGCGCAGGGAAGCCCGAAAAGCAGAAGGGCAAAAAGGCAGCCGTAAAGAAGAAGGCCGCTTCTCAATCTGAGAAAGGCAAGCGTGTGAAGACAGAAGCGGAGGGTGCGGAAAAGACCTAACCCCTTTTTCGGGTTTGGAGATGCCTGTATTTTTCACGAACATTCAAAACCTCCTTGACGGCTAGCCGTCAAGGAGGTTTTTTTTGAAGGAGACTCAATTGAAGAGATTTCCACACAAGGATCTGCTCAGTATGCGGCAGCTTTCCGCCGAGGAAATCGGCCTCATACTCGATACGGCAGAGTCGCTCAAAGAGATCTCGACTCGGGACATCAAGAAGGTGCCGACGTTGAGAGGAAAGAGTGTGATCCACTTTTTCTATGAACCGAGCACGAGGACGCGGACTTCCTTTGAGGTGGCCGCCAAGCGGCTGAGCGCCGACACGGTGAGCCTTTCCGCATCAGGAAGCAGCATGGTAAAGGGCGAAACACTGATCGACACCGCCAGAAACCTCCAGGCCATGAACCCCGATATCATCGTTTTGAGGCATTCATCCACCGGCGCCCCTCACCTTTTGGCACGGCATGTGAGGGCCGGTGTGATCAACGCGGGCGACGGCATCAACGAGCACCCCTCCCAGGCCCTTCTGGATCTCTTTACCGTGAAAGAGAAAAAGGGTCGGATCGAGGGCTTAAATGTGGCGATCATCGGGGACATCTCGCACAGTCGGGTCGCTCGATCCGATATCATCGGGCTCATCAAGATGGGGGCCCACGTGACGGTCTCGGGACCGCCCACCATGATGCCCCCCGGTATTGAGGAACTGGGGGTGAAGGTGGTTTACGCCCCGTCGGAAGCCATCCGTGACAAGGATGTCATTATGGCCCTTCGGATCCAGATGGAAAGGGAAAGCGACGTTTTGTTTCCGGGGTCCAGGGAATATGCGTCGTTTTTTGGACTCAACTCGGAGGTCATGGAGAAGGCGAAAAGCGACGCCATTGTCATGCATCCAGGGCCGGTGAATCGAGGGGTGGAGCTCAGTCCTGAATTGGCAGATGGGCCTCGATCGGTCATCCTTGACCAGGTGGAAAACGGGGTTGCCGTGCGCATGGCATTACTCTATCTTTTGGTCGCAGGAGGCGGAAGTGACAACGTGGGTTAAAGGTGGAAGGGTGGTTGATCCTGTTAAGGGCAAGGTTGAAAACGCCGATCTGATTATTGACCGAGGGCGAATCGAGCGAATTTTCCCCTGGGGCGCGTACGAGGGGAACGGGCAGGGTCTCGAAGTGGTGGAGGCCTCGGGTTGGCTGGTGGCACCGGGATTCATAGACATCCACGTTCACCTCCGGGAACCCGGTCACGAGTACAAGGAAACCGTTTGGTCTGGAACGAGGGCGGCGGCGGCAGGGGGCTTCACGGCCGTGGCATGCATGCCGAATACGATCCCTCCCAACGATTGCCGTTCGGTGACGGAGTTCATTCTGGAGCAGGCCAGGAAGGCGGGGTTCGCCAAGGTGTTTCCCATCGCGGCGATCACCATGGGCCAAAAAGGAGAGGCCCTGACCGAGTTCGGGGACCTGAGCCGGGCGGGGGCGGTGGGCGTATCAGACGACGGCCGTCCGGTCACCAACACACAGGTCATGAGAAGGGCACTCGAATATGCTCGACACCATGGCTTGACGGTCATCTCTCACTGCGAAGACCCCCATTTGTCCGGCGGGGGCGTCATGCACGAAGGATCTGTTTCAACCGCCATCGGGCTTCGGGGGATCCCGGCTGCCAGTGAAGAAGTGATGGTCTACCGGGAAATCGCGCTGGCAAGGCTCACCCGTTGCCCGGTCCACATTGCGCACGTGAGCACGTCGGAGTCGGTGGCGCTGGTGAGAAGGGCCAAGGAAGACGGGTTGCCGGTGACGGCGGAAACCGCCCCCCATTACTTCAGCCTGGATCACACGGCAGTCATGGGCTACGACACTCGCGCGAAGATGAATCCCCCTTTGAGAACGCCTGAAGATGTGGCGGCCATCAAAAGGGGCTTGGCAGAGGGGGTCCTCGACGCGATCGCCACGGACCATGCGCCCCACAGCACCCTGGAGAAGGACCTGGAATTTGATCGGGCGGCCTTTGGCGTGATCGGACTCGAAACGGCCCTCCCCCTTACCCTGGCGTTGGTCAGAGACGGAACCCTCACGCTTCCCGATGCCATCAGAAAGCTCAGCACCGGTGGCGCGTCGGTTCTGGGGGTTCCAGGTGGGACTTTGGCCGAGGGTTCCGAGGCGGACCTTGTCATCATCGATCCGGATTGCGAGTATGTGTTCTGCCGGGAAAGATATTCTTTCAAAGAGCAAGAACACGCCTTTCATCGGGAAAAAGATGACGGGCAGAACCGTGCTGACCATGATTGGAGGACGGATTGTCTGGGACCGACGGACAGAGCATCCTGATCGTTGACGACGAAAAGAGCATGCGGGAGTTCCTGGAGATCATGCTCACGAAAGAGGGATACCAGGTGACCCTGGCGGAAAGCGGGGAGCGGGCCTGTCAATACCTGGACGGTCATCATTACAATCTCGTGATCACCGATATCCGCATGAAGGACATTGACGGGATCGGGGTGCTCAGAAAGGCCAAAGCCGTTGACTCCAACGCGAAAGTGGTCCTCATATCGGCCTTTGCCACCGCAGAGACGGCGGTCGAGGCCATGAAGGAGGGGGCCTATGATTACATCCCGAAACCCTTCAAGGTCAACGAGCTCAAGAAGATCGTCAAGGAGGCCATCCAGTCAAGATCAAACGGCGATGGGGTTGAAAAGGGAGATCCGGCCGAGGAGCGTTATCATTTTGGGGTCTTGGTGGGTGAAAGCCCACAGATGAAAAGGATCTACGACCTGATCCGGAGGGTGGCGGATGCGAAGAGCAATATCCTTGTCTCGGGGGAGAGCGGCACGGGGAAGGAATTGGTGGCGCGGGCCATCCACCGCTTGAGCCCTAGGCGGGACAAGCCCATGGTGGCCATCAATTGCGGGGGCATCCCGGAAACCTTGATTGAAAGTGAGCTTTTCGGCTACAAGAAAGGGGCGTTCACCGGTGCTGTCGCCGACAAGGAAGGCCTTTTCGGAGTGGCCCACGGCGGCACGGTCTTCCTGGATGAGATCGGTGAGCTCTCACCGGCCATTCAGGTGAAGCTTCTGAGGGTGATTCAGGAGAAGCGATTCACCGCTGTGGGTGGGACCGAGGAAAAGACCGTGGATGTGCGCGTGATCTCCGCCACCAACAAGGACCTTGAAAAGGAGGTCATCAACAAGCAGTTCCGGGAGGACCTCTATTTCAGACTCAATGTGATCCACATCCTGATGCCCCCTCTGAGAGAGCGGGAAGGGGACCTCCCCCTTCTGGCCCACCATTTCCTTGAAAAGTACTCGAAGGAGTTCGGCAAGGACATCAGGAAGATATCGGCTTACGCCATGGACATCCTGGGGGGGTATTCCTTTCCGGGAAACGTGCGAGAGCTTGAAAACATCATCGAACGAAGCGTGGCCCTTGAAACCTCCAACATCGTCCTGCCCGAGAGCTTGACCCTTTCAAACCTCCACAAAGAGCGCACCAGGGACCGCCGCCGCAGCACCGACCTTGGACCCGAAGGCATCGACCTGGAAGAAATCCTGGCGGAAATCGAAAAGACCTACCTCGTCAAGGCCCTCGAGATCGCACGCGGGTCCAAACAAGGCGCCGCAGCGCTTCTGGGGCTCAGCATGCGGTCCTTCCGATATCGTCTCGAAAAATTAGGACTCTAGGTGGGCGGCCTAGGGCATCCGCTGTTCGCGGCAAAAGGTGCAAAAAGGCAAAACCCTGATCCCTTCCTTCTCATAATCCCTGGTTCCGGTGTGGACCTGGTAGAATTTTGGGATCTTGGCCCTTTCTCTATAATAGAACAGCGCTGGATTAACCGCTTTTTCACCCGTCTTGCACTCCACGGCATATAACGGGCGGCCTTCTTTCAGGACGACGAAATCCACTTCCCTCTTGTCAGTATCCCGAAGGAACCTCAGCTCCATTCGATAGCCCTCGGTGTCCTCTTCGAAATGACAGAGCTTGAGCAATTGACAGGCAACCAGGTTTTCAAATCTTGCACCCTTTTCCGGGACAAGTGACCAATCCCACAAGTAGAGCTTCTGCTCCTTTTTAACGGCCCTCACCATCGGCGCGCCATACGGAGGGATACGGAAGCAGTAATACATCCTTTCGAGCACCCGCAGCCATCGGTCGACGGTCTCATGCGCGACATCCAGCACTTCCTTCAGATTTCTTACAGACAAAGGAGATCCAACCCTCCCAGGAAGCGCCTCGGCAAGAAGCTCCAGGAGGCTGATCTCCTTGACCCGCTCAAGGTCCCTTATGTCGTCATAGACGACGCGATGTGTTCTCTCCCTCTGCCATCTCCTCCAGAATCGTTCTTCCGCTCTCAAACAAGGCTCCGGGAACCCCCCAAATTTAAGCAGAAGCTCCAAATCACTGTGGGAAGGATTCCGATTCAGCTCTGTTAACGAAAAAGGGTGAATCCGGTAGTAATGGTACCTTCCCTGAAGGGAATCTCCGCCTTTTCTATAGTGATCCAACCTGGCCGAACCGGTTATGATGAAGGCCGTGCGGGATTTCATCGTGTCATAGAAACCCTTGACGAGGCCCCGCCATCTTGCATATTTGTGGACCTCATCAAGGATAATCAGCGACTGGTTCGGGGGTAATTCCCCTTTCATCAAGGCCGACCGGCAATGGAGGTCATCCCAGTTGAGATAAGCAGGATGTGCCTCGCTTGGCTCGGTCAGGAAGGTAAACGCAAAGGTCGTCTTGCCCACCTGTCTTGGACCTCCAATGAAGACCATTCGGGTCTTCAGGTCATCCTCGACGGGCTCTTTCAGGTAGCGATGATGGATTTTTTCCATGGTAAAATCGATATAACACGATTTTACTCATGAGTAAAGTAGAGTGAGAGTAGATTTTACTGTTTTTCATTCCCCCTACCGTCCGTGTTCCTCGTGAGATAGATACCTCTTTCCTTTTACTCCTTCGAATCCATCCTGGGTGTGGCTGCGTCGCCTCGCTTCTCTTATAAGATGTGATTTTCTCTCACCCATTTTTGTTCATGACTGACCTTGCGTACGATTTCCCGTCCGGCCCTCGCAATGTTGACGTATGGCTCGAATTTGTCTATACTTCGAAGGGTAAATGATCTATCCTCATGGCAAGCATATAGGAGGACTCATGGCCAAAGTTGTGGTCACTATGCCGGATGATTTGCTCCAGGAGGTTGACGCCGCTGCGAAGGAAACGAGGACAAATCGGAGTCAATTCTTGAGGCAAGCCCTTACACGGTATCTAGCCGAGCAAAAAAAGAGGAAATTCGAGGCCCTGATGGCGGAGGGATATCTGGAGATGGCAGACGAGAATATTGCCGACGCTATGGGTTATCTGGCTGCGATTGACATGACGGAGAATCAGGGCAATGGATGAGGCAGGCTTCAGCCGAGGAGACGTGGTCCTGGTGCCTTTCCCGTATGTGAGTGATTTCAAAAAGGCGAAATCGAGACCGGCCCTCGTGGTTCAAAACGACATTGCCAACAAATACAGCCCCAACCTCATTCTTGCCCTGATATCCTCCTCTACGCCCCGGAAAGTTTATCCCTTCCACTTTCATGTCCGGAATGGGACCCCCGTCGCTGAAAAGGCAGGTTTGGACAAATACTCCATCGTCAAGGCCGAAGTCATCATTACGGTTCCGAAATCGTCGGTCATCAACAAAATAGGCTTCCTGCCCGCCGAGGCGATGAAACAGGTCGATGAGTGTCTGAGGGTCAGTTTGAGCCTATAGTACCCAAGCGGTGAAATTGCCCACAAAATGGTCACTATTCTTGGTTTCAAGTTTCAGCAAACCCCAGACCACGAAACCTTTTCTGGTTCGGAGCCAACGCAAAGGGGGATGAGCGAAGTTGCGTTAGCCGGTTTGCACTGTGCTTCAGCTTTTCTGCGTTCTCCGAGAGCTCTGTGCGAGATAAATCCTTGATATCTTGGTTTTTTTAAAAGAACTGTCAGGGGCAAGCCTTGGTGGGTCACGGGACCCCGGCTCTGACAAAGCTTGGCCGCGCCGGATAAGGGGAACGCTGACGTCCTTTCCACAAAGCTATTTGGCCAGCAACTCTTTCGAGCGCCCGGTTGAGCCTGTGGTTATGAATTAACTCCGTGGTGCAGGCCAACAATTAACTAGCTAAAAATACTTATTAATTTCTGGTGACTCCTTTTGTCGGCGACTCCGAAAACCAAGTTCCGGCGCAGATGATCGGCAATACCGCAGGTCGTCTCTATGAGCTTCCCCCAAGGACCCATCCCGCTCCATTCGATGCCAAAATTCGGGCAACCGCAGACAAAATTTGTACTTACCAGATTGTGATGCGAGGTCCCGCACTGGGTTTATGGCCCATGGCGCCTTTTTTTTGACATATAACATATTGCAAATACAATGGATATTATAAATGTGCGATCGTGAGCTCCGTACTGGCACAAGACTTGAATGAATTGCGATCAAAAGCTTAATGAAACGGCTAGACAGGGTCGATTTACTTTGAGAAAGTTCGCGTTAACCTTTTTTCTAAGACGATAGCCCTTTGCAATCGAAAATGGGTCAGTTACAGAAGGCAAAGGGTAGGGGTTGAAAAGATGAAAGATGGGCTGCGAAAGAGGGAAAGTGGATTTACGCTGATCGAGTTGATGATCGTTATTGCTATTATTGGAGTTCTGGCGGCAATAGCGATCCCTCAGTACAGCGTATATCGGGCAAGAGGACTCAACGCAGCGGCCCTTTCGGATGCGAGAAACTGCTACACTGCCGCCCAGGCCTATTTTGCTGTTTGGCCAGGCGGTAACATTGGTGATGTCTCGGTCCTCACGGTCGACTATGCCTTCGTGGCCTCAGAAACCGTCAACACAGTGGCATCTGGAGACCTCGAAACTTTTACGATCGTATCGACACCCATAAACGGCACGAAGTTCTATACTGTCAATTCTGAAGGCAGGATCACAGGAAGCGCCCAAGCCATGATAGGATCCAGTGATCCGGGAAGGGAACCGGAATGCCAAAAATTGTTATGGATTTGACAAAAAAAGGTAAGACATGGCGCGAGTTTGGTTTCAGATTTGGGGCTTTCATTTGCCATGAAGAGGAGACAATATGTCATATCTTATTGAAAAAATTGTAGATTGCTGTATAAGTCTCAGCAAATGTCCGCCCTGGCACAATAATTGTATTGCTAAAGCGGGAAGAACGGAGAATGTGTAAATCAAACGGATGACAATATCGACTTGATTTTGTTGCGAAAGGAGGTACAGAAGGTCGGAGCGAATTTCAAGGTTCAAGGTGATTTGAGTTGGGCTAATGAATGTTTAACCAAAGGCTTTATTTCAGGTAATGAGGAGGGGATTATGTTTAAGAAGATGACCAAGAAGGATGAAAGGGGCTTTACGTTGATCGAATTGATGATCGTCATTGCGATCATCGGCATTCTGGCCGCGATTGCCATCCCGCAGTTCTCGGCCTACAGGGTCAGGGCTTTCAATGCGACAGCGCTGGCGACTTGAAAAACGCGGCGACCGTCCAGGAAGCCTATTTCGTGGATTTCGGCCATTATGGGCCGACAGCCATCCTGATCAATACCAACGGCTTTGTGCAGAGCAATGACACCCAACCCTGGTCACGCTAAACACCGCGACGGCGTATACTATGACATCGGAGCATACCAATGGTAACCTGATATACACGCTTGCAGGTCCCGGCGGAGCCCCGACCAACGCTCCGAAGCCATAACGACGAGCTCGTTTCGACGGCCTGGCCAAGGAAGACAGGCGGATCCGAAAAAAGGGTTCGCCCTCCTTGGCCGGGTTTTTTACTTGAGAAGGGAGCACCATGTACACGTCAAAGAGGGTCCCAGCTTAGGGGTCTCGCGACGGTGAAATGAGGTCAAGATCGGTCTGGGCCACAGATCATTTCCAGGAACGAATAATAAGAGGCAAGTCCCCGGATCTGGCGGGAGTGTGACAGATCCGGGAGGGAATGAATGGAAGGCTTAAAGTCGGGCTCCGCTCCAGGTTTTCGGGACTTGGCGCAGCGTGAGAAAACAGTGTAGAGGAGTGCCTCTGATGTCCGACTCACTGCACTTGTTGGCGCCGATTCCTCCGAAATACACGGTGGCCCAGGTCGCGGGGTTCAACAAAATAAAACGCCATACAAATAGCCCGAACCTGCGGTGGGAACAGAAGCATTTCACAGAAGAGGGCTTCCGGGTGCGAGGTTGCCAGGTGTCACCAGCCGGCAAGGACAAGGCGTTCGTACGGTAGCAGATCAAAAGGCAGCAAGAGGAAGACCGGC
The DNA here is from genome assembly GCA_963699845.1 of uncultured delta proteobacterium. Taxonomy (GTDB): domain Bacteria; phylum Desulfobacterota; class DSM-4660; order Desulfatiglandales; family Desulfatiglandaceae; genus CAWHLE01. Next base: position 111,759 of record CAVOVO010000022.1, read on the forward strand.
AGATAGATCAACTGACGTTGTTCTGAGCACGGTGCCACCTCAGCTGGCGCCGATTCAAATCCTTTTGAGCGATTGCACAAAGCAAAACTGCGATTTTGCCGAAAGCCGGATGGCGCGTATCAATTACTCTGAGTCATGGCCAGTCATTTTGTCCTGGCTCTGCTGCTCGATGAACCGCACCCTCTTCATGTCGGCTGGAGCCCGTCAGAGAGGCCTTCAAGGACGAGTCTCATTGCGGTTCGATTATCCATGAGTGTCTTCGAGAAGGTCTTTTTTTCGTTCATGAGGTCTCTTGCAAATCATCAAGTCCTCTCTCTAATCCGTGGATAAACCTTCCGAGCATTTCCTTTTTACGCGCCGCCATGTTACGAAGCCCGTAGATCTCAGCCAGGTACAGGTAGGGCGAGAGCTCCATGGGCTGCACGTCCAGAGCCTCGGTACATGGATAGGCCTTTCCAAAACTTCCTACTTCCTGGAACGCATAACCCAGCAGCCTGAGCGCAGTCGGATCGCCCGGTTGGATGTCCAGGGCAGCTTGCAGGCACACGATGGCGTCAGCGAACTTGCCCTGTTTCATATACAGAAAGCCTAGATTGCTAAAGGCCTCTGCTTGATGGGCAGCATCGGAAGTGGCCGTCCTTTTCAGCTCAACGATGGCCTCTTCAATCAACCCCTGATCGGCAAAGATCGCGCCACGGTTATTGTGGTGCCCGGCGAATCTGGGGGAGATTCTTTCCGCTTCGACGATAGTGGAAGAGCGCCTTCTCGTAATCTCCCGAGCCTTTGATAGACTACCCCCAAACTGTAGTGGGTGCTAGTCTTGTCGTTCTCTGTTGGCACTGTTCCTCTTTGATAGGGCTGTCGAGAAGAGCTGCAAGGCCTTGTGTGATCCAGGTTTGCCTTCAGCAGTAGACGTGGCCCGAGCCCCTGCCAGGGACGCCAAAGCTCAGGGGCCTTAAACACCGCATCCATCCAAAGTGTTTCCTCGGTTCTCCAGCCGAAGTTGTAGGCATAGGTGGAACCGGCCGTAAAAGAAGACCAGTGCAGCGATGAGCACCAGGACGAGTACCCGAGCAATGTTTTTTTCAATGGCTGGAGCATAGGCGGCTGTTATGAGGAGCCCGGAAATGGGGCAAAGAAAAGCATTGAAGGAATATAATTTCGATGCTCGAACACCAACTCGAGCGGCACGATGGTGGACTCGATCAAGTGATTTAGAAAGAAGAAGAAGATGCACGCAGAAGGCGGTGAGAGGCCAAGTCTTGCGGACATAGGTCACCGCCCCAAGCACGGTGCGGGGATGCCAGCATAATGAGATAAGGCAGATACAGGTTCCAGGGGAGACGGGAAATCGCCAAATCGTGGACAAGCGATAGCCTGGCGGGGCGGGTAGAGAAGCAGGGATAGGTAGAGACGATATCACTCTCGGTTCAGTCAGCAGCCTTTGTCCAAGTGAAAACACCCTTCTTTGATACCCCCCCAGAAATGAAAGGAGATGTCCCCCTGTCGAAAGTACAGGTAGATCAGGCCGAGAGGCCGTGACGGCCAGGACGATGGTGATCAATATTCGTTTGTTACTTATGAACCACTCTCTTATGGTAGCCTTTCGAACCAGCATGATCTCATAGAGGAAGATCGACAGAGGCAGGACGAACGTGTTCTCCTTTGAACCAAAGGCCAGCAGGGTGGACAGTGTGCAAAGGGTTAAGAAAAGTACTCGCGAAGACTTGCTGGGTGCTGTTCTTCCTCTCGAATAGAAGTATAATGCCAGCACATAGAAGAGCCCTGCCAGGCTAGCCATCCTTTGGATGATATAGGTCACGGCTTGGGTTTGGACCGGATTTATGGCCCAGAGCATGCTCGCCAGCAGGGCCACAGAATACGCGATGGGTCCGTATCTCTTTTCGAGAACTGGCAATTTAAGAGTCTGCAAAATGAAAAGAAAGAGGAAAATGGCAGAAAAGCAGTGGATGGTCGTGTTGACCAGGTGGTAGCTGAAGACGTTTGTCCTGGAAAAATAATGGTTGAGCGCCAGCGAAAACGCTGAAACGGGGCGGTTGAGCTTCCCGCGGTTGGCAAAAAAGGTCTCCTTGATCTCTGACCATTCGAGGCTTTTTAGATGCATTCCTGGATGGTCAACCAGATTTACGAAATCATCGAAATGCCAGGAAGCATGAAATGTATTTGAGTAAATCGCGAATATGACGATAGCAAGACTAAAAAAGGCAAACAGGTTTCTTCTGCACCCTGACAGGTCTCTTTCATCTTGGAGGTTCACGGCGGTTCCTTCAATTTGCATTGTTTTCTAGAAGAGCTGTAGCCCAGGATGGAGTCCGATCCTGTGCCTTCTTATTGGCAATGGTGTTGAGACGGAGACTCCCTGTTAAGGTTAGTCCATATCCCACATCTACTCTCGGTACAAGGATTTTGTATTTCCCAGGAACAGAAGTTATGCTTCTTCAGCCTAAGATTATATCGTGATTGTGCCGATCATTCATGTGGCGAGCCGCATTTCCTGTTCGAAGGGGATGTGCCCGTTTTTGAGCTCCAATAAACCTGGTGTGTAATGAGAAAACCAGAGAGAAGGCTCAGAAATTGCCTGTTTCAGTTGACGATGGTGGTCGTGCCCGTCGTCCTATGCTATCTGCCAAGCCTCAACGGCCAGTTCATCCGTGATGATCATGATCTGATCGAAAAAAACATCTACATAAGAGAGATCCACCAGATTTCATCCTATTTCAAACAGGAAGACGGTGTCCTTAAGCGGATGGGCGAGGCTCACACCGGATATTATCGACCGCTGAGCAACATAACCTGTTCAAAGTATTTCAAAATTTGGGGGCTTGACGCAAGAGGATTTCGAACGACCAATGTCGTTTTGCATCTCCTGACCTGTGCCACGCTCTTTTTCGTCCTGAGCAAGCAGTTTGGGGCGGGTTGGCCTACTGTCCTCTCTACTCTGATCTTCGGTCTTCACCCAGTGAACACGGAGTCGGTCGCGTTGATTCCTGCCAGGAACAATATCTTGGCCTCCCTCTTTTCGCTCGCGTCCCTTCACTTTTATGCCAACCGCGATTCGAGAAGGCTCATGCTGAAGCGTCTCCTTTCGGTCGTATGTTTCGCCATGTGAAGTTTTTCGAAAGAATTTGCCGCATTGATGCTGCCGATCTATTTTCTCTACGACCGGCTTGTGCTGAAGGAACGCGCAAGGTTCTTGAGGCAGGCAGCAAGATTCGTGCCCGATATCGGTGTTGGTCATCTATCTTATTGCACGAACACAGGCTACTGACGGCTTTTTGTTCCCACAGCCACAGGAAAGCCTTTTGATGCGCATCCTGTTTGTGCCATATCTTGTGGTATATAACCTCAGGCTCGTGTTTTTCCCAGCGGCCCTTCACGTCTTCGATCTGGAGATCCCCCAGGCATTGTCTGGCCAGAAATCCTCCTGGTTTGGCTGGGTTGGCGATGGTGGGGGCCTTGCTATATAGGTTGCGACCAGATCGCGTTGTGGTTTTCGCATGCCTTTGTTTCCTATTGGGTTTACTACCCGTCCTCGATCGGTACCCCATTCTGCAACCAGCCTGGTCCATGAGATGGCTTTATTTCCCGCTTGCATTTTTAAGTATTTCTTTCCCGTGGATGCTGGGCCACCTTAGAAAAGGCGTTTTCAAACATGTTATGGCCCTAACACTCGTCACAGTGTTCTTTTGGGTATTCCTTTTACTTGAATTGGCGTCAATGGCATGACGATTTGAATCTTTATGAAGAGGTCGAGGTTTTCAATAATACTACATATGCGGTTGCGCTTGCAAAAGCCTACCAGGAACGGGGAGATTCACACCAGTCGTGGAAGTACTATCGAATGGCCCTTATCGGCGCCCACCCCAAAGAGGTGAGTGGTTACACCGGTTATGCTTCCCTCCTCGTGGAGGACAATAGGCCAGGCGCCGCGGTTGCGCTGCTGAAGAAGGCTTCGCGACTGAAAATGACGGTTCAAGAGCGAGGTGAGTTCCTAAACGACAAGGGGATGGCCCTTTTGGGGGTTGGGGAATACGAACAGGCAATGGAGTGTTTCGAAGTGGCCGCCAAGACGGATCCACTAAATGGAGAGATATGGGGAAACCTTGGGGCCGCCTATGGGAGGTCACGTCGATACACGGAGGCGTTGAAAGCGCTTGATAAAGGGCTGGAATTCGATCCAGACTCAATTCAGGTGAGGAAAAACCTTGCCGTGACCCACTTGAAAATGAAAAATTACGAAAGGGTGATTGAGACTCTCGAAAAGATCCCTGCTCAAGAAAAGCAAGAGGACGGGAGCATTCAGGAATTGTTGAGAACAGCAAGGGAGAGGCTGAGCAAGTCAGTCGATGTAAGGTGAGTCCTATGCTGAATGGCCAACGTGTTATCGTGGTGTTACCGGCGTACAATGCGGGAAAGACCCTGGAACAGACCTATGGTGAGATCCCGCTGGACGCGGTGGATCAGGTCCTTATGGTGGATGACCACAGCGCGGATGATACCTGTCCGGCTTGCGAGGGAGCTGGGGATAGAGACCATTGTCCACGAGCGGAATTATGGGTACGGCCGAAACCAGAAAACCTGTTACCGGGAGGCCTTGCGGCGGGGAGCGGACATTGTCGTGATGGTTCACCCGGATTACCAGTACACCCCGAGGCTCATCACCGCCATGGCGAGCATGATTGCGTACGGAGTTTACGACGTGGTGCTGGGGTCGAGGATTCTCGGCGGGAAAGCGCTCCGTGGGGGTATGCCTCCTTATAAGTATATCTCAAACCGTTTCCTGACAGCTTTCCAGAACTTTCTTCTGAGAAGAAGCTGTCCGAATTCACATACAGGCTACAGGGCATTTTCCAAGAAAGTCCTTGAAATGCTCCCGCTTGAGGAAAACTCAGATGATTTCGTTTTCGACAATGAGATGCTTGTTCAGGTCATCCGATTTGGATTCCGAATCGGGGAGATTTCGTGCCCGACGCGTTACTTCGAGGATGCCTCTTCCATAAGTCCCTTGAGGGCTGTTAGGTATGGTCTTGGGGTTATTTCCACAACCATTCGATATCTCCTAGACCGACATGAGATCCGCAAAGACCCTCTTTTCGATTCCAGAGGCCGAAGGCTCTCAGTAAATAGCGGTTGTGCCACTGGGTGACAAAGGTTTCGGTGGCTTAGGGCGATGCTTCGCATTTGCTTAAATTTTCCCTCTTGAGCTTGGTCTTTATAGATGGCAGAGGGGCGGCATCCAAACCGATTTCAAAAAGGAAGCACGTTGATATCAGCTAGAGATACAAGACCCCTCGGGGAACGGGCGTTACTTGATAAGACGGTCTTGCGTACTCTGATTTTGCTGTTGGCCGGTCTCGCTGCAGCCATCGTCATTCTCGCAAGCGTCCCCCCGATCAGTCGGGACGCCCTGGTTCACCACCTGGCGGTCCCGAAGCTGTACTTGAGGCATGGTGCCATCCATGAGATCCCGTTCATGGTGTTTTCTTACTATCCCATGAACCTTGACATGCTCTATCTTGCGGCTCTCCGTCTGGGAAATGACATCCTCCCCAAATTCATCCATTTCAGCTTCGGGCTTTTGACCGCGTGGCTGGTCTACGGATACCTGAAGAAACGGCTGAACGCGACTTATGGCATCCTTGGCGCGCTCTTTTTCCTTTCCATTCCGGTCATCATCAAGCTTTCCATCACCGTATATGTTGACTTGGGACTCATTTTTTTTTCCACGGGCGCCCTGCTCCTGCTGCTCCGATGGGTGAACGAAGGCTTCAGGCCCAAGCACTTGATCCTGTCCGCCGTCTTCTGCGGTCTGGCCATGGGGACCAAGTATAACGGGCTGATCGTCTGCTTTCTCTTGAGCTTGTTCGTGGCTTTTCTTTACGCAAGGCACGGCGGCAAGGGGTGGCAGGGAGGGCTCAGGGCCCTTGGGTGCGGCGGGTTATTTGTCGCTGTGTCATTGATGGTCTTCTCCCCCTGGATGATCCGCAATTACCAGTGGAAGAAGAACCCGATCTATCCGCTCTACAATAGCTTCTTCAATCCAACCCCCTCGCCCAAGACAGGGACGCAGCAAGCCGGCTCAGTGAAATCCGGTCGGGTCAGCCTTTTTTCCTATCGAGAAATAATCTACAAAGAGACCTGGCCTCAGATAGCCCTTCTGCCCGTGCGAGTCTTTTTCGAGGGGCGGGATGACGACCCGCGCCATTTCGATGGGAGGCTCAACCCGTTCTTGCTCATCCTGCCCATACTGGCTTTTTTCCCCAGGAGACGTAACGGGGATTCCTCTGATTTGCGGACGGAAAGAAAGGTGCTGTTGGCCTTTTCGGTGCTCTATTTTTGTTTTGCCTTTTTCACAAGGGACATGAGAATCAGATATCTGGTGCCCATCGTACCTCCCCTGGTGATTCTCTCGGTGTTTGGACTGAAGAATCTTTCAGGCCTCGTATCTCGATGGGATGGAAGGGGATTCCGTCTGGGATGTCTTCTCCCCGGCCTGGTCGCCTTGGGCCTCCTCTCGTACAATGGTGCTTATCTTCTAGACCAGTTCAAGGAAGTCGCGCCATTTTCCTATCTACGTGGAGAACTGACCAGGGACCAATACATCAGCAGATACCGCTTTGAGTATCCCGCCATGCAGTTCATCAATTCGAACCTCCCGGATGATGCCCTGGTGTTCCTGCTCTTTCTCGGCAACCGGGGCTATTACTGCGACCGGGATTATCTGCTGGGGGAAGGGCGCTTCAAAAGGGCTGTGGAGAAGGCTTCCAATTCTTCCGAGCTCCTCGATGGGACTCTCGCGCATGAAGGTGACCCATCTTGCCATTTATGCCCCCATCTTTGACAAGTGGGCGAGGGACAACTTCTCTCCGGAGCAGCATCGCCTCCTGAAGACCTTTTTCTCGGACAAGGCAAGGCTGCTTTTTCATCAGAAGCAAGTGGCCGTTTACGCGCTGAACCCAATCCAAGGGTGAAGCCGGGTTTGATGCGGATCGAGAAAAGGGGTATAAATAAACTTGACACTTGTTAGGCACCAAAATGGAGGCACTTGATGTCAACAGTAAAGGCACGCTTAATTGAAGTCATTCAGGAACAGCCCGAGGATGCGACCTATGAAGAAATCATGCGCGAGCTGGCTTTTGAGCGCATGATCACAAGGGGACTTGAAGACGCTCGGGTTGGCCGGGTGATTTCCAATGATGAGCTTCGGGCGCAGGATCCGGCAGCATGGCAGTATGATAGGCTGGACCTTGATAGCTGGGATTGAATTAGGAGGAGCTGCAATGCAAGGGTTTATCTATCCTGCCATACTTGCACCAGATGAAGAATGTGGGGGCTTTGTGGTCAACAGATCCCATTATTAAGAAACAAATCTTCTCTGCGGTCTCCGCGAGCTCTGCGTGAGATATCTTCTTTTCGGTCTTTTTTTCGGGCTACAACTGGCAAGTAAATTGCAAAGCTTCTGTTAGAATTTGCGTCAAGCGCACAGCCCTTGCAAACAGGTAATTTCTTAAGACCATGGCAAGCACCCAGGTTTCCGTCATCATCCCGGCCTATAACGAGGGCCAGAGCATTGGCTCTCTCGTCAACGCCATTCGTGCCCTTTATCCTGACTTCGAAATCATCGTGATCAACGACGGGTCAACGGACCAAACGGCTGAGGCGGCCAGAGAGGCCGGTGCCATTGTTTACGGCCACCCTTACAATATCGGAAACGGTGCGGCCATCAAGAGTGGCATCCGAATCGCATCGGGCGACATCCTTGTGTTTATGGACGCCGACGGTCAGCACGATCCGGAAGACATCGGCAGGATGGTCGCGTTTTTCCCTGAATATGACATGGTGGTGGGCGCAAGGCCTTTCAAATTCGAGAGCGCCTGGGTGAGAACCTTTGCCAATCGACTCTACAACCGCTTCGCCTCATACGTGGCAAAGTTCCAGATCAAGGACCTCACGTCGGGATTTCGCGCGGTCAAGTCAGAGGTCGTCCGAAACATGCTCTATCTCCTCCCGAACACCTATTCCTATCCAACCACGCTGACGCTCAGTATCCTCAGGAACGGTAGAAGCCTGATATACATGCCTATCAAGGTCCAGCGGCGGCAGGGAGGCAAGAGCCAAATCCGGATGTTGCGGGACGGGGTCCGGTTTTTCATGATCATCGTCAAGATCTGCACGTTATACTCTCCTTTTCGGATCTTTCTGCCCGTCAGTCTCGTCATTTTTTTGGCGGGCTTGGGCCACTACCTCTATACCTACTTGACAACGACCCGTTTCACAAACATGAGCGCGCTGCTCTTCATGACCTCGGTGATGATCTTCATGATGGGGCTCATCTCCGAGCAGATCTCCCAAATGAGGTTCGAGAGGAGTGAAGGGGATCGATTCATTTGAGACGATCCCTGCCCGGAGGGATGGAATCAAACATGTGGCCATGCTGGGTTCCCTGCCGCCGCTCAGGGCATTGAGCAGCTACTGCCTCGGCCTTGCCAATGCCGTGGCAGATGTCTTGAAGGTCGAGTTCATCTCGTTTGACAAAATCTATCCGAGGTTCCTTTATCCGGGGCGGGATCTCGATGAAGATCACACCTTTCCTGCCGTCAACCATCCCAATCTCCGGGTGAGGCGCCGTCTTGCCTGGTACAACCCGTTGAGTTGGGTCATGGAGGGATTGACGGCAAAGGGGCAACTGCTGCATGCTCAGTGGTGGAGCCTGCCGCTCTGGCCCATGTACGCTCTTGTGTGTTCGGGGTTCAAGGCAAGAAGGCGGCCAATCGTTTTCACGGTGCACAACATCCGCTCACATGAGGGCTCCCGGATTTACGAACGCCTCTGCCGGATGCTTTTCAAGTTGGGAGATCATTTCATCGTGCATTCGGCTGAGAACCTGGGCACCTTGAGGGAGGTTTACCATATTCCCGATTCCCGGATGACTCAGATTGCCCATGGCCCCCTGGATTTTCCGTCGAGGGGGCTCACCCGCGAAGGGGCACGCCAGGCTTTCGGTTTATCGAACGAGCACCGTGTTGTGCTCTTCTTCGGGGCCATCCGTTCCTACAAGGGGTTGGATGTGGCGCTCCGGGCCTTGGCCGATTTGCGGGAAAAAATGCCGGAGGTACGACTCCTGATTGCCGGAAAGCCATGGGAGAATTGGGCTCCCTATGACGCACTCATAAGGTCGCTCGGGATTTCATCGCTTGTCCGCACCGACCTTCGGTACATCCCTGCCGGAGAGGCGGCGAAGTTTTTTCTGGCCGCAGACCTCGTGATCCTCCCCTATCGCCGTTTTGACGCTCAAAGCGGGGTGGGGGCTGCAGCGCTCGCGTTTCAGAAGCCTTTGATCGTGAGCGATGTCGGGGGGCTTCCCGACCTGGTGGAAGACCGTGGCTCCGTGGTCCCCCCCGGTGACTGGAAGGCCCTGGCTGAGAAGATGGGCCAGTGTCTGGGTGATCCCGAGCGGCTTTCGAAAATGGCCCGTCACGCCGCGCGCCTGTGCGAGGCGGCCAGTTGGGCGGAGATTGCGAAGAAGACCTTTGCGGTTTACGAGTCGGTGCTCGGCCCGAAATCCGGTCTTTCCGGTCAACAAACATCATGAGTGTTCTGAGCGAAATGCTTCCGAAGATGGTGCGTTACCGTTTGGCCCATATGGGCCTCGCCGCACCCGGTATGCCCATCAACCTCACTTTTTCGGTCACAAACCTCTGCCAGTCCCGGTGCCGAACATGCCGCATATGGGACCTTTACCGAGTGGCCCCGGAGAAACGAAAGGATGAGCTTCGCCTCGACGAGATCGAACAGATCTTTCAGTCCATGGGGCACGTTTATGTTTTCAATGTGAGCGGTGGTGAACCGTTCCTCCGAGCGGATCTGGTTCAGATCATTGAGCTGGCCTGCCGGTATCTCACCCCAGGCGTCATCCACATCCCCACGAACGGCATCGCAGGCGATCTGATCCAAAGGCAGGTCACGGAGATCCTCAGCGTCATCGAGTCATGGAATCCGCAGGTTCAGTTGACCGTCAAGCCAAGCCTTGATCACGTGGGTGAGAAACATGACCAGATCCGAGGCGTGCCGGGTAACTTCGAAAAGGTGATGACCCTTTTCCAACGACTGAAAGCGTTAAAGAAAAGCCATCCCAATTTTCACGCGGAGCTGGGGACGGTCATTTCCAAATGGAACGTGAATGACATTCAAGAGATCGTTTCCTTTGTCAAATCGCTCGGCCCTGACAGCTACCGTAATGAAATCGCGGAGCAGCGCTCGGAGATGTTCAATCGCGAGGAGGAGATTACGCCCTCAGCAAACGCCTATGCACAGGCCATATCCTGTTTCCAGAAGGAGTCAAGAAGCCAGGCCATGGGCAAGCCGTGGTTCCAGCGGCTGACCCATGGTTTCAGATTTGCCTACTACGATCTGGCGGTCAGGGTTCTCAGGGAAGACCGACAGGTGATCCCCTGCTATGCCGGAATTTCAAACGCCCATCTCACGCCCTACGGTGATGTCTGGGCCTGCTGCACACAAGGCTACGATAGGTCCATGGGGAACCTGAGGGACTTCGGGTATGACTTCAAGGCCCTCTGGAACAGCCCACAGGCAAAAGAGGTGCGACGATACATCCGCGATGGAAAATGTGCGTGCCCCCTGGCCAATCAGGCCTATTCAAACATGATGCTCCATTTGCCATCGCTTGTGAAGGTCGGACGGCACGTGATCGGGGGATAGTTTTATTTCGCACAGAGCCCACAGAGATCGCAGGGAAGACGAAAGAACTGTGAAGAGAAGTCCAGACTGCGCATGCTTTTTCTTGGGATCTCCAGATTGAGTGTTTTTTGGACCGTTGCCTTTCTCTGTGTGCCCTGTGAGCTCTGCGTGAGACATTCTTTTTCTCTGTCGCCGTTGGAGGTGGATCCAATGCATGATTTGGTAGGCGCGTGAGCAGGAAATTTTTTATTGTATTGCTGATCGTCTTGCTTCTCGGTTGGGGCTTGTATGAGGCCCGAGCCCCCATTCTCGAAAAGGTGGGGAGCCTTCTGATCCTGGATCAGACCCCCGTGCCGTGTGATGCCGCCGTGGTGCTTTGTACGGGCGTTGAATACTACCCGAGGCTGGCCGAGGCCGCGAGCCTTTACCGGAATGGTTTGGCCCGGCAGATCGTCATCAACGGGAACCGAAAGACGGAATTCGTACGCGGACTGGAACGTCAAGGCTATGACCCATGCTGCCCCTGGTACGAAAACCCGTTACGTGTCCTTGAGCTTTTTGGTGTGCCGAGAAAGGCAGTCATTTGGGTCAATGCCGAAGATGCCTACGACACGGTGACCGAGGCCAGGGTTGTGGGAAAGGTCTTGCTCGATCGAGAGATGAAAAGCGTCATTGTCACCACGAGCAAGTCCCACACAAGACGGGCGCACCACATATGGAAGAAGATCTACGGCGACAAACTGAAGTTTTTTTCCGTGGCGGCTAAAGATGACCCCTTTGATCCCAAAGGGTGGTGGAAGGACGGGGAACAGGTGCGATGGGTCTTGGCGGAGTATGGCGGATGGATTTACTACTTCTGGAAGCGGTCGGCGGGTGCGTCCGCCGGGGGTGAGAATTGAAGTGAAGTACCTGGTGACCGGCGCAACCATTGCCCAAAACCAAATGGCTTATTGGACTATGGTAAATCGATTCAAAATCAGAGAAGGCAAAGCTTGAACGTTTTACTCACCGGTGCAGCGGGTTTCATAGGTAGGAATCTTTGTGCATACCTGAACAACAAGGGTATCAAAGTCACCTGTGTCGTGAGAGATAAAAACAAACTGCTCGACGCTGACCACCCAGGGAACTGCTCAATGGTTGTCGAAGGCGATCTGAGTGAACCGTCGCACGCTGGCCAACATCTGCCCGAAAAGTGCTGATGTGTTGGTCCATTCAGCTGCCCGCCTGGGAGAATGGGGGGCCGATAATCGGTTGATCATGCAAGCCAATGTGGCTGTGACCGAGAACCTTCTCCAATGGTTTTCGAAGAAACGCTGCAAACAGTTTGTTTTCATAAGCACCCCTGGGGTGCAGGGATTCGGCCATAATCTCGCAAAGGAAACAGACCCGTATCATCCAAGAGGGGTTTATGAAGAGAGCAAAGTGTTAGCAGAGGAAAGTGTGCGGAATCACAGTTTCGCGAGTGGCCAACACTGGACCATAATCAGGCCTGACTTTGTCTATGGCCCTGGGGATGTCAGAAGAATTCGACTCTACAAACGAATAATGAGAACGGAAATGGATCAAGATCGGAAGCGGGACCTCCGTGATTCGTCCAACCTATGTCGGTGATGTATGCCGGGCCGTTTACATGTGCCTTGAAAACGCAGAGAGCCTATTCGCAAGTCTTTAACGTCGGTGGCGCCGAGCTCATGTCGAGCGAGGAGTACATCAACGCAATTGCAGAAATTCTGGGGGTGAAGCTGCTGCCTTTTCGAATTCCGACGGCAGTGGCCGAGATTGGGGCGGCAGCCTCAGAGTGGTTGGCAAGAATCACGAACACGAAGCCGTTGGTGACGAAAGGGCAAATTGCGTTTCTGACCCAGGATCACGGGACTGATATTTCCAAGATCAGGGAGGTACTGGGATTCGAGCCAGCAACAGGTTTCGATACGGGCATGCGGAGCACTTTGTCCTGGGCAAAGGAAAAGAATTTGCTATGAATGGGGTGAAGGTCTTCACAGCCAGTTGGGGGCAGCTCGAAGGCAAACATTCAAATATGGGTGACCTCATCATATTTGAAGCCATCGTCCGGATGCTGAGATCCATGCCCCGCGTAAATGAGATCTATTGTTACAGCAGCGATGTGGAATACACCAATAAAAGATATGGGGTTTCTTCACAGAATCCGTTTTCAGTGAAAGGCCTTCTCAGGACAATCAGCAATATCAAGAGAGCGGATATCATCTTGCTTGGAGGTGGCGAGCTCGTTCAGACAAAATCGAGTTTCATGTACCTCATCGCCAACCTGGCCCCGGGAATGCTCTCCGTCTTTTTCAAGAGAAAATGTTTGGCGATAGGCGCTGGAATCGGTGATGCAAAGGAAATATCCAAGGTGGGGGAAATCTTCGCTCGATTTGTCTTGAATCGGATTGAAAAGGTCTGTGTAAGAGATCGGACGTCGCTTCGGAATGCGCTGGCGATCGGCCTGAAGAACGATAGACTCCTTCTGGCTGCGGATCTGGCCTTTTATCTGAGCGATGCCCGGGGGGGCGGAGTAACCAGCACGCATGGTGAAAAGGTGCTGTTTTGTCCTCGTTTTACCAAGGCTCGCAAGGGCGGACTGCTGCCCGCCTCAATGATGAAGCGGTTGAACGAGGAGGAGTACCGGAGAGATTTCAATGAGTCGGCGGGCAGATTCGCGGAATTGCTGAAAGGAATAGCCGGGGAGTTCGATGTGATTTTGCTTCCCTGCTACAGCGGCAGGAGGGGCGGGGGGAAAGACAGGGTTTTTTGCGAAAGAATCATGGAACGGGCAGGGTATCCGTCCAATGTAGAGGTGTACGATGGCTCAGTAAACTTCTATGGGATTCGTGACCTGATCAAACAGACTTTCACTACGGTGGGAGTCCCAGTGCACGCGTTGATCCTCACGAGCATCATGAACAATCCATCCATCGCCATTTCATATGCATCAAAATGTTCAAGCTTTATGAAAGAAGTGGGCCTTGAGCGGTATATCGTAGATATATCGGAATTGCGAAGCGATATTGACATTCAAGAAGTTATTAAACTGATAAGAGAGTGCAGGGAGAATTATAAGGAGGTATCGCAGGCTATACGAAAAAACGTCCTTGAATTGATCTGTAGAAGCACGGTGAACTACGAGACGCTCATCAATTGCCTTTCATAAGCTCAATTAAGCGGGTCAACGCTGAGATAGAGATGATGCGAGGATGTGTGGGTGAGATTTCAGGATAGGGGATCGAAACGGAAGGAGGGTAGGCAGGTGAGGGCGGAGAAAGAAAGAGAGAAGCTTCAAAGGGCAGCGGATTCGCTCATCACCAAATTTCTGGCGCGGACGGTTTCGATCCGAATAACGCCCCTGCTTGTCAATACATCCGTTACGCCATTGCAGGTCACCATATGTAGCCTTGCAGTGGGTCTTTGCGCTGCATGGGCAGGCAGTAAATCGAATTGGATTCTTTGCATTTTAGCCGCTCTAATGATGGAGTTTTCTCACGTCCTGGACTGTGTAGACGGTGAGCTTGCGAGATTGACCGGGCGGGGAAGTCCATTTGCCGCGAGTCTCGACCCCATCTGTGATCGGATAAAGGACGGGGCAGTCATTTATGCGGGGGCCCTTCGGGCCTCAGATGCAAAACTCTTAGATTTTTCGGCGACCGAAATTTTCACAATCGCTTTCGCGGCTTTGGGGCTTTGGAGCCTGTATATGTTTATTGTGGGTGCTCACTTGAAGCCTGCTCAAAAAGCGAGAGCCCAGTCGGCCGTCAAAGAATCCAGCAGGATCTACTTGGGTCTCTATGATTTCTTTATTTACGGCAGCATTTTCTTTTGGCTCTTCAACTTCTTTCAGTACTTCATCCTTTTCGTTTCTGTCATGGCCCTTCTCGGAAACATCATACAGTTGGAGAGACTGAGAAGAACTCTTAAAAGCTGAGACAGGATCAAATTTCCATCCATACTGGCTTTCTCAGAGCTTGTAAAGGTACCAGGATGCGTTTGTGAGTCGGTTCTTTGGGTCTTCGGTTAAGGCAACATTGCGCACTTCCGTATCCGCTGCGGCGAAAAGTGAAAGCAGATGCGGGGCCGAATAGACATTCATTTGCATTACGGGTTCCATTCTAAAGTCGCGTTTCCCTAGCATTCCCTTGCTAAGCGTCAAGAACATCGGGTGCGAGGTGATGATTTGGTGGGCAAGGTATTTCAACTTGTTGCTGGTCCAGATGGGAAGATGGATATATGCTTTTCCTTTTCGTTCAAGACGACTCAAGAGTGTGCGGAGGATGATTAGGCCTCGTCTGGGCCTGATGTGTTGAAAGACGATATGAGAGTGGATGAACTGGTATGTGTCATGTCTAAGACAACCGGAGAGATTATTGCCGTCAAAAAGGCGCAGGTCAACTTTCGGAGACGTAACTTGCTTCCCTGCCTCAGATAGCATGGCGGGAGAGACGTCAATGCCTACAGCTCTCTTGAAGTATTCGCAAAGCGGACGGAGCACCCGGCCCACGCCACATCCAAAATCAAGCGCAACACCAGCTGGATCAAGAGAAATCCCGAGTCTCTGGTAGTTCGCCCTGACTCGGCTGAAGTGGCTTTCTCCGGTTTGAAAGAACTCTATGGTATTTGCTCTATTTCTATACCTCGGGGAGGTCAACACTGCGAAATAGGGGTCGGTTTCACCCCACCTCCTCCACTCTGAATCCGTATCATTAATCCAAGTCAAGGTCAGCCTCCATGGTCTAGGCTTGTAACCGAAAGGCTCGCCTCCGGCGTTTCATCTGCTTTAATCGCCTTCTCCTTGCGAGATTCTCTCTTATCGTCCGGGTATACCACATCAAAGCCATGGTTCTTCCGATGAACTTTTCACGGTACACAGGGGCCTTCTTGATTGGAGAAATGGCCGCGATCAGCGCGGTGATTTCCAGAAAAATAACGAGGTAAAGAATATTGATCAGCGCCATTGGTGGGCTAGAAAAGGATGTATGAAATCTGAGATATGCACGTCTAAGATAAAACTCGAGACGGCTCGAACTCTTTCCAAGAGTCCTCCTGATCATATGGCGACTAATAGCGAGGGGCGCCGGACGTGTCTCGATTCCCATCAATTTGGCACGAAAACAGAAATCCAAATCCTCTCCGTATAAAAAATAATCCTCTTCGACAGAGCCAACTAGCTTCAGAATATCCCTATGAAAGGCTGGGTTCCCGACATAAAGGGTCGGTTCATCTTTCAAGAGGAATTCAGTTCTCGGACGTTTGTGACCTCGCTTTCGAGCCTGTCCGACAAACCCTAGATTCACGCCGCATTCGTCGATTAGATCGGTACCATAAATGAGCCGAGTCGTACCGGTAATAATTTTGAAATCGTATTTCGCGAGTTGTTTGACAATTTGTTCCAACCAGTCCGGTTCGACGAACTCGTCTGTGTTCAAATCAAAAATGATAATGTCACCGGTGGAAGCTTCTATTCCAACATTGACCGCTTCACCGATTCCAATTCGGCCCCGACGAACCAGAATGACTGAAGGGAAATCGGCTGAAACATAATCTGCGCTCCCGTCTGTTGATCCGGCATCGACGAGAATGACTTCGTAATTGCCATAGCTTTGATGCATCAAGTGCCAGAGGCATTTCTGAAGGAGTTCTCTCCCTTGGTAATTCGAGATGATGACTGACACCTTGGGGCTCAATGGAATGGGTCTCCTATGTCGATGGCTTTGGCAAGCCTCCGGCTTTATGTTCCATTGGAGGGCGACAAGACAATCCCACTCCCTTTATGATCGACTTGGAAACGATAGCAGCTCAGGATTGGAGAAGGCGTGAGGGAAAAAGGATAGAAGGTTATGGCCGCGCAGCCGGAGGGTCCGTTCGATTCAATCAATGCTAGACGAAATGGAGGGCGCTGTCCCCTCCTGGACGTGGAAGAAAGAAGATCGCTAGCCCGGTCTATTCAGTGCTCAACCTTGCGGTGGCGCCACCATCGATGATAAAGCCTTGCCCCGTTATGAATGAAGCGCGTTCCTTGTCGGCTAGAAAAAGGATGGCCTCGGCAATTTCCTCCGGTTTTCCGATGCGACCGAGGGGGTGGCGCGTTGACAGTTCACGGAGTGAATCGGTGACGTCTTCAGCCGCTATATGCCCTCTGCGAAGCCCGGAGACGAGCATCGGCGTAAGAACGGCTCCCGGAAGCACCGCATTGACTCGAATGCCGTCCTCCGCGAGTTCGAGGGCCATTGCCCTTACCAAAGCGAGGAGGGCGCCTTTGCTGGATGCATAGGCGACCATCCCTTTGGAGGTGGCGATGGCGTGCACAGAACTCACCGCAACAATGGAACCTTGGTTTTGCCTCAGAAGGCGATGGGATGCCTGAGCAAACAGGAAGGACGACCGCACATTGGCGGACATGGTCAGATCCCAATCCTCCAGAGAGGTTTCGATCAGCGGTTTGCATACCTGAACAGCAGCATTCAGGATCAATGCATCCAGTCTTGCCTCAATGGAAGAAACCTCTGACAGTAAACGCGATGGGACTTCCGGATCAGCAATATCCGCTTTTGCAAAGCGTGAAATCTGGTGTGAGAAGGTCGGTTCGTTTAAGTCCACGCCGATTACATGCCAACCCGAATCCGAAAAACGCGCAGCCGTCGCCTGACCGATACCCCCTGAAACACCGGTAATTAGGCAACCTTTTTCATGATCGATTCTTTTCCAGTTCTTCCAAGAGGTTTCGGATCGTGCTCTCATGCACCCGTTCCCACGCCCTTGGGCTGCTGTTTGCGTTGTGGGGTGCCAGAATGACGTTTTCCATGGTTCGCAGTGGACTTTCGGCAGGAAGCGGCTCGATCTCAAACACATCGAGCGCTGCTCCAGCAATGGCCTTATTCTGAAGTGCCCTGATCAGAGCGTTCTCATCAACCACAGGACCCCTTGAGGTGTTGATGAGAATGGCATTGGGCTTCATATTCTGGAACATAGCATCATTCATGAGATGATAACTGGTGGGGTTCAGATCACAATTGAGGCTTACGAAATCCGCCTCTCTAAGCAGTTCGTCTTTGGGCATCATCTCGATCCCCGTGCTCGTCAAAAAGTCATGAGGCATTTCCACAAGATCGTTTCCCAATATTCTCATCCCAAAATTGGCAGCCCGGCGCGCCACAGCCTTGCCAGCATTCCCCACGCCGATGATTCCGAGCGTGTATTCCGCCAGCGTTCGTCCCGGTATCTTGTGCCAAATCCCTGCCCGCATGCTTCGATTCATGTCGAGAATGTTCCGGGCGAAGCAAAGCATATAGCCGATAACGGAGTCGGCCACAGGTTCACTGAATGCATTGGGGGTATTGCGGACAGCGATTCCGAGCTCTCGACATACATCTTGGTCGATGGAATCAATGCCGGTCCCCCACTTGGAAATGACTTTTAGCCTTCTTGCGGATCGCAAAACCTTCTCGGTAAATCGATCGTCGCCGGATATGACCCCATCAACATCCGGGATCCATTCAAGCAGCTCCTTCTCACTCATCCGTTCGCTTACCGGCGGCAACAAGACCTCAATATCGTGCTCTCGAAATAGCTTCTCGAAATTGTGGGCAACAGGTTGCATATAAGGTGCCGAAATCATCACTTTCCATTTCATAAAATCCTACTCCTCTTTGCTCAATCTTCTTAGATAGAGTTGTTCTGCGACATGAAAGTCAATTTCCTCATCTATATCCCAGGCCTCCTCACGGCCAATCTTGTACATCAACGGCCTTTCACCAATTCTATTCTGACGGGTCTCCAGAACACTTCGGGTGAAAAGATATAGGCACGAGTTCTCTTCGTATATTTCCGGAAGGTC
The DNA here is from genome assembly GCA_963699845.1 of uncultured delta proteobacterium. Taxonomy (GTDB): domain Bacteria; phylum Desulfobacterota; class DSM-4660; order Desulfatiglandales; family Desulfatiglandaceae; genus CAWHLE01. The sequence continues at coordinate 130,324 of CAVOVO010000022.1, forward strand.
TTGAGTTCTCAATAGGATGGAGGGGTTATGATTGACCGGTCGAGTCAAACCGTCCCATAGCCTCACTTTAATAGGCGTGACAGTAAAAGAGGGAGTCATAAAGAGGCGCGGCATCTAAGAAAGTTCGAATTGCATTTGAAATGGTTTCCGTCCTTAATAAGGGATTGGTGGAGTGGGTCTGAAGGTACAAGTCAGCATCAACGATGGAGACATCGTGAAGCAAAATGGCATTCATGGGGACCTCCCCCCCTCTCAATCGCTCCGGTCTGTCTATCACCGTTACGGTGGGAAAGCACCTGGTGACATCGTTTTTGATAATAGGACTGTCCGTATCTATCACGACTTTGGAGATCAGGGGGCAAGCGATCAGGGTCTCAAGAATGTGCTGATACAACGGCTTTCCTCCAAAAGGACGATAGTTTTTGCCTGGAACCCTTTCGCTTGAGTGACGCATCGGAACGAGCGCCGCAATTCTAGTTTGGGTGTAGCTAGAATGGCCTTGCATGCAAACCATACCCCTTCTCATTGGAATTCATAAGGCGTCATGCTTTCCTTTGATTTGAATTGAACGAATCGATCGAAGTTCAAGGGACCTTCGCTTCTCACTTACTTCGCCTCTTAGCACTCGATTAGGACTGCTCGCGCAGGCGAAGCCTCCGCGCCGGACAATTTCAGCGGAAGACAGACGAGTTGGTATATGCCTGGAAGGACTCCGTGAAGGCGGAGGCCTTCGAGAATGATAACCCCGGCTTCCAAGAGGATTTGATGGGTCCTGACAGATTCAAAAGGTCTGGCAATAGAAAGGGAGTCTATTACTAC
>CAVOVO010000023.1:0-163854 GCA_963699845.1 uncultured delta proteobacterium
CCCATCACCGTAAATACGCCCTTCATCTTCGATGACATCACCAAGGTTGACACCAATCCTGAACTCCATCCGGCGGTGGTCCGCGAGGCTGACATTTCTCTGGTTCAAGTCTTCTTGAATTTTCACGGCGCATTCGACAGCATCAACCACGCTGCCGAACTCGACTAGGATGTTGTCCCCCGGAGAGTCAACTACCCGACCGCTGTAATGTTGGACGAGGGAGAAATGACCTGACGATACTCCTTCAACGTCTGGACGGTAGAGAGTTCATCCTCGCCCATCAGGCGGCTGTACCCCTTCACATCGGCGCTGAGAATTGCTGTGAGCTTGCGTTTGGCTGATGCTCCGTCACAGGATCACCTCCATCAGAATGAAAAAGCCCCCAGGCGAACAGACGTATCCGCCGGAGGCTTTGGTTTTGCCACCTTCAGGAAACACGAGGCCATGGTTTCCTCTTGAAGGTTAGGGTTATGCTATTGGTTTGACTTGGATTAATCGGAATGAATCCGACTCATGCGGATTAGGACCCAAAATCAGGTTTCTGTCAAGGAGAATCGGGTGGCCTAAAAGCCTGTCGGCCTTGAAGTTCTGACCGGTGGGGTCAGCCCCATGGTATTTTACCGGCGGGCGGACTCTAACGGTTAGATCGCGACACCGTAAGGCTTGTTTGTTCAGTTATTGGCTCGTTCTGCTTGACTGGGGCGGCAATCATGCCACTTATTATTACTTAATCTCTATTGTTCTTTGATATTATGATGGACTCAAGGCATGCAACCTCTTGATGTTGTATGCGATGCAGACCAGATCCCATTCTCCGGCGACCAGATCGAGGCCCCGCAGAAGGAAGTGGCGGAAGCCCATCACCGCCTTGATGATGCCGAAAACCGGCTCGACCGTGCATTTCCTCCTGGCATATACCGCCTTGCCGGCAATTGTCTTCAACCGGTGTTTCATCTCGGTTACCGGATCTGCCGGCTCAGTTAACGGCTCGGGCTCGATGAACCTGTCTTGAGGCGGCGCGTTGTGCCGTTGCCGCTCGGCGGCAATATAGGGGACAATATCATGGGTTTCGCATTCCTTTACATTGTCTCTGCTGAAGTAACCGGCATCGGCCAACAGGGTATCCACCGTGCCAAGATTGTCTGGAAGGCCGGAGAGGTTTTCCACTGCAGGGGTTACCTCCAGTTTGTCGTTGCTTTGCTGGGTGATGTGGTTTTCCACTATGAGCATGGAGTCGATGTCCACTGCGGCCTGACCGTTGTAGGCTTGCTCAAAGCCCCCTCCCTGCGAAGGCATGATCCTCGAGTCGCTGTCGGTGAGGTTGACTTGATCCTTGCTTTTGGGTCCCGGTTCAGGGGGTTTGGGCACCCGGCCTTTGGGCTTTTTCCCGGTCTCTTTCTCTTTGGCTTGGCGGGCCGAAAGCTTTTCCTTATACTTTTGTTGCTCGTTGGCGAAGCGCTCGGCCGCACGCTGCTCTATTTGGGCCTTGGCCGCGGCAATGGCTTCGAGCCTCGATTCCCGACGCGCCAGTTCCTCGGGGATGTTCATGCCATCGGGAAGCTCTTCTTTGTCGGCTTCCTTCGCTTTGCGAAGCAGGTCTTTGATTTCACCCTTGAGTTGCTTTTCCAGCTTACGGGCATAGCCCCAACTCAAGGCATGATGTCTCGAGGCATTGGCTTTGATCTTGGTGCCGTCCAAGCTGACACTGCCCAGTTTCAACACCCCCATTTCATGGGCAATCAGCAGGATCTGGACGAACAACGCCTTCAGCTCTTTGAGAAATCGCTTGCGAAACGAAGCGATGGTGTCGTGATCGGGGTGGGTGTTGACCGCAATATAGCGAAAGGCCACGGAATCGTAGGTCGCCCGTTCGATCTTTCTGCTGGAAAACACCCCTGTTGCGTAGGCATAAAAGAGCAACGCCACCATGATGTTCGAGGGATAGGCATCCGAGCCTCTTCCCGCATAGGCGTTCTTTATCGGGGATAGGTCTAGTCTGGCCACGATATCCACCACGAATCGGGCAAGGTGGTTTTCAGGGACCCAGTCGTCCACGGATGGCGGCATGAGAAATAGAGTATCGCGATCACAATCTTTAAACCGTGGCTCCATTATGTTTTTGTCCCCTTGCGAATTTCGATAATGAATGAATTAATGTATTGATTTTATTGTTCAATCCTATCGAAATCCGAAGGAAAATGCAAGGAAAAAATGCCCTCGATTTCACTTTTCAGGGCATCATTCGGTCGGCAACCATTGCCGCGGGCTTCATCGTTCCAGAAGCGCGGCAAGTCCGACAGACTCCTAGGAAAACTTAGGTAATGCTGATCCAAGAAATCTATTAAGTGGACCGTCTGAATTGCCAGAAATGTTCCGGAAAGATGCAAATAATCAGAGAGATAGAGGATAATAAAGTCATAGGAAGAATCTTGGAGCCTCTCGGTTTATGGCAAGTAAAGGAAAAGCCGCCACCCAAAGCCACCGGGCCGCCAAAGGTCCAAGAATAAAGCATCGACTATTCCGTGTCCCAGCTCCCAGAGTCTACCCGCCGTCTGTCTGGCGGGTGCGATAAGTGGCTTTATGTTGACCAGGAGTATCCGGAAGGTTACCCGCCTGTGGAGGGCCACACTGCCTGATTTTTGAAGAAAAAGTCAGGGTTAAGGGGATCCCTCTACCCAAATATGCTCTCCGCCTGAGGTGAACCGCCCTTCAAACGCAGTCGAGACCTCTGGCACTGTCTCCATCGCCAAGCCCTTGCCGGCATTCAATGCCCATTTTTACGCCCGTAAGTTGCGGACACAATATCTTGCGCCCAGGTCCCTGCTTGACACACAAGCCAAAACCGACCATAATCTGGGCCTAATAAAAAAGGGACTTATTATCATCTCACCTCATAAGCCAAGTGAATACGCTCAAACCAGGCGATGTCATAGCCACCGGCACTCCGTCGGGCAGAGGGCCCCTTTCGGCTAGAGATGAAGGAGGAGTAGAAGGCATCGGGCGTCTGATCAACTCGGTAAGATAAACAGGCGCTAATAATTTGAAATGCCGGTTCAAACATGGCCATTGTTCACCGTCAGAGCCGCTGAGACAGATTTGAGGTTTCAGCTAACGATACTCCTGGGTAGAATCGGCACCCAAAAGAGTGAGCCATGAGCCAGAGTGAAGCATCGGAGAGCAAAGTCCGCGAGATCCGCCCGAAGGCCCGCAGGAATTACCGGGCGGAGGAGAAGATCCGTATCGTTTTGGAGGGGCTTAGGGGCGAGGAGAGCATCGTCGAACCCTGCCGCCGGGAGGGGATTGCCCCCAATCTGTACTACAGTTGGATCAAGGATTTTTTGGAGGCTGGTCAGCGGCGAATGATTGGCGACACCAAGCGCCAGGCCACCAGTTGCGAGGTACGTTTCCTACGTCTGGAAAACAGCCACCTCAAGGAACGTGTGGCCGATCTGTCGCTTAAATACCTAGTGCTTAAAAAAAGTTTGATTGGCACGAACGATGATCTGGATCAGTGATGCGTTTCAGCCAAGCGGAGAAGATGGAGATCATCCGACTGGTGGAGGGTTCATCCCTGCCGGTGAAGTAGACGCTGCGTGAGATCGATGTGCCGCGCAGCTCCTTCTATCACTGGTATCGACGGTATCTGGATTATGGCTACGATGGCCTGGCCAACCAGCCCTCACGCCGATGTGTACCACGGCGGGGCCAGAGAGATCATCACGGCCAGAAACTTGTTCAAGGAGCAGACCATGCGGCGCAGGAGGGGTTACAACCTGGGGCTGAGGTCCCTAAATCAAGAAATTATGCGACCCGAGGTTTACCGTGAGTGTGTCCATTATCAAAAGGCAACTATTGTCCCAAAGGATTTGACGACGTACAATTAACCACATTAAGGAGGATGACATGAAAATGGGAAACAAGGTTATTGTCGCGCTAACGGCCGTTTTGGCGATTGTCGGCCTAATGCTGTCCCCGGTGCCTGTCGCAGCCTCTGACAAGACGCTCAAGGTTGGCGCCCCCCTGCCTCTGACGGGCCCACTGGCCCCGGAGGGCAAGAAACAGCAACAGGGTTATGACCTTTGGGCTGAGCACGCAAACAAGGCCGGCGGTATCAAGGTGGGCGGTGACACTTACGAGGTGAAAATCATTTACTATGACTATCAGTCCAACACGCCGCGCGCAGTGCAGTTGGCGGAAAAGCTGATCACTGACGATAAGGTCAACTTCCTGTTCGCACCGTTCGGCTCTGGCGCCACGAAGGCCGCCAGCGCCGTTTCTGAGAAGTACGGAATTCCAACAATTGCCGCCACCGCCTCATCGGTGGCGGTCTATGACCAGGGCTATAAGTACCTTTTCGGTACCTTCACCCCCAACCAGACCCTCACCGACCCCATGGCGACGATCGTCAAGAACAAAGTCAAGGGCACCAAAAAAATCGCTATTCTGGCTCGTAATGACCTGTTCCCTCTGGCCATTGCCAAAGAGATGCAGGAGTCGGCCAAAAAGCAGGGTTTCGAGGAGGTCTTTTTCGGTACCTACGCCATCGGTGCCATGGATCATGCCTCGGCCCTGACGCAGATCAGGGCAGCGCAGCCTGATTTCTTTTTCGCAACAGGCTACATTAATGACTTGATCCTAATCCGCAAACAAATGGCTGACTTAGGCGTGAAGCCGACCACCGTGGGCATGGTCGCAGGCCCGGCCTACATGGAGTTCGTCAAGGCCCTGGGCCCCCTGGCCGAAAATGTTCTCAGCGCGTCCTGGTGGCATCCGGCGGTGCGCTATGAGGGCAAAGACATCTTCGGCTCCACCGAAAACTACAATAAGCTCTTTGAGGCTAAATACGGCCATGTGCCTGACTATGCCCAGGCCTCGTCGAGCGCCGCGGGCGCTATCCTGCAACTGGCCATCGAGAAGGCCGGTACCATCAACCCCAAGAAGGTGCGCGACGCCCTAGCCAGTTTGGATGTGATGACCTTCTGGGGGCCGGTGCATTTCGGAAGTAACGGGCAAATCGATTCTCTCGAGCCACCAGTATTCCAGATCCAGGGCGGCACCCAAATGGTTATCTACCCCAAGGACATCAAGCAGAGCGATTTCAGGCAGGGCCTTGAGTAGCCTGAACCCAGTCCCAAGACCCTCCACCGCGCCCCCCATTCGGGCGCGGCGGAGGTGAGGTGTCCATGAACGCTAATCTTCTTTTTCAAGTGCTTGTCAACGGGCTGGTCTTGGGCGGCTTGTATGCCTGCATCGCTGCCGGTTTTTCGTTGGTGTGGGGGGTGTTGAACATCATCAACATCCTTCACGGTACTTTCGTAGTGATGGGCTCATACACCGCCTATTACGCATACAACTACTTGGGCATACACCCCTTCATTTCGGTGGCATTGGCTGGCGGTTTATTGTTCGCTATCGGCTACGCCTTGCAACGAGGCATTATCACCCGGGTAGTAGCCGCGCCGGTGCTGATCACGCTGTCTTTGACCTTCGGGCTCGATCTGCTATTCAACAACGGCCTGATCCTCATGTTTAGCGCAGATTATCTAAAGATCAATTTGGCCAACCCTCTGGGGGTCATCGTGTTCGGCGGCATTCATGTGCCCATAGACCGCCTGGCGGCGATGGTGTTGGCCCTAGTGCTCACCGGCGCCCTATATTGGGTATTGAGCGCTTCGCGTATAGGGCGGGCCATTGTCGCGGTGCGCATGGACCGCGAAGCGGCCTTACTCATGGGAGTCAATGCCAAGCACATCTACGCCATAACTTTCGGCCTGGGGGCGGTTATGGCTGGCGCGGCCGGGGCCATGCTCAGCATAATCTATCCCATTTCGGCCATTGCAAGTGTGGACTATCTGGGCAAAGCCTTTGTTATCTGCGTGTTGGGAGGCTTGGGCAGCGTGTCGGGAGCCATGGTTGGAGGGCTGGCCTTAGGAGTAATCGAGAGTTTCGGAGGTTTGTTCCTAGGATCGGAGCACGCCCTGACCCTGTCTTTCGGTTTGCTCATAGTCTTACTAATTTTCCGACCCACCGGCATAATGGGCAAAAAGGGCTACGAATGACGAAAAAGATTGCCTTCGGCCTGGCGGTGACGGTGGCTTTGGCCTCAGTACCGCTAGTTGGCGACAATTACATCATTCGCCTGGCTACCACGATGCTGATGTATTCAACGCTGGCGGTGTCCTGGAATTTTATCGGCGGCATGGCCGGCTATCCTTCCTTCGCCACAGCCTCATTTTTGGGCATCGGCGCCTATGCTGGAGCCCTGCTGCAGGTCAACGGCGCGCCGATGTTCGTGGCGTGGGCGTTTGGTGGGTTGGCAGCTGCGGTTTTCGCCTGGTTTTTGGGGCTGGCTATCCTGCACCTTAAAGGGCACTATTTCGCAATTGCCAGCCTCATCGTTGCCGAGGTTTTGCGTGAGATGAGCAACTCGGCCACCGGCTTGACTGGCGGCGGCATGGGCCTGAACATCCCGGTGCTGCACATGGATGTTGATGCGCAGGCCATACTCTTTTACTATTCCATGTTCGCCATCGCCTGCGTCGCCTTGGCGGTCAGCGCCTGGGTCAAGTACAAGCCTCTGGGTTTCGGACTCAATTGTATCAAGCAAAACGAGGACGCTGCCAATATGATTGGAATTAACACAACCCTCTTCAAAACGATGGCCTTTACACTCTCGGCTTTGTTCTCTGGATGCGCTGGTGCCTTCTACGCCTCCTGGGTCAACTACATCGAGCCGCCCGACGTCTTCGCAGTGATGATCTCAGTCAAGCCCATCGTTATGGTCCTACTGGGTGGTGCCGGCACAATTTTAGGCCCAGTTTTGGGTGCGGTGATCTTTTTGTTCCTCGAAGAAATAGTGTGGCGTAATTTCCTGACCTTCCACGCCGGGATGATGGGCGTACTGGTGGTTATACTTGTTTTATACCTGCCTAACGGACTTCTGGCCAAGCGTCTGGACCGGCTCCTACCCTGGAAGAGGGCACGATGAGCACCTTGCTTGAGTTGAAAAATGTAGGGCGCAACTTTGGAGGACTGGCCGCTTTAAGCGAGGTGAGCTTCGATATTCATGAAGGCGAGATACTGGGTCTGATTGGCCCAAACGGAGCTGGCAAGACCACCCTCATAAACGTCATCACCGGCGTGTATCCGCCTAGCGAAGGCCGAATATTTTTCAAGGGCGAACGTATTGACAAGCTGAAACCGCATACCACCTCTCGTCTAGGTATTGCCCGCACTTTCCAGGTGGTCCAGCCTTTCCCCGGAATGACCGTGCTGGACAACGTGGCCGCGGGTGCGTTATTTGCCGCCAAGTTACCTAGTATCCGACAGGCCAAGGACGCGGCACAAGATCACCTACGATTTGTTGGCCTGGATGACATGGCCCAGAAGCCGGCCTCTACCTTGACACTGCCAAACCGCAAGCGCCTAGAGTTGGCCAAGAGCTTGGCCATGCAACCCAAATTGCTGCTGCTGGACGAGGTGATGGCCGGCCTCAACGCCACGGAGATTGACAGTGCCCTGGAGTTAATCAACATGATTCTGGGCCGGGGCATCACCATCATGCTAATTGAGCACGTCATGAAGGTGGTCATGTCGGTCTGCTCGCGGGTGGTGGTACTGCACCACGGGCAACTTATCTGCGGTGGCGCGCCAAACGAGGTGGTTCGCGACCCGCATGTCATCAAGGCCTACCTGGGAAAAAAGTTTGCCCAACGCCAGGAGAAGGCCACATGAGTGACTTTTTTCGGCTGGAAGGCATTGAGGCGGCCTACGGCGACGTACAGGTGCTATGGGGGGTAAGCATCGACGTCGAGCCAGGCGAGATAGTCTGCTTGGTGGGTTCCAATGGCGCTGGCAAGAGCACTACCCTCCGCCTCATATCCGGCCTTGTGCCGCCCAAGGCAGGACGCCTGATCTTTGAAGGCAAGAATCTGACTGGAGCCGGCTCGGACCAAATGTTGGCCGCTGGGGTGGCGCAAGTGCCAGAGGGACGCCGCCTTTTCAGGGGCATGAGCGTGCGTAACAATCTGCTCATGGGCGCCTATCTGCGCCGTGACGCCGAGGTGAAGGCCGATCTAGAAAGGGTGTACGACATCTTCCCTATCCTAGCCGACCGCCAGAAACAGGACGCAGGCACTCTCTCGGGTGGGGAGCAACAGATGTGCGCCATCGGTCGGGGTATCATGAGCAGACCCAGTCTGCTGATGATTGATGAAATGTCCCTGGGCCTGGCACCGGTTGCCGTGGAAAAGCTGGGTGAGGCCTTGACGCAAATCAATCGGGCTGGCATTTCCGTTTTGCTGGTTGAACAGGATGTGATGACCGCCTTTGAATTGGCCCGGCGGGGTTTTGTACTGGAGTCCGGACGCATAACCACGAAGGGACTGAGTAAGAATCTTGCCGATGACCCAATTGTGCGTGAAGCTTATATGGGAATCTGACAAAGAGGAGCAGAGGGCGATGGGAAAAATAGAACAGAGGCTCAAGGATCTTGGCATTGAACTACCGCGGCCGCCCAAGCCGGTTGCCAACTATATCCCCGGCGTCAAGGTGGGCGAAATATTGTACGTATCGGGCACCATCGGCACCAAGCCCGGCGACGATGATGAAGACTACCTGCCCTATGTGGGCAAGCTGGGCGCGGAACTAAGCATCGAGGAAGGCTATCAGTCGGCTCGCCTTGTGGCCATCAATCATCTGGCCCTTATCAAGGCGGTGATCGGCGACTTGGACAATGTGGTGCGTATAGTCAAGATGATCGGCTACATCAATGCCGCACCAGGTTTCCGCGACGCACCGGCTGTGCTCAACGGCGCCAGTGACCTGTTCGTGGAGGTTTTTGGACCCGAAAGGGGCAAGCACGCCAGAGCGGCGCTTTATCAAAATGAATTGACGTTTAACGCCCCGGTGGAGAACGAAGTGACGGTACAGGTCAAGCCATAAACCAACATCAGGAGACAAACATGGAGTTGATACGAATCCAAGCGGGCACCCGCGAGGTGAGCCGGTTGGATCCACCGCTAAAATTGTCACCTCTGGGGGGAAGGGCCTTTACCTCATCCTGGGTGGCCCGCGAAGTACCGCCGGGCGCCGATGCCCTGGGCCCGCGCAATCACCTTGTCATTGCGCCGGGACTGCTGGCAGGTACGCCCTCTTCGTCAGTTCATCGCCTATCGGTGGGAGCCAAGAGTCCACTGACCGGCGGGATTAAGGAGTCCAACTCTGGGGGAGATGTGGCGCTGAAGTTGGCGCGCCTGGGTATAAAGGCATTAGTCCTTGAGGGTGCGGTCGACACCGACGAATTGAGCGTATTACGTATATCGGCCGATGGTGTGACCTTCGAGCCGGCCAAAGGATTAGTCGGCCAGGGGTGTGAGAAGGCCGCCGCCGAATTGCACCGCCGGTATGGTCCTGAGGTGGGGCTGATGGTCGTGGGCCCGGCAGGCGAAATGCTCATGCCCACCGCTTCCATTGTCAACAGTGATCGTGATGGACATCCCAGCCGCATATGCGGCCGGGGCGGGCTCGGCGCGGTGCTGGCCGCTAAGGGAATTAAGGCCGTTGTAGTCGATGACAACGGGTGTAAACCCCTGAGGCAAGCCGACCCCCAACGTTTTAAGCTCGCCAACAAGGCCTACATCTCTCTACTGCGTAATACCCCGCAAACCTCTGAGATATACACAAAATATGGTACGGCTGCCATGACAGATTACGCCAATGAGCTTGGCGGGCTGCCTACCCGCAACTTCCGCCGGGGTCGCTTTGCTGGTGCGGAGAACATCACGGGTTCCACCTTGTATAAAGTCATGAAGGAACGCGGCGGCGATCCCTCGCACGCCTGTATGCCTGGCTGCGTCATCTGCAGTTCCAACATCTATGTTGATGATCAAGGCCGTGAGATCGTGCGTTCGTTGGAATACGAAACCCTCGTGCTGTTCGGCCCTAACCTGGAGATAGATGACCTCGACGAGTTGGCACATATCAACCGCGAATGCAATGACTTGGGCATCGATACCATCGACTTAGGCGTGGCCATGGGTGTGATAATGGAGGCCGGTCATGTTCCTTTTGGGGATGTCCAGGCGGTCAAGGACTTGTTGGGACAGGTGCGTCAGGGCACGGTGCTTGGCCGACTGCTGGGCGCCGGCGCGGCGATAACGGGCAAGGTGCTAGGCGTACGCCATGTGCCCGCGGTCAAAGGACAGGCTATGGCGGCCTATGAACCCAGGGCAATCAAGGGGCATGGTACTACCTTTGCCACTTCCACCATGGGGGCGGACCACACGGCCGGCTTCACCATACGCGAAGGGCTCAATTCTCATAGCCCAGAGGGACAAGTGAACGCTTCCGCCAAGATGCAGGTCAACGCCATGATCTATGACAGCATTGGCCTTTGTTTGTTCGCTCATGTGGCAGTACGCGACAATCACCACATCCTTGCGGAGATGGTTTCGGCCCAGTGGGGTTGGGAGATGGACGAGCACGACATGAGGAGCATGGCCGTGATCGCAATGGAAACCGAACGGCAATTTAACCGTTTGAACGGCCTGGGCCCAGCCCAGGATCGACTTCCCGAATCTTTTACAACTCAGCCCAACCCCGATACGGGTACAGTTTTCGATGTGTCCAACGCAGAGATAGACAAGCTTCGGTATTCATGACGAACCTGGGTACCATGGTGGCAGTACAATTGAAACTGGGTGAATTACGTAAACAGATTGAAGTGCCAGCGGGCTCCACCGCAGCGGAATTGGCTACTTTGTTGCCCGACAAATGGCGCCGGTCACATATCGTGGTGATCAACGGCAAGCTCGCGGGGCCTGGTAACACATTGCAAAATGGGGACAGGGTAGTTTTGCTGCCCAATTTGGCTGGGGGATAGGGTGTCAGCAATCGCTGAAATTAAAATTGGCCTTCTCGGCGTTGGTTCCATTGGCGGCTATGTGGCGCGCACTCTTATGAAGGGCGATGTGCCAGGCGCGCGTCTGGTGGCAGTGGCTGATCCTCAAATCCCGCCGGAGCCGTTGTTTTCGCAAATACGCGAGGCTGGTGTCGCTCTGGTGGATTCCTTCGAAAATTTGGCTAACTATGATCCGGCACTAGTGGTGGAGTGCGCCAACCAGAAACTTGTACGGCAAAGTGCGGCTTTTTTCCTGCGGCAGGGTGTGGACCTGGTGATCATGAGTATCGGCGCGCTGGTCGACGGTGATTTTCTGGCTCAACTTGACGAGCTGGCCCGTGTCAACCATGCGCGAATCTATCTGCCCTCAGGCGCAGTGGGAGCGCTTGATGCCCTGCGCGCCGCTCGGGTGGAGGGGTTGGAGGAGGTGACGCTGACGACTAGCAAACCCCCCCAAGGCCTGGCCGGAGTTGCAGGACTGGATCTATCGGACCTGGAAGGGCCGAAGGTGGTTTATGAGGGATCGGCTACTGAAGCTGTGAGCAAGTTTCCCAAAAACGTCAATGTGGCCGCCGCCATCAGCCTGGCAGGTTTGGGGCCACATCGAACGCGGGTCAGGGTTGTGGCCGACCCGGAACTGGACAGCAATGTGCACGAGATTAGCGCGAAAGGGGCTTTTGGGGCCTTTCAGATAAAGTTCATAAATAAACCTAGCCCGGAAAACCCTGGCACCAGTTATTTGGCATGCTTAAGCGTGGTGGCGTTGTTGCAGCGAATAACTTCATCTATCCAGGTAGGCAACTAGGCTTTTCTGATTCCTCTATAGCCTTTTCATACTGTCATGTCAGTGTGTATAGAAAGCCCAATAAAGCACGGGCAAAAGAATTCATTCAGTGATGTGGACTTTTGCGCGAATTGAAAGGCCTTCTGGACAGATTCCTCAGGAGAGTCGCCCCAGCCCAACCACACATCCTGTCAGTGGATCCATCCCAGTAAGCAGTAAGGCGCATCCCAATTTGGCTCCATGGAAATTACTTCCTCACATATTTGGCGAGCCAGAAAATTGCTTCCTCCATCAGCATGAAAATGGTAATCTATTACTTGCCCCATTTTCAAATATGCTTCAATTTTCTCCGTTCCCCTAGCGTACAACCGAGCTTGTTCCCCGTCTGTGGCCTTCACTTGTGCCGTTAAAATTTTTAAAGTAATCTGATCTTGTATGGCAAATATTAAAGAGGCCATTATTATCTACGTATGAATTGCTGATATGTCTGGCACTCTTTGCTTTTCATGAGCCCGATTGTCAAAATTATTATGGCCTCCTTAGTATGTCTTCTAAATCTGGGAGCTATTGATTTCAGGAAATTAGATCGAATGAACTCGCTTCGTCTCACTTAAGACCCAAAACCTAGTTTCTGCCAAACGGAATAGGGTTGCCTGGGGCAAAATATGGGGTTGAACCCCGAAGTTCCACCTCCAGAGGTTCGGACTTTCTTGATAATCGAAAGACCCTCTAACAGCCGATCCCCTCTGGTATAGCCAGTTGAAATCACATGTATTTTATGTCAAAGAGGCCGCCCAGGCAGATAAATCAGACACCAAGGTAACCCGATGATAGAAGAGAATAGAACTGTCTCTTTCCTGCAGAATGCAACTGAGCTCATGCCCCCATGGGCCTGCTCGTGGAACGGCCCTTGCCAACGAATGGCTCATTCTTTTTTGGTCATGGTGCTATCCCGACTTTTCCGCTTTGAACAATAATGGGGAGTACGATAGAGGGTCGGATTGTCAATGTAAAGACGGGTAGCTTAGACGGTTACGAAGCAACCAACTAAAACGACTCCGCCTTTCGCTGTGGGAATGTGATCTGCGTCCACCTATCACATCAGTTCTACCCCAAGCGCAGCATGTGCTCAGTGGAGGTCGGCGGGTCTCCGCTCCACCGCAGTGCCCCGTGCCACATGGACATACACAATTGTGGAGTTATCGACCCTCGCTCACCCGCTTCGTTGCCCTGGCCGGTCTTGACTCTTGCGCACCACCAACCTGCAAGCCGCGTCGGCGCGCCCACTGCACTGTCGCCACGCCGGCGAATGTGATCGGCATGCCCACGAGGAATGTGAGCTGGGGAGCCCTGCCGAAAACGATCCAGCCAACGATGATGCCGAACAACGGCAACACGTAGCCGTAGAGACTGGTGAATCCCGCACCGGCCCGTTTCACCAGTACGAAGAGGAGCATGCTAGGTAGGGCAGATCCCACGACGCCCAATACCACTATCTTGAGCAATGCTTCCCTCGAAGGGTGCACATCCGCCGGCGCCTCCAACAGGAACGCCAGGCCCCATAACAGCACGGCCGCATACGTCATCGTCACGCCTCCCACCGCAGCGGGTGAGAGACCCTTGGACATGCTCTCGGCGAGCACGTTGGCTATGGCGAAGGACGCGTAGCCGAACACGATCATCAGGACAGCATGCATCCCGCTAGGCGCATCGAAGAGCTTTGCCGGACCGATCACGACGACCAGGCCGAGGGTCGCGATCGCCGTGCCGATCCACGCGGGCCACCAGGTGCGCTTGGGATTTGGAGGTAGGGCTGTGATGATCAGCGTCGCGATGGGCACGACGCAGACCAGGAGCATGGTCAGCTCGGGGTCCACACTTCGCTGAGCCAATGACACCATCGCCCAGAGTGTTCCGAGGCCTAGAACACCGATCAACGCAAGCGGTGCCGAGCGCCTAAACGCCGGAACAATGGGGTGCCGTGCCAGCATGCAGAACAGGAAGATCACGAGCGCAGCTAACAACGCTCGCGACGCTGCCATCATCAGCGGTGGAAACTCGCTCTCGAGCAACTTGACGAGCTCGTAGCCGCAGACAAGGGAGCCGCAGAAGACCAGCAGTACGATGGAGTTGAGTCTCATGTCAGCTTCGCGTGGAAGCACGTTCCCCCTTTGCCGTACTGTTGTCGCACCCTTCCATCCTGTTAACAATCCTGGCCCCATCGTTCCGTGGCCTGCCGCACGACCGGGAGATTGGCCGTGCGGGGGGCGTCTCGGATCCCGCTGTCTGTGACGACATCGGCTTCAATTCCCAGACACTCCACGATCGTATCCTGGATGCTGAAGACATCCAGTAGCTCGCGGGCTTGAGATCTGCCATGCGCCATTGCCCTACACAGCCGCAAGGACGCGCAGCGCATTCGGGAAGCGTTCCTTACATGGCCGCATTTCGTACAACCATTTCCGCAACCGTAAATACCGTGCCGATCATCTCACCAATGCTACCAAGTTCGTGGAGCTGTCACGCACGCCGCCCAACGGGGAGCATCAGCGGCACGAGGTTTTATTCGTGTCCGCTGGATGCTCTGGTTCAGCGATTCCCAGGCGTTGAATTTCTGCTATCACCTTTCGCAACCCGGCGGGCCCGACCTGTTTGAGTTTTGGCAGCTTCTCATGCGGAATCCTCATGAAATCGTCAATCGTATCCACTCCGTTTTTATATAAGCCGCTTAGCGTGATGCCGGAGATGCCTTCCAGACACCATAACCATATTGAACTGGCCCCGTCTGTACAACCTCGGGTGTGCATTTTTTGGAATTCCTTTCGATGGCGCCGGAGAATCCAAAGGGGGTACTCGGAGAATGACTGACCCGCCTGAGACCGAAGACGCCTATAGGCGCATGGGTTAGCTTCAAGGCAGTAGCGATTCACGATCGCATACACAGCCTGAACCGATGCCTTCATTTCTCTCGCAAGAGCGCTGGCGGTTCCACCTTTCAGCACAGCCTCTGCAATTTCGTCCCGCTCAAATATGTTGGACTGCCGTTTGGTCTTATGAGTCAAGTTTAGTTGACAATGTTTAGATTGATTCGAATAGGACGCGGGACCCTGCTTTTCTGTTTGTATAAAACCCCTTTGTTTCTCCGATTACTTGAACAATATATCTGGGCCTAAAAGAAATTTAGCCGATTCATCCAGATTACGAACCAAAATCAGGTTTCTGTCAAGAGGAATTGGGAGGCTTGGGGTAGAAAAGGGATGACTATTACAGGCTGCCCCCGGTCGCGATTGCTGGGTCAACTTGCCAGTTACCAAGGTGCACACGCCGTTTCCAGGCCGTTGCATATCGAGTTGAAAGAGCATCCCTTTCAGGTCAGGGAGGAGACCCGGCGAAAAGGGCAGGGCGGTGATGACCCTGCCCGATTCACTTCTTCCGGCTTCAAGCTGTTATTAACCGAAAAAGACTTCATCTCCGTTACCTACATATAGGTCACTCTGGGACCCTGATTTGCCTGTTCCCTTAACAATCGGATAACCCAATTCTATCATTTTTTGAACCGCAGGGAGACCGGTGCAATGGTTGGCGGCTATTTTCTTGAAGTCATATTTTGCCATACCTTTCACGACCGCTTCCTGTTCAGGTTTGAGTGGTCCAAAAGGAGCAATGTGAAGACCGCCGTAAATCCCATACATATTTTCACCGCCCAAGATTTTATTCTGTCCAAAATCCGCAAATGTGAGGATCTTCTGGTGACAACACCCTGCGACACAAACAATGCCCTTATCTTTCACGTTAAAGTAAAGGGATTGTTCACCGCGAACCCGGATGACCGTGTTGAAATCAAAAGCGACTCCAGCGCAACCATCGTATAGCTTGTTGATATGCCCGGGCTTGAGCTGAACAAGCGTCCCCTTGTGGGGAATTTGGTTTCGAGCACCAGGTGTGAGGAACGCTGCTCCTCTTATGAAATGCATTCCCTCAGGGTAAAAGGTGCTCGGGATGATAATTTTGATTTCGGGGTTGTATTTGAGCACGGTTTCCAGACCCCAAAGATGATCAAGGTGCTCATGGCTAATAAAGATGAATTCAATTTCTCTGTTCGCAAGCATCTTATCGATGCCCTCTCTTTTAAAACATTTCTCCATGTAGCCATGGTCCCAGCCAGCGTCCAAGAGGAACTTGTGATGACGACCGTCCAGCGTCTCCAAGTCAATCAACGATGAGCATCCGGCGGCATTGCTGAGATCCCAGGGGATAATCCACTGGCTCGTGTTGGGGCCTCCTGCTGCCGCCATCTGGCCGCCGAGTTTCTTCGTATCATACCAGCCCACTTCAGAAATACACTTGATACGGACGCTCTTGCATTGGCCGATGTCGTACTTCCCACTTGCAAGAGCCTCAAGCGGCTTGTTTATGATTGCGTTTCCAAGCCCAATAATGGCACCACCGATAGCCACAGTCTTCAAAAAATCTCTTCGATCTATCTCTTTCATGTCTCCTCCCTTCCTTAACAGGTTAACGGTGACGAGGCAATCCGACCTCTTCGAGGGTCCCGTATTTCAAAGGGGGGCGAATATTTACCCCTTTCATTTCCTCAGTAAACTCTAACGGGTGAATGCTCTACCGGATAAGTTCTCCCCCAGATGGAAAAGCCCCCGAGCGGATGCACTGATCCATCGGAGGCTTTTTCTGCTCACCTTCTGGAAATCTTCTCATGGCTGACACCATACGAATGGGCCGGTTTTGATCTCTCGCAAACCCTGAAGCGGACTTAGGCTCCATCGCCGACATCAAAGGCTTCGTTCCAGATTAATATTTTTTGAGGGGCTAAATTGGTTCGCACTAAAGAAATGCATCATTCTGGAATCATTCGAGTCGACCAAGGTGCTTATTTTCCGTGCGCCGATTGCTTTCAAATGATCCATAAACTCCTTAATCAACTGCTTACCGATACCTTTATGCTGATAATCGGGATCAACGCCGATGGTATCCAGGGTTGCTTCCCGGGAAATACCATATTCTCCTATAAAGAGCTCCCCCATTACAAACCCCACCACCGTTCCACCTTCTTCTTCTGCCACAAGCGACGTGGGCAAACGATCTGCGGATTGAACAAGCTCTTCAAACTTCATTTTATAGTACTCCGGCCGGGAAGCCTTAAGTACTTTCTCGTCAATCCGGGTCACAGCAGCAAAATCGTCAGCCCCCATGAGTCGAATTTTAATAGTGCTCTTGTTCATCGGGTTCCTCACTTTTTAGGGTCATTCATTGCGATCCAATAAGGGGGTGGTAGGATGATAAGGACTGGCTTCGAGTTTGATAGATCATAAGGGATCTTGCCCTTGTGTGTCAAGGACGAAGCCAGTCCATGATACGATGTCTTTCTCAACCCGAGCGAAAATAGAGTCTACCAAAGAATACCAGGATTTGCTGAGAAGGGTGTTCAATATCAATTAAGGTCTGAACACTCCTCGTGCTGAAGTTTTTGCATCATGAATAGTCATGCCGTCGGCTTTTTCGGCGACCGATAGGACGTTCCACCGACACCGGAGAGAATTTGGTGCCGGATGAAGCTATTTCTTCTTGAAAAGGTCCTGAAGACCTTTTTGAATGGCATCCTTTACATCGTCTTTCGCATGCTTTTTCGGATCTTTCGGCGTGGCCTGCTGCGGAGCCGTCTGCTGCCCCGGCTGTTCCGAAGCCGAAGGTGTAGTCTGCTGCGGCGGCCGCCTGTTGCCCCGGCTGTTTCGGAGCCGACGGCGCGGCAGCGGGCTCCTGGGGCTGCTTGCGCGTCAACATTTCGATAATCCCGGCCGTGAGGTCGGGTTTGACGTCCGGCTTGTCCAGGGGTCCGGTAATGGTGACCGGGATGGCGTAGTTGGCCAGCTCCCGAAAGCTCTTGCCGCCCTGGCCCTCGCAGCTTTTCACCAGGGCGGCCGTTGCCTTGTAGTCCACCCGCTTCTTGGGCAGATCGAGTTTTCCGGCGCCTTCCACGCGAAGCAGGGGTGACTGGAGAAGCAGATCGTCGTTTCTTCCAACGCCGTCGGAAAACGTCATGGAACCGTGCATTTCGGAAAACGCCGTGCGGCCCCCCGCCTCCGCGGCCTCCCCCTTGGCGGGTTTCACCGCCATCTGCAGCAGTCCGCCGACGAGGTCTTCCTTTTTGAAGGACCCGAGGCTGACGGCCTCCAAAGCCCGGCAGATTTTACCGAGAATGTCTATGCCCTCGAGGCTGCCGTCTTTTAACTGAAAATTCACGTTTCCGGCGAGCGTTTGGGTCAGTGCCTCGTTGGTGGCGCCGACGGCACTCACCTTCACGGTCGCGTTGGCCAGACCCGTCAGCAGGGAGCGGCCCTGAAGGTCCTTCAGAAGGGGGCCGGCTTGCACCCCGGTCAACAACTCGTCGAGGCTGAGGCGAAGCGGGCCGGTGCGGGCGTCGACGGTGACGTTGCCTTTGTAAACGCCGCTGTAGAGAGCGGCGCTCAGTGGGTTTAGCGTGAGCAGTCCCTCCTTGGCCCGCGCTTCCACCCGAACGTCTGAAAGACGGGCGTTAGCGATTTTCAGTTTGCCGATGGCAAGCTTGCCTTCCAGGCTAAGTGCCTTCAATGCGTCCACGGGGAGGACCGCCGCTGTGGCGCCCGGTGTGGAAGCCGCCGGTTGAGTGTCCGGCTTGGGCGGTGGAAGGTAGCGGTCCGCGTCCAGGGCGTCCAGGCGTATTTCGAAGCGGTAGTTCGGGTAGGCCCGAGGGTTGCCGACAGGGACCCCTCCAGACGGGTGTCGTCCATGCGAGCCTTCAGAGCGCTTACCGACAGGGCACCGGGAGAGGCGGAAAGGGAGGCGTTCAGCTCGACGGCGGTCATGACCTTGGCATCGGTCGTTTCAGGAAGCATGTTCAACTGGGAGAGCACCTGCCGAAGGTTGAAGGCAGGGGCCGCGATGTCGGCCGAAACCGACGGTTTGGAGGAAAGCCCGGTGACCCTGGTCTTGGCGCGCAGGTTCATATCGCCCAGCTTCAGCCGGGTGTCCTCCGATGTCCAGGTCTGCTCGCCGAGGTTGAGCGAGCCGGCCGTATTGATGCCAACGGCAAGCCTGCCGCCCAGGGATCCGTCGATGTCAAGCCGCTCCACCCGAATGTTTTTCATGGCCGAATCGGCGGCGACCTCGCCTTTTGCCGAAAGGCTGGTGGGTCCGCTGAGGTTCACCGCCCCGGCACCGACCCCCGCGTCCTTGAAAAGACCTTCCAGGTTGACCCGGGTGAGCTTTTCGTCAAAGGACACCTTCGGTTCGGCGCTCCGGGCGTCCAGGACGACCGCTCCGTTGAAGGAGCCGCCGTAAAGGGATGCGGAGACCGGATCGGTCCGCAGTAGGCCGTCTTTGGCCTCAACGGCGACGGCGACATCGGTCATCTTCACGCCGGATGCCGTCAGGCTGGAGAAGCGCAGCTTGCCGCTCATCGACAGCTTCCGGAGGGTTTCCAGGGGCAGCGTTGCCGCCCCTGCAACCCCGGCGGCCGGGGCGGCTGCGGCCGGTTTTCCCCCCGGGGTCGTCGGGGGGAGGTAGCGGTCCAGGTTTATCCGATCCACGGCGAGGTCGAAGCCGACGTCCGGCGCGGCGAATCGGCGGATGCTCGCCGACCCTGAAATGCGTGAATCATCGATGGTTGCCGAAAGCTTGTCCACCCTTACAGCGTCGGCCGAAGCGGCGAAAGAGACGGTCAGCTCGGCCGAGGAAAGCACCTTGGGGTCTGCCGTCTCGGGTGGTTCTTTGACCAGCTTGGACAGCAGCGTTTTCAGGTTGAATGGCGCTACGGCGAGCACGCCCTTGACCTCGGGGTCGGACTGAAGACTGGCAACCGAAAGGCTGCCTTCGGCCTTCATCCCCATGGCATCGAGCCGAAGCGGTTTTACCGAAACCGTCTGGCGGCTCAGGTCGCCCTGAAAGCCCAAGCCCACATCCACGGGCATTGACCCGCCGGGCAGGTCCTTTCCCGAAAGGGTGCCGGAAAGACGCAGCCCCTCGACGGCAAAGGTCTTGGCGGTCATGTCGAAAACGGCGGTTGCGCGGCTCGGGGCCGTAAGCCGGGCGCCCATGTCTTTCACGGCGAGCTCCGTCACCTCCAGGGCCAGATCGGAAAGGACGATTTTTTGCCCCGTGAGATCCGCTCGCACCTTTCCGGTTAAACCCGCACGGATGCGATCTTCGCCCCCGCCGAGGCTCACCGTCGCCTTGAGGCCGGGAAGATTAAAGACCATCGCTCCGAGGTCGCCGGTCCCTCCGGCCTCGACAACTGCAGTGGCCGTGTAGGGGGGGAAGGAAAGATCCCCGGCTTCCAGACGCACACCGCTCAGTTCCACGAGTCGGCTGCCGGCATCAAAGGATGCGGCACCGGCCGCCTTGATCCGCAACCTTCCCCCCGGCAAAGCTTTGCCCTTGAGATCGGCGGTCAAGGCAAGCCCCTCCAATCGGTATCGCTGCCCGGGGACGTCCAGGGTCAGTCGGGCGGACGCGTCCAGCCGGGTTTTCGGCGCGGCGTCCCCGGCGTTGGCGTCGAAACCCATGGTCACTTCAACCGGATCGAGCCAGTGTTATCGCCGACGTTTTTACGGACAGATTTGAAATGGCGATTTTCTGACCGGTGGCGTGGTCCGTCCAGGTCACCGCGGCGTCCCGGATGTCCACGCCGCCGACGGCAAGGGCCGCCACTGGAAATGGTTGCGTTCCCCCGGTCTCGGGCTTTTCGACGCCTGACGGGCTTTGTGAGGTCGTCCCAGTTGGTCCGCCCGTCCTTTGCCTTTTCCAGGTTGAGGGTCAACCCACGTATGGTGACCACGTCAGCCTCCACGCGTTTGGACAAAAGCGGCAGGATCTTCACCCGAACCTGGACATGCTCCAATTTGGCGAAAACGGGGGATTCGAACCCGGCCGCATTGCCCAACTCAACGGCTCCCACATCCGCCCCGAGCCAAGGGAACACGGAAATGCCGATATTACCCGGGATGGAGAGCCTGCGTCCGGTCTGCCGCTCGACCAGGGCAATGATTTGGTCCTTGTGGGCGTTGGGGTCCACCACGCGGGGAACGACGACGGCCGCCACGACAATCAAGACGAGGAGAAGTCCTATGACAATGACAGCGATTTTCAGAAATGTTTTCACGGCGAACCTCCATTGGGCGAAACGGGAAGCGAACGGACGACCCGGACCGGGACGCACCCGCGATGGCACAAAGTATGGCAGATTGATGCCGAAAGAACAAGGTGCGCCACATTCAGCAGGATCTCTGAGATAGCGGCGCCGCGATTGAGGGATCCTTGTGGGAATGGCTGTCAGAGGGCTTCAGAAATCGCTCAAAGCGATAAGTCAGTTTCGTAAGAAGCCTCTGTTGTTGCCGCCCATTGACCCCCTCGACGAGGGTTGGCGTCTTCCCGTCCCCAAAGAGGCCTTTGGATCATTGTCGCTCTTAACGGTTTGTGACGATGTTCTCACTCGTGTCTGTTGAAGTTGTTTAGGCGCAGAAAATTTGGTAAAGATTTGTCTGTTTGAATCAGGTGTGCTGAACCCTGAGTTACGCTGCGGAACTTGCGGCCTTTGCTTTGCCGAGGGAGGCCTTTCGTTTGAGCGTGTTTGCCCGATCTTTATGGTCCGTAGGTTCACGCCAGGGACCCTTTCGAATCGTTCATGACCCTTCTTTTCAGAAAACATGAAGGATGGTTTCAATTTTGGAACGGCTCCTGCGAGATCGCGAGCATCCCTGGTATCAGCGAAAGGCATTGTAGCCATACGGTCCAACGTTGGGGCCACACGGTAGTTCCTGACCACGGAAGCCCTATCAAAATTGGTGATCCTCACCTTCATGTAGTTCCTGGCCCTGCGAAGATCCTTGTGATCGATGACCACGGCATGCCGGTGGTTTTTGTAGTGCGTCACATTCACTTTGAGAGCCGTTAGGTTGACATCTCCCGCTGCCACTGCATTGTGTCCCCACCGGCGATGGGCATAATATGGCTCATGGGGCGCCAATGGCACCCATCCGATGTTGGTGCCGAAGCTCAGCCAGGCGACCCTTCCCGGATACCACGCAAGTCCGATATTGAAGAGAGGGCGCCCGACATGGGGGCGCACCCTTGCAACCGGTGGCGCCCAGTACCAGGAATGGCCGATGAAAACCCAGTTGCCGTAGTGATGGGTCACATATCCAAAGGGCTCATAGGGAACCCATGTGTTTTCATGGTGCCATGTGTTCCAGCAGCCGACCGTAAATGGGCTCCACTCAGCAGGGACACAGGTGGGGCGCCAGAAGTAGTAATCACCGTTGTCATAATAGGCCTTCTCCCACACACCATTCTCATCCAGGGCATGAGCCTCGTGACGGAGACTGGGGGGCAGATATGCCGCCGACACCTCCCCGGATGTCATTCGTGCGGCCCAAAGGGCGTCTCTTTCCCTGTTCCATGACGCCCAGCCTGGGGGCTCATAGCCCTTTCCGACTGAAACCGTGTGCGCATCCGCCACGATAGAGCCCAGGCCCGCCGTCACTTCGAATCCTTGGTCCGTGCCCCTCTTCGAAAATGAGACGCTCCCTTTCAGGGCAATGACTTCCACTGCATTGCCGCGCAGGTGCAAGTCAAACGCCGTATCGCCCTGCGCCGTCAAATCGCCAAAGATTGTTCTCACCTTTATGAGCGGATAGGCCCCCTGGTTGTAAAACCTGCCTGTCCCTGAGCTCAGATCAAGGTCTGTCAAGTCGTCTCTGATCTCGAGGAGCTGAACCTGCGTGCCGCCATCGAACCTCGCCCATGTGCCGTTTGGCAGTATGATCTCAGCCCTTGAGTTTTCTTCCGTATAAAGGCTCTCCCCTGGGCCGAAAGGGGTATCGTCCACGGTGGGCGTCCACCCCTCGTCAGCGGGCTGATATCGGAGAAGCCCACCTTCGATGTGGGAGATCCTGCCTACCAGGATCGGTTCATCGTCCAGGCCTTCCGGCCCTGTTTCCGCCTTGAGCGTGGTGCCGGGAAAGACAGATGTCATGGAGAGAAGGAATAAAAGCAAAAATGGATTTTTCTTAGTCTTCATATCGCCTGCCCCTTTTTCCAAGGCTTTTGAGTGGTTGGATGCTGTGGGTTTCAAAAGGTTTACCTCGGGCGATCCTGAAAACGGACCAGTGTCGGGCAGATTTCAAAAGGCAAAAAAGGAGCCTGATGTCTATGAAGAAAACAGGTTCTTGACAGCAGTAACCGACATCTATATATTAAAATTCTCTTATTATTCGGTTTTGGATGTCATCCCCAGAGCCTGCAAGAGGAGGCTGCTGGGGATTTTTATTGAAAGGTTTCCTAGCCGAAGGGGCCGGTCGCAATGGTTCGGTCGATCGTGCCGGTTTGAAACGGGAGGTTTATGGCAAGGCAAAGTCAAAGAAAGTTCATGAAACGGCAAAAGGAATCTGATCGCATGCGAAAAGCGAAAGAAAAGATGGACAAACGTCAGAGCAAGTTAGACGACAAGAAAGTGGAGAATACGGCCGATACGGCCGATACGATCGAGCCCTCCGAGCCCTCTTAGCATGTCCTCAAGAGCTTTAAGCGGCGAGAATTCGCCGTTTGCTTTTATTTCAAGGTGTCAGAACCGTAAAGCACATACAACAGGAGTTTTGATGAGTTTCAAATTGTTTCAGTTTCACCCTCAGATAGAATCCGGCATTCGTTCCTTCGGCTATAAGGCGCCCACTCCAATTCAACTTCAATGCATTCCACTCATATTCCAGGGAAAGGACGTCATGGGGCTCGCCCAGACCGGCACGGGCAAAACGGCTGCGTTCGCCCTCCCCATTCTCCAACGCCTCATGTCGGGGCCGAGGAGGCGTCTTCGCGCCCTGGTCATCGCGCCGACCAGGGAGCTGGCCGAACAGATCCACGAGGCATTCAGCCGATTGGGGCGTCACACGCGACTGAAGAGTGTCGCCATTTACGGCGGTGTGAGCAAGGGCTCCCAGATCAAGAAACTCCGGGACGGCGCAGAAATCGCTGTGGTATGCCCGGGACGACTGCTGGACCTCGTGGACCAGAGGGCCGTCAGTTTGACGCAGGTCGAGTTTCTGGTTCTGGACGAGGCGGACCGCATGTTTGACATGGGCTTTTTGCCCGACATCCGCAGGATTATGGGACGTATTCCGGCAGAGCGCCAGACGCTCCTTTTCTCCGCCACCATGCCAAAGGATATCCGGGACCTGGCGCGAGAAATTCTGCAAGACCCGGTCACTGTCCGGATCGGCGACAGCGTTCCGGTACCCACCGTCTCGCATGCGGCCTACCCGGTCGCGTCTCACCTCAAGACGGCCCTCCTGATAAATCTGCTGGACCGAACGAAAACGGATTCGGTGCTCATTTTTACACGAACGAAGCAGCGTGCGACGCGGTTGGCGAGCCGGATGAAGGATGCCGGGCTTCCTGTGACGTCCCTTCAGGGTGACCTTTCCCAGCCGCAGCGACAAAAGGCAATCAGCGGGTTTCGAAGCGGCAGGTACCAGATTCTCGTGGCCACCGATATTGCCGCGCGCGGTATCGATGTCTCGCGGATATCGCACGTCATCAATTACGATACACCCGACACCGTCGATGCCTATACGCACCGCATTGGCCGCACTGGTCGGGCCGCGAGGACCGGAGACGCCTTTACACTTGTTACCCCCAAGGACAGGTCATTGGTCTGGAGTATCGAAAGTGTTCTGGGTGAGAAAATGGAACGTCGCACGCTGGAGGGTTTTGACTACAACGTGCCCGCCCCGGAGCGCAGCGGCGCATTTGGAAGGTCTTCTATGGGAGGAAGCCGCCAGGGTTTCGCTGGTTTCAGGAAGCCCCCTCGGACACCGCAGTCTGTCGGCTCTGCCCCCTTGGGAGGCGTAGCATCGGGTCGGCCTGCGCCGGAGGACCCGGTGGAGGGTCTCAAGCGCAAGGTTCTTTTCAGTTCGTCCAGAGTGAAGGCCCGGCGGTCCTGGACCACGAGGTCATTCTGAGTTCTTTTAAAGAAGCGTGTTGATCTCTTGACAAGCCGGACGCGTTTAATGTAGGAATTAATAATTGGCAGGAATTCAATGAGGAGCGAGGGAATGAACATCTACGTAGGGAATCTGTCGTACAGCGTCACTGAGGATGATCTGCGGGAGGCCTTTGAGGCCTTCGGGGAAGTTACGTCCGCCAACATCATCAAGGACAAGTTCACGGGTCAGTCCAAGGGTTTCGGGTTTGTCGAGATGCCGGCAAAAGAGCAGGCAACGGCAGCCATCGCCGGGATGAACGGCAAGGATCTGAAGGGACGAGCGCTGAATGTGAATGAAGCCCGTCCACGCACCGACGACCGAAGGGGCGGCGGAGGAGGAGGCGGCGGCGGAGGAGGCGGCGGAAGGCGGCCTCGCTATTAGGAAATAGCCTATTGCCGCTGCCAGAGACGGCGTCCGAAATAGTCTTCTTCACTCTGGCGATCACGTTTCGGATTCTATCCTGCAGCGGCTTTTCCTGTTGAAGGACATTGGAAGGAGCAGCGGGTGCGCTTGGGTACCTGGCTGCTGACAGGAAGGCCACGGGTCGGCGGCCGGTGAGTCGACGCTTGCCCGTTTCCGGCTGATGCCTTGGTATGTTCATCGAAAGCGTTTTTCCCAGTCTCCGAACGGGGATGGGAATCATTCTTCATCAACACAGCGCGTGCACCCTCAAATTCCCGCTGGAACACCAACCTGGTCTATTATCCATCCAAGCACGATCCTGCCTTGAGGATCAAGGCTCTTGCCCTTGGGTTTACTCGAATACCTTGAACCCGCCACTTATAGAACCGACCTGTCTGTCCTCCGTCTCGATACTATAAAGTCCTGCCTCATGAACCCGTTTTGGCCGAGGCTATCTTTTCAAGCGCCGGGCTGCGAAACGGATAGGCAACAGCATCATATACAGGGGCAGCAGGTAGACGGCGGCCGTGAGGGTCTCGATGGCTCCGAAAAAGCGGGCTGAGAAAACAACCATGAGCACGTTGTTGATGTAGGTCATCAGTACTGCGCCATCCAGACTGCTGAGTCGGCCACTGCTGATTCGACCCAAGAGAAAGCCCGACCCGGCGAAGACCAGGGTCAACAGGCAGCAGATCAGCAGGATCACGCCCACCTGTCCCAGGTGGGCGCGCAGAAATTCGGCGTCGTTGGCGAAAACACCCAGATTGATGACCAGGAAGAGCGCCAGTATCAGCGGAAACTGCAGTCGGTCCAGGTGGGACATCATCCCCGGCCAGAGTCGCCGGAGGGCCAGAGCGAAAAAAAGCGGCACGAACATCACCAGCAGCAGCATGCGGACCATGGGCCAGTAGGAGATGGCCAGCTCGGCTCCCATGAGCGAATGGGTCAGGGCAGGGAGGGTCAGCGGCACGAGCAGGGAGGTGACCACCACCACCTGCAGCACACGCTCCATGCTGGCCCCTAGAAGTCCCGCGAAAAACGGTGCGGTGACCCCCGCGCTCACACCGGCCAAGAGCAGCACCGCCAGGGACAGCTCGGGCATCGCCACGCGGCAAAGCCCCCACAGGATCACCGGCAACGCAAGCAGCTTCCATGCCGACCAGACCGCAACCTCCAAGAGGTTTCCGGCGCTGATGCTCAGAAGCGCGGCAAAGTCGATGCGCAGGAAAGAGAGGAACAGGATGGCCATCATGAAGTAGAGGACGTAGGGCGAAAGAACGCTTGCCATCTCAGGCAGGGCCACACCGCCGGCGATGCCCACCAGAGCCACCGCGATGAGCAAAAGGTCGCGGCCCCTCATGAGGCCGCCCTTCCGCCGAGGGCAACCGTTACCAGGGCCACCAGCGGGATTCGATTATTGCATGAAGCGCATCTTTTCAAGGCGGGCCACCGCTTACTCGTGGCGTCGATCCAACTTTTTTGAAAGGCGGTCAAGCTCTTCAGAAACAGGGTCGACCTGTCACGCGTACCCCAATAGATTCGAAGTGAACCACTTCGAAGGATGATGTTTGCCGGAAAAGCGGGAGACAGAAGCAAAAAAAGGGCTTCAGGGTAAAATCTGAAGCCCTTGATTTCCTTTTGGTAGCGGGGGCTGGATTCGAACCAGCGGCCTTCGGGTTATGAGCCCGACGAGCTACCTGACTGCTCCACCCCGCGTCAACCTTATAATAATAATACGACCTGGCCTTGGAGTCAAACAAAAAATCCCAGGGGCGCTGACCGGGAATCACTCGGACGGCAGGGTGATGACAAAGGAGGTCCCCTGGCCAAGGGCGCTCACGGCCGATAGGTCGCCGCCGTGTGCACTGAATGATTTTGTACGAGATGGCCAGTCCGAGGCCAGATCCCTTTTGGCGGGTTGTGTAAAAAGGCTCGAATATGTGAAGCAGTTGATCTTCGCTCATGCCGATCCCCTGGTCGGTGATTCGAATCACGATGGATTCCGAGCGCCTCTCGGTGGAAATGGAAACAGCCCCGCCGTTTTCCATGGCCTGCATTGCGTTTGAGAGAATATTCATGAATACCTGCCTTAGCCGGTCCGGATCACACGGGGTTTCTTTCAGGTCTTCGGCGAGCGTCTGCGAGAAAGTGTATTTCTCGGAAAAGGGGCTTTCACCCATGAGCTTCAGAACGTCACGGATGACTCCGTTGATGTCGGCCACCCGTTTGACGAGCTTGTACTCCTTCGTGAAATCGCCCACGTTTCTGACAAGTTTCTCCAGCCGCTCCACCTCCTCCAGGATCATTTCGATTTTCTGCCTGGACTTTGTCATCGGAAAGCGTCTTGATCAGCTGTTGGGAAAATCCCCCAATAATCATGAGAGGGTTCTTGATCTCGTGGGCCACGTGGGCGACGGCCTGACCCACTGCCGCCAATCGTTCCGTTTGCAGCAGCTTTCTTTTCCATCTGTTTCTCCACCGTCACGTCCCGGATAATAGCGGTGAAGGTGGGGACCCCTCTAATTTCAAAGCAGGAAATGCCCATTTCAATGGGGAATTTCTCGTTATCCTTTCTGATGCCGATCAGGGCCAGTCTCTTGTCCTGGCGGCGGGAAATGCCTTTCCTGATCAGGTTCATGAGCCCTCTGTAGTCTCCACCGCATTGAGATTCGAACAGAATACTGAAAGGTTTCCCGACCGCCTCTCCGGCCGAATAGCCGAACATCGCCTGGGCTGCAGCGTTATAGACCAGGATTCTATCGTCTTTATCCACGCTGAGGATGGCATCGGAGGCCGTGTCCAGTATGGCCCTGAATTTCCGTTCGGATGCCTGAAGCTTTTGGATCAGATTCCGGTAATGGGTGACATCTCTTGAGATCTCAACGAATTGAGCCGTTTCCATGTCTTCAAAGACAACGGGGTAGACCAGTCGGACGATTTCACCGGTCGAACCGTCTTCCCTCTTAACCTGGTGGGTGACTTCCACCCTCTTTCCAGTCGTCCTGGCCCGGTCAAGCGGACAGATTTGTCCACTGACGCTGCACGGCTGCCTCCCGTTGGTAGAGGACCTGATGGCATTTTTTCCCCACCACGGCCTCCCGACGGAGTCCGTGGTTTGAGAGGAAGACGCGGTTTACGTCCAAGACCGTGTAGCCGCCGTCCATCACCATGATTTCCTCGTTGATGCCGTCATAAAGCGTCTTGAGAAAGAGGCTGTCGACCTTGAGCCTCTCCACCTCCTTTTCCTTCCGGGCCAGGCGTTTTCTCAAACGATCGATTTCAGCCTTGAGCGCAGTGATGTCGTCGACGCATGTCTATCCTCCCGAACCGGGGCAGTAAAAGACATATTCACGGGAAAGGAGGTCGAACATCTCAGCGGTTTCCTGCTCGATGATCCTATAGAGATCCTTCATGGTGGCGGCCCTGGCAATGGCGGACCGATAGGCCGATTCGTTGTAAAGCTGAGGGTGGATGGGAAGGAGGACCTGGTCTAGGGGGCCATACCAGTTGACCATCAGCGAGGCCTTCAGCGCGAAGACCTTTTTGTAGAGGTCGCGCAAGAGATCCGTTCTCAAAATGGGGTTGACCTGATTGATCATGCAGTCCATGAGGCCGGCAAGGTGGTAGATCTCTCGCATCTTTCGCTCGCATGTGACGGTTGGCCCACAGGGCGCGTATGGTGTGGGCCAATCCCCCTTTCAAGGCGAAATGGGAAGGAACTTGCCAGACGCCTGTGGCGCCACTTGCACGCACTGCTTCCCGATGATTTTCCAAGTGGCTCGACTGGGATTTGAGCATCTGAACGAAATGGGTGACCTTCCAGTCCGCCCACCTGAACTCCAAGGGTGTCCGGGTGATGAGGTTATCCAGGGGGCGCCGACCCCGCCTCTTGTGGATGTCGATGACCTGGCCCATCCTCTCGCTTCTCTACTCCCTGTGATTTGTGGTTGAGGTGCAATTCGGGGAATCCGGTTTACCCGGCTCAGGGTCTCGGATGAAACTGCTCATGAATCCGTTTTAAGCGCTCCCTTGTCACGTGCGTGTATATCTGGGTGGTCGCAATGTCGGCGTGTCCCAGCATGAGCTGCACGGACCTCAGGTCGGCGCCACCTTCCAGAAGGTGGGTGGCGAAGGAATGTCGCAGACTGTGGGGGCTGATTTTCCGTCGCAATGGAGGCCTTCCGACCATAGGCCTGGATGATTTTCCAGAAGCCCTGCCGCGTCAACGGCCCGGCCCCTGCCATTCAGAAAGAGAAACGGAGGGTTCAGGCCCTTGACCAGCGGCCGTCGGCCATGGAGAAGGTATTCCTTTGCGGCATTGAGCGCCTTCTCGCCCACGGGGACGAGCCGTTCCTTGGACCCCTTTCCCAGGGTTCTCAGGAATCCGGCCTCCATGTTGATGTCAAACACCTTGACGTGGATCAGTTCGGAGACTCTCAACCCGGTGGCGTAAAGAAGCTCGAGCATGGCCCGGTCACGGAGTCCCGTAGGTGTGGAAGGGTCGGGCTGAGAGAGGAGCCGTTCCACTTCGTTCATGCTGAGCGCCCCCGGAAGCCTGCGCGGCAGACGGGGCGCCTCTTGAAGGCGGGCCGGGTTTGAATCCGAGCCGGCCCTCGGCCACCAGGAAACGGTAAAACCCCCTGATGCTCGAAAGGTTCCGGGTGAGAGATCTCGGCGAGAGCTCTTTGGAAAGCGTCAGCAGGTAAGCGGAGAGGTTTTCCCTCGTGACGTCGAGGGCGCCGATCCCTCGCCCTTCCAGGAAAACGAAAGAATCGCGTCAAGTCACCGCTGTACGCCTCGATGGTGTTGCCTGATAACCCTCGCTCCACCCTCAGGTAGTTGAAAAATTGATCGGCAAGGCGGCAGGCTGACGTTTCCATGGCTGAACATCACTGGTCAGGAGTCACAAGGCTATTTTCCGCAACCGAGATTCGGTTTAATCCTCGTGACCTTGCGAAAACTATCTCATTTCTGGACGACATAGGGAGAGAAATTCGTAAAAACTTCGGTTGGTGGTGAGGATCCTGGGGCCCCCCTTCTCAACCACCACCATCTCTTCAAGCCTCACCCCGCCCTTGCCGGGCAGGTAGATCCCGGGTTCGACCGTGACCACCACATTTTCCTTGAGGCGGACCGGTTTGAGGGGGGAAAGCCTCGGCCTTTCGTGGGTTTGGAGTCCCACGCCATGTCCCAGACCATGGCCGAAGCAGTCGCCGAAACCCGCCTCGGCGATGATCCGCCTGGCCACGCCATCTGGGTGATCGCTTTGAACGCCGGGATGGATTTCTTCGAGCGCTGCGAGCTGGGCCTTTCTCACGATGGCGTAGATGCGCTTGAGCTCTGCGGTCGGCTCCCCAAGAAAAACGGTGCGCGTCATGTCACAGCAATACCCGTCAAGCCTCACGCCCACATCGAGCACGATGGGTTCGCCCTCCCTGAGCTTTCGATCCGTCGGGACCGCGTGGGGAAGGGCGCTGTTGGGGCCGGAGGCGACGATGGCCGGAAAGGCCAGCCGATCAGCGCCGGCCTTCCTTGCCAGGTCCTCGATCCGCCATGCCACCTCCTTTTCCGTGAGACCGGGAGAGACCCACGGAATCACCTGATCCAGGATCCTCGACATCATCGCGGCCGAGGCCGCCATGGCCTTGATCTCTCCTTCGTCTTTCACCTCCCGCAGATCCTCCACCAGACCATTGAGCGGGCTGAGGCCTACCGGGGGCGAAAGCGCCGTGAGCTTTTCTGCCACATCCCGATAAAGTCCGCACGTGACAAAGTCTTCCTCAAAGCCAAGCGCCTTTGGCTCGACCTTGGCCATGATTTCGGGAAACCCCTCTGCCAATCCCTTCTTCAGCGTGATGACCTCGAAATCCAAGGCCTCGGTTTCGGCCTCCGTGGTGTATCGGGAATCGGTCGCAAGGAGCGCGCACCGGTCATTGAGCACGAGGGACCCCGACGATTCGGTGAACTGGGTGTCCTCGGCCTTGAAACCTGACAGGTATCTCCGGTTTTCGGGCTGGATGATCCATACGGTATCCGCGGAGATATCGGTGAGACGCGCCCTGAGGGCGGCGATGCGGTGCTTGAAGCTGGCTTGTTCCATAGGGCTCCCGGATTGGCGAGAAAGGGGTTGTTTGAAGTCATCATACCAGAATGGGGACCATGTGTAAACGCGACGATCTGAAAGAGGGATTTCGTCCTCTGTCTGGCGCGCTTTTTTCATGGGGTCCGCACGGAACACCTTCATCGCTGCCTCAGCGCTATTGACAA
Source organism: uncultured delta proteobacterium (assembly GCA_963699845.1). GTDB lineage: Bacteria > Desulfobacterota > DSM-4660 > Desulfatiglandales > Desulfatiglandaceae > CAWHLE01. The sequence continues at coordinate 31,385 of CAVOVO010000023.1, forward strand.
GGAAAAGGGTGGCTGTTAATAAATTATATTAGGCCGAAAAAAGTTTCTTTTCGCGCTCGCACCATCAGCCACCAATCCCGCCCTGATGGGATCAGCGAAAAAGATAGAAAGCCAAGCGATTAAATGACTGCTGGTCGCTGATAACAAACGCCGTCCGCGAATGCGTCATCCGTGGATGGATAGGTGCCAAGGCAGTCATCTGAGGAGACCCGTCTTCCGATGCTGGGAAAGTTTGTCGAATACATTGACCAAGGCGATGTCATCTGCACCATTTGTCTTCAGGACAGGGGAACGAAGCTCCATCTGCTCACGCTGACCAACCGGGAGGTCAATCTCCCGCCCAAGCGAGCCCTGCTTGTCTCAGGGGCGTCTCTGGATACGGAAAGGTCACGGGAGGAGCTCCTCGACCGGCTCAGGAAGACCGAGGAGAACCGCGAAAGGCTCAAGGGCCGGGTGAATGTGGGGGAGCTTTGGGAATTGATCAAGGACGAAAAGGAGCAGTTCGACTACAGATACCTTGCTCAGCTCGCCTTTGGCGGGGATGTGACAGATGAACACCTTTCGGGGCTCGTCCGGGCCCTCTTTGAAGATCGTCTCTATTTCAGAATGAAGGACGGTCATTTTGTCCCCAACACAGAAGAGAGGGTCGATCAGATCATCAGGCAGCGGGAGGAGGAGGCCCGACCGGGAGGAGCGGCTCACCAAAGGCGCCCAGTGGCTCAAAGACCTGATGGACGGCAAACCGCATGAACCGCCCTCATTCAAGGATGAGATCGTTCAGCTGGTGACGGATCTCGTGCTTTACGACACCGAGGCGCCGCAATTCAAGTTCGCCAAAGAGCTTCTGACGCAAGCAGGGATAGGGGACCTGAAACAGGCGCGCGCCCTGTTGGTGAAGATGGGGGTCTGGGATGAGGATGAAAATCTGGACCTGATCCGCATTCATGTGACCGCATCATTCGGTGAGGCCGCTCTGGCCGAATCTGCGCGCTTGGCCTCGGCGGAAAAGTCCTTTGAGGGACGTGAGGACCTCACCCATTTGTCGGTCATGACCATTGACGGCCCGCACAGCCGGGATTTTGATGATGGGTTGAGTCTGGAGTGTGATGGGGAATCGTTGCATCTGGGCATTCACATCGCGGATGTGGCAGCCGCAATTCTGCCTGGAACGAGCCTGGACGCTGAGGCCTTGGCGAGGGCCTCTTCCCTCTATCTTCCCAGGCGCCGCATCGCCATGCTTCCGGAAACCCTGTCCGAGGAAGCCTTGAGCCTCAAGGCAGGGCTCGATCGGGAGGCCGTCTCCCTCCTGGCCCGCGTGGACCTCCAGGGACGGCTCCTGGAATACCGGTTCGTTCCCAGCGTCATCCGGGTCAGGGGAAACCTGACCTATGAGCAGGTGGACAGCGCCCTCGATCAGGACGAGACGATCAAAACCCTTTGGACCGTCGTCCAGAAGTTTCGCGAGCGGCGCTCGGAGCAGGGGGCCGTGAACATCTCCATGCCGGAGCTGGTCATAAAGTTTGAGTCCGATGGTAGCCTTTCGCTCAGGCTGGTCCCCCAGAACACCCCCTCCCGACTGATTGTGGCCGAGCTCATGATTTACTACAACTGGCTCGCGGCCACTTTCTGCGCGGACCACCAGGTCCCTCTCCTTTTCAGAACGCAGGCGCAACCCTCCGAGCGGCTCACGGTGGATGATCACGGGTATCTCTACTATGCCTTCAGGCAGCGACGGAAACTCAACCCCCTGCACATTGAGACCAAGCCCAAGCCTCACAGTGTCTGCGGCCTAAATGTCTACACCCAGTGCACCTCGCCCATCCGGCGATACCTCGATCTGGTGGCTCAGCGCCAGATCAAGGGCTTCATGGCTGAAGGAAGACCCCCATACGATGAGAAGGGCTTGGAGGCAATCCGGCTCGCTACGGAACCGGTGCTGAGGCAGCTCGAACGGGTCCGGAGAAGCCGCACCCGCTACTGGGTCCTGAAGTTTCTCAAGGAAAACAAAGACAAGCGATTCGATGCCATGGTCCTGAATGAGCAGAGAAACCGTTACGAGATCCTCCTGCCCGACTTACTGCTGCAGGCTGATCTCAAGCGACGGGATGACTTCTCGCTCTTTCCTGGGCAGTCGCTCCTGGTCGAGGTCAAGCGGGCAGACCCCTGGGACGACGTTTTGGAGCTGGCCTACGCCGGCCAGAAATAAAGACCATTCCAATCCGGATCGATGACCGAGATAATCCCCGAAAGCCGGTTCACATATTTTAATGAACCCTGGGCCCGTCCCCTAGGCCTTTAACTTGTCCGCCGGCCTTATGGCGGATCGTGCTTCGGATTTCGAGTTTCAGGTCTATCCGGGTTTGGGCATCGGGGAAGGGGACCTGCGTTTTGTGGATTTTGGCTCTTTCAAAAACCTCCCGGGGGTCATAACCGTTCCGGGAAAAATGTTTTCGAAATGCGAGTCATCCCAGGAAACCATTGTAGTGACGAAGGGCAAATGTTTCTTTGCAACCGAGATCATTAGAGCATCACCCAGCGAGGTCCTGTTCTTCATCAAATCGAAGATCTCTTGGATTTCAATAACGGGAAAGGCTGTTTCAAAGCTGGGAACTGGGAGCACAACAACCCCGTACCTGTCTTGAAAGTAAAACCATAATTCGATTAATTGCTTTTCATTGAGATTAAAGGAAAGGATTCCACAGAGTTCCAGCAGGTTGACAATTGTCGTAAACCCGGTTCCTTTCTCGCTTACGTGATCAAGAAAGGCCCGGTTGACTTCGAAATTTGTATCCCGTTTGTATCGCAGGTCAATGACAAAGACATTCGTATCAACCAGAACTAAGTCCTGTTTCGGACCCACTCGGTGGCCTCCTTCCATCCCTTGAATTCCGGCTTTGTCCTTTCAAGAGTCTTTTCGATATCTCGCCATGCCTCATCAGAGGACCTTAGTCTTAGCAAGACCTCGGCCTCCTCGTTTGTTGGCGGCGCCATGATGGCCACGGGCTTTCCACGGTGCGTGATCGTCAAACGTTCGCCTGACTTTACCCTCCCGATCATTTCGCCTGTCTTTTGTTTCAGTTGTTTGGCTGTCACGGTTCCCATGAAATGCCTCCGAAGTGAATACTTAGAGGAGAATAGTAGACACTTTGCTTTGGAGAGTCAAGGGACATGTCGTTTTATTGGGAGGCTTGTGACGAGGAACAATGGGAGGTACTGGAGGAATGAGGCTGTTGCTGGTAGGGACGAAAGCCACCTCCTCCACCGTCATGATGACGGCCCCGAATTCGGTCCTATTTTCCCCCTTCCCCCTTGCGCCTTGCACCGTGTGCCTTGCACCTGTCTTTCATCTATCCCTCGGGCTTCACCTCCACTTCCTCCTGGCGCAGAAGTTTCCCTGAGCCGTCATAGACGAGGATCCGCAGGTTGTGAGGCAATTCGCCTTCGGGCCCGAGCCCATGGGTCATGGTGATGGTCTTGAAATTCCGGATGACGAAACGGAAGCCGTTTCGATAGTCGGCCGGGATGCCTCCTTGAAGGGCGACCTGTGGATAGGCCCACAATCCGTCGGGTGAATTCGCAGAATCGAGCGCCACGACAAATGCATACCCCTCAAGTGTGCCCACATCCTTGAGGTTGACGATTTTGAAGGTCATCTTAAGGAGCTCTCCCTCCTGATAGATGGCAAGGTCCTTGATGTCCGCTATGGGAGGCAGGACCGTCCGTCCCATTCTTTCGGAAGTGGAAGAATCGTCAGTCAATGTCTGCGGGGACGTCGGAAGGGGGCCTCTTTCGTGCACGGTTTCCTTGATGGATGACAGCGGTTCAGCCACCTCGGTCTGGATGTGCTCCCGAAGCATGACCACCTGCTGTTGGTAACGAAAGATCATCTTTCTTGCTTCATCCAGCTCTGCCTGGAGGCTCGATATCTGACCTCGTTGTACCGCTTGTTCCGGGAGGCCGATCAAGTATTGGTTGATGATCATCACCGAGATCGGGATGTAGAGGATTAAGAAGATAATCCCCATGATGAGGATCCGGGTGGATATCCTGAAGGTTCTGACCCGTCCCGTTCCCCTCGCAATCATCACATCCAGCCGTGTGGTGTTGCGGGGCTTCGGTCTGGAGCGATGGGTCTTGTGGCGGCCGTTCGGCATGTCTTTGGCGAAGTCTGACAGAGTTGGACTATGGCTCCTGTTTACACGTCAAGAGAAGACTCGATCGAAAATGGCATCCACGTGTTTGAGATGACGGTTCAGATCGAAGAGCGACTCAATCTCCGCTTGGCTCAGGTATCGGCGGATTTCTTCATCCCGCGAGAGGAGGTCCTTGAAGTCCACCCCTTCGTCCCACACCTTGAGGGCATTTCTCTGCACCATCTCATAGGCCCGCTGCCGTTCCAGGCCCTTTTCCGCCAACTGCGTCAGGACCTGCTGGGAAAAGATCAACCCTTTCATCAATTCAAGGTTTTTCATCATCCGGTCAGGGTGCACCACCAGGCCCGAGACAATCCCCGAAAGCCGGTTCAGCATGTAATTGATCAGGATGGTGCTGTCCGGGCCGATGACCCTTTCGACCGATGAGTGGCTGATGTCTCTCTCGTGCCAGAGTGCCATGTTCTCCAGCGCCGCAAGGCAGTTGGATCGAACGAGCCGCGCGAGGCCCGTGACGTTTTCAGCGCCGATGGGGTTTTTTTTGTGCGGCATGGCGGAAGAGCCTTTCTGCCCTTTGGAGAAGGGTTCCTCCGCCTCGAGCACCTCCGTTCGCTGAAGGTGGCGGATCTCCACGGCGATCTTTTCCAGGGTCCCGGCGAGGATCGCAAGGGTTGAGAAATACTGGGCGTGCCTGTCCCGCTGGATGATCTGGGTGGAGACCTCAGCAGGCTTGAGCCCCAACTTGAGGCAGGCGCGCGTTTCCACCTCCGGAGAGATGTTGGCAAAGGTCCCCACGGCCCCGGAGAGCTTTCCGTAGCTGATCACATCTCGTGCATCTTCCAGCCGCTTGACGTTTCTTTTCATCTCGGCATGGAAGACGGCGAGCTTGAGGCCGAATGTGATGGGCTCGGCATGAATCCCGTGGGAGCGGCCGATCATGACCGTGCGCTTGTGCGCAAGGGCCTTGGTCTTGAGTACCTCCATGAAGCGGCGGACATCATCGAGAATGATGTCCATGGCCTCTCGCAAAAGGAGGGCGAAGCTCGTGTCCAGGATATCCGAGGAGGTGAGGCCCAAGTGGATGTAACGCGAATCCGGACCTACGTATTCGGCGACGTTTGTGAGAAACGCGATGACGTCGTGCTTGGTCTCCTCTTCGATCTCAAGGATCCGGTCTACCGAAAACGCGGCCTTTTCCCGAATGTTGGCATAGGCCTCCTTGGGGATCAATTCCAACTCCGCCATGGCCTCACAGGCAACCAGTTCCACCTGAAGCCACTTTTTGTAACGATTTTCCGCCTTCCAGATCCGCCCCATTTCCGGGCGGGTGTAACGGTTGATCATGGTGTGTCTCCTAAATAATGGACTTACGAACGCCGCAGTATCCCATTGATGACCGCCCGCATGAACCCGGTCTCCTCTTTCCTTTCAGCTCCGTGTCGCACGCCTCCCTCACTGAACCAATCGGCTGACCGGGCAACCCCTTTGACTTAAAAAGCTTTCCATATCATATGAACGTCTCCGGGTCTAGACAAAGACCGATTTTGGTGCATTTCGAGCACCCGCTTTACACCTTCAAGGATGGTCCATTGCTTTGAAACAGGCGTTATTAAGGCCATGGACTGAGCCAAAATGAAGGGTTTTCGGGAGGGTTTTTCCTTGACAAGGTCGATTCAGCCCACTTATATCTAAAGCCGCATTGTACCAACTTGCACAAAATACTTATCTTTTATAAATTTAGATATATATGACAAAAATGCGCTCATCCGTCGGGTCGGTCTGTGTGATCGGCGGCGCCGGGATGCAGACCGCGCTTGACCTGGCAGCCGCGGGCTACCACGCTTACCTCGTGGAACGATCCCCCGCAATGGGCGGGGTCATGTTCCAGCTTGACAAGGCCTTTCCGACCAACGACCGCGCCATGTGAATCATCTCGCCCAAGCTGGTCGAGGCCATGATGAAAGAGACATCCCCCCTGCGGCCGGCTCCGAATCTGATGAACCGCTCGATTTAGGAGTTGCTCTGGGCGGGATGAGGAGGCGGGGCTCAGAAGTCCCTGCCTGATCTCATCCCGGACTTTTCTTGAAACCGGGAACCATCGGTCCGGGATTCATGAATATTCGGAGATTGCATGTTTACGATAGGCGAAATCATTGACCTGGCGGTCCAGGTGGAGCAAAACGGCGAGGGACTTTATCGGGACGCCATGGCAAAGGTCCAGGAGAAGGACCTCCAGTCCCTCCTCCTGTGGCTCGCTGACCAGGAGGCCGAACATGCCAAGTGGTTCAGGGCGCTTGGTGAAACGGTGCGGAGCGCTCCGGGTAACCCGCAGCTCGAGGAAATGGGGCGGGGGATCTTTCGAAGCATTCTGGGTGACCAGGCCTTTTCTCTTAAAGAGATCGATTTCACGAAGGTCTCCAAGATAGGCGATCTGCTTGAAAAGGCGATTGAATTTGAGAAAGATACCATTTTGCTCTATGAGATGCTTGGGGGGTTCATTGAGGATCAGAAGACCCTTCGACATCTTGAAGCCATCATCCGCGAGGAAAAACACCACGTCAAGGTCTTGGGGGATTTCGTCAAGAGCCTTAACTGATTTTCACATGAGGGGGTTATTGAATGGATGGGATTGTCGGCGTTTACAGCGCGGGGGACCGTGAGCTGGTCAACAAGGCCTTTCTGGCGACCGGGGCCTGCCAACACCGGGGGAAGGCCAGCACGGGGCTTGCGGTGGGGAGTCACCGCGGAATCCATATCTACAAGGGATTGGGGCGGATTGCTGAAGTCATTGATTACAACATCATCAAGGTTTTCCAGGACCTTGACCCTGTCGCCGCCATCGGGAACATCGGTTACACCAAAAGGAAGGTGGCGGAAAAGGTCAACGCCGAACCCATTCAAATCCATCCCTCAAGACGGTCCCAATATACGCTGGTCCTGACCGTGGACGGTTATCTGCTCAAAGAGGATGATCTGAAAGCCGAGCTCGAGCCGGACTACGCCTTTCAAACAAGCAACAAGACGGAGCTCATCGGCGCGTTGCTTCACAAGTACATCACGCAGGAGGGGATCTCCTTCGGGGCGGGTGAGAGACTGCTTGAAAAACTTTCGGGGAGGGCCACCTTTGCCCTCGCGGCCCTGGTCTACGACGGAAAGGAGACTCGCCTCTTGGCCCTTAACGATGAAAGGGCCTTTGAGCCTTTTTGTTACGGGGCGGTAGACGGCGCCATGGTTGTGAGCTCGGAGTCCTGCTCCCACAATCGGCTGGGTGGCCGCATGGACCGGGAGTATGACGGGGCCGAGATGACGATCTGCGAATCGGGGGGGTGCAAAACGCGGAGGCTTCGAGACGTCGAGATGATGCCGGATGCGTTTCAAGGTGTCTATTTCGGGAGTGTCGCCTCGGTTTTCAGGGGCAAGGAGATCTTTGAGATCCGAAGACAGCTCGGTCTGGAGCTGACGGCCCATTACAAAACGTCCAAGGCCGAGATCGTCATCCCCAACCCAGAGTCGGGCTGGGGGGTGAGCGTGGGAATCGCCGAAGGGCTCAAGCGGCAGCTTTATCCAGCCCTGATCAAGTTGCCCCAGGCCGTGCGTACCTTTCAGGAAGGGGAGCGGCAGACCAGGACCCAGGAGGTGGGGCTCAAGTTCGGGGGCATCCCGTCGCTTCTCAAGGACCGCTTCATTGCCATGGGGGACGACAGCATCGTGCGAGGGAGCGTCTCAGAAGGGGGTTCGGTATGGGTGGTCTATAACGCCGGGGCCAAGTATCTCGAGTTCTGGGTATCCTATGGCCCCATGTTTTTCCCTTCATTCAAGGAGTGGCACCGAGGCAAGGAGTGTCTGGACGAGCTTGCGGTTCAGCGGGCCTTCAGGGGCCATAACCCATACGATCAGCCAATGGACGAGATCAACAGGGTTGTCGCGCGACTGATCGGGGTGGACGAAGTGAAATACAACACTTCGGAACGAGTCGAAAAGGTCACGGGCAAAGGTTCCTTTCAAGCCTTGGATGCGAGCTACCCCATCGCCGAAGACTTCTGGCCGGATTGGCTTAAGAGGGAAATCGAGCTGTTTCATCGCTTCCGGTCCATGATCTCCCAACCAGCGTAAACCGGAAACCCGAAATTCGAAACAAGATATTGGGATCATGACACCGGCCCATTGACCAACAACCATGCCCCTTTTCACCAAGATCCTGCTTCTCCTGTTGCTTGTCAACTTCGCGCCGCCGCTTCTGGCCTACCTTATGGAGGCGCGGTGGGCCTCGGCCCTGGACAGGGGCCGAACCCTATGGGACGGAAGGCCCCTTTTCGGGAACCACAAGACCGTGAGAGGGGTGGCCGGTGCCCTGGCCATGGGAGCCCTGGCCGGGCCATGTCTGGGCTTTCTCTGGTGGGAGGGGCCCGTGGTCTCCCTTCTGAGCGTCCTGGGGGATCTTTTTTCGAGCTTTATCAAGCGGAGAATGGGTCTTCCGGACGGAAGTGTAGCGCCGGGGTTGGACCAGGCCTTTGAAGGGGCCTTCCCGTTATTGTATGTCTCCCCTGCCTACACGGTCGGGCCATGGGCCAGCGTCGGTCTGGTAACGGTGTTTAGCCTGGTCGCTTACGCGGGTTCCCATTTCCACAAGCGCCTGCTCCTCCAGAGGCCCCACAATGATTACGGGAAGAGGCGGATTACGCCCCGCGTTCGGCTGAGAGAGTTGATGGCCTGCGAGATCGCCTCTCATCCCTTCCACCGCTTTCTGAACTTCGAAGACGCCATCTACTATCATCTTTTCATGAAGAATGTCTTCCGAGTCATGGGCGTCTATCAGAGAGGTGTCCTAAACGCCCTCGACATCGGTGTGAACCGGGTGAGTCTTTGCTTTGAGACATTGCCCCAGGCCTTTGACGGCTATCAGATCCTTTTCATGAGCGATCTCCATCTGGACGGTCTCGATGGCCTCACGGAGCGGGTTCAGCGGTTGATCGATCCAATGGAAACGGATCTCTGCATCCTTGGCGGGGACTTCAGGATGGAGATGTCCGGCCCCTCTCGAGAGGCCCTCGCACGCATGGCAAAGGTTACACGTGTTATTCACGCGAAGGATGGCATTTGTGGGATACTTGGAAACCATGACTGTCTTGAGATGATCCCTGTGCTTAAAGGGCAGGGGATCACGATTCTCTTGAACGAGGCATACCCCATTGATCGGTCCGGTTCAACGATCTGGATCGCCGGATGTGACGATCCCCATCACTATCGGTGTCACGATCCTGCCCAGGCCTTTTCTGAAATTCCCAAGGGGGCATTTACGATCTTTGTGGCTCATTCGCAGGAGATCTATCGGGAGGCGGAAGGCTTTGGTGCCCAACTCTACCTTGGCGGCCACACCCATGGGGGGCAGATCCGGATTCCGAAAATCGGGCCCGTCTTCACCCACAGCCGAGCGCCGCGGCGTCTGGGCTATGGTCTCTGGCAATACGGCCGCATGGCCGGATACACCAGCTCGGGTGTCGGGGTTTCAGGCGTCCCGGTTCGTTTCCACACAAAGGGCGAAGTGGTTCACCTGACACTCAAGAAAAGGACGGGGCATTCCCCGGGCCAATGACCGTGGGGTGAAGACGCATTTTGTTCAAGAAAAGGTGTCGCCGGTAGAGAGCGTTCAACACGTGGGCTGCCCTGGGTAGCGTGGGAACGGAGATCACGGTGCGAGATTTTTCCAAGTTGTTTGACACGCATGCCTGATTCGGCCCATAGAGCCAAGCCACCACCGGTTTTTCCGGGAAAGTGGACGCAACGCGTTCGATGGCTCCTGTTGCGTCCAGGTAGGCCTGATCAGGGAGGTCCGGTGCGATGGCGATGCATATCACCCCGTCCACCCCTTGGTCCTCCAGCACACCCGTGAGGGCAGTGGAGCAAACGTGGTCCAAGCCGTGCATCATCAGCGCGGGCCAGATATCCAAGGGGTTCTGAATCTTCATCCACGGCGGCGAAAGGGATGCTACCCCGGCGAGGGTTTGCGGGGAGAGCACCGCGAGCTTGAGCCCACAGGTGGTCAAGGCATCGACCAGGATGATGCCGCCGGCCCCCGTGAACGTGACGACGGCCACCCGGTCCCCTCGCATGGGGTGCAGGGACAGCATCGCCTTGGTTAAATCGGCGATCTCTGCGGGGTCTGAGACCACCATCACGCCAACTTGCTGCAATGCGGAGCGAAATATGTCATATGCGCCGGCCATTGCGCCACTGTGTGAGGCGGCGGTGCGGGCGCTTGCATCCGTGCGGGCGGACTTGAATGCGATCACGGGTTTTTGCAGGCATACCCGCCTTGCCACATCCAGGAGTCGACGCCCGTGATCCAATCCTTCGATGTGCATGAATATGACCCTGATGTCGTCATCCTGCCCGAAGTAGTCCAACGCATCGGCAAAATCAAGGTCGCAGCCGTTGCCGATGTCGATCCCCTTTCCCATCATCCCTGTAAACAGGAATGATCCCACAAAAAAGATGCCGGATTGGCAGATGACCCCCACAGGGACCTTTTCTCTGCGAAGCGGTATGAAAGAGGAAGTAAAGCCGGAAAAGGCGTTCAGGGTGCCAAGGGTGTTGGGCCCCATGAGTCGAATCCCCCTTTGCCGGGCGATGCGGGATAAGTCTTTCTGGAACCCCTTTCCGGCCTCGTCAGCGTCTGCAAACCCCTGCGGGACAATGATGGCGGCCTTGATGCCCACGGAAGCGCAGTCCTCGACAATGGCGGTGACCTGCTCCCTTGGGGTGGAAACCACCGCGAGGTCCACGGGCTTCCCGATCTCCCTCACCCCTCGGTAGCTCCTATAACCCAGGATTTCATCTGTCATGGGATTGACGGGATATATTTTTCCCTCATACCCGAAGGCCACCATGTTTTCGATGAGGTTGAAGCTGCCCTTCCCGGTCTTGCGGCTTGCGCCGATAACGGCCACGGATCGGGGCGACATGAAGCGCTCCATGTTGACGGTTGAAGTCATTTCCCTTTGATCCGGGCGTAGTAGGAGTCGGACAGATAGATGGCCGCCAGCGGGTTGTGGCCGGTGACCCGGTCTTTGACGGCCAGGACCGTGGTCGGGGCCTCCGCGAATTTGAAAAAAAGTGAGTCGTGGCCCACGCAGAGCCCGAGAAGGACGTTGAAATCGGTCTGTTGACTGTTCAACAGCCTTGCCTGAAACACGGGGTTGCACATGGCCTCGTCGGTGCCCCGGTGGATCTTGTCTTCGTCCGTGATCCCGATCCGCTCCTTGGGCGTGTTGCCGGCCTTGCAAACGGCCGAGACCACTTGAAAACCGTGGTTCTTAACGATTCCTTCCACCACCAGGGCCTCTTTAACCAGGCCCATACAGAAGGCGAGCCCGATTTTTCGGTACCCCATCCGGTCCGCGAACTCGCAGATCTCGATCAAACGGGTCTTTGTGGGCTGCATCACATAGGGCCGCTCGTGGCGGTTGGCATAACATGACGCCTCCTGGATGGAGGCCTGTCGGGCGAATTCGAGGACTTCCGGATCATCATAGGCCGTGTCGGCCTCCGCAAGCAGGTCTTGGCGCGCGAGGGTGGGGCATCCCTTGCCGCCGGCCCCTCCGCTCACAAAACAAGCTCGTTGCCGGATCTCCACGGGGCATGATGCGCAGGCAAAGGCACGTTTCTCTTTTTTTTCTTCGGCACCACTCATTTCGCGATCCTCCTTCCAATTCCAGATGCTTCCACGAAACGGGTCAGGCTTTCGTAGGGCTGGGCCCCCACAAGGCGTTGCCCGTTCAAGACAAAGGTGGGGACGGCGGTGATTCCCATGGCACGCGAACGGGCCCAATCCATATCTACGGCTTCGCCAAAGGATCTGCTGTGAAGCGTTTTCTCCGCGTCTTCAGCGGAGAGTCCTATCGAAGCCACGATGCGGAGCAGCGCCTGGGGCTTGGCGATGTTGGTTCCATCGACGAAATAGGCCCTGAAGACCGCGTCGTGATATTCCCGGCCCCGGCCTTCGGATTCGGCCCACTTGCCCAGTTCCTGGGCCAGCCGACTGTTGAAGGTCATCTTCCGATCGCCGAAAGGAAGCCCCGCTTGGCTCGCGGCCTGTTTGAGCTTGACCACCAGTTGATCCACATTGATCCCCCGGCCTGCAAAAAGGGCCTCCAGGCTCCGCCCCTCCTCCGGGGTCTCGGGGTGGAGGGGGAAAGCGACCCAATGGATCTCGACGTCGTATTCTTGCCGCAATTTCTCACTACGCCCGGTAATGAAGTAACACCAGGGTCAGATGTAATCCGAGAAGATCTCCACAATGTCTTGTTCGTTCATGTGAATGCTCCTTGATCATCAGTGTCCATCCATAAATCGGGGAGTTTCGGATGGCGCTTTGAGCGGGCTGAAACCAGCTAACTCGCTGTCTCGATCGGCACGAAGATCTGGACGCCCTTGGGAAGGTGCTTGAAGTCTTGAACCCGGTCGCCCGGAACGAGGGCATTGTCCGGGAAATGGTAAAGGATTTGGACCTGGTTGTAGGATTTTCCCGCGATTCTCAGGGGGCTCGTCTTCGGCGTTATGGTCTGGGGGGGATGATAGCCGATGATGACCCGGGTATTGGTGGGCAGATCATCCCAGTCGGCGACCTCCCGCCCGTTTTTGAGACGGCCGTTAGGGAAAAAATAGTAGGTTGTGGCGTGCTTGTAAGCCGCCCCTGCCAGGGCCCAGGCTGTGAGCCCGTCGGAGATGGTTTTGACGGGCCCCTGATTGATTCCGGCCTGTGTGCTTTCTTCCTGATTGAGCAAGACGATCGTCTTTTCGGGCAATCGGCTCCACCCCATCTTGCCGTCGACCTGATCGCCGGGGATTTCCTCTCCGCTGGGAAGGCGGTAGAGCGTGGTCGGCGCGTTATAGTCATCGCCGGCAATGGCCCAGGCCGTGTTGGCGGACGTGATCATGTTTGACCCGATCCTTATGGCCTCATCCGGGGCGGGTCTGTAAAAAACCGCGGCGAGGGTCTCGTCTGCGAGCACCCGTCCTTCCTTCGCATCCGGGTCGTGAGGCCAGGTGGGCCCCAATCCGGCACTTGCCCGGTCAAAATTCTTGGCACATTTTTTTCTGCCACGATGGTTTCCCTTCATCCACCGATTGGGCCTTCCATAGGCCACCTGAGCGTGGGTGAGGACCGCGCGGTCGTCGAGGCCGTAAGCATCTTTCAGGATGTCGATCAAAACCCCTACAGATCGATACTGCGCCGCGGTAATGGGCGAATAGTGGTACCCGACCAGCTCGATGCCGATGGACACCTGGCTCAGATCGGTCTCTCCGTCCCACATGCTGAGACCCGCGTGGTCGGCAATAAAATCCTTGTCCAGCAGGCGGTAGGTCCGGCCGTCCCGGGCGATCACATAGTGCGCATGGCCCCCGCACGTCCAACGGCCACTTCCACTGAGACACTTTCCACCGGAAATGGTATTGAGGGTGCTTCGAAGGCCGGCCTCGGAAGTATGAACGATGATGTACTTGGTCTTCTTCCTTAAAACCTTCTTATAATTGCGGTTGAGGGCATGCCGTTTGTCGATAATCGATCGTTGGAACTCTCCCCGCTCGGAACGAGTCGGTCCTGCCCACAGACGGTCAATCCAGGCACAGGCCATGAAAGAGAAGATGAGAACCGTCAAAAAGCCAAAAACTTGCGGACGAAATCGAAAGCGCATGATATCAGCCTTGAGTCCAAAAACGATCGTTGCCCCTGAGCAATGACTCGATATTGTGTTTAAGAAAGAGCGAGATCGAAGCCTGCAGTTTGACACTAAAGAAGGCGTATCTCTACTTTTTCACTGAGAAAATCCTTTAAATCTCGAATGACGACTTCCCCCCGGTGAAAGATGCCCGCAGCGAGGGCGGCCTCCGCATCGGTCTGGGTGAACACCTCATGGAAATGCTCCGCACGTCCGGCCCCGCTTGAGGCGATCACCGGAATAGAGACATTGCTTGCGACCGCGTTGATGAGCTCGATGTCAAAACCCAGATTCGTTCCGTCCCTGTCAATGCAATTGAGAAGGATCTCGCCGGCACCCAGTTTCTCGCAAACCTGGGCGAGGGTCACCGCATCTACCTCCCGGCCCTCCCGGCCACCCTTGATGGTGCATTGATACCAGCACCAGGTTTCCCCTGCGGGCCCCGGGATACTGGTACGGATGACCTGATGTCTGGTCTCCTCCGGAGATCGGACATAGACCCGTCTCGGGTCGATCGAAATGACCACTGCCTGGTTTCCGTAGACCCTCGATATCTGCTCTATGGCGCTCCGCCCTGTCTTTCGGCCGGAGGCGAGGTATTCTTCAACGATGAGCACCGCGTCGCTTCCAATGGAGATCTTGTCGGCTCCGGAACGGAAGTACTCAGAGGCCACCTCCAGCGCGGTGTAACCCCTCCCGTCTTTGTCGGAATAGTCCCGGATGCCGCCTCCGATGGTAAGCGGGACAAAGACGTTTTCGGAGGTCTGGCGCAGGACCTCGAGCATGGGCAGATCCTCAAGGGGAAAGTCCCTGAACCCTGTGATATTCAAGAAAGTGATTTCGTCGGCCCCGTCCCGGTAGTACTGTCTTGCCAGGTCCACAGGCTTGCCCAGGTTCCTCACAGCACGTGCCGTGGTTTTTTCCCTGACGTCGTATTGATCCCCTTTGGTCACCACCAGGTCGCCGTCGTCGTTTGCGCGCACATCCAGGCAGGCAACGATCCGTTTGGCGAGCCTGGTGACGCCTGAAGACCGGATGGGAGGCATCCTTTCATCGGAGGACTTGAGGAAATCCTCCAGCACGGCAAGCCCTGCGGCGCCGCTCTTTTCGGGATGAAACTGGGTCGCGATGACACCGCCTTGTTGAATCGCGCTTACGAACTCGTCACCATAGTCGGTCGTGGCAAGAATGCAATCAGGATCCTTCGGTACCACGTGATAGGAGTGGACGAAATAGAACTTTTCGTCTCCGCGAATCCGATTGAAGATGAGGGAGGGCTTATTGACGTTCAGCCCGTTCCAGCCGATGTGGGGGACGGAGCGGTCTGTGCGGAACCGTTTCACCCGGCCGGCCAGGAAGCCAAGGCCGTGAACGGAGGGGGCTTCTTCGCTTTCCTCAAACAGGGCCTGAAGGCCCAGGCAGATGCCCAGAAACGGGCGGCCGGAGTGGAGATAGTGTTTGAGAGGGGCCACGAAACCATTTTCATTGAGGATATCCATCATATTCCCGAACGCGCCGACCCCTGGAAACACGAGCTTTTCGGCTGACAGGATGTCATCCCCGGAAGCCACCACCCTTACCCTTTCTCCGAGACGCTCAATGGCATTGATGACGCTTCTCACATTTCCCGCGCCGTAATCCAGAAGCGTGATCATCTGAATTCCTTTATCCTTTCACTTGATGGTTGATCCTTCTCTTTTACATGATGCCGTGACCGATTACAAGGCGAAGGAATGAAGGAAATGTTATGGAATCACTGGACATCGGCAGTGAAATTGAGTTAAAAGAACACACTGAGGAGATCTGATGGATGAAGGAGAAGCGGACATACCCGAGAAAACCCTGCTTTATCCCGGTGGACTACGTATCCGGGAGGCATGTATCGCGGGACTTCATTGTCAACATCAGTGCCGGGGGCGTCCTGATCGAGAC
Organism: uncultured delta proteobacterium; assembly: GCA_963699845.1. Taxonomy (GTDB): domain Bacteria; phylum Desulfobacterota; class DSM-4660; order Desulfatiglandales; family Desulfatiglandaceae; genus CAWHLE01. The sequence goes on from CAVOVO010000023.1 coordinate 47,187, forward strand.
CCATCGGCCCTCGCCGGCAAAGGAAATGATCTCGATGACTTTTCAGCTGCCACTGTCAAGGACTCCCATCAAGATCAAGGCGGAAGTGGTTCGAATGGAACGGAGGGGCATCGGGGTCGGGTTCCGGTTTTTTGAAAAGGGGCTTTCCCGTTCAAGTGGAACAGAGGGGCGGGATGAACGGAAATCGTTTCGCACATTAGTGGAGGAGGTCAGGCGCATGGGAAAAGTCAAGCAGAAAAAAGTCCGTTGGAATGCTTCAGCCAGTGACGAGCTTCTGAGCTACAGGCTTTATTGGTCGGTTGACGGTTGCGTGGATTATTCGTCGGACCACGCCGATCTCGGCGTGGTGACCGATGTGGTCCTGCCGGATGATATCCCCTCGTTCCCCTGGGTGTCCGGGGATGTGGAGCTTGGCATCACTGCGGTCAACCAGAGCGGGAACGAATCCGACATGACCAAGGTCAAGGCCAGTCTTGATTTCATGGTCCCACATCCTCCCATAGGTTTGGTCGTGGAGGACCTTTAGGTGGTTTCACGGATGATTCCCGGGAGGCTCTTCAAGCCTTTTTGATCTACCATGACACCTGTCAGGGAAGAGGACGTGACGTTGATCCTGAGGGCGCTGCGTTTTGCCGCGAAGCGGCACCGGAGGCAGCGCAGAAAGGACGCGGCAGCATCGCCCTATGTGAACCATTTGATCGCCGTGGCGGAAACGCTCTGGTGCGAAGGTGACATCCGCGACACGGTGACCATCGTTTCGGGAATCCTCCATGACACCATCGAAGACACGGGCACGGTGCCTGAGGAAATCGAATCCCATTTTGGAAAGGCGGTCCGTGCCATAGTGGTGGAAGTCACCGATGACAAGGGGTTGCCCAAGCCTCTGCGAAAGCGTATGCAAGTGCAGACGGCCCCGAGGATCTCGCACCAGGCCAAGCGCGTCAAACTTGCGGACAAGATCTGCAACCTGGAGGACATCATGGCAAGTCCGCCCGCCGGGTGGGCGCGAGCGCGAAAACGGGAATACGCCAGGTGGGCCAAGCAGGTCGTCGATGGGCTTCGCGGGACAAACAAGCGTCTGGAGGCGCGTTTCGACGAGCTATATGTTCAGGCCGAGCGAGTCCTGGCTGTCGATGGTGTCGGCCAAGGGGACAAACAGGACCCGCTCGACATATGATGGCTTTGATCGGTACAAAGCGAAGAGAGTCGAGGGCTTTCAAACCGAGGTGGTTGACGCGGCCAGGAGGAACCGGTGATGACCATGGATGCCTACGACGTGAGCGAAGCGGACATCCGGCGGGAAAAGGAGAAAGCGCGACGCCTCAGGCGCACCCAGTGGTGGATGAACCAGGTGAACAAAGGGATCTGCCATTACTGTGGAAGGGAGGTTGGGCGAAACGAAGTGACCATGGACCACATTGTCCCCGTTAGCCGGGGGGGTAAGAGCAGGAAAGGGAACGTGGTCCCGGCCTGCAAGATGTGCAACAACCGGAAGAAGTCCCTGCTCCCCATCGAGTGGGACGAGTATCTGGATTCCCTGACAAAAGAACACGCCAATCCCTGAAGATTCCGCCATCCTCTCATGTCGTCTTTTTCACCTCCACCTCGGCCCCGACCACCTGATCCTCTGAAATCCCCAACCGGTCCGTTGCCCGTCCCTGGTTGACGGCGATTTCCAAATGACCGTTGCTGCCCACAAAAGCCACGGCATACCCTTTGGCCACATCGCTGAAGGTACGGCCGATGGCCTCAAGCGAAAGCCGGCCGACGGTTAAGAGAATCCGGTTCCCAGCTGTCCATGATTCGAACGTACGGGCCGGGATGTTGGTGATAAGGTTTCCGAAGCGATCGACCCGGGTCACCTCGCCGCGAAGGTATTGGTCATTGCTCGTTACGGCGGGAAGATCAAAGCAGATGGGATCGTTCAGTGGCGGTCCCATCTGCATGAGGTCCACGCCTCTTGCGAGGTGCGCGGCCACAGGTGCGAAAATGTCTCTTCCGTGAAAGGTATGGCTCAAGGCGGACAAAAAAAACCTCTTTTCGGTAAGGTGGACAACCGAGCATCGGTCTTTGCCCCTGAGCAGGGCCGAAAACACTCCGTTATCCGGGCCCACGAAAACCTGGCCCACGGCCTTGAGGCCGATGGGCCTTCTTGCGCTCCCCACCCCGGGGTCCACGACCGCCAAGTGGATGGTTCCGGGAGGGAAAAAAGCGTAAGTCTCCTGAAGGAGGGTTCCCGCCTGGCGCACATCGCCAGGCGGGACCTCGTGGGAAATGTCAACAAGTTTCGCTTGGGGATGGGTCGAAAGGATGACCCCCTTCATGATGCCCACATATGGGTCACTCAATCCGAAATCCGTGAGGAGGGTGATGATCCCGGAGGGTCTTGCGTCCATGTTTTCAAGATGGCGGGGACGAGCGGTCCCCTTCTACCCTCATTTCTGGCCGACCATTTGCTGCACCTCATTCTTGTCCAGGACTCCGTCACCGTTCGTGTCGGCTCTCTCAAAATCCTTGGAGAGGGCATTTTGCAGTTCGTGCAGGTCAATCTTCCCGTCGCCGTTGGTATCCGCCGATTTGAGCCGCTCAGGATCTGCATCGGGAACGGCCTTTAGAATTTCTTCCATCTCCAGGTAGCCGTCCTTGTTGGCATCGACCAGGAAAAAGACCTCCGTCATGCGCACATAGTACTCCTCCCGGTCGATGCGGCTATCGCCGTTCTTGTCGCAAGACTTCGATCACCGCCTCCCGCTTCATGGGCTTCAAGTCCTGCCCCAAAACCAGGGTGGAAGAGCCGATCAATAAAGTCGCCACCAACCAAGCGATCAAAGACCTCATTTGCCACCTCCTATGTTGATTCGACCAGGCTTCTCGACGTGATCACTGCACGATTTTCCACGAACCGTCTGGCTGGCGACAAGCCTTTCCATATGCCTCGTTCTGCTCGTCGCCGATCATCACCGTCTGTCTGTATTCGCGGCAATACTGCCCGCTTGCCGTCTGATAGGTCCGAACCGGTGTAACGGATCCATAGTTCCCGCTGTCCGGGTTTTTCCACTGGGTGGCGGTCCCAGATGGGGCTGTCTCCAGTGCCTTGGTGGTTGCGGCTTGTGCTTGACGCTTATCGGCTGCATCCATTCTATCACCAATCGCCCCCCCGATGAGACCGCCGAGAATCGTGCTTCCAATCACGGCCGCCGTGTTTCCGCCGAGGCCCAGTGCCAGAAGACCACCGGCCGCAGCCCCACCGAAACCGCCGACAATGGCTTTCGTGTTCTGCCCCTCTTGGGTGGTCGCACAGGCTGCGAACATAAAGGGCATCAATATCGCCAGGATCAAGATTTTTTTCGCGGGACCTCTCATGACCATTCACCTCCTTAAAATCGAACCAGCGGGACATTTTGGATATCTTTCTTAATGCTTTAAATTAATGATTCAGATGTTGTGTTCAAGGCCATTGAAGTCATACCGGCAGGGATTGGTCTGTGTCGCGCGCAGGAAGGTGGTGGAATGGTAAAACGCGGCAGACCGACCATCTTAGCGAAGCGATTACTGGGGCCAGGGCGCGGAGGCCGCCAGCAGGATGCGATCCAGCACGGGGCGAAGTGGAGGGTTGAGGCGTGCGCTTATCTGTCCCCAATCAGGGAAGCTCTGTCCCCTGATCAATGACGCAACGGTCTTCCGGGCAGAATAGGTTCAACCAGAATCCCTTCTCTTTCTTGGACGGAACGCCTTTGGCCTCGATTACGATTTTTCCCTCATCGGAAATACAAGCGCCGGCGGGGCAGCGCACTTCCAACCAGATTCCGGCTGCTTCCGCCGCGCCTGCCATCTTTCTCTTTTCTTCGGGCAGGGCATCGATTTCCTGTTCCGTGAGCGGCCGGACATTGGGCGCGAAAACCTTCAAAGAGATATCTTTATTCTTGCCGGTTGCCTCCATGCTTCTTTGCTCCTTATCCGCTTCGCATGCTGAATCCGTTTTCACGGTAAGGAGATCGGTTCTCCTCTGCCTTGGAGCGGCGGGCGTCCCGCAAAATCTCGTAAGTGAGCCTGATGTGATCGGATTCCGGAAGGCAGTTGCGCAGCTTGATAATGTCCTTGTCCTCATCAAACAAGGGCTCAATCCTGGATAACGCCCTGTCGATCTCCTCTCTGGCGGTCTTGACCATGGAGATCCTTGTATCCTTTGACACAGAGATGCTGAATACTTCTTCCATCCACTTCCCAAAGCGCACGGGCTTTTATCCTCATTGCGCTCCCTTCTCATGGTATTTCAAAGTTCTGGGGCTGAGGCGTTTCATTCTTTCACACCTCGGGTCCAGTATACAGGAGATTTCAGCTTTTACAATAAAAACCTCTCAGAACAGTCTTTTTTGTGTCTGCCCCTGTTCCGGCTTCTCTTGCAGCTTGAGATGACGATAGGCCCGCTTGGTGGCCATCCTGCCCCTCGGCGTTCGCTGAATGTACCCCTTTTGGATCAGGAATGGCTCGTAGACATCCTCCAGGGTATCTTTTTCCTCGCAAACGGCAACGGAGAGGCTGTCGAGACCAATGGGGCCTCCATCGAATTTTTCGATGATCGTGCTGAGAATGCATCGGTCCATCCGGTCGAGCCCCTCCTCGTCCACTTCCAGGAGGGCTAGCGCCCGTTTGGCGATGGCGTCATCGATGAAGCCGTCTCCTTCCACTTCGGCGAAATCCCGGACCCGGCGCAGCAGTCGATTGGCCACACGCGGCGTTCCCCGCGCGCGTCTGGCGATCTCCAATCCTCCCTTTTCGTCTATGGGGATTTGAAGGAGTCCGGCCGAGCGAAGGACGATTTTTTTCAGATCGCCCGGTTCATAGAATTCCACCCTCAGCACCACGCCGAAGCGGTCCCGCAGGGGCGGCGTGAGGAGACCCGCCCGTGTGGTCGCACCAACCAGCGTGAAAGGGGGCAGGGGAATTTTCATGATTCGTGCCGAAGGCCCCTGCCCGATGACGATATCGAGTTGGTAGTCTTCCATCGCCGGGTAAAGGATTTCCTCCACCACATGATTCAATCTGTGAATCTCGTCGATGAAAAGGACATCCCTGGGCTGCAGGTTCGTCAGAATGGCCGCCAGGTCTCCCGGTTTTTCCAGGACCGGGCCGGAAGTGGACTTGAGATCCACCTGGAGCTCTCGGGCAATGACATGGCAAAGCGAGGTCTTCCCGAGCCCCGGGCTTCCATGGAGCAAGACGTGGTCCAGGGCCTCGGAGCGCGCCTTTGCCGCCTCCACAAAGACCCTGAGGTTCCGCTTCAATTCCTCCTGCCCGATATATTCATCCAGGGTGGCCGGTCTGAGGCTCACCTCGGCGGGGATATCATCAACCCTTGGCTGGGGATCGATCAGTCTTTCCTGGGTCATTCCTGCCCTTTGCGCTGTTCAATGAGTCTTGGCGCGTTGAGACGGCCGAAGGTCATGCCTCTTACTTCTGCTGGGACAGATGTTTCAGAGCTTCCTTGATCCAAGCTTCCAGGCTGGTCTCCCGGACCGTTGCCTTGGCGCGATCGACGGCCTGTTTTGCGGCCTTTGGGGGATAGCCGAGATTTACCAGCGCGGAGAGCGCATCATCCATCATGCGTATGTCTTCGGCCTCAATATTCTGGCGGGACTCAAGGGGTGGTCGCTCGCCGTGGGTCCTGGCGGCCCGCTCTTTGAGCTCCAGCGTGATTCTTTCGGCCGTCTTTCTTCCGATGCCGGGAATGGATTGAAGCCGCATGGCATCTCCCCTCGATATGGCATCCAGGAGCTCCTCCGGCCCGATACCCGAGAGGATGTTGAGCCCCAGCTTGGGTCCGATGCCCGAAACGGAGATCAGCATCAGGAAAAGGTCCTTTTCAAGCCGTGTCTTGAAGCCATAGAGCTGGATGGCATCCTCTCGCACATGGGTGTGGATGTGGAGGCTGACCCTTTCCTCTTCACTCGGGAGCCCATAAAATGTGGAAAGGGGAACGAACACCTCATAGCCGATGCCCCCGGCATCGATGATCACCGATTTCGTGCTTCGATTGAAAAGGCGCCCGGTCAGATGAGCGATCATGGCTTCTCGGAGGGCATGGCGACAGAGGTGGCAGACCTGAGGGCGGCGGGTTCATACCTCTTCCAGTTCGCGTGGCAGATGGCTGTGGCCAGAGCGTCAGATGTATCAAGGCCGGGCAGGGCCTTCAATCTCAGCATGATCTGGACCATGCTCCGGACCTGTTCCTTGCTCCCTCTGCCATATCCCACCACGGCCTTCTTTATCTCCAGCGGGGAATACTCAAAGACCTTCAGACCACAATGGACCGCCGCCACAAGGATTGCCCCCCTTGCATGGCCCAGTTTGAGTGAGCTCTTGGCGTTTTTCGCGTAAAAGATGTCCTCTATGGCCATTTCCTGGGGGCCATGACGCCGCATGATCTCAATCATGGCCAGAAAGATGTGATGGATCCGGTCACAAAACGCCATATCGGTGCGGAGGTCGGATCTGACCCCAGTCGACACAGACGATCCCCCCGGGCTTATTTTCGATGAGACCGTACCCGGTCACCCTGGAACCGGGATCCACCCCCAGGACCCGCATCAGTCCATGGCCTCCAGGACGTCATCCGGGATGTCGTAATTGGCATAGACGTGGCTCACGTCGTCGTTGTCGTCAAGGGCCTCTATCAGGTTGACCATCTGCTGGGCCTTCTTACCTTCCAATCGGACCGTGTCTTGCGGGATCTTGGTGATTTCTGCCATGCTGTATGTCAGCTTGGCCTGGTCAATGGCCTCTTTGACCTTTTCGAAGTCCGCCGGGTCTGTGGTCACCTGGAACTCGCCCTCTTCGTCCTTGACGTCCTCTGCGCCTGCCTCCAGGGCGATGCCAAGCAGGGTTTCTTCGTCCACGGAGTCCTTTTCAAGGACGAACAATCCCTTGGTTTGGAACTTGTAGGCCACGCAGTTGGGCTGACCAAGGCTTCCCCCATTGCGCTCGAAGACGTGTTTGATTTCAGCTACCGTCCGGTTCTTATTGTCGGTCAGACAGTCCACCAGGACGGCCACACCGCCGGGCCCGTACCCCTCGTAGCTCACCTCTTCGTAATTGCTGCCTTCGAGCTCCCCCGTACCCTTCTTGATGCCCCGAACGATGTTTTCTTTGGGCATGTTTTCAGCCTTTGCCGCGGCAATGGCTGACCTCAGGCGGGAATTTCCCTCGGGGTCACCGCCTCCAGTGCGGGCTGCAACCGTGATTTCCCTGATGAGCTTGGTGAAGATCTTGCCCCGTCTGGCATCTGCGGCGCCCTTCTTGTGCTTAATGGAACTCCATTTAGAATGACCAGACATCTAAGCCTCCAATTTAAAGTGATATCTATAATACTCAGGGCTCTGAAAAGCCCTTACCCACAATGTAAACCTCTCGGCTGCGCTTGCGGACCGCCGGAGGCCGAAACGGCTTAGCCCTGCCAAAGCGGGCGGCGACCTCATCGCGGAAAAGCCCGAAATCCTCTCCCTCAAAGACCTTGCAGACGAAGTGCCCGCCCTTCTTGAGAAGGCCCGTTGCCAGTTCCAGTGCCCTTTTCGCGAGACCGATGGAACGGCTCACGTCCGTGGATGCACTGCCCGTGGTCTTAGGGGCCAGATCGCTCATGACCACATCTCTTGGGCCGATCTCAGCGACCAACCGGACAGGGTCAAGCGTGAAGACATCCGCCTGGATGAATCTGAAATTGGCGGCTGAAAATCCTTCGAGCGGGGTGAGATCCACCCCGACCACCTCTCCTTTTGGCCCGGCCTTCAAAGATGCGTACTGTGACCACGAGCCGGGATGGCAACCCAGGTCCAGGATGCGGTTGCCCTTCTGGATGAGGTGAAACCGCTTGTCGATTTCTTCCAGCTTGTAGACCGAGCGGGCCAGCCAATCCTCCTGCCTGGCCTTGCGGGCAAAGTGGTCGTCCCACGGGTTGCCTTTCATGGCCAGTTTCTATCACAGATGATTGCCCTTTGCAAAAAGATTATATAATATCTTTATTGGGTTACTGGCTTGCCGATGCTCGGGTCTCAGACCCTTGAAAGAGAAGGAGAGGTTTGGGGAATCATGGAGAAAGTGACGATTGACGGTGTGGCCCTATATTTGAGCGAACCGGATGATGTGCCCATGTCATGGGTAGGACAGCCCGAGCTGGTGGCCCAGGTGCTTGCCGCGTGGCTGGTGGTGGGCGAGGGCGACCTGCCCCTCAATCCAAGACTTGTAGGAAAGCCCGGAGTGGGGAAGACCACGCTTGCCTACCACGCAGGCAGGATGACGGGCCGACCCGTTTACCTGTTTCAGGCCACCATGGATACGAGGCCGGAAGATCTCATTGTAACCCCGGTCATCTCTGAGGGCGGAAAGATCAAGTATATGGCCAGCGTCATCGTGTCGGCCATGATCAAGGGCGGTGTGGCCGTCATCGATGAGGGAAACCGGATGAGTGAAAAGAGCTGGGCATCGCTTGCGCCCCTTCTGGACAGCCGGAGATATGTGGAGTCGATCGTCGCGGGCATCAAGATCAAGGCTCACCCCGAATTCAGGTTCTGCACCACCATGAATGAGGATGCGAGCACCTTTGAGCTCCCGGATTACATCCATTCAAGGCTCCAACCCCAGATCTTCATCGATTTCCCCGAAAGGGACGAGGAGCTTCTGATTCTGAAGAAAAACCTCCCCTTTGCCGATGACGAGATCCTCGACTACGTGGTGGAGTTCCTGCAGACGGCCCACGACGCGGACGAACGCTATTCCGTCCGTGACGGAATCAACATCGGCCGTTACGCGCTCAAGCGATTGTCCGAAATTCCGGGCCTCGAGGGTGATTCGGAGGGAAAGCGGTTGAAGGCCGAGTCTTTGAAGGAGGCCGCGACCATGATCCTGGACGGCACGGCGGCGGAATACTTCAAAGAGATCGTGGACGATGTCGAGGAAGAAGAATAAGTTTCACTGGCGGAACGTACGCCTGGTGCCGATTCTCCACAACATCGTGGAGTTTGCGGAGGAAGTGCGCCGTCATTTCAGTGCGTTTCGTCCTGACTGTGTGGCCGTCGAGTACCCCGAGACCCTGAGAGAAAAGATCATCCAGGCCGTGGAGAGGTTGCCCCTCCTTTCAGTGGTCCACTACCAGGAAAGGGATGGGGCCTTGGTCTATCTTCCCGTAGAGCCCACGGACGGACAGGTGGAGGCCATCCGTTTGGCCCTGTCTGAGGGGGTTCCGATCCATTTCGTAGACAGGGATACCGAAGGCTACCCTCTTGATTTCAGCGCCATGCCGGACGCCTATGCCGTGAAACGGATCGGGCACTTTCGGTACTGTCGCGCTTACCTTTCCGCCCACGCTGAAAACAGCCGCAGCCCCGAGGATCTCCTCCGAGAAAGAACCATGGCGTTTCACCTTCAGCGGCTCGCAAACGAGCACAAGAAGGTCCTCTTCGTGGGCGGGCTGGAGCACCTGCCTGGGTTGCTCCGCCTCCTGGATGCGCCCCAGACTCAGGTGATCGGCCGCGTGAAGCGCGAAGGGGTGGGTCTTGCGCACCTTCACAGGGATTCGAGCCGCGAGATCATGACGGAAATACCTTACCTTGCCGCAGCCTATGAGCGATCCCGGGCCGAGGAGCACGTAGAGGGTCTTGATCGATTGAGAGTCCAGAGCGCGCTCATTCAAATCGCCCGTGAGGCCCACGCGAAGAACAACAAAGAAACGCTCAGCCTGATTCAGGTGAGGGTCTTGAATCAATTTGCCAGAAACTATGCGCTTGTGACGGGCAGGTTGACGCCCAGCTTCTATCAGATCATCGTCGCGGCCAGGGGCGCGGTTGACGACAACTTCGCCTACGAGGTGTGGGACAAGGGGAGCGACTATCCTTGGCAGAGCGAGGCCCCAGGGTTGCCGGTTTTGGAGTTGCGGGGGGAAGACCTGTTTCTGGACCATCGGCGCATTCGGTTCCACCGACGATTAAAGACCATGAGGCGGCGGTTGGTCCCTGTGCCGGCCAAGAAGAGGGCTCGTGAGAAGGTCCCGGGGGAGTGGAAGAGAGCGTTCCACGAGCATGCCATCTGCTCATACCCGCCCGAAGACGTGGCCATTGAAGGCTACGGCCGCCATGTGATGAAAAGGGCCATGGAGATCAGGACCGAGGGGAATACGAAGGTCGAGCCTTTTGTAAGCTCCATGCTGGACGGGCTTGACATCCGCGAGACCATCCGGGACTGGGGGAGCGGGAAGATCTACGTGAGACAGGAGCTCCCCATGAGGGGGAAGGTGGGTTCTGTGGTCGTGATCTTCGACCCGGACCACCCCAACGAAAAGGGGGAAGAGCAATTTCCCTGGCGGGTGACCTGGCTCGGCGAGCATGAACAGGAGTCGGATATGGCGTTTTACGCCACGCCTGCCGGCGAGGTCATGGAAGGCCCAGGGATCTCCCGATGCCAGTACGGTGGGTTCATGCTCACCTATCCCCCCATGCGGGTCTATGACATTTGGAAGGACTCCTTTTTCGACGGGGCCAGGAACAAGCCGGAGCGGTTGCTCATGGCCGCGATCGACTACAGCCTGGAAAAACACGTGGTTTACGTGGCTGCAACTCCCCCCTCAGGATGGTGCGGGAGCCTGGCCGCCCGTCTCGGCAAGAAGATCATTTACATCCCGATTGGAATGTTTTCGCCGGTTACTTTGAAACGTCTTCGTCAGTTCCACGTCCTCGACGGCCACCACGTCCGGAAATACGCAAGATATTATATTTGATTCCTTTCTGAGGAATCCGACCACTCCGGCCGTGCCCATGGTCCATCTGGTACCCATCCTCAAACGGTTAAAGCAGCAAAATCTTGTTGACAATTCTTTCGAAATCTTTTGGATATAAAGGGCGAATGGTCGGGCTATTTGGTTTAACCCTTAGATCGTTTATCTTACGTCCGAGACAATTCACCCATGGAGGCCTTTGATGAAAATATGGCGTTTGTTTGCATGCGTATCGCTGGCGCTCACGATGGTGACTGCCGGCAGTGCGATGGCTGCGAGTCGGATCTTTTTCGGCATCGCGACCGGCGGCACCGGCGGCACTTATTATCCGTTGGGCGGCATGCTGGCCCAGCTGATCTCCAACACCGTTGAAATCGACGGCAAAAAACTGTCGGCCACTGCCGAAACCGGCAACGCCTCTGTGGCCAACGCGACCCTGCTGGGCCGGGAAGGCATCGAGTCCGCCTTTGTGGCGGCCGATATTCTGGATGCCGCTTTTAAGGGTGAGAAACAGTTCGACGGCAGAGGCATCAAAAACATTCGCGCCCTGGGCGCTCTTTATCCGGAAACGGTGCAATTGGTGGTGCGAGGGAATGCCGGCATTCATACCTTTATGGACATCAAAGGTAAATCGATTTCCTCCGGCTCCCCGGGTTCCGGCCAGTGGCAGCTTCTGAGCGACCTGCTGACTGTCCATGGCATGGACCGCAAAGCCATCTCCGAGGATTACTCATCCTTCTCTCAGTCCGTGGAAAAAATCAAAGACGGCAACCTGGATGCCTCCCTGATTACGGCCGGCACCCCCACGGCTTCGGTGATGGAGCTGGCCAACCACCACGCCATCAAGATCGTGCCGCTGACCGGCGCACCCATCGCCAAGTTGCGTGAAGTGCAGCCCTATTATGCGGAAACCATTCTGCCGGCCAATACCTACGAGGGCCAGACCGAAGATGTGAAGACCATTGCCGTGCGGGCCATCTGGGCAACCCATGACAAGCTGGACGAAAAGGTGGCCTACGAGATCGTCAAGGCCCTTTATGAAAACACGGAAACCCTGGCAAAGGTGCACGTCAAGGGCAAGGAGATCTCACTGCAGACGGCGCTAGAATCCGTATCCATTCCGCTTCACCCCGGTGCCGAGCGCTACTATCGGGAAAAAGGCCTGATCAAATAAGATGCAGCGGGCGATGACAGGCGCGTTGGCCCTGGTGTTGGCCGGTTGCGCCCTTTCAGGCATGGGGTCCGAGAAGACATGCCGCTGCCTGATGATCAGCCGCTTTCCTTCCCGGTCGATCGTGGCTCAGCATACGCTGCCGGAAAGCGGTTTTTTTTCGCTTTCATTCATCCACTCGGTTTCTCAAACCCCGGTCCGCGATGACTACCAGGCCATCGATTGCCGGGTCAGCCAGATCGCCGAGACCTTCCAGGCCCATGGCGCGGGCTTGCCTTCCGGGATCGATGAACCCGGTGTAATCGGCTGGGAGCTTCACGACGGCCGGTTTGTCGTTCGCATGCAACGGCCGATTTCCAGGTTGATCATTCGCACCGACGGCGCCTACCGCAATCGCCTGCACATCGACGGCCATGACATCAACCTCAACGACTGGGGAAACCAGGCCCTTGAACTGGCCATCGTGCCATGCACGGTCCCATGAACCGCCACATGATGCATCGAGAGAAAAGGACGATCCCTTGGTTAACGATCCTGCCGGTCCAAACGTAACAGACGGACCCCGCTCTTCCGCAGAGCCCCGTGAGAAAGCGCTCCGTCAAGAAGATGTGGACGCCATCGTCAAAAAGTTCGATGCGGAGTCCAACTTCCGAAACCTGAAGGGCGTCACGGCGAGAATCACCGTTGTTTTATGTGTGATGCTGAGCCTGTTTCACGTCTACACCGCCGGATTCGGGCTGCTCAACGAGGTGATGCACCGGACCGTGCATCTTTCCTTTGTGCTGGGGTTGGTGTTCCTGGTCTTTCCCCGACGTCAGCCCAGTCACATGGGGATTGCCTGGGGTTTCGGGATCGGATTCGCACTGTTTTACCTCTTCCTGGCCTGGCAGCTTACCGACCGCTTACAGGATCAGCTGCCGGTGTGGGGTGCGCCGGCGGTGATCCTGATGGTGGCTTTTTTCGCCACCACAGCCCTTCCCGTGGCGTTTCTCAAAGGGAAAGGGGACCGTCTCTCCATGGTCGACTGGCCTTTGGCCATTGCCGCTTCGGGCGTATCCCTGTACCTGATCGTTTTTTTTAGACAGATCTTCATCGAGAACATCGGTTTTCCCCAGATTGAAGAGTACGTCATGGGCCTGTTGGCCATCATCATGGTGACCGAGGCCTGCCGCCGGGTCATGGGCGAGACCCTGCCGGTCATCGGTGCCCTGGCTCTGATTTACGGACTATTGGGGCCCGTCCTGCCAGGGGTATTGGCCCACCGCGGATATGACATCGTCCGGATCGTGGAGCATCTTTACCTGGGAACGGAGGGCATCTACGGTATCGCCGTGGGCGTGGTGGCCACCTATGTCTTTCACTTCGTGCTCTTCGGCGTTCTGGCCCAGGCATCAGGCCTGGGGCAATTGTTTATTGATCTGGCCATGATCCTGGCCGGCCGTTATTCCGGCGGGCCGGCCAAGGTGTCGGTGGTCTCGTCCGGGTTTTTCGGCATGATCTCCGGCTCCCCCATCGCCAATACGGCCACCACCGGATCATTCACCATCCCCATGATGAAGAAAAACGGCTTTTCCCCACAGTTCGCTTCGGCCGTGGAGGCCTCGGCCTCCTGCGGCGGCCAGGTGACACCGCCCATCATGGGCGCCTCGGCCTTTGTCATGGCGGAGATGCTGGGGATCCCCTACAACAAGATTATTCTCATCGCCATCGTGCCGGCCCTGTTCCACTATCTGGCCACCTTGAGTATGGTTCATCTGGAAGCCAAACGGCTGGGGCTGAAGGGATTGTCACGGGAGCGGATTCCCCGGTTTGTCCATACCATGAGAACCTCCTGGCACCTGATGATCCCCCTGACCGTCATGGTGACCCTGCTGCTCATGCAATACACCCCCTATCTGGCCGCCTTTTGGGGCATCATTCTCTCCATCGTGTGTTCCTACATTCCGGTCGTCACCAAACGATTGGGCGTCGGCCAACTGGATGACTCTATGACCCTGACACCCAGGCGGCTCATCGACGGCCTGAATCAGGGCGCCCGCTGCGCCCTGGCCATCGGTGCGGCCTGCGCCTGCGTGGGATTCATCCTGGGAATGATCACCCTGACCGGGTTGGGATTCAAATTCTCCGGCGCAGTGCTGCAGATCGCTTCCGGTCTGGGCAATCTGCTGGCCGCCTTGGATCCGTTTCACTTCCTGACAGCCAATGGGAGCACGCTTTTCTTCGGATTGGTGCTGGTGGCCATCGCCTGCATCGTCATGGGCGCCGGTATCCCCACGACGCCCTGCTACATCATTTTGGCCTCCATCGCCGCTCCGGCGCTCAGCGACATGGGTATTCCGCTTGTGGCGACGCATTTTTTCGTCTTCTACTATGGCGTGCTGGCCGATGTGACACCTCCGGTGGCCTTGGCCGCTTACGCCGGAGCGGGCATCGGCGGGGCGGATCCCATGGCCACCGGCATGACCGCCTTCCGGCTTTCCATGGGCAAGGCGTTGGTGCCTTTCATGTTTGTCTATGCGCCGAGCATGCTGTTCATCGATTTTGGGTGGACCGAGTTCGCCGTTGCCATGACCAGCGGGATGTTGGGCATCGTTTCTCTTTCGGCCGCCTATATCGGTTTTTTCCGGAACCGGGTGGGGCTCATGGGCAAAATTGCTTTGACCGTCGGTGGTCTGCTGCTGGTCTCCAGCACCGTGACGGTCATTCTTGTCGGTGCCGTACTGGTGCTGCTGATTCTGGTCCCCAATGTGCTTCGGACCGCTCGATCGGTGGCGGCATCAACGTAATTTCCTGCGCGGGGAACCCTTAATAAGGCGGAATTTCCTATCCAATCCCACCCGTTAACCGCCCGGGCCGGGTAAGTTCGCCATTGACAACAACCCTCAAAGAATAATGAAATAGGTATCAAACTTCATTTTGCCGAAGGGGAGCGCCGCTTCAGTAGCCTTCCTGCAGGCCTGTCCACGATGTCCCGTTCCGCCCCTTATGGAGGCACTCTCAATGAAGACGCTTGTGATCACCAGGGAGGAGGTGTCGGACATCCTGACCCCGCGGGTCACGAACCGCACCGTTGAAAAGGCTTTCGGCGCCTATGGTCTGGGCCAGGCGGACATGCCGCCTAAGAGCTACCTCTATTTCAAAAAGGGGGATCTAAGGGCCATGCCGGCCTACCTTCATGGCCAGGGGTTCAATATTGCCGGGGTCAAGAGCGTCAACGTCCATCCCGAAAACGACCGCTTCGGCCTTCCGACGGTCATGGCGGTGATCGTCTTGGTGGATCCAAAGACCGGCTTTCCGCTGGCCTTGATGGATGGGACCCATCTCACCATGATGCGGACGGGTGGGGCAGGGGCCGTGGCGATCAAGGTGCTGGGCAGGAAGACATCGCGGGTCGCCGGCTTCGTTGGGTCGGGCATACAGGCCAGGACCCAGCTTGCCTGCGCCATGGAGGTCGGGGCATCATGGCCATCAAGGTGTGGCAGCGGAACAGGAACAGCACATCGGCGCCCGAGCTCTGCGGGTGGGCGGAAGAGACCTTCGGTCTGGAAGCGTCCATCTCGCGGGAGATCGACGACGTGACGACCGGGGTTGACATCCTTTTTACCACGACCCCGTCACGCAAACCCATCGTGACGCGGGTCTCACCCGGGACGCACATCAACGCCATCGGGGCCGACGCGCCGGGCAAGCAGGAAATCAGCCCGCAGGTCCTCAAAGGCGCAAAAGTCGTGGTGGATGACTGGCGACAGGCCTCCCACAGCGGAGAGATCAATGTCCCACTGGGTCGGCGGCAGTTCAGGAGAAAGGATCTCCACGGCGAGATCGGTGAGATCGTGGCCGGGGCCAAGCCGGGGCGAACGACGGAAGAAGAGATCACCGTTTTTGATTCGACGGGACTCGCCATTCAGGACATGGCCTGTGCCAGTGTGGTCTACAGGGAAATCAAGGCCAGGGGAGGGGGAAGAGAGATCGATCTCTTTTGACTGTCACGTCGGCGTAACGGTGGGATTGATCGAAATCAGCAGCACCGGCTGCTCTGGTTGGGCGCCTGTGGCTGTTTTTCGATGACGCAGCAGCAGGACCCCTGCCGGCCGAGCGCTGAATTGATCACGGCCGCGGCGCACCCGACGCCCGCCTGGACCGTGATGGCATCCACGGGGCAGTTGCGGGCGCAGGCCCCGCATTCCATGCAGGCGTCCCGGTTCTCGATCCGGGCATGCCCGTTATCCATGGACATCACCGCGTGGGGACAGACCACGAGGCACATGCCGCATCCCACACACGTCTCTTCGTCCAATTTCAAGGTGACCACGTCTTTCAAATATATCATCTGTCCCACAGAAATAACCTCCCCTTTAACAGGGCCATCAGGCCAGGAAGCGGGACCCCAGCCAAAGTCCCAGCCCAACGATGCCGCCGATGATTTCCACGGGTACAGCCCAGCGCATCTCCCTCTTTACGCCTGAAAGGGATGTGTATGTGGAGGCCCCCGTAAAATTCATCCCGAGATAGCCGGAGAGCGCAGGAACGAGAAAGAACCACGACAGGATTTCAAGCAACCCCGGCAGTGATCCGGCCAGATGCAAACGAAGCGATCCGAGGATCGCAGCCATCACCAGGCCCAGCAGGAATCCCTTGACCGAAAAGGCGCGTCCCGGCACCCATGGCAAAAGAAGCGGTGTCAGGACCGCACCAGCCAGGATGGCCAAGAGGACGGCAAAGGCTGCAAAGATCCCATAGTTGAAGGCGTTGGACCAAAAGGCCGCAGGTCCTCCCGAGCCCCCCCAGCAGGAAGAGGGCAGGAAGCACAAGAAGGCCCGCCTTCAAGGCATCCACCAGCTCCACGGGGATCAGGACGAACCGCTCCCACGTGTTAAAGGTTTTGACCCGCATCCCGGCCGTGGCCTTGAGGCCGTTTTCCAGGAAGGCCGGGATGTCCTCTGCCCGGATGGGGCCGTAGACCACGCCGAACCCGCAGCGCTTTTTCACTTCATGGGCTGCAACACCTGGCCCTGCGAGCTGGGGCAGGATGAGCTGCCTGTGAGACACCACACGGTCGAGCCCGCTTGAGACCACACGGAATGCCAGCTCCTCGGTCCCGAAGGTGCCCTTGCCTGCCGCGCACCACACATTGATCCCATTGGTGTCAAGGACCAGGATCCAACCGTCGGTTTTCGGGAGCGCGGACCTCAACCGATCGAAGCTCATCTTGTAGTTGGCCGTGACGAGCACGGGCGATGAACCATCCGGGTTCCCAAGGGCATAGAGCCCCGGGTCCACCTTGTAGTGCATCCGCCCGATCTGCCAGCGCGCCTTGACGCTCCCCATGCGATCCGCCCATGTCAGCATGGAGGACACCCTTGGCACCTTCCCCACGGCCGTATCCAGAACGCCTGTTACAAAGGGCTGATTCGGGCTCGGCAGACCCTCCCGGGCCTGGGCGGCGGACGTTCAGCAGCTGCTCTTTTGAAGGGGTTTCAGGCGCCATCTCTAAAAGCGCTTTCTGAGGAAGGGTCTGTTGAATATCCATGGATGGATTTCTCTTGGCTTCAAGACCAGTTGGCAGTCAAACAATTGTTTGATCTATAATACTCGCAACGATCGGCCCATTTGTCAAGCAGGGGACAGATGGTCCGCTGACCCATGGCCGAGACCCCACGTGTTGCGGCTAATCTTGCGGCGTCGATCCACTTGGACCAAAATGAACGGATTGTAAGCCTGTCCTTTCGCAATGCTAAGATCGCAAAGGAGACGAAATGGATTGATCTTGGCCGCTGGTTTGTGATAAGCGAAATTTGTCCTCAAAGTCCAACGGTTATCACAAACCCGAGGGAGGGTTTTCCAACACTTCTTGAAAGGAGATTGGTTATGACTGCAAAACTCATCATGGGAACGGAAATCCGCGAGGAGATCCTCAAGGAAATCGAAAAGGAAGTCAAAGAGATCAAGGCAAAGCACGGGAAGGTCCCCGGCCTGGTGACCATCCTGGTGGGGCAGAACCCGGCCTCGATTTCCTATGTGACCCTGAAAATCCAGACGGCCGAGAGGCTGGGCTTCCACGAGGTGCAGGACAATCAGCCTGAAACCATCTCTGAAAAGGACCTGCTCGCCCTGATCGACAAATACAACAAGGACGACTCCATCAACGGGATCCTGGTGCAACTGCCCCTGCCCAAGCACATCAACGAGAAGAAGGTCCTCAATGCCATCGATCCGGACAAGGACGTGGACGGGTTCCACCCGGTGAACGTAGGAAGGCTCATGATCGGCGGCTCCGAGGTGAAGTTCCCGCCCTGTACGCCGGCCGGGATTCAGGAGCTCATCGTGCGCTCGGGCGCGGAGACCAAAGGGGCGGAAGTGGTGGTCGTGGGCCGCTCCAACATCGTTGGAAAGCCCATCGCCAACATGATGCTCCAAAAGGGCCCCGGCGCCAACTCCACGGTGACCATCGTCCACACAGGCACCAAGGATCTGGCTTTTCACTGCAAGCGGGCGGATATCTTGATCGTTGCGGCCGGCGTCCCCGGATTGGTGAAGCCCGAGTGGATCAAACCCGGTGCATGTGTGATCGACGTGGGTGTGAACCGCGTCGGGGAGAAGAAGAGCGAGAAGACGGGCAAGATGATTGCCATTCTGAGGGGAGACGTGGACTTCGATGCGGCCAAGGAGATCGCGGGCTCGATCACACCGGTTCCGGGTGGGGTGGGCCCCATGACCATCACCATGCTGATGAAGAACACCCTCAAGTCGCTCAAGTTCAGACTGGGGATCAATTAGATCGAAGCGATCAGCTGTCAGCTATCAGCTGTCAGCAAAGGCCAAGAAGAACCAATGAGTGGCTGAGTCCTGATAAGCGCCCGCAGTCGGAAACGAGTCGTATGAGGCCGTTTCGGATGAAAGCAAGGGGGGATTGGAAATTTTCCAATCCCCTTTTTCTTTGGTCGCCCAAGGATGGCGCCACCGCCCTTTTGCCCTTTACGGAGCGGATATCCTTCTGAAGCCGTGGTCGGAGTATTCTCTCGGGGTGTTGATAAAGGTGTCTCGGCACTTTGAAGAACATTTAGGAACCATCGCGCAAGCTCGCGGGACAGCAATGATCGAATGCCTTTCACTGAAAACATTTCAAATCTGAAGAAGACTTGCCGTTCCACAAACCGGGACATGATCCGGGTCGTTTTGGACCGCGTGCGGGGCGAACGGGTGCTCCTTTGCAAGGGCACGGGCCGAAAGGCCGTCTGGGGAAAATATGAATGTGTCAACGACGTCTGAGCAAATGGGGATGGCTTTGAATCTGCAGGAGGCGATTCTCAAGGCCTATGATCCGGAGGCCATCATCTTGTTCGGCTCCCTTGGCCGGGGCGACGGCGATGAATTCAGCGATGTGGATCTCCTCGTAGTGATTGAAACGGATCGGGACATTAAAGATCTCGGCGAAGAGATGACTAGGTATCTCGATTCTTTTGTAAGAGAGAAACATGTTATCGTACGGACGCCAATGGAATTCTGTCGCCAAATGGATATTCCGGGGACACTCGTCTTTTCAGTTGTGAATGAGGGAAAGGTTCTGTTCGAGAAGGCTGGGTGGCAGGATCGCTGTGGGCCGATCGATCCCTACGAAACAAGAAAGCAAGAGGTCATCGAGCAGGACTACGGCCGATCGGCTCGTGATTTTCAGGCCCAGGCTGAGTTGTCGCTGGAGAAAGGCAACCTTTTTCGGTGTCGGGACTTCGCCAGGTTTTCCGCTGCA
This sequence comes from uncultured delta proteobacterium, assembly GCA_963699845.1. Classification (GTDB taxonomy): domain Bacteria; phylum Desulfobacterota; class DSM-4660; order Desulfatiglandales; family Desulfatiglandaceae; genus CAWHLE01. Next base: position 66,867 of record CAVOVO010000023.1, read on the forward strand.
AGGGCACTCAAAGCCCTTTTTGTCAGGAATGACATCCATCCTCCGAGAGAGACGGATCTTGCTGGGATTCTGGAAAAGGTACGCGCATTGGAACCTAGTTTGGGGGTGTACGATCCGTTGCTTCGGGAACTGAACGACTACTGCCCGGGGGGAGTCGACACGTTGGAAATGAAAAGATGCCGCAGCATGGTTGAAAGGACGGCTGCGTTTGTAGAGGAGGTTATGACCAGATGCTTTACGGCGCAATGAATTCTCCGATGCGGCCCCTTCTCAAGGAAGTCGAAGAGATTGGAGGGCTTGGATTTGATTATCTGGAATTGACCATGGATCCGCCCTATGCACACTACGGTGCCATCAAACAGCAGAAAGAGGCCTTGTTGAAGGCCTTGGGTCGCTTCGGGATGGCCCTTGTCTGCCACCTCCCCACCTTTGTTTCAACGGCGGATCTCACCGAGGGCCTCAGGGAGGCCTCCATCCAGGAGACCCTTCTCTCACTGAAGGAGGCATCAGACCTTAAGCCGCTCAAAATCGTTCTACACCCCAGTTTTATCAAGGGACTTGGCGCCATGATGATGGACCGGGCAAGGCAGTATGCCATGGAGGCATTGGACCGCATTCTGAAAGAGGCGGACCGACTGGCCCTTACCGTTTGTGTTGAGAACCTGTTTCCGCGCTCCCTCTCGCTTGTCAATCCGGAAGACTTCGATGGTCTTTTCGAAAAGTTCCCCCATGCAAGGCTTACCCTCGACACGGGACATGCGCACATCGGGCGCGGGGGAGACGAAAGGATTGTCGCGTTCATCCAGAGGTTTTCGGAACGCATTGGTCACGTTCACGCGAGCGACAATTTTGGGCGTGAAGATGACCATCTCCCCATCGGTGTTGGGTCCATCGACTTTCCAAAGGTCGTGAAGGCACTAAAGGGAATCGGCTACGATGATACGATCACCCTTGAGGTCTTCGCAAGAGACAGGGATTACCTGTGCATCAGCCGGGAGAAACTCTCCGGCATGTTTGCAGGAACCTGATCGGGGAGGTCACCATTCGCACCATACAGCCCCTGGTGGGTGTCATGCTGCTTGTGCTTTTCATTGCCATCGGTGCCGGGATCATCTGAATAAATTAGAGGGGGGAAAAGAGCGAGTGCGACAGAATCGACTTGATTTGCCTGAGGTCGTGAAAAGGATATGGAATCTCTTCTTGTGCATTTCGATGTCTCCGGTGTGGAGACGTGGGTCTTCCTGCCGCCGCTGGTGGCTTTCATTGTCTCTTTTTTCACGTCCATGGGCGGGGTCTCCGGGGCCTTTCTTCTGCTGCCTTATCAGGTGAGCTTTCTCCAGTTCACCTCACCATCGGTCAGCGCCACCAATTTCGTGTTCAATATCGTGGCCATCCCGAGCGGTGTCTACCGATATCTGAAAGAGGGCCGCATGGCGTGGCCCCTGACTTGGGTGGTGATCGTCGGCACGCTTCCAGGCGTCTTTATCGGGTACTATTTGAGGATTCTTTACCTGCCGGACCCGAAGGCCTTCAAATTATTTGTGGGCTGTGTGCTCTTGTATATCGGAGTCCGGCTCCTGTACGAGATGACCTCCCGGTCCCAGAGAGGGAAAGCGGAAATGAAGGCCCTTGAGGAAAAATTCAACGGGCACGTCAAAAGCCTCAAGACGTCTCAAAAGGGGCGGATCTCGTCCGGGCTTCCCAAGGAGGCTGTCGTCAGGACCATCTCGTTTTCCCTTTCAAGAGTGGAATATGAGTTCTGGGGGCAGCGGTTTTCGTTCCACACGATCGGCATGTTCCTGCTGGCCTTTTTTGTGGGCATTGTCGGGGGGACTTACGGGATCGGCGGGGGCGCCATCATTGCACCTTTCTGCGTGGCCGTTTTCAACCTGCCGGTCTACACGGTGGCAGGCGCCGCCCTTATGGGCACCTTTCTCACCTCTATTGCCGGTGTCTTTTTCTACAGTGTGATCCCCCCGGTTGGCGGGCTTTCCACTCAACCGGACTGGCTCCTGGGCCTTCTCTTCGGGGCCGGAGGATTCGCCGGAATGTACTGCGGGGCGAGGTTGCAAAAATTCGTCCCTCAGAAGTCAATCAAGCTCATGCTGGGGCTGACCATCACGTTCCTGGCCTTGCGGTATATTTTTCAATTTTTCATGTAACGAGATTTCGGCTTTTTCTGCTCGTCAATCGCCAATTCGTCTCTTTCATCCGAAATTTTTAATGTTGATCATATTTACAAGTAGTAATATAGTGCCGATTAATGAATTAAAGTAAAGACTGTTCATTCTTTACGGGTTGCCAAAACCCTTTAGTTTATCATTTTATCCTAATAAATATTCTTGAAATTGGGTGTATATGAATAGCCAAATGAGAATACAGAGGTTTCTTTGCGCGCTTCAGTCCTTTAATGAAGATAGCAACCGCGAAATGGGTTTTTATTATCTTTTGGACCGCTTTTTTGGGATCGCAAATCGGTGCGGCCATGGCCTCCGGATTCGATAACCTGCCGGTGAATGGCATGGTGACCATGATCGACCTCGGGGCCAAGTCCTGCATTCCGTGCAAAATGATGGCCCCGATCATGGAAAAGCTTGAAAAGGAGTATCGGGGCAAGGCAGCGATCGTGTTCATCGACGTCTGGAAGAACAAGGAACAGGCCAGGCGGTTCGGCATCCGGGCCATTCCCACCCAGGTCTTCTATAATGAAGAGGGAAAAGAGATCTATCGCCATGTGGGTTTTATGGCCGAGAAGGACATTGTGGCCCAACTCAAGAAAATGGGAGTAAATTAGCGGGAAGTACCAACAAGCTCCGGCAGCGGGAGGGTTCATGTTGGAGTCGTTTTTTCTGACGGTGAACGAATGGATGGCAGGCGGCGTCATGATTGCCGCGCTGGGGTGTTTTCTCTGGGGCATGGTCAGCGTGATATTCAGCCCATGCCACCTGGCCTCCATCCCGCTCATCGTGGCCTATGTGGGGGGGCAGCAGCAGGTGCTCAAACCCAAGGAGGCCAGCTATTATTCCGTTGCCTTTACCACGGGCCTGTTCATCACGATCGCGCTGGTGGGAATCATTTGCGCCATCCTGGGCAGGATGCTGGGCGACATCGGCAGCTACTGGCAGGTCCTGATCGGGTTGGTCCTCATCTGGGTGGCCCTCGGGATGTTCGGGGTGGAGGCATGCTCCATGTCAGGCAGCCTCCTTTACCGGCTGAACCTGAAGGGTCTGACCGGGGCGTTCGGATTGGGGCTCGCCTACGGTGTGCTCTCCGGATCATGCACCTTTGGGTTTATTGCGCCGATTCTTGCCATCATTACCGTCCAGAAACAGGTGGCAACGGGCGTCCTCTTTATTCTCCTTTTCGCCATCGGTCACTGCCTCCCCATCGTGGTGGCAGGGAGCTCCACCGCTGCGGTCAAGAGGGTGATGGAGAGCAGCTCGTGGCAGGGGGCGGGAACGTGGTTCCGGAAGGGCGCGGCTGCCATGATTTTCATTCTTGCCGCCTATTTCATTGTCAGCCCCTTCGTCTCGATCTAGGAGGGATTGACCATGCTGCTCAAGACTTACACCAAAGAGATTTTCAGACCCGAGTGCAACCCGAGCTTCCAGTCCCTTCACTGCATCGCCCATCTGGATGAGGATATCCGTGAAGCCCTGCCATATTTGAATGCCGTGCTGGGAGGATTTGAATACTTCAAGGACCCGCCGGCCGTGACCTTCAGGGTCCAGGGAAAAATCATCACGGTCCATCCGCGCGAGATTGCCGTAAATGCGCTCAGGGACGAAGAGGAGGCCGAGAAGATCCTGGCGTGGCTCAAGCGGGAGATCAATGAGGCGTGGGAGAGAAGAAACGAGATCGAGCCCAGTTACGAGGGGGCGCCCAAACCGAAGATCCTCGAGATCCTCAAGCTCCTGCCGAAGACCAATTGCCGGCAGTGTGGTGAGCCCACCTGCATGGTGTTCGCCACGAAGGTCGCCGAGGGGGTGAAGGGGTCGCAGGATTGTCCACCCCTAGCGGAAGATCAGGGAAGAAAGCTGGAGAATTACATCGGTCGATTTCACCTGGAGGACTGAGGTCCCCCGGTCGCTTATAATGCTTATAACAGGAGGTTTCATATGACGGCACAGGCTTCTGTGGTGAGGCAACTGTCTTTCCTGGACCGTTTCTTGACGCTCTGGATCTTCCTGGCCATGTTCGTGGGGGTGATGGCAGGCTATGCGGCCCCGGGCATCCGTGAGGTCATCAATCTCTTCCAGGTGGGCACGACAAACATCCCCATCGCCATCGGCCTGATTCTCATGATGTATCCGCCCCTGGCCAAGGTGAAATATGAGCAGATGGGCCACGTCTTCAGAAACGTCAAGGTCCTGGCCCTTTCCCTGGTGCAGAACTGGGTCATCGGCCCGATCCTCATGTTTCTCCTGGCCAGTCGCCTTTCTCTCCGGCCACCACGAATACATGGTCGGCCTCATCATGATCGGGCTTGCCCGTTGCATCGCCATGGTGATCGTGTGGAACGACCTCGCCTCAGGGGACAGGGAATACTGTGCGGGGCTCGTGGCCTTCAATTCCATCTTTCAGGTCATTTTTTTCTCCATCTACGCATATATCTTCATCACCGTGGTCCCCCAATGGCTGGGACTTAAGGGGGCCGTCGTCGACATCTCCATCGGGCAGATCGCGGAGAGCGTCTTCATCTACCTTGGCATTCCCTTTATCGGCGGGGTCCTCATCCCGCATCATCGGCCTAAAGACCAAGGGGCGTGCCTGGTACGAGGAAAAGTTCATCCCGAAGATCAGCCCCATCACCCTGATCGCCCTCCTTTTCACCATCCTGGTCATGTTCTCCCTCAAGGGGGAATACATCGTCCAGCTGCCGCTTGACGTGGTGAGGGTAGCGATCCCCCTCTGTATCTACTTTGTGATCATGTTTTTTGTCTCTTTCTATCTCTCCATGAAGGCGGGGGCCACCTACGAGCAGTCGACGACCCTGAGCTTCACGGCGGCATCCAACAATTTTGAGCTGGCCATTGCCGTAGCGGTAGCGGTCTTCGGGATCGATTCCGGCCAGGCCTTTGCAGCGGTCATCGGGCCGCTGGTGGAAGTCCCCGTGCTCATCAGCCTGGTGAACGTGGCCCTCTGGTTCAAACGGAAATACTTCCCCTATGCGATGGAGACGCCCACAGGGGTCTGCCATGTGACCTGCAAGCCGTGACGGGGTGACCAACGGACAGGATCGAAGGAACACACTTGTTTCCAAAGGGAGCGAGGTCGCGGGAATTTCCCGAAAAATACGTGCGGGGTTCAGCAGGCCCACAAGGAAGACAAGATTGTATTCATTTCCCTCACGCCTTGGCCAAGCGATCTTGTCTGTGCCGAGGGCCGCTGCTTGGAAGACGGTGAATCATCGGTGGGACAGAAGCGGGCTGCTATCTTCACCAGCCCCGAGTTCGGCCCTGTCTCACACCCCGATCTGGTTGCCGCCGCGCGTGAAGCCGGCGACGCCGGGTTCTATGTCCTTATTGCCTGTGCCTTCAATTATGGAGCCCACTCATCAGAGTTCAAAAAGCTGGGCCACATCCCCGTGCTCAAGGCCCGGATGAACGCTGATCTGCACATGGCCGATGACCTCAAGAACACAGGGAAAGGCAACCTTTTCGTGATTTTCGGCGAGCCGGACATTGACATCCTCGACGCCGGGAACCATAAAATCCAGGTGAAGATCAACGGCGCGGATGTCTTCCACCCTACCACCGGCGAAGTGCGAAGCGACGGGGCCGAGGGCATCGCCTGGAGGTTCATCGACACCGATTACAACGAGGAAAGTTTCTTCGTCCGGCATGCTTACTTCTTAGGAGCGAACGATCCTTATAAATCGATCAAAACCACCCTCAAGGCTGAGATCAAAGAAGAACCCTGGGCGACTTTGAACAGCGACATCTCCAGGCCCTTCGAGAAATCAAAATCCGTCCGTATTGCGGTGAAGGTGATCAACCACCTTGGTGATGAAGTCATGAAGGTATTTCGCGTCGGGTGAAAGTGCCATTGTCTTGGTCGATGAGCGAGGCAAAGATTACCCCAATATGTCACGAACGTGATGGTTCGGACTATTCGGGATCCGGCTCTATCAAGTATAACACAGTGATAGGAAACTTGATTTTTTCGGTTGGCAGATGATATTAATGCAAGTATGTTCGACCGTCAGCATAATTCACATGCATGTTTTGAACGAGAGACGGCATAGCGTCCGTAGCCAGGTAGACGGCCTGGACGTCAATTTATACATCGCGTATAAAGAGAGACCAGAGTATCGGGTAATGGCTTAAAAGACATGCAATCAAGTATTCTGATCGAAATATAAGAAGAGACGGCAACTTCTTGTACACAATTGGAGGGTCTGAGGTTGTCGTGTTATACAGAGCGTGTAATTATTGTTATGCGTAAAAACTACGGAGAAACTGATGACACATATCTATGAAGACGGAAAGTACCTTGATAATAACCCTTTATGGCATGAAGAAGACTCGCCATGGAAAGCGAAATGGATAAGGGGAATCATCGAAAAGAATTTGTGAGGTCGGGTGCGGGGCTGGAGAAATACTGAACCAGTTATCAGAGCAGTATACTGATGACAAGGAATTCTTCGGTTATGAGATTTCACCTCAGGCATTTGAGCTGTGCAGTAAAAAGTCAAAGCCCAATCTAACTTTTAGGCTTTCAAATTTTCTTGAAGAGACTGCTGTATATTTCGATATTGTTATGGCGATTGATGTTTTTGAGCATGTTGAAGACTATTTCGGCTTCTTAAGAAGCTGAAGGAAAAGGCTGAATTCAAAATATTCCATATTCCCCTTGATTTGTCCGTGCAAAAAGTTCTTCGCTCTTCTCCTATTATCAAACAAAGAAGATTACATGGACACATTCACTATTTCCAAGGAGACGAGCATTAGACTGAAGTTCCCGCCAAAAATAGATCTAATAATGTGTTATCCATTTGAAAGAACTTAATATATCGTTTTTCATCCATCGTTTTGTGTACCCATGTATTATATCATTTTTGTGTTGACTTTATTGCTTTTATGTACCATTATGCGTAGTCATGTACATCGATCGAGTCCCCAACCGTAACTCTCCCCCCTGCCCCCTGCTGCGCGAAAGCTACCGTTGCGACGGCACAGTCAAAAAACGCACCATCACCAACCTGAGCAAATGGCCTTCGGACCTGGTCGAGGGGCTGGACAAGTTGCTTCATGGCGGCGTGATCGTCGATAAGCTGCAAGATTGCTTCGACGTTGAACGTTCCCTGCCCCACGGCCACGTGGCCGCCGTGCTGGGAACACTGCGCAAGGTCGGGTTGGATCGCATTATCGGTGGACAGGGATCGCGGGAGCATGCCTTGAATGTGGCCATGATCGTGGCCCGGATCATTGATCCCCGATCCAAATTGGCAACCGCTCGGGGGCTCGGGGAAGAGACCTGGTTCAGCACTCTTGCACAGACCCTCGACGTTGGCAGCGCCGATGAGGATGAGTTGTACGCGGCCATGGATTGGCTGGGGGCGCGTCAGGAGCGCATCGAGACGAAGCTGGCCTCCCGGCATCTGCAGGAAGGGGCGCTGGTGCTCTACGATGTCAGCTCTACCTACTTCGAGGGCCGTAGGTGTCCTCTGGCCAGGCGGGGGCACAATCGAGACGGCAAAAAAGGCAAATTGCAGATTGTCTTTGGCCTTTTGTGTAACGCCGAGGGGTGTCCGGTCGCGGTGGAGGTTTTTCCCGGCGACACGGGGGATCCTTCCACGCTGCACAGTCAGATCACGAGGATCCGGCAGCGCTTTGGCCTCCATCATGTGGTGTGGGTGGGAGATCGGGGGTTGATTACCCAGGCCCGGATCCGCGAAGAGCTCCAGCCGGTTGAAGGCCTCGATTGGATCACGGCGCTGCGGGGAGCGCAGATTCGCAAGCTGGTCGACAACGGATCCCTGCAACTTTCTCTTTTCGACCAGCAGGACTTGGCCGAGATCATCGACCCGGCCTATCCCGGGGAACGTCTCGTGGTCTGCCGCAACCCCCTTCTGGCCGCCCAACGGAGCAGGAAACGCAACGAGCTTCTGACGGCTACCGAAGCGGAGTTGCAAAAGATTGCCCAGGCCACTTGCCGCCCGAAGCGAGCCTTGAAAGGCAAGACGACGATTGCCCTCAAGGTGGGCCGAGTGGTGAACAAGTTCAAGATGGCCAAACACTTTCATCTGTGCATTGAAGAAAATGCTTTCTCCTTCCAGCGCAAGGAGCAAAATATTGCACGGGAGGCTACCCTGGACGGGGTCTATGTGGTTCGCACCAGTCTCACCTGCGAGGCAATGCAGGCTCAAGGGGTCGTGCACGCCTACAAACAGCTCAGCGTCGTGGAACGAGCTTTTCGTAGTTACAAATCGATCGACCTCAAAGTACGCCCCATTCACCACCGGCTGGAGACCCGGGTCCGGGCGCACATTTTTCTTTGTATGCTCGCCTACTACATCGAGTGGCACATGCGCCAAGCTCTTGCTCCGATCCTCTTCGATGACGAAGATCCCATAGGGGCGGAGGCCCAGCGCAGCTCCGTGGTGGCTCCAGCTCAACGCTCCCCCTCCGCTCAGAGTAAGGCCCGGAAAAAACGAACCCCGGATAACTTCCCGGTGCACAGTTTCCAAACACTCCTCCAGGACTTGGCAACGATCTGCAAAAGCCACATGCGACCCAAACTGCCCGGGGCCCCGGCTTTCGATAAGATCACCATCGAAACCCCTCTCCAGCAAAGGGCCTTCCAACTCCTTAAACTGAGGTTATAATGTAGACAGTACGCATATGCCAAAAAATGAAAAATAAGAACAAAATCCAAGCATTACTATTTTCGTCGCCAAGAACTTCAGTTTAGAAACCTTGCAGGATACAGGATATGAGATTATCGATTATTTTTATACCGCGGGCGCCTTGATATTACCAAACCGAGGATGGAAGTCCAAGCTATGGAAAATTCCAAGGAAGTTCGCTTTTTCGGTAAATCAGGATTTAGCAGTTAGACTAATGGGCGGATATTCACTTTTGGTATTAGCCAAGTAAATAGCACACTGCACGGCAATTCCGCTCTGTTACATGGTACATTTGGGCGTTGCATCTCCGAGAGATTCCTGATGTGTGGCTCTTACAATAACTTCTGAGATTCAGCTCTCAATTCGCCTGGATTCCAGGATTATTATCCAAAGCACAACTTGCGATCCTTCTTTAAGGATTTGACAATACCGGAAGTAGGTGTAAGCGCTAAGAATGTTGGCCATACTTTTTGAGAAGTCTCGTGGTAGTCTGCATTCTGTTTTCCGAAGCGTTCATCTTTTCGACCTATCGTACATTTATTCCTCCCAACCCGTCGCCGTCTCCACTCTCTCCTTGAGCATCAGCGGCGTCGGGTGTAAGTAATTTTCCGCGATCTTATCCATGGTGTCCCCTGGTAGGAACGCGATATCCTCGATCTACATGCCGCACAGATTTCACCACGGAAACACCGAGGTCACTGAGAAAAGATTTAGCGAAATATGACATCTCTCTGCTCCCCCGTGCCTTAACGGTGAGTACAACGTCTTTGCGTCCTTAATAGCCGATTTGCGCAAATAAGGATTGTAACATCTGGCTCTGGCGTAGCGCATCGGTCACGGGAAGGGGAGGCAGGCTCTTTGAGGCATGGATTGAGATTAAAGATGACCGCAGGGTCTCGAACATGGTCTACGTATGGATCGGAAAGAATGCCAGCCGTAGTTCCTTCTTGGAGAACTGAACATTTCCCGACGATCTGCTGCCGGTTGCTCGAATTGTAAGGACTGAGTCTGAAGGTCTCCGGCCGGGCGTCCGAAATCTCCAACTGGTATCACGACAAATGGTTCCAACATCCCGCACATGACTTCCGGAACCGAAAGGGGCGCCTTAGGGTTTGGGCAGGCCTTCGAATATCTTTTGACTCCAGCGACCTCCCGGAGTATCATTCAAATTATGAATTCTTCATAATTTTCGGGGGCTTTGGGGCAACCGGGAGCGAATGCCATATTTTCGTGAATGGGAGGAACGCCATGGCCGCTTCACTGGACGATAAATTTGTTGAAATATCAGAAGGGATTATAAACCAGCTGGGTTTCAAGGACATCAAATCCTTCGTAAAGAGCCAAGCCTTGTTGATGATGATGGCCAAGATAGACAAGTACGAGTCAGAAGACAAGTTCTTTGAGAGAAAGTACAGGATGTCTTTCGAGGATTTTCGACATAAAATGGAAGAAACGAAAGAAAAGGAGGACTTCGAGGAAGAGGATGACTATCTAGATTGGCGTTTCGCCAAAGAGGTACTGGAAGGGCTCAGGAGGCAAAAGCAGGCATTGGAACATGCGTGATCTTCTGGAGAAGTACAAATCGATCATCAAGACCTACCGCATTATCTCCTATGACCAGGAGGTCGATTCGTACAGGATCAAAGTCGAAATCACTTTCATCAATGGTTCAATGCTCTTCATGAAGGAATATTTCTTTGAGAACACGGAACGGAAGTACTCATTTCACTGGGCGGACCGCAATGGAAAAGCTTTGTGCCGCTGGGACAATTCGCCGCATTGGGGGCGGGTTTCCACCTTCCCCCACCATAAGCATGTCAACGATCATGTCGTGGAATCCAGAGAGACAACCCTCGAAGAAGTCCTCAACATGATCAGTAAGGAATTGTCACCCCGCCAGTAGCCCCTGTCAGCAACCGCAAGTCCTCCACTACTTCTTGCCGCTGCGGCAGGGACGTGGGCCGGTGCGCCCGACCTTGCGTTTGAAGACGGCCCGGTACGCCTGTCCTTGGCGGCTTGGCTTTGCAGGATCCGGTCGATCGCGATGAATGAGAGATCCACAGGAATGATAAGCGTTTTCCCGGAGCGGCCTTACAGCCTCGATAATCCTCCGAGTCCGGTCTAGGGCTTCCTTGCGTGGATGTAGGCAGAGAATACGACGTTTTCGGCCCCGTCGAGCCACGTTCCATGCCTGGATGATCTGTTCGCTCTTCTCCTTCCGGACGATGTCGATGTCCACAAACCCAAGGCTGGAGAGAATCCGTTTCACCTCATCGGGTGAAATGGCCCCGCTCACTCAGCCGGTATAGGCGGCCGGGTTGTTCCTGATCGCCTCCGGGATCTCGCCTGAGCGGAGTATATCGGAGATGGTGATCCGGCCGCCGGGTTTCAAGACCCGGTACATCTCGCCGAATACGGCCGACTTGTCCGGCGAGAGGTTGATGACACAGTTGGAGATGGCCACATCCGCGACGTCGTCATCGAGGGGCAGTTTTTCGATTTGCCCCAGGCGGAACTCCACGTTGGGGATCTGCAGTTTTTCGGCGTTTTTCCCGGCCTTTTCCACCATCTCGGTCGTCATATCCACACCGATGACTTTTCCGGATTCGGCCCACCGCTCTGGCTGCGAGGAAGGCGTCGAAACCCGCCCCGCTTCCAAGATCCAGGACCACCTCTCCCTCCTTCAGGTCGGCCCGGCTGATGGGATTTCCACATCCAAGGCCCAGATTGGCCTCGCCGGGTGCCACGCCCAGGTCCTTTTCAGAGTAATCCAGGGCCTTTCCCAGATCCATGATGGTGACAAAGGGGGATGATCCGCCGCAGCAGGACGGCGCGCATCCTTCGCCACTCCCCTTTGCGATGCCCGAATACTTGTCCTTCACCAGACTGTGAATTTTATCCTTGAGATTCTTCCATGGGTTTCCGACTCCTTTTCGATGAAAGCTTTTCTGTCTATTGGTTTCTTTATGCTGCTTTTGCCCCAGCGACCAACCCCGAGGGGACAACTTGTCCGGTGATTAAGATAAAACTTAACGCCAGCGTGATTATCAGGGCGACCCCGTAAACCAGGAACACGGATGATAATCCGTAGACCGAGGCAATTTTACCACCAATGGCCGTGCCGACCCCTCCGCCCCCCATGAAGCAAAACGCCACCAGGGACATGGCCGCCCCCCTGGATTTCATTGCAAACTCGGTGGCCCTGGTCAGGAGGGTGGAATGGGTGAAGATAAAGCCAAGCCCCAACAAACCGACCCCGGCTACAAGGAGCCATATATTCGAGCCCAAGTAGTAGATCAACAGGTCCGCCAAAACGGCCAGGAACAACCCGGTGGTCAGGATTTTTCGCGGATTCGTCATTTTCGAGAGCTTTCCGCTCAACCGGCCTCCGACCACCGTCATTAGGCCAAAGGCGGTCATGACGGCGCCTATGGACAAGTAGTTGAAGTGATAGGTTTGCGCGATATAGGCCCCGAGATAGGAAAAACTGCCGATGATGAACATTCCCTCCAACAAGACCAGGAGATACGTAAACAGGCTGTTTGGATTGCCAAGCAGTTTCAGATAGGGGGCAAAAAATTTGCTGTCCGTGTGTTTGGTATCGGGCAGGGATTTGTAGTTCTTGATGATCAGGATCATCGGAATCAGCGACAACAGCGCATATACTGCAAACACACCGCGCCAATTCAAGAAATAGGCGATGGCACCACCGGTAATCATGCTCAATCCCTGGCCTAGAAACGATATCCCCATAAAGGTGCCGATGGCACCCTGCCTTTCCTGGACAGGGAAAATGTCGCCAATGAGCGCCAGGGATATGGGCATGACCGAAGCCGCAAAGATGCCGGTCAGAGCGCGATAGACGGCAAGATCGGTTAATCCGAATCCAAGGGCGCACAGACCTGTGGCCGCCGTAAACAAAACAATGGAAAGAGCGATGACCTGCTTTTTCCCGTAACGATCTGCAAGCGGGCCGAAGAGAATCTGAAAAATGCCGAAGGGAATCATGTAAGCGGCGATCAGCAATCCGGCGCGCTCAACGGCAATCCCGAGGTTTTCCGAAATCGCCGGCAGTATGGGTGACACCACCCAGTTGTCGGCCATGACAATAAACCCCAGAAGTCCAAGTAAGATGACGACGTTGTTCTTTTTCATCACAATCCTATCTCCCTATTGACTACCACGGATATTATTTGAGCCAGGCCAAGACCTCTTCCCTTTTCGGGATCTTGCCCACGCTTTTCACCTCGCCATCAACCACCACCGCCGGCGTGACGAACACGCCGTAGCTGGCGATTTTCATCACGTCTGCGACTTTTTCCACACTGGCGGTCACACCTGCCTCAATCACGGCTTCTCTTGACGATCTTTTCCGTTTGCTGGCACTTGGGGCAACCTGGCCCCAGGACTTTGATTTCCACGTTTTTTCACCTCCGATTAATCCTCTTCTCAGGCACTCTTCAGCCACTCCATGAGTTTGCTTTTCGGGGGTACTTTCCCTACCGACTTGACCTTTCCGTTGATGATGAGAGCGGGTGTTCCCATCACCCCGTATTTTCCGATTTCCTTCACATCCCTGACGTGCTCGATATCGCCTGCCAGGTTCAGCTCTGCCATGGCCGCCACGATCTCGTGTTCCAACCGGTCGCACTGGGCGCAGCCTGGCCCAAGGACCTTCACCTCCAGGCCGAGTTGATCCTTCACCTTCTAATGGGATCCCAATAAATTTTCTGAATTCGCGGAAAAAGGCCTGCCCGTATTCGGCCTTGGCGCGGTCGGGGATGTAGTTCTTTTTTGAAAGCCGTCTCAAAAGCTCGGCTTCGATTTCCTCCTCAGGCCTGATCCCCGTAGGCCTTCGCCGCCTCTTCGATGGCTGTCTTCAGGCCAATGACGCCCACGGCCTGTCCGCCGACCCTGATCTGAACCACATCATCCTGAGCCATCTTCTCCTCCATTACCCTGAGAAAGTCCCATAGATCATGCCGGCTGCGGTGGAGAGAATCACGATGATCGTACAGAACACCACGGTTTTCTTGACCCCTATGACCCCGCCGATCACCAGCATGTTGGGAAGCGAAAGCGCGGGGCCGGCGAGCAGGAGGGCCAGGGCCGGGCCCTTGCCCATGCCGGCGCCAATCAGTCCCTGAAGGATCGGGACCTCGGTCAGGGTCGCGAAGTACATGAGGGCCCCGGCAACCGATGCGAAGAGATTTGCCCCGAGGGAATTGCCCCCCACGAGGGATTGAATGTAGTGCTCCGGGATCAGGGCCGGGTGCCCGGGTCGGCCTAGCATGAACCCTGCCACGAGCACGCCTGCCCCCAGGAGCGGAAAAATCTGCTTCATGAACCCCCAGGTGGACTGAACCCACATGGATCGTTCGTATTGCTGGAACCACTTTTTCAGCATGAGCCCCAACACAATGAGGAGCCCCGCGGTGATGTACCATTTTGCCTCGAAGATGGCGGGCCAGATCCCGGTTGAGCCTTCTGCGGGCCTGGCAAAGGCGGCAAAGATGAGGATCAAAACCATGGTCAGCATGAATAGCCCGTCCTGGCCCAGGGTCCGGCCTTTTTCATCCTCGTCGGGCAGATACATCTGGCCGGAGGCCCTTGCCGCGTCGTCTTTCCTGAAAATGAAGGCCATCAGGACTCCGGTCAGGACCGCGAAAACCACTGCGCCGACCGCCCTGGCAAGTCCCAGCTGCCACCCGAGGATCCGGGCCGTCAGGACAATGGCCAGCACGTTGATGGCGGGCCCGGAGTAGAGAAAGGCGGTTGCCGGACCGATCCCCGCTCCCCGTGTGTAAATGCCTGCAAAGAGTGGCAGGACGGTGCACGAGCAGACCGCCAGGACCGTCCCTGAAATGGAGGCCACCGAATAGGAAAGGATCTTGTTGGCCGTTGCCCCGAAATACTTGAGCACCGAGGCCTGGGAGACGAAGACCGCAATGGCCCCGGCAATGAAAAAGGCCGGAATGAGGCAGGTCAGCACGTGCTCTCGCGCGTATTCCTGCAGCATCATGAAGGCCTCAAGCCCGGACTGACGAATGATGGGGCTTGACCAGGGCACGTAATATGCGGCCACAAAAGTCAGTACAATGATCAGGAGCTTGGTTCGTTCTTTCATCATCATTTCCAGTGTTAAATCTACATATTCCTATTTAGATATATCTTGGAGACAAAGAAGTCCCCTATTTTCCGCAGACCGCATCCCGATGAATGTGAGGAATTTTCTTGAGGAGGTTTTCCATCACCGGTTCATATTGCAGCCAGTGCCTAAGATGGCCAAGGAGGCTTGCCACGTAAGGGGAACGCCTTCCCTCCGAAAGCTGATAATTCACCCAGAGGCCTTCTCTACTGAATTCTACGATGCCGGCCTCTTCGAGGATCTTCAGGTTTTTCGAAACGCTGGGCTGTGAGACCTGGAGGGCTTCTCGCATCTCGCAGACGCACATGGTCTTGTGCTGAAGCATCTTGACAATCTTGACCCGGTTTGGATCGGAGAGCGCCTTCATCACCTTTATAAAATATTCCATTGGTTGGCACATAATATTACCTTTTGGTAATTTATAGTGCCGACCACCTAATGTCAAGCACGATTTTTTCCAGGCGCGAAAGCCCAAACGCTCCTATAGGGGACTGGAAGTGGGGGGAGGGATCTTGAGAAGATCAGAAAGGTACAGTTCGGAAGGAAATCAAGAAGGGAGGGGCACCTGAGCCCCTTCCTTCTTGAGAAAAACAAACATCAGTAGGGATGGAATTCCCTCATGTTGTACTTCGGCTTTCCGGTGTCTTTGTCCATTTCAGTGAATTCCTTCCAATATTCGGTCACCTTAAAGAGTCCTGTGAACTGGTTGCATACCTCGTAGCCGGCCTTGATCCATCCAACGATGCCGTCGTTAAAGACCCAGACATTTTTATATCCGTACTCGACCAGCTTTTCAGCCACGTAACACTGCCTCTTGTGGGTCCGACACCAGACCACGATCTTGGCGTTCGGGTCCTTGATCTTACTTGGAATGGTGTACATGTGGCCGGCATGGATGTGGTCCGTGTAAGGGATATGGAAGGCATAAAACTCAGGATGAGTGCGCGTATCGATCAGATAGGCCTTTTCTTTTCCGGCGACCACTTTATCATAGAGCTCTTTGAATTGGGCCACGTCGAGCTGCCTCTCCGGAGGAACCGCCGAGCACGCCTTTTTCCAGACTTCTTGCTCCGCATCTTCGAGCGGATTTTTTTCCTTCTCAGCGGCCCATCCGACACTCACGATTCCCATCGCAAACACTACACAAAAAAGAAGTAAGAACAATTTCTTCATTCGACTGCCTCCTCAACTTTATAAATTTATTATTAAAATGGCCTAAGACCCTTGTATTCACCCCCTTTCCGGCCTGATCCAGTATTCAGCTTATATCGTATATTCAACTCCGGCGGTTTCGTCAAGGTCTCTTAAGGACCGCGGCTTTTCAACTGGTCAGCAGTCCATGTCTGTGGTAATGAAGGGACTGCAAGGGAGAGATGGCGAAAGGATACCTGCCACGAGGCGAGGGAAAGAGAACATGAATGTGTTAGGAATATGCGGCAGTCCAGTTAAGGCGTCCAACACGGACGCGATCCTTCGGGAGGCCCTGGAGGCCATCCGCGGAGAGGATGTCAACATTGATGTCTTTTCAATTTCAGGCAAGAAGATCGAGGACTGCCGTCAGTGCAACTGGTGCATGGCCAAGCAGACGGAGGGCGGGGTCTGTGCCGTTCAAGACGATCTGAGGGACCTCTATCCGATGGTTGTAAAGGCCGATGCCCTGCTGGTCGCCTCCCCCGTCTACCTGGCAAGGATGAGCGGGCACCTGGCCGGTCTATTGGACCGGCTCAGATGCCTCCATTACGGCAAGCATTACGCAGGCAGCATGAAGCACAAGGTGGGTGCGGCCATCGCTGTCAGCTGGTACCGGAACTCGGGGATCGAAACCACCCTTGCAAGCATCCATTGGGCCTTCATGACCTACCAGATGGTCATCGCGGTGCCCGGGTCCCTTTCCACCTTCGGCGGTGGGGGGCTCTCCAGTATCTCAGGCACCGGCGAATTCGACGCATCGGATAAGCACCAGGTCCTGAAAGACGAATTCGGGCTCAAGAGCGCAAGGGCAACCGCCACAAGCCTGGTGGAGCTGGCCAGGGTCATGAAAGCGGGATACGAGCGGCTGGGGAGATCCGTCGCCTGAGAGGCCGGCGCTGCTTCAGTGGGAAGGGGGCGCTGCTGGGCGGGGCGGACAAATGGACGTCCTATCGACCCTGAGAGTCGCGCTTACGCCTCACGCCTATCCTGACCAGGACCACCAAGGCCAGCAGGACGCCGATGGTCAAAATGGCCATGTTGTATCTGAACATGAGCTTGCCCAGGGTTTCCTTGACGACCGCCCAGTTGGTCCCAAGGAAGTAGCCGGTAAGGATCCAGATGAGGTTCCAGGCGGCTGAGCTCACTGTGGCAAGCAAGGCCACAGCTGCGATCTTGAGCGCGGAGATCCCTCCGGCGATGGAGATAACGGACCGCACACCGGGCAGGAATCGGTTCAAGAGAATGAGCCAGTAGCCGTATTTGCGAAACCAGGCCTCTGCACGCAGGATATCTTCCGCCTTGAAGAACCGGTGATCTCTTTCGACGAAGAAGCGTCTTCCGAGGATCAGTCCCAACCAGAAGAGGAAGAGAAAGCCGGCCACGCTCCCAATGGTCGTGGAAAGATAAACCCCCATGAAATCGAGCCTGCCCGTGCCCACGAGAAAGGCCCCGAAAGCGGTGATGGTGTCCCCGGGGATGGGTGGGAAGACGTTTTCCACAAATGCGCTCGCGGCCAGAAGGAGATAGACAAGCCAGTCCGGCACAGTGGTGAGCCAGCTCAGGAAACCATCCAAATACGCCATTGCCTTATCTTTCCCATTTCAAAGTGAATCGCCTTCTGTGCCGTTTCACCCGGGATGTCAGCGGCCCCTGCCGGTCCTGGGGTGTCATGCCTTGGGGGATCAGATTTTTTTGAGCGATTTCGATTATTAAGCAGACAAAGGCCAAAAGACAAGGGTTCTTTTCACCTTGACGGCCTGAGCAGGTTTTGTTATCAAAATCCGAATTAGTTTTCCTTTCACGACTTTTCGAATCAAGGTGCATTCATGGTAGCAAAAAAGACAACCCGAAAGGAGCTCCTGAAGAGCCCTGATGAATTTCTCACCTTTTCGAGCCGGGCCTTCGAGTTTTTCATGGCCCATGTCCGAGAGCTGAAAATCGCAGGCATGGTCGTGCTGGTCCTTCTGGTCTGCTATCTGGCCGGTTACGCTTACCTTCGGTATGTGAACCAAAAAGGACAGACGGCTTACAACGAGGCCTTCTACCAAATCACCGATTCGGGAGAGCCTGAGAAGTACCGGGAAAACCTCAAGAAGGCCGTGGGAATCTTTCAAGGTGTGATTGAGGCCCACGGTTGGTCCAAAGCGGCGGAGCTTGCCGTCCCACAGGTTGCCTATGGGAAATTCGTGAACGGTGAATATGACCAGTCCATCAAATTTTATTCGGACTTCAAGAAAGAGGTCTCCGGAGATCCGGATTTCGAGACCCTGTCTGTCTTGGCCATTGCGGCCTGCCACGAAGCGGCGGGGGATTTCAAGAAAGCCATCGATGCGCTCAAACGTGTTTCGGATGGCCCCGAGAGCCCGTTTAAGGAAAGTGCCGCCTACAGTCTGACCAGGGTTTACAGGCTCGATCACCAGACAGACCAGGCACAAGCGGCCCTCAAGTTGTTTATCGAGAACTATCCGTCCTCCCCTCTCGTTCCTATGGCCAAGGCCCATTTGGAGGGGTAAGGCATTCTCCCAGGGGAATTGGGATGCTGATCACTGAAATTCTCGCACGAAACGGCCGGATGTACAGCGACGAAGTCGCCCTCGTTGAACGGGATCCCGCCAAGGACAAGCGGGTAGCCATCACGTGGAAGGCCTTTGACGAAACCGCCAATCGCATCGCCAACGGGCTCATAAGAAAAGGAGTCAAAAAGGGCGACAAGGTGATCCACCTGATGATGAACTGCCTGGAATGGCTCCCGGTCTATTTCGGGATCCTGAGGACCGGCGCATGGGCCGTGCCTCTGAATTTCCGGTTCACCGCCGAAGACATCCGCTACTGCGCCGAGATCGCCGAGGCCAAGGCGATGGTCTTCGGAGAGGAATTCGTCGAGCGAGTCGATTCCATCAAGGAAGACCTCGGCACCATCGGCGACTTCATCTTTGTGGGCCCGAGGATCCCTGAAACCGGCCTATGCGGAATCCTATGAATCGTTTCTCGAAACGGGCATCGATTGAGGATCCCAAGGTCCCCATCGACCTGCTGGACGACGCGGCGCTTTACTTCACTTCCGGGACCACGGGAAGGCCGAAGCCCATCCTTCTGACCCAACGAAACCTTGAATTTGCCTGCATCATCGAAAACCGCCACCACAACCAGACCCACCAGGACAACTTCCTCTGCATTCCACCCCTCTACCACACGGGGGCCAAGATGCACTGGTTCGGCAATTTCATCGTGGGCGCAAAGGGCGTGATCCTGAAGGGGATCAAGCCGAAGTGGATCCTGGAGGCGGTATCCGAGGAGCGGTGCACCATCGTCTGGCTCCTGGTCCCGTGGGCACAGGATATCCTGGTGGCCATCGAGACGGGAGAGGTGGACCTGAAGGACTATCAGCTTGGATCAGTGGCGGCTGATGCACATCGGGGCGCAGCCGGTGCCGCCAAGCCTCGTTAAAAACTGGAAAAAGGTCTTTCCCCGACATGACTACGACACCAACTACGGCCTGAGCGAGACCACAGGTCCGGGGTGCGTCCATCTCGGAATGGAAAACCTTCACAAGGTGGGCGCCATCGGCGTGCCCGGGTTTGACTGGGAGTGCAGGGTCGTGGATAGCGACCTGAAGGAGGTCGCGAAAGGGACGGCAGGAGAGCTGATGGTCAAGGGGCCGGGGGTCATGAAGGCCTACTACAAGAACTCCGAAGCCACCGACAACACCCTCATGGACGGCTGGTTGCTCACCGGCGACATGGCCCGCGTTGACGAAGACGGCTTCATCTGGCTGGTGGATCGAAAAAAGGATGTCATTATCACGGGCGGGGAAAACATTTTTCCGGTGGAGATCGAGGATTTTCTGCTGGAAAATCCAAGAATCCAGGATGCGGCGGTGATCGGAATCCCCGATGAACGCCTGGGAGAGATCGTGGCGGCCATCATCAAGCTCAAACCGGGCCAGGACATGAATGAGCAGGAGGTCCTCCGGTTCTGTGAAGGGCTTCCCCGGTACAAACGGCCCCGGAAGGTCTTTTTCGATGCCGTTCCACGAAATCCCACCGGAAAGATTGAAAAACCCAAGCTCAGAAAGAAATACGCCGGAATGGCTGAGAGCTTCAAGATCTAGCTTGACAACCCTTGCCTGTCTCCTGTAGTCATGGATGTAGCTAGATCATAGCTGTTTTGTCGCTTTTTTCTTACTTAACCATCAAACAGAAATCGTCGGGAGGTAAAGATGCACAAGCTTATGACGGACGCTCCCGGCAAGGAGATGCTCCTCCTTGGCAACGAAGCCATCGCCCGCGGGGCGCTGGAGGCCGGGGTCTCCTTTGCCACCTGCTATCCGGGCACGCCTTCCTCGGAGATCCCTGAGCAGTTTTTCAGGATCAGCGAGGAGACGGACCTCTACTTTGAGTATTCCACCAACGAAAAGGTGGCCCTGGAGGTGGGGGCCGGGGCCGCGGCATGCGGGGTCCGAACCATGGTGACCATGAAGCACGTGGGGCTCAATGTGGCGGCCGATCCCCTGATGACCCTCGCCTACGTGGGGGTCAAGGGCGGCATGGTGATCGTCAACGCGGACGACCCGTCGCTGTTCTCGAGCCAGAACGAGCAGGACAACCGCTACTACGCCCGGCTCTCGGGGCTGCCCATGCTCGAGCCCACGAACACCCAGGAGATGAAGGACGTCACCGCGGCGGCCTTCGACCTATCGGAAGCGCTGAAGCTGCCGGTCCTTCTGAGAACCACCACCCGGTTGAACCATATTCGCGGAGGCGTGAAGCTTGGCGCCCTCAAACCCGGTCAAGACCGGGAGCTTTCAGAAGAATCCCTTCCATTTTGTGACCGTCCCGGCGGTCTCCCGGAAACTTCACAAGCTCCTGCTGCAGAAGTACGAGCAGGCTGTCGAGAAGTCGGAGACCTGGCCTTACAATCAGATCATCGGCCAGGGAAAATGGGGAATCGTGGCCAACGGGGTGAGCTTCAATTATGTGAACGATGCCGTGCGAGACCTGGGGCTTTCCGATAAGGTCAGCATCCTCAAGCTTGGCTTTTCGTGGCCGCTGCCGAAAAAACTCATCCTCCGTTTCCTGAAGCAGGTGGAAAAGGTCCTGGTGGTGGAGGAGCTTGAACCGGTCATGGAAAACGACCTGAAGGCCATGGCCCAGGAAAACGGGATCACGATCCCCATCAAGGGCAAGGGCGTCGGCAGGCTTTCCCGGCTGTTTGAGTATGATCCGGGCATGGTTCGGGAGGCGGTGGCCAGGTACTTTGACGTGGATTACAAGGGGCCGCAGGTTGTGGATCTCTCAGACATCCCGCCGCTCCCTGCCAGGCCGCCGAACCTTTGCGCGGGCTGCCCCCATCGGGCCACCTATTATGCGGTCAAGCAGGTCTACGGCACGAGAGACGATCTACCCCACCGACATCGGATGCTACACGCTCGGGGTTCTGCCGCCTATCTCCATGGCGGATTTCCTCATTTGCATGGGCTCTTCGGTCAGCTCCGGGTGCGGGTTCTCGAGCTGCACCGACCAGAAGGTGGTCTCCTTCATCGGGGATTCCACTTTTTTTCACTCCGGGATCACGGGCCTGATCAACGCCGTCCACAACAACCACAAGTTCACCCTGGTCATCCTGGACAACGGCACCACGGCCATGACCGGCCATCAGCCCCACCCGGGTGTCGACACGACGCCCATGGGGGTGAACCGGACGAGGGTTTCCATCGAGCAGGTGGTGCGGGGTTGCGGCGTTCAGGATGTCCAGGTCGTGAAGCCTTTAAAGGTGAAAAAGACCATGGAAGCGGTCAAGGCCTCCATGGACTATGACGGGGTGTCCGTCATCATTTCCCAGGAGTTCTGTCCGCTCTTCGCCAAGGCCACGGGCCAGATGAAGACGGTCCAAGCCCTTCCAGGTCAACCAGGAGCAGTGCAAGAACCACCGGGACTGCATCAACCAGCTGGGCTGCCCGGCCATGTATCTGGACGGGGATCAGGTCGAGATCAATCCAAACCTTTGCATCGGCTGCTCGGTGTGCGCTCAGATCTGTCCGGAAAATGCCATCGTGCCTCGAAAGGATTGAGGGGGGAAATCATGGAAACAACCAGAATCGTTTTTATTGGCGTCGGCGGACAGGGCAACCTACTGGCCTCCCGTCTCCTGGGGGAAGCGGCCCTCTCCATGGGTATCCCGGCCGTGGTGAGCGAGATACACGGCATGGCGCAAAGGGGTGGCATCGTGGAGTCGGCTGTGCTGCTGGGGGAAGTCACCAGTCCCATCGTCTCCAATGGGGAAGCCGATGTGCTTGTCGGGTTTGAGCCGGTGGAGACGCTGCGCGCCATGCACAAGTGCAGCAGGAACACCGTAGTGATCACGAACACCCATCCCATGCCGCCCTTCACGGTCTCCATCGGGCAGGGGGTCTACCCGCCCCTCAACGAGGTGTTGGACAAGGTTCAGGCGAAGACCAAGAAAGTCATCGCCCTGGACGGGAACGGGTTGGCCGCGAAGGCCGGGAACCCGCTTTCCTTGAACATGGTCATGCTTGGGGCGCTGATTGGATCGGGCGCGGTGCCCGTGGATGAGGCGGCCATGAAGAAGACCATCTCCGCCACCACAAAAAAGGCTTTCCTGGAATCCAATCTGAAAGCCTTTGATCTGGGTATGGAAACCGCGAAAAAGGGGTAGCCGTAGACCCTTTGTGTGTGACTTCTCTGCAGTTTGCGTAGAAGTTGAAAAGCGAACCGCAGAATATCGAATATCGAATGTCCAGTGTAGAAGTGACGAATTTTGGGGACCGACTTCGTGATTCGATATTCCTTGTTCGATATTCATCATTCGAATGGCAATTTGGTGGCGGGCCAATGCCGTCCTAGGTATAGCGTAGGCCGGCGTCCTGGCCCAGACCTCGCGCGTGCATGGAGGGTCATGTCTTCTGATAAACCGCCACAATCCCCCCCGCAGGGCCTGGTGAGGAGAGAAGGTGGAGGCCTTCGTACCGGGGCAAAACACGATCCAGACCGTAAACCATGAAAAACGCCCCTTTCTTGGCCCGTTCGGCGACGAGCCGGGCGAATTCCTCGTGCATGACCAGGTAGGTGTAGAAGAGGTCGAATTGGCCAAGAGACAGGCCTGTTATCCTGAGGATCTCCTGATGGATTCGTTTATCGGTGGAATCCCCGTGAAATAGGAAAATGTTGCTTGGAGGAGAGATGAGGTTCTCGCGGGCCATTTCTTCGATGAGGGCTTTTTTCAGGGGTCCATATTCCTCCAGAGTCCAGTCATCCAGCTCCACGCCGACCGAGGTCTTGACAAGATAGCTCATCAGTACATTGACCCGCCCGTCGGCGCAGCCGAGGTCAAGAAAGTTGGATTGGCCCGGTGTGAGGAGTCCTTCATTCAGCAGACCTCGGAGGCAGCCAAGAAGCGACAGGAGGTCTGTCGACCGCCTGAAGCCGAGTGCACCCACCTCTCCGACCTTTCTCGCGTCAAAGAACGCCGCAACCTTGCAGAGACTTTTCAGGAGGTGCTGATCCAGGGTCTGGTTCATGACGGTATGCTCACGCAGGAATCGAGTCATGGCGTGGTGGAGTATCGGAGTATTGGGGGCGGCGTCTGCCCTGGCCTTCCGATTGCATTACTCCACTACTCCATCACTCCAATTCTCCAGCTCTTTCACCCGTTTTCGCACTCTCTCGTGAAGCCGGAACAGGGTTTCCAGCTGGACCCCCTCCAACTCACGGAGGAGGGCCAGCTCTTTGGAGTCGATCCGGTCCGTGGCTTTTCGGCAGAGATAGTTGACGCAGAGGACGTGGCGCGCGGGAAGCACACACCCCATCAGCCCAAGGAAATAGCAGCTTCGGGGATCTCGCCTCTCTGCCGGCAAATCTGCGCCAAGCAGGAGGTTGACGAGCAGGAGATACCCGTCGTAATGGTTTTCAAGGCCCCTCCCACAGCAGGAGCCTCCTTCCAGGGTCTCGCACTCGGCGCATGCTTGAACAAGGCCGGATTCCAACATCCTGGCCGAGGATGCGTTTGTGGCCGACCGCAGACGTGAAAGAAGATCGGCCGACGTTTGATCGGCTGAGAGGTGGTCCTTGAATCGCCTGAAAACGCGGTTTGCCCAATCCAGCCTATGGGCGATGGGGGAAGAAAGCGATACGGGTTTCAATTCAGCGTTTACCGGCCTTGAGAAGGACCCGCAGGCACACCCGAGGTGGGCCCATCGACGCTCGATGGGTCAGTCGGCTTTGCCCCGTTTCCCCCCTCCTTTCTTCTTCGGTTCATCTTTTTCCGTTTCTACAAATTTCTTGAGACCTTCTGCCAGGCTCTTGAGCTTTTTGTCCACCAAATCGTTGATGGAACCCGTTGGGTAGGCCCCGGTCTTTCCCCTTTCGCCTGCTTGAACGCCGGTAAGGATCTCTATTCCCTCATCGATGGTCTTCACAGGATAGACGCGAAACTTCCCGGCCTTGACCGCCTCCACCACGTCCTTTCGAAGCATGAGATCATTGATGTTGCTCTCCGGGATCATGACGCCCTGTTGCCCTGTCAATCCATTCTTGTGGCAGCAGTCGTAAAAACCCTCAATCTTCTGGTTGACGCCGCCGATGGCCTGGACCTCGCCCTTCTGGTTGACGGAGCCTGTGACCGCAATAGACTGTTTGATGGGCACTTCTGAGAGGCTCGAAAGCAGGGCGTAGATCTCCGTGGATGACGCGCTGTCCCCGTCCACGCCTCCGTAAGACTGTTCGAAAGCGATGCTTGCGCTCATGGTGAGGGGCTTGTCCTGGGCATACTTTTTTCTCAGGTATCCACCGAGAATGAGGACGCCCTTGTTGTGGGTGCTGCCGGAAAGGTCCGCTTCCCTTTCAATGTTGATGATGCCGGCCCGACCCATTGAGGTGGATGCCGTGATCCGCGAGGGTTTTCCAAACATATAATCACCCATGGAGTAAACGGCCAGACCGTTCACCTGACCCATCACCTCGCCCTCCACATCGATCATCAGGGTCCCGCGGTCAATCATTTCCTGAAGATGCTCTTCGACCATGCTGACCCGATCGATCCGTGCCTCACGCGTCTTGTCCACATGCTTGGCCGAAACGGTGTCCTTCCCATCCTGCGTGGCCCAGTAATCCGACTCACGAATCATGTCGGTAATGATGGGAAAGCTGGTGGAGAGCTTTTCCTGTCTGCCGGCCAGCCGAACGGTCTCTTCCACCAGGGCGGCTACGGCCCCTTTGTCAAAGGGCCTCAGCTTTTCTTCGTCTGTCTTGGCCTTGACGAAGGCGGCCATTTGGAGGATGGATTGGTCGTTTTTGTCCATGGTCGTATCGAAGTCGGACCTGACCTTGAAGATCTTCCCCACGTCTTCGTCGTAGTACCGGAGCATGTGATAGACATAGTCATCCGAAATGACCACCACCTTCACGTTGAGGTCCACGGGTTCGGGCTTTAAACCGGTCGTGGTGAACAGATAGAACGGGTCGTACGTCTGGATTTCAAGCTTCTCGCTCTTGAGTGCCCTTTTGAGGCCCTGCCAGACACCGGGTTCGATGATGGCATCGAGAAGATTCAAGACCAGGATTCCGCCGTTGGCCTTGAGAAAAGAGCCGGCCTTGATCTTGCTGAAATCGGTCCGCCACACGCCGCTCCGGTCCACCAACCGTTCGATGCTTCCGAAAATGTTTCGATAGGTTGGGTAGGATTCGATGATGACCGGCTGGCCCTTTTGCTGGCTGTTATCCACGAGGAGGTTTACCTGGTACGGCTGGAATTGATCGGTCTCCTGCATCAAGGGTGAGAGACCAGGGATTTGCGGTTGTGCGTGTGGTCTGAAGATCTGCAGGTTGTCCGCCATGTCTTCCAGCATGGACTCCAGGTATTTTTTTATCTTTTCCTCTTTGTATTTTTTGGCGAGGGGTTCGACCATTTTCGACGCCGTGGTCATGAACGTCACCCGGTCCATCTTTTCGATCTTTTCCTGCACCTCTTTCTGGAGGTCCCTCAGCTCCAGAAAAATCTGATCGATCTGTCCCCTGAGCTTGGCCTGCTTTTCCT
This sequence comes from uncultured delta proteobacterium, assembly GCA_963699845.1. GTDB lineage: Bacteria > Desulfobacterota > DSM-4660 > Desulfatiglandales > Desulfatiglandaceae > CAWHLE01. Next base: position 93,107 of record CAVOVO010000023.1, read on the forward strand.
TCATTTGCAGGAATTCGTCCTTCGGGAACCGGCCCTTCTCCACCATGGCCTCCAACTGGTCGATGTGCGTGGGGTTGCCATCCACGATGGGCATGACTTCCGGCCTCTTGTACTGGCCGACCTGGACGTCCACGAGCGCGAAGCCTTCTTCTTTGACCCGCTGGTCAAGGCCTTTGAAGAAGCTCTTTCCCTTCAGCTCGTAGGTCTCCATGATCTCTTTCTTGAGGTTGATGTACTCCTGGCTTTCAAACAGTTGCGGGATCTCCTTTTTGAGGCCCTCCACCAACGTGTTTGTGTCCTTCTTGAACGCGGAGCCGGTTCCCGCTTTGAGCCGCAAGAGGATGGGCGCTTCCGGATTCTGGAAGCAGTTCACGTAGCAAAGATCGTCGGGCGCGCCCTCTTTCTTTGAGATTTCTTCCAGCACCTTCTTGACGGTGGCCATTCTGCCGGTCCCTGCAGGTCCGGTCACAAAAACATTGTAGCCTTTTTTATTGATGCCCACGGCAAACTTGAGGGCCTCCAGGCCGCGTCGCTGGCCGACGATCTCTTTCAAGGGCTCCAAATCATTGGTGGTCTTAAAGGGCAGGCTGGCAGGGTCCAGGCGCCATCGGAGCTTTTCAATGGGGACTTCTCGGTACTTTTTTGCCCGGGGCATTTAGATGTCCTCCTTCCATTCCGAAACGGGTTTCAGCAAATCTTCTTACAGGTACGGCCTTCATGATCGAAAGGCTGACGGGCATCAACAACCATAAGGTGCCTGAAAATTGATCTTGTTTTGCTAAATTAATCTTCACCTAATTCAATTTTTATCCCCTTTGGTTCCTCGGCCCCACATTTGGGCATGACGATTTCGAGTGTGCCTTCCTTCAAGGTGGCCAGAACGTCTTCCATCTTCACTTTGCAGGGGAGTTGGAAACTGCGCGAGAAAGACCCTGATCTCCGCTCCACCGTTTGGTACCGATCGGTATCCTTCACGGTCTCCTCCTTACGTGTGCCCTTGACCGTGAGTCGATCACCGGAAATGGAGATGTCCAGGTCTTTGGGATCTACGCCCGGGAGATTCACTCTCAGGACCAGCGCTTCTTTTGTCTCTGAAAGGTCGAAAGACGGTCCCGCATCCTCATCCCAGGGAAGCAGCCCAACCCCGAAATCCGACCGGTACCGGCTGAAGAGGCGTTCCATGTCCCTTCGAAGCTTGTTCATTTCCTCGTTCATCCATAAGGTCAGCTCGGTCATAAGGTAACCTCCTTCACCAATGGGGGATCATCGGCCTGTTCCTTGATCGATGAGGTTGGATGGTTTTATGGGTACAGCTATAATATTCTAAAAATCCCTTTCCTCATTTGCAAGGGTTTTCATGAAAGGCACGCTTGGCCGCCCGGGTTTGCAGAACCCATGACGACCCACGGGAGACCTTATATTTCTTGCCGGGCCAACGCATCCGATTGGCCCCGGGGGAGTCCCAGGGTGATTATTCGGCCCGTTTAGGCGGCAGATTGCGGGTTCAAGGATTGGCCACGTAATATCCATATTCCCTTGCATTGACATTGTGCCGCTTTTCCCACCCGATGGTGGAGTTGGCAGTAGGTCCGTAGTCATGGCCGGGCCACACGACCGTCTCGTCCGGCAGCTCCATGAGACGTCTGATGGACGCGCCCAAGGTCGGTCTGTGACCGCCGGGCAAATCGGTGCGACCGCTGTCCCCTACGAAAAGTGTATCGCCGGTGAACAACTGTCCTTCGGCACATAGGCAAACCCCTCCCGGTGTATGCCCCGGCGTATGAAATACCGTGAAAACGATCTTTCCCACCTGAAAAGGCTTTTCATTTACCAACGGAATATCGATATCTGCACCGGACTCCTGTTTGTGCCTCACAATGGATGCGCCGGTCAACGACTTTAACTGATCATTGCCCATCGTGTGATCCCAATGGCCGTGCGTGTTGAAAATGTACTTGATCTGCAGCCCTTCCCTGCGAGCCTCTTCCATGATTCGATTCACCTCACCACCTGGGTCAATGACTACCGCCTCCTTGGTCGCTTCACAACCCACGATGTAGGTAAACACATCCATCGTCCCGACTCGCAGTTGCCTAACGATCATGGTGACCTCCATTGCACCTTGTCATGACTGCCGAAATCAATCAGAATGATTTCCTTGGCTGTGATCAGTAGGGTCAGAGTGATCCGGTAGTTTCGAGTGAGGCTGACTGCGTGGCAGCCGATGAGTTTGCCGCCCAAAGGATGCAGTGCCAACTGGGGCTGGAAAGGGTCTGCTTGGAGATCACCGAGCATCCTGGCGAAGCATGGCTTCAGCTCTGGATGAAGCTTGAAAAATTTGCGGGCCTGGCGTAGAAAATGCTTTGGCGTGACAATGCTGTACACTATTCCGACTCGTCCGCATCAAGGGCCTTCAGCAGGTCGTCGACGGTCTTGAATTTTTCCACCTTGCCGTTCTTGACATCCTCCAGGGATGCACGGACACGGCCATAGTAGGCCTCTTGCTCCGCCGCGATCAGCTCCTGGTAGCGCTCTTCGGAAACCACCACGTACTGTGGCTGGTTGTTCCTGATCACATGCAGATCCCCCTCTGCTATGCGATCATCCACCGCGGCTATACCACGTCTCTTGATCTCCTGAGCAGGGATGACGTTCATTTTCATACTCCTTTAGGTATTTCATTCAGTGCTCATTATGGTACAAGGACCGGCACTGAGAATCAAGGGAATTCTTGTGTCGATTGGTTAGAACGGTAGGTTAGCATGAGACATCGAGCCAGACACTGGGATCCGAAGTCTTCAATCAGGCAAAATAACAAAAATCACGAATAACACGGGTGTTTATGATTTTCGAATTTCCGTAGGTCCCACGCGATAAAATTTCAAAAAGGGAATTGATCCTGGCCGGGATCTGCTATGACCCGCCTACGGGCGCGGCCGTTCGACAAAGCAGCCGCGTCTTGTCATATTACCTGCAGACCGATAACTAGTTCCTTCAGCGCCGGCGTAACCTTGACGTGGTTTTTTGCCAAATCCAAAACACTCGTGCACCGGCCTTCGCACGAAGTCACTCGAGACGCTCATCTCCAGCCGGAAAGATCCGATTGACATGCGTTCATCTTTTGCAGGACCGACATGTCTGTATCGCATTAAACCTGAGGTCAGACGAAAAGGATCTGGGGTTAGGTCGATCCAATGTCCCGAATTACGGAACTTGTCCCGGGCAAACGCCGTTCGCGCATTTCAGCTTGCTATCATATTGAAAATGGGTGAAGACAATGTCTCTGCTAGAAACAGCTGGGTATCCGCAGTCTGCGCAAGGCTTCCTCCCTGCTTCCGATGACGGGATCGCATTTCTTTTCCCGCTGGATGCGTTCGATGCGAATCTTTCCCTCCGTCCATGAGACCCGGACGGTCTTGAAGGGTGAGTTGAAAAAGGCGCTATCGATGGGCAGACGGTGATAGGTGAAATGATACATCTGTTGCGGGGTCCAGCGGTTCGGGTAATACCCGATCGGGTCGAATTCGAAATACCCGTTTTCTATGATGGCGTCAACGATCATATGGCGGGGCGGGGATACAATGGCTTTGTTCAACCGGTGCTCGATTTTGGCCCTTGTCGCCCGGGTCAGCCCATTGGCAACAATCTGGGTAGGGTATTCATTTCCCGGCGGATCGGTTCCGAAGTTCCTTTTCACCAAGGCAAGCTCCTTCAGGATCCGACGCGCGTCCCAGAAGTCGAGATCCGTAAACAGGTGAAATTCATAGTCTGTTCGGCCTGGGTGGCAGTGAATGATCTTCGCCATATGGACCTCTCAATAAATGATCCCTTGTTCTCAGGATTTCCGGACGGAGCCTGAAAGGGCCTTTACTTGAAACATTAATGACGAACCGTCCTCTTGCAAGATGGTGACCCCAATATGGGCACGTCCGGGGGTTACTGGGGCAGGGATGTTGACTAAACTGGATTCTTGGCAAATAATGACCAAAAATTCGAAACATTCCAAAAAAGGGAGCTGACATGAAAGTTATCGCATTTAGCGGGAGTGGTCGGAAGGACGGGAACACGGTAATTCTTCTGCGAGTCGTACTCGATGAGCTCGACAAAGAAGGAATTGAGACGGAATTGATTCAATTGGCCGGTAGCCCCCTTCCGGGATGCATCGCGTGTTACAAATGTTTTCAGAACAAAGACAAGAAATGCGCAGTCACGAATGACAAGCTCAATGAATATCTTGCAAAAATGATGGAGGCCGATGGGATCCTTCTCGGCTCGCCGGTCTACTATGCCGATGCCACCGCGGCCATCAAGGCTTTGATCGAACGATGTGGCCTTGTTTCAACGGCAAACGGAGGCCTCTTCACGCACAAAGTGGGCGCGGCGGTGGCAGCCGTGCGACGCGCCGGCGCCATAAGGGCCTTTGACACCCTCAACCATTTTTTCCAGTACTCCCAGATGTTCATCGTGGGATCCACTTACTGGAATGTCGGTATCGGGCGTGAGCCGGGCCAAGTGAAGGAAGACGCGGAAGGGATCAGGACCATGGAAAACCTTGGCAGAAATATGGCATGGCTGCTCAAGAAGATACATGGTTGAAAAGGATCCATCATGAATTTTGAAGACGATTTCAGGAACAAAGTGGCCATTGTGACAGGGTCCGCAGGTGGACTGGGAAAGGAAACCGCTGTTCGTTTCGCAACGGCCGGGGCCAAAGTGGTCATATGCGATGTCAAGGCGGAACAGGGGAAAAAGACGGCGGACGAGATCGTCGACAAGGGCGAGGACGCAGTATTTATAGCCCTTGACGTATCAAGGGAGGCCTCCGCCGTGGATCTGGTTAAAAGCGTCGTCGATCGGTACGGCGGTGTCCATATACTGGTCAACTCCGCAGGCGTGACCGGAAGGGGATTCAGGGGTTTCAGCAAGATCGACGGTTCAGAATGGGATCGCACGTACCAGGTCAATGTCAAGGGCACGGTCAATTGCTGTCGCGCCGTATATCCATTCTTCAAGAACCAAAAGGCTGGGAAGATCATCAATGTGGCTTCCATAGCCGGAAGAATGCCTACCAAGGGGTTGATCCATTATGCCGCGTCCAAGGCGGCGGTGATCAACCTGACCCAAACCCTCGCTGCGGAATTGGCCCCCCACAATATCAATGTGAATGCTGTCTGCCCGGGGTGGATATGGACTCCCATATATAACGAGAGTGAAGACCTGGTCAGGCTGGCAGACAAGCAGGGGATTACCCCCAGAGAGGCGTTTCTGCATATGGTAAAAACCAGATGTCCCTTGCAGCGGGAACAAACCGAGGAAGATATCGCAAATGCCATCCTATTTCTTTCATCCGAGGCTGCCAAGAACATAACTGGGCAGTCCATCAATGTGGATGGTGGTGCGGTCATGAGCTAGCTCGTGTCCATCCATCAATCGGGTCTGGATGGAGCTCCGTTAAGGTGAGCCTGAAATGGAAACGGATACCCATATGGCATCTGAAACGGAAGGCAAGGCCTGCTGAGCCCGCGCGTGGGGCGGGGGATGCGATGGACGACCGATTATGGGCACTCATTGAGGAGACTGGTGACGGCGTCTATGAGACGGATCATCATGGAAATTTTACGAGCTTCAGCAACTCCTTCTGCATGGTCCTGGGATATCCGCGAGAAGAGATCCAGGACCAGAACTTTGCCAAGTTCATGGACAGTAGAGATGCGAGGAAGCTCAATGAAGCCATCAGCAAGGTCTGGGTGAACCATCAAGGGTTTTCCAATCTTCTGTGGCAGACAAGGGATAAGGATGGAAATCGAAGAATCATCGAGCTTTCCGCCTATCTGGTCAAGAACCACGCTGGAAAGAAGATAGGGTTTCGGGGAATTGCCCGGGATGTTACACAGAAATTCAAGACGATCAGTGCGCTCGAAGAGGCCGAAATTCGCTACAAACGAGTGTTCGAGGAAGGGAGAAGGGCGAAGCGGAGGACCCAAAACCTGCTTGATTTCGTCCCCTATCCAATGGTTGTCTTCTCTTTGGCCGGAAAGGTGAACCTATGTCAATCCTGCCTTCAGCGAGGTGTTTGGGTGGTCGCGTGAAGAGGTGATCGGGCAGACCATTCCGTGGATCCCTCCCGGACTCAAAGCACAGACACGGGAGGATTTCAGACGTCTGCTGCGAGAAAAAGACGGCACCATTGAAACAAAACGGATGACCAAGGACGGCCGCATCCTGGACGTCATCATTCGGGGCCAGATTTCTTCCGAGGGCGAGGAGGATGGATTCGGAGCACTCTTTATCTTGCGGGATGTGACCGAAGAGAGAAGAATCGAACGCATCAACGAGGCCCTTTTTCAAGTAAGCAGGGCTTTGCCACATTATTCTGTGTTGCAGGACCGCCTGGATTACATCAGCAGTGAGGTCAAGAAGCTCTTGAACACCGAAGCGGCGGCGGTGGGTCTGTTTGATGAAGAAAAGAACGACTTATATTTTCTTGGCGCCGCCTATGACGATGCCTCGGCCCAGAGACAGATCAAAAAGGTACGATACCCTGTCCATAAGAGCATTTCCGGAAAAGTGATCAGGACAGGGGAAGCGATCATTGTGCCCGATACCGCCAGCGAGCCTGATTTCTACGACGGATTGGACAAGGCCATCGGTTTTCATACCCGAAATTTGCTCGTTGTTCCGCTGAGAGCAAGAGATAGGATCATCGGTGTGCTGGCCGCCATCAACAAGAAGGTGGGACCGTTTGACCAAAAGGACCAAAAGCTCCTGACCATGATGGCGAGTACCGTGGCGTTGTCCGTAGAAAACGCCAGGTTCTCCAAAGCATTAAAGGAAGCTTACGAAGAGGTCTCAAGTCTCAACAGGGCAAAGGATAAAATCATTAACCACCTCTCTCACGAATTGAGGACCCCGGTCTCCGTCCTTCTGGCTTCCTTGGAGCTGTTTTCAAAGAAGCTCGAGGCAGTTCCTGCCAAGGACTGGCACGCAACCTATAATAGGGCCAAGAGGAACCTCGACCGGATTATAGGGATCCAGGACCAGGTCGGGGACATCATGCGGGGCAGCGAATACAAGACCTATTCCATGCTTCGATTCCTGATCGATCAGTGTGGGGATGAGCTGGAGGCCCTGGTCGCCGATAAGGTGGGGGAAGGAGAAATCGTCCGCTGGCTGAGGGAACGTATAGAGAAGGAGTTCAGGCCGGAACCGAGCCGGAGAGAGGAGATTCGTCTTCACCATTTCGTGGAACAGCGAATCGAGGCGTTGAGACCGGCCTTTTCTCATCGCAGAATCGAGATCATGAAGGATCTTCATCAGACGCCGCTCAATATGGATGCCTCCTTCGGTCATGCAAAAAGTCGTTGACGGGTTGATCAAAAATGCGGTGGAAAACACCCCTGACGGCGGGAGAGTGGCGCTTTTCGTGCATGAGAAGGAGGGAGGGGTTGAGCTGGTCGTCAAGGACTTCGGCGTCGGGATCACCATGGACGACCAGAGAAGAATATTTGAAGGCTTTTTCCCGACGCAGGAGACCATGCATTATTCATCCAGGCATCCTTTTGATTTTGACGCCGGCGGCAAGGGTGCCGATCTCCTACGCATGATGGTCTTTTCAGAGCGCTACGGGTTTCAGCTGAAGATGGAGTCCACCCGGTGCCGGTTTATCCCCCAAAAGGGTCAAGCCTGTCCAGGCGACATCAATGATTGCGAACCCTGCAGAAACGAAAGTGACTGTCACAGCTCCGGTGGTACGACTTTTGCGGTCTTTTTCCCGCCTGACCCGCAAGTTGGAGGTTTGACCGGTGAGGGTGAAAGGTTCGATGGCAGGGAGCCCGCCCAAGCCTGCATCGGATTGAAAGGGCGATGATTGCAGGAAGGGAGAACCCGCTTCGCCATGGGAGGCCGAAAACTTATCTCCACGCTTGAATCCCTGCGCTTTCGCGATTTTCGCTGGCTCTGGGTGGGGGCGCTGTCATCTTTCATGGCCATGAACATGCAGATGATCGCGAGGGGATGGCTCATCCTTCGGCTTTCCAGATGATTCGCCTCTTGCGCTTTCGCTGGTCATGATGGCCTTCGCGCTCCCCATGACGATCATGTCTCCCATTGGCGGCTCGTTGGCGGATCGGTTTCCCCGCAAGTACATCGTCATATTCAGCCAGGTGGGAAATGGTCTCATGACCCTGGTCCTTGCCACCTTGGACCTGACCGGCCTGGTTCGATTCTGGCACCTCATGGCCATAGGTGTCGTGAACGGCTCCTTGTTCGCGTTCAACATGCCGAGCAGGCAATCCCTCATCTCCGATCTTGTCCCGCCCGAGATGTTGATGAACGCCATTTCCCTGAACAGCTCTGCCATGAATCTCTCCCGGGTCGTGGGCCCTGCCGTGGCCGGATTCTTGATCATTTATCTGGATACGGCCGGTGCCTTTTATCTGATCGCGTTCTTCTATATGTGCTCGGCGCTTTCCACCGTTCCTCGTCCGCACCGCGGGTGGGAATGTGCGCAAGAACCGGTACGACCATGTTCGCGGAGATCAGAGAAGGATTTTCCTACGCGGCACGGGATAAGACGCTTTCAGGTCTGATTGTCATGCTCTTTGTACCGGCCCTTTTCGGCTTTCCGTGCATCGCCCTTTTGCCGGCCTGGGCCAAGGAGGCCTTGCATGTGCAGTCTGACGGTCTTGGTCTGCTGGTAACGGTTTTCGGGGTCGGTGCCCTGGCAGGGTCTCTGATGCTGGCGTCCATGAGAAACATGACAAAACGAGGCCGTTTTCTTCTGGCTCTCGGCCTGGGATGGGGTCTCGGGATTGGGCTCATGGCCATGCCGGTTACTTACGCGACAGCGGTCCCCATACTGCTTGTCGTCGGCCTGGCGAACGCCCAGTTCATGTCCATGAACATGACGCTCATTCAGACTTACGTCGCATCCGAGATGCGGGGAAGGGTCATGAGCATCAGCATGATGACATTCGGTGCCATGCCCCTGAGCGTTATCCCGTTCGGCGTCCTGGCGGAAAGGATCGGCACGCCGGTTGCCCTCGGGCTTGAGCGGCGCAATGCTCATCGCCTTTACGCTCATTTTCGCCTGGATCAAACCGGATTTCCGAGAGATCGCCTAGGTCTATGTCTCAGCAGCGACTTTCTTCACGGATGAGACCTATGACGGCGCTGGAACGAAGGGCACGTGGGTGAGAGCCGCAGCCGGACGATTGTGTCTTGCCTGCCCGGCTCAGGGGGCGTACCGTTGGATGTAGCTCTTGACGCGCATCTTCCTTGCGGTGTTCTCCGAGCTCATGTAGCGGATCTTTCCGAAGATGGGCCGCTCCGGGCCCCACGGGCGGTCGTACCTGCCCAGGATCCAGAAGATGCCCGAGTATGAGTTGGGATTCCGGCCGTCGAGCCCGTATTTGTTGTTGAGCTCGATCATGATGCGGAGGGCCTCCTGGGGTGATTTGGACCACTCGAGGATCTTCTTCCCCCAGAGCATGCGAAGGTAATTGTGGATGCGGCCTTCCCGGACCAACTGCATCTGCGCGCGTTCCAGAGGGGGTCATGGGTGGCGGCGGCCTCGAAGGCCTTCAAGTCATAAAGGTAGGGCCTGACATCACGCCGGTGGTCTTCGAGCGTTTGGATGGCCCAAGGGGGCAGGGATTCGTATCGGTCGTAGTCCTGCTGTTTCGAGCACATGTTGAATCCCAGCTCGCGCCACGTGATCAGCTGATCCAGGAAAGCCTCCGCCGCCTCGCTCATTCCCCACCATCCGGACCGACTGCCGGTAGCCTTGGTGGAAATCCGGTCGAAGAACCAGCTCTCGGTTGCCATGATTCGGTCAAAAATTTGATGCACAGACATGTGGCCGAAGTGGAGATAGGGAGAGAAGTTGCTCGTTCCCTCCTTTTCGGCTTCGTTTCGGTCTAAATGGTAACGGGACAGGCGGTCATCCACAAAATCCTGCAGCAGGTTTCGGGCCTCCTGAAACCCTCCCTTGAAAGGGACGACCTTGACGTCGTGGTCAATGGGGAGCCTCCCGAAGGGTCTTGGCTGTGGTCCGGAGCAAGCTTGGTGAGGCCGGCGGCCAGCGATCCCGGATCTCCATCCAAGGCATCGTCCCAGTTTCTTGAGCCTCACCCCTTTCAAGGGATCCTCCTTGGGTTTTTCAAAGAGGTGGGAAGGAAGGGTCTTCTGAAGGAAACGACGGAACGTGTAGGCGCTTGGGAAAACTTGACTTGCCGCCCGCATGGGCAGGAGGCCGTTTGAATCCACCTGTTCCAGTTTCACTCCAAGCCGGGATGCCGCCGCAGCCACCATCCGAGGTAGAAAGAAGCAAGGAAAATCGTCTGTCACGATGACACATGCCCTTCTCGATAGGGCAGAGAGGAGGCCCTTTCCGGCGCCCTTTGGCTTGCTCCGCGTAAGGGTAATAGGTAACGTTTTTTCTGTTGAAATGGGTTGCCTGATCCCCCATGCCATCAAGAATGAACCGGTGCAACCGATCGCTCGCCCAGGGATAGTCGCAGCGGAGGGCCTCCAAAATCACGAGGGGCTTTCCGAGCTCCAGTGCCCAATCCACGGCCCTTTCGAGGCTGTAATTCCAAAAGGGCCGTCGATAGGCGATCATCCAGTAAAGCACGAAGTCCCCACCGCCTCTGACCGGGGCTTCGTTGGTGTCACGAACCCGCAATGGGGGGAAAGGCCTCATGGCGTATCCTGGTCTTGAATCTTCTCGAAATGGGCATCGGTAAGCCCGTCCAGGAGAAGAAAGGACGTCACTTTGATGCAGAGGGGCTCTGCATCGGGATCATTCATGAATTCCTTCAAATGTGGATGTCGTTCGAGAAGCCTTGCACGGACCGACTGGCGTTTTTCCCCGTCCGCGATGGGTTCAAACGTCCCGGATACCGTGAGGGCCCTGCCGTGGGCCCGCCCGGTACCGTGGTGTTCTTCCCTTGTGTCTATGAGCAGGCTCACATTGCGGTTTTCCTCCAGGTTCCGGTACTTGGCGGTGCGGCGGTGAGTGACCATGTAAATCTCCAGGCAGGGGTCATCCGTGGCGTAGGCCATGAGCGAACAGTGGGGCTTGTTGCCTGAGATCGTAGCAAGGACGCAGATGTCCTTCTCTCTGGCCAGCGCCTTCATCCTTTCGAGCATGGTGAATCTCCTTTTGATGGATTTTTTGAGCTTCTCTGAAAAGATAGATGGCCATGAATGTAACACATTTGCAGGTCGGCCGGAAACCCTGTTCCATCTCAGTTGGTTTTCAATTGCGGAGAGCGCTGCGCCCTGATATATTCCAATTCGACGTGGCACGAGGTGCCACGGCCACGGCTTTGCACGCCGAGACCGCACCCATTGTTTCCCTTAGATCCCAAGGGGCGCATCATGGAAGAACGGATCAAAATCGGCATCAGCTCCTGCTTGCTCGGAAACCCTGTCCGGTTTGACGGAGGCCACAAGCTTGACCGTTTTCTGGTGGACACCCTTGGTCAGTATGTGGAATACGTCCCCGTCTGTCCTGAAGTGGAGGTGGGGTTTCCGGTCCCGAGGGAAAGCCTCCGCCTGGTTGGGGACCCGAGTGCCCCGCGGCTGGTCACGACCCGGAGCAAAGAAGACCATACGGAGCGAATGGTTACGTGGGCAAGGCAGAGGGTGCGATCGCTCGAAGGGGAAGGCCTGTGTGGATTTATCTTCAAGAGCAACTCCCCGAGCAGCGGAATGGAGCGGGTGAAGGTTTATAACGAAAAGGGGATGCCGGAGAAAAAGGGCACAGGCCTCTTCGCGCGCGTGTTCATGGACCACTTCCCCCTTGTCCCCGTTGAAGACGAGGGGCGTCTTCACGACCCGAAGCTCCGGGAAAATTTCATCGAGGCGATATTCACGCTCAGGCGGTGGCGTGAGACCATCGGTCAGGGAAGGCGTCTGGGAAATCTGGTGGCGTTTCACACGAACCACAAGCTCCTGATCCTCGCCCACAACCCCGAGCACTACCGGCAGATGGGGAAACTGGTGGCCGGTGGAAAATCGGCCAAGGCAGACACGCTTTTCTCTCAATATGAAGCACACCTGGTGGATGCCCTGAGGCTCAAGACCACGGCGAGGAAGAACACGAACGTCCTCGATCACATCCTTGGGTACTTCAAAAAGCAGCTCACACCGGATGAAAAACAGGAGATGCTCGAAATCATCCATCAGTATCGCAACGGCTACATCCCGCTGGTGGTTCCGATCACCCTCATCAACCACTACGTCCGAAAATTTGGTGAGCCCTACCTGAGCCGGCAGGTCTATTTGAATCCCCACCCTTTAGAACTGCAGTTGAGAAACCATGCCTAAACCACTGTAACGACCTGACGCAATTGGCGCAGCCCTTACAGCCAGTTTACTGTTGAAGACGAAATATTATTTTTTCTTGCCGAAATCGCCTTTCTTGGCCAGGGCGATAAAGTGCGCCACGTCAATCTCCTTCGGGCAGACAAAGGAGCATGCCTTGGAGGTGTGACAGCGATAGACCCCCTCCTCACTGTAAAGGAGATCCAGTCTCTCCTCGCCGGCGCTGTCTCGAGGATCCATGAGCCGAACGATGCTGGCCATGACAGCATTGGGGCCAAGAAAACCCTTAGGCGTGCTCATGCAAGCACTCGCGCAGCAGAAACAGTTGATGCAGCGGGTCGCCTCCACGTAGGCCTCCAGGGTGCGAGGTGGAATTTGATATTCCCTGTCCTCGTCGTATTTTTTTACCGGTTGGATAATGTAGGGCTTGACTTTGTGCACCCTTTCGTAAGCCTTCTCCAGGTCGACCACAAGGTCGCGGACAATGGGTGCAACTTGGATCGGTTCCAATGTGAAAACGGTTGTTCCAAACTGTTCCACGGCGTTTTCCACAAGCAGTTCGCAAGCGAGCAACGGTTTACCGTTTACGATGACGGCACAGGTTCCGCACTGGGCATGCTCGCAAGATGAATTCCAAGCCAAAGTGGGATCCAGCTCATTGTTGATTTTACGGAGCACATCCGTGAATCGGAGTATCCTGCCCGCCTCTATTTCATAGGCCTGAATCCACGAATTCTCGCTATCCGGGTCGTAGCGCTTAACGTTCAATGTGATTCGGTAACTCTCTTTCATCATCTTTCTGCCGCTCCCCCCGACCCTCGGGCTGACGCAAGTTCCGTTCTCAGTCCTCTTTTCAATATACCAACCGCAAAGCGAATAAAATTGAAGCTCGTTTGGTCTTTTCTAATACTTCCTTTCAATCACATCGAACTTTTCGTAGTGTTCACCTTTTGCCTCGTGGAGACTCATATCGATCTTTCTTTTTTCGAATCTGACATTGCCGAAATCCGACATATAGGCGAGCGTATGATGGTTAAAGGCATCCTTTCTTTGCGGGAAATCCATTCGATAATGCCCGCCTCTGGATTCCCTCCTTTGCAAGGCCCCTTGCGCGATGACCATGGCAAGGTTCAGCAGATTCTCCATTTCCCACCGTTGCACGAGCTCCGGATTCATTCTGATGCTCTTTGTCGAGATTGCGCACTTTTCAACGCGGCGCTTGAATTCGTTGAGCGCATCGATTGCCTCCCTGAGCCCAGCTTCCGTTCGGAATACGCCCACCTTCTCGGTCATGATGGACCGCATTTCCTCACGGATCTTTCCCACATTCTCCTTCCCTTCCTCGTTCATGAATCGTGAAAACTGGCTGAATGATTTCTCGCCCGCACCACTCGGCAAGTCCGCCGACCCATCTTCCAAACACCCCGTCACTTTCTCCCCCACAAATTTTCCCATGGTGACCAGTTCCAGGATGGAATTGGTTCCGAGACGGTTGAAACCGTGAAAACTGGCCGAAGCACACTCCCCCACGGCAAACAGCCCGCGAATGACCCCCTGTCGCCCTGTCTCGACTTCCCCAAACGCACTGGTAGGAACCCCTCCCATCTGATAGTGGTTGCTAGGTCGAACCGGGCAAAGCGCTTTCTTAGGGTCGAGATTGACAAATTTTTTGAAAAAGCCAGACACCTCAGGAATTTGAACTTCGTGAACATAGTCCGACAAGTGCCTCAAATCGATCCAGACATGCCAGATGTTGTGGTCCGGATTCAATACGCCCCTTCCTTCCAGTATCTCTGTCTCCATCGCTCGAGCGACCAGGTCTCGAGGCGCAAGCTCTCTCATCTTGGGCGCGTAGCGCTCCATAAAAGGCTCCAGGTCCTTGTTGCGTAAGATGCCCCCTACCGAGCGCAAGGTTTCACTGGCGAGGATGCCCGGGCCCACGATGCCTGTCGGATGAAACTGTATCGCTTCAGGATCCATAACCGGCAACCCTGCTTGGAGGATCACCGCCAAACTGTCCCCCGTGTTTTGACGGCAGTTTGTGGTCACCTTGAAAACCTGCCCGTTTCCGCCTGTGGCCAACACCGTCGCCTTGGCTAAGACGCTTATGAACTCCCCATCCTTGATCTTGAAAAGGAGCGCGCCGACGCAACGATTTCCCTCAAAGAGGAGCTCCGTGAGAATGGACTGGTTTATGAAGGTGACCCCTCCCTTCAACGCTTCACCCCAAACGGTGTCCATAATGCCTTTGCCGGTGCGGTCCGCCTCAAAGACGCATCGAAAGGCGGAGGCTTCGCCAAAATTGACGGTGTGGCCCCCGAAGGTCCGCTTGCTCAGTTTTCCCTCTTCATCCCGACTGAAATGCATCCCGCGGCCCTCGAGCCAGATGACCTGCTCCCAACCGGACTCGACGATCTTTTTGATCACATTCTGATCGGCGCTGCAGTCCGATCCTTTCCAGGTATCGAACATATGATAAATGGGTCGGTCCCTGGGGTCATCGGGATTCACGGCCGCCATTCCCCCTTGTGCGGTTTGGGTGTGGGATTTTTGCGGGCTTCCCACTTTTGTGACTGCGACAATATTGGTTCCGGGCCGTCTTTCATGGATCTCTGCGGCACATCTAAGTCCGGCACCGCCGGCACCGATAATCAGGACATCACACCTTATGGAAGAAGAGATTTTGAATCCATTGCCCATCATGCACCCCAAGTCCGATCAACCGGTTTACCGTGAGCCGGTCTGCTTTTCCACCTCATTCACCAACCACCGAATATCGCTCTAAAACCGACTCCTGCAACAACCAGGGCAAGCAGCATGATCAAAATAGCAGACGCTGACTTGACGATTCTTGAATGAACGTAATCACTGAGCACAGAGAACAGCCCATACGCGCTGTGGTAAATGGCCGCCGCCATCGTCAACGAGAATACGAGCTTAATGAAAACGCTTTGGAGGCTAACGCGCAAGATCTCCTCATTACCGCCGGCCGGCAGGGAGAGCTGCATAAAGACGAGGTATGCGAGTAAAACAGGGAGAAGGAACGCTCCGCTAATCCGTTGGAGTTTCCAAAAAATGGAGTGAGCCGTTGGCCATACCTGCGCCGAAACCCCGTAACCCAAGACCGACCCGGCCAACCCAGCGATGACCCAGAAAAAAATCGGCGTGACGGTCTGGCCCCCCGATAGTGTGATCATCGCCAGGACCGCCAAGTAGAGTATGGAAAGCCCGAAAACCCAATGCATCAATGATTCGTCATTCCGATTTCCGAAGCTCTCGTAGAGGATCAATCTTCCCCCATTGAGTCCATGGAATAGGCATGAGACTGCAAACAGCCAAGCCAAGAACATGCCTGCCGGTATTGCGGAGCCAAGAAAGGTGATATGGCCCCAAACCATAAGGACCATCCAGAGCCCGGTGATTCGATGGGCCCAAGCGGCTATGAAGTACCATCCCCGAGTCCTTGCATAGGTGGCGACAAGCGGGATCTTCTGCAGCCATGAACAAATCTCTGATTCAATTCTGTCGTGTGATAGTCTGCCTGTCATCATTCTCGCTCCACTCGCGAGGATGGCCCCACCAGACTTCGGCGGCCCAGGGGGGGCCTAAAGCCTGGCCCGCGGATCTTTCGAGGCTATCCTTCCTGAACCTCCAAGTACACTAGAAATCTTCCGGCAGCCACTGCGATGTGATCCCTGACCACTTTTTCCAGCTCATCCACATCGGACTTTTTAGACTTGAAGAGGTCCAGTATCTTCTTGTGCACCTTCCAGGACTTACCCAAGTCCTCTTTGTAATACCGATAGGAAAAGCGGTACCACATGGTGTGCATGCGAAGGGTCTTCAGCATTTTGATCAGTAGAAGGTTATCGGATGCGTTTATGAAGATCTCGTGAAACAACACGTGGTTTTCCCAGTAGGCCTTTGTATCTCCTTTCAAAACCCCATTCTTCATATGATCGAGCTCAAGACCCATCTCGTGAAGATCTTCATCGGTCAACTTGCCGTAGGCCTCTCTTGCCGCCAGCCCCTCTAAAACAGACCGAACCGGGAAATGCTCCTCGATATCTCTGCGGTCGATTCGTTTCACGAAAGTTCCCTTCCGCGGGACGATCTCAACCAGCCCCTTTTTCTCGAGGTCACGGAAGGCTTCCCGCAGCGGAGATCTGCTGATGCGGAATTGATCCTTCAAATCCGCTTCTATCAATTGATCTCCGCCCGTGAATACGCCCTCGAGGATCGCCTCTGTGAGAACTCGGGAGACCTGCTCCACCAACACAAAGGGCTTAAAGTCGATATCCTTAAGCTTGCCGGATAATAGGGACATGCCGTAGGCGCTCTCCTTCTCAAAGCGCTAATCAAAAACGCAACGGGAATAGGAACTCACATTCGTGGTGGACACCAAACCATGATCGTTTTGTCAGGATATTCTAGGATCCTTTCTCTGATTTTTGGCCTCATTTCCGCCTTGTGGGCCACGGGCACCGTATCCTCAAGATCGATGGTGACCGCGTCCGCCTTGCATTGACGACTTTATCGACCCGGCCCGGCCGGTTCCCCCCGGCACAAACGACGCGCTCCTCATGGGTCCCGACCGCACCATCTCAAGTCTCGCCCTTCAATTCTTTCTCAATATATTTCAAGAATGACTTCATGTACTCCAATCGGGGACGTCCGATCTCTTCGGCCTGTTTTGTATGGAATGTCCCTTCCACTTTTGCAAGGATGGATCGCAGGTAGTCGGGAAAGCTGCTTATTCTTCCATCAAAGGATCCGTCATTGAGCCCGCGCACCACTGCCCGAAGTATTCCTATGGCGCCAATGTATTCCAGCGCGTCTGCATCCTGCCCCACTTCTGCCTCTAGGGTGCGGGGATCGGGGCCGCCGTAACGGCTGTGGGCCTCAAGGACATGAAGCGCGTCGCCCGTCATTTCCTCCGGAAAGCCAACCTCCCTTAGAATCTCCGCCGCCTGCTTGCGCCCAACCGTGTAGTGCAATTTTCGATTGACCGTAACGCCCACATCGTGCAGGAGGGCCCCTGCAACGAGGACATCCATATTTGCGCCTGCAGCCTCCCCCAGCTTTTGGCACCATGTGGTCATCCGCTCCACATGGTCGATGCTGGCAACGGGTTCGCTGGCGAGCGTTTGCTTTACTCGATCCCAGATTTTCTTCTGCTGTTCGGAAAGTTTCATGGTAGATACCGTCCGTTACAGGTGCAATCTTATGGCTCTCTCTTTGTAATGTCGACGGTCGACTAACGACTTTTTACATATTTTGCGGCAACGGTCAAGCGAATAAAAACGGCTCCCTCACCGCCCAGCGCACCGCGCTTTAGATACCTTCCTCTATGTAGCGCAATAGCTCTTCGTCAAGTGGCCTCGGATTCGTGACAATTCGTCTTGTCTGGACCAGTGTCTTCTCCAGGACCGACCTGGCATCCTCTTTTTTGATTCCCAGATCTGAAGGCCGCGAAGGCAGGTCCAATTCCTCGATCAGGTTTTGGAGACGGAGAGAGGAAATCCTCCGCGGAAGCATGGGATGGAGAACCCTCGATCTCGGCCATCACGGCGGCCAGCGACGCGAAATCCTTTTCACACGCCTCAAAATTATATCTCAATCCGATACTGGTGCAGGCCGCCAGGCAAACACCGTGGGGGTAATCGACCATACCGCCCAAGGACGAGGCAAGGGCATGGACCAACCCTAATCCGCTGTGACTGAAAGCCATACCCGCCATGTGTGCCCCCAAGGACATGGCCATTCTCGCCTCCCGATTGCTTCCATCCGATACGACCGTCCGGTAGGATTTCCAGATGGAACGAAAGGCTTCGAGTGCCAGGGCCCGGCTGTAGGGGTTGCTCCCCTGATACAGGATAGGCCTTTCCGGAACTTGAGAAGCGGGCCGGGCCAAAAAACTCTCACATGCGTGCATGAGTGCATCGTATCCAGCATTTCTGGTGACCATCGGCGGAAGATTCATGGTCAGCTCGGGGTCTACGATGGAAAACACCGGACGGATGTATTCAGAAGAGGCCCCCCTTTTAACCCCATTGATGGTAAAGACGGTTGTTTGAGTGCTTTGTGAGCCTGTCCCGGAAGTGGTCGGGACGCAAGCCACTGGGATGACAGGACCCGGGACGGCGCCCTCACCGAGGTAGTCTCCCAAAGATCCGCCGTGGCTCATGATGATGGACATGGCTTTGGCAAAATCCATTGCGCTGCCTCCACCGAGACCAAGCAGCACATCAAATTCTGATCCAAAGTGTTTCATCGCCTGGTCTACATCGTTGCTTGAAGGTTCGGCGGGAGCGCCGTCAAAGACCTCTGCCGTGATCGAACCTTTGAGCAATTCAAGAACCCGATCGAGAATGGTGCTTTCTGCGATCTGACGGTCGGTGATGATTAGCAACCGCTTGTAACCTCTGGATATTAGCGAATCGGTGAGTTTCGTCAGGGTACCAAAACCGAATAACGACGGCGAAGGCGAAAACGTGATCATTTCTGACATAATAGCGATCCTTTCATTTGTTGTATTTGCCGACTGACTGCAAGATACTCAATATTTCCGACAGGATTGAGTGATAAAGATTTCAAGCGTTCCCCAAATGCCCCTTGAGTCTGCACCAAGTGCCCTTCATAAGAGGCCCAGGGAGGTCTAGGACCAATATAGTCGCTACCTTTTTTCCTCCTTTCTTCCTATTTAATCGTTCGATTCTTGCCCCTCGTGGGCCCCAGGGAGATGTCTCCCCTGCCGGAGCGCCCAGCTTTCCGTAATCCAAAAGAGCTCTGGCGCATCATCGGTTTGAAGGCTTTGCATGGGCAGGACCCAGAAGCATAGGAAAGACCGCAGAAAGCGCACAGAGCACTCCCAGGTACGAGAATACGAGCGGGAAATTGCCCCCGGTGAGGTCCAGGAGATATCCGGCCAGAGACGGACCTAGCGCTCCCGAAACCAGGCCCAGCGCAGTGAAGAGCAGCCCGATGATTGCCCCGAAGTGTTCGAGACCGAAACAATCGATGACCAAAGGTGCGGAGACGGTGATCAAGGTGCCGAATCCGAAACCCACAATGCCTGCGAGAAAGGCGGCAGACAGGGGTATCTTAACATAAGGCAGCAGAAAGTAGGCGCCGGCCGAAGCGAAGAAACTAATGGTCATGACAAGATTTCGGTTCAATAGATCTGATACATAGCCGGCCAAGAGCCGGCTTGCTCCGTTGGTGAGGTTAAAGGCCGTCAGAATCACGATCGCCGAGCCCATCGTAAACCCTTTTGACAGTCCGAAACTTGTGGACAAAGTAATCATTGAAGTCCCGGCCGCTCCAAGGAATGCCCAAGTAAACCAAAGAAGCCAGAAGTTTTTGGTTCGCAAGGTTTCGCGGATCGTAAGGGATTTTATCAACTCACTCTTATTCAGCATTTTTGCCCGGCGCGTATTCTCCCGAAACCCCTTTAAGCGCTCGGGGACCTCCACAAACCGGGCAGCGGGCAGTCCGCTAAGCAGGACAAACAGGGCCAGCATCATATGCACATGCCTGTAGCTCATGGATCGGATCATAAAGTTGAGGAGAGGAATGATGACCGCGGCTGATATGCCGAAAGAGGTGTTGATGATTCCGGAGACGAGCCCCCTGCGGAAAGGGTACCAGTGCTGCACCGTCGTCAGTGCAGGGTTATAGATTGAACAAGCCGAAATCCCATGGAAAAAGGCCCACAAGTAAATCATCCAGATGCTCGAAGCAAAGGATATGGTGAATATGCTAAGGCTACAGGCAACGGTTCCGATCAAAATGATCACCCTGGAGCCGTATTTTCTCTGCCAGCGACCCACGGGGAACATGAAGAGCGCCACGGCAGCCCACATAAATAGGAGCGTATTCCCGACCGGGCCCTGTCCCACACCGTAGAATTTCTGCCAGTGCGGTCCCATGACGCCGGGATAACCAAACATCAACGCACCCGGCCATATGACTGCCAGGGAGGCAAATATCACGGTGAGGGTCCCTTCAACGGGTTTATCCATACCCTGCATTCTCATTCAGATCACCTTGTTTGAGCCGCAAGGTAATCCCTGGACGCCCAAAGCAATAAGGAGGTTCTGGATGGCGGTTTTTATGGATCTTGACGCTAAGTTGGGTGAGCCCCAGCTTTGTAGGCCGGTTTCAGTCATTCTGCTCACTGGCGCTCAGCGTTCTGGCATACTTAACCATATGGGAGAAAACCCTGACGGCCTTTTCAGGAAGAAGGTAGAACGGAACGCCGTTCTCCTCAACATAGGATTCACAGACTTCCACATCTTCCTTGTTACCGATCAACGTGAAAAACACCGGTTTCTTAGACCGCTCTCGGATCAATGCCAAGAGCGGATCTAAATGGCAAGGATCGGGGAGGGCAAAAGCAATAAAGATGATGCCATCGACTTGGTTGTCGTCCAGCAAGGCCCGAAAGATCTCGTTGGTGGTCTTCTCAAAACCGTGAGTCAACATGTCAGGGAATATGTCCACCGGGTTTCGAATTTTTGAGGGCGTAGAGATGATTCGAGACAGTCTTTCGGTTGTCCTTTCGTCCAATTGGGCCAAACTGAGCCCTCTTTCAATGGCCGCGTCGATGCACATGATGGCCTGAGCCCCGCTGTAAGTCACCAACGCGATCTTGTCGCCACGAGGCAGCGGCATACATTGGAACCCCGTGACTGTCTCTTTGAGCTCATCGATGTCGCCCATCCGTAGAATCCCGGCCTGCCGTTACTGCGCCTTGAAACACCCTGTCATCTACCGCCAGGCTCGCGGTGTGAGAGGCAGCCGCCCGACCACCTGCACTTGTGCGACCGCCCTTGAGCAAGAGGACCGGTTTTCGCATGACAGCCGATCGTGCCGATCGGATGAATCTTTTCCCCTCCCTCAGGCCTTCCAGGTACATCCCGATGATTCGGGTCTGCTCGTCTTCCATGAGATATTCCAGGGCATCGCATTCGTCCACGTCAACCTTATTGCCCAGGCCCAATCCCTTCGACAAACGAAGCCCCCGGAAGGAGCTCAAATATCTAAGAAGGCCGCCAATGAAAATGCCCGATTGGGAAATGAAGCCCAGGCTTCCTGGCTGCAGTGTACGAGGCGTGGCGATGTAGGAGGTGGACAGACCCGTGGCCGTATTGATCAGTCCGAGGGTGTTGGGGCCGAACCCCCGCATGCCTGTGGCCTTGAGGATCTTGCCGATCTCATCCTGAGCCTTCTCACCCTCTTTTCCGGACTCTGAAAATCCTTCAGAGGAGATCACCACGCCTTTGACTCCCTTTTGAGCGCACTCGGCCACCAGAGCGGGTATCGATCTCGGCGGAATGAGAAAAACGGCCAGATCCACCGCAAAAGGGATATCATGGAAATTTCGGTATAAGGGAACGCCATGAACCTCTCCCCCATGAGGATTCACGCCCACCGCACGCCCTTGGAAAGAAGTATCCCTCAGGAGTTTGAGGAGCATAGAACCGGGCTTCTCAGGATCCCTGGATGCCCCGATCACGGCCAGATTCCTTGATTCCATCACCTCTTTGACTGAATACATAAAGCGTCTATCCCCTCAAAAGGTCGCACAACGCGCCTATGGCGTCCGTTTGTTCGAGAGACAAGAGCCGTTGAAGGATCCCCTCACACCGCTCCTCCGAAATGCTCGCGGCACAGAGGCCTCTAAATTTGTTCGTGACATCCTCCCGTGTCATGGGATTTTTTGCATTGCCTCTGGGGTAGATGACCTCATTGACGAGAGTACCCTTCTCTTTCGTCTCCACCCGCACCGCAGAGGCCAGGGTTTCGGGATAAGCGTTCGTTCAGAGTGGGATCCTCCTGAATCTCAATGCGTTTCATGAGATCTCTGACCTTGGGATCCTTCAGCCTTTCCGCTGTAAACTGGCTGATGGAAACCGCTTTGTCAATGGCAGCCAGTGCGACACTGAAGGGGATGCTGAGCCGGGCAGCCAGGGAGGTCTCGGGATCATAGTTCTGACCCTGGCCTTTAGCCGTTCTGGCAATGGTGAGGTGGATGCGCTCTATCTGGGTGTGGTCAATGGCATGTGCTTTCATGATATTCAAAACGGCCTGGATGGACGTGTGGCTGATCAATATGGTGGGGAATGCCTTCAGGCTGTTTGAGCGGATCTCATAGGGTTGTCCCAATCCTTCGGTGATCCGGTCAATGCTGGGCGCCTCGGACAATGCCTGACAGAAACCGGTCGGATACTCCAGAATGCCTTTAGGTCCGTTCGCCCCGCCCTTGACCAGAAGGCTCAGCATGACGCCCCGCATGGCCGCAAAGCCGGGGTGAAGGCTCTTGGAGTAATCGCCCTTGTCTATGCAGTATCGAAGGCCTGCCGCCTGGTCAGCCGCCAACCCCAGGGCCTGTTCGGTTTGCAGGTCATTGAGATGCAACAGTTTCGCTGCGGCTGCGGCAGAGGCCAGGGAACCGAATGTGGCGGTGGGGTGCCAATATCGGTAATGGGATGGCATCATTTGTCTGCCAACCTTGCCGCCTACTTCGAATCCCACCACAAAGGCCTCCAGAATGGCCGGTCCATCGGCCCGAAGCCTTTCTGCCAGCGCGAATATGGTCGGGACCAGTGAGGCGCTGAAGTGGGAGATGGACCCCATATGGGTATCATCGAAATCGATGGAATGGATCATGGTGCCGTTTGCCAGGGCGGCAAGGGGGGCGGATGTGCGAAAGCCCTGCATGAACACGCTGCACTCGGGCGTTCCCCCGAGGTCTTTGACCAGATGGGAGATCCATTCGCATTCCTCCCGCGCTTCCGTATGACCGGCGATACAGCAACCAAGCGTATCAATGATCGTATGTGTCGCGAGTTCTCGCACATCAGGCGGGATCATGGAGAAGGAATGGTTCGAAACAAATTGGGCCAGCTCTCTTGTGACGTTCATCTTTTTCCTCCGTGAGGTCATTCCCGTTGTCAAATGCATTTTGCCATATCATAACCCTCTCTGACAGCATCCAGGATGCCCCTCGCCTTTAGTCTGTCTCCGATCACATGGACTTCGGGCACTTTCTCTCTGATCATCCGATCCATGTCTTCCTCGTGGGGATTTGCACCCGTTGCTGTTACGATGACGTCTGCCCGGAGGATCTCTTTGCTCCCTTTACGTTCCACCAGGACGCCTTCCTCAGTCAGGGATAGGACGCTTGTTTTCGTCATGATACGGACGCCGTTGTGTTCGAGGGCCATTTCGAGGGGCAGCTTGGAGATGTGAGGCATGTCCCTGGCAATCTCATCCAGGATTTCCACAATGGTCACGTTCTTTCCCTGCGCGGCAAGATAATCTCCGACCTCGCATCCCAATTGGCCCCCGCCTATAATGACAACCCTGTCACCTCTGATTTCAGCCCCGCTTAGGACATCCCGCCCGCTGAGGGTGTTTTTCGTCGATAGCCCTTCAATGGTTGGAATGGCCGGATCGCTCCCGGTTGCAAGGATGGCCACATCCGGTTTGAATTGGTCAAGCCACATTTCATTGATTCTCACACCCAATTCAACCTGGATCCCCTGTGTTTCCAAACATTTCTTCAAGTAAGTCAAAAAACGATCAATCTCTGACTTTCCCGGCGGCTTGGCTGCCAAGGGCAACTGTCCTCCCACCGCGTTTCGACTCTCCACGAGCCGGACCTGATGGCCCCTCGAAGCGGCCGTTACCGCAGCCTGGATGCCTGCCGGTCCGGCGCCCAGGATTAAGACCTTTTTCCTCTTCGTTGCCTGCTCCAAAGCGCCTGCCATTTCACGACCGGCCGTCGGATTGGTGCTGCAGGCCAACGGCGCATCTTTCTCGAGGATGTTTTGCGCGCATCCCTGACAGCAATAGATGCAGGGTCGAATGGTGTCGAATTTTCCTGCAAGTGCCTTTCGAGGCAAATCGGGGTCTGCGATCAAAGGCCTTCCCATGGCCACAAGGTCGGCCTTGCCCTCCTGTAGGATTTTTTCGGCAGCGTGAACATCTTTGATCTTATTCACGGCTATGACCGGGATGGATACCACCCTTTTGATATCGGCGGCCAGATCGACGATACAGTTGTCGGGCGCCCGCATCGGTGTGATGGATGGGATGAAATCCGGATCCCTTATGGATGCCCCGAAGCCAACGGAGATGTGCAGCCCACTTGACCCCTGCCGTCCTGAAAACGTTTGGCGATTTCTAGAATTTCCTCAGGCGTATTACCGCCCTTTGGTTCTTTACCGTTCATCCGACAAATGATCGGGACCTCATTTCCGACCGTTTTATGCACTTGGTTGATGATCTCTCTCAAGAATCGCATGCGCCCATCTAAATCGCCACCGTATTCGTCTTCTCTTTGATTCGCCCAAGGGCTGAGGAATTCTCCACAGAGGTACATATGGGCGCAATGAATGCTGATAACGTCAAATCCTGCCTCCACAATTCTCAAAGCCGCCTTCCCGAACTTCTCCACGATCTCTTGGATTTCTTCGGTACTCAGCGCCTTTGGCACCACCTGGCCGGGAACAGGATGGGCCAGCGAAGAGGGCGCAACCGGCATCATACCCCTTGTGACTTCCATACAACCGGTCTTCTTAGACACCCTTCCTCCCCGCCGGCCCCCATGCGAAAGCTGAATGGATATTTTCGCGTCATGGGCGTGGGCAGATTCCACCAGTCGTTTCAGGCCCGGGATGTACTTGTCGTCATCAACCGCAAGGATGTTCTTTACATGGTTGCCCCTCGGAACATCTACGATCCCATCCTCAACCACAATAAGACCAACGCCTCCCTTTGCCCTTGCTTCGTAGTAAGCAATCATGGGTTCCGTTACAAAACCATCCCTAGGGAAGTTGGTCGACATGGGTGCCATAACAAGTCTGTTTTTCAAGGTCACAGACCCGATCTCACATGACTCGAACAATCTCATTTAAACCTCCTTAAGACACAAACGGTCTTTTTACAGAGGGCTGAGGCCCACGGGCGTTTCATTTTGACTCAAATGGCAAAAAACGTACCAATGGCAAATCGTCCCTGAAAAAGAGATGCCATCAGGCCGTTACGCAAACCATTGCCAAACACCTCAGGCCTTTTTGGTTGTCCGCGGTTGGGCATGAAAAGCCGTGGGAATCTTTCTGTTTTCAAGGCATGAAAGCGAAACGAGCCTTCAATGATTTACTGAAAACCGTTTAGGACATGTCAACTATAACTGACACTTCGTATGGGGTGTCACATGCCGACATTTGCGTAATCTTGCCTAACCACTGACTTTTTATTGGCATCTCCCTTGCTACTTTTGATAAGAAGAGTAAGAAGGTATTCTCACCTCTATGATAGGAGTTTCAGATGGAAGAAGCAAAGAAGTTTCGCGGCATGATCCCGGCGAATCTTCTGCCTTTCAAACCCGACTACTCAATCCATGAAAAGGACTACCGGAGACACCTCCGCTGGCTTTCAAATGTGGCCGGAGTCACGGCCATTGTTCTCAACGGCCATGCTGCAGAGGTTTCGTCTCTCACGCGAAAAGAGCGAAGGCAGGCATTGGCCATTGCTTCAGAGGAAGTGGGGGCAAGCCTGCCTTTGATTGCCGGCATCTATACGGACAGCACCTTCGAGGCGATCGAGCTGGCAAAGGATGCTCAAAAGGAGGGCGCAAGCGGATTGTTGGTCTTTCCCCCTTCTCTTTTCGTGTGGGGTGCGCGGACTTCGTCCTGAAATGATTTGCCATCATTTCCAGTTGATCGCCGAAGCCGTTGATCTTCCCATCATCGTCTTCCAGTACCCCCTGAACCAGGGCCTCGGTTACGACACGGAAACCCTCGTCAAGCTCACGGAGATCCCCCAGGTGGCAGGAATCAAGGAATGGAGCAACGACATTGTGGCCTTTGAAAGGAATCTAAGAGCCATTCGGGCCACGGGCCGTCCCGTATCGATTCTATCAAGCTTTACCATGTCCCTTTTTTCCTCTTTTGTTTTGGGGGCCGATGGGGCGATCTCGGGCATGGGAAGCGTGGCCGCTGACCTTCAGGCGGAACTGTTCGCTCTGGTCCAGAGGGGAGACCTTGAGGGTGCGAGAAGCGTCAACGACCGGTTGATTCCGCTGCTGCGTGCATTCTATGCGCCCCCTTTTGTGGACATGCATAATCGCATGAAAGAGGCCTTGGCCATCCTAGGTCGGATAGAGGCGGCGATCGTGCGCCCACCGCTCTATCCCATAAGCGATACGGAAAGGGAAAACGAATCCGCAAAGCACTGGGCGAAGCGGGACTTTGCTGAGTCATGCCCCCTTGTCCTGACGGAATTGATTCGGCGTCCGGAAGCGGCTAGAGTCTTTCTCTGTGGATGACGGTTGTAGGACGGGCGGGAAAGGTCCGCCCAGGCGGACCAAAGATTGAATGAAGCTGACTTCGCAATCTCAAACCTAACCCTTGAAAATGGGAGAAAGGTCTGGCGCCATGTCGAAAGGGAACTCGTCCTGGCGCCCAATTATCATGACGCCATCTTAGTGCCAGGGGACCCAGTGATTCCATGACACCTTGGACGAAGGGGAAAGAACCATGGAAAGCTATCAGTACATTCGCTATGAAACCGTCAAAAAACATATCGGACTGATCACGATGGTCAACCCGGGACGTCTCAATGCGCTTCCTGTCAAAGGGGTTGAGGAGTTTCACGCCTGTCTTACCCGAAGAGAGGACGATCCGGAATGCCGGGTGCTCATCATCACCGGAGACGACGGCGCCTTTTGCGCGGGAGCGGATGTCAAGGAGCAACAGGCCGTCGGCCTTGAAAAAAAAGACCTATATGCGCACATACAGTGGTTTTACCGGTATCAGAAGAGAAATGGAAACCTGGCGCTCCGCCTCAGACAAGTACCCCAGCCGGTCATTGCGGCGGTGAGAGGCGTGGCCGCGGGTCTCGGCTTTTTCCTGGCCACGGCAGCCGATATCCGCATTGCCGGTGAAAGCGCTCGTTTCAGTGTAGCGGTCATCAATATCGGACTCACCGGCGGCGACATGGGAAGCAGTTTCTTTCTCCCCAGGCTGATCGGGCTTTCCAAAGCCGCCGAATTGCTTTACACCGGCGATTTCTTCGATGCGGAAAAGGCCGAGAGGATCGGGTATGTCAGCCATCGAGTCCCGGATGAAAAGGTCTTGGACAAGGCACTGGAAATGGCAGAGACCATGACCAGAAAAAGCGCTTTCGGCCTTATGCTGACAAAGGAGATGGTGAATGCGTCCATGGGGGACGTGGGAATGGAAGCCGCTTTTGAGCTTGAAAATCGTTCCCAGGCCCTGTGTGTGCCTGACTTCCTCAAAGGTATCAAAGCCCTGCTGGAGAAAAGATCCCCCGAATTCTAGCGATCCGGCAATGAACACCAGAAGAGAAATCCTAGCAGCACGGCTATTCATAAACCGCCCTTTCCAGTACCTTCAAATCGTGAGCAGGCAGAACGGTTCTGGTCAGCTTTTCCATCTTTTTCAAAGAACGATAGCAGTCCCGCAAATCAACATGGATTCCCGGAGGGATATGAGTCCGTCTGTTTATTTCCCTGCCAATTCTCAAATAGGGGGCAGTCATCTCCCGCTATGAGACAAGGACCACTGGCCAGGTCTACAAGCACACCCTGAAATCCCGGGGTGTGTCCCGGGAGGGAAACGATTCGAATCCCTGCCTCCACTTCCATCTCTCCTTCGATCGCCTCGATGCGATCCAGGGCCTTCAGCCATGGGGGCGTCATGCCGATCGCCTGGGATTCGTAGTAAAGGGCGTGGCAGGGCAGAGGCGAGATGGCATAACGAAGTTCCTCTGCCTGAACCAGAATTCGGGCATTGGGAAAAAGATGGTTATTGAAACAGTGATCCCAGTGAAGGTGGGTGTTGATGATCATATCGATATCCGTTGCTTTTAGCCCCAAGGATTCAATGGCCTTAAGGGGATCCTCTTTAGCGCTCCGCTCCAGTGGATGATGATATTTGGACGCCCACTCTGGGTCGCTGCCTCCCGTATCGACCAATATCTTCTTTTTTGCCCCTTCGATCAGAAACATGATGACCGTGGACCGGATCTTAATCCCCTGGTCCACACCGTAGGTAAAATTGGATTTCTCAGCCTGCATGAAACGGCCGGTCGAAATAGGTCTGATTTTCAAGCTTGACATGGACTTCTCCTCCCCAATGGAAACCCGGTGTGAATGATGCTCAGGAAACACGGTAACATTGCGTCAATTCACGGATGCTTTTCAGTTGATCCAATCTCTGAAGCAGTGCCAGGGATTTCTCAATGGCGTCTTGGTGCAGGACGCCTCTGCAGCAGTCGCGGTATTTCTCGTGAATCTCCTGGAGGCTCATGGGGTTTTCCGGGTTTCCCTTGGCCTTTTCCACCGTCTTTTCAATGGACCGGCCGCCTTTCAAAAAGGCCCTCACGCTGGCGGGACCAAATTGCGTCCTTGTAGTCGCTATCGATGGGCACGACCTTCCTTTCTACCCGGGCCATCATGTCGCGAAGGGCCGAACTGCGAATCTTTTCGTCAGCGAAAGACCCGCTATTGACGTGACCATCCAGCAGGGCCAGGGCGAGACATGCTTCCAGGCTGAACTTTGCCTCGAGTCCCGTCTGTGGTTGTCGATGAATGAGGATCTGGTCGGCAAGCTGGTGGATCTCCCCTTCCACCCTTTCCAATGA
Organism: uncultured delta proteobacterium; assembly: GCA_963699845.1. Classification (GTDB taxonomy): domain Bacteria; phylum Desulfobacterota; class DSM-4660; order Desulfatiglandales; family Desulfatiglandaceae; genus CAWHLE01. The sequence continues at coordinate 122,114 of CAVOVO010000023.1, forward strand.
TTCGGAATGGAAGCTCGGATCACCGGCAATCATCAGCGCCGCATCGATGGCAGGATGGGTGAAGGCGCACGAGGGGTACTTTTTGAGGATGATGCCCGGTCTCTCGATATCATATGGGTTGCCCAGTTGATCGACAACCTTTTCAGGATCACAAGGGCCTGAACCGGAGAAGACATGAAAAAACCCCAGAGGGGCTTCCAAGATATGCTGATCTCCCGTCCACCCCTTGCCTGCCAGAATGGCTGACAGAACGCCGTTCTCAGCCGCCCGTCCTGCGTGGAAAGGTTTTGTCATGGTCCCGAAATTCTGCTGGAGCCCTCCGGCCTGGGAGGCAGCCAGGGCAAGGGCGGTTCGCATCCCTTCGCCTTTTAGCCCCAATATTTTGGCTGCCGCAGCGGCAGCGCCTATGGACCCCAATGTGCATGTGGAATGCCATCCATGTTTATAGTGAGCCGGATTCATGCCGTAGGATAGTTTGACCGTCACCTCCACACCGACAACATAGGCCTCCAACAACGCCGGCCCCGAAACGTTCTGAACCTCCCCCAGTGCCAAAGCAGCAGGTAGAACAGCGACGGTGGGATGACCGTACATGGGCTGACTGGCGTCATCGAAATCCAGGGCATGCCCCGCAACGCCGTTTGCAAAGGCCGCCCAGGTGGTGGTGGACTGCAAGGCTGTACCCAGAACCGTTGATTCTTTGACCGCTCCCGCTTCCTTGACGAGACTCTGGACAATCCTCGAAGGCGGTTCGGCGGCCCCGGCTGTGGTTACGCCCAGAAAATCCGTGATCAGTTCTTTTGCTTCCCGTATCACGTGTTCGGGGATGTCGGAAAATCGAGCTTTTTGGATAAACTCGGCCAGTTGTGCTGTGATCTCTGTCTTACGCATATAGACTCCTAAAATTCTCTTTGAAACGCATTGCTGAAATTTCAGCCGTCTGAACCGGTCAGTCGGCTTACCCTATCCAAAACCGCATCGATCGTGGCTGTGTTACTCGTGATCACGGGAATGCCCATCTTCTTTTTGAGAGACGGAATCGCCTCCATGGCCCGAAAATTCGTACAGGAGATGAAAAGCATATCCGCCTTGATCCCCTTCAACTTGTCCAACGAAAAATCGACGATTTCATCGGGAGTAGGTGTTGCCAGATCAAAGTTGACATCAATGCCCATGCCATGGATGGCCGCCACATGCAAACCATCCCTCTCCAGACCCTCCCTTATACTGATGTTGATGTCCTCTATGTAGGGTGTGATCACGGCCACGGATTTCGCCTTGGATCTAAGAAGGGCCTCTCGGACGGATGAATAGACCCCGACAGTGGGAACGCCCGTAATCTTTGACAGACGGGAACAGATCTCCTTATCATACTCCGGACCTCCCAAAGAGCCCGCTGAAGTGCAGCCGAAGATAATGAAGTGAGGCTTCGCCGTGCTGAGGAGCTCGGCTGCCCGTGGGGCAAACTTCTCGATCATCTCCATTTCGGCCTCTCTTGTCGTCTCTTCCAAATACATCCTCGCCGCGTGAACCGTAATATTAGGCGGCAGGGTCCTGTAGAGATCCACCTCCATGACGGTATTTGAAGATGGAACCAGAAGGCCTGTCCTAACCCTTGGCACACCCTTATGCGTGGAAGCGCGCTTTCCTGTCATGTTCTCCCTCCCCACCTCAAGCGGTCTCTTCTTACCTATCGATTGGCAGTTCTTTTTCTGAAAGCCCGTACCCGCCTCCGCCGGCGGTCTCGATGAAGAGCTTGTGCCCGATCTTCAATTCACGCGAGGAAACCTTCGACGGCAGCAGGCTTTTCTTCCCATCGGAATCCAGAATATAGAAGGAAGCCCTCTTTCCCGGTCGGCCCCCCAGAAGGCCCCAGGCAGGGTGAAGCCCCCTCTCGCAGAGGACGGAGAATCGGATCCCCGGCTCAAGCGCCTCATAAACACGGCGCACCCCGCAACCTCCCCGGTGTTTCCCCGCGCCCCCGGAGTCCCTTATCAGCTCATAGCATACAATGCGAACGGGGTATGCCGCTTCGACGGCTTCAACGGGAACATTCATCGTGTTCCCCATGTGGACCCGGTGTCCGCTGATCCCATCGCAGTTGGGGCGTCCTCCCATTCCCCCTCCCACGGTTTCGTAGTGAACAAAGGCACGGCCGATACGAGGATTCATCCCTCCCATGGTGACGATGCATGCGGAACCATAACTGCCTGCAATCACCCTGTCAGGGATTGCCTTTGCCAAGGCGCCTAAGAGCACATCGACAATCCTGTTCGATGTTTCCGTATTTGCAGAGACTACGGGATAAGGATGCTCAGCAAAGACAATGCTCCCTTTAGGGGCGATAATGGTTATGGGCTCGTAGCATCCGGAATTAGGGGGGATCTCCGGGTTGGTGACGGCCAGAAGGGTATAGTAGACAGCTGGATGCGGTCACAGAGAAAGGCGCATTCACCGGCCCTTTGGTGGCGGGCGCTGAACCTGTAAAATCGACGGTGATGGTTCTCCCTTCCACCTTTATGGCCGCGCGGATTCGGAGACCTCTCCCATCGTGGCCCCGAATCGTAGCCATCCCCGTCCATGTATTCCTCGAAGTCATAGGTGCCATCAGGAATTTTCTCGATCTCACTCTTCAATGAGGGTTCTCGAATACCGCAAGGTCTCCTCCATGACCCGCTTGACATGGGCGATGCCGTAGCGCCTCACCAGGTCCTGGATCCTCTGCAGGCCGCGCATGTTCCCTGCAAACTGGGCATGGAGGTCTCCCCTCCTTTCTTCCGGTACCCTTACGTTTGCAAATACAATCTCCGACAGTTCCCGGTTGCAGCCTGCCCTCCCTGAACATGAGGACCGGAGGGATTCGTATCCCCTCCTGGTAGATCTCCTGCGTGACACTGGAGCTGCCGGGCGCCGACCCTCCCACGTCCGGCCAATGTGTTCGATTGACCGCGTAGCCGATCAGTTCGTCATCAACGAACATAGGAGAGATTAAGGTCATGTCCGGGAGATGGCTTCCTCCGTTGTAAACATCATTGGTCAGGATGGCGTCCCCGGGCCGCAGCTCATCGGATGATATAACTTTCAACGCGCCCCGGATGGAATAGGGCATTGCGCCCAGGTGCACGGCGATATCATTTCCCTGGGCAATGACGTTTCCGTGTCGGTCAGCCAAGGCACAGGAAAGATCTGAGGACAGGCTGATCAGCGGGGAAAATGCAGCACGCATGATGACGTTCTTCATTTCCTCGCAAATGGAGTAGAAAGCGCTTCTCAGGATCTCGAAAGTCACCGGATCCCATGAGACGACCGGTCTTCTCTCCTTCTCCTGATGACTATCCTGCACCAATGATAAGACATCCCCTTTCATCGATCTGCCCGACCTGGTCTTCCAGGATGTGGATGGTGGTATCTTCTGAATCAATCATGGCGGGACCACGGATTTCATCACCCTTACCGAGGCACGCATTCCGAAATGCCGGGATATCCATGAACCGCTGCTTCCGTTCATCGAATACCCTCCTGAGGGATGCCTCCTTTCGTGACGGCCTCTTTTTCATTGGGTTTTGAAGCAGCGTTTCGACCGCCGGCCGGGCGCCCTCCATGGTCGCTGTCAGTCTGAAATTGACGATTTCCATGCGTGAGCCAGGCAGGATGTAATGAAACGAGGCCCTGTATTGCTCCTCGAACTGCCTTTCAAGGGCTCGGATCTCCCCAGGACTTCCCAACTCCCCTTCAATGGGAAGGTTCAGCTCAAAGACCTGACCAAGGTATCTCAGGTCCACGGAGCGAAAGCGTGAAACCCTTGAGAGGTCGCGGCCTTCCATCTCCAGAAGTTCCGTAATCTGCCGGCTCATTTCTTCAAAAAGCTGCGGCCCTGCAGAAAGCGGTATCTCGTCTGTCAGGTAGGGACGGGTCCGAACCAGATCATGCCTCACTCCCGCCACCATGAGCCCCAGGGCCGAAAATACCCCTGCCAGAGGTGGAATAATGGTTTGACGGATATTGAGCTCCCTGGCGATGAAGCTTGCGTGCAAGGGGCCGGCCCCACCATAGGCCAATAAAGAGAAGTCCCGGGGGTCGAGTCCTTTCTGAGCGGAGACGAGACGAACCATTTCTGTGAGGTTCGATTTGGCAATGGTAATGATGGCGGCGGCGGCCTTCTCCGCTGACCAGTCATAGTAAGATGCAATTCTCTCATGGATGGCCTTTTCCGCCATTTCACGATGCAACTGGGTGAAGCCTCCGTGGAAGAATTCCTCGTTAAGGTACCCTAACACGAGATTTGCATCCGTCACAGTGGGCTCACTTCCTCCAAGGCCGTAGCAGGCGGGTCCCGGCACGGCGCCCGCACTCTTGGGGCCGACTTTGAGAATACCCGCTTTGTCAATCCAGGCGATACTGCCCCCTCCGGACCCGATCTCCATCAGATCAATGACCGGACTTCTTAGGGCATAACCCCCCACGGGCACGCCGTCACACAAGGCGTCGGCATGAAATTCCACCGTGTGCTTTCGGCGTTCCGTTGATGATGATCCCTGCCTTTGCGGTGGTGCCACCCACGTCAAGCGTGATCAAGTTCTCGATGCCCATTTCCTTCCCAAGCCAAGCTGAAGACACCATGCCGGCAGCAGGGCCTGACTCGATGAGGTGCACCGGAGAGCGCCGGGCGTTTTCCATGGATGTGAGGCCCCCGTTCGACTTCATCACCGAGAAGGTTTCAACGGATTCCTGTGCAAGGGATGAAACCATCCCCGACAGATAATGGTCCACCGAAGGCCTGATATAGGCGTTGAGGACGGTGGTGCTTGTTCGTTCATACTCCCGGAACTCGGGCCACACCTCGTGGGAACAAGAGACATAGACCTTGGGGGCGTATTTCAAAATCGCTTCCATGGCCTTCTGCTCGTGTACGGGATTGGCATAGGCATGGAGAAAACAGACGGCAACCGATAGCACCTCCTGCGCTCGAATCTCCCGAATCGCCTCACGCAGGCCCTCTTCATCCAGCCCCACCAGGACGTTGCCCCTGGCGTCGAGACGCTCCAAAATCCCTATCCTGAGGTCTCTAGGGACCAAGGGGGGCGAGATCTGCTGGAAAAGGTCATACATCCGTGGCCTGTTGTGGCGGCGGATCTCCAATATGTCCTCGAACCCTTTCGTCGTCAGGAGGCAGGTTTTCGCCCCCTTTTTCTCGATCAAGATGTTTGTGGCGATGGTCGTGGCGTGGGAAAGTTCTTTGACGGCCCGGATTCCCGACGCCGTTTTGTACCGCTTAAAGGCCTGAAAAACCCCTTGGGAGGGATCCCCCGGAGTGGTGTGTACCTTTAGGAAGGCTCCGTCCCCACTGCTTTCATCGTAGGCCACGAGGTCCGTAAAGGTCCCTCCGACATCAATGCAGACCCGGACGCCGGTCGCCATCCCTCTCCTTGCCGCTGTCATCTCATGACCTTTGAAAATTGCGCCAGGAACTGGTCCATCTTCTGTTTCAGGCTTACATCAACACGTATGAAACGGTTCCCGAGGCCCTTGTAGGAAACGCTGCAATCTTTCACGATCACCCCGCCCTGGAGGAGCCCATCGAAAACCTCCGTCGATGTCTTCCGGGACGCCTCGATCCGGATACAAACGAAGTTGGCTTGGGGAATTTTGACGACAGAGACGTTTGGAAACTCAGCAAGACGGTTCAGGAGGTATTCCCTGTTTTCTTGAATCAATCCACGTGTCCTCTGATAGTGCTCCCTGTCATCGAGGGCGGCCATAGCCCCTGCCGCAGCCAGACTACCCATATTCCATGCGGGCTTTATTTTCATTACGGCCCTGACAATGATCTCGTGAGCCATTCCGAATCCCACTCGAAGCCCTGCAAGGCCGTAAATTTTCGAAAAGGTGCGAAGGACAACCAGATTGGGGGTTCGTTCCAACAAATCCGGCCTCGTCGCCTCATCCGCATAATCGACGTACGCTTCATCAAGGAGGACCAGCACCTGGGGCGACAGGTGATCGAGGATGTACTGCATCGTTTCTCCGGGGATGGTGGTGCTCAAGGGATTGTTCGGGCTGGTGAGGATGAGGATGCGGGTCTTCCCGGTGACCGCGTGAAGGAGTCTTTCGGGGTCAATCTTGAGACTTTCGTCCATCTCAACCCACTTGGGCTGTCTTCTTTCCACCAGTGAAGCCTGCTCATAAATGGGAAAGGTTGGGATGGGAAAGAGGATCTCGTCCCCTTGCTCCGAGAATGCCCGGATGAGGAATGAGATGAGCTCCGTCTCCCCACAGCCCACGAAGACCCGGTCGGTTTTTACGCCGTTGTGTCTCCCGATCGCTTCACGCAGGCTTTCAGCCCGCCAGTCGGGGTAGAGCGACATCTCATTCAAGGCCTTTTCAATCGCTGCCACCGCCTTTGGAGAGGGGCCGAGAGGATTTTCGGCCGAAGCGAGCTTGGCCACGTTTTCGGCCTTCAAACCGTAGCGCCGGACCACATCGGGGATTCTCAGTCCGGGAACAAAGGGTTGTACTGGCTCCAAGTAGTCAACGATAGGAAAACTCACAAATGTGGTCCCCTGCATCCCAATACCTCCTTCAAATAGTTGTCTCTCGGTCCTGCACGACCATGACGTCTCATGGAATGATTTCCATATCCATAAGCTCGGGTTCGTGGTTGGGAATGACGATGTCGGCGATCTCTTTGACTTTTTGGACGCTCTCATAGGCCTTGATGGCGTCATAATGAATGCCGGGAATCATGATGGGGTAGCCCGCAAAGGGAGAGACCCTTTCCCGGATGTCCGCGGGCGGGAAGAAGTTCTCCTTCACACAGCAAAAACCAGAGATGACGGCCTTCCCAGCCTCCGTATCCACGGATACCGCCTGGCAGCCGGGCGTATGGCCGGGTACCGGAATGAGCGCAATGCCGGGAAAGGGCTCATGGTACCCACGAACGGTCTCGAGCTCGGCCCCATCCAAGAGGTCTCGAGAATAAAGAAGAGAGAAGAGGGGGTGTGGGTTCATGGCGAAGGCCAACTCCGCTTCCTGAACAAGAATTCTCGCGTTCTTACACCTGTGCGTGTTAAAGCAATGATCAAAGTGGAGGTGGGTCTGGATAACCAGATCGATATCTTCGGGTTTTAGGGAGACCTTGGACAAGGCTTCTTCGAAAGACAAAAGGTGTTCAATGGGAAGCGCTTTGAAACCCGGATGATAGTCCCGGTACTGATCGGCTTCGGCAGCCGTATCCACAAGGATGTTCTTCCCGGCCCCTTCAATGATCCAAAAAACGTAAGGGCGCCAGATCTTCTGTCCGTAGTAGGCCTGGTAGGTCATCAAACCCTTTTCTGCCTGCACCCGACTCAGCGTTACCGGCCTGATTCTCAGTGGTGCCACGGAAGGACCTCCTTTAATTTTTCTATTCCCCAAATTGAGCGATTCACCAGAATTTGAGACCCCCCTGCGGCCCACAAGGTATAAGAATCGTTCAATTTAGGTATTCCTCCCCTTGGCAAGAACGAGGTCTCGAAGTTTGAACTTTTGAACTTTACCGCTGGCGGTTCGAGGAAAGTCATCAAAGTGGACGACCATATCCGGAATAAGATATTTTACCGTCTTATCGGCCATGAATGAAACGATCTCTTCCCGGGTGATACGATCGCCGGGATGTTTGGGTATGACGCAGGCCACGGTCTTTTCACCCAGGCGCTCATCCGGATAGCCCACCACCTGGCACTCCTTTACCTTGTCATAGCCATAGACAATCGCCTCCATGTCGGTTGCGTATATGTTTTCGCCCCCCCGAACGATCATGTCTTTGATTCTTCCCTTTAAACGAATGTTTCCCCCCTCGTCCATGGTTCCTAGGTCTCCGGGATGGAACCAACCCAGTTCGTCCACGGATTCCGCAGTTTTTTCAGGGTTCTTGTAGTAGCCGAGAAAATTGGTGGGACCCCGGTGACAGATCTCTCCGAGCACGTTTACCGGCACGATCCGTCCGGAATGAGGATCAGCGATCTTCACCTCGTTGCCCACATCCAGGGGCGGCCCCGGGCTTTCTGCAGTGACCGTGATGGGCGCATCGGGGAGACTGAGGACGTTGCTGCCGCACTCTGTGGTCCCGTCGCCCTGAAGAATCCCGCATCCGAATCGGTCGACAATCCGCAGGGCCACATCCGGCGGCATGGGCGCTCCCGTGAAAATCGCATACCGTAAAGAAGAGACATTGGTCGCTTCAAATTCCGGGTGGGCCATGAGATCGATGTACATGGTGGGGACGCCGATGGCGATCGTGGCCTTTGCCTTCTCTATTTCTTTTAAGGAAACCTGAACGGAATACCTCCCCATAATCACCAGCGTGCTCCCCGTCAGGAGGGCCGTATGCTGAACCACACAATTTCCTGTGGTATGAAAAAGGGGCGTCATGCAGAGCCACACGTCTTCGGGCTTCACACCCATACGATGGGCCAGCCCCTTTGAATGGAGCATCCTCGTATTATGCGTATGAACGGCTCCCTTGGGCATCCCCGTGGTACCGCTGGTGTATGCAATCTCGAGCAGGTCATCCGCTTCGATCGGGCTGTCATGAAGATACCCATCCAGTAAGTCTTTTTTCCGGGCCGCCTTTCTCAAGAAGCGCATCATAGTCCAGCATCCAAGCACGCTTTTCATCCCCCTTCACGATGACGTGCTTGAGATGGGGGAAATCGGCGTGTATCCTGTCCATGAGATCCACAAAGGAGAAGCCTCGCCAATGGCTGGGCATAAAAAAGGCCTTGGCTTCCAGGTGATTGAGGATCGTTCTCAGCTCCATTTCCCTGTAGAGGGGATTCATGGGAGATACAATGACCCCGATGGTGGCGCAGGCATAGAGGGCAATGGTATATTCCGGCCAGTCAGGAAAGAGAATTCCCACGCGGTCGCCTCTCGTGAGACCGAGCGCCAGCAAGGCGGCGGCCATTCCATCCACCTTCTCTTTAAGCTGTCGATACGTGTATTGCGTGTCTCCAAACCGGATGGCCGGATTCTCCGGGAAACGGGTGGCGCTCCTGCCCAGCATCTCGCCGAAGGTGAGCCCCTTCTCCATATCCGGGCCGAATCGGTGACAATAGCTCCATTTGAGCGGATTCATTTGCCCTCCCCCCGGGCCTGTTTCACGACTTGGATTTCTTTTCGTCATCAATCTTTCTCGCCATGATCTCCCTCAACTCCACCTTCCGGATCTTTCCGCTCGGGGTCGTGGGAAATTGATCCATGAATTGGATACGATCAGGGATCTTGAATCTCGCAACTTTGTCCTTGAAAAACGCCTTCAAGGCCTCGTAGGTGAAAGTCTGGCCCCTTTTCGGGATAATGCAGGCACAGGACCCTTCGCCCAGGCGATCGTCCGGAATCCCGATCACCGCGGCCTGCTCGATCTTGTCATAAGTGTAAAGGATGTCCTCGATCTCGGTGGGAGAAATGTTCTCCCCTCCCCGAACGATCACATCCTTGATCCGGCCCACGATAATCAGGTTCCCATGCTCATCCATTTTGGCCAGATCACCGCTGTAGATCCAACCGCGGTCATCGATCATCTCAGCCGTTCGCTCAGGGTCCTTGAAGTATCCGATACATACGTTCTGTCCCCTGGCACAGGCCTCCCCCTCCTCGCCGAGGGGAACGATCCTTCGGTTCTTGTCCACGACCTTGTGCTCCATACCGGGTTGCGGTTTTCCCACGGTCCTGCAAACGATTTCAACGGGATCATCGAGAGAGGTGATGTTGCTGATGGCCGTCTCGGTCATGCCGTAAGCCGAAGTCATGTAGCAGCCCATTCGCTCGATGATCTGATGGGCCACCTCGACGGGAAGGGGGGCGCCGGCCAGACACATGGTCCTGAGGGAGGAAAGGTCGTGTTTTTCCATGTCAGGGTGCTGAAGCATCATGATCGGCATGGTGGGAACACCGATCGGTATGGTCGCCCTGTTGCGTTCGATCTCCTTGAAGGCCTGCTCGACATTCCAAGTCTCTAAAAGAACACCGCATGATCCGGTGATCACAGACGTATAAAAGGCATTGACCAGCGCGGTGGTGTGGGAAAGGGGGACCATGATGAGCCATGTATCCTCATGGGTCAGGCGTGTGCCCTTGATGGTCCCCAGTGCAGATCGACATCGGGTGTTGTGGGTATGCATGACCCCTTTGGGATCGCCTGTGGTGCCCGAAGTGAAGACGATTTCGAGAAGATCGTCCGCTTCCACGGGGTGTGCTTCCTGGTAGACCCGATGATAGTAATCGTCCGGATAGTCCTTTTCCCATTCCTTGTTGTACGAGGCTTTCCAGCGAGATCTCATGTGGATGGTGCGTCCTGCCCGAAACAATGACAAATTCCAAATGGGGTAGGCCTTTCTTGATATCCGACAAGAGGTCTGAAAAGGAAAAATTCCAAAATGCATCGACCATGATGATCCCTTTGGCCTCTGTTCGATGGAGGATGTATCGGATTTCCCTCTCACGGAGCCTCTCGGATATTGGGATATGCACCGCGCCAAGCTTTGCCAACGCCAGGGTTGAAAAGATGAACTCAAGCCGGTTGGGAAAGAGCACCGCCACCTTGTCCCCCTGCGTGATGCCCAGATCGATCAGAGCCAGGACCAGACGATTGACGATCTTTCCCAACTCCTTCCAAGTCACGCCTTTCTCTCCCAGGACAAAGGCACGTCTGTCCGGAACGCGAGCCACCGTCCGCTCAAAATAGGTCCCAAGCGTGACACCTGGTGGTATCTCTCCCGGCGTGTAGTAATAGCTCATCTTGGGCTCTTTTTTTTCCATCCTTTTCCCCACATGAATGGGCAACTTCGATTGCTCCCCTCTCCCTCAGGTCAAGTGAGCACCCTGCGAGAAGGCCATCCTCCCTTCATTCCCTCCCCAAATTCTCATAAACGACCCAGAAGCCCTCCCGGATCGCCTCCCTGATATTGCCGATTCTGACACAGTCTCCGATGGGATAGACCTGTTTCAAACCCCCATCCAGTTGGGCGTCCAGCTCATTATCGCTATGATAGCCAACCGCAAGGACGACCGAATCTGCAGAAATCCGCATCTCGTCATCTCGAACGGTCACCACCGCATGATCAGGCTTTATTTCCTTAAGCTTGCAGGCCGTTTTGATGTGGACACCATATTTCCCAAGTCTTTGCACAAGCAAGAAACGGGCTCTGGGTTCCACATCCATCGCGACCTCTTCGAGCATCTCAATGAGGGTGACCGTTTTGCCTTTTGCAGCAAGGAACTCGGCCGTTTCGCAGCCCACCATCCCTCCTCCCACGACGAGCACGTTTTGTCCGGCAGAAGCACGGGCCATGAGGACATCCCGCGCCATATGTACATGGGGTTGGTCCGTCCCTGGAACCTGCGGCCTGAACGGCCGGGATCCCGTAGACAGGATCAACACATCGAAGGCTTTCTCGTCGGCCGTGCTTTCAGAAAAGGCCTTGCCCAGATGCACTTCCACGCCAAGTTCGCCGAGCCGGGCCTGATAGAAACCGATAAGCTCTCCCAAAAGGGCCTTGTGGGGCGGGACAGCCGCCTCCCACAATTGTCCGCCCATTCGTTCCTCTCTCTCATACAGATCCACATGGTGGCCCAAAAGGGCGGCGGTGCAGGCTGCTTCCATCCCTGCCGGCCCGGCCCCCACGACAACGACCCTTTTAGGGTGGGGGACCCTTTCCAGGGGCAGCCGGTCCTCACTGCCGACCAAAGGGTTGACCGCACAGACAATCGGTTTCTGACTGCTTATGGCTTCCAGACAGGTGTTACAGGCAATGCATGGTCTTAAGGGTTCCGCCGACCCACCCCTTGCCTTAATGCCCCAGCCTGGGTCGGCCACGAGACTCCGGCCCATCGCTACGAGATCGACCTTCTTCTCCCATAAGATCCTTTCGGCCATTTCGGGGCTTGTGATGCGACCCACCCCGATGACCGGAGGTCCGACTTCTTTTCGAAATTTTTCCGCAAAATGAATCAAACATCCTTCGTGCAAGGCCTGGGGTGGGATACAATAAAGGGAGGACTGGGGCCGTTCGGTGGTTCCTGCAGAGACGTGCAGAATGTCCACACCGGCATCTTTCAAGGCTCGACCGAGGATGATGGCCTCCTCCAGGGAGTACCCTCCGTCTTCGAATTCTTCGGCACTCAGTCTGAAGATCAGTGGAAAATCCTCGCCCACGGATTCCCTGACGGCCCGTACGATTTCCAAATGAAATCGCATACGGTTTTCCACCGTCCCCCCGTATTCATCCTCCCGACGATTGGATCTCGGAGAAAAGAACTGGTGGATGAGGTAGCCGTGGGCCCCGTGGATCTCTATGGCGTCGAAGCCGACTTCAGCCGCGCGCTTGGCGGAACGTGCGAAGTCCAGGACGGTTTCCCGGATCTCATGAACGGTCATGGCATTGGGCGGGCGCAACCTGGGAGGGGCAGGGATCTCCGAAGGCGCAACCACATGTCCGCCGTTCACGCTCGGATCACAGAGTCGTCCCCCGTGATTCAGCTGGATGGCAACTCTCCCCCCATTTTCGTGAACGGTCTTCACCAGCAGCCTCATCCCTTTCTCATGATCCGCATCATAGAGGCAAAGGCCGCCGGCCCGGTGTCTTCCCCTAAGACTCACCGCCACCGCCTCCGTTATGACCATTCCAACACCGCCTTTCACCCTTTCCAGGTAATAGGCCATGGCGCGCGGCGTTATGATTCCTTGGGTACCGGACAGATTGTTCCCCATGGACGCCATGAGGATTCGGTTCTGAATCTCCAGACCCTTAACCTTGAAAGGCTGGAATAAAAACGGATAGCGCATGGTCCTGCTCCTTATGTCATACCCAGGTAGATTTTCTTGACGTGCGAGTTAGAGGCAATACCCGCTGAGGGCTTCTCCAACGCCATAAAAGGATTGAATCATCGGTGCCGTTTATCACCCCTTTTGATGTCTGAAATGGTGCCCAAGATTCAAATATGGCGAGGTTCGGGACACATCTCATGCTATGTCGGGCCCGGATTCTCTTGACAAAACCCGCGAGCCTAGTTTTCTTCCTTGTAGAGATAGAAGCCTTCACCTGTCTTTTTTCCCAGTTTGCCCGAATCCACCATGCGTTTCAAAAGGGGTGGCGGTGCAAACCGGGGATCATGCAGTCGATCGTACAAGACAGTGCTCAACTGTAAATGGGTATCCAAACCGAGATCGTCGATAAGGGTCAGTGGGCCGTGCGGGTATCCGAGACCCATGCGAATGGCAGTATCGAGACCCTCCTTGTCTGCCAGACCGTGATCGTAGTAGTTGATGGCCTGGTTCATATACGGGACGAAGAGATAGTTCAGGATGAAACCGGGAGAATCCTTGGCCACAACGGTTTCTTTCCCGATTTTGGCGCAAAAGGCCACGACCCGATCCACCGTCTCTTGGGAGGTTCCCTCTGCCTTGACCAACTCGACGAGTTTTGAGGCCCGAGGGGATTTGAAAAAATGCATGCCCAATCCCCGCTGGGGCTTCTTCCCCGAATGGATAATTTCGGTCACTGAAAAGCATCCGGTGGTGGTGGCAAGAATGGCTTCCCCCCTCACGATGTCGGATGCTTCGGATATGCACGCCTTTTTGACAGCCAAATCCTCAGGGGTCGCTTCTATAACCAAATCAGCCCCTTTGAGGGATCCATCGTCCGTATGGAAGCTTATGCGAGACAGGGGGTTCTCTTTTTCCTCTTCGCCCGTCATCTCAGACCCGACACGCTCACTCAACGTCTCTTCGAGCTTCCTTTTACCCGCTTCCAGGGCCGTCTTATCCCTCTCAAAGATCGCTACAGGGAAACCTGCCCCTGCTACGACCTGGGCGATGCCGATTCCCATTTCCGTCAAGCCTATGACCGCTACCTTTTCGATTCCCATGGATATCGCCTCCCTTAAGCGCCGAACATTCCGGCCTTATCGTACCTATAAAATCCTCTGCCTGTCTTGCGTCCAAGATAACCGGCATCAACCATTCGCCGCACCAGTGGAGGTGGCCAAAAACGGGGGTCGTTCACTTGCTCGAAAAGGGCCATGGAAACCCTGAGCTGAGTGTCCATCCCGATGTAGTCCAAGAGCTCAAAGGGGCCCATGGGATAACCCAGCCCCAGTTTGACCGCCTTGTCGATCTCCTCCACCGATGCCAGACCCTCTTCGTAGGCCTGGATACAGGCGTTATTAAAGGCAACGATGAAATGGTTCAGAATAAAGCCTGGCGTTTCCTGGGTGGTTACGAAGACCTGCCCGAGGGCTTTCCCAAAAGCCATGGTCTTTTGATAGGTCTCCTCGCTGGTCTGAAGCCCCCGAGTCACTTCCACCAGTTTCATTACCTGGGCCGGGAGGCAGAAATGCATTCCAATGACGCGATCCGGCCTTCCCGACCCGGATGCAATCGAAGTAATAGCAAGGGTTGAGGTATTGGAGGCCAAAATGGTCTCAGATCCACAGATTTCGTGAACCCGATGAAACACCTGCTTTTTGATCGCCAGGTCTTCGAATACCGCCTCAATGACAAATTCGCATCCCCCAAGGTCCTCATATCTTAGCGTGCCGGCCAGCTTCGAGCTCATCACCTCATCTTTCTGCTCCGGTGTCATTTTGCCTTTTTTGACGCTTTTAGCAAAGAATTGATCGATGAGAGCGACGCCTCGGTCGACCGTCGCTTGGTCATTATCCACCAGGATCGTTTTAAATCCGGCTCGAGCGGAGACAATCGCTATTCCCGTACCCATCGTGCCGGCACCTATGACTCCGACAGTCCTACCCTGATCTGCCATAACAAATCCCCCTCCTATCGCCCTACGCTTTCTCAGTGAAATGCCTGCCGATGACGATCTTCTGGATTTGGCTCGTTCCCTCATAGATCTGGGTGATTTTCGAATCTCTGAAAATTCTCTCGACAGGGTAATCCCGACAGTACCCATAGCCGCCGTGGATCTGGATCGCATCTGAGGCCACTTTTTCGGCCACCTCCGAGGCCAGCAATTTTGCCATGGAAGATTCCGCTGAAAAGTCGGCATGGCCCTGATCGATGAGTCGTGCCACGTGGAGAACCGATTGCCACGCGGCCTGGATGTGAGTGGCCATATCCGCAATCATGAATTGAATCCCCTGATGGCTCAAAATGTGTTTGCCGAACTGGATACGTTGGTTTGCATATGAAACGGCCGCCTCAAAGGCCGCTTCAGCTATTCCTACAGCCTGGGCCGCTATGTTGGGACGGGAGTCATTCAGATAGTCCAAGAGAATCTTGAACCCCGCTCCGGGTTCTCCGATCAAATGATCCTCCGAGACATGGACCCCATCGAGAATGACCTCGGCAGTGCTCGAGGCCCGAACCCCCATCTTCTCCTCTTTCTTGCCCGTGCTGAACCCGGCCATCTCTTTGGTCACCACGAAAGGGCTCAGGCCTCGTATGTCACCATCCTCTTTAACTTTGACAAAAATGGTCAGGAGGTCGGCCACATCGCCGGTCGTTACAAAACTTTTCGTGCCGTTGATGACATAACCCTCCGAAGTCCTGGTGGCTGTTGAGTTCATGGATTTGACATCAGACCCGGCATGGCTTTCGGTCATGGAAATCGCCCCTAAAGCCCCTTCCATGAATCGTGGCAGGAATTTTTCCTTCTGCCGCCGTGTTCCGAATTTTACAATGGGATAAGCACAATGAGACGTGGTTGCCAGTATAATCCCTGTGGATGGACAGGCCTTGGAGATCTCTTTCATGATCACCAACCAGGCCGTTTTGGATACAGGGTTCCCTCCGTACGCTTCGGGAATGAAAAGTCCGTTCAGGCCTACTTCATTGATCTTTTTAATGTTCTCCCATGGAAACCGCTCTTCTCTGTCAAACATTGCGGCTCTGGGCGCCAGTTCCTTCTTACAGAGATCCCGGACCGTTTCCAAGATCAGTTTTTCATCTTCGTTCAGGGTCACGCCCTTTAAAAGGAAATCCCGCATGGCGATGGGTCCTCCACTACCAAGAGATCTGTTGACCGCCATCAATATGATAGATATGGCCCGTCAGATATGAGGATTCATCGGAACAGAGAAAGGCAACCAGATAAGCCACCTCCTCAGGTTTGCCGACCCTTCTGGCGGGGATCCGGCGTAAAATGGTATCGCGGGTTTTCTCATTTTCCATTGCTGCCTTTGATATATCGGTCATGATATGACCCGGGGCGACCGTATTGACTTGAATATTGTGCCGAGCCCATTCCACGGCCAGACATCGGGTCATGGCCTCAATGGCCGCTTTGGCTGCACAGTATGGCAATTGTTTTTTGACTCCGAGTTGACCCCAGAAAGAGCCCATATTGACAATCTTCCCTCCACCTCGCTGCACCATCTGTTTTCCCAAATCCCTTGCGA
The DNA here is from genome assembly GCA_963699845.1 of uncultured delta proteobacterium. GTDB lineage: Bacteria > Desulfobacterota > DSM-4660 > Desulfatiglandales > Desulfatiglandaceae > CAWHLE01. Next base: position 138,509 of record CAVOVO010000023.1, read on the forward strand.
GAGAAAACATGGAGAAGAAGTTTATCTGCATGGCCTCGAAAAACTGTTCGTCACTCAGGTCAAAGGCGTCCTTCTCCACATGGATGCCGGCGTTGTTGATAAGGAAATCGGCACCCCCGAATTCAGAAAGGATGCTTTTGGCCAGAGTCTCTCGATCCTTAGGAGAAGCCACATCCGCTCTAACGGGGACGGCCACGCCGCCTTTCTTCCCTATGGCGGCGCACAACTCCTCCAGGGATTCTTCACTTCTCGAACAGCAAATGAGTCGAACGCCGCATCCGGCCATGACTTCGGCGATCGCCCTTCCAATGCCTCTGCTGGCACCCGTCACCAGCGCACTCTTGCCATCCAGACCACTCAATCGCATAGTCTTTTCTCTCATTTCCCTTTAAATTGCGGCTTTCTTTTTTCCATAAAGGCGGCCAAACCCTCCTGGCCGTCTTCCGTGTTGTACGCGATTGTGCCCAAATCCGCCTCCAGACCCAAACCCTCTCTAAGGGCTAGATCGCGTCCCCTGAGTATCGCCTCCATGGCCAAGGATAGGGTCATGGGACTCTTTTGGCATAGCTCTTGAGCGAGCGCCATGCACTCGTCAACCAACCGAGCCTGCTCGACCACCTTGTAAACCAATCCGATGCGCTCTGCCTCTTCGGCTTTGATCGGCTTGCCAAGAAGGACGATTTGGAAGGCCTTTGCCTGGCCAATCAGGCGGGGAAGTCTCTGAGTCCCACCATAGCCCGGAATAAGCCCTAAGTTGATCTCAGGCAATCCCAAACGCGCGTTGGGCGAAGCAAGCCGGAAAGTGCATGCGAGCGCCATCTCGAGCCCTCCGCCCAAGGCGTAACCATTGATCCCAGCGATACTCGGTTTGCCCAGGTTCTCCAGCACGTTAAAGGCATCCTGTCCAATGAGGTGTCCACGCTTCTCGTCAGAAATATGGCGCCCCCGGAGCTCTGAAATGTCGGCACCCGCACAGAACGCCTTCTCCCCTTCTCCCGTGACGATGAGGACCCTTCTGGAACCATCCTCTTTAAACTCCAGAAACGCCTCCTTTAATTCCCTGAGCAGCTGAAAGTTCAACGCATTCAATGCATTCGTTCGCGTGATCGTGAGGATTTCTACCGGACCCTTCAGCTCGATTGAAAAGAATTCCCTATTCATCTTTTTAGTTTGTCGCCCCCCTATTTATAGAAATTTTGATCATCGGGATCGCGCTTCTCATTGAAGGCCTCAAACAACTCTTTGGCTTCCTTTGAACCCAGATAGTAAGACAGGAGAAGATCGTGGGAAACTCTTGAAAAACCAGCTACGCCGCCGTGTCTGGCGGTAAACGATGCCTTGATGGCATAGAGGGCCAGAGGGCCCCGTTTGACAAGTTGCTTGCACCAGCGATCGACCTCCGCTTCCAGCTCCTCAGGAGGGACGACTGCGTTTACCAAACCCATGGCCAGGGCTTCCTTTGCACCATACTTCTTACCGAGCATCCACATCTCTTTGGCTCTTTTCTTACCGATCAAATCCTCCAGGTACCAGGTCCCGTAACCGGCATCGAAGCTCCCCATCATGGGACCCACCTGCCTGAAAACCGATCGGTCCGAGGCAATGGTAAAATCACAAACAACATGAAGCACATTCCCGCCTCCCACGGCAAAACCGTCTACGACTGCGATCACCGGTTTAGGGAACTTGTCAATCAGGTCAAAGACATCCATGATAGGCAGGACGCCCTTGTAGGAATAGGTCTTCGCCAGATCCCCCTTTTCCCCTCCGATACAAAAAAACTTTCCCCCGGCTCCGGAAAGGACAACAACCCTTAGCGATTCATCTGCCCTGGAGTCCTCAAGGGCCTCTTTCAATTCATGGAGGGTTTTGGACCGCAACATATTTCCGGCGTCGGGCCTGTTGAGTGTTATACGGGCCACCTTACCATCTTTTCGGTACACGATGTCTTCGTAAGTCATTGTTATCTCCTCAGATCCTAATTTGTCTCCCTTCCTTCAATCCCCTATTACCTGATGACCTCGGCCTTTCTCAGTTTTTCCAGGTCTTCTCGTCCCATGTCCAGCCATTCTCCGTATACTTCCTCGTCATGCTGGCCTATTTGCGGCGGACTTTGATGTTTACACTCTTCGGTTTGCTTGAGTTTCCAAGGGGGGCCCACTTGTGGAACCATGCCCAATTCATCATGGTTCAGTGAGAAAAACATCCCCCTTGATTTTATGTGAGGGTCATTTACGACGCTATCCAAATAGTTTATGGGGCCGCAAGGCACCCCTTTCTCCGAAAGGTACTCGAACCAATGGTGGGTATCCTTGCTTAAGAGAACCTTTTCCATTTTCGAAACGATTGTCGGAGCGATTGATCTTGCGGCTTTCATTCGTCTTGAAATCGTCGACCTCCAGGAGCTCGGTCAGGCCTAGGAGCTTGCAGACCCTTTCCCAAATCCGATCGTTGCCAATGGCCACATTCAGGTATCCGTCCTTTGTCCTCAAAGGCTGATAGACGGCGATGGGCGTGCTGCGATTTCCATCCGGCTTGGGAAGCTCACCTGTGGAGATGTAGCTTACAATTCTGGGAGTGACGAAGGAGACCACGCTATCCACAAGAGAGATGTCTATAAAATCACCTAACCCCGTAAAGGTCCTCCGGTACAGACAGGCAACAATTGAAAAACATGCCTGGTGCGCTGCCAGTATGTCACCAGCGGCAGTGCCCACCTTTTGAGGCTGGTCATCATCTCCTGTGACAGCCATGATGCCGCCAATACCCTCCGAGATAAGGTCATAACAGGGACGGTATTTGTAGGGACCCTCATGGCCATAGCCCGTTATGGAACAGTAGACGAGCGCCGGGTTCAAATCCTTAACAGAATCATAGGTGAGGGCTAACTTTTCCAATGCGCCAACCGCAAGGCTCACCACAAAGACGTCGGCCTTCCGCAACAACCGTCTCAGGATATCCGTTCCCTCCTTTTTCTGAATATTCAAAGAGACGCTCTTCTTGTTCCGGTTCGTGCTCAGAAACCATGGGCTGACCCCTTTGAAAAAGGGCGGTCCCCAATATCGACTGTCATCTCCCTTCCGGGGTTCCTCGATCTTGACGACATTTGCGCCCATGTCCCCCAAGAACATGGTACAGAACGGCCCAGAGTATGAGGCGGTGAGATCTAGAACCCGAATCCCTTCCAACGGCAGTTTTGCTTCTTGCATGATTATGAGTTCCTTATCTGGGTGGGATGAATCACTGCGACCATCGTTTGAAAGTTCTCAGAGAAATCCCCCTGTTGGTTTTGAGTTGTGCTCAGCGCCCAAGCTTCCATGGCTTGTGCTTGAATCATAAGGGTTATGAAAAATCCGTGCCAGCTTGCGCCAGGTCTCAGAGCACCTTAAATCCAGGGGTCCGAGACGGTGACCATTTTGGTCGATGGATCATGGACCTTACATGTAAACCAGAATTTACACTTCGACAAGGTCTTCGGAAGGCTGAAAAGGAAACCTTCGACTCCACCGCAGTCGATGATCGGGTTGCTTTTCACGCGCCCGGAAACCCCCGCTTCCGTTTTACGAATCCGACGAACCGGAGGACAAGGATTCTCAATCACATTCCGTCAGGATCGACGATTGAGCTCGCTTTCCAGCGCCTTCACCTCCCGGGTCCTTTTCAACGCTCTATAGCTAGCTCGAAAGCGGCGAAAACGCCAAAATTAGAAATCAACACGCTGTCTTGCTCGCTTCGGTTAAAATCAAGGAAGCGATGTCTTCAGCCATGAGTTGCTCTCAGCCCTTCCTCATCAATCCCCTTCCAGAAAAGATGTTTTTGGGTCTTCTCTTGCTGTGATAAGAGACGTGAAGGTCTGGTCCAAGATCTCTCTCGACCTTTTAGAATACAGGTCCTTTTTCTTGTGGGAATAAAGAAGATGCAGTCCGATCAGATCGATGACGTCGCTCGTCATCTGCCTTTCCTTCAGAACACTTCCGACCAAACCGTTAATTCCCGCTTTCATGGCATACAGAGCGTTGATAAGGCCAAGACGATGTTGGTCCTTTGGAAAAAACAGGATAATCGACCCATCCGACATTTCGAGACGGAAGGATTTGAGCAGCTTTGTCAGTTCATTGGGAAGCAGAAGTCCGTCGCTGTCAAGCAGAAGATATTTGGTCATCCTAAAATCTTCTTGAAGACCCCGAATCATACTGCCCATGGGCTGGGACAAAAGGCTTACAGGCTCCACAGCCAAGCCCACATCGTCCGTGAAAGACTTGGCCAAGTAGACGGCCTCCTTGAATTCGTCATCCTGCAAGCATCTACCATAGCGGACAAAAATGGTAGACGAATCATAAGATTTCAGAATTTCCCAGGTCATCCTGATCGATTCCTCTTTCGGGTGGGTGAGGACGTTGAAATGGTACCTAAACAGTTCCATGTCGTCCATGAGCTGACTAAATTTGCTGAGCGAAAAATAGTCTGGAAACATGTACTTCCTGACCCCCATATTTTCAAGGAGAGAAACCGTCTTCCTTAAATCGGCCCTATTTGTTCCGGAAGCCATCAAGCCCCCTTCTATAAGCTCCATCTCCTCATCTCCCCAAAATGATTTCTTTCCCATAGTATGGAATAAATATGCCAAGGGGGCTTATCAGATAATTATTATGCAATATCGATAGGTTGATTGATATAGCGGATCTCTTTGGTTTCTTCACGCATGCCTTTACATGTCAACTGAATTTTACACAGGCCTTCTGGTTCCAAACATCGCGGTAATATGGCGTAATCACGATATTATTTTGTGTGGAGACCGAAAGGGGAGAGGGTACGCATTTCAAAACATTTTGATATTTGACAAAGATGCTGATATTAGGGACCCTACGGTGAGGGATACCGTAAACAGCCATTTTATATGCCTTGTCCTTTGAAGTTCATATTGCGGAGCCCAAGGCGACGGGGTCTGGTCGATCGCATTTCACACCGCAATGGCCCTCTCGCTCAAGGACAGGACAGCGTATGAAGACTTCCGCGCAGGGCGAATACAGAGTGATGCATCATTTGCTTATAAACAGACAAATATATTTCTATGATGTAAAATGAGCAAGTCTCTGCAGCAAGACGAGTTAAGAACCGTTCTCGACGTCATTCCCTGGGGTATAGCCCTCATATCCAAGAAGGGCATTCTTTTCCTCAACAAGACCACTGAACGTATTCTTGGTCTGCAGCCGCATCCTGCAGGGGGGAGAATCATGAGGGTCACCCGCTGACACAATACGCAGCGCAGATTCTCACCCAGGAATTTTTCGGTGTTGAGGGTAAGGTCTACAAGATCCTCCGCTTTGAGCACAATGATGCCGCCCTGTGTATGCTGATCGAAATCAGCTCACTCGATCACATCAATCAGTTTTTCCTGTCCGTTGACTTTGCGGAGGAGATTCTGAAGTTCATATTTACCAATCCTTACGAGAGCATGAACGTCGTTGATCGCGACGGGATCATTCGATACATGTCTCCAACCCACGAAAGATTTCTGGGCATTGAACACGGCAAGGCCATAGGCCTTCATGCTACCAAGGTCATTGAAAACACAAGGCTTCACATTGTCGCTAGAACCGGCAAAGCAGAGATCGGCAAGACACAGGAAATGAAAGGGGTCGCAAGGATCGTTTCAAGGATTCCGATCCGGAAAGATGGCCAAGACGATAGGTGCTGTAGGCAGAGTTATGTTCAGGGATTTGTATCAACTGGAGGATATCACCCGCAAGGCTGAATCGTTGAAAAAGGAGATCGCCTATTACAAGAAGGAGCTGACCAGTCTTAGACAGACGACTTTTTCCATTGACAAAATCATCGGGGTTTCACCTGCTATCGATTCCATGAAAGAGGTCATAAGAAAGGCGGCTCAGGTCGACTTGCCAGTGCTTATCTTAGGAGAAACCGGAACCGGAAAGGAATTGGTGGCGCACACGATTCACAACTTGAGCCCTAGGGGCAAAAACCCAATGGTTACCGTGAATGTTTCAGCCATCCCTCCCGAACTGTTCGAGTCGGAACTGTTCGGGTATGAAGCGGGCTCCTTCACGAATGCAGACAGAAAGGGAAGATTGGGCAAATTTGAGCTGGCCAACGGCAACAGCATTTTCCTTGATGAAATCGGAGATCTCCCGTTTGAAGCGCAATCAAAGCTTCTTAGGGTATTACAGGAAGGATATCTTGATAAGATCGGATCGAGGAGGCAAGTCAAATCCGATTTCAGAATTTTCGCGGCGACCAACAAGGACATCGATTCCTTACTCGATAAGGAACGCTTTCGGCTTGACCTATTCTATAGAATCAATGCACTGACCATAACGGTCCCCCCGCTGCGGGAGAGGAAAGAAGACATAGACTTACTGGTGCAGCATTTCATTGAAGCGCTAAATCGCAAGTACCACCTCCGCGTCAAAGGCGTGACAGAGGAAGTCATCGCAAAATTCAAATTCTATGATTGGCCTGGAAATGTGCGCGAACTGCAAAATGAAGTCTCCAGGGCTTGCAGCTTCACCAATAACGAAATCCTCATATTGGAAGACTTCTCACCACGATTGAGGGAGCATCGAAACGATGTCAGGACAAAGGCGACGGGAAGCCTGTCACGAAGGAAGACGTTGGACAGAACGGAACGAGAGCTCATACTGGAGGCCCTCAAGCGAACGGGTGGCATAAAGGCGCAGGCAGCGAAACTCCTTGGCCTATCCAGAACCATGCTTTATAAGAAGCTTAAGAACTTAGAGATCGATCTGAGATGATCGGCCGGCACAACTGCACCAGGGGTTGGCGCTCTCTGCCTGAGCTACAGGTTTGTCATGCAATCCCTCAGGAGGAGTCCCTTGGACGTAAAGGCTCCGCAATGGCCCGGACATGTTCGGGATTGAGTCGTCTCACGTCAGCCACCTCTTTCTCCGCTTGTAGTGCTTCACGTCGCGGTAGCTCTTTTTCTTCCCCACTTCGGTCAGGCCCAGATAGAACTCCTTCACGTCGGCGTTCTCCCTGAGCTTGTCCACCGTGTCGTCCAGCACGATGCGCCCGTTTTCCATGACATAGCCGTGATCCGCGATGCTGAGGGCCAGCCGGGCGTTTTGCTCCACGAGCAGGATGCTCACGCCTCCCTCCTTGTTGATCCGCTGGATGATGTCGAAGATCTCGGCGACCAGCAGCGGGGAAAGGCCCATGGAGGGCTCGTCCAGGAGCATGAGCTTGGGGGAGGCCATGAGCCCCCTTCCGATGACGAGCATCTGCTGCTCCCCCCCGCTGATGTAACCGGCCAGGACGCTCTTTCGGGCCCTTGAGCCTCGGGAAATAGCCGTAGACCCGTTCCATGTCTTCCTTGAGTCGCTGCTTGCTCCTGTTGGTGTGCCCGCCGGCGATCAGGTTTTCCTCCACGGTCAGGTCGTCGAAGACCCGCCGGCCTTCCATCACCTGGAAGATGCCCATCCGCACGATCTCCTCCGGGTACCTGCTGGTCGATCCGCTCCCCCAAGAAACGGATCTGACCGTCCGACACCTCTCCGTCTTCGGATTTGAGCAGGCCGGAAATGGCCTTCAAGGTGGTGGTTTTGCCGGCGCCGTTGTTGCCGAGGACCGTCACGATCTGGCCCTGCTGAACCTGAAGGGACAACCCTTTGAGCACCAGGATGACGTTGTGATAGATCACTTCGATGTTGTTGACCACCAATAGCGGATCCACCGTCACGCCCCCAGCCTGGAATAGGTCAGGTCCTCTTCGCCCAGATAGGCCTTGATGACCTGTTCGTTGTGGCGGATCTCGTCGGGCTTCCCTTCGGCGATCTTCATGCCGAAATCGAGCACGCAGATCCGGTCCGATATGTCCATGACCACCCCCATGTCGTGCTCGATCAGGATGATGGTGACCTTCCATTCCTCGTTGATGTCCAGGATGAATCGGGCCATGTCCTCGGTCTCTTCCAGGTTCATGCCCGGTGGCCGGCTCATCCAGCAGGAGGATCTTGCGGCCTCATGGCCAAGGCCCGGGCCAGTTCGACCCGCTTCTGAAGACCGTAGGGGAGGGTGTGGACCACCTTTTTACGAATGTGCTCGATTTCCAGGAGATCGATGATTTCCTCCTCAATGTGCTTTCTCAGGGCCATTTCCTCGGCCCGGGCCTTTCCGTAGTAGAGGCCTCCGGACAGAAAGCCGGATCGCAGGTGCACGTGGGCGCCCAGCTTGATGTTGTCCAGCACGCTCATGTGGGCGAAAAGCTCCACGTTCTGAAAGGTGCGCGCAATGCCCAGGGCAGCGATGTGGTGGGGCTTGAGCCGGGAGATGTCCCGGCCTTCAAAGACAACCGTTCCCGCTTCCGGGCGATAGAACCGGTTGATGCAGTTTAGCAGGCAGGTCTTGCCTGCGCCGTTGGGGCCGATGATCGAAAAGATCTCCCCCTTCCTGACGCCGGTTGACACCCCATTGAGGGCCTTGAGCCCGCCGAAAGTCAGGTGGAGGTCCTCGGACCTGGAGCTGATAGTCTGTGGCGTTGTTCATGATCGATATCGATTTGGACGTGGTGGAGTGCTGGAAAAAGTCATCACTCCATCAACTCCATTACTCCACCTGCTTTACTCGCACCTTGGTTTTCATGCGAAACCCTTTGCCGTCCCGATAGCGGATATCCGCCTCCACATCCAGCTCCTCCTGATCCCCGTAGAGCGCATCGATCAGATCCTTGTATCGTTCGGCCACGAATTTTCTCCGAACCTTTCTCGTCCGGGTCAGCTCGTCGTCGTCTGCGTCCAGCTCCTTGTAGAAAAGCACAAATCGCTTCACCTTGGCGACCTTGGGCAGGGACTCGTTGGTCTTTCCCACCTCCTCTGCGATGAGGTCGTAGACCGCTTCCTTCTGGGACAGGTCCGTGAAAGTGGTGTAGGCGATTTGGTTGTTTTCCGCCCACTTTCCCACATTCGCCATGTCGATGGCGATCATGGCGGTGATGAAAGGGCGATCCTGACCCACGACCACCGCGTCCATGATGAAGGGGCTGAATTTCAGTTTGTTTTCGATCAGCTGGGGAGAGAACTTGCTGCCGTCGCCGAGCTTCATGACGTCTGACATTCGATCGATGATGACGATGTGGCCGTCCGGCTCCACAAGGCCGGCATCGCCGGAATGGAACCACCCGTCTTGAAGCGCCTTGGCCGTGGCCTCCGGGTCCTTGTAGTATCCCTTGAAGATGGTATCTCCCCTGGACAGGAGCTCTCCGGTGTCGGAGACCCGAAATTCGATGCCGGGCAGCGGCTTGCCGACCGTGTCCAGGCGGATGTCGTCGGTTCGGTGAATGACGGAGGCCGCCGTCTGCTCCGTCATCCCGTAGGCCTGCTTGATGTTGACCCCCAGGGCCTGAAACATGTTGAAAATTTCAGGGCCGAGCGGCGCCCCACCGGTGTAGACGTGACGCAGACGAGCCAGGCCGAAGTAGTTCTTTGAGAGACCTGAAAAGGCAGAGATAGGCCAATCCATTGAGCAGTTTCCAAGCAGCCGGCGGGTTGACGCGCCTCAGCCTGAAATCGGCCATTCTGTAGCCGACGGACAGGAAAGTCTTATAAGCCTTGCGCTTTATCCAGACGGCGTCCTGGATTTTCACCTGGATGTCGGAGCACATCTTTTCCCAGATCCGGGGCGGGGCCAGCATGATGTGAGGGCCGATTTCCCGGATGTTCTCCTGAACGGTTTCCACCTTTTCCGGAAAATTGACGGTGAAGCCCTTGTAGAGCGGCCAGTAGACGCCGAACTCCTGCTCCCCGATCCAGGGAAAGGGAAGGAAAGAGACATATTCAAAGGTATCCGATGCGGCGTCGACCGAGTCCTGGGCGCTTGCAACACTCACCATGTTTTTCTGGGTGATCATGCTCCCCTTGGGCAGGCCCGTTGTCCCGGAGGTGTAGTTGATCATCCCCACGTCGTCGGGATGACACCTGGTCGATCAATCGGTCAAAGAGCTGCGGTTCTTTCTCCCAGGCAGCTCTGCCCAGCTTCTGAACGTCCTTGAAATAGGTCAAGATGGGGTCATCGTAGTGTCTCATTCCCTTCGGGTCATCGACGATGACCCGGAGGACCTTCGGGCAGCGCTCCTTGATGTCCAGGATCTTGTCGGCCTGTTCCTGATCCCCCGCCACCACGAAGGTGGAATCGGAGTGGTTGACGATGTACTCCACCTGCTCGAGATGGCTGTCCGGGTAGATCCCCACGATGGCGCCGCCCAAGGCTCTGGATGGCCAGTTCCGAGTAGAGCCCCTCCGGCCGGTTGTCTCCCATGTAGCAGAGTTTGTCGCCCCGCTTGACGCCGAGCGCCTGAGGCCAAGGGCAAAATCCCGCACGTTTTCGTAGTAGCCCCTCCAGGTGACCGACTGCCAGATGCCGAACTGCTTCTCGCGGATGGCAGCCCTCTTGTCCCCAAACGTCTGGGCGTTTCTCTTGAGAAGGGCCGGGAGGGTCAATGTTTCCATTTCGGGTGGCTGTCCTCTCCATGTCTTTCTCCCCCGGGGTGATACGGGGGAGAAAGACCGGAATTCGATTCAGGCAATCCTCAGTCCAGTTTAATCCAGTCCGAGACCATGTCGAACTTCATGGTCTTTGAGTTGCCCCGAACAATTCGTCCAACGGGGATGCTGTTGTTCTTGATGGTGACCGGCGGCATCAGCCCGCCCACATCAAAATTCTTGATGGACTGAAGGGCCGGCGACCAGGCTGTCTCCGGTGATGGGGCCCGACTTGGCGGCCCGTTTCAACGATTCGATAAAGAGCGTGGTCCCCATGAAGACCTGCATGTAGGCCTGCGATCGATAATCGGCCGTCTTTGGGTGATGCTTTTCCGTCCAGGCCCTGATCTTTTTGATCATGGGGTTTTCGTCCTGATAGTAATAGGAGTAAGCGGTCACGCCCATGTACTCATCCGCCAGGGGGCCCAGTTGATCCAGCAGGTGTTTTTCCGTCGACCAAAACGTCCCCATGAACTGGCACTTGAGCCCGTAGTCCTTGGCCTGTTTCATGACGGTGGTAATGGGCGTTGTCACAAAACCCTGAAAGATGCAGTACTCGACGTTGTTGCGCTTCATGTCCAGGACCTGCGTGGTGATGTCAACCCCCCCGGCCTTGGCCACCTCCTCGGCCACCAGGTTCAGGCCGAGCTTCTTGCACATCTCTCTGCCGGCCGGGATGGGCTCGCGTCCGAACTCGGTGTCCCCGTAAAAGAAGGCCACTTTGGCCCCAGGTTTTTGCTTGGCGATGTATTTGAGGAGGACCCCGAACATGTCGGCGTAGGTGGGCCCGGGCAGAAAAAGATAGGGGTTTTCCTTCGGGTCGGCGGCCATCTCGCGCAAAGGTGTAGGCGGAATACAGGACCTTGTAGCGGTCCTTGATCTCAGGGGCCAGGGCCTTGGTCATGCCTGTGGACTGTCCCCACATGCAAAGGGGATTGTGCTGGGCATAGAGGCGCTTGAAAGCGGCGATGCCCACGTCGTTTTTGTATTCCCCATCGGCCCAGAAATACTGGATCTTCTTGCCGTTGATGCCGCCCGCCTCATTGGCCATCCCAATGGCGTCCTCCATGGCATCCGCCCCGTGGATGCCTGCAAATGCAAACGGACCCGTGAAAGGATGGACGGCACAGATGGTGATGTCCTGCTCCGCCAGGGCCTTCCCTTGGTCGAGACTAATCCATCCGATGGTCAAAAAAATAACAGCGACAAAGATGCAAACCTTTTTCATGATCGTTCCCCCTTTTGAAAAATGGTTGATTCCTGCATGCCCTGATGGAGAAGAAACCCTATTCACCTCCTTTCAGCTTTGCGCGTCTCAGTAGGAAAAAGGCCAGAGCCTGAAAAAGCTCTTGATCCGATTCCAGATCTCAGCGAGGCCGCGGGGCTCCAGAATGAGAAAGAGGACGATGGCGAGTCCGAAGATGACTTCCTTCAGAGGGACGAAAATACCCTCCTTGCCCGGCGAATAGGCCTTCACAACATCGGAAAGGTAATTCAGCACCTCGGGAATCAGGGTCATGAAGACGGCCCCGAAGATGGAACCGAGGACGTTTCCAAGCCCCCCGACGATGATCATGGCCAGGTACTGGATGCTGAGAATGAAGGGGAAGTGATCCGGGGTGACCACTTTGAGGAAACTGACCCAGAGGGCCCCTGCCACGCCGGCATAAAAGGAGCTGATGGCAAAGGCGCTCAGCTTGTATCGAAGGAGGTTGATCCCGATGATCTCGGCTGAAAGGTCCCGGTCCCGGATCGCCACAAAGGCCCGGCCCATGCGGGTCCGCGCGAGGTTTCTGGCGTATGCAACGCCAATCACCACGAAGAAGAGGGTGATCCAGTAGAATTCCTTTTCGGTGCTGAAAACGATTCCCCCCAGGCGGGGTGGCGGGATATTGATGCCGGTGATGCCGCGGGTCATGGATTCCCAGTGGACGAAGATGAACTCGAATATGAACTGGGCTGCAAGCGTCGCGATGCACAGGTAAAGCCCCTTGATCCGGAGGGAGGGGATGCCGATGAACATCCCGGCGATGGCAGCCACTAGACCGGCAAAGGGGATGGAGAGCCAGAAAGAGAAATCGAGGCGTGTGATGAGGATGGCCGAGGTGTAGGCACCCACCCCCACAAAGGCGGCATGGCCCAGGGAGATCTGCCCCGTGAAACCCGTCAGGATGTTGAGCCCGGTTGCGGCGATCACCGCAAAGCCGATCATGTTGGCCATGTAGAGCAGGTAGGCGTTGGCCAAGAAGGGGAGCAGGAGGAGGAACAGGAAAAAGACCCCCAGCCAGACCTTGACGAAGAGCGATTGGAAAATCGCTTCATCCTCTATGTAGCTCTCTTTGAAATCCCCGCAGCGCAACGTCCGCTCCTTCTGTCACGTGGATATGAGATTTGGGCTGTGAGATGTGAGAGATACAAGGCGAGAGGCTCTCACCGAGGATCGAACCTCCCGCATCAGCCATTCAGACTCGTTCGATGATCTCTTTGCCAAAAAGCCCCTGGGGCCGGATCATGAGAATGAGGACCACCATGAAAAACGGGGCCACGCTTTTTGCGCCGCCGCCTACGAGTGGATCGATGTAGAGTCCGGCCAAATTTTCCAGAACCCCGATGATGAGGCCCCCGACGATGGCCCCCCCGATGCTGTCAAGCCCGCCCAGGATAATCACCGCCAGCACTCGCAGGCCCACATCTCCCATGTAGACACTGATGCCGTTGATGTTGCCGATCACGATCCCGCCGATGACGGAAGCCATGGCGCCGAAACACCAGGCAAGGGCAAAGACCCATCTCACGCTGATCCCCATGGAAAGGGCCGCCTGCTGGTCATTGGCCGTTGCGCGCATGGCCACACCGGTCCGGGAGAACTTGAAGATGACCAGAAACACGGCCGTGGCGATCACGGCAAACACGAGACCCCACCAGAGTCCTGAAGGCACCACGGCGAAACCCAGATCGAGGGGTTCGGGCGGGAAGATTTCGGGGAAGTTTCGGAAGGTCGGGGTCCAGATCATGTACATCAGGCCCTTGAGGATTACGCCCAGGCCCAGGGTCACCATGATGACCGAGATGATGGGCTGGCCGATGAGGGGTCTCAGGATGACCCGCTCAACCCCGATCCCTAAAAGAAAAGCACAGGCAAGTGTTATGGGAAGCGCTACATAAAAAGGTGCCCCGACCCCGGCCAAGGCGGTGAAGCAGAGGAAGGCCCCCAGGGTCATGAACTCCCCCATGGCCAGGTTGAGGATGCTGGATGCCTTGTAGATGAGAACGAACCCAAGGGCGATGAGGCCGTAAACTCCTCCCGTGGCCAAGCCGGTCACGATGATTTGGATCAGGATGTCCATAGGGTGCGCGTTCCGGTCTTTAGATCAGGCAAATGATGGATCGAACTTTATTTCATCTCAAATCATGCCCCACCCTGTCAAGAAAATGATCCGCAGAGCACCCGCCCACAGGGCGGGTCGGTGAATTCCTTGTTGATCCTTCGTGGAGGGTGGTGGCGTGCAGAGTGGTCTATTGGTCTTCAAGGAACGGCAGGTATGTCAGGCAGACCATCTTTCGCCTTTTTTTGTGGCACCTCGGGCAGGACATATCTTTTTCTTGACTTAGAATCTGTCACAAAGTAAACGACGGTCATTAAATATCCGTTGGTCATTATCGATCATCCGTTCCCATTAAGCTGGCCCTTGACTAATGGAAAGGGCGCCTGAGGACAGGATGGATCTTTTCAGCGAGATTATTCAGACGCTGCTCGCAGGCCTCGTCATGGGGTGCGTGTACGGACTCATCGCCTTTGGATTCGTCCTGGTCTTCAAGGCGACCGAGGTCATCAACTTCGCCCAGGGGGAGATGATGGTCATCGGCGTCTTCTTCGCCAACACTCTTGTGGGTCTTTTCCACCTAAACTGCTGGCTGCCTCTCCCCCTCACAACCCTCGCTCTTGGTGAGGCCTTCACCTCACAAAACTTCATCGAGGCGATCAACGCCCGCACGGGGAAGTGGCCAGCAATTTCTAAAGGCCAGTGAGATGGAGGGGCCATTACCCTGAAACATCCGTTGGAAGCAGATGAAAGGAGCCGTCCATGGCAACAAAGGAAGTGGTCATCGTCAGCGCAGTCCGCACCCCCTTCAGTAAATTCGGAGGGATATTAAGGGATTTTCGCAGTATCGATCTGGGTGCGCTGGTCATCCGGGAGTGTCTAAGTAGGGTAAAGGTAGAACCAGCGGAGGTGGAGGAGGTCAATTATGGCCTTTCCATATGAGTCTCCCCGGGAGGATTCCTCTCTCGAACAATTGGCCAAGTTGCCCACCATCTACGGCAGTCCAACCGTCACGCCCGGCAACGCCCCTGGCCTCAGCACCGGAGCGACGGCCATTCTTATCATGAGCGCCGACACGGCCAAGGAAAAGGGTTTGAAGCCTTTGGCCACCATTCTTTCCTCCGTGGCAACGGCAATGGATGCCCGTTACATTGCCTCCATCCCGGCGCCCACCATAACCAGGGCACTGGAGAAGTCCGACCGGACATTGGCTTCCGTAGATCTGATTGAGATCAACGAGGCCTTTGCCGCCATGCCCCTGGTGAGCACCAAGATTTTGGCCGGTGATGACAGGAACGGGCAGAAGGCATTGCTGGAGAAGACCAATGTCAACGGCGGGGCCATCGCCATTGGTCACCCGGTGGGGGCCAGTGCCCTGCGGATCACCATGACCATGATGTATGAATTGATGCGCCGCGGGGGCGGTTCCGGGGTTGCAGCCATCTGCGGTGGGTTGGCCCAGGGGGAAGGCATTGTCATAAAGGTGTGAGCGTTTTTAGAGGAGAAAAGTATGGCGATAAAACGAATTGCTGTTCTCGGTTCAGGGATTATGGGGCATGGGATCGCCCAGGTTAGCGCTACGGCCGGATATGAAGTCTACATGCGGGATGTGGATGCCCTATTTCTTGAAAGGGCCATGGCCAATATGGAAAAGAGCCTGAACCGGATGATAAAGGCTCGGGAAAATTTTGCAGGAAGAGGTTCCAGCTATTTTAGGAAGGGTGCGAACGACTACGGACCTAAAACAGGCGGTACAGGAGGCGGACCTGGTGATCGAAGCTATACCGGAAGATTTGGATTTGAAGAAGGATACTTTTAGAGACCTTGATCGTTTCTGCCGGCCTGAGGCCATCCTATCCAGCAATACATCTAACTTCAGTATCACCGCCCTGGCCGCGGCTACCCGGCGGCCGGAAAAGGTAGTGGGGCTTCATTACTTTAATCCCCCGGCCATGATGAAATTGATCGAAATCGTGCAGGGGCTGGAAACGTCGGATGAGACCTTGGAAACGGTTCTGGAATTTGCCCGAAAGAGCGGGAAAGAGACGGTTCTCTGTAAGGATAGTCAGGGATTCATCACCAGCCGGATCATCAACCTCTGGTTGACCGAGGCCGAGCGGATCTTGGAAGAGGGCATTGCGACCAAAGAAGATATCGACAAGGCCTGTCGCTTGGCCTTCAATCATCCCATGGGGCCCTTTGAATTGGCCGATTTTTCCGGGCTCGATACCAAGCTATATGTGGCCGATGCCTTGAACCAAAGTTTCGGGGATCGATTCAGATCCTCTCAAACGCTCCGTACCATGGTCGCTGCCGGCCATTTAGGCAGGAAGAGCGGTAAGGGCTGGTACAAGTACTCGAAGTGATGGAGAAGGAGAAAATGTGAATTTCGAGCTTTCAGATGAACACAAGGCCCTGATCGAACTGGCCAGGAAGTTCGCCCAAAAGGAGTTGGCCCCCATGGCCGCAGAAAGGGATGAAAAGGAAGCCTTTTCTCGCGAGACCTTCAACTATATGGCGGAGATCGGTTTCGCCGGGCTTTTCAGCCCGGAGGAATATGGAGGAACCGACATTGGTTTTGTCGGCTCGGTCGGGATCTTTCTGCAAATCGCCATGGCCTGTGCCTCCAGCGCCGGAACATTGGCAGTCCATGCCCTCATTCAGGAACCTATTGCCCGGTGCGGGACAGAGGATCAGAAGCGGCGCTTTCTACCCCTGATGACGAGCGGAAGATATCTGGGGCCGCCATGGCCGCCCTAGAAAACGCCATCAATTATTCCAAGAGCAGGGAACAGTTTGGCAAACCGATCAGCACCTTTCAAGCCATTCAGTTCTCTCTGGTCGACATGGCCTCGGAACTGCAGGCCGCGCGATTCAAGGTTTACTATGCGGCCTATTGTCCGGACCACGGTCTGCGGGCCACCCAGCCCAGCTCCATGGCTAAGGTCTTTGCCACCGAGACAGCCTTCAGGGTGACCCATAAGGCCCTGCAAGTCTTTGGGGACACGGTTACACCCGGGATTATCCCATGGAGAGCTATTTTCGGGACGCCCGTTTAGGTTTAATTGTAGAGGGGACAAGTGAAATTCAACGGCTCGTGATCGCACGCAATCTGTTAAAGGGATTTTAGGAAAGGAGAGGACCCATGAAGGCAAAATCATGGCCCACCGAGGGGTTGAACATCACCGAAAAACTGGTTGACGGAATACCGATCAAAGTTTATGGCGACCGACTGACGTCGCTCCGGGACGTTCTGCGCAGAGCCGTTGCGACCTCACCCGTGAAGACGGCCCTGATCTATCAGGGCTATGGGATGACATACCGAGAGCTCGGCAAGCGGGCGGACAGCGTCTCAGGGGCCTTGCAGAGACTTTGCAATATTCAAAAAGGTGATCGGGTGGCCGTCCTTTTTTCCAATACTCTTGAGTTCTGTGTCTGCTATTTTGCCATTGTCCAGATTGGGGCCGTCTGCCTTCCCTTGAACTACCGGCTCTCCGGTCAGGAGATGGCATACCAACTCAAGGACACAGAAACAGGTGTCTTGATCTTCGAAGACATTTACCGGGACACGGTCGAGCGCCTATTGCCCGAGCTCGACAAGGTAAGGCAGGTTTTCATTACGGGGGCGGACATCCCTACCGGCCTTCGCAGTTACCGTGAACTGGAAGCCGGATCGGAACATTTCTTTGAAGAAGTCCCCATCGACGAAGAGGACCCGGCCAGTATTATGTACACTTCGGGGACGACGGGCCGTCCCAAGGGTGCCGTGCTTTGCCATCGTAATCTGATCTGCAATGGCATCACGGCGGCTCATATCATGCAGGTTACACCGAAGACAAAACAGATGATCCTAACCCCTCTTTTTCATGCCTCTGCCCTGCACTCTCAGCTCATTTCATCCGTATTGATGGGCGGAACCAGCGTGATCATGAAGGAATTCAAGACTAAAGAGTCGCTGGAACTGATGGCCCGGGAAAAAGTCACGCTTTTGGTTGCCGTTCCGACCATGTACTGGTTCTGGGTCACCTATCCGGATTTTGACCAATATGATTTGACCTCCATTGAATACACCCTTTCCGGGGCCGCCCCTGCAGCTCCGGAACTGATCAAACTTCTGGCGGAGAAATTCCCTCGTTCGAAGTTTATCAATGCCGGGGGCCAGACCGAATCGACTTCCTTTACCTTTGCTTTGCCCCCAGAGGATGCCTTGATAAAACTTGGATCCATTGGGTGGGCCACCCCTTGCAACGAGATCATCGTGGCGGATGAAAAGGGGCAGGAACTCGACCTGAATCAAATGGGAGAGCTCTGGTTTAAAGGACCGGCGGTCTGTAAAGGGTATTGGAACAACCCACAGGGGACGAAAGAGACCATTACCAACGGGTGGTTGCACACGGGAGATGTGGGGAAGGTGGACGAAGACGGGTACCTTTACCTGTTGGATCGAAAGAAGGATATGATCATCCGGGGAGGGGAGAATATCTACTGTATCGAAGTGGAGAATGCCCTTTACAGTCACCCCAACGTCCTTGAAGCGGCCGTAGTAGGAGTACCTGATAAGATTTTCGGGGAACAAGTCAAGGCGGTGTTGGTATTGAAGCCGGGACAATCGGCTACAGAAGAGGAAATACGGCAATTCTGTTTCCAACATCTGGCCGATTACAAGGTGCCGAAGTATGTAAAATTCGTGGAGTCCCTGCCACGGAATCCTGGGGGAAAGGTAGTTAAGGCCAAGTTGAGAGAAGATAATTAGCGATTGTGACCCTGAAAGGGTCGCCAAACAAAGGGTTGGTTGCGTCGTCTGGCGATTGAGATTCAAGAATCGATAGGCCCAGATCGAATTGAGGAAGCCATGAACCTTAAAAAAGGAAGTCTGCGTGAAGACAAGAAGGAGTGGACCAAAAAGGCGATCATATCAGCCGCAAAAAAAGTTTTTTTGGAAATGGGATATGTCGGTACCACAATTGAAAAAATCTCGACCGAGGCCCGGGTCAGCAAAGGGGCCATTTATCTTTATTTTACAAGTAAAGATGACCTGTATATGGCTCTGCTGGTACCGGTAATTCAAGACCTCGGTCAATTGTTCCAGGCGCTCGAAGAAAAGATTTCGCATGATCCGGCCATAACTGGTAAGGAGGTGGTGATGGGTTTTTATCGTAGTTTCAGGAAGGTGTACGAAGCGGATCCTGACATTTTCAGTATCATGCGGGCCTTTCAGGTAGGTGTGTTGACCTCGAAAATGGCCGAGCAGTCAGCCTTGGAGATCAATCGTTATGCAAAAAGAAATTCGGAGCTGGGAAGAAATATTATCCGTAAAGCCGTTCAGTTGAAACTCATCCGAGACGTCAATCCCTCCCAATTGTACAACATGCTTTGGGGGATCTTTATCGGTATCGTTCAGCTGGAAGAAAGCAAATACCGCGCCACCCAAAAAAACCACATCTTCAGCACATTGGAATATGCCTTTTCATGCATCACCGATCATCTCTGTTCGAGAAATGATCTTCCCTCCAAATCGTTCAATTCAGCGAGCAATGGTAATTCTATTCAAAAGCCATAGGAAACGATTCTCGTTGCATCGATTTTCTTAATTCCCCTTTTCCTAGCCATCTGGACCATCTGTTCGGCCGTACGGGTGGGAGGTTTCCGCAGCGCTTCTTCCGGCTTTGGCGCGAGGTGCAGGGCTTCTTCCGTACAGGTGGTCACGCATAAACCGCATCCTATGCATCGATCCAGGTCGATTTCCGAATGGCCGTCCAGGTTTACTGTCACGGCTTTCATCCCACATCGTTCCAGGCAGGTTCCGCATCCGGAGCATCTCTTCGGGTCAACAACGGCGGTATGATTTGAAAAAACAAAGTCCGCCGGTTTTGGCTGCTTGCTTACCGCCCGGAGGAAGCCGCAGCAATCCACACAACAGTTGCAAAGAGAATAGGGCTCTTGTGCTGCGGCCGGTTGTGTGATCAAGCCGGCGTCGTGAGCCTTGTTCTGAATGGCTAACGCCTCATCCAAGTCTATACGACGTCCGAAACCATTGTCTATGTAATATTGCCCCATAGGGCCAAACATGAAACAGACCTCCATCGGCTTCCCGCAATCCTTACCGAAAAGAGCCTTCTGTTTTCTACAGGCACAATCCGTAATGACAATCAGTTTCTCCTTCCTGAGGATTTCGCAGGCGTCCTCGTAGGCCGCGACATGATGCACTACCCTTACCGAACGTTGAACTGGAATGGTGCGCACAAACAATTCTGCGTTTCTCGCCATGGAATGTTTGAGCACTTCATTGATATAACTTCCCGCCAGTTTCACGGTCTTCTTCAGGTCTTTGTCCGTCCGGGGGACCTGGAATTCAAGGAGACCGTGGATGAATGGGATCGCGCTGTACTGAAGTGCCTCCCCCTTTCGCCGGCGGAAGAGAAGGCCCTTTTGCGCCATATCCTCCAATTGGGCGGCTATCCTCTCAATCGGTTCTTTCAGTTTGACAACAGTGGGTAAATCTCTTTTTTCAGTTGTACTTGACCCTTTTGTAATTAGAATGCGCTAAAAAGCTGGAATCACGTCGATCCGGACGAGTGGCTCGGCGAACGAGATGGATTAAGGAACGGAGCAAAGCAAATGGAGAAGGGCGATTTCAAGAAGGAAATCAGTGTGTCTGTCGAGTTGGCAAGGAGGGCCGCGCTTGCCACAGAGGCGATCCGTCGACGAGGGGATCCGTTCTGTGACCAAGAAAGACGAAAGCCCCCTGACCCAGGCAGACATCGTTTCCCAGGCCATCATTCTCTCGGGGCTTCAAAGGGAATTTCCTCAAGATCGTATCTTGGCAGAAGAAGAGATCGGGGAAGGGGACCTGGAGGAGCTCAGGGAAGAGGCGTGCGTTGTGCTCGAGGGGATGGGGTTCAGAGATGCACGAGAAAGGTTTGAGTCATGGGTCAACTACCGGGGCCCCCAGAACGGATCAAGGGTCTGGATGGTTGACCCCATCGATGGAACCAAAGGGTACAAAAAAGGGTTGACCTATGCCATCGCCCTGGGTCTTTACTATGACGGCATGCCTCAGTTCGGGTGCATCGCAGCCCCTTTGTTTCCTTGCCCTGAAGGCTCGGATCGGGAGACCGTGATTGCCTATGCGGGCAGGGGCACAGGCGCGTTTACGATCGTCGGGGACGGGGGTCGCCCGGAGCGGGTGCGCGTCTCTGATGGGACGACGCTGGCGCGATTCAAGGTCGTCGGCTCCAGGGCCCATGACGAAGGGGACGTGTGCGGCAGGTTTATGGAACGGGCCGGCATGAGCACCCTCATTCGCATGGACGGTCAAGCCAAGTATGTGCTGCTGGCCTCCGGCCGGGCGGATGTCTATGTCAGGGGATCAAACCCCCGTTTCGGGATCGGGTATCCGTGGGACCACTGCGCCGGGCAAGCGATCCTGGAAGAGGCGGGGGGGAGGGTTACAGCCTTTTCAGGGGACCCGATCCCTTATGAGCCCGTAAAGGGTCCTCGAATCCTTGAGCTGGATGGCCTGGCGGCGAGCAACGGCAAACGGCACGGTGAAATCCTGGGCATCGTCACGGCCATTTCGAAGGAAGCGCGTGGCGCATCGCCGACCGCTCAGAGAGAAAGACCGGAAAGGACGCACAAATGGAAATGAAAGAAGACAAAGCGCCGTGCAAGAGCCCGGATCCCGGCAGGTTGGAGGCCTTGAAGCTTCTGCCCAAAGAGATCACGGAAACGCTCACGAAGGAGGAAATCAGCATCTTCCTCTTCGAAGACGAGTGGCCCGAAACGCTTGCAGAGAAGCTGAAGGATTACCTGGACTGATAGAGCTCAAAGCGCTTACTTGATCAGGGGAAGCGTGGCTTTGAATTCGTCAGTACCGGCCTTTTCAAGCAATTCGTAGATGACCATCTCGGTCGAGGTAATCACGACTCCGTGCTGCCGCATTCTTTCGACACCCACCTCCCAGTTATGGGGGGAGCGGGAGGACATGGCGTCGCTGACCCCATGGACGTTGTATTCCGCGAGGCCGCTGATGGCCGTCTGGGACACACAGATGTGGGTCTCAAGACCGGTGACGATCAAAGAACGGCGTGCGAGCTTTTCGAGCTTCTGACGGAATTCGGGGACGGCAAAGCAGTCGAACGCGAGCTTGGATACCGGATCATAGTGAGGCAGCTCCGAGCTGATTTCCTGGACGGTTGGGCCGAGCTTTTGCTGCTCCGAAACAAGGATGGGCAACCCGATGATCTTGGCGAATTTGACAAGCCGCAAGGCATTTGAAACGACCTTCGCCCTTTCCGACACGGCGGGGGCGAGCTTTTCCTGTATGTCCACAATGACCAGTATGCTGTCTTCTCTTTTCAATTTATGGGAAACGTGATGAGCCATGTTTTTTCCTCACATTTTACTAAATACTATGGGTTTGTATCAGTCATACCCCAGCTCGGCCAGCCGGTCTTCCTCGATCCCGAGGGCATGGGCGATCTCGTGGACCACGGTGATCTCGATCTCTTCCTCCAACTCCTCGATGGTTTCACACGTCTCTTCAAGGACCTCCTGGAACAGAAAGATTTTGTCCGAAAACGGTTCCGGGTCCGTGACGGACCGCTCCATGAGCGGCACACCCCAGAAGACGCCCAGGAGCGGCTCGTCCGCCGGAAAACCCAAGTCTTCCAGCAGTTCCTGGGATGGTCGCTTCTGCACGGAAATGAGGATGTTGTCCAGGTGCTGCCGGATCTCCCGTGGGATCCTGGCGATGGCCTTCTGGACGACCCGGTCGAACTCCTTGTCACTGAGCCTTTTGCGTTTGTCGGTCCGGCATGACCTCTTGCGATTGAGCAATCGGGGTCTGGTGGATCTAAGGTAACCCATCAGTCGCCGTTCGTTGAACCCTTTCGGTTGATGGCATAGTTGCCCTGCTTGCCCACGAAGGGCATGACGATCATCCACGGAAGGGTGAGGCGGGATGGGTCTCGAAACTGGTTGAGCCCGATGGTCATGCCGTCGTGTCCCCGCATGGGCTGTGCCCGATAGGTGCCCATGAGTCGATCCCACCACGGAAGATTGAACCCGAAGTTGCTGTTTGTCTCGTTGGGAAAGACCGAATGATGGACGCGGTGCATGTCGGGCGTCACCACCGCAAGCCGCAGCACACGGTCGAACCGCAACAGGGATGAAGAAATTCCCGTGATTGAACATGGCGGTCCCGTTCAGCAGGATCTCAAAGAGGATGACGCGCAAGGGCCGGGGCCCCGAGGACTGTGATGGCCGAGGCCTTGATCAGCATGGAGATGAGGATCTCGACGGGGTGAAAACGGGTGCCCGTGGTGAGATCGTAGTCCATGTCCGCGTGATGCATCATGTGAAACCGCCACAAGCGCGGGGACCGCATGGAACATGACGTGCTGGAGGTATATGATGAAGTCGAGAAGTACCACGGACAGCACGACTTCAAACCAGGCAGGCCAGGTCACGTGATTGAACCATCCCCACCCCCGTCTCTCCGACCCAGATGGCAATGCCGACGGCGCCGGCCGGAAAGAGCAACCGCAGCACCACCGTGTTGATGGCGACAATGGAGATGTTTCCAAACCAGCGGCTGGCCTTTGATGTCTGGAGGGGTCTTCTGGGATCAAAGACCTCCACCAGCGCAACCACGACGAAAATACCCACGAAAAACCCCATTCTGATCAGGGCTTCGTGCGCAAGGATGAAATCACCGCTCATGGGTTGTCTCCTGCCGGGCCGGGCCTCACGCCTCGGGGACGAGCTTCACCCGTTTTCCGGCCACCTCGATGCTCGTCTTGCAGTAGGTGAACTTGTTGATGATCTTTCCGTCCTTGAAATGCATCACGTCCACGCCCCGCCTTGTTTCCGGCTTTCCTCTGTGCGCCTTCTCCGGGGAGGGCCACTCCAGACTCCACCGATACAATACCTTCTGTTCCGTTTCATCGATAAAGGTCTCTTCCTCTATGAAACGAAAACCCCCGTGGTTCTGAAACCAGGGACGCCAGGCCTTTTCAAGGTTTTCCTTCCCCTCGACCCGGCCGCCGGTGAAATTGTCAAAGATCACCTTTTCGTGAAAAAGCGACATCACCCCATCCAGGTCGTGCCTGTCCCAGGCATGGTTCCATTCGGCCAACGCCTTCCTGATCTCTTCTCTTGAAAGCCCCATCACAGCACCTCCCTTTCGCCGCAAGCGGCGCCTATGCCCTTTTCGTCACAATCTTCTCCCAACAGGACCATTGGCAATCCCCTCCACCATAATCCTTAAGATGGGCATTGCTGCAGCTCACGCCATGAAGCGCGGCCTCTTCCCCCTTGACTTGCCATTCGGCCAGGAGCATGTTCTCTCCCCTTCCCTCGGGGCAGCTCATGGCCATCCGGACCCATCTGGACTGCTGACTCATGTCTTTTCCCTCCTTTACAAATGACGTTGCGGCTGATCACTCAGACCACAGGTCTCTCTCGATCTCTTCAATCAGGTCGCGCGCGCGCAGGAGCAGCCGGTCCCTCTTGCGGCTGATCTCCTCCAGGTCCCTGCCACCATAATCATAGAACCCTTTGCCCGTTTTCACCCCCAGATGGCCATGCGACACGAGATCCTTCAACCGCTCCGAAGGCTTTTCCTCGGTCATCAGCCCGATGGGCGGATTGGAGAAGACCTTGAGGGCAAAATCAAGGCCGGCGAAATCGAGGCGGCGAACCACGCCCAGGACCGGAAGCCGCACGCCTAGGCTTGCCAGTACGGCCTTGTCGATCTCCTCGGGCTTGGCGTATCCGGCGTCCATCAAATGGAATATCTCGCGTCCAATGGCCCTTTGGAGCCGGTTGACAATGAACCCGGCGATGAATTTCTCCATCATAACAGGTTTTTGACCCGCTGCGGAAAGAATCGCTTTTACCTTTTCCATCACCTCAGGGAGGGTGGCAGGGCCTTTCACCATCTCGACCAGCGGGATGATGTAGGGCGGGGCGTAAAAGTGGTTGATCAGGAGGTGTCCCTGAAGGGATTCGGGGGCCAGCTCAAAGATATTCAGGTAAGAGGTGTTGCTGCCTACGATGGTCCCGGGCGCTGCACCGGGCCGCGGCTTCGTTGTAAAAGGCCCTCTTGATTTCCGGGTCTTCGGAAACGCTCTCGATCAGAAACTCCGCCTGGGACAAGACCTCGATGCTGTTGGCCGTGGTGATGCGGGCCAGAATCCCGGGGATATCCTTCGAATCCAATCGTCCCATTTCCGAAAGGAGTTGGAGGTGAGAACGGATGAGGTTAAGTGCCCGCTGCAGGGCCTCTTCACGGATGTCGAAAAGCACAGTGTCATGACCCGCGCTGGCCATTACCATCGCCAGGCCATGTCCCATGGTCCCTGCCCCTGCCACCACGACCCTTAATGGCATGGGTCTGCTTTGTTAATCATCAATCTTCCTTCCCTCCTTTAGATGGACAATATAGTGCCTCTTCCTCGCCGGATCAACCATTCAAAGGAACTCGCTTCTCAAGACGCATGGCTTT